>NZ_JBZGDV010000023.1:0-1342 GCF_058355585.1 Nocardioides sp. Z13_37 | reverse complement strand
ATGTGATGTCGCAGGACATCGCGGACACCCGGACCTACGGAAACGTAGGTTCGGGTGTTCTTCATTTGTGGGTTCGTGGCTGGTAGTCCTTGCTGGGGTCGATGGTGAGCTCTCGGAGGAGTTCGCCGGTGATGGCGTTGACGATGCGTACGTGAAGGTCGTGGATGAGCAGGATGACGTGGGTTCGGGAGTGGGTTCGGCCGATGCCGATGTGGCGTAGCTGTCCGGCGATGCGCAGGGTGACGGTGCCGGACTTGTCGACGATGTCGTGTCGGACCCGGTCGTGGGTGTCGGCGTCGCGGCTGGGGCCTGGCAGGGCTTTGGGCATGGTGTCGTAGACCGCTGCGGGGGTGGCTCGGTGCGGTAGTGAGCGGTGTGGCCGGTGTTGGTTGTACTCGGTGCGGAACCGGTCGAGCAGGGCCTGTAGCTCGGCGATGGTGGCGGGCTGGACGGGCTGGGTCCGGAGCCAGTTCTTCATGGTCTGTTGGAAGCGTTCGACCTTGCCGCAGGTGGTGGGGTGGTTGGGCCGGCTGTTCTTTTGCACCACGTGCCAGTCGCGGAGTTGTTGTTCGAAGCCGTTGCGGCCGCCTCGGTGTCCGATGCTGGCCAGGCGGACGGTGTAGACCATGCCGTTGTCGGTGAGGGTCGATGCGGGGATGCCGTGCTGACCTGCGGTTTTGCGGAAGGTGTCCTTGACGATCGGGGTGGTGATCGCCCGGTGCGCGGACACGTGGAGTGCGTAGCGGGTGCAGTCGTCGAGCCAGGTGATGATCTCGACACCCTTGGGGAAGGTCGTGGTGTCGGTGAGGGGGTAGTGGGTGAAGTCGGACTGCCAGCACTCGTTCGGCATCGCTGCCTGGAACCGGATGTAGGACGACTTCGGCTTCTTCCTCGGTTCGGGTGTGACGGCTCCGTTGCGGGTCAGGATCCGGTGGACCGTGGCCCGCGACACGGTCACGTCGTGGTGTTGGGCCAGGTGCCACACGATGGTGTCGGCGCCGGCGTCGTGACCGGCCTCGAGGAGCTGCTTGCGCAGGGTCAGGATCAGGTCGACGGTCGCGGGCGGGGTCGCTCGCGGTGAGGTCTTCGGGGCCCTGGATCGGGGTTCGAAGGCGGCCTCGCCCTCGTCTCGGTAGCGGGCAAGGAGCTCGTAGAGACGTGAGCGGGAAATCCCATAGGTCGCGACGACCTCGGCAACGAGTCGCTTCTCCATGACCACGGCGGTGATGACCAGGCGTGCCTTCGACATGGCTGAGCATCAGCGTGGTGTCGCGGATGTCGTGAGACATCTGTCCGGGATGTCGTGAGACAGGTGTCCGGGATGTCGTGAACCAGCACACTG
>NZ_JBZGDV010000022.1:0-1535 GCF_058355585.1 Nocardioides sp. Z13_37 | reverse complement strand
GCCTAGACGGTATGGATTGACCGGCTCGTCCTGAGTTGGTTGCGGGCCGGGGCCTCACTCACACATGTTCGTGGGTTACCGAGCAGGGGCTGCCTGCTCGGCCTATCCGACAGTTGTGATGGAGGCCCCGGGTGTTTACAGAGCGTACGAGTGTTGGGCTCGACGTGCACGCACGATCGGTCGCGGCAGCGGCGATCGATGGCGTCACGGGCGAGCTCGTCCAGGCGAAGCTGACCCCGTCACATGAGCACATCCGTTCGTGGCTGGCTGGACTGCAGGGTCCGGTGGCGGTGGCCTACGAGGCCGGTCCGACCGGGTTCGGGTTGTCGAGGTCGTTGAACGCGGCCGGGATCCGCTGCGAGGTCGTGGCGCCGTCGAAGCTGCAACGGCCCAGCGGTGATCGGGTCAAGACCGACGCCAAGGACGCAATGCACCTGGCCCGGCTGCTGCGACTCGACGAGATCACCGCGGTGACAGTGCCCAGCGTCGACCAAGAGGCTGCACGCGACTTGGTCCGCGCCCGCGAGGACGCCCGGGGCGACCTGATGCGGGCCCGGCACCGGTTGTCGAAGCTCCTGCTGCGCCAGGGGTACGTCTACTCCGGAGGGAAGGCGTGGACCGGCGCCCACGACGTGTGGCTGCGCCGCACCGGTGCCCAACTGGACTCCGCGGCAACGCGGTTGACCTTCGAGTCCGACTACGACTCCGTGCTCCACGTGAAGGCACGCCGCGACCGCCTTGACGACGCGATCACCACCATGGCCGCGGACTGCGAGTTCACCCCGATGCTGCGGCGGCTGGGCTGCCTGCGCGGAATCGGGACCCTGACCGGGCTCGCCTTAGCGGTCGAGGTCGGCGACTGGGACCGCTTCACCGGCAAGACCATCGGCTCGTTCATCGGACTGGTGCCCAGCGAGTACTCCTCGGGCACCTCACGGGTGCAGGGGTCGATCACCAAGACCGGCAACACCCACCTGCGGCGCCTGCTGGTCGAAGCCGCGTGGCACCACCGTCCCGCCTACGGCATCGGCAAGACCATGCGGGACCGGTGGGAACTCGCAGGGCCTGCTGCTCGCGCCCGTGGCGACGAGGGCAACAGGCGACTGCACCACCGCTGGAACACCATGCGCGCACGACACAAGAGGCACACGATCGCCAACGTCGCGATCGCCCGCGAGCTGGCCGGCTGGTGCTGGTCGCTGGCCGTCCTCGAGGAATGAGGACCGGCCCCTGAACTGCTTCGTCGATCCCGGCGCGCTAGCAGCAGCGCGAGGAGCGACCCGCGACACAGCTATGAGCAGCACCGAGAGCCACACCAGCGATCGGCGCGACGCTCGACCCTAGACACGCGATCCGCTCCAGCCGAACAGCCCGTCCTGCGGTAACCAACCCGCGCATATCAGCCTGACCGTGCGTCGCAAACGACACGCTGACCAGCCGCCACACCCCGACGAAGCACGAGGCGCCCGCCCCACCATCAGTGGGACGGGCGCCTCAACCTGCCCTTGACAGCAGGTGCCTACATATCAGCTGTG
>NZ_JBZGDV010000021.1:0-1935 GCF_058355585.1 Nocardioides sp. Z13_37 | reverse complement strand
TTTTTCGATGGAGAGTTTGATCCTGGCTCAGGACGAACGCTGGCGGCGTGCTTAACACATGCAAGTCGAGCGGAAAGGCTCTTTCGGGAGTACTCGAGCGGCGAACGGGTGAGTAACACGTGAGTAATCTGCCCTTGGCTTCGGGATAGCCACCGGAAACGGTGATTAATACCGGATATGACCATGTCGTGCATGCGGTGTGGTGGAAAGTTTTTCGGCCAGGGATGTGCTCGCGGCCTATCAGCTTGATGGTGAGGTAATGGCTCACCATGGCTTCGACGGGTAGCCGGCCTGAGAGGGTGACCGGCCACACTGGGACTGAGACACGGCCCAGACTCCTACGGGAGGCAGCAGTGGGGAATATTGGACAATGGGCGGAAGCCTGATCCAGCAACGCCGCGTGAGGGATGACGGCCTTCGGGTTGTAAACCTCTTTCGCCTGTGACGAAGCGCAAGTGACGGTAACAGGTAAAGAAGCACCGGCCAACTACGTGCCAGCAGCCGCGGTAATACGTAGGGTGCGAGCGTTGTCCGGAATTATTGGGCGTAAAGGGCTCGTAGGCGGTTTGTCGCGTCGGGAGTGAAAACGCCGTGCTTAACACGGCGCTTGCTTTCGATACGGGCAGACTAGAGGTATTCAGGGGAGAACGGAATTCCTGGTGTAGCGGTGAAATGCGCAGATATCAGGAGGAACACCGGTGGCGAAGGCGGTTCTCTGGGAATTACCTGACGCTGAGGAGCGAAAGTGTGGGGAGCGAACAGGATTAGATACCCTGGTAGTCCACACCGTAAACGTTGGGCGCTAGGTGTGGGGTCCATTCCACGGATTCCGTGCCGCAGCTAACGCATTAAGCGCCCCGCCTGGGGAGTACGGCCGCAAGGCTAAAACTCAAAGGAATTGACGGGGGCCCGCACAAGCGGCGGAGCATGCGGATTAATTCGATGCAACGCGAAGAACCTTACCTGGGTTTGACATACACCCTGCCGCTCCAGAGATGGGGCTTCTTTTGGGGGTGTACAGGTGGTGCATGGCTGTCGTCAGCTCGTGTCGTGAGATGTTGGGTTAAGTCCCGCAACGAGCGCAACCCTCGTTCTATGTTGCCAGCACGTAATGGTGGGGACTCATAGGAGACTGCCGGGGTCAACTCGGAGGAAGGTGGGGATGACGTCAAGTCATCATGCCCCTTATGTCCAGGGCTTCACGCATGCTACAATGGCCGGTACAAAGGGCTGCGATCCCGTAAGGGGGAGCGAATCCCAAAAAGCCGGTCTCAGTTCGGATTGGGGTCTGCAACTCGACCCCATGAAGTCGGAGTCGCTAGTAATCGCAGATCAGCAACGCTGCGGTGAATACGTTCCCGGGCCTTGTACACACCGCCCGTCACGTCACGAAAGTCGGCAACACCCGAAGCCGGTGGCCCAACCCTTGTGGAGGGAGCCGTCGAAGGTGGGGCTGGCGATTGGGACGAAGTCGTAACAAGGTAGCCGTACCGGAAGGTGCGGCTGGATCACCTCCTTTCTAAGGAGCACACACCCCGATGCCGGGCGAATGTTCCGGCACGCATGGTGGTGTCTCACTAGTGGAATCGTCGACGTCAGCTGCTGCTGGCTTGTCTTGCTCATGGTCCTCGTTTGGGGGTGGTGGGTGGGGTGGGTTGGTGGGGGTTGGTTCTCCCAGGTCCTGCGTTGGTGGGGGTGGGGTCAGACACACTGTTGGGTCCTGAAGGATCAGCCGCGCGTCCTGGTGCCGGTGTCGTGTTCTCCCGCTTCGGTGGGATGGGCGTGGTGTGGGTGTCCGGGGGTGGGTTGGGCTTCTGTTCCCTCTTCGTCTGCTGTCGCCTGTTGTGGGTGGTGGTGGGGGTTGGTGGGGTTGTTGTTTGAGATCTGCATAGTGGACGCGAGCATCTTTGCAACCGATGCCGCCTTGGTGCGCAC
>NZ_JBZGDV010000020.1:0-2160 GCF_058355585.1 Nocardioides sp. Z13_37 | reverse complement strand
TGTCGACGACGCTCGAAAATGAGGCCATAGCGACGGGCGAAAACGAGGCCACCCCGACAGATTGGGTGGGTGATCTCAGTGGAGGATTGGGCTCTGATTCGGCGGCTGGTCGCGGACGGGGTTCCGCAGCGGCAGGTCGCGCGGGATCTGGGGGTCGGACGGTCGACGGTGGCGCGGGCAGTGGCCTCGGATCGGCCACCGAAGTACGAGCGGCCGGCGGTGCCGACGTCGTTCGATCCGTACGAGGCTCGGGTGCGTCAGCTGTTGAAGGACACCCCAGACATGCCGGCCACCGTGCTGGCCGAACGGGTGGGGTGGACCGGGTCGATCACCTGGTTCCGTGACCACGTCCGGCGGCTTCGTCCCGAGCATCGGCCGGTCGACCCTGCGGACCGGTTGGTCTGGGCGGCCGGGGACGCGGCGCAGTGCGACTTGTGGTTCCCGCCGAGGAAGATCCCGCTCGAGGACGGCACGAAGGTCCTGTTGCCGGTGCTGGTGATCACCGCCGCGCACTCCCGGTTCGTCCTGGGTCGGATGATCCCTACCCGTCGGACCGAGGACCTGCTGACCGCGACCTGGGAACTGGTGCAGGAGTTGGGGCGGGTGCCGCGACGGTTGATCTGGGACAACGAGCCCGGCATCGGCCGCGGCAAGCGTCACGCCGAGGGGGTCGCGGCGTTCACCGGCACGTTGGCCACCAGCGTGCACCGGCTGCGGCCCCGGGATCCGGAGTCCAAGGGGATCGTGGAGCGACGCAACCAGTTCTTCGAGACCTCCTTCATGCCCGGTCGCACGTTCGCGTCGCCAGCGGACTTCAACACCCAGTTCGTCGAGTGGCTGACGATCGCGAACGCCCGGACGGTCCGCACGATCAAGGCCCGCCCGGTCGATCTGGTCGAGGTCGACAAGGCCGCGATGCTGCCCCTGCCGCCGGTGGCACCGGTGGTGGGCTGGACCAACCGGGTCCGCTTGGGACGCGACTACTACGTCCGCCTGGACTCATCGGACTACTCCGTCGACCCGGCACTGATCGGCCGGTTCGTCGACGTCACCGCTGACCTACGCCAGGTCCAGATCAGCCACGATGGGCGGGTCGTGGCACGGCACGACCGTGTCTGGGCGCGCGGGCAGACGATCACCGACCCGGCCCATGTCGCGGCCGCGAAGGTCCTACGCGAGCAGTACCTGCACCCCGTCCCCGCCACCGCCGAACCAGACGACCCGCTGGTGCGGGACCTGGCCGACTACGACCGCGCCTTCGGACTCACCCACGGCAGCGATGAGGATGTGGCCTGATGGGCGCGGCGACGAAGCCGGCCACTGGTGAGGCGATCAAGCAGCTGACCTACCTGGCCAGTGCGTTGAAGGCGCCCCGGATCCTGGAGTCTGCTGCCCGGTTGGCCGATCACGCCCGTGATGCCGGGTGGACCCATGAGGAGTACCTGGCCGCGGTCCTGGACCGCGAGGTCGCCGCCCGCAACGCATCCGGGGCGCAGCTGCGGATCCGTGCCGCCGGGTTCGGTGCCCGGAAGACGCTCGAGGAGTTCGACTGGGACGCCCAACCAGGCGTCCGGCAGCAGATCGCTGCCCTGGCGTCCGGCGGGTTCCTGACCGAGGCTCGCAACATCGTGCTGCTCGGCCCGCCCGGGACCGGGAAGACCCACCTGGCCACCGGCCTGGGTATCGCCGCCGCCCATCACGGCCACCGGGTTCTGTTCGCCACCGCCACCGAGTGGGTCACCCGGCTCACCGATGCCCACCGTGCCGGCCGGCTACCTCAGGAGCTGACCCGGCTGCGCCGGTACGGGCTGATCATCGTCGACGAGGTCGGCTACCTGCCTTTCGAGCAGGACGCCGCGAACCTGTTCTTCCAGCTCGTGTCCAGTCGCTACGAGCACGCGTCGCTGATCCTCACATCCAACCTGCCCTTCAGCGGCTGGGGCGGCGTCTTCGGCGACCAAGCCGTCGCCGCCGCGATGATCGACCGCGTCGTCCACCACGCCGACGTCCTCACCCTGAAGGGCGCCAGCTACCGGCTACGCAACCGCGGCATCGACACCCTGCCCAGCATCAGAACCCAAGACACGGCAGACTAGAACCCACAACAGGTGGCCTCGTTTTCCACCGTCGGATCGGCCCCAGATTCGAGCGTTGCCGACA
>NZ_JBZGDV010000019.1:0-2274 GCF_058355585.1 Nocardioides sp. Z13_37 | reverse complement strand
AACCGCATCAACGCTCGCGGAAGACTGCCGGGCCGAGGACCCCGCAGACCACCGGTTGACAACAAAGGGGAGCCGGAATGGGGCGTGTCACACTCACGCCGACCTGCGCGGCAGCGCGTCCTCGCAGGCACGCTCGGTCAGAAACGGTTGCTACGTGAGGTCAGGCGCCGCATCAGTTGGTGGTTGAAGTAGCGACCGAAGGGCGCGCAGATCGTCAAGCACTTCAGCCCATTGTTCTCTCCAGTGCGCATCGAAGGGTTCGCTCGGCTGCATGATGTGCTTGGTAGCAGCGTCCAGGCGATTGATTAGGTTCCAAGCTGCTGCGCTCTGGGCAAGGTCCGTAGCGGCACGTGAGGCGCTCAGCGTGGCACGACCCAACCGGGCGCGTAGCGGATAGGCAGTCTCCGGATCGAAGTCGGAAGCCAAGACCTTATCGATACGACGGAGAGCATGGTTGACAGAAGTCGTCACAGGTTGCTCACTCTCTCCACAAAGGTTTCCGCCCGCCCAAGCCAGAGGTTCGCCGCGCTCAGGCTCGGTTTCGTTGCCGTAGGTATCTGTCTGGCTGTCGCGAGCCGGAAGCGGTAGAGCTCAATAGCAGCCTCTGTGAACTCCGACATCGCGACAGCGGCGAACGAGACTCTAATCGAGTCGGCCATCTGAAACTGGGGGGTGTCGAGCTTGTAGCAAGCGAGAATGCTGCAGTGCCGGATCACAGTTGCGATCGCACCAAGTTCAAAGAGGATGTCGTCCTCGTCCAGCGCGTCAGCCAACGCCCAGCGGACGTCCTCTAGTGCTTGAGCGAAGCCACGGATGTCGCGTAGATCGTTCTGATACCGCGGGAGCGTGGCCAGCAGGTCAGTCAGCCCCTCGGCAGCCTCCGTCGCGTGCAACTGCCGCCCTTCGAGTTTGAGGTGCAGAAGGAAGAGGGACCCGTAGCCGGCCATCTCCGCCACCTCATGCCAAGAGTACCGTCGCACGGAGAGATGCTGCGCTTGCGGAAGTGCCGCGATGCTTGTCCGTACGAGTGACGGATCTGGGTCAGTATCGGCGACAACCAGCACGTCCAAATCACTGGAGTGCGAATAGGTGCCACGAGCAACCGATCCGTACACCCAGATCTCGGTTGCGGCGGGCACCGTGTCTGTCGCTTGGGAACTAGCCGAGCGTCCCGTCATCGTCGGAGCAACGCTTTGACGAGGAGGGTCACGTACATGCCTGCGAAAACAACCCCGAGCAGCGCTTCGACCGCCGCCAATGCTTGCGTGGGCCAGGTTGTCAGCTCAGCAGCAGAGATGCGGTCGAGAAGAAGGAAGTTGCTCAGAGACAGCCACAGGTAGTCGCTGGCTAGAGCCTGTCCGTCTGGAAGCACGACGCCCGACTGAAGCGCCAGAAACAGGACCGGAAAAATGAGGAGCGCGGCAAGAGCGGCGCTCGAGAGGAGGCGCCAGGCCGACTCGCCGTGCCCCCACAAGAGACGGTTGAGACGGTGCCATCCGAGCCGGAAGACGGCCTGAGCTCTGCCCACCAGGTCGAAGTGCTCGCGATACCAGGCGGAATCTCCGCGGACGGCCGCCCGGAGGTGGAGATCGAGTGCGTCAATCGCGGCCACTCTGTATCGGCGCGCTTCCGTCGCGTTGCCCGCCGTCTCCGCCACGCGAGCGAGACCATCGAAGAGCTCGTTCCGCAGGTTCGCCTGTTGTGGGGCGGAGTGCAGCATCTGCTGGAACGGAGGTGCCGCGCCGCGAAACTCCGCGTAGCGAAAGTCGCAGTCGCGAATGGATACGTGGGTGAAGTTGCAGTTGATGAACTTGCACCCGACGAAGGTCGTATCCCTGAACTCGCCCTTCCGGAAGTAGCACTCGATGAAGACGCAATTGCGAAACGTGCCGCCTGCCACCTTGGCCCGGAGGAAACTGACGTTCGCGAACGTGCTGTTGGCGAAATTGGGCTTGTCAATCGCGCTGTCGTCAGCAAGCTGGCCCGCGATCAGGACGCCGTTACCTTGGAAGGGCGCGCCCAGCGTCTCTGGAGTCCGGCCGAATGCAAACGCGTCCACGGGTAGTGAATATCACGAATGACAGCCCGCGACATGTCGGCTGTGTACCTGCCAACCAGCGGTTCCCTGTTCAGTCAACACCTCGAGGACGTCACGCAGTTCCGTTTGCAGGACTGCCAGTCGACCCGTCGACGGGGTTGTCGGCAACGCTCGAATCTGGGGCCGATCCGACGGTGGAAAACGAGGCCACCTGTTGTGGGTTCTAGTCTGCCGTG
>NZ_JBZGDV010000018.1:0-3192 GCF_058355585.1 Nocardioides sp. Z13_37 | reverse complement strand
ATGTCGTGAGACATCTGTCCGGGATGTCGTGAGACAGGTGTCCGGGATGTCGTGAACCAGCACACTGTCAGCCCGACGATGTGATGTCGCAAGACATCAGCGACAACGGACCTACGGAAACGTAGGTCCGTTTGTCATTTCTGCGGGTGGTTCGTGGGGTTGCGGGGTTGGTAGTCGCGGGTGGGGTCGAGGACGAGCTCGCGGAGGATCTCGCCGGTGGTGGCGTTGATGATGGTGATGTCGAGGTCTTGGACCAGGAGCCGGACGTAGGTTCCGGCGTGGGTTCGTCCGATGCCGATGTGGTGCAGTCGGCCGTTGTGGCGGAGGGTGACGGTGCCGACGCGGTCGATCTTGTCGGTGCGGACCCGGTCGTGGGTCTCCCGGGCGCGGTCGCGGTCCGGGGTGGCCTTGGGGCGTGCTTGGTAGGCCGCGGTCGGGGTGGCGCGGTGCTCGAGGGAACGGTGTGGGCGGCGCTGGTTGTAGTCGTCGCGGAATCGCTCCAGCAGGACCTGCAGCTCGGCCAAGGTGGTGGGCTGGTCGGGCTGGGCGCGTAGCCACTTCTTCATCGTCTGCTGGAAGCGCTCTACCTTTCCGCAGGTGGTGGGGTGGTTCGGCCGGCTGTTCTTCTGGACGATGTTGTGCCGTCGCAGTTCGTGCTCGAGCTTGGACCGTCCGCCCTTCCCGCCGGCGAACCGGACGGTGTAGACCATGCCGTTGTCAGTCAGCGTGGACGCGGGATAGCCGTGCCGGGCTGCGGTTTCGGTGAACGTGGTGAGCACGATGTGCGCGGTGATGCGGTGGTGGGCCGAGGTGTGCAGTGCGTATCGGGAGTGGTCGTCGAGCCAGGTGATGATCTCGACGTCTGCTCCGGTGGCCAGGCGGTAGTGGGTGAAGTCGGACTGCCAGGTCTCGTTGGGCTGCTCGGCGGCGAACCGGATGTAGGACGACTTGGGCCGCTTCTTCGGCTCGGGGGTGATCTCGCCGTGTCGGGCCAGGATGCGGTGCACGGTGGCCTTGGACAGCCGCACGCCGTGGTGGTGTGCCAGATGCCAGGCGATGGTGTCCGCGCCCGCGTCGTGGCCGGACTCGGTCAGCTGCTTGCGCAGGGCGAGAACCAGTTCCACGGTCGCGGCCGCGGTAGCGGTGGGTGAGGTCTTCGGACGCCGCGAGCGGGGCTCGAACGCTGCTTCGCCCTCGGCTTCGTAGCGGGCCTTGAGGCGGTAGACCCAGGACCGGTGCACGCCGTAGCGGGCAGCGACCTCGGAGGGGGTCTGGTTCTCGACGAACAGGGCGGTGATCACGAGCCGGGCCTTGGACGACTTGGACATGGCCGAGCATCGGGTGAGCCCGCGCTGTCTCCGATGTCTTGAGACATCGTGTCGCGGATGTCTTGAGACATCTGTCGCGTATGTCCTGAACCAGCACACTGTCAGCCCGACCGAGAAAGAGCCCCTGACCAGCGGAAACGCTGGTCAGGGGCTCCCTTCCGATTTGAGCCAGATCGGCCCGTGCCACGTTCATGTCCCGAAAACCCTCGTCGCAGTGACCCGTTTTGAGGCGATCTGCTGCGACACGCGGTGGTGGAGGCGCCCGGCCGATCGTTCAGTTCACGGGACCCCGTCAGTCGGTGCGAACGTCATCCTTCGGGCCGGCGAAGTTCTGGAGGAGGCGCGTGACGTCGGGTGTCGACCGTCTTTCTGGACGTAGTACTCCTTGGTGATCTGAGCAGAGGAGTGTCCGAGCACGCGGGCCGCTGTGTCGGAGTCGACGAGGCGGTCGATCATTGTCGCGACGATCTTGCGGAAGGTATGCGGCGTCACCCAGTCCAGGCCGGTGTCGGCGCGAATGGTGCGCCACCGTCGTTCGACGTTGCGGACCTGGTGCCAGGTGCCGTTGCGGGTGGCGAATACGGCGTTGCAATGATTCGCTGGCTGCTCGCCGCGCCGCCGCATCAGCACGGCTACGGCGAACGGCGGAAGCGCAATCGTGCGCTCCGAAGCGTCGGACTTGGGCTTGGCCCCCTGCCGGTCTCTGTCTTGATCGTTCCACTGATCGACACCGTGGGTGGCGTCGCAGACAAGTCGACGTCCGACCAGCGGATCGCAAGTACTCCACCGATCCGGCATCCAGTGGCGAGGAGTAGGTCGAGGATGTCAGGCATGTCCGCGCTCGACTTCGGGCCCGGTCGCTTCTTGGTCATCCATTCGGCCACGGCGGAACGGACGGCAACAAGGTCACCCATCGAAAGCGCTTGAACCTCATTGCGCTGACCGCGGAGCCGGGAGGTGGAGGACACAGGGTGGCCGCGATTGCGTCATCGATCACGGCGGCGTCGAGCATCATCTTGAGAACCGTCTTCGTCTTCTTGCGGCGGCTGTGCGTCTCCTGCGGCCGGATCAGTCGTTCCAGCCGCCCAGCTGTGGCCTCGCGCAATCTGATGCTGCCGATGGCCGGGTTGATGACGTTGTCCAAGATGCGCTGGTACTCGTTTGCCGTGGTGGCTCTGAGCGCGGCTCGGCGCGATACATCGACAGCCAGATCTCTCCCACCTGGCTGATCCGCATGTCGGGCCTGATGAGGTCGCCGGTGGGCGCGCTCCTGTCGGCGATCTCGGCCTTGAGCTCGCGCGTTGCGGCGGCGGCGCTGCGACCAGTGCCCTTCACCTCGCGGGTCACGCCGTCGAAGTCGCGAAACCGAGTACGTGCCCGGAGGACGCCTGGGCGAACCTGTCGAGTGGTGATGCTCCCAAATGTCCCAATAGGCAATGGAGGGCGAGCCATGGGTGTTCCTCCGGCTGGAACGACAGTGTTGGGGACGTCAACCGGGGTAGCGCGAGATCCAGTGTGCCTCGGACACTTGGTGACCGCCTCGGTCATCGGCCGCGACGTCCCCGTCAGGCGCGACGTCACCTGCCTCGGTGTGAGCGTCGATCCATGCATCAAGATCCGAACGGCGATAGCGCAGAGCCCCTCCCGCCTTCGCCGCCCGTGGCCCTAAGCTGGGGCTCGCGTGCGCCAGGTGCACAGCGTGGCTTTCGAGAGACCTATGTAGGCCGCCGCCTGGCCGACGTCCATCATCGCAGTCTCGAGCGCAGTCCCGATACGCCCAGCCATGGCTGCGGGCTCAGACGGTCAATGCAACACCTCTGCTAGTGCTTGCGATGGTGTCTTGAACCCGAGGGTCTGTCGAGGT
>NZ_JBZGDV010000017.1:0-3296 GCF_058355585.1 Nocardioides sp. Z13_37 | reverse complement strand
CCTGCCCTTTGATTGGGGGTGGGTGGTGTGTTTTTTCGTTTTTTGTTTCAGCGTGTGTTGTTTTGACGTTGTTGAGACAAGCTATGAAGGGCACATGGTGGATGCCTTGGCATCAAGAGCCGATGAAGGACGTTGGAGCCTGCGATAAGCCCTGGGGAGTTGGCAACCAAGCTGTGATCCGGGGGTGTCCGAATGGGGAAACCCAGCACGAGTCATGTCGTGTTACCCACATCTGAACACATAGGGTGTGTGGAGGGAACGTCGGGAAGTGAAACATCTCAGTACCGACAGGAAGAGAAAACAACAGTGATTCCGAGAGTAGTGGCGAGCGAAATCGGAAGAGGCCAAACCTCGAGTGTGTGATACCCGGCAGGGGTTGCATTCGGGGGGTTGTGGGACCGCTCATTCTCATCTGCCGGTGAGGAGCAGAGTAAGAAACCAGTGTGGAAGTCGAAGTCGGTTGGAAAGCCGTACCGTAGAGGGTGATAGGCCCGTAGACGTAAAGCGCTGGCTCTGGAGCGTGTTCCCAAGTAACACGGAACCCCTGAAATTCCGTGTGAATCTGGCGGGACCACCCGTTAAGCCTAAATACTCCTTGATGACCGATAGCGGACAAGTACCGTGAGGGAAAGGTGAAAAGTACCCCTGGCGGGGAGTGAAATAGTACCTGAAACCGTGTGCCTACAATCCGTCGGAGCTTGTGCATTCCCTTTGGGGGGTGTGTGGGTGACGGCGTGCCTTTTGAAGAATGAGCCTGCGAGTTTGCGGTGTGTTGCGAGGTTAACCCGTGTGGGGAAGCCGTAGCGAAAGCGAGTCCGAATAGGGCGATTCAGTAGCGCGCTCAAGACCCGAAGCGAAGTGATCTATCCATGGGCAGGTTGAAGCGTCGGTAAGACGACGTGGAGGACCGAACCCACTTAGGTTGAAAACTGAGGGGATGACCTGTGGATAGGGGTGAAAGGCCAATCAAACTTCGTGATAGCTGGTTCTCCCCGAAATGCATTTAGGTGCAGCGTTGCGTGTTTCTTGCCGGAGGTAGAGCACTGGATAGCTAATGGGCCCTACAAGGTTACTGACGTTAGCCAAACTCCGAATGCCGGTAAGTGAGAGCGCAGCAGTGAGACTGCGGGGGATAAGCTCCGTAGTCGAGAGGGAAACAGCCCAGACCATCAGCTAAGGCCCCTAAGCGGTGACTAAGTGGAAAAGGATGTGGAGTCGCATTGACAACCAGGAGGTTGGCTTGGAAGCAGCCACCCTTGAAAGAGTGCGTAATAGCTCACTGGTCAAGTGATTCCGCGCCGACAATGTAGCGGGGCTCAAGTCATCCGCCGAAGCTATGGCATTCAGCGAATACATCAGCATCGACTCGATCGGTGTTCAGTGCGCTGGATGGGTAGGGGAGCGTCGTGTGGGCAGTGAAGCGTCGGAGTGATCCAGGCGTGGAGGCCACACGAGTGAGAATGCAGGCATGAGTAGCGAATCACGGGTGAGAAACCCGTGCGCCGAATGATCAAGGGTTCCAGGGTCAAGCTAATCTGCCCTGGGTAAGTCGGGACCTAAGGCGAGGCCGACAGGCGTAGTCGATGGACAACGGGTTGATATTCCCGTACCGGCGAAGTTGCGCCCATGACGAACCTGGTGATGCTAACCACCCGAAACTCATCGGACCGGACCCTTCGGGGCGAGGCTGGTGAGCGGAGCGTGGGACCCGAGCTGGTAGTAGTCAAGCGATGGGGTGACGCAGGAAGGTAGCCCAGCCACAGCGATGGTTGTCTGTGGGCAAGCGTGTAGGGCGTGGTGTAGGCAAATCCGCACCATCCACTTCAGTGTGGAGTCTGAGACGTGACGCGGAGCCATTTATGGCGAAGTGGGTGATCCTATGCTGTCGAGAAAAACCTCTAGCGAGCAACGAGCCGCCCGTACCCCAAACCGACTCAGGTGATCAAGTAGAGAATACTAAGGCGATCGAGAAAACCATGGTTAAGGAACTCGGCAAAATGCCCCCGTAACTTCGGGAGAAGGGGGGCCGGATCCGTGAACCCACTTGCTGGGGGAAGCGGTGATGGCCGCAGAGACCAGGGGAAAGCGACTGTTTACTAAAAACACAGGTCCGTGCGAAGTTGTAAGACGATGTATACGGACTGACTCCTGCCCGGTGCTGGAAGGTTAAGAGGACCGGTTAGACCACTTGTGGTCGAAGCTGAGAATTTAAGCCCCAGTAAACGGCGGTGGTAACTATAACCATCCTAAGGTAGCGAAATTCCTTGTCGGGTAAGTTCCGACCTGCACGAATGGAGTAACGACTTTCCCACTGTCTCAACCATGGACTCGGCGAAATTGCACTACGAGTAAAGATGCTCGTTACGCGCGGCAGGACGGAAAGACCCCGGGACCTTTACTATAGTTTGGTATTGGTGTTTGGTACGGCTTGTGTAGGATAGGTGGGAGACTGTGAAACCTTCACGCCAGTGGAGGTGGAGTCAACGTTGAAATACCACTCTGGTCGTACTAGATGTCTAACCTAGGTCCGTTATCCGGATCAGGGACAGTGCCTGATGGGTAGTTTAACTGGGGCGGTTGCCTCCTAAAATGTAACGGAGGCGCTCAAAGGTTCCCTCAGCCTGGTTGGCAATCAGGTAGCGAGTGTAAGTGCACAAGGGAGCTTGACTGTGAGACAGACATGTCGAGCAGGGACGAAAGTCGGAACTAGTGATCTGGCCACGGCATGTGGAAGCGTGGTCACTCAACGGATAAAAGGTACCCCGGGGATAACAGGCTGATCTTCCCCAAGAGTCCATATCGACGGGATGGTTTGGCACCTCGATGTCGGCTCGTCGCATCCTGGGGCTGGAGTAGGTCCCAAGGGTTGGGCTGTTCGCCCATTAAAGCGGCACGCGAGCTGGGTTTAGAACGTCGTGAGACAGTTCGGTCCCTATCCGCCGCGCGCGCAGGAAACTTGAGAAAGGCTGTCCCTAGTACGAGAGGACCGGGATGGACGAACCTCTGGTGTGCCAGTTGTTCTGCCAAGAGCACGGCTGGTTGGCTACGTTCGGAAGTGATAACCGCTGAATGCATCTAAGCGGGAAGCACGTTTCAAGATGAGGTTTCCCACCCAGAGATGGGGTAAGGCCCCCCACAGAACATGGGGTTGATAGGCCGGAGGTGTACAGCAGTAATGCCTAGCCGACCGGTACTAATAGGCCGAGGGCTTGTCCCAACACCGTACAAGACCACACACGCGCAAAAGACGAACACACATGTTCGCGTCCACTAAGCAGTTCCCAACCAACAAACCC
>NZ_JBZGDV010000016.1:0-12185 GCF_058355585.1 Nocardioides sp. Z13_37 | reverse complement strand
CTCTCATGAAGACCTACCGAAATGGACGAAACGACATGAATCTCATGCATGAAGAACTCGCCCGCGCGCAAATGACCGCGCGCCTGGGAGAGGCGCACGAGCTGCGACGCGGCCACCAGCTGGCGCTGGCCCGTCGGATGAGCCGCAAGGCCGAGCAGGCCGCGCAGCAGGCGCGCCTCGCCCTCGCCCGCGCGCTCTGATGCTCCGGGGCCCCTGGCCCCGGACCTTCTCGCCCTGATCGCGGGTGAGTCCACACCCGGTGAGCCGGTACGTCGTCACGGTGACGACGTGCCGGCTCATCGGCGTCTGCGCCCGGCCCGTGCGGAGTAGCCTCGGGGGGTGAGCGACCTCGTCACCTGCGACCTCTGCGGCACCAGCGCCCCGCAGGAGCAGACCCTCACCTGGACCGTCGCGGTGGAGAACGGTCGTCGCCGCACCTTCTGCGACGCGTGCTCGCGCACGCACCTGCGCGCCATGGAGAGCAAGCTCGACAGCGAGTGGTGGTGACCGCGAGCCCGCCTCACGGCGTGTCGAACCACCCGCACCCGCAGTAGGGGTGGCGCCGCCAGCGCCGTACGGCCGGTAGCGGCTCGTGGTCGAGGCGCCACGAGGTCAGCCACGTGTGGGGCAGCTCGCCGCGCGACCACGCCGCGAGGTCGCGGGCCGCCGTGCCCACCCCGAGGGCGAGCAGCGGGCGCGGCACGTCGTCCGCGCCCGGCGCACCGCCCTCCTCGAGGACGGCCGCGGCGACGCACCGCGCGCACGGTCCGAGGCCGGGGGCGACCCACGGTCCCACTTCCACCGCCCACGGGTGCACCGCGAGCAGGACGTGCGGCAGGGAGTCGACCGACCACGCGTCGACGGTGCCCGACACCGCCCGCCCGGGCGTCACCGCGACGCCCACGGGCGCCTCGCGGTCGAGGAGCACGCCGGCGGCACTCAGCGCCGCCACCACGGGCGGGGCCCACGCGTCGGGGCAGTCGAGCTGCGCGCGGAGCGGGGCGGCGTACGGCGGGCTACGACGCTCGGTCACCCCTCGACCGTGCCACCTCGGCGGCCCGGTCGGGGCGTCGTCCACAGGCGGATCCGGGTGCCACGGGTGGGCGGGCACGGCCGGGAACGACAGCGGCGGCGCCACCCCAGGGGTGACGCCGCCGCAGTGAGCTCAAGAGGTGAGGCTCACGCCTTGCCGAGGATGCGGTTCAGGTTGGTCCCGCAGACCGGGCAGACGCCCTTGGCCATCTTGGTGCCCTTGTCGTTGACCTTGATCTCGCCCTCCGCCTCGCGCTTCTCCTTGCACTTGACGCAGTAGAACTCACCGCTCCAGGTCTCCGCCATGACGGCCTCCTTGCTTGTTTCTTCGTGGTCGTCGCGACGGGGTTGTCGTAGGGGAAGCCCGCCGGGGATAACTGGCGGTTGCCAGCGCTCCGCGGACGACCCTACGCCACGCTCGGGCCACGCTCACGCACCACACGCGCCACGCGTGAAAACCCGCCCTCGGGGGTGGCCCCGCTCGACCCATTTCCCGGCCCCTGCCCGACCCATGTCCCCGGCCCCGTTTGGGCGGTGAGTGAGCAACCGGATCTGGCGACAGAATGGTTGCCTGCTCACCGCCGTAACCGGGGGTGGGCTTGGGCGGTGAGTGAGCAACCGGATCTGGCGACAGAATGGTTGCCTGCTCACCGCCGTAACCCGATCAGTACCCTCGGCCCATGCCAGAGAAGTCCCCAGACCTCACGCACCTGCGCCTCGAGCGCCCGTCCGAGGGGGTCGTCCTGCTGACCCTCGACAACCCCGAGATGCGCAACGCGATGAGCGAGCAGATGACCTCGTCGTGGGCCGCGGCCATCGACGCGATCGCCGCGGACCCGTCGGTGCGGGCGGTCGTCGTCACGGGGGAGGGCAGCGCCTTCTCCTCCGGCGGCGACACCTCGTGGATCGCGAGCGAGCCCGACGCCGGCGTCGACCGCCTGCGCTCGCGGATGCTGTCGTTCTACCGAGCGTGGCTCGCGATCCGGCGCCTGGAGGTGCCCACCATCGCCGCGGTCAACGGGCACGCGATCGGCGCCGGGCTCTGCCTGGCCCTCGCCTGCGACATCCGCTACGCCGCCGCGGGCGCCAAGCTCGGGGTGCCGTTCACCAGGCTCGGGATGCACGCCGGGATGGCCGCCACCTGGCTGCTGCCCGACGTCGTCGGGCCCGCGCACGCGCGCGACCTGCTGCTCACCGGGCGGGTCGTGGAGGCCGACGAGGCGCTGCGCCTCGGGCTCGTCTCCCGGGTCGTGGAGCGCGCGAGCTTCCTCGACGACGTCCTCGACACGGCCGCCGGCATCGCGACCACGGCGCCCATCGCGTCGCGGCTGACCAAGGTCGCGCTCGCGGGCGGCGGGTCCGCCGACCTCGAGTCCGCGCTCCAGTGGGAGGCGCTCGCACAGCCGGTGACGCTCGCCACCGCCGACCTCCAGGAGGGCATCGCGGCCGCGCGGGAGAAGCGGACGCCGCAGTTCCGCGGCCGCTGAGCGACCCCGCACGTAGGAGGGCCCCGCGGCCCTTGACGCCTGCCTTCCCCTGCTGACGTCGAGGAGCCGCGGGGCCCTTCTGGCCGCAACGGTAGGGCCGCGCACCCGGGCGGTCAACGGGGCGATGTCCACGCCTGTGGACAGGCCTGTGGAGACGGTGTGCACCGCGGCCCGCGAACCGTGGACGACGGCCCCCCACGTGGGGAGGGGCCTGTGCGCGACACGCCCGGGCCGAGCGCCGTACTGTGCCCCTGACCAGCGCACGAGCCGGCACGGCGGCTGTGGAGGAGAAGAAGTGGGCGAGACGGGGCAGGACGGCGTGCGCGGACCAGTCGCGACCCTGCGACGCATCGCGTTCCTGATGGAGCGCCAGCGCGAGGAGACCCGGCGGATCGAGGCGTTCCGCAACGCCGCGCGCACGATCCTGCCGCTGCCCGACGAGGAGGTACGCCGCCGCGCCGCGGACGGCACGCTCACCGAGCTGCCGGGCATCGGGCCGAGCACCGCCGCCGTGATCACCGACGCCTGCAACGGCGTCGTCCCCGAGCGCCTGGCCCGGCTGGAGACCACCGCGGGACCGCTCGCTCGGGGCGGGGAGGAGCTGCGCGCCCGGCTGCGCGGCGACCTGCACTCCCACTCCGACTGGTCCGACGGCGGCTCGCCGCTGGAGGAGATGGCGATGACGGCCATGGAGCTGGGTCACGACTACCTCGTGCTCACCGACCACAGCCCGCGGCTGCGGGTCGCCAACGGGCTCAGCGCGGAGCGGCTGACCCGGCAGCTCGGGGTCGTCGAGGCGGTCAACGAGCATCTCGGCGGGTCGTTCACCCTGCTCAAGGGCATCGAGGTGGACATCCTCGACGACGGCACGCTCGACCAGGCACCGGAGATGCTCGACCGGCTCGACGTGCGGGTCGCGTCGGTGCACTCGAAGCTGAAGATGGATCCCGAGCCGATGACGAGGCGGATGGTCGCCGCGGTGCGCAACCCGCACACCAACGTGCTGGGCCACTGCACGGGACGCCTGGTGACCGGCAACCGGGGCGTGCGCCCGCCGAGCCGGTTCGACCCGACGGCGGTCTTCACCGCCTGCGCCGAGGAGGGGGTGGCCGTCGAGATCAACTCCCGGCCCGAGCGACGCGACCCGCCGACCCGGCTGCTCGAGCTCGCCCGCGACCTCGGCTGCCTGTTCTCCATCGACTCCGACGCCCATGCCCCCGGCCAGCTCGACATGCTCGACCACGGCGCCGCCCGGGCCACCGACGCCGGGATCGACCCCGAGCGCATCGTCAACACCTGGGAGCGCGACCGCCTGCTGGAGTGGGCCGCCTCGAGGCTGTGAGCGCGGGCGGCTCGGGCTCGCGGCCAGCGCGTCCCCGTGCCGGTGTGGGTGCGGACGGCTAGGTTCGGCACATGAGCACGCCGGCCAGCCCGCCCGAGGTGGAGGTGCGCCGCTCGCGTCGCCGGCGGCGCACGGTCTCGGCCTACCGTGACGGCGACCGCATCGTGGTGCTCATCCCCGCCTCGATGAGCAAGCGCGACGAGGCGACCTGGGTCGCCGACATGGTCGCCCGCATCGAGCGGCAGGAGAGGCGCCGGCTGCGCTCCGACGACGACCTGGTGGTGCGGGCGGCCAAGCTCAACGACCTCTACTTCGGCGGCCTCGCCGTCCCCGCGTCGGTGCGGTGGGTGGGCAACCAGAACGCCCGCTGGGGCTCGTGCACCCCGGGCGACCGCACCATCCGCCTCAGCGACCGGCTGCAGAAGGTGCCCGCCTGGGTGGTCGACTACGTCCTGGTCCACGAGCTGGCCCACCTGCTGGAGTCGGGCCACACGCCGGCGTTCTGGGCGTGGGTCGACCGCTACCCCCGCGCGGAGAAGGCGAAGGGATACCTCGAGGGCTACTCCGCGGCCGCGCGGCTCGAGCCGCCGCCCGGCGACGACGCCGACTGACGCGACCGCACGCGCGCCACGGCGGCGCCGACGAGGACGTACATGTCGTCGAACGTCGCCGGCAGCGCGTCGACGGGCCACCACCGCACGTCGAGCGACTCCTCGCTCGTGGCGTGGGCGGCGGTGGGCTCCGCGGTGGCGAGGAAGCGTACGTCGAGGTGGTGGACGGTGCCGCGCTCGGAGCAGAACTCCACGGCGTGCTCGTCGAGCGACAGCGGATCCTCGTCGAAGTCGAACGACGTCAGCCCCGACTCCTCCACGAGCTCGCGCCGCGCCCCGTCGGCCAGCGAGGCGTCGCCCGCCTCGAGGTGGCCGCCGAAGGCCAGCCACGCGTCGGCCTTGCGGTGGTGGTTGAGCAGCACCGCGCCGCCGTCGGGCGACACCACGATCGCGCCGGCGGTGAGGTGGTCGGGGAAGCACCCCTTGGCCAGGCCGTCGGGGTGCGCGGCGAGGTGGGCGAGGAAGCGCTCGCGCAGGGCGTCCTGCCCGGGCGTCGGGGCGACCCAGCCGGTCAGCGTGGCGACCGCGGCCGCGTGGAGCCGAGTGCTCACCCGGTGGGGCGGGAGCCGCCGTCGGCGCTGTCCTCCGGGCCGCCTCCAAGCAGGTCGCGCAGGCCGGCGTCGAACTCCTCCTCCGACAGCTCGTCGGGCGTGATCGAGTCCTCGCGGAAGCCCAGCGGGTCGTCGAGGTCGGCGGCGGTGGGCAGCAGGTGCGGCGACATCCACACGCCGTCGCGGGCCTCGGTGCCCTGCCGCGTGCGCAGCGAACCCCACAGTGTGGAGGCGTCACGCAGGCGCCGCGGTCGCAGCTCGAGGCCGACGAGGGTCGCGAAGGTCTGCTCGGCAGGACCGCCGGCGGCACGCCGGCGGCGTACGGTCTCCTGCAGCTTGGCCGCGGCGGGCATCCGCTCGGCGGTGGCCTGGCCGACCACCTCGTCGACCCAGCCCTCCACCAGCGCGAGGGTCACCTCGAGCTTCTCCAGCGCCGCCTTCTGGGCGGCCGACGGCTCGGGGTCGAACAGGCCGCCGGCGAGGGCGTCCTGCATCGCCTGGGGGTTGGCGATGTCGACCTCACGGAGCTTGGCCTCCATGCCGGAGGTGTCGAAGTCCATGCCGGCGCCGTACTCGGCGACCGCGCCGATGAGGTGGTCGCGCAGCCACGGCACCCCGGCGAAGAGCCGCTGGTGCGCGGCCTCGCGCAGCGCGAGGTAGAGCAGCACGTCGTCGGCCGAGACGTCGGGAAGCTCCTCGGCGAAGACCGCGACGTTGGTCGGCAGCAGCGCCGCCTTGCCGATGGGGCCGAGGGGCAGGCCGATGTCGGAGGCGCTGAGCACGTCTCCCGCCAGCGCGCCGAGGCCGCTGCCGACCTGGGTGGCGACCATCGCGCCGCTGGCCTTGCCGAGCATGGCCATCAACGGACCGGCCAGCTGCTTCATCTCCTCGGGCATGGCCTCGCCGAGGGCCTGCGTGGCGGAGCCGGCGATCGGCTCGACGAGCACCTTCCACACCGGGATGGTCTCCACGATCCACTCGGCCCGCGACCACGCGGCGGTGGTGGTGACCCCGGAGGGGAACTCGGTGGTGGTGTCGAGCCAGTGGTCGGCCAGGCGTACGGCGTCGTCGACCGCGGCGGCCTGCGACGGGCTGACCGTCGGGTCGGGCTCCTGCGCGGCCGTGCGGCGGGCCAGGTCGGTGACCGTGTCCCAGTTGACCGGGCCGTCGTGGGGCGCGAAGAGGGACTGCATCTGCGCCATCAGCGAGTTGAGGTCGGGCATCGCGCCGCCTGCGCCGAATCCGCCCATCTGGGAGAAGATCTGCTCGAAGGGCGTGCCCTTGAAGGGGTTGTTGTCGTCGGGACCCTGACCGGACGACCCGGGTCCGCCGGGGGTGTCACTCATGGGGTCCACGTTACCCACCCTGCCCAGCGGCCCCGCCGCCTGCGCCACGCCTGCCCCCGGGGCTCCCGCCGCGCCTAGACTCGCCCGGGTGAGCGACCCCCTCCACGATCCCCACCCTGATCCCGTGCGTGATCCCGTGCGTGACCCCGTGCGCCTCGTCGACATCCGCGACACCCCGTTGGACGTCACCGAGGTGCTCGACGCCCTCGGCGACGACGGCGCGGGCGGGCTCACCCTGTTCGTCGGCCAGGTCCGCGACCACGACGGCGGCAAGGGCGTGACGGCGCTCGACTACTCCGCCCACCCGTCCGCGCTGGCCCGGCTCGAGGACGTCTGCCGCCAGGTGGCGCGGGACCACGACGTCAGGGGAGTGGCGGCCGTGCACCGGGTCGGTGAGCTGCGCATCGGCGACCTGGCCGTCGTCGTGGCCACCACCGCGGCCCACCGCGGCGACGCCTTCGCGGCCTCCAGGGCCCTCATCGACACCCTCAAGGCCGAGGTGCCGATCTGGAAGCACCAGGTCTTCGACGACCGGACGGAGGAGTGGGTCGGCACGCCGTAGGGCCTCCCGGTGCCGGGCGGCCCGGGCATCTACGCTCGTGGCGTGGAGATCCTGCTGTGGCTCGTGCCGTCGGCCGTCGTCACCGTCGCCGCCATGGCGTGGGTGTCGTGGGTCGGCCGCGACGGCCGTGGCGAGGTCGACCGCGACGTCGCCGCCGAGCGCCTCGGCCGGGCCATCGCCAAGGACCTCCCGGCCGGCCCCCGGCGTACGTCTGCTCCCGCGCGCGACCGCAGCACCGGCATCGCCGTGCGCCCCAGCCACGGTGCGGCGACCCGCGGCGACGCAGGACGGCGCGCCTCCTGAGAAGTCGGCGCGGGGTGGCTCGTCGTCGGCCGGTTGCCGCCGTTTGAGAGAGTTGCGCCCATGAGGCAGCGGACAGGTGCGGGATTGCTCGCGCTCTGCCTGCTCGCAGCGCTGTGGGCGGCGGCGGCTTTCGTGCCGTTGCCCTACGTCACCTACTACCCAGGACCGACCGTCGACATACTCGCCGAGGACGACGGCAAGGAGATCGTCCAGGTCGCCGGGCACAAGGCCTACCACGACGACGGCGAGCTGCGGATGACCACTGTCTACGTCAGCACGCCGCAGGAGGACGTCTCGCTCCCCGAGCTGCTGCGCGCCTACTTCGACCCCGACGCCGCCGTGTGGCCGCGGTCCTCGATCTACGCGCCCGACGAGACCGACGAGTCCAGCGACCGCGAGTCCGGGGCGGCGATGGCGTCCTCCCAGGACACGGCCGTCGCGGCGGCCCTCACCGAGCTCGGTGAGGAGGTCGACCCCGTCGTGAAGATCCTCGACGTGACCCCCGGACTGCCGGCCGACGGCAAGCTCGAGGTGCGCGACGTGCTGCTGCGCGTCGGCGACACGCCGATCCGGGAGGCCCAGGACGTGGTCGATGCCGTCGACGAGGCGTCCCCCGGCGAGCCCCTCACCTTCGTCGTGCGCCGCGGCGACGAGGAGGTGAGCGTCGACGTCACGCCCGAGGAGGTCGACGGCGACCTCCGGATCGGCATCGCGCCCGGCCTCGGGTTCGAGTTCCCCTTCCAGGTGAGCGTCGACATCTCCGACCGCATCGGCGGCCCCAGCGCCGGGCTGATGATGGCGCTCGCGATCTACGACACCCTGACCCCCGGCGCCCTGACCGGCGGCGCCGAGATCGCGGGCACCGGGACGATCACCCCCGCCGGCGAGGTCGGCCCCATCGGCGGCATCCAGCAGAAGATCGCCGCCGCCCGCGACGCCGGCGCCGACCTGTTCTTCGTGCCGGCCGCCAACTGCGGCGGCATCGGGGGCGTGGACCCCGGCGACATGCGCCTGGCGAAGGCCACGACGATGCACGCCGCCGTCGAGACCCTGTCCGACTGGGTCGCCGACCCCGACACCGACCTGCCCACCTGCGAGGACACCGCTTCATGACCGACCCCACCGAGCCGGCGCGCGACGCCGGCCCCGAGTCGCCCGTCGACCCGACCGCCCCCGACGCGCTCCCGGAGGACCCTGCCCTGGCCACCGCGGTCCTCGAGATCGAGGCGCACGTCGCCCAGGACGGCTGGGACCAGCCGGCCCGCCTCTACGCCCTCGTCGACACCGCCGAGCTGGTCGCGCAGGAGCCGGCGCTCGCCGCGGCGATGGAGATCGACGGCCCCGGCGAGGACGGCTCCCTCACCCCGATCGAGCAGGACGGCCTGCCCCCGGGCCAGGTCCTCGAGGACGCGCTGCACGGCATCGCCTGGCCCGAGAGCGTGGCCGGCTGTGCCGCCGTCATCGAGCGACTGGTGCTGCCGCCCGGCGTCGATGACGACATCCCCGACGACCCCACCGCGGCCGAGCTGTTCGCTCGCGAGCACCCCGACCGCCAGGAGGTGCGCATGGTCGCAGGCGTGACCCGCGCCGGCACGTCCTACTGCGCGCTGCGGCTGCGGTCGCACGACGACGAGCAGTCAGTGGTCAACGGCACCGAGCTGGTGCCCGGACTGCTCCAGCTGCTCCACGAGACACTGCACGACACCCCGCCCCGCCCCGACGAGAACCCTGAGCAGGCCTAGTCAATGAGCAATCCGTTCGACCGACCCACCGGACCCACCGGACCCGACGGCCCCCAGCGGCCGGGCGGACCCGGCGGCACAGGAGGCGCACGGCCCGCGGCAGCGTCACGCCGACCCGGAGCGCTGGTCATCACCGCGATCGTCCTGGTCGTGGGCTTCATGCTGCTGAGCGCGTTCGCCTCCTTCTGGACCGAGCGGCTGTGGTTCGGCTCGGTGGGCTACCGGGAGGTCTTCACGACCCTGCTGCTGACCCGCGTCGGGCTGTTCTTCGTCTTCGCCGGGCTGATGGCCGCGGCCGTGGCGGTGGCCATGGCGATGGCCTACCGCTTCCGCCCGCTGCTGTGGCCGGGGATGCCCGGCATGCCGGACGACGGCATGGACCGCTACCGCCAGCTCCTCGCCCCGCGGATGGGCCTGGTCATCGCGGTCGTCGCCGGCGTGATGGGGCTCTTCGCGGGCGCGTCGGCCTCCGGCCAGTGGCGCAGCTTCTCGCTGTGGCGCCACGGCGAGGAGTTCGGCACCACGGACCCCTACTTCGACAAGGATGTCGGGTTCTACGTCTTCCAGCTGCCGTTCTGGCACTACATCGTCGACTTCGTGATGGCCGTGGCCGTCGTCGGCCTGATCGCCTCGCTGCTGACCAACTACCTCTTCGGCGGCATCCGGCTCTCCGGCCGCCCCGGTGAGCGCCTGACCAGCGCCGCGCAGATCCAGGTCTCCGCGCTGCTGGCGCTCTTCGTGCTGGCCAAGGCCGTGGACTACTGGCTCGACCGCTTCGACCTCGTCACCAACTCGGGCTCGATCTTCACCGGCATGGGCTACACCGACGACAAGGCGGTCCTGCCGGCCAAGGAGATCCTCGCCGGCATCGCGATCGTCTGCGCGCTGCTGTTCCTCGCCAACATCTGGCGACGCACCTGGCTGCTGCCGTCGGTCGGCGTCGCGCTGTTCGCCCTGTCCGCGATCATCCTCGGCCTGATCGTGCCGACGGTGGTCCAGGCGATCCGCGTCAACCCCAACGTGCCGGACCGCGAGGGCCGCTACATCAAGGCCAACATCGACGCGACCCGCGCCGCCTACCAGCTCGACCAGATCGAGGTCCAGAACGTCGCCGGCACCGGTGTGGCCAACGACGGCCGGCTCGAGGAGCTCGACGGCATGACCGCCGGCATCCCGCTGGTCGACCCGCAGATCGTCAGCGAGATCTTCGAGCAGCAGCAGCAGGTGCGCGCCTACTACTCGGTGCCCAACGTGCTCGACGTCGACCGCTACGAGATCGACGGCAAGGACCGCGCCGTCGTGCTCGGGGTGCGTGAGCTCGACCAGAGCGGCCTCGCCGAGGGCGACCAGAACTGGTCCAACCTGCACACCGCCTACACCCACGGCAACGGCGTCATCGCCGCGTACGCCAACCAGCGCCCGGAGGACGACTCGGTCCAGCAGACCGGCATCCAGTGGGCCGAGGGCCAGGAGGCCGACGAGGACGCACTCACCAGGCTCGCCGGCGACGAGGGCTACGAGACCCGCGTCTACTTCGGCGAGCAGAGCCCGACCTACAGCATCGTCGGGCTCAACCCCGACGGGAAGCCGGTGGAGTTCGACCTGCCGCGCGGCGAGCGCACCGACGAGGACGTCGCGACGACGTACGACGGCGAGGCGGGCGTGCCGATCGGCAACATCGTCAACCAGCTGCTCTACGCGGTGCGCTTCAGCGAGCCCAACCTGCTGCTGTCGAGCCGCGTGCACGAGAACTCCAAGATCCTCTACGACCGCAACCCGCGCCGCATGGTGGAGAAGGTCGCGCCGTGGCTGACCGTCGACTCCGACCCCTACCCGGCGGTGGTCGACGGGCGGATTCTGTGGATCCTCGACGGCTACACCGTCACCGACAAGTACCCGTTGTCGCAGCGTGAGTCGCTCGAGGAGATGACCGACGACTCGCTGCAGGAGAACACCGGGTTCCAGACCCTGCCGACCGACGAGATCAACTACCTGCGCAACTCGGTCAAGGCCACCGTCGACGCCTACGACGGCACCGTGTCGCTCTACGAGTGGGACGAGGAGGACCCGATCCTGCAGGCGTGGGAGGCGGTCTTCCCCGACGTCGTCCAGCCCAAGGCCGACATCCCCGACTCGCTGCGCGAGCACCTGCGCTACCCCGAGGACCTGTTCAAGGCCCAGCGCTTCCAGTTCCAGCGCTACCACGAGACGTCCGCGTCGGCCTGGTTCGAGGGTTCCAGCCGCTGGGAGGTGCCGAGCGACCCGCAGCGCACCACCCGGCTGCAGCCGCCCTACCGCCTCTTCGCCGACACCGGCGACGGCGAGACCTGGTCGCTGACCTCGGTCTACGTCCCGCGGCGCAAGGAGAACAACCTCGCCGCCTACCTGTCGGTCAACAGCGACGCGACGAGCGAGGACTACGGCAAGGTCAGGGTGCTGCAGCTGCCCAACGAGCCCACGGGCGGCCCGCTGCAGATCGCCAACACGTTCGCCACCAACGAGGACATCAGCCAGGCGCTGCTGCCCTACACGACCGGTGACGCCGACCGGGTGCCGGGAAACCTGCTCACGCTGCCGATCGACGACACGTTCATGTACGTGCAGCCGGTCTACACCCGTCGTGACGGTGAGTCGAACTTCCCGATCCTGCGGTTCGTGCTCGTCTCCTACGAGAACCGGGTCGGCATCGGCACCACGCTCGTCGACGCGATCGAGGACGCCCTGACGTCGGACGCGTCGGACGACGGGACGACCGACCCGACGGAGGAGCCCACGGAGGAGCCCACGGAGGAGCCGACCGAGGAGCCGTCGGAGTCGCCGGGTGAGCAGCCGACCACGGAGCCGGGCGAGCAGCCGGAGGGCAGCATCAGGGAGCTGCTCGTGCAGGCCGAGGAGAAGTTCGCCAAGGCCGACGAGGCGCAGCGCAACGGCGACACCGTGCGGTGGGCACGCCTGATGGAGGAGGGGCGCGCGCTCATCGAGAGGGCGGTCCGCCAAGCCGGGTGACCCCCGATTTGGGCTCCGCCCACCCACCCCTGTAATGTTCTGTTCACCGACGCGGGGTGGAGCAGCTCGGTAGCTCGCTGGGCTCATAACCCAGAGGTCGCAGGTTCAAATCCTGCCCCCGCTACAATGTGATGTCGCAGGACATCGCGGACACCCGGACCTACGGAAACGTAGGTTCGGGTGTTCTTCATTTGTGGGTTCGT
>NZ_JBZGDV010000015.1:0-32880 GCF_058355585.1 Nocardioides sp. Z13_37 | reverse complement strand
CGAGGCGCCCGCCCCACCATCAGTGGGACGGGCGCCTCAACCTGCCCTTGACAGCAGGTGCCTACATATCAGCTGTGGAAGGATCGGGGCATGCCGCGCGACGACATCTCTGCGTTGGTGGCCGAGGCTGCCGCCGACGTCCCCGACCGGCAGGCCCTCGTGGAGAGCGGCGGACGCTCCCTCACGTGGTCGCGTCTCGAGGACGAGGTGGCCCGTGTCGCGACCGGCCTGGGAGCCCACGGCATCCGCGCCGGCCAGCGGGTGATGATCGCCGTCGGCAACCGCATCGAGTTCGTCACGACCTACCTCGGCGTGCTGCGGGCGCAGGTCGTCGCGGTCCCGGTCAACCCGCGGTCGACGGCCGGTGAGCTCGCCCGGATGGTCGCCGACTCCGGCACCCGGCTGCTGGTGACCGACGAGACCGCGCTCGACGCCGTCCGCACGGCGCTGGCCGGCCTCGACCCCGATGTCGCCCGGCCGCTGGTCGTGGTCACGGGCGCCGCCCCCGGCGACGGCGAGGTGGCCCTCGACGACCTCCGCGCCGACGTCGTACGCCCCGTCCCGCCGCTGCCCGACCCCGAGAAGCTCGCCGCCCTGCTCTACACGGGCGGCACCTCCGACCTGCCGCGGGCCGCGATGCTCAGCCACCGGGCGCTGCTGGCCAACATCGAGCAGGTCGCGGCCGTCGAGCCGCCGATGATGCACGGCGACGACGTGGTGCTCGGCGTGCTCCCGCTCTTCCACGTCTACGGGCTCAACGCGGTCCTCGGCGGGGTGCTGCGCCACCGGGCCCGACTGCTCCTGGTCGAGCGCTTCGAGCCGCAGGCCGTGCTGGACCTCATCGACGACGAGGCTTGCAGCGTGGTGCCGATCGCCCCGCCGGTCTTCGCCCACTGGCTGCCCGACGAGCACCTGCGCGAGCGGCTCGGCCCGGTCCGGCTCGTGCTGTCCGGCTCGGCGCCGCTCGAGGCGGCGGTGGTCGAGGAGTTCACCTCCATCACCGGCATCCCGGTGCACCAGGGCTACGGGCTCACCGAGGCCGCGCCGGTCGTGACCAGCACGCTGTGCAGCCGGGACCCGCACCCCGGGTCGCTGGGCGCGGCGCTGCCGGGCATCGAGCTGCGACTGGTCGACGAGACATGGGGGCAGGTCGAGGGCGAGGACCCCGGCGAGATCCAGGTGCGCGGCGCCAACCTGTTCAGCGGCTACTGGCCCGACGGGTCCGACGGCCCGGACGAGGAGGGCTGGTTCGGCACCGGCGACGTCGGCTTCCTGGACGCCAGCGGCGACCTGTTCCTCGTCGACCGGGTCAACGAGCTGGTCATCGTCAGCGGCTTCAACGTCTACCCGACCGAGGTCGAGGACGTCCTGCGCGAGGTCGACGGCGTCGCCGACGCCGCGGTGATCGGCGTCCCCGACGAGACGACCGGCGAGGCCGTGGTGGCCTACGTCGTCGCGTCCGCCGACGCCGGGGTGCCCGCCGACCTGGAGGACGCCGTCCGCTCCCACGCCGAGCACCGGCTCGCGCGCTTCAAGCAGCCCTCGCGCGTCGAGGTCGTCGAGGCGCTGCCCGTCACGCTGACCGGCGCGGTGCAGAAGGGCCGGCTGCGCACCCTCGAGCGACGTCGTACGCGAGGGCTCCTCCCGTGACGACCGCCCGCGTGACCCTCTACACCCGCCCGGGCTGCCACCTCTGCGACGACGCCCGCGAGGTGATCGCCCGCGTCTGCGCCGACGTCGGCGAGTCCTTCGAGGAGGTCGACATCACCACCGACGGCGACCTCGAGGACCGCTTCAGCGAGGACATCCCGGTGACCTTCGTCGACGGCAGGCAGCACGACTTCTGGCGTGTCGACGAGGCGCGCCTCCGCGCCGCCCTCGGCGCCTGACGCCTCCCTCGGGCTGCCGGCAGGCGCCGGTGGTCCGCGCTGTCGGAGTCCCCGCCTGAGCGGGGACTTCGACGGGATCGTGGAGGATCCGAGCCACCAGGTGACGTGGATCTTCCACGATGTGGTGACGACGGTCGTCCGGGCCGCCAGGAGGCGTACGCCCTCGGCGCGGGTGGTGCGCGTTGTCGGAGTCCCCGCCTGAGCGGGGACTTCGACGGGATCGTGGAGGATCCGAGCCATCAGGTGACGTGGATCTTCCACGATGTCGTGATGGCGGTGGTTCGGCGCTCGGGATGCTGAGCGGGGCGTGGAGTGTTGGGGGAGGGGTGAAGCTCTCCCTCCTCGACCGCTCCAGGACCCGCCGCGGGCAGCCCGACTCCGCCGCGATCGACGACACGGTCGAGCGGGCGGTGGGGGCCGAGCGGCTCGGCTACGAGCGGTTCTGGGTGGCCGAGCACCACGGCGTGCCCGGGATCGCGTCGGGGTCGCCGGCCGTCCTGCTGGCGGCGATCGGCGCCCGTACGACGCGGATCCGGATCGGGTCGGGCGGGGTGATGCTGCCGCTGCACCAGCCCCTCGTGGTGGCCGAGCAGCTCCTCGTGCTCGACGCGCTCCACCCCGGTCGCGTCGACCTCGGGCTCGGCCGCTCGCTCGGCTTCACGCCGCCGGTGCGCCGCGCGCTGCGCCGCGACGTCGACGACCCCGACACCTTCGAGGCCGATCTCGTCGAGCTGCGCGGATACCTCGACGGCACCGCCGAGGTGACCGCGCGCCCGGCGACCGGGCGGCCGGTGCCGATGCACCTGCTCGCCACCGGCCGCGGCCTCGAGGTGGCGGCCCGCCTCGGGCTGCCCGTCGTCGTGGGCGGCCCGATCCTCGACTCCGACGAGCTCGCCGACGCGCTGGAGGCGTACCGCCGCTCGTTCCGACCGCACGAGGGCAGCCGGCCGCGGGTGACGGTCGCGCTCGACGTGCTGCTGGCCGACGACGACGAGACCGCGCGCGACCTCGCCCTGCCGGAGGCGTGGGCCATGGCGATGTCACGCCAGGCGGGCGAGTTCCCGCCGCTCGACAGCGTCGCCGACATCCGCGCCGTCGAGTGGACCAGCCAGGTACGCCGCCGCGTCGAGGCGTCGCTCGCGCGCGCCGTGGCCGGCAGTGCCCGGACGGTGCGCCGGCGCATCGAGGACCTGGCCGAGCGCAGCGGGGCGGACGAGCTGCTGGCGAGCACCTCGACGTACGACCGTGAGGCCCAGCTGGAGTCCGACCGGATGCTGCGCGACGTCGTGGGCTGAGGAGTGTGACCAGCGCCTCGGCGCGCGGGCTGGGTGTCGTAGGGCCCGGCTGCGTAGGGTGGGGCCTCGAAAGGGAGTAGTCCCCAACAGTCGCGTCGACATGCTGGCCCCCGGGCCCGGCGCGACAGGCCACCCAGGTGGCGGACGAGACTTTCGACCAGTCGCTGACCCTTCACGGACCGGCCTGGTCGAAGGGTCGTCCAGGATCTGGTCGCACGCCCTCCGGCTCAGGCGCGGAGAGGACCCGCACCAGATGAACGCCCTCCTGCTGAGCACCGCCGTCATCTTCGTCGCCGAGCTCGGCGACAAGAGCCAGCTGATGGCGATGACCTTCGCCGCCCGCTACCGGGTGCGAGACGTCCTCATCGGCATCACCGCCGCCACCGCCGTCGTCCACCTCGCCTCCGTCGGCATCGGCTTCTGGATCGGCGACGCCTTCGCCGAGCAGCAGCAGTGGATCTCGGTCGTCGCCGGCGTCGCCTTCCTCGGCTTCGCGGCGTGGACGCTCCGCGGCGACGAGCTCACCGAGGACGAGGCCGCAAAGGCCCGCAACAGCCAGGGCGCGGCGATCCTCGCCGTCGGCATCGCCTTCCTCCTCGCCGAGCTGGGCGACAAGACGATGCTCGCCACCATCACCCTCGCGACCCAGGAGGGCTGGCTCGGCACCTGGGTCGGCAGCACCGTGGGCATGGTCGCCGCCGACGCGCTGGCCATCGGGGTCGGTGCCGTGCTGGGCACGAAGCTCCCCGAGCACGTCATCAGGTGGGGCGCCGCGGCCCTGTTCGCCGCGTTCGGCCTGCTCCTGATCGCCGACGGGATCCGGCTGGCCGGCTGAGGCGTGCCGCGCTAGACCACGGGCATTCGCCCGATGCCGAGCAGCGCGAGGCGTACTACTGCTGGGGGTCCAGCATCCACCCGAGGAGCCCCCGTGAAAATCGTCACCCGATCCCCAGCCGGACCACCCGCCAGACATCGAGGCCTCGCGGCGGCCCAGGCACTCGCCGTCCCAGCGGCCCTGCTGCTCGCCGTCCCCGCAGCAGCCGGCGCCGAGGAGGGGGCGGACGAGTGGGCCGGGTCCGCGGCCTGCCAGTGGGTCAACGCCCAGCCGACCGCGTCGGGCACCACGACCCCGTTCCAGGGAGTGGCGGCGAACGACTCCACGAACCCCGGTCCCGACACCCTCTCGATCCGCATCCCCGACGAGCTGGTGCCGACCATGCTGCCCGGCGAGACCTACACGGCTCGCGGCGACGCCCACACCTATGCGGTCTCGTTCGTCTGGGACGACGGCGGCGGGGCCTTCCCCGGCGGGTTCTCCTCGACCGCGTTCGGCCGCACCGACCCCCCGAGGTCGGTGGCCAGCAACATCCTGTTCCAGACCACCGTGCGGACGCTCGTCGCGACACACCTGAGTGCCTACGTGGCGCCGGGGTCCTACCGCGTCGTCGGCACGGAGATCGTGTACGTGCCCCCGACCTTCCTCGGCCCCGTCACGCTCGACGTGTCGTGTGCCCCGGGGGACTCGCCCGTGGCCGGCCTGGAGCTCAGCGCCTACGGGCCGCCGGTCGACGCCGGCGTCCTCAACGTGGCCCAGCCGGGCCGGACCATCCCGTTCACGTTCTCGGCCAGCCGGGCCGGTCGACCGGTCCTGGGGCTGACCGCCGCCGACGTCTCGGGCCTCGCGAAGCCCTACGACTGCGCCAGCGACGAGGACACGGGCGACCCCGTCGAGGCGCGCCCCACGGGCGGGTCGGGGCTGCAGGACCTCGGGGGTGGCCGTTACCGGCTCAACCTCAAGACGTCGAAGTCGTGGAAGGGGTGCTACCGCGTCGGGCTCACGGTCGACGGGGTGACCCGCACCGAGGACTTCCGCTTCTGAGGGCGCCGCCGGCCTGCTCGGGCAGGCGGGGGCGTGGAGCGCCTACGCTCGGACGCCATGCGCCTCCTCGTCACGTTCGTCGGCGGCCTCGGCCACCTGGCGCCGCTGCTCCCGCTGGCACGTGCGGCGCGCGACGCCGGGCACGAGGTGGCCATCGCCGGGTCCGGCGGGCTGGTCCCGCAGATCGAGGAGGCCGGGTTCGCCGCCTCCGCGACGAGCCCCCGGCCACACCACGACCAGGCCTCCGAGAGCCAGGGCCGCACCCCGCTGGCGGTGCTCGACGCCCGCGCGACCGAGCGCGAGTTCGCCGACAACTTCGCCGACCGGGGAGCACGCCGGATGGCGCTCGCGGTCCCCGACGTGATCCGCGAGTTCGGGCCCGACCTCGTGCTGAGGGACGAGACCGACCTGGGCACGACCGTCGCCGCCGAGCTGCTCGACGTGCCCGTCGCGACCCACCTCGTGCTCGCCGCCGGCCTGCTGGTCCGGCCCGAGCTCGTCGCGCCCCGGCTCGACGCCGTCCGCGCCGAGCACGGGCTCGCGCCGGACCCCGGGCTCACCAGGCTGACGTCGGGACTGGTCCTGAGCGACGCGCCGCCGTCCTTCCGCAGCCCTGAGGCGCCCCTGCGGGTCGAGCCGACCCACTACCGGTCCGCCGCACACCCGCACGAGGGCCGGCGCACGGGCGGGCGCACGGACGGGCCGAGCATCTACGTGACCCTCGGGACGATCTTCAACGCCGCGTCGGGCGACCTCTTCGAGCGCCTGCTGGCCGGGCTCGGCACCCTCGGCGTGGACGTGGTGGCCACGGTCGGACGACGCACGGACCCCGCCGACCTCGGGCCGCAGCCGCCGCACGTGCGGGTGGAGCGCTTCGTCCCCCAGCACGAGCTCCTGCCGCACGTCGACCTGGTCGTCTCGCACGGCGGCTCGGGCAGCCTGATGGCGACGCTGGCGCACGGCGTGCCGTCCCTGCTCCTGCCGCTGGGGGCCGACCAGCCGCACAACGCGAGGCGTGCCGCAGAGCTCGGCGTCGCCGCCGTCCTCGACGCCGCGACCGCCGCGCCCGACGAGGTCGCCTCGCTCGCGCGCGGGCTCCTCGCCGACGTCGAGGTGCGGGAGCGGTGCCGCGCCGTCGCCGGCGAGCTGTCCGCCCTTCCCGACACGTCGGTCGCCGTCGAGGCGCTGGAGCGGGCCGCGTCCTGAGGGACGCCGCGAACCGACCTCCGGCCCTCGCCCTGTAACGCCGCCGGGACCCGAATGCAAGTCAGGAGACCCCCGCGTGAGGTGGCTCATCTCACATGTGCTAGCCCGCGCTCCTGCCGTTTTGTTCTCCCGTTCACAAACTCCTACAGTGGCCGGGTCCACGCGAGGTTCGCAGGGACTGGAAAGAAGCAGCTGTGACCGCACGGACCCCCGACTCTGCCCGGGACATTCCCGAGGCGACCGTCGCCAGGCTTCCCGTGTACCTGCGAGCCCTGACCGGCCTCGCCGAGGGCGGCACCACCACGTGCTCCAGCGAGGAGCTCGCGGCCACCGCAGGCGTCAACAGCGCCAAGCTCCGCAAGGACCTGTCCTACCTCGGCAGCTACGGCACCCGCGGCGTGGGCTACGACGTGGAGTACCTGCGCTACCAGATCGCCCGCGAGATCGGCCTCACCCAGGACTGGCCCGTCGTCATCGTGGGCATCGGCAACCTCGGCCACGCCCTGGCCAACTACTCCGGCTTCCGCAGCCGCGGCTTCCGGGTGGTCGCCCTCCTCGACGCCGACACCGAGCGCCACGACGAGGTCGTCGCCGGCCTCGAGGTGCGCCCCTTCGAGGACCTCGAGTCGATCGTGACCGAGCACGCCGTCTCGATCGGCGTCATCGCGACCCCCGCCGTCGCCGCCCAGTCGGTCACCGACCGCATGGTCGCCGCCGGCATCACCAGCATCCTCAACTTCGCCCCCGCCGTCCTGACGGTGCCGGACGGCGTCGACGTACGGAAGGTGGACCTCTCCATCGAGCTGCAGATCCTCGCCTACCACGAGCAGCGCAAGTCGGTCGCGCCCGGCTCGGAGGTCGTGTCGTGAGCGTCCTCGTCGTGGGCATCTCCCACAAGTCCGCCCCGGTCGAGCTCCTCGAGCGGCTCGCGCTGGACGGCAACGGCACGGTCAAGCTGATCGACGACGTGATGGCCGGTGAGCACGTCTCCGAGGCGACCGCCATCGTGACCTGCAACCGCCTCGAGGTCTACGCCGAGGTCGACCGCTTCCACGGCAGCGTGGAGGACCTCTCGAACCTCCTGGTCGCGCGCGCCGAGCAGCCCGCGGAGGCGCTGCTGCCGCACCTCTACGTCCACTACGACGAGGGCGCGGTCTCCCACCTGTTCCAGGTCGCCGCCGGCCTCGACTCGATGGTCGTCGGCGAGGGCCAGATCCTCGGCCAGACCCGCGAGGCGCTGCGCGTCGGCCAGGAGAACGGCACCGTCGGCCCGGCGCTCAACACGCTCTTCCAGCAGGCGCTGCGCGTCGGCAAGCGCGCCCACGCCGAGACCGACATCGACCGGGCCGCCCCGTCGCTGGTCACCGCCGCCCTCGAGCGCAGCTCGGTGCCGGTCGCCGGAGCCCGCACCCTCGTGATCGGCGCCGGCGCGATGGCCTCGCTCGCGGTGGCCCACCTCTCGCGCAGCGGCGCCGCCAGCATCGCCGTGCTCAACCGCACGGCCGCCCGCGCCGACCGGCTCGCCGACGAGTACGGCGCCGAGTCGGTGCCGCTGACGGCCCTCGGCGAGCAGCTCGCCACCGCCGACATCGTCATCTCGTGCACCGGCGCCCCCGAGCCGCTGGTCCGCCTCGGCGACGTGGTCACCGCCCGCGGCTCGAGCGACCGGCCGCTGACGGTCATCGACCTCGCCCTGCCCCACGACGTCGACCCCTCCCTGGCCGACCTGCCCGGGGTCGAGCTGATCAACCTCGCCGGCCTCGCCGACGAGCTGCGCGGCCTCGAGGCGACCGCCGGCGTCGACGACGTGCGCACCATCGTCGGGCAGGAGATCAGCGCGTTCCTCGCCGTACGACGCCAGGCGAGCGTGACCCCCACCGTGGTCGCCCTGCGCTCGATGGCCACCTCGGTCGTCGACGCCGAGATGGACCGGCTGGCCTCCCGCCTGCCCGACCTCGACGAGGCCGCCCGCGCGGAGATCCTGCACACCGTGCGCCGGGTTGCCGACAAGCTCCTCCACGAGCCCACCGTCCGGGTGAAGGAGCTCGCCGACGCCGAGCCGGCCGTGTCCTACACCGCCGCGCTCGCCGAGCTCTTCCGCCTCGACCCCGAGGCCGTCGACGCCATCTCACGAGCGGAGGGCCAGCAGTGAGCACCCCACGACGTTCTTCTCCTCCGCTGCGCTCCCCCGAACAACGCCGCGAGGACCCCGCATGAGCACGCAGCAGACCGCGCCCCTGCGGCTCGGCACCCGCGCCTCGGCGCTCGCCACGACCCAGTCGGGACTCGTCGCCGACCTCGTCCGCGAGCGGCTCGGCCGCGAGGTCGAGCTCGTCGAGGTCTCGACCGAGGGTGACCGCAGCACCACCCCGCTCGCCCAGATGGGCGGCACGGGGGTGTTCGTCAGCGCCCTGCGCGACGCCCTCCTCGACGGGCGCGTCGACTTCGCGGTGCACTCGCTCAAGGACCTGCCCACCACGCCCGCCGACGGGATCGCCCTGGCCGCGATCCCGACCCGCGAGGACCCCCGCGACGTCGTCGTGGCCCGCGACGGCCTCACCCTGGGCGAGCTGCCGGCCGGCAGCCGCCTCGGCACCGGGTCGCCCCGCCGCGTTAGCCAGCTCGCGGCCCTCGGCCTGGGCCTGGAGCTGGTCGGCATCCGCGGCAACGTCGACACCCGCATCCGCAAGGTGCGCAGCGGAGAGGTCGACGCGATCGTGCTCGCCCGCGCCGGACTGTCGCGTCTCGGCCGCCTCGACGAGGCCACCGAGGTGCTCGACCCGCTCCAGATGCTGCCCGCGCCCGGCCAGGGAGCCCTGGCCGTGGAGTGCCGCTCCGGCGACGCCGAGCTGGTCGAGGCCCTGGCACGACTCGACGACCCCGCCACGCGTGCCGCGGTCACGGCCGAGCGCGCGGTCCTGTCCACCCTCGAGGCCGGCTGCTCGGCCCCGCTGGGCGCCCTGGCCGAGGTCGTCGAGGGAGAGGACGGCGAGGAGCTCTGGCTGCGCGCCGTGGCCCTCTCCGAGGACGGTGGCCTCTCCGTGCGGAGGAGCGCCACCGGCCCGGTCGACGAGGCCGCACGACTCGGTACACGCCTCGCGAGCGAGATGCTCGACGAGGGAGCAGCAGACCTGATGGAAGCACCACCAGTGAGGAATCAGCACGCATGACGCGAGTACAGACCCCCCAGGCCAGCACGTCGCCCACCCCGGCCCAGGGTTGGGTGTCGTTCGTCGGCAGCGGACCGGGTGACCCGGGCCTTCTCACGGTGCGCGCCGTGGAGCTCCTCCAGGGTGCCGAGGTGATCGTCACCGAGGCCCCCGAGCACGTCGCCCTGGTCCGCTCGGTCCTCGGCCTCGTCGAGGGCCCCGACGGCTTCGAGGGAGGCCCCGAGATCGTCGACGGCGGCTTCGGCGAGGACGGCCAGCCGCTCACCCACGCCTCGCGCGCCAAGGTCGTGGTGCGCCACGGCAAGAAGCAGCGCGTGGTCCGCCTGATGACCGGCGACCCGTTCCTCTACGCCTCCGGCCCCGAGGAGGCGCAGGCCTGCGTGAAGGCGGGCGTCGGCTTCGAGGTCGTCCCCGGCGTCTCGTCGGTGAGCGCGGTCCCGGCCTACGCCGGCATCCCGCTGACCACCAAGCGCCACCGGGAGATGGCCGTCGTCACCTGCGGCGAGAAGGTCGACTGGAGCGCCTACGCCGACGACCGCACCCTCGTGCTGCTCTCCGGCGTCGGCAGCATCGGCGAGACCGCGGCCGCCCTCATGGAGGCCGGTCGCTCGCCCGAGACGCCCGTCGCGATGACCCGCGTCGGCACCACGACCGAGCAGCGCACCCTCATCTCCACCCTCGCCAACGTCGCCGCCGACGTGCGCGCCGCCCGCGTCGCGCCGCCGGCGATCACCGTCATCGGCGACGTCGTCGACCTGCGCCAGACGCTGTCGTGGTTCGAGACCAAGCCGCTCTTCGGCTGGCGTGCCCTGGTGCCCCGCACCAAGGAGCAGGCGGGCTCGCTGTCGCGTCGCCTGCGTGAGTACGGCGCCGTGCCCGAGGAGGTGCCGACCATCTCGGTCGAGCCGCCGCGCAACCCGCTCCAGATGGACAAGGCCGTGCGCGGCCTCGTCGAGGGGCGCTACGAGTGGATCGCCTTCACCTCGGTCAACGCCGTCAAGGCGGTGCGCGAGAAGTTCGAGGAGTACGGCCTCGACGCCCGCGCGTTCTCCGGGCTGAAGATCGCCGCGGTGGGCGACAAGACCGCCCAGGCGATCGCCGACTGGGGCCTGCGTGCCGACCTGGTGCCGTCCGGTGAGCAGTCCGCCGCCGGCCTGCTCGCGGAGTGGCCGCCCTACGACGAGGTGCTCGACCCGATCAACCGGGTCTTCCTGCCCCGCGCCGACATCGCCACCGAGAACCTCGTCGCGGGCCTGGTGGACCTCGGCTGGGAGTGCGACGACGTCACGGCCTACCGCACGGTGCGCGCCACGCCGCCGCCCGCGCCGGTCCGCGACGCGATCAAGACCGGCAAGTTCGACGCGGTCGTGTTCACCTCGTCCTCGACGGTGCGCAACCTGGTCGGCATCGCCGGCAAGCCGCACCCCTCGACGATCATCGCGGTCATCGGCCCGCAGACCGCCAAGACCGCCGAGGAGCACGGCCTCCGGGTCGACGTGCTCGCCCCCACGCCCGACGTGGAGGTGCTCGTCGACGCGCTGGCCGCCTTCGGCGCCGCCCGGCGCCTGGCGATGGTGGAGGCCGGTGAGCAGGTGACCCGCCCGAGCGAGCGCACCGCGTCCGGGCGCCGCAAGGCCCGCGCCAAGTAGTCGAACGACACCGCAGCCGCCGCTGGGGAAGGATGGACCCGTGACCGACGACCACCACGTCCAAGGACCGACCATCCGCCCCCGGCGGCTGCGACGCACGCCGGCGCTGCGCCGGATGGTCGCCGAGACCCATGTCGTGCCCAGCTCGCTCGTCCTGCCGGTCTTCGTGCGCGAGGGCCTCGCCGAGCCGCACCCGATCTCCTCGATGCCCGGCGTCGTGCAGCACTCGCGCGACTCCCTCAAGCAGGCGGTCACCGAGGCGGCCGAGCTCGGCCTCGGCGGCGTGATGCTCTTCGGCATCCCCGAGCACAAGGACGCGACGGGCTCCGGGGCGATCGACCCGGGCGGGGTGCTCAACCTCGCCATCACCGACGTCGTGGCCGAGGTGGGCGACGAGCTCACCGTGATGTCCGACCTGTGCCTCGACGAGTTCACCGACCACGGCCACTGCGGCCTGCTGACGCCCGACGGCGAGGTCGACAACGACCAGACCCTCGCGGCCTACGCGCAGATGGCCCTCGCGCAGGCCGCGGCCGGCGTCGACATGGTCGGCCCGAGCGGGATGATGGACGGCCAGGTCGCGGTGGTGCGCCGCGCGCTCGACGTGGCCGCGCACAGCGACGTCTCGGTGCTGGCCTACTCCGCCAAGTACGCCTCTGCCTTCTTCGGCCCCTTCCGCGAGGCCGTGGACTCCTCCTTGGTGGGCGACCGGCGCACCTACCAGCAGGACCCGGCCAACGCGGTCGAGGGCGTGCGGGAGGTGCTCCTCGACGTCGCCGAGGGTGCCGACATCGTGATGGTGAAGCCGGCCCTGCCCTACCTCGACGTGGTGCGCCGGGTGCGCGACGCGGTCGACGTGCCCGTCGCCGCCTACAACGTCTCCGGCGAGTACGCCATGCTCGAGGCCGCCGCCGCCAACGGCTGGATCGACCGGGAGGCGGCCATCTGGGAGACGCTCACCTCGATCCGCCGCGCGGGCGCCGACGTGATCCTCACCTACTGGGCCGCCGAGGCGGCCCGCCTGCTGCGCCGCTGACCGCTGGCCCGGTCAGGGGTTGAGCAGGGCCGCGATGCAGGCCTCGAGGTTGAGCGGGCTGGACACGAGGCACTGGGCGTGGGCCTGCGCCCACGTGAGCGTCTGACCGATCGGCTCGGTCGGGAGCGTCGGGACGAGCGTGGGCAGGCTCGTCGGGACCGTCGTGGGCACAGGGGTCGGCGTCGGCGTCGGGTCCTTGGTCGGCGACTGCGTGGGCGTCTGCGTCGGCGTCTGTGTCTGCGTGGGGGACTGGGTCGGCGTCTGGGTGGGCGTCGGGTCCTTGGTGGGCGAGGTGTCGCCGCCCCCGCCCCCGCCGCCGCCGTTGTCGACGCCCTGGCCGCCGTCCGCGCCGTCGCCCTTCCCGCCGCCCTTCCCGCCGTCCTGGCCGCCGCCTCGGCCGGGGCCGCCGGTCGAGGTGGTGCTCGGGGACGCGTCGACCGTGCCGGGGGAGAGGGGGAGGCCCGGGACGGCGCTGAAGTCGCCGTCGAGGTAGGCCTGCATGACCTCGAGCACCAGGTCGACGTAGTCGTTGGAGTGGTTGTAGCGGTAGACCGAGGCCCGCTGGCCCTGCTCGCCCGACAGGTCGTCGTCGCCGGAGCAGAGGTAGACGGCCGTGGCGAGCGCCGCGTCGTCGACGTCCTGCGGGTCGCGGGTGCCGTCGGCGTCGCCGTCCACGCCGACGACCGACCAAGTCGAGGGGATGAACTGCATCGGGCCGACCGCCCGGTCGAAGCGGGTGTCGCCGTCGTACTGCCCGGCGTCGGTGTCGACGATGCGCTGCGTGTCGTCGGTGCCGTCGAGCGCGACACCGAAGATGCCGGGGCGGGCCACGCCGGCGTCGTCGAGGGAGCTGCCCCCGAAGCGGCCGTGGTCGGACTCGACGCGCCCGATGGCCGCGATGAGCTCCCACGGCAGGTTGCACGCCGGGTCGGCCTCGTTGATCACGGCCTCGGCGCGCTGGTAGGCCGACAGCGCGGCCTGCGGGATGTCGCCCGCGGTGCCGGGGGAGAGGGTCGCGGAGCGGCTCGCGGCGTCGCCCACGCTGGCGGGTGCCTCGATGGCCGCCTCGGGCAGGACGGTGCCGTCGGGGAGGGTGCGGGATCCGTCGGGGTCGGCGGTCGCGGTGCCGACGCCGGCACCGGTGAGGCTCGCCGTCCACGCCGCGGAGAGCACCGCCAGCGGGATGATGGCGATCGCTCGGTGCAGTCGACCCGGACTCGACATGTCGTGGACTCCCCCTGGTCGGCGTGGTGTCACGGTGCCCCCTCCGGGCACGTCCACACCTCGCCGACGACGATTCGTCCTCCCAAGTTACGCGCGCGAGGGCTGTGCGCCAACCCACACCCGGCTGCCCGGCGTCTGCACCGACTGGGTTTCCCTTGCACCCCTGCGTGACAATGACCCGGTGACCCCCGCGACCACCTCCGCGACCACCCCCGCGACCACCGCCTCGACGACCACCGCGGCCAGTGAGGCCTGGTTCGAGCGTGCCCGTGCCGTGACGCCCGGCGGTGTGAACTCGCCGGTCCGCGCGTTCACCGCGGTCGGCGGGACTCCGCGCTTCATCACCTCCGCGTCCGGGGCCTGGCTCACCGACGCCGACGGCAACGAGTACGTCGACCTGATCTGCTCGTGGGGGCCGATGCTGCTCGGCCACGCGCACCCCGAGGTGCAGGCCGCCGTGGCGGCCGCCGTGGCGCGCGGCACGTCCTACGGCACCCCCACCCAGCCCGAGGTCGAGCTGGCCGAGGAGATCGTCGCCCGCACGCCGGTCGAGCGGGTCCGCCTCGTCTCCTCCGGCACCGAGGCCACCATGTCGGCCATCCGCTTGGCCCGCGGGGCCACCGGGCGCGACCTCGTCGTGAAGTTCGCCGGCTGCTACCACGGCCACGTCGACCCGCTGCTGGCCGAGGCCGGCTCCGGCGTCGCGACGCTCGCGGTGCCCGGCACCAGCGGCGTGCCGGCCACCTCCGCCGCCGAGACGCTCGTCCTGCCCTACAACGACCGCGAGGCGGTCCGGGCGGCCTTCGAGGTCCACGGACCGCGCATCGCCTGCCTGATCACCGAGGCATCGCCGGGCAACATGGGCGTCGTCCCGCCGGCCCCGGGCTTCAACGCGTTCCTCGCCGAGACCTGCCGCGCCCACGGCGCGCTGTTCATCAGCGACGAGGTGATGACCGGCTTCCGGGCCACCGCACAGGGCGGCTGGGGGCTCGACGGGGCGATCGAGGGCTGGACGCCGGACCTGATGACCTTCGGCAAGGTGATGGGCGGCGGCTTCCCGGCCGCGGCGTTCGGTGGCCGGGCCGACCTGATGGCCCACCTCGCGCCCGAGGGCCGCGTCTACCAGGCCGGCACGCTCTCGGGCAACCCGGTCGCGACCACGGCCGGGCTCACCACGCTCCGGCTCGCGACCCCGCAGGTCTACCAGCAGCTCGACGCCACCGCGCAGGCGATCCGCGCCGCCGTGGCCGAGCACCTCGAGGCGGCCGGCGTCCCGCACGTGGTCCAGACGGCCGGCACCATGTTCTCGGTGTTCTTCCGCGACGCGCCGGTCCGCGACTTCACCGAGGCGAGCGGGCAGGACACCGCGGCCTACGCGGCGTTCTTCCACGCGATGCTCGACCGCGGCGTCTACCTGCCCCCCTCGGCCTACGAGGCGTGGTTCGTCTCCACCGCCCACGACGACCGGGCCGTCTCCACGATCGTCGAGGCCCTGCCTGCCGCCGCGGCCGCGGCCGCCGCGGCGGGAGGTCACTGACATGGGCGTCCAGACGATCGTCCACCTGCTGCGCCACGGTGAGGTCCACAACCCCGACGGCGTGCTCTACGGCCGGATGGACGGGTTCCACCTCTCCGAGCTCGGCCAGCAGATGGCACGTCGCGTCGCCGCGACGATCGGCGACCGCGACATCGTCCACCTGCGCACGTCGCCGCTGGAGCGGGCCCAGGAGACCCTGGCGCCCCTCGCGGCCCGGCTCGGCATCACCCCGCAGATCGACCCGCGGGTGATCGAGTCCGGCAACAAGTTCCAGGGCGTCAACTTCAGCGCCGGCGCGATGACGTTCGTCAAGCGCCCCGGCCTGCTGCGCTACATGTACAACCCGTTCCGGCCGTCGTGGGGCGAGCCCTACGACGAGATCGCCGGGCGGATGGTGGCGGCGGTGCACGACGCCCGCGACGCGGCCGTCGGCCACGAGGCGGTGGTGGTCTCCCACCAGCTGCCGATCTGGACGACGCGGCTGTTCCTGGAGAAGCGCAGCTACCTCCACCACCCCAAGACCCGCCAGTGCACGCTGTGCTCGCTCACCAGCGTCGTGTTCGACGACGACCGGATGGTGCAGCTGCGCTACTCCGAGCCGGCCGGCGACCTGATCCCCGTGGCCGACCGGTCCGCCCCGTTCTCGGCCGGTGGCGCACCCCGGGAGGACCGGCCCTGAAGCTCGTCCGCGCCCTCCTGCGGCCCCTCGTGGGCCTCGCCTGCCTGCTCGCGCTGGTGGGCTGCTCCAGCCTGTCCGGCACCGGCGACAAGGGCTACATCTCCGGCACCGGCGTCCCGACCGAGGTGGCCCCCGCCGACCGTGGCGAGCCGGTCTCGCTGACCGGCACCGACCTCGACGGCGCGGAGGTCGACCTCGCCGACCTGCGCGGCACGCCCGTCGTGGTCAACGTGTGGGCGTCCTGGTGCCCGCCGTGCATCCGCGAGCAGCCCGACCTCAACGAGGCCGCCGAGGCGCTCGGCGACGACGTGGCGTTCCTCGGCCTCAACATCCGCGACGCCTCGCGCGACGACGCGGCCGCCTACGTCCGCGACCTCGAGGTGCCCTACCCCTCAGTTTACTCCGCCGACGGCGCCGCCCTGCTGCCGTTCGCGGGCACGCTGACGCCCCGGTCGATCCCCAGCACGGTCGTCCTCGACCGCGAGGGCCGCGTCGCCGCCTCGGTCAACGGCCGGGTCCCCACCACCCAGACGCTGGTCTCGCTCGTCGAGGCGGTGCTCGATGAGTGACTGGTTCCAGGAGACGGCCCTGTCCGGGTCGATGGTGCTCGCCCTGCCCGTCGCCCTCGCCGCCGGCCTGATCTCGTTCTTCAGCCCCTGCGTCATCCCGCTGCTGCCGGGCTACCTGTCCTACGCCACCGGCATCTCCGGCGGCGAGCTCGACCAGGCCCGCCGCAGCCGCATGGTGCTGGGCGCGACGCTCTTCGTGCTCGGCTTCTCGGTCGTCTTCGTGCTGCTGGGCAGCCTCACCGGTGCCGCCGGGGCGTGGCTGTTCACCCACACCCGTCAGCTCAACCTGGTGCTGGGCGTCATCACGATCCTGCTGGGCGTCGCGTTCCTGGGCGCCTTCGGCTTCCTCCAGCGCGACTGGCGCATCCACAAGGTGCCCGCCGTGGGGCTCGCCGCGGCGCCGCTGCTCGGCTTCCTCTTCGGCGTCGGCTGGACGCCCTGCGTCGGGCCGACGCTGGCGGCGATCAACGTGCTCTCGGTCAACGAGGCCACCGCCGGTCGCGGCGCGCTGCTGTCGGCCGTCTTCGCGCTCGGCCTCGGCCTGCCCTTCATCGCCGCCGCCCTCGCCTACCGCCGCATGCTCGGCGCGTTCGCCGTCATCCGGCGCCACCAGGTGCTGGTCGTGCGCCTCGGCGGAGTGATGATGATCGCCGTCGGCATCCTGCTCGTGACCGGCTGGTGGGACCGCATCGTCCAGTGGCTCCAGCTGCAGGTCGTCCAGGGATTCGCGGTGCCGGTGTGACCGACCTCCAGCAGCGGCCCTCCGACGACCGCCAGGCCACCGCGCTGCCCACCGACCTCACGGCCCGCGAGCTCGGCCGGTGGACGTGGCGCCAGCTCACCTCGATGCGCACCGCCCTCGTGCTGCTCCTGCTGCTCGCGCTCGCCGCGATCCCCGGATCGGTGATCCCCCAGGAGAACATCGACTCACTGGCCGTCAGCCAGTGGCGCGACAACCACCCGCAGCTCGCCCCGATCTGGGAGCGGCTCGACCTGTTCAACGTCTACGGCTCGGTGTGGTTCGCCGCGATCTACATCCTGCTGATGATCTCGCTGGTCGGCTGCATCATCCCGCGCCTGTTCGTCTACGCCCGCGCCCTGCGCGCCCGCCCGCCCAGGGCGCCCCGCCACCTCTCGCGCCTGCCGGAGAGCACGTCGTACACCACCGACGAGGACCCCGACGTCGTGCTTGCCCGGGCCGCCGAGGTGATCAGGCGGCGCCGCTTCCGCGTGGACCACGCCGCCGGCGAGTCCGACGCGGTCGCGGCGGAGCGCGGACACCTCCGCGAGGCCGGCAACCTGCTGTTCCACCTCGCCGTCATCATCGTGCTGGTGGGCGTGGCCGCCGGGAGCCTGTTCGGCTACAAGGGCGGCGTGATCCTGCTCAACGGCGACGACTACGGGTTCTCCAACAACCTCACCCAGTACGACGACTTCGCCCCGGGCTCGCTCTTCGACCCCGACGTGATGGAGCCGTTCTCCTTCAGCATCACCGACTTCGACGTGGACTGGCTCACCGAGGGCAAGCGGGCCGGCATGGCCCGCGAGTTCGTCGCCAGGATCGACTACGAGACCGAGCCCGGCGGCGAGACCGAGAGCTACGACCTCAAGGTCAACCACCCGCTGACCATCGGCGGCACCGACGTCTTCCTCATCGGGCACGGCTACGCGCCCGTGATCACGATCCGCGACGGGGAGGGCAAGGTCGCCAAGAGCGGCCCCGTGGTGTTCCTGCCCACCAACGCGCAGACCTTCGAGTCGTTCGGCGTGGTCAAGGCGCCGTTCGCGCGCCCGGGCCAGATCGGGCTCGAGGGCGCCTTCTACCCGACCTTCGCGATGGGCCGCGACGCCGACGGAAACCTGACCATGCCCGCCTCGGTGTGGGGCGACGCGGTCGACCCGCTCCTCTCGCTGAGCGTGTGGACCGGTGACCTCGGCCTCGTCGACGGCAGCGCCTCGTCGGTCTACGTCCTCGACAAGGCCGACGCCACCCAGGTGTTGAAGGCCGACGGCCAGCCCCTCCGGCTCGACCTGCGCCCCGGCGAGAGCGCCACGCTCCCCGACGGCCTCGGCACCGTGACGTTCGAGGGGCTCCAGCGCTGGAACAAGATCCAGATCAGCCGCTCGCCGGGCAAGCTGGTCGCCCTGGCCGGAGTGGTCCTGGCGCTGGTGGGACTGCTGGGCTCGCTCTTCGTGCGCCCGCGGCGCCTGTGGGTCCGCGCGCGTCGCCAGGACGACGGGAGCACACTGGTGGAGCTGGCGCGGCTCGACCGGTCGTCGGCCGGCGACCCCGAGGACGGCGCCGCAGAGCTGGCCGCGATCGTGGAGGACCTGCGGCGCCCGACCGGCACCACCCAGACGAGCAGCACCAAGGATGAGGAGCAGTCGTGACCGACGCACAGTGGGAGGTGTTCAGCTACCAGGGCGTCATCGCCGCCGCGGTGCTCTACTTCCTCGCCATGCTGGCCTACTTCTTCGAGCTGGCCAGCCTGCGCACAGCGGGCAAGGCCGAGCCGGTGGCCGCCGGCGTCGAGGTCGGTGTCGGCCCCCGCACCGAGGCCGTGGGCGCGGGCCCCACCACGGAGGCTGTCGATGCCGGTCGCCGCTCCGAGGTGGCCGGACGCCTCGGGCTGGTGCTGACGACGTTCGCCGTCGCCGTCCACCTCGTCGCCCTCGTCGCGCGCGGCCTCGCGGCAGACCCCAACCGGGTGCCGTGGGGCAACATGTACGAGTTCACGATCTCCGGCACCTTCGTGGTGGCCCTGATCTTCGTGCTCTCCACGCTGCGCCTCGACGTCCAGTGGCTCGGCCCCCTGGTGAGCACGTTCGTCGTGGCGGCGCTCATGGCGGCGTTCCTCGGTCTCGACGACGCCCTGCTCCCGCTGCCCGACGCCCTGAACTCGCCGTGGCTGGTCATCCACGTGGTCTCGGCCGTCATCGCGACCGGAGCGTTCACCATCGGCGCGCTCCTCTCGGGGCTCTACCTGGTCAAGGCCCGCTCGACGGCCACCACCGGCTACCTCGCCCGGGTGCCCGAGCCCAAGGTGCTGGACCGGCTGTCCTACCGGATGCACGCGTTCGGCTTCCCGGTGTGGACCTTCGCGGTCCTCATCACCGGGCCCATCTGGGCACACCAGGCGTGGGGCGCCTACTGGAACTGGGACCCCAAGGAGGTGTGGGCCTTCATCACCTGGGTGGTCTACGCCGCCTACCTGCACGCCCGCGCGACCGCGGGCTGGCGCGGGCGCAACGCCGCGATCCTGGCGCTGGTGGGAGTGGCGACGCTGTGGTTCAACTTCATCGGCATCAACTTCTTCAGCACCACCAGCCAGCACTCGTACGCCGAGGGCGCCGCGCCGGAGACGTCAGTCGTCGTCGGGGTCGCGCGGACGGTCGAGTCCGCGTAGGAAGTCGGGGTCGTCGTCGGGGCCGATCACCCGCGGGCGCGGCGTCGTGCCGCCGTCGAGGCGGCGCAGCGTCAGCTTGACCAGGAACCACACGACGATCGCGATGGCGGCGACGACGAGCAGGACCTTCAGCATTCCTCCAATGTAGTGGGGGGCGCCTAGTCTGGTGTCGTGAAGGAGTTCGTCGTCTACACCGCCATGCGGATCCTGTTGTTCCTGGCCTCGTTCGGCGTCGTCGTCGGCCTGATGGCCTTGTTCCTCGACGGCCGCTACAACCTGTTCTGGGCCGTGATCGCGGCCTTCCTGATGTCCGGCATCGCGTCCTACTTCATCCTCGACCGCCAGCGCGAGGCCTTCGCCCGCCGCGTCGAGGAGCGCGCCTCGCGGGCGTCGGCGGCCTTCGAGGCCCGCAAGGCGCGCGAGGACGAGGAACGTCCCGGCGCCGAGCGCGACTGACCGGCAACGGCCCGGAGTCGGCGAGAGGCGGACGGAGCCATGGCGACGCTGCGGGTGGACCGGCGCCGGGCTCTCGCGTGGCGCCTGGGCCGCCAGCACCTGCTCGCCGGCGCCGCCGACACCACTGACGTCGTCCGGACGCTGGCCGCGGTGTCGGTCTTCGGCTCCGACCCCGACCTGTCCGTGCGCCGGCGCCTGGCCGCGCCCGGTGCGCCGGGGGAGGTGCAGCGGGCGCTGGCCGACGGCCGGCTCGTGCGGACCTTCTCGTTCCGCGGGTCGGTGCAGCTGATGGCGCCCGAGACCGCCGGCGCCTACCTCGCGCTCCGCTCGGCGGGGCGGCAGTGGGCGCTGCGGAGCTGGGTCGAGCACTACCGGCTCGCGCCCGAGGACTGGCCCGACCTGCGCGCGATCGTCCGCGAGGTCGTGGCCGACGGGCCCGTCGCCCCGCAGGCGGTCGCCGACGTGCTCGCCGGCTCGGCGCGCTTCGCCCACCTGGCGCGCGAGTTCGCCGAGCCCAACCACACCTTCCTCAAGCCCTTCGCGTGGCAGGGTGACGTCGTGCTCGGCCCGGACCTGTCGGCGCTGGAGCTCCAGAGCCCCGCGGCCGCGCCCGGGTGGGCCGGTGTCCCCGACCTCGACGAGGCCGGCCCGCGGGCCGTGCTGGAGTACGTCGACGCCTACGGCCCCACCACGCCGGTGCACGTCGAGCGCTGGCTCGGCGGCGGGCTCAGCGCCGGTCGCCGGCGCCTCGAGCGGTGGTGGGACCAGGTGGGCGACGACCTCGTCGAGGCCGACGTCGAGGGGGAGAGGCGGTGGCTGCTCGCCGCGCACGCCGACGACCTCGCGTCGGCGCGGCGGGAGCCGACCGTGGTGCTGCTGCCCGGCAAGGACGCCTGGGTGGTGGGGCCGGGCACCGACGACACGTGGGTGGTGCCGCCCGCCCTCCGACCGGCGATGACCCGCGGAGCCGCCCCGGTCGTGGTCGACGGCACCGTCGCCGGGACGTGGCGGGTGCGCGGCGACGTGCTGGAGGTGGACGCGCCGCTGTCCCCGGACCTGGCCGCCGAGGCGGACCGCCTCGGCTCGCTCCTCGGCGCCGACCTCGAGCTCAGAACCCGGTGAGGTTGTAGGGCTGCTCGTCGAGGTCGGCCATCGCGGCGAAGCGCCGTACGGCCTCGTCGGTGCCCTCGACGCGCCCGGCGCGGCGCAGCTGGAGCACCGGCACCGCGCCGAGGAACAGCGAGCCCAGGGTCTCGGCGGTGACCCGGACCTCGCCGGCCCCGTCGGTGGGGACGACCGTGGCGACGCCGGCGGCCGACGTCAGCTCGAAGCTGCCGGCCGCGTGGCCCTGCGGGTCGTCGACCTCGAGCACGACCGTCCCGTCCGCCGCCCACGGGCGCGCCGCGAGCGCGCGCGGGACGTCGAGGACGCGCAGCCACAGGAACTCCCCCAGCTTGGTGGTGCGCACCCGGTTGAGGTCGGTCAGCGCCCACATGAGCGGGTCCTGCGGGTGGAACAGGCTGAATTCGACGGTCCTGACCCGGTCGAGGCCGGCGAGGAACGACCACAGCCCGAGCCGCGCCGGGGTGCTGAGCGCGGCCATCTCGTCCACCCGCACGGAGTCCTTCTCGCCGTGCTTGTAGATGGTGAAGCCGTCGACGTGCCCGTCGTCGCTGACGTGCACGGCGGTGCGGATCTTGCGGTTGCTGCCGCTGCCGTTGAAGTCGTAGGCACCGGAGTGCATGTCCTCGTACTGCGTGGGCCACTCCACCGACCCGCGCTGACGGGCGTGGAAGGCGGTGAAGACCGCCTCGACGTGGGGCCAGGCGTCGACCGGCTCGAGCAGCTCGACGCGGCCGGGGTCGACGAAGGACCGGAAGGCGAAGCCGGGCGAGGTGTCGACCTCGACGCCGTGCTGGAACGTCGCCGGACCGAAGCCCCACCGGCCGTAGATCGTGGCCTCGGACGCGGTCAGTGCCGCGACCGGGATCTGCTGCTCGACCGCGTCCGCGAGGTCGGCCTCGATCATCCGCCGCAGCAGGCCGCGGCGACGGTGCGCCGGGCTGGTGGTGACGTCGGTGATCATCCGCAGCGGGAGCAGCTCGCGGCCGGCGTTGAGGGTCTTGTCGAGGCTGGCGTAGGTCGCGACGGGCATCGGGCCGGAGCCGAGCTCGCCGTCGGGCAGCCAGGCGCCCCGGACCGTGACCCGGTCCGTGCGGTAGTGCCCGATCCACCGGTCGACCAGCTCGTCGTCGGGTCGGGGGTCGCGGAAGCCGCGCAGCACAGCGCCGACCCAGCCACGGAGTCGTGCGACGGCCGGCTCCGCGTCGTCGGAGAGGTCGAGGATGGCGAAGTCGTAGTCCACGCCTCAACGCTAGTCAGCGCGGGTGGCGCCCCGCCAACGGATTGACGGCGCTCGTCAGGAGAGCAGGAGCAGCGGACCGGCGACCAGGAGCGACCAGAGCAGCTCGGCGGCGCCCGTCGCGGCCAGCACCGGGATCAGGGCCGGTCCCGCGGTCCCCTGGAGGACGGCTCGCGTCGGGGCGGCGACACGCGCCAGGAAGAGGAGGCCGACCAGCGCCCACCACGTGGTGGCGGCCGCGACCGCCACGACCGCGGCGGCGGCGACCAGCACCAGGAACGCGTAGGCGTAGCGGGTGCGCTCGTCGCCGAGGCGCACCGCCAGCGTCCGCTTGCCGGCGACGGTGTCGGTCGGGATGTCGCGGAGGTTGTTGGCGACCAGGATGGCGCACGCCAGCGCACCGATGCCGACACCGGCGTAGAGCGCCGGCCACTCCCAGGTCCGGGTCTGGACGTAGGTGGTGCCGACGACCGCCACCAGGCCGAAGAAGACGAAGACCATCACCTCGCCGAGGCCGAGGTAGCCGTAGGGCCGCTGCCCGCCGGTGTAGAACCACGCGGCCACCACGCACACGACCCCGACCGCGACGATCCACCACGCGGTCGTGGCGGCGAGGACCAGTCCGGCGACCGCGGCCACGCCGAAGGCGGTGAAGGCGGCTGCCTTGACCGCGCCCGGCGACGCCGCCCCCGAGCCGACGAGGCGCATCGGGCCGACCCGGTCGGCGTCGGTGCCGCGGACGCCGTCGGAGTAGTCGTTGGCGTAGTTGACTCCGACCTGCAGCGCCAGGCTCACCACGAGGGCGAGCAGCGCCTTCCACCACACGGCGTGGTCGACGTACGCCGCGACGCCGGTGCCGGCGAGCACGGGCGCGACCGCCGCGGGGAGGGTGCGCGGCCGGGCGCCGGCGAGCCAGTCAGCGGAGGAGGTCACCGGTGGATTCTGGCAGGGGCGCGTCGGGTTCGAGCATCGTGGGCGGCCCGCCGGCTGCCGCGTCCTCCGGCGCAGGCCCGTCCGCGCGCGCGTCGGCCAGCACGTCGGCGGGCACGTGCTGCTCGAGGAAGCGCCGGCCTGCGTGCGCGGACACGTGCAGCCCGGCCGCGCCGACGACGACGATCACGGCGATCGTGAGCCATCCGAAGGCTCCCCACTCCATCGCGAGGAAGCCGTAGAGCGCGGGCGCCCAGAACCGTCCGAGGGTGCTGCCGAGCTCCGAGACGCCCTGGTAGTCACCGCGGCGACGGGGGTCCATCAGCTCGGCCTCGAGCGTCCATCCCGATGCGGAGAGGAAGAGCTCGGCCCAGGTCAGGACGACGTGGCCGAGGAAGAACAGCACGATGGTGAGCCACCCGGTCGTCTCGTGGGTGGCCAGGGTGACCAGGCAGGTCAGGACGAAGAAGACCGTGGAGAGGCGGACGGCGCGCAGGGCGGTCGTGACGTCGCGGATGCCACGCGACGCCATGCGCGGCAGCACGATGCACATCACCGTGTTGGTGCCGAAGAGCACCGCCACCAGCACCTTGGGGGCGTCGGTCTCGGTCACCAGCCACACCGGGATGACCGTGTGGAGCAGCACCTGGTTGGTCCACATGACACCGGTGAAGAAGGTGACGGCGATCCAGCTGCGGTTGCGGATCGCCGGGATGCCCTCCGGCTTGGCCCGCGGCTCGGAGCTGCGGACGTCGTGGGTGGCGTCGGGCAGTCGGGGGATGGCGGCGCTGTTGCACAGGAACAGCACCGCGCTCACGAGCGGCGCCCACCGCAGCGCCTCGGTGCCGAACGCGATCGCTCCCGCCCCGAGGAACGCGCCGACGCTGAAGCCGACGTTGAGCGCGGAGTAGAGGTAGGCGCGCGACTCCACGCGCTCCGACGGGGGGAGGATGTCGATGACGTACGCCCCGTGCGCCGTGCCGCCGAGGGTGCCGGCGACCTCCATCGCGACGGCCAGCGCGACGTACTCGGGGAAGCTGTCGATGAACGGCCACGCCAGGAAGAGCGCACCCTGGACCGCGGCCGACAGGGTCCACATCCGCTTGGGGCCGAAGTGGTCGACGAGCTTGCCCATCGGCACCGCCACCACGAAGCTCGCGATCGCGGCGATGGTGAGGCCGATGCCCACCTGGCCGAGGGAGAGCCCCACCACGAGGGTGAAGAACACGGCCGATCCCGCGAGGAACGTGCCCTCGCCGGAGGCGAAGAGGAGGGACTGGACCGACAGCCGTCCGGCGAGGGTGGAGGGGGGAGTGGCGTAGTTCTTCAGTGCGGTGAACATCGCCGGCAATTGTCACCTGCCGCCCACCCCCGCGTCCTCCCATTTCCGGCCGGTGGGCGGTGTCGTGACGTGCCGTCGGTCACCCTCCCGGGGACGGAGACGCGCGCCGCGGAGCCGCTACGTCCCGATCCCGATCACGACCCCGGCGATCGCGGCGTTGGCGAGGTTGGCGAGCGCGCCGGCGAGCAGTGCCCGCACCCCGAGCTGAGCGATGACGCCGCGGCGCTCGGGGAGCAGCGAGCCGAGGGCGCCGATCTGGATGGCGATCGAGGCGAAGTTGGCGAAGCCGGCCAGCGCGAAGGTCACGACGGCGACGGTGACGGGGGAGAGGCTGTCGATCTCGGGCCCGAAGCTGGCGAAGGCGACGAACTCGTTGAGCACCGTCTTCTCGCCGATCCAGCCGCCCGCCTGGGCCGCCTCCGACCACGGCACGCCCAGCAGCCAGGCGAGCGGTGCCAGGCACCAGCCGAGGATGCCCTCGAAGGTGAGGTCGTCCACGCCGACCCAGGAGCCGACGGCGCCCAGGATCCCGTCGGCCATCGCGATCAGCGCGACGAACGCGATGAGCAGGGCGCCCACCGTGACCGCGATCTGCGCCCCGGCCAGGGTGCCGCGCCCGATGGCGTCGATTACGTTGGTCGACTCCTCGTCGCGCACCGCGCGCACGTCGACCTCCTCCTCGGCGTCGACCGGGGTCGCGCCCTCGAGCTCGTCGTCCTCCGGCGTGCTGTCGGGCCACATCACCTTGGCCATGAGCAGCGAGGCGGGGGCGTTCATGACGGTCGCGGCGAGCAGGTACTCCAGGGGAGCGCCCAGCAGCGAGTAGCCCACGAGCGTCGAGCCGGCGGCTGCCGCGAAGCCCGCGGTCATCACGGTGAACAGCTGTCCGCGGCGCAGCGAGCGCAGGTAGGGCGCGATCATCAGCGGCGCCTCGGACTGGCCGAGGAAGATCACCGTCGCGCCGTACATCGACTCGACCTTGCTGATCCCGAGCAGCCTGGAGAGCGCGCCGCCCAGCAGCCAGGTGGCCCACTGCACGACCCGCAGGTAGTAGAGCAGGCCGATCAGCGCGCCCAGGAAGATGATCACCGGGAGTACCTGGAGGGCGAAGACCGTCTGGTTGTCGTCGCCCACCTCGACCAGCGGGCCGAACACGAACGACGTGCCGTCCTCGCTGTAGCCGATGAGCGCGGCCACGCCGTCGGAGACCCACCGGAGGGCGTCCTTGCCCGGGCCCCACCGCAGCACCAGCGCCGCGAAGCCGACCTGGAGGGCCAGCGCGACACCGACGGTGCGCCAGGAGATGCCGCGGCGGTGCCTGGACAGCGCCACCGCGATCAGCAGCAGCACCGCCAGGCCGAGGATCCCCCGCAGGTCCGACATGCCCCTAGCCTGCCCGGCCGTCCTCGTCGTCGGCCTCCCCCTCGGGGCGGCCCCGCGCCATCCGCCCGGTGTCGCGGGTGATGCGGTCGGCGCGGCGCCGCTCGAAGAGGAGGATGGCGACCACCACCCCCACCATGACGAGGACGGTGACGATCAGCCGGAAGGCGTCCATTCCCCCACCATGGCACGCTGATGACGTGGACACGACCCGGCACGACACGACCCGGAACGACGCGACCCGCGACGACCTGCTCGCCTGGCTGGAGAGCAAGCGACGGCACGTCCGGCAGCAGGTCGAGGCGATGCGGATCGAGGACAGGCGCGCCTCGACCCTCCCGTCCGGGTGGACGCCACTGGGGCTGGTGCACCACCTCACCCACGACGTCGAGCGACTGTGGTTCCGCGCGGCCGTCGGCGGCGAGCAGGTCGCCCTGCCCGTGGGCTACGACGGCTGGCTGGTGCCGATCGACCTGAGCGACGACGACGTGCTGGGCGCCTACGAGGAGGAGTGCCGGCTCGCGACCGAGGTGATCGCCCGTCGGCCGCTGGAGTCGCCGCTCGCGTGGTGGCTCGAGGGCGAGGAGCCGCCCTACTCGACGATGCGCGAGGTGCTGCTGCACGTGCTGGTGGAGACCGCGACGCACGCCGGCCACCTCGACGCGTGCCGCGAGCTCGCCGACGGCGGCCAGCGGCTGGTGCTCGACCGGCCGGAGTGAGGTGCGTGGCGGCGCCGGGCGCGTCGGACAGGACGAAGTCGCTGGGGCGTGAGGACGTATGCGTGGCCCGCCGGCGCCAGCCCGACTTGCTCCTGTCCGACACGCCGGGGCGAGCGGCGGGGGTGAGCGGCGGTCAGGCCCCGGGCACCACGCGCATGTCGCGGTCGGCGCCGCCGTCGAGCGCGCGCAGCGCCTCCTGGTAGGCCGCGCTCTCGTGCGCGGCGACCGCGGCCTCGACCGACTCGAACTCGATGACGACGGTGCGCGTCGCCCGGCCGTTCTCGAAGGTCGCCTCCGGCACGCCCCGCACGAGGAACCGCCCACCCGCGGCGACGAGCGCCGGGCCGGCGAGCACGGCGTAGGCGGCGACCTTGTCGGGGTCGTGGACGGCCGTGTAGGTCGTGATCCAGTACGCGCTCATGCGCGCGACCCTACGACGTGTGCCCGTCGCGACCGGCGCGGCCGAGCGACTAGCGTTCGGGGTGTGAGTCTCCTGCGTCCCTCGGACGAGCCCTCGGTCGCGATCAGGCAGCTCTCCCGGTGGCTGGAGGCCGACAGCCCGGAGCCGCTGCTGATCGAGACGTCCGGGTCCACGGGACGGCCCAAGGGCGTCGTGATCCCGCGCCGGGCCGTGCTGGCGAGCGTGGAGGCGTCCGCGCGGCGGCTCGGCGCGACGGGCCGGTGGCTGCTGGCGCTCCCCTCGTCGTACGTCGCCGGGGTGCAGGTGATCGTCCGGTCCCTCGTCGCCGGCCACGAGCCAGTGGTCCTCGACGGCCTCGACGTCCGGCGCGCGCTCGAGGCCGGCCCCGCCGGCGTCCCGGCGTTCGTCTCCCTGGTCCCGACCCAGCTGCACCGCATCGTCGCCGACCCCGAGCAGGTCGCCGCCCTCGCCCGCTGCCACGCCGTCCTCGTCGGAGGGGGTGGGCTCGACCCCGAAGCGCGCCGGAGGGCCGAGGACCAGGGCGTCCGCGTCGTCGCGACCTACGGCTCCTCGGAGACCTCCGGCGGCTGCGTCTACGACGGCGTGCCCCTCGACGGCGTCGGGGTTGCCATCGGCGCCGAGGGACGCGTGCGGATCTCGGGCCCCACCCTGTTCAGCCACTACGACGACGACCCGGAGCTGACCGCGGAGTGCGTCGTGGACGGCTGGTTCCTCACCTCCGACGCCGGGCGCCTCGACGCCGACGGCCGCCTGGAGATCATCGGCCGCCTCGACGACGTCGTGGTCAGCGGCGGGGTCAAGATCCCGGCCGCCGCGGTCGCCCAGCGGCTGCGCGAGCACCTGCTGGTGGAGGACGCCGAGGTCCTCGGCGTCCCCGACGCCGAGTGGGGCCAGCGCCTGGTCGCCGTCGTGGTCGGAGACGTCCGCGAGGCCGAGCTGCGCGACTGGGTCAGCCTGGTGCACCCCCGGTCGTGGGCGCCGCGGGAGTTCAGGCGGGTCGAGAGCCTGCCGCTGCTGCCCAACGGCAAGGTCGACCGCCAGGCGATCCGGGACGGCCTGTGATGGACGAGCTGCACGTCTTCTCGATCCCGCTGCGCACCAGGTTCCGCGGCATCACCGTGCGCGAGGGCGTCCTGCTGCGCGGGCCGGCCGGGTGGGGGGAGTGGTCGCCCTTCCTGGAGTACGACGCCGCCACCTCGCGCCCGTGGCTCGCGGCCGCCCGCGAGGCGGCCGATGAGGGGTGGCCGGAGCCGCGCCGCGACCAGGTGCCCGTCAACGTCACCGTCCCCGCCACCGACCCCGACCGGGCCCACGCCATCGTCACCGCCGGCGGCTGCCGCACCGCGAAGGTCAAGGTCGCCGAGCGCGGGCAGGGCCTCGCCGACGACCTCGCCCGGGTCGAGGCGGTGCGCGACGCGCTGGGGCCGGACGGCCTGGTGCGCGTCGACGCCAACGGCGGCTGGGACGTCGACGAGGCGGTCCGCGCGATCGGCGCCCTCGACCGCGCCGCCGGGGGCCTGGAGTACGTCGAGCAGCCGGTCATGGCGGTCGAGGACCTCGCCGTCGTGCGCCGCCGCGTCGACGTGCCGGTGGCCGCCGACGAGTCGATCCGCCGCGCCGAGGACCCCTACCGGGTGCGTGACCTGGAGGCGGCCGACATCGCCGTGCTCAAGGTGCAGCCCCTCGGCGGGGTGCGCGCGTGCCTGCGGATCGCCGAGGACATCGGCCTGCCCGTCGTCGTGTCAAGCGCCATCGAGTCGAGCGTCGGCATCGCGGCCGGGGTCGCCCTGGCCGCCGCGCTGCCCGAGCTGCACCACGCCTGCGGGCTGGCGACGGTGCAGCTGCTCACCGACGACGTGGTCACCGAGCCGCTGCTCCCGGTGGACGGGATGCTGCGGGTCGAGCGGCCCGAGGTCGACGAGTCGGCGCTCGCGCGGCTCGCCGCCGCGCCGGACCGGGTCGCCCACTGGCGCGAGCGGCTCGCGTCGGTAGGGCAGGATCGGACCCCGTGAACCCCTCCACCCGCCTGGCCCGCGACGTCGTCACCGCCCTGCGCGGAGCCCGGGTGGCGGAGGTCGTGCTCGCCCCCGGGTCGCGCAACGCGCCGCTGTCCTTCGCCCTCTACGACGCCGCGCAGGCCGGCGGCCCGCGCCTGCACACGCGGATGGACGAGCGGACGGCGGCCTTCCTCGCGCTCGGCCTCGCCAAGGTCGGCGGCCGGCCCGCGGCGGTGAGCTGCACCTCCGGCACGGCGGTGGCCAACCTGTTCCCGGCGGTGGTCGAGGCGGCGCACGCCGCGGTCCCGCTCGTCGTGGTGACCGCCGACCGGCCGGCCCGGCTGCGCGGCACGGGCGCCAACCAGACCACGGACCAGAGCGGCATCTTCGGCGAGTTCGCACCGACGCTGGACGTCGCGGCGGCCGACCTCGACGACCTGCTCGCGTTCGTCCGCACGCACGACCACCGGCGCCCGGTGCACCTCAACGTCCAGCTCGACGATCCGCTGCTGCCCGACGAGGGGTGGGACGGCGGCGACGTGCCGGCGTGGCCCGCCCCCGCGGCCCCGCGGGCGCCGCAGCCCCTGGAGCTCGCCCTCGGCCCGCGCACCGTGGTCGTCGCCGGGGACGACGCCGGTCCGCCCGCGCGCCAGCTCGCCGAGAGCGCCGGCTGGCCGCTGCTCGCCGAGCCCAGCAGCGGCTGCCGCACCGGCGACGCCGTGGTCCGCACCTACCGGCTCCTGCTCGACGGCGACCTCGGCGGGCGGGTCGAGCGCGTGGTCGTCCTCGGCCACCCCACCCTGTCGCGCCCCGTGTCGCGGCTGCTGGCCCGCGAGGACGTCGAGGTGGTCTCCGTGCGGCCGCGCGGGATGTGGGCCCGGCGTCCCTTCCCGGTGGCCGCCGAGGTCGAGGCCCACGACGGCGTCCGTGCGGCCGGCACCGACGACCCGGGCTGGCTCGAGGAGTGGCGCGTCGCGGACCGGTCGGTCTCCCGCGCGCTCGACCGGCTGCTGGCCGCCGAGCCCGATCTCACGCCCCACGAGGTGGCGGGCGCGGTGAGCCGCGCGCTCCCGGCCGGCGGGCTGCTGGTGGTGGGCGCCTCCAACCCGATCCGCGACCTCGACCTGATGGTCGCGCCCTACGACGTCGGCGGGCGCCGCAAGGTGATCGCCAACCGCGGCCTGGCCGGCATCGACGGCACCGTCAGCTCCGCGATCGGCGCCGCGCTCGGTCGGTCGCGGTCGACCCGCGCGCTCGCGCTGATGGGCGACGTGACCTTCCTCCACGACACCACGGGGCTGTTCCTGGGCCCGCGCGAGGAGCGTCCCGACCTGACGATCGTGGTGGTCAACGACGACGGCGGCTCGATCTTCGCCACCCTCGAGCAGGGTGCGCCCGAGCACGCCGACCGCTTCGACACCCTCTTCGGCACCCCGCACGGCGTCGACGTGGCCAGCCTCTGCGCGGCGGCGCGGGTGCCGCACCTGCGCGTCACCGGCCTGCCCGAGCTCGAGCAGGCCCTCGCCTCGCCCAACGGGGGGATCGAGGTCGTCGAGGCGCGCGTGCGCCGCGACAACCGCGCCGACCTCGACACAAGAATCCGCGCGCTGGCCCCCTGAGGGGCCAACGCGCGGATCCGGTGGTCGAGCGTCGAGCAGTCGATCAGGCCTGCGGGGTCTCCCACACGCGGACCCAGTCGACGTACATGTGCTGCGGCAGCTTCTTGTCGCTCATCTCCAGCGCCTCGTAGTCGGAGGCGAGCAGGCTCAGGATGAGGTACTGCTGCTCCTTGGAGACGCGGGCCGACGTGCGCCAGGTCTCCTTGCCGTCGATGCGGAAGATGATCGTCTTCGGCGTCCACTGGACCGAGAAGACGTGGTAGTTCTTCGACCAGCCGTCGCGCTTGTTCTTCAGGAACGACTTCGAGTCCTTGATCCACGAGCCGGTCTTGATCAGGCGCTTGCCCTTGTACCAGTGGATGAAGCTGGTGAGGCCGCCCTGCGGGTGCTTGTCACCGAAGTACTCGATGATGTCGATCTCGTGGCCGTCGCTGCCCGGGCCGTTCTCGCTGGCCGGCTGCGACCAGAAGCTCGCGTGCTGGCCCTTGCTCTTGTGCATCTTGATGCGGGCGGCGGCGACGCCGTACTTGAAGGAGAACCCGTCCTTGGTGCCGATGTGGCCGTTGAGGCGGTAGGAGATCTTCTTCTTGAGCTTGCGCGACTGGGCGGTGCACTTGGACTTCTTGGACTTGTCCTTGATGACGCTCAGGCGCACGGTGCCACCGGAGACCTTGACGGCCTTCGGGTCGCCCTTGGAGCACTTGCGCTTGCTGGCCGGCTCGTAGTCCTGCCCGCGCATGCTCCAGGCCGGGCCGAGCGAGCTCCCGGAGAACTCGTCGGTGAACGTGGGGGTCAGCCACTGCGCGGTGTCGGCGCTGCCGCTGGTGACCTTCCCGAGGCCCTTGACCTTCTGGGCCGTCACGCGGTAGGTCACGGCGGCGCCACCGCTGGCGACCGCGGCGGTGAAGTTGGCGTCGCCCGACTTCTCCTGCTTGGCGGTGCCGACCTTCTTCCACGAGGTCCCGTCGAGGCGCTCGAGGACGACCTTGCGGCCGACCTTGACCGGCTTGATCCTGGCGGTGACCGCGGCCTTGGCCTGGTCGGCGCTGGCGGTGCGCTTGCCCTGCTGGACGATCTGCGGGAGCACCTCCAGGGAGATCTTCTGGTTGGCCTTCTTGGTCACCGACGTCGACGCGGGCAGCGCCGCGGAGTCGGTGGCCGAGCCGGTCTCGACCGTGAGGAGCAGAGACGCGGGCAGGAGCAGCGCGGCAGCGCTGCCTGCGAGCACGCGGCGTGCAGACATATAGGACTCTCTTCGTGTCGGGTGCGATTCGGTGTTTCCCCCAGGGCACTCCACCCGTCGGAGGCTGCCCCACCCTAACCTCGCGCCCCACCAGTCCGGCGATTCGGCGTGCCCGCGGCAGGCATACTGTCGCCCCATGAGGATCACGAAGTTCGGCCACGCCTGCGTCCGCGTGCAGGGTGAGGGCGGCGTCGTCGTCATCGATCCGGGGGTGTTCACCGACCCGGAGGCACTCGAGGGCGCCGACGCCGTGCTGATCACCCACGAGCACGCCGACCACGTGCACCCCGACCACCTCCGCGGGATCGACGTGCCCGTCTGGACGATCGCCGCCGTGGAGCGGGCGCTGCGCGAGCAGGCGCCCGAGGTGGCCGAGAGGGTCACGATCGTGCGACCCGGCGACCGCCTCGACGTCGCCGGCACGGCGGTCGAGGTCGTGGGCGAGAAGCACGCGGTCATCCACCCCGACTACGACCGCTTCGACAACTCCGGCTACGTCCTGGAGTCGGGCGGGTCGAGCGTCTACCACCCGGGCGACGCGCTCACCCCGCCCGGCCGGTCCGTCGACGTGCTGCTCGCCCCGGTGAGCGCCCCGTGGCTCAAGCTCAGCGAGGCCGTCGACTTCGTACGCGAGGTCGGCGCGCCGACCTCGCTGGCCATCCACGACCGCATCTACAGCGACATCGGCCTCGACTTCGTCGCCACCCACATGGGCAGCCTGCTGCCCGACTCGCAGGCCTACGTGCGTCGCGAGCCCGGCGAGGACCTCTAGGTGTACCTGGCCATCAGGTTGGTAGCAGTCGGCTGATGGGTGGGAGTCCTGCGAGTGCGCTGTGGCGTCGTCGAGTGT
>NZ_JBZGDV010000014.1:0-32917 GCF_058355585.1 Nocardioides sp. Z13_37 | reverse complement strand
ACGAACCCACAAATGAAGAACACCCGAACCTACGTTTCCGTAGGTCCGGGTGTCCGCGATGTCCTGCGACATCACATCGTCGGGCTGACAGGATTTGAACCTGCGACCCCTTGACCCCCAGTCAAGTGCGCTACCAAGCTGCGCCACAGCCCGAGTGCCTCCGGCGCGAAGCCTGCGAAGCGTGGGGAACACTACCGCAGCCCCTCGGCCACCACGGAATCGACCCGCCCGTTCGCGGCACGGCGCCTGGCCCGACTGGGCCATTTGTCGCCGAACCCCCACGCGCGTGCGCCCGGCGCGGTGAGCATGGGCCCTCGACCTGTGGGGGGTTCCGATGCCAGCACTGCCACGCCTCGCCCCGACGATCGCCGCACTCGCGGCGCTCGTCGGGCTGGGCCTCACCGCGCCCGGGGCGTACGCGGCGCCCGAGACAGTCGTCCACCAGGACGGTGAGCACGCGCAGGCGCTCGCCGTGGCCCTAGCCCTGGCCGAGCAGCTCGCCGAGCGCGAGCAGAGCCTGACGGCGCTCAACCGCCGCGCCGACGCGCGCGACCGTGCGCTCATCGGCCGCCGGGCGGTCCTCGCCCGCTACGGCTACGACGGCGATCCGGGCGCCGTGCGGGCCGTGCTCCCGCTCGCGTCGTACGACCTCTCGGCCGGCTTCGGCCTGACCGGACCCCTGTGGGAGGCCGAGCACGGCGGGCAGGACTTCAGCGCGTACGCCGGGGAGCCTGTGGTCGCTGTCGCCGACGGCGTGGTCACCGAGGCGGCGGACGCAGGGCCCTACGGGCTGCGCACGATCCTCACCCTCACCGATGGCACCGAGGTCTGGTACTGCCACCAGAGCGACGCCTCGGTCTCGACCGGCCAGCAGGTCGACGTCGCGGACGTCATCGGCAGCGTCGGCTCGACCGGCAACTCCACCGGACCGCACCTGCACCTGGAGGTGCGTACGCCCGACGGCGCGGTCGATCCGATGGACTGGCTGCGGGCACAGGGCCTCGATCCCTGACCCGCCCGCCGGACGTCGACGCAGGTCGTCAGCGCTTGCGCTTCTCCCGCGGCTTCTGGTTGATCACGATCGGCGTGCCGACGAAGCCGAACTCCTCGCGCAGGCGCCGCTCGACGAACCGCTCGTAGGCGGCGTCGAGCTTGCCGGTCGTGAACAGCACGAACGTCGGCGGCGAGGTCGACGGCTGGGTGGCGAAGAGGATCTTCGGCTGCTTGCCGCTGCGCACCGGGTGCGGGTGCTCGGCGACCAGCCGGCCCAGGAACGTGTTGAGCGCCCCGGTGCCGATCCGCGTCTCCCAGCCCTCCAGGGCCTTGTCGATCGCCGGCACCAGCCGGTCGACGTGCCATCCGGTGCGGGCGGTGAAGTTGATGCGCGGCGCCCACCGCACCTGCACCAGGTCGCGCTCGATCTCGCGCTCGAGGTAGTGGCGACGCTCCTCGTCGACGAGGTCCCACTTGTTGAACGCGATGACCATCGCCCGGCCGGCGTCGCGGATCGTCTGGATGATGCGCATGTCCTGCTCGGACACCGTCTGGCTGGCGTCGAGGACCAGCACCGCCACCTCGGCGCGGTCGATGGCGGTCGTGGTGCGCAGGGAGGCGTAGTACTCGTGGCCGGATGCCTGGTTGACGCGCTTGCGGATGCCGGCGGTGTCGATGAACCGCCAGGTCCGGTCGCCGAGGGTGATCAGCTCGTCGACCGGGTCGACGGTCGTGCCGGCGACGTTGTCGACGACGACGCGGTCCTCCTTGGCGAGCATGTTGAGCAGGGAGGACTTGCCGACGTTGGGCTTGCCGACGATCGCGATGCGGCGGGGGCCGCCGACCTCGTCGAAGACCTCCTTCGGCGTCTCGGGGAGCGCCGCGAGGATCGCGTCGAGCATCTCGCCCGAGCCGCGCCCGTGGAGCGCGGAGACCGGGAAGGGCTCGCCCAGGCCGAGGTTCCACAGGCCGTAGGCCTCGGCCTCGGTGCGCTGGTCGTCGACCTTGTTGGCGGCGAGCACGACCGGCTTGCCGGACTTGCGCAGGATCCGCACGACCGCCTCGTCGGCGTCGGTGATGCCGACGCCGGCGTCGACGACGAAGAGGACCGCGTCGGCCAGCGTCACCGCCACCTCGGCCTGGCCGGCGATGCGCTCGGCGAGACCGCGGGCGTCGGGGTCCCAGCCGCCGGTGTCGACGACGGTGAACGCGCGCCCGGCCCAGTGGGCGTCGTAGGAGACGCGGTCGCGGGTCACGCCCGGGCGGTCCTCCACGACGGCCTCGCGGCGCCCGATGATGCGGTTGACCAGGGTGGACTTGCCCACGTTGGGTCGCCCGACGACGGCCAGGACGGGGGTCGGGCCGGTGGCGTCGGTCCCGGGGACGGACCCCGGGGTCGACGCGGACGCGAGGTCGGCGTCGTACTCAGTCATGGGTGATCACAGCTCTCTGGGTGGCTCGACGAGCCCGGTGTCGGGGTCGTCCTCGGATTGTCCCGCAGGAAGGGGCCCGGGCAAGGATCGGCGCGTGTCGGCGAGCGCCCTGGCCAGCTCGGACAGCATGTGCCCCCTGAGCAACACCGAGGTGGCCGTCACCTGTTCCCGGGTGCGGGGCCACGGCTGCTGTGTCGTGTGCCACGCCCGGCCGAACACGATGTCGATGGTGTCGCCGCGCCCGGGGAGCGCGTTGGCGCCGCCGCCCGGCGGCCTGGTGCCGATCATCGTCACCGGGACGACCGGGGCGCCGGTGACGAGGGCCAGGTAGGCGGCGCCGTGGTGGAAGCGGTGCAGCTCGCCGTCGCCGCGGGTGCCCTCGGGGAAGATGCCGGCCACTCCCCCGTCGCGCACCACCCTCAGGCAGGAGCGGATCGCGCCCGGGTCGGCGTGGAACCGGTCGAGCGGGATCTGGCCGGAGGCGCGCAGGAAGCGCCCGAGCCGCCCCGCGAACATCTCGCGCTTGGTCAGGGCGTGGACGGGGCGCGGCGAGAAGATGGCGAGCAGCGGCCCGTCGATGATCCCGACGTGGTTGGCGGCCAGGATCACGCCGCCCGTCGCGGGGACCCGGTCGGCGTGGTGCACGGTGACCGCCCACCGCGCCCGCACCAGCCGCGACGCGACGGGACGCAGCCGCTGCAGCACCCGGGTCGGGGGGTGCTCCTCGGCGCTCGCCGGCAGGTCCGCGCGGGTCACGCCGGTCGGGCCTCCGCGGCCAGGGCGACGATGCGGTCGATGACCTCGGCGAGCGTGAGGTGGGTGCTGTCGATGTGCACGGCACCGTCGGCCACGGTGAGCGGCGCGGTGGCGCGACCGGAGTCGATGCGGTCGCGCTCGAGGAGCGACTGCTGGGTGCTGGCGACGTCGCTGCCGCCCTGCTCGGCGGCGCGACGCCTGGCCCGCGCGTCGGGGTCGGCGCTGAGGTAGACCTTGACCTCGGCCTGCGGCCAGACGACCGAGCCGATGTCGCGTCCCTCGACCACGATGCCGCCCGTGCCGATGACCTCGCGCTGGAGCTCGAGCAGGCGGGCACGGACCTCCGGCACGACGCTGACCGGGCTGACCGCAGCCGTCACGTCCTCGCCGCGGATCTCGACGGAGACGTCGGTGCCGTCGACGGTGATGGTCGGGGCGAGCGGGTCGGTGCCGGACTCGATGGTCGGACGACCCGCGGCTGCCGCGACAGCCGCCTGGTCGCGTACGTCGACGCCCTCGCGCAGCAGCCACCACGTCATCGCGCGGAACATGGCGCCGGTGTCGAGGTAGCGCAGGCCGAGACGCTCGGCCACGCCGCGGGACGTGCTCGACTTCCCCGATCCGGAGGTGCCGTCGACGGCGATGACGAGGGACCCGGACGTAACGGTGCTGGCGCGGCTCACGGGCGAGAAGGTTACCGGTGGGTCGTCCACCCGCGGGATTCGAGAGCCGCCTGCAGCCGCTCGGCGCTGCCGCGCTCGACGACGAGCTCGGTGAGGCCGACCGGCCGGGCCGGGTCGTGGTCGATGCGGACGTCCTCGATGTTGACGCCGATCTCGCCGGCGTCGCCGAAGAGCCGGGCCAGCTCGCCCGGGTGGTCGGGGACCGCCACGAACACCGAGCGGGTCGGCCGCGCCGGGCCGCCGTGCTTGCCGGGGATCGCGGCCGTGCCGGCGTTGCCGCGGGTGAGGATGTCGACGAGGGCGTCGTCGGCGTCCGAGGCGACCGCCGCCATCAGCGCGTCGAGGTCGGCGCGGACCTCGGCGAGGAGGTCGAGGACCGCCGCGGAGTTGGCCTCGAGGATCTGCTGCCACAGCGTCGGGTCGCTGGCGGCGACCCGGGTGACGTCGCGCACCCCCTGGCCCGACAGGGCGAGGTGCTCGGCGGGGGCCGCGGCCAGCCGCCCGGCGACCAGCACTGCGGCGAGGTGGGGCAGGTGGGAGATCCGGGCGACCGCGCGGTCGTGCTCGACCGGATCCATCACCAGCGGGGCGGCGCCGCACTCGAGCACCAGCGCCTCGACGAGCGCCACCGCCTCGGGCCGCGCGTGGGGGTGCGGCGTGACGGCCCAGGGGCGGCCGTCGAAGAGGGCGGCGCTCGCGGCGAGCGGGCCGGAGCGCTCGCTGCCGGCCATCGGGTGGGAGCCGACGTAGCGGCCCAGCTCGGCGGGGCCCACGCGGGCGGTGACGGCCTCGAGCGGTGCCGCCTTCACGCTGCCCACGTCGGTGACCACGGCGTCGGTGCGCGCCAGCGCCTCGACGATGGCATCGCCGACCAGGGCCGGCGGCACGGCCACCACGACCAGCTGCGGCCGGTCGGCGGCGGTCGCCGCGCGTCCCGCGCCGAGGCCGTGGGCCGTGCGGAGGTGCTCCTCGGAGGTGTCGCGCAGCACCACCTCGATCCCGAGCCGGCTGCACACGAGCGCGATCGACGTGCCGATGAGCCCGGCGCCGACGACCTCGACCGGCCCGGTGAGGGCCGGCAGGTCGCCGTCAGCCATGGCTGGTGGTCCGCGCCAGGTCGCGACGCAGGCCCGCCGCACCGTGGAGGTAGGCGTGGGTGATGTCGGCGCGCGGAAGGTCGGTCTCGACGTGCGCCATCAGGCGTACGACCCGCGGCATCGAGCCCTCGATCTCCAGCTCACGGGCGCAGACCAGCGGGACGTCGGAGAAGCCGAGCTGTCGTGCGGCATAGGCCGGGAACTCGCTGGTGAGGTCGCTGGTCGCGGTGAAGATGATCGAGATGAAGTCGTCGACCTCGAGGCCGTTGGCCTCCATCACGTCGGTGACCAGCTCGGCCACCCTGTCCAGCATGTGCTCGCGGGTGTCCTCCTCGAGCTGGGTTGCTCCACGTACTGCTCTCACTGCCACGCGGCGAGCCTAGCCGCGTCCGGGGTCAGAGCTGCGCGCTGTCCATCAGCTCGCCCAGCTCGGCCACCGTGAGCTCGCGCATCGCCCCCGGCCTCAGCCGCGTCAGGGTGAGCGGGCCGATCTGGGTGCGGGTGAGCCGGCGCACCGGGTGGCCCAGGTGGGCGAGCAGGCGCCGCACGATGCGGTTGCGGCCCTCGTGGATGGTGAGCTCGACGATCGAGCGGTTGCTGCCCTCGCGACGCGGGTCGCCGCCGAGCACCCGCGCGTGGGTGACGGTGACCGGGCCGTCGTCGAGGCTCACCCCGGCGAGCAGCTCGCGGATCGTGCGCACGTGCACCTCGCCGTCGACCTCCGCGACGTAGGTCTTGTCGACCTGGTGGGACGGGTGGGCCAGGAGCTGGGCGAAGTCGCCGTCGTTGGTGAGGATGATCAGGCCCTCCGTGTCGGTGTCGAGGCGCCCGACGTGGAAGAGCCGCTCGGGGCGGTCGGCCACGAGGTCGCCGAGCGTCGGCCGGCCCTCGGGGTCGGACATCGTCGACACGACGCCGCGGGGCTTGTTGAGCACCAGGTAGACCTTGTCGCTGATCGGCGGCAGCCGCTTGCCGTCGACGCGGATCACCGCCGTGCGGGGGTCGACCTTCGTGCCGAGGCGGGTGACCACCTCGCCGTCCACCTCGACGAGGCCGTCGAGCATCAGCTCCTCGCACTTGCGCCGGCTGGCCACCCCGGACTGCGCGAGCAGCTTCTGCAGCCGGATCAGGCCGTCCTCGTCGGTCTCGGGGCGCTGCGAGGCGGGCTGGTCGTTGTCGGGGGCGTCGTGCGGCTTCATGCGGGGTCCTGGCGCGAGCGGTGGGAGTGCGGGTGGGGTCGGGCGGTGGTCATGAGACCTCCGTCCCGCCGTCGGGCTCGGTGCCCGACCCGGAGTGGGGCGAGGGGTGCGTGGCCGGCGCGGCGGCCGGCTCCGGCTCGGGGGACGGCTCGGGGGACGGCTCGGGCGGGGCGTCGAGGCCGGCGACGCTGGCCAGCTCGTCCTCCAGGTCGTCCATGTCGGGCAGGTAGGGGGCCAGCTCGGGCAGCTCGTCGAGCGAGGTGATGCCGATGCGCTCGAGGAAGTAGGAGGTGGTGCGGTAGAGGTTGGCGCCGCTCTGGTCGTCCTGCCCGGCCTCCTCCACCAGCCCGCGGGTCAGGAGGGTGCGCATCACGCCGTCGACGTTGACACCGCGGATCGCCGAGACCCGCGCCCGCGACACCGGCTGCTTGTAGGCGACCACCGACAGCGTCTCCAGCGCGGCCCGGGTCAGCCGCGCCTGCTGTCCCTCCAGGACGAACGACTCGACGACGCCGGCGAAGTCTGCGCGCGAGTAGAAGCGCCACCCGCCGGCCACCGACCGCAGCTCGAAGCCGCGGCCCTGCTCGTCGTACTCGCGGGCCAGGGCGCCGAGGGCGGACTCGACCTCCTCGACGGGGTGCCCCACCACAGAGGCGAGCCGCACCGTGCCGAGCGGCTCGTCGGAGACCATCAGGATCGCCTCGAGGGCGGGACGCAGCTCGGCGACGGGGACGGCGAGGGTGTCGACGTCGACGTCCTGGTCGACGGACTCCCCCGCCTCGGCCGGTGTGCTGTCGGGCTGCTCGCTCACTCGTCCTCCTCGGGGCCACCGGCGGGAGCCGGCAGCGGTACATCATCGTCGTCCGGCGGGGCGCCGTCGAACTCGTCGTGGATCTCGACGTCGCCGTCCTCCGCGCCGGTCCAGCGCACCGTCAGCTCCCCGAGCGGCGTGACCTGGTCGAACGACACCGCCCCCTCGCGGAACAGCTCGAGCAGCGACAGGAAGCGCGCCACCGTCGTCAGCCGGTCCGGGGAGTCACCACACAGGGCACGGAACGTCATCGTGCCGCCGCGACGCAGCCGGTCGACGACGAGCTGGGCCTGCTCGCGCACGCTGACCTTCGCGGCGTGGATGTGCTGCAGCGACACCTCGAGCACCGGCTTGGGCTCCATCGCCCTCGCCGCGAGCCGGGCGAACTCCTCCAGCCCGATGCCGATCAGCACCTCCGGCAGCAGGGTGGCGAAGCGCTCCTCCAGCCCCACGGCGCGCGGGTGCCGGCGCGACTCCGAGGCCAGCCGGTCCTCCATGACCGAGGCCACCTGCTTGAACGCGCGGTACTGCATGAGGCGGGCGAAGAGCAGGTCGCGCGCCTCGAGCAGCGCGAGGTCCTCCTCGTCCTCCACGTCGCCCTGCGGCAGCAGCCGGGCCGCCTTGAGGTCGAGCAGCGTGGCGGCGACCACCAGGAACGACGTGGTCTGCTCGAGGTCCCACCGGTCGCCGAGGGTCTTGACGTGGGCGATGAACTCGTCGGTCACCTGCGAGAGCGCGACCTCGGTGATGTCGAGCTTGTGCTTGGCGATCAGCCCGAGCAGCAGGTCGAAGGGTCCCTCGAAGTTGTCCAGGCGAACGGCGAACGCCGGGGCCTCGCTGCCCGGCTCGAGCGAGTCGGCGGGCGCGACGCCCGGGGCAGCGGGGCGGGCGGCGCTCACTCGGCCAGCAGCCGCTGCACCAGCGCGCTGTCGGTGCCCTGGGCCTCGAGGTCGGCGAGCACCAGCGCCAGCGCCTCGCGGACCAGACGGCCACGGTCGACGGCGAGGCCGTGCTCGCGGCGGAGCGTGAGCCGGGCGTGCTCGATGTCGAGGAGCTCGTCGGAGGTGACGTAGACCGTCATCTTCTCGTCGTGGCGCACCCGGCCGCTGGGCTTGCGCGGCCCGGCGGGCTCGGGCTCGGCCTCGTCGGCGACGGCGCGCACGCGCCGGGGGCGGGTGTCCGTGGCCTCGGGGGCGTCGACGGGGTCTGCGGTCGGCCGGAACAGGTCGTCCGCGGCCGGCATGCTCACTCGGCGGGCCACCGGGTCAGCACCTCCTTCGCCAGCTGCCGGTAGGCGTCGGCGCCGGTCGAGGACGACGCGTAGGAGGTGATGGGCTCCCCGGCGACGGTGGCGTCGGAGAACTTCACGGTGCGGCGGATGACGGTGTGGAAGACCTTGTCGCCCCAGGCCGAGACCAGGCGCTCCATCACCTCACGGCTGTGGAGCGTGCGCCCGTCGAACATGGTGCCGAGCACCCCCTCGATCTCCAGCTTGGGGTTGAGCCGCTCGCGCACCTTGTCGATCGTGGTCTTGAGCAGCGCCACGCCACGGAGCGCGAAGTACTCGCACTCCAGGGGCACGATGACGCCGTCGGAGGCGGTGAGAGCGTTGACCGTGAGCAGCCCGAGCGAGGGCTGGCAGTCGATGAGGATGACGTCGTAGTGCGCGAGCGCCGGGGCGAGCACGCGCTGCAGGGTCTGCTCGCGCGCGACCTCGTGCACCAGCTGCACCTCGGCCGCCGACAGGTCGATGTTGGACGGCAGCAGGTCCATGCCCTCGATGCCGGAGGGCACGACGACCTCGTCGAGCGACACCTCGCGGTCCATCAGCAGGTTGTAGATGGTGAAGTCCATCTCGTGCGGGTTGAGGCCCAGGCCCACCGACAGCGAGCCCTGCGGGTCGAAGTCGACGAGCAGCACCCGGCGCCCGAGCTCGGCCAGGGACGCGCCGAGGTTGATCGTGGTGGTGGTCTTGCCGACCCCGCCCTTCTGGTTGCACATCGAGACGACGCGGGCGCCGCCGTGCTCGGTCAGGGGCGCCGGCTCGGGGAAGACCGGCATGGGGCGACCGGTGGGCCCGAGCGGCACCTCCGCCTGCAGGGTCGCGGTGGGCGACTCGATCGGGCGCTCGAAGGGGATCGGCTGGGTCACGGGCTGCTCGTCTCGCGGGGTCGGGCCTGGCTGGGCTGTCTGGTGCGGCACCGGCGTTCGCACGAAGGGCGGCATCTGCGGGGCACTGCTGCCCGTGTCGTGACCGGGGAATCCCGCACCGCTCATGTCTGCTCCTCGTGCGTCGTCGTGGCTGGGTCGTGGATCGGGCCTGCACCTCGATTGGACCACGCCGCACGCCCGCGACTTTGTCGACACGTCGACAGTTCCCGCACCAGTTCCGGACCGGTCCGGGGCCTGCACCGCGCGGGACTCTACGCGCCCCGCGGGGTGGTGCTCACAGCCGCCTCATCGCGACCGTCGCGATCACCAGCTCGCCGGCGCTGTCGGTGGCGTCGCAGTCGACCCTCGCCTCGATCACCCAGTCGTGGTGCCCCTCGGGGTCGTGGATCGTCTGGCGCACGTCGCGGACACGGGCCGTGGTGTCCTCCTCGGCGCCGACGGGCTCGCCCGTGCGCTCCTCCCCCACGACCAGCAGGTCCGGGCCGCGCGCGTCGCCGTCGGTGAGGACGCGATCGTGCTCGACGTAGTAGTCCTCCAGCGCGGCGTCCCACGCCGAGCGGCCGACGAGCACCTCGCGCGGTGGGTCGGTGCGGTCGGCGGCGGCGCGCTCGAGGCGTACGAGGCCGTCGAGGTCGTCACGGGAGACCGCGTCCACCCGGGCCCACATCGCGTTGCGCACCATCACCCGGAACGGCCGCTCCTGGCGCGAGAGGGGACGCGGCGGGGGCGGCGGCTCGTGGTGAGCCACGGTCGAGGAGGCGTGGTCGGGGTCGGCCAGCGCCTCCCACTCGTCGAGCAGCGAGGAGTCGGTCTGCCGCACGGTCTCGCCCAGCCACTCGATGATGTCCTCCACCTCGGGGGCACGGTGCGACTCGGGCACGGTCTGCCGCAGCGTCCGGTAGGCGTCGGTGAGGTAGCGCAGCACGAGGCCCTCGGAGCGGGCGAGCTGGTAGCGACCGACGAAGTCGGTGAACCCCATCCCCTGCTCCCACATCTCCCGGACGATCGACTTGGGACCGAGGGCGTCGTCCGGCAGCCACGGATGGGTCTGCCGGTAGGTCTCGTAGAGGGCCTCGAGCAGCTCGCGCAGCGGCTGGGGCCACGTGATCTCCTCCAGCAGCGCCATCCGCTCGTCGTACTCGATGCCGTCGGCCTTCATCTCCCCGATCGCCTCGCCGCGCGCGGCGTGCTGCTGGGCCATCAGGATCTGCCGCGGCGCCTCGAGGACCGCCTCGACCACCGACACCACGTCGAGGCCGTAGGTCTCGGACTCGGGGTCGAGCACGTCGAAGGCGGCCAGCGCGAAGTGGGCGAGCGGCTGGTTGAGCGCGAAGTCGTCGGGGAGGTCGACGGTGAGCACGTAGCGCCGGCCGTGCTCGTCGGGCTCGTCGAGGCGGGTGACGATCCCGGTGCGCACGAGCGAGCGCGACAGGCGCAGGGCCCGGCGGGCCAGGCGCAGCTGCCCGCGACGGTCCTCGTGGTTGTCGGTGAGCAGCCGGCGGAGCACCGCGAACGCGTCCTCCTCGCGGGTCAGGACGTTGATCAGCATCGAGTTGTCGACCTTCATCCGGCTGGTCAGCCGCTCCGGCACCCCGGCCACCAGCTTGTCGAAGGTCTGCTCGGTCCACACCACCGTGCCCTCGGGCGGCTTCTTGAGCTGGGCCTTCGACTTCTTCTTGCCGGCGGCGACCCGCGCGGCGGCCTTGGCCTTGGCCTGCTCGTTCTCGATGACGTGCTCGGGAGCCTGGACGACGACGTGGCCGGCGGTGTCGTAGCCCGCCCGACCGGCCCGGCCGGCGATCTGCAGGAACTCGCGCGTGCGGAGAACCCGCTGCCGGTTGCCGTCGAACTTCGCCAGGCCGGTGAACAGCACGGTGCGGATCGGCACGTTGATCCCGACGCCGAGGGTGTCGGTGCCGCAGATGACGCGTAGGAGGCCGGCCTGGGCGAGCGTCTCCACCAGCCGGCGGTACTTCGGCAGCATGCCGGCGTGGTGCACCCCGATGCCGTTGCGCACCATCCGCGAGAGCGTCTTGCCGAAGCCGGCGCCGAACCGGAAGGCGCCGATGCGCTCGGCGATGGCGTCCTTGTCGACCTTCTTCGGCGGTCGCCGGAGCAGGTTGGTGGCGTGCTCCACGGCCGCCGCCTGCGTGAAGTGGACGACGTAGACCGGGTCCTGGCCCGTGACGACGAGCTCCTCGAGCGTGTCGTCGAGCGGCTCGGTCGACCACCGGAAGCTCAGCGGGACCGGGCGCTCGGCGTCGTCGACGACCGCGGTGTCACGCCCGGTGCGGCGCTCGAGGTCCTCGACGAAGAACGACACGTCGCCCAGCGTCGCCGACATCAGCAGGAACTGTGCGTCGACCAGCTCGAGCAGCGGCACCTGCCACGCCCAGCCCCGGTCGTGCTCGGAGTAGAAGTGGAACTCGTCCATCACCACCAGGCCGACGTCGGCCGAGCGTCCCTCGCGCAGCGCGATGTTGGCCAGCACCTCCGCGGTGCAGCAGATGATGGGAGCGTCGGGGTTGACGGCGGCGTCGCCGGTCAGCATCCCCACGTTGTCGGCGCCGAAGACCTCGATGAGCGCGAAGAACTTCTCGCTGACGAGCGCCTTGATCGGCGCGGTGTAGAAGCTCACCTCGTCGCGCGCGAGCGCCGCCAGGTGGGCGCCGATCGCCACCAGCGACTTCCCCGACCCCGTCGGGGTCGCGAGGATGACGTGGTTGCCGTCGAGGACCTCGATGACCGCCTCGTCCTGGTGGGGATAGAGCTCCAGCCCACGGTCGGCGACCCAGCCGGTGAAGGCGTCGTAGACCGTGTCCGGGTCGGCGCCCGTGGGGACCCGGGTGTCGAGGCGCACTGGGTCCGGCATGTCTCGATCCAACCATCCGCGCACGCGTCGACGCTCGCGGGGGCGCGCGCCCGGTGCCGGTTTCGTGGGCGCGGCCGGCATGCAACCGCCGTGAAACCGCGCCCGTCGATCGTGGCCGTCATGACCACACCACATGACTCCCCCTCCGCGCCGGGGCCCGCCGTCTCCGCCACCGGCCTCGTCAAGCGGTTCGGCGACCAGCGCGCGGTCGACGGCATCGACCTCCGGGTGCAGCGCGGCGAGGTGTTCGGCGTGCTGGGCCCCAACGGCGCCGGCAAGACGACCATGATGCGGATGCTCGCGACCTTGCTGACGATCGACGAGGGCGAGGCGAGCATCCTGGGCCACGACGTACGCACCGCACCCCACGCCGTGCGCCGCACGCTGGGCGTCACCGGCCAGTTCGCCTCGGTGGACGAGAACCTCACCGCCACCGAGAACCTCTGGCTCTTCGCCCGGCTGCAGGGTCTCGGGCGCACCGAGGCCCGCGCCCGCGGGGCCGAGCTGCTCGAGCAGTTCGACCTCGTCGAGGCCGCGAGCAAGCCGATCTCGGCTTTCTCAGGCGGCATGCGCCGCCGCCTCGACCTGGCGGCGAGCCTGCTGACCCGGCCGCCGGTGATCTTCCTCGACGAGCCCACCACCGGCCTGGACCCGCGCACCCGCGGCCAGGTGTGGGACACCGTCCGCGACCTGGTGCGCGAGGGCTGCACCGTGCTGCTGACCACGCAGTACCTCGACGAGGCCGACCAGCTGGCCGATCGCATCGCGGTGATCGACCGCGGGCGCAAGGTCGCCGAGGGCACCTCCGACGAGCTGAAGTCGTCGGTGGGCCAGTCCACCCTGGAGCTGCAGCTCGCCGACCACGCCGACCTCGCGGTCGTCGCCGAGGAGACCCTCCGCCTGCTCGGCGAGGAGGCCGTGCTCACCCCGGAGTCCCGGCGGGTCAACGTGCCCCTGGCCCGCACCGACCAGAGCGTCGACGTCCTCGTCTCGCTCCGCGACCGCGGGGTCGCCATCGAGTCGGTGACCGTGCAGAAGCCCTCGCTCGACGAGGTGTTCCTCGCCCTCACCGGCCACGACACCCACGACACCCCGGCCGGCGAGCAGGACGAGCGCGGCGACCGGACCGACGAGACCGACAAGACCGACAAGATGGAGACTGCCCGATGAGCACCGCGACCCTGCCCGAGCCCACCGCAGGCCCCACCGCAGGCCCCACCACGGGTCCCACCACGGAGCGCGTCGGCGTGGCCGACACGATCAGCCAGACCATGACCCTCGCCTGGCGGGCGACCAAGAAGATGCAGCGCAGCCTCGAGGTGATGTTCGACGTCACCATCCAGCCGCTGGTCTTCACCGCGATGTTCGCCTACATCTTCGGCGGCGCCATCTCCGGCGACGTCGACAGCTACCTCCCACTCATCATCCCGGGGCTGATCGGGCAGACCGTGCTGACCGCGTGCGTGGCCACCGGGGTCCAGCTGCGCACCGACATGGACACCGGTGTGTTCGACCGGTTCAGGGTGCTGCCGATCTCGCGCATCGCGCCGCTGGCGGGGCCGATGGTGGCCGACCTGGTGCGCTACTTCATCGCCTCGGTGCTGACCTTCGGGGTCGGCATCGCCATCGGCTACCGGCCCGGCGGCGGCGTCGCCGGGGTCGCGGGCGCGGTGCTGCTCGCGATGCTGGCCGGCTGGTCGCTCGCGTGGATCTTCACGCTCTTCGGGATCCTCGGCCGCAACGCCCAGGGCGTGCAGGGCATCTCGCTGCTGGTGATGTTCCCGCTGACGTTCCTGTCCAACGCGTTCGTGCCCACCGAGACGATGCCCGGGCCGCTGCGCGCCTTCGCCGAGGTCAACCCGGTGTCGCTGGTGATCAGCGCGATCCGCGACCTGGCCAACGACGGCGCCGTCACCGCCGACGTCGCCTGGGCGCTGCTGGGCTGCGCCGTGCTGATCGCGGTGTTCGCCCCGCTGGCCGTGCGGGCGTTCAGCCGGAGGACGTGACCCCGCCCGCCCAGGCGTGCCGCAGCCGGTCGACGGCTGCGGCCGCCTCGGGCACCAGCTCCGGCCCCGGGCGGTCGGCCAGCTCGCCGACGAGGCGGTCGATCAGTCCGGGCTCCGCGGCGTCGGCGAGGGCGACCATCGACTCCCACGCCATCACCGGCACGCTGCGGTTGTAGGCCCAGCGGTGCGCCACGGCGAGCAGGAACATGCCGTCCGAGCGCTGCTCGGGCGGACCCCAGCGGACCACCCACGCACCGAGCGCGACGAGCAGGACGCCGTTGAGCGGCAGGTCGGTGAACCACAGCGTGCCCGGCGGGGTCAGGCCGCCCGGTCCGACGACCCGGTCGCGCAGCTCGTCGGCCGCGCGGTCCGTCGCCCCCGTGCCGTGACGCGCGCGGCAGACAAGGGCGGCCGCGGAGATCATCGGTGCCCACGGCGACACGGCCGGCCCCCCGTCGGCGTCGGCGACCATGTCGACGACCGCGTCGTAGCGCCGGATCCCCTCGGCGCCGTCGCCCCGGACGAGGGCGACCTCGGCCTGGGCGATGTGCCACGCCACCCGGGCGCCGATCTGCGCGGCCTCGCCGCCGGGTGGTCCGACCGCGTCGAGGACCGCGACCGCCGCCGCGACGTCGCCGTCCAGCAGCGGTGACAGGGCGGTGGCGACCTGGAGGCTGTAGGAGTCGGTGACGGAGTGGATCTGCTCGAGCAGCGGCCACGCGACGGCAGCGTGCCGCGCGGCCTCATGGTGCTCGCCCGCGGTCATCGCGAGCTGGCTGAGCTCGGCGTGCACGGACGCCCGAAGGAAGACCGGGAGCCGGTGCCGCAGCGCCTGCTCGGCGTACGCGCGCGCCGCCTCGACGTCCCCGGCGTTCTCCGCGACGATGCTCGCCCACATCAGCAGCGCGGCGGCGAGGCCGGCCCCGGTCTGCTCGGCGGCGACGGCGGCGAGCCGGGCGGGGGTGTCGTCCCCGCCCTGCAGCACGGTGCGGCCGATCAGCCCCCACACCCCGGCCGGCGGCTCGCCGCGGGTCAGCAGGTCGCCGAGCCCGCCCACCTCCACGCCGGGGATCCAGGTCAGCTGGATCAGCAGCACGCCGGCCGCCTCGAGGGCGTCGTGGCGCGCCTCGTCGGGGACGTCCCAGCCCGACAGCACCTCGACGGCGGCGTCGCAGACGGCGAAGATCTTCGGCTGGTCGCCGGTGATGGTCCACAGGCTGCCCAGCAGGGCGACCATCCGGGCCACGAGCGGGCGGTCGCCGGTGGCCAGGGCGTGGCGCAGCACGTCGGTGAGGTTGTTCTGCTCCCGCACGAGGAGGTCGACCTGCGCGACCTGCGCGTCGGAGACGACGAGGTCGCGACACCGGGCAGCGAGGTCGGCTGCCCACCCGTGCAGCGCGTCGAGGGCATCGGGTGTCTCGCCGCGCCGGGCCAGCTCGGCGGCGGCGTACTCGCGGATCGTCTCGAGCGGCCGGAACCGCGCGGTCGCGCCGTCGTCGACGAGGACGAGCATCGACTGCTCCACCAGCGCGTCGACGAGGTCGGAGCCGTCACGGCCGAGGACGGCCGTCGCCGCCGCGCGGTCGAACCCGTCCTGGAAGACCGACAGCCACGCCAGTGCCCGCTGCTCAGCGGCCGTGAGGAGGTCCCACGACCAGCCGATCACCGCGGCCAGCGTGCGGTGTCGGTCGGGGGTGCTCCGCTCCCGGCTGCTCAGCGCCGTCAGGCGGTCGTCGAGCGCCGCGGCCACCTCTGGCACGGTCATGGTGCGCACCCGCGCCGCCGCGAGCTCGACGGCGAGCGGGAGCCCGTCGAGCCGGTCGACCACGGCGCCGACGGTCGCCGGGTCGAGCAGCGCGTCGGGCCGGGTGGCCGACGCGCGCCGCACGAACAGCTCGCGGGCGTCCTCGGGCGAGAGCTGGCTCAGCGGCACGACGCGCTCGGCGGCCAGGCGCAGCGGGGCGCGGCTCGTGGCCAGCACCTGGAGGTCACGTGTCGTCGCCAGCAGGAACGCCACGAGGGAGGCGACGGGCTCGAGCACGTGCTCGCAGTTGTCGAGCACGAGCAGCGTCGGCCCGGAGTCGAGCTCCTGCGCCAGCCGGCTGCGGACGTCGGCCTGCTCGGCCGGCGTGAGCGCGAGCCGGGTGGTCACCGACCCGCGCACGCCGAGCGCCGCGCCGACCGCCACCACGACGTCGTCGCCGGCCCCGACGCCGACGAGCTCGACGACGTGCACGTGGGGCAGCACCGACTCGCGGGCCAGGACCTGCGCGATGCTCGTCTTGCCGATGCCCCCGGGGCCGAGCACCGTCACCAGCCGCGACGACGCCAGCGCCGAGCGCAGCCGGGCCAGGTCCTGCTCGCGGCCCAGCAGCCCGGCGCCGTCGTACCTCAGGCCGGTGCGCACCGGGTCGTCGGCGGCCAGGAGCTCGCGGTGCAGCCGCTGCAGCTCGGGCGCGGGGTCGACGCCGAGGCGCTCGGCGAGGTCGCGGCGGTAGGCCTCGTAGCGGCCGAGCGCGACCGCGGGCCCGCCGACGGCCGCCATGCTGCGGAGCAGGTCGACCAGCACGCCGGACTCGTCGGCCCACCGCGCGGCGGCCGCCTCGAGCAGCGGCACCGCCTCCGCGTGGCGGCCCTGACGGGCCAGGGCCCGGCCGAGGAGGTCGTCGGCGGCGTCCAGCGTCCGGGCGGCCATCGACCGGAGCCGGGCCAGCGGTCCGGGCGCGTCGTCGGTCGCAGGCTCGGGCCACGCCCGGGCCGATTCGGTCAGCTCGGCCGCCCGGACCGCGTCCCCGGCGCGGAGGGCGTCCCTCGCCTCCGCGACCGCGAGCCCCAGCGCCAGCACGTCGACCTCCGCGGCGTCGAGGCCGAGCCGATAGCCGGTGTCGGTCAGCTCGACGACCTCGGGCGCCGTCGCGGCGCGCAGCCGCGAGACGATCACCTGCAGCGCCTTGCCGGGGGTGGCGGGCGGCTCGTCCTCCCAGACCTGGTCGACGAGCTGCGCCACGCTCAGGCCGCGCGGCTCGAGCACCAGCGCGGCCAGCAGGGCCTGCGGGCGGGCCCCCACGACGGGTGCGCCGTCCCACGACGGCGCCCCGAGCAGCCGCAGCCGCACGCGCGCCGCCGTGCTCACCCGCGCGCCCTTGGGTGGGCGGTCGCGAAGACCTCGCGGAGGTTGTCGACGGTGACCAGGGTGTAGACCTGCGTGGTGGTGACGGACGCGTGCCCGAGGAGCTCCTGCACGACGCGCACGTCGGCGCCGCCGTCGAGCAGGTGGGTGGCGAACGAGTGCCGCAGGGTGTGCGGCGACACCGAGGCGGTGACGCCCGCCCGCTCGGCTGCCTTCACCAGCACCGACCACGCACTCTGCCGCGACAACCGGCCGCCGCGGGAGTTGAGGAACATCGCGGGGCCGCCCTTGCCGGTGCCGACCAGCTCGGGTCGGGCGCGGGTGAGGTAGGCAGCCACCGCCTCCCGGGCGTAGCCGCCCACCGGCACCAGCCGCTCCTTGCCGCCCTTGCCGCGCAGCAGCACCGTGCCGTCGTGCTGGTCGAGGTCGTCCACGTCGAGCCCGACCGCCTCCGAGATGCGCGCGCCGGTGCCGTAGAGCAGCTCGAGGAGCGCGCGGTCGCGCAGCGCCAGCGCCGTGCCGGACGCCCCGGCCGCGTCGAGGATCGCCTCGACGTCGGACAGCGGGAGCGCCTTGGGCAGCCGCTTGGCCGGCGTCGGGGGCTTGACCGCGGCTGCCGGGTCGGCGACGGCGAGCCCGTCGGACACGGCGAACTTGTGGAAGCCGCGCACGGCGACCACGGTGCGCGCCGCGGACGACGCGCTCAGTGGCGGGTGGGCGTCGCTGCCCTCGCGCAGGCCCACCAGGAACGCGGTGACGGTCGCCTCGGTGACCGCGTCGAGGTCCTCGATGCCCTGCCCGGTGAGGAACTCGACGTAGCGGGTCAGGTCGCGCCGGTAGGAGCTCAGCGTGTTGGCCGCGAGTCCACGCTCGACCGCGAGGTGGTCGAGGTAGGTGCGGACCGCGCGGCCCAGCGGCACCCCGGGGCTCACCCGAGGACTGTCTCCGGTGCCACCGACTCGATGCCGACGGCGTCGCCGACCGGTGCGTTGGTGAGCTTCCCGGCGTGGGTGTTGAGGCCGTGGACGAGGCTGGCGTCGTCGCGCAGCGCCTGCTCCCACCCCTTGTCGGCCAGCGCCACCGCGTAGGGCAGCGTCGCGTTGGTCAGCGCGTACGTCGAGGTGTTGGGCACCGCGCCCGGCATGTTGGCCACGCAGTAGAACACCGAGTCGTGCACCTCGTAGGTCGGGTCGTCGTGCGTCGTGGCGTGCGAGTCCTCGAAGCAGCCACCCTGGTCGATCGCGATGTCGACCAGCACCGAGCCCGGCTTCATCCGCGCCACCAGGTCGTTGCTGACGAGCTTCGGTGCCGCGGCACCGGGGATCAGCACCGCGCCGATCACCATGTCGGCCTCCATCACCTGCTGCTCGATCGCCAGCTTGGACGAGGCCAGGCCGTGGACCCGGTTGTTGTAGCGCCAGAACGACATCCGCAGCTTGTCGAGGTCGGTGTCGAGCAGCGTGACGTCCGCGCCCATCCCGAGCGCGATGTTGGCGGCGTTCTGCCCCGACACCCCCGCACCGATGATCACGACCTTCGCGTTGGCGACCCCGCCCACGCCGCCCATCAGCACCCCGCGGCCACCGTTGGCCTTCAGCAGTGCGTGCGCCCCGACCTGCGGCGCCAGGCACCCGGCGACCTCCGACATCGGGTACAGCAACGGCAGGCCACCGGAGGGCAGCTGCACCGTCTCGTAGGCGATCGCGGTCACCCGGCGCGCGATCAGCTCCTCGGTCAGCGCCTTGTCGGCGGCCAGGTGGAGGTAGGTGAACAGGGTCTGGCCGTCCCGCATCCGCTTGTACTCCTCGGCGACCGGCTCCTTCACCTTGAGCACCATGTCCGCGGCGCCCCACACGTCGTCGGCGGTCTCCAGCATCCGCGCCCCGGCCGCGACGTACTCCTCGTCGGGGATCTGCGACCCGAGCCCGGCGCCCTGCTCGACCAGCACCTCGTGACCGTGCTGGACCAGCTCGTGCACACCGATGGGAGTCAGGGCCACGCGATACTCGCGGTTCTTCACTTCCTTGGGGACGCCGACCTTCATGCCTTGCTCCTCCGGGATCCAGGGGGCCACGACGATGTGGCCCGCCTCACAGCGTGGCGAGACTACTCCCGGGACGGCCTAGGGGGCCGTCACGACCCCCCGCCGCTTCAGCACGTCGTAGGCGAGCACCGCCTGCACCAACGGGCCCTGCCGCACCCGGCCGTCGAGGACGGCGTCGAGGAGGTCGGCCATGGGCACCCAGAAGTGCTCCATCTCGGCCTCCTCGTGCTCCATCGCGAAGTCGCCGCGCGCGGCGTGCGAGAGCCCGCGGGCCAGGAAGATCTCGTGCACCTCGTTGGTGATGCCGGCACTGGAGAACGTGCTCAGCAGCTGCTGCCAGTGAGCGGCCTCGAGCTCGACCTCCTCCCGCAGCTCGCGCTTCGCGGTCTCCACGGCCGGCTCGTCCCCGGCGTCGCGCAGTCCTGCCGGCAGCTCGACGAACTCCCGCCCGCTCGTGTGGCGGTACTGGCGCAGGCACATCACCCGCTCGTCGTCGTCCACCGCCAGCACCACGACCGCGCCGGGGTGCTCGAGGCTGATCCGGCTGAACTCCTCGGAGTGCCCCGGGCGGGTGATCATGTCCTCGCGCAGCGCCACCACCCAGTCGTCGCGATGCAGGTAGTGGCTCGACACCACGGGCCACGCCATCGGCCGGTCGGCGAGCTCCTGCGGTCGGTCGTCCCCGTTCCGGTCGCTCATGCAGCAGACGCTAGCCCAGGCGGTGGAGCCGAGGGGTGGGTGAGTAGGTTCGGGCCCATGACGTTGGCGACGCTCACCAAGGACGAAGCGCAGACCCGGTCCGACCTCCTCGAGGTCCAGCGCTACGACATCGACGTGGACATGACCGGCCTGCTGGAGGGGGAGGTGTGGCGCTCGACGAGCACCATCACCTTCACCTGCTCCCAGCCCGGTGCCACGACCTTCGTCGACGTCGCCATGGACGTGGCGCGCGCGAGCCTCAACGGCCAGGACATCGATGTGTCCGCGGCCGCCGACGGCCGGCTGCCGCTGCCCGCGCTGGCCGCCGACAACGTCCTGGTCGTCGAGGCGAGCACGACCAACACCGGCACCGGCGAGGGCGTCCTGCGCACGATCGACCCCACCGACAAGCTGGTCTACGTCTGGACCAGCCTCGAGCCCGACGAGGCCCGGCGGGTGTGGGCCTGCTTCGACCAGCCCGACCTCAAGGCGCCGCACCGGTTCGTGGTCACGGCACCGTCGTCGTGGCTGGTGACCTCGAACGGCGCACCGGAGTCGGTGGTGGAGGCGGCGACCGGCGACGCGCGCGTGTGGACCTACCCCGACACGCCCCGGCTCTCGACGTACGTCGTCGTGGTCAACGCCGGCCCGTTCCACGAGGTCCGCCGCCAGCACGACGGCTACGACCTGGGGTTCTACTGCCGCCAGTCGCTCGTGCCGATCCTCGAGCGCGACCTCGACGAGATGGTGACCCTGACCCGCCAGGGCCTCGCCTTCTTCGGCGAGCGCTTCGGCTACCCGTTCCCGCAGGAGCGCTACGACCAGGTCTTCGTCCCCAATCTCGGCGGCGCGATGGAGAACTGGGGCTGCGTCACCTACGGCGACGGCCAGCTCTTCCGCACCCCCCCGACCCACGCCCAGCGCTCCGTCCGTGCCGAGTTCATCCTCCACGAGATGGCGCACATGTGGTTCGGCGACCTGGTCACCATGCAGTGGTGGGACGACCTCTGGCTCAACGAGGCCTTCGCCTCCTGGGCGGCCAACTGGGGCATGGCCGCGGCCACCGAGTTCACCGAGCAGTGGGCCACGTTCCTCGCCGCCTCCAAGCGCACCGCGTACGAGATGGACATGAGCCCGGCCAGCCACCCCATCCGCAGCGCCGTCCCCGACGTGGCGTCGGCGATGTCCAACTTCGACGCCATCACCTACGTCAAGGGCCAGAGCGTCCTGCACCAGCTCGTCGCCTACATCGGCGAGGACGCCTTCGTGGAGGGCCTGCGCGACTACTTCAGCCGCTACGCATTCTCCAACACCCGCCTCGACGACCTGATGGACTGCTACTCGCGGGCCTCCGGCCGCGACCTGTCCGCGTGGACCCGGGCGTGGCTCGACGAGGAGGGCACCGACGTCATCACGCTGGCCGACGGCGAGCTGGTGGTGCAGGCACCCGGCACGCAGGACCCCCGGCCCCATCACCTCGACATCGCCGTCTTCGACGCCTCGGGCGACACGCTCGTGCCGGCCGGGCGCTCGTCGCACGAGGTCACCGGTGCGCGTACGCCCGTCGAGCTCCCCGAGGGCGAGCTCCGGCTGGTCAACGCCGGCGACTTCACGTTCGCCGCCGTCAAGCCCGACGAGACGTCGCTGCGCCTGATGCTCGAGCGCATCCACCAGCTCGACGACCCGCTCGACCGCGCCCTGGTCGCGGCCACGGCCGGCCAGCTGCTGCTGCTCGGCGACGTCGCGCCCCGCGACGTGTCGGCCGCGCTGACCCGGGCGCTGTCGTCGGAGACGAGCCCCGCGCTCGTCGAGCCGTTCCTCGCCCAGGCGCTCCAGGTCGCCGACCGGTGGGCGCCTGCCGCCGAGTCGCCGGCGCTGCTGTCCGCGCTGGCCGACGCGGTCCTCGGCCTCGTCGACCTCCCCGACGCCCGTCAGGCGGCCCTGCGCACCCTGGCCGCGTCGGCCTCCACCGACGCGCACTGGGCCGTGCTCGAGGCGGCCGCCGCCGAGGCGACCGACCTCGACCTGGCCTGGCGGATGGCGGTGCGCCGTGCCGAGCTCGGCGACTACGACGAGGACGCCGTGGGCCGGCTGCTCGAGTCCGACCCCGACCCCGACGCCGCGATGCGTCGCCTCGCGGTCCTCGCCGCCCGGCCCGACGTCGACGCCAAGGAGGAGGTGTGGCGGGCGTTCTTCGTCGACTACGCCGTGCCCGCCAGCCGGGAGACCCTCGTGCTCGGCTCGACGTTCTGGCGTCCCGGGCAGGCCGAGCTGCTCGCCCCGTACACCTACCGCTACCTCGAGGAGCTGCGCACGCTCAAGGGCGGCCTGCTCAACCAGGGGCTCACCATCCGGGCGATGTACCCCCTCGGCGCCGGCGACGAGAACTTCCTCAGCGCCGCCGAGAACGCCGCCGAGGACACCTCCCTGATCGCCTACGCCCGCAACCAGCTCCGCTCGAACTCCTTCGTCCTCAGCCGGATCCTCCAGGCCCGCCGCCTCTGACGGGCCCCCGTCCCGGCGCTGGCTCAGGCCTCGACGGCCTCGTCCTTGCGGCGCAGGCCCGACTCGTCGAGGGGGAACCGCTCGGAGCGCTGGCGCTCGATGGCCGCGCCGATCAGTCCCGCGAAGAGCGGGTGCGGGCGGGTGGGACGCGAGCGCAGCTCGGGGTGGGCCTGGGTGGCGACGTAGTAGGGGTGCACGTCGGCGGGCAGCTCGACGAACTCGACGAGGCCCAGCTCGGGGTTGACGCCGGAGAAGACCATGCCGGCCCTGGCCAGGGTGTCGCGGTAGGCGTCGTTGAACTCGTAGCGGTGGCGGTGCCGCTCCTCGACCGTCGCGGCGCCGTAGGCCGCCCGCACCACGCTGCCCTCGGCGAGGTCGGCCTTCTGCAGACCCAGGCGCATGGTGCCGCCGAGGTCGCCCGCCCCGTCGACGAACTTCTTCTGCTCCTCGATCGTGGAGATCACCGGCTCGACCGTGTCGGGGTCGAACTCCGTCGACCCGGCCTTGGTCAGCCCGGCGACGTTGCGGGCGTACTCGATCACCATGCACTGCAGGCCCAGGCACAGCCCGAGCGTCGGGATGCCGTGGGTGCGGGCGTAGTGGAGGGCGCCGAGCTTGCCCTCGATACCGCGTACGCCGAAGCCGCCGGGCACCAGCACGGCGTCGACGTCGGCGAGGTGCCGGGCGGCGCCGGCCTCGGTGCGGCACTCGTCGGAGGCGACCCAGCGGATGTTGACCTTGGCGTCGTGGGCGAAGCCGCCGGCGCGCAGCGCCTCGCTGACCGACAGGTAGGCGTCGGGCAGGTCGATGTACTTGCCGACCAGCGCGACCGTGACCTCCTCGGAGGGGTTGTGCACGCGCCGCAGCAGCTCGTCCCAGTCGGTCCAGTCGACGTCGCGGAACGGCAGGTCCAGGCGGCGCACGACGTAGGCGTCGAGGCCCTCGCGGTGCAGCACCTTGGGGATGTCGTAGATCGACGGCGCGTCGGCGCAGGTCACGACGGCCTCGTCGTCGACGTCGCACATGAGCGCGATCTTGCGCTTGATGCCGGCCGGCAGGTCGCGGTCGGCGCGGCACACGATCGCGTCGGGCTGGATGCCGATCGAGCGCAGCGCGGCGACGGAGTGCTGCGTCGGCTTGGTCTTGAGCTCGCCCGACGGGCCGATGTAGGGCACCAGCGAGACGTGGATGAAGAAGCAGTTGTCGCGCCCGATCTCGTGACGCGTCTGGCGCGCGGCCTCGAGGAACGGCAGCGACTCGATGTCGCCGACCGTGCCGCCGACCTCGGTGATGACCACGTCGATGTCGGGCCCGCCCATCGCGAGGATGCGGTCCTTGATCTCGTTGGTGATGTGCGGGATGACCTGCACGGTGTCACCGAGATAGTCGCCGCGCCGCTCCTTGGCGATCACCGTCGAGTAGACCTGCCCGGTCGTCACGTTGGCGATCTGGTTGAGGTCGGTGTCGAGGAACCGCTCGTAGTGGCCGATGTCGAGGTCGGTCTCAGCGCCGTCGTTGGTCACGAAGACCTCGCCGTGCTGGAACGGGTTCATCGTGCCCGGATCCACGTTGAGGTAGGGATCGAGCTTCTGCATGGTCACGCGCAGGCCGCGTGCCTTGAGCAGGTTGCCCAGGCTGGAGGCCGTGAGCCCCTTGCCGAGCGAGGAGGCGACGCCTCCGGTCACGAACACGTGCTTGGTCGGCGTGTGGCTCTTCACGGGCTTCGATCCTACCCGAGCGGGACGGGTCCGTCGGCACCCGACGCACCGAACGCGCCGCCGGGCGTGCTCAGCGAGCGCTGGAGTGTGAGGATCGTCGCGACCCGTCCGGCGGCGGTGTCGATGCCGTCGAGGCTGGCGACGCCCGCCGAGGCCGGGTCGGCGCGGAACCGGCCCAGCTGTCCGGCGCCGCCGTCGGCAGTGACTCCCGCCACGACCACGCCGGTCGCCTGGGCCGCGAGGCCCTGGGCCAGCCCGGCCAGGATGGCGTCGGAGCCGTCGTCCTCGGCGTCGGTCCCCAGCACGAGGAGCACCAGCGGCGAGCGCTGGGCGACCTCCGCCGGCGCGGACATCAGGCCCGCGCCGCTGATGGCGTCGGCGATCGCGCGCGCCTTGCCGTTGACGTCCTGGCCCTCGGCGTCCTTGGAGGCCACCGCCAGGCCGAGCAGCTGTCCGAGGCGGTCGTACGTCGACGCGTCGGCGGCGACGTCGCCCTCGGCCTGCTGGGTCAGCAGCTGGCTGCCGAGCGTGTCGACGAGCGACTTCTGGGAGGGGTCGACGAGGTCGTCGGCGAGGTCGTAGCGGGCGCTCACGGTGCCATCGGCGGCCGTCACCTGCTCGGCGAGCGCGCCGACCAGCTGCTCGTCGGCGCCCGGCACGGTCACGAGGGCGACCGAACGCTCGGCGAGGCGGCCCCCGACGGTGGCCGGGCCGACGGCGGACACGAAGCTCTCGGTGTAGTCGACCTGCGCCTGGTCGTCGGCGGGCGCGGCCTCGCGGTCGCCCCCGGCGGTCGCGACGGTGGGACCGACGTCGGAGAGCGGGCCGCCGCCGAGGACGATCCCGGCCGCGAGGGCCAGGAACACGGCGACGATGGTGAGCAGGTGGTGGCGCAGGGTGATCACGGGAGCATTCCTCGTACGTCGTCGATCAGGTCGGTCGTGGTGCTGGAGATCCGCGGCGACACGTCGTCGACCCACTGCTGGCCGACGGGGGTGACGCTCACGGCCGCGCCGAGCGCGAGCACGCCGGCGGCGATGGCCGCGGCCAGGTGCCGCGGTCTCACCGCGCCGTCGTAGAGCCGCGCGACCGCGGCGGCGTCGACCAGGTCGGGGCCGAGCTTGAGCCGGGTCAGGAAGGTGCTGGCCAGACCGGAGCGGCGCTGGTCGAGGAACTCGTCGAGCGTCGCGTGCATGCCGACCCCGACGATCAGGGCCGCCTCGTGGGCGCCGGCCAGCAGCAGGGCGGCGTCGTGGGCGGTCGCGGAGGTCTCGAAGCGCAGCGGGCGGATGCCCAGTCGCTCGAACGGCTCGGTGACGTTGCGCTTGGCCCCGCGCTCGACGAGCACGACGACGTCGCGGGCGCGGCGCAGGACCGCGGCGGCGGGCAGGTCGTCGGAGCCACCGGTCACGACGACGATGTCGGGGCGGTGCCCCGCGCCGACGAGGGCGTCGGCGCCACGGTCGACGCCGACCAGGACGGGCCGCTGCTCGCGCAGGAACGGCTTGATGGCGCGCAGCTCGTCCTCCCAGCCGTGGGAGCGGACGGCGACGACCACGGGCCGACCCGCCATCTCGGTCGCGGTGCTGGGCACGCCGTGGCCGTGCAGGAGCAGGTCCTGCTCGCGGCGCAGGAACTCGGTGCTGTTGTGGGTGAGGCTCTCCAGCTGGGCGGTGAGGCCCGAGCGGGCGCGGTCCATCTCGCGGCGGACCAGGTCGTCGGTCAGCTCGCGGCCCTCGGCCACGAGGGCGTCGCCGGCGTGCACCGCTCCCCCATCGATGCGCAGCGCGGCGCCGTCCTTGACCCGGTCGAAGACCTCGGGTCCGGTGCTGTCGACGACGGCGAGCCCGGCCTCGACGAGCAGCTCGGGGCCGAGGTTGGGGTAGCGGCCCGAGATCATCGGGCTGGCGTTGACCACGGCGACGACACCGGCGTCGACCAGCGCCTGCGCGGTGGTCCGGTCCATGTCGAGGTGGTCGAGGACGGCGACGTCACCTGCGTGCAGGCGACCGAGCACGCTGGCCGTGCGTCGGTGGACGCGTGCGGGACCGTGGACGCCGGGGAGGGCGGGGGCTTGGCGGGTGCGGACTGCGAACTTCATGACCCCGCCATGGTCTCAGCCGCCCCCCGGCCTCCCGGGGAGGCACGCCCGCTCGGGCGCGGCGGCCTCGAGCAGCTCGCGGGCGTGGGCGCGGGCGCTGTCGGAGTCCTCGAGCCCGGCGAGCATCCGCGACAGCTCGCGCTCGCGGTCGTCGTCGGTGAGCGCGACCAGGCCGGACGTGGTGACCGTGCCGTCGCTCGACTTGTGCACCACGACGTGACGGTCGGCGTAGGCGGCCACCTGGGGCAGGTGGGTCACCACGAGGACCTGCGAGGCGCGGGCGAGGGCGGCCAGCCGACGGCCGACCTCGATGGCGGCCTTGCCGCCCACGCCCGCGTCGACCTCGTCGAAGACGAACGTCGGCACCGACCCGGACTCGGCCAGCGAGACCTCGAGCGCGAGCATCACGCGGGAGAGCTCACCGCCGGAGGCTCCCTTGTGGAGGGGACGGGGCTCTGCGCCGGTGTTGGCGGCGAGCAGCAGCTCGACGTCGTCGATCCCGTGCACGCCGGCGCGCACCCAGCGCCCGTCGACCAGCAGCTGCGGGCCGGCCGGGGTCTCCGGGGCGGGGGTCTCCTGCTGCGTCACCGCGACGCTCACGGTGGCGTGGGGCATGGCCAGCGAGGTGAGCTCCTCGCTCACCGCGACGCCGAGCCGTCGGGCGGCCTCGGTGCGCTGGGCGCTCAGCGTGGACGCGAGCTCGCCGAGCTCGGCGCGGATGCGGTCGCGTCGCGCCTCGAGCTCGGAGATCCGCCCGTCGGTGTCCTCGAGGTCGAGCAGCCGCTTGGCGCCGTCCTCGGCCCACGCCAGCACCTCGTCGATGCTCTCGCCGTACTTGCGGGTCAGCGCGGTCAGCGCCGCCCGGCGCTCGGACACGGCCGCGAGGCGCGCGGGGTCGGTCTCGAGGGAGGCGGCGTACGACGCGACGTCGCCGGCCACGTCGACCAGCAGGTGGCCGAGCTCGGCGAGCCGGTCGGCCAGCTCGCCGGCCGCCGGGTCGTGCTCGCGCACGCCCTCCAGCGCCTGGCGCGCCGTGCTGGTCGTGCCGAGGGCGTCGGGGGCGCCCTCCTCGCTCGAGAGCGCCTCGCGGGCCGTCTCGGCGGCGGTGCGGAGCGTGTCGGCGAAGCCGAGGCGCGTCTCCTCGGCTGCGAGCTCCGCGTCCTCGCCGGGACGCGGGTCGACGGCCTCGACCTCACCGAGGCCGAACCGCAGCTGGTCGGCCTCGCGGGCCCGCTCGCGGGCAGAGCCCACCACCTCCGCGAGCGTGCGCTCGGTGAGGACCAGCTCGGACCACCGGGCGGCGTAGGCCGAGGCGGTCGCGGCGAGCTCGTCGCCGCCGAACCGGTCGAGCGAGGCGCGCTGCGCCCCGGGCCGCAGCAGGCGGTGCTGGTCGGACTGGCCGTGGACGGCGACCAGCGGCTCCGCGACCTCGGCGAGCGTGGTCACCGGGACCGACGCCCCGCCGACCCACGCGCGCGAGCGTCCCTGCGCCGCGACGTTGCGGGCCAGGACGACCTGCCCGTCCTCGACCACGCCGCCGGCGTCCTCGACGGCCTCGCGGAAGCCGGTGAGCGCGGTCGCGGCGACGACACCCTCGACCCGGGTCTGCTTGGCCCCCGAGCGGACGGCCCCCGGGTCGGCCCGGCCGCCGAGCAGCAGGCCGAGCGCGGTGACGACCATCGTCTTGCCGGCGCCGGTCTCGCCGGTGATCACCGTGAGGCCGGGGCCGAGCTCGAGCGTCGACGACTCGATCACGCCGAGCTGGCTGATCCGCAGCTCCTCAAGCATCGTGGTCCCCGTTGTCGCGTCGGCGCCGCTCGGCGGCGCCGCGCCACCCCTCGACCGGCAGGTCGAACTTCGCCACCAGCCGGTCGGTGAACGGGGCGTGGTGGAGCCGGACCAGGCGCACGGGCCACGCACCGCGGCGCACCTCGATGCGCGCCCCCGGCGGGAGGTCGACGGTGCGGCGGCCGTCGCACCACAGCACGCCCGAGCCCTCGGTGTTGGAGAGCACCTCGACGGCGAGCACCGACGTCGGCGCCACCACCATCGGGCGCGCGAACAGGGCGTGCGCGCTCAGCGGGACCATCAGCAGGGCCTCGACCTCGGGCCACACCACCGGTCCGCCGGCGCTGAAGTTGTAGGCGGTGGAGCCGGTGGGCGTGGCGCAGACGACTCCGTCGCAGCCCCACCGCGACAGCGGCCGGCCGTCGACCTCGACGACGACCTCCAGCATCCGCTCTCGGGCTGCCTTCTCCACGCTCGCCTCGTTGAGCGCGAAGGTGGAGAACAGCACCTCCTTGCCGACCATCACGCACACGTCGAGGGTGAGCCGGTCCTCGGCGGTGTAGTCGCGCGCGACGATCGCCGCGATCGTCGACCCGACGTCCTCCTGCTCGGCCTCGGCGAGGAAGCCGACGTGGCCGAGGTTGACGCCCAGCAGCGGGGTGCTCGTCTCGTGGGTCAGCTCTGCGGCACGCAGGATGGTGCCGTCGCCGCCGATGACCAGTGCCAGCTCGCAGCCCTCACCCGGCAGGTCGTCGGCCCGGGTGGTCTCGACGAGACCGTGGGAGTCGTCGAGGCCCAGGTCGGCTGCCTCGTCGGCCAGCAGGCGTACGCCGATCCCGTGGGCCGTCAGCGTCTCCACGCACGCGCGGGCCACGTCGTGCACCTGGGGACGGCCGGTGTGCGCGAGCACCAGGACGCGGCGAGGGGTGCTGTTGCTGGTCACGGGTCCACCCTCTCACCCGCCACCCCCATCGACCCGGCGCGCTCCACCTCGGCGCGGATCTCCTCCGCGCCGACGGATGCGGGGCCGTGCCGCAGCAGCAGGAAGAACTCGACGTTGCCCGACGGGCCCGGGAGCGGGCTCACCGTGACGGCGACGGCTCCCCACCCGCGCTCGGCGGCGAGGTCGGCGATCGTGGTGACCGCCTCGGCGCGCAGGGCCAGGTCGCGGACCACGCCACCCTTGCCTACCCGGTCCTTGCCGACCTCGAACTGCGGCTTGACCATCAACGCGAGCGCGCCGTCCGGCCGCGTGACCGACAGGAGCGGGTCGAGCACGAGGGCGAGGGAGATGAAGGAGAGGTCGCCGACCACGAGGTCGACGGGCTCGCCGATCACGTCGAGGGTGAGCTCGCGGATGTTGGTGCGGTCGTGGACCCGCACGCGCGCGTCGCTCTGCAGCGACCAGGCGAGCTGCCCGTAGCCGACGTCCACCGCCACGACCTCGCTCGCGCCCGCTCGCAGCAGCACGTCGGTGAAGCCCCCGGTGGACGCGCCCGCGTCGAGGCACCGCTTGCCCCGGACGGTCAGGCCGTGGTCGGCGAACGCCGCCAGCGCGCCCGCGAGCTTGTGCCCACCGCGGGAGACGTAGTCGACCGACGACGGGTCGTCCCTGACCACGATCGCCACGTCGGTGGTGACCCCGGTCGCCGGCTTGGTCGCGACGGCGCCCGACACCGTCACCCGTCGGGCGGCCACCAGCTCGCTGGCGTGCTCGCGCGAGCGGGCAAGACCGCGCCGGACGAGCTCCTGGTCGAGCCGAAGGCGTCTGGGTGGCACGGTGGCTCAGGCGCCCGGGTGGTCGCCGGGCGCGTCGGGCCGGGCGTCGAGCGCACGCCGCAGCTGCTCGTGGGCCCGCTCGAAGACGGCGACGTGGTCGGACACCGGGACCTCGGCCAGCCCTGCCACGTCGGCGAGCACGCGGTCGACGGACTCGACGCCGGTCGGCTCGTGCTCGGGCACCTCGCTCATGGCCGCGAGCCTACTCGCCGCTGGGGCCCCGGGCGGGCCCGGGCGGGCCCTGGCGGGGTCGTGTCGGAGACGTCGGCGGGGCTCCCGGTGTCGTCGAGGTGACGCCAGCACGCCGTGACGGCGACGCGCCACCAGTCGGCGTCCGATCCCTCCCCCGACACGGCCAGCCGGCCCTCGTCGACCCGCGCCGTCCACCCACCGAGCTCGGCGGCGTCATCGGTCACCGAGGCCACGGGATGGGTCTCGAACAGCCCGTCCATCGTGGGTGAGACATAGGTCGGGCGGAGCCGGGGCGGGGCCGCGGCCAGCTCGTCGAGCCACGTCACCCCGGTCAGCACGAGCAGCGAGGGCACGTCGATCGCGTGCGCGCCCTCGATGTCGGTGTCGAGGCGGTCGCCGACCATCAGCGGCCGGTCGCCGCCCACCCGCAGCACGGTCTCCTCCATGAGCGGCTTCTCGGGCTTGCCCGCGATCACCGCATCGACGCCGGCGAAGCCGGTGATGGTGCGCACGAGCACGCCATGACCGGGCGCCAGCCCGTAGGCGGTGGGGACCGTCAGGTCGGCGTTGCTGGCGACGTAGGGCAGCCCGTCGCGCACGAGGGTGGCCGCCCGCATGATCTCGCGCCACCTCACGTCGGGTCCGTAGCCGCTCACCACGGCCACGGCGCCCTCCGGGTCGTCGACAGGCACGAGCCCAGCCTCGCGCAGCGCGACGCTGAGGCCCTCCCCGCCCAGGAGCAGCACCCGGGCGCCCTCGCCGTGCTCCTCGACGAGCAGTCGGGCCGCGGCCTGTGCCGACGTGACCACGTCGGCCGGATCGGCGTCCACTCCGACCCCCACGAGCTTGTCGGCCACCTGCTCGGGCGTGCGGGAGGCGTTGTTGGTCACGAACGCTACGTGTCGCCCGTCCTGGCGCACCTTGTCGATGGCCTCCGCGACTCCGGCGATGGCCTCGGTGCCGACGTAGACGACGCCGTCGAGGTCGAACATGACCAGGTCGTGCGCCTCCACGAGCGGAGTCGTGGACTCCTGCAGCATGGTCCACCCCTCTCCGGATCGTGACGATCGTCCCCCTACGATGCTCCGATGGACTCCGCCACCGTCGTGCCTCCGTACGTGGCGAAGCCCCTCGAGCTGCTCCCGTTCCGGGCGGTGATGCTGGCACCGGCACGCGTGGGCGACCCCGCCTCCGCGCGAGCACTGGCGCGACCCTATCGCGACGTCGCCGGGCGGCTGACGCAGTGGATCGCGCGCGGTGACGCGACGGCCGACACCGCCCCTGCGCTCTACCTGCACGAGTACACCGCCGGCGGGCTCACCGTTCGAGGACTGGTCGGCGCCCTGCGCGTCTCGCGCCGCGCGCAGACGCTCGACGAGCGCGCGGTGTGGCCGCACGAGGCGATCCATCCCGAGCAGGCCGGCGAGCTCGCGGACCGGATGCTGCAGATGGACCTCAACCCCGCCCCGATCCTGCTCGTGCACCACGGCCGTCGCGAGCTCCGCGAGCTGCTCGACGAGCTGACGCTCGCCGAGCCGGACTGGCGCTACCTCGACCGCACCGGGCAGCGACAGCGCCTCTGGGCCGTGCGCGAGGACGCGACCGTGGCGAGGATCGGACGCCTGATCGCTGACAGCCGGTGCCTCCTCGCCGACGGCCACCACCGCTACGCGGCCTACCTGCGGCTGCAGGAGCAGCACCCGGGCACGCCGTGGGACGCGGGCCTCGCGATGCTCGTCGACCAGGCGGACACTCCCCTGTTCCTCGGTGCCATCCACCGCACCCTGCCCGGCGTGAGGCTCGACGCCCTGCTCGACGGGGCGCGGCGGGCAGGGGCCGCGGTGACGGAGCAGCCCCGCCACCGGGCGCTCGGGGCCCTCGACAGCACCCACATGGTGCTCACCGACGGCGACGCCTGGTTCGCCGTGGCGCCCGACGGGCTCGAGCGGGAGGCCGCGGTGTCCTGGCTGCACGACCACGTGCTGCCCCGGCTGCCCCGTCCCCCGCGCCGCATCGAGCACCACCACACGGTCGACGAGGCGCTGGCCGCGACATCCGCTGCGGCGCCCGGAGTGCTGCTGCCGAGCCCCGACTTCGAGCAGGTGCAGGCGCTCGTCGAGTCGGGAGGGCTCCTGCCGGAGAAGGCCACGTCGTTCCAGCCCAAGCCGAGCCTCGGCGTGATCATGCGGCCGGTGCTCGACGGATGATCCGCGCGGACGTCGCCTCGACCTCCACACGCGATCGCGTCGCACCGCCGGCCTGGTAGAAGCGGCACCGCACGGCGCCCACCACCTCGACGACGTCGCCGGGACGCCATGTCGCGACGCGACGTCGCAGGACTGCGCTCCACGCCGTGCAGGGGATCGAGTCGACCCGTTGCGCCGCCGCAGAGCTGCTCGCCCTGCGGGTCGCCGGCGGACGTTCCACCGAGACACGGAACGTCACCAGGCTGTCGCCGCTGGGCAGCTCGACCGTCGTCGGGACGCCGCTCACCCTTCCCACCAGGCGCACCTCGTTGGCCGGCCCGTCCGTCACGCCCGCCGACCCGGTCTGGGACGTCGCTCTCGCGCGTGCCGTGGTCGCGGACCTCGTCTGCTTGGCCTTCGCCCGCTCAACCTTCGACTGCTCGCTGGTCCGGGCCTTCGTCTGGCCCGTTGTCTGTGCTGTGCTCACCATGCACCTCCTGGCACTGACCCTGACGGTCAGGGCGGACAGGAGCGGGAGCAACGGAGGACCGGCGGTGGACGACGCGCTTCGTCGCCCACCTGTGGACGATGCGCGGCCGGCCGAACGGCCATCGAGGGCGCGTTGACGGCCCCGAAATGCAAAAGTGGGGCCACCCGAAGGTGACCCCACTTCCACAATGTATGTCCGGCGGCGTCCTACTCTCCCACAACCTCTCGGTTGCAGTACCATCGGCGCTGAAAGGCTTAACTTCC
>NZ_JBZGDV010000013.1:0-43781 GCF_058355585.1 Nocardioides sp. Z13_37 | reverse complement strand
ACACTCGACGACGCCACAGCGCACTCGCAGGACTCCCACCCATCAGCCGACTGCTACCAACCTGATGGCCAGGTACAACTAGAGGGTGCTCAACCACGGATGGCCGGGGTGCGCGATGGCCACAGCGCTCCTCAGCCATGCGCGGCGCTCCGGGTCGAGCAGGTCCAGACAGGCATCGAAGTCGGCCTGGTCCTTCGCTCGCAGGCCCGGAGCCTTGTGGAGCAGCTGGATCTCTGGCCTCAGGTACGAGATGCCGTCCCGCGTCCAGAGGATGTCGTCGAGCGGGAGAGTGATGCGGGAGTCTCGCTTGTAGGTCCACGTCGTCGAGCTTGTGCTCATGAGGATGACGTCGTACTCCCACGGCGACGCGCCGTCGGGACGCAGCCACAGGTTCCCGCAGGACTCCATCAACGGATCGGTCGGGCTCAGCATCGGGCTCAGCGTGCCGTCAGCCGCCTGCCAGACATCCAGTCGGCCCGTCAGGTGCCGCTTCAGTGCAGGAACGTCGGCGCGGGGGATGCTGGGGTCCAGGTCGTCGTGCGGCCGCGGCGCGCCCGTGAACGCCTCGACGGCCCAGCCGCCCGCGATCCACCAGCGGCCGGTGTACCCGTCGAGCAGCTCGGCAGCGTCCTGTGGGGACCGGGCTCGCCAGGGGCCGTACAGGCGCACCGCCTCGTCATGGTCCATCACGTCGTGCACGTTAGTCGCCGCGCTCATGGCCCGGGCAGGTCTGCGTCGCACCGTGTCGGCGACGAAGACCGCGAACCCGTCCGTGTCGTACCCGACGCCGAGAACGTCGTGGGGCCACTAGCTCCCGAAGATCCAGGTGCCGAGCCTGTGCGGGAGGCCGCTGACAGCAACTTGGTCCGAGCGCGAGAATCGCCTCGTCATCGTCAGGTCGCAGAGCCGATCGGCCGTGTGTCGGCCCGGCACCACGAGCGCCACACCGTTCCGGCAGCCCGACAGTCAGGCAAACTGGAGCCGTGAGAACGAGCCATCCGCCCTTGGCCTTTCCTGTCTACGGATTGGTCGACGGTCCCGGCGGGCCCAGGTGGCTCGACGCTGTGCTCGGTCCGCTGGGTCATCACGCCGACGGTGTCTGGCTCGGGCACGGCGGCGAGCCGCGCGATGCTGGGCGACCGTGGGTGCACGTAGGCACGTTCTGCCGCAACCGGTACGACGGCAGCGGGGCCGACGCCATCGAGCGGGCAGCGTTTCGCGCTGTTCTGGCGGTGGTGGACGCCACGATGCCGGATCAGGGGCCCAGTCCGGACGACTACGGCCGGCGACTGTTGACCGCCGCCACTGCCCGTGTCGACGGGAGCCCGGGGTGGCGGAGGGTGTCGTGGGAGGTCGACGACCGTCCGGTCTCTGCGTCGATGTTCGAGTGGGCCGGCGCCTGGTCTGCCTTCACCACCGCACTCCCGGACGTCGACATCGTTGCGTTCGGCTTCGGCGTCGAACCTGCCGGGCTCGTCCTCGCAGAGCTCCAGGACGGTTCTCGCTACCACGTCGACCTCACTCGACCGATCGTCTTTCCGGACACCGTCGACGAGGCGCGGGCCGCCGCCGGTGTTCGCTCGGACTCGGGTAGCGCCGTGCGCTGGTGGCCGGCGCACCCCGATCACGACGCAGCCGCTGGCTAGGTTCACCCACTCGCGCCTGCGGTTCGCGGCCGCAGCGGCTCGGCTCAGGCGAGGCCGGTGCTCAGACCTCGTGGGGTCGCAGCGCCAGCGCCTCGGGCGGCACGGTGGTCTCGTCGAGCACCGAGTGCGGCACCGACAGCCGCCACGCACCCGACGCGACGTCCTGCACGCGCGGGGCGGGGCCGTCGAGGCGCGCGACCCACTCCATCAGGGCGGTGACGTCGGCGCGGCGGTCCTGCTCGACGAGCCAGCCGGCCAGCCGGTGCACGGGCGGCAGGCCGCTGTGCACCAGCGACCGGCGTCCCCACAGCTCCAGCACGCCGGAGCGCAGCAGCCGCCACCACTCCGGCGTGCAGCCGGGCACCAGCAGGAAGTAGCGCCACAGGTCGCCGGCGAGCACCCGGTCGAGGAAGACCGCCTCGACCTCCGGTGACCCGTGGGCGCGCACCGAGGCCAGCGACATCCGCTTGGTCTCCCAACGGTCGGCGAGGTCGGTGAGCGACGAGGCCCGCGTCTGGGTGATCGAACCCGCGCGGATCCGCCAGCGGTAGACCACCTCGTCCAGCACGTCGAAGCTGCCGTCGAGGAACGAGCGCGTGGTCGTGGGCTGGTCCTCGTAGCGCAGGCCCTCGGGCCACGACAGGCCCGCCGCGTCCCAGAAGGAGCGGCGCCAGACCTTGTTCCAGGCGAAGACGTCGCCGAGGATCTCGGGCCGGTCCTCGACCCGGGCGCCGCGCAGCGGCCGGTGCAGCCGGCGCATCCACGGCGGCTCGACCAGGGCGTCGCCCTCCCAGCGCACGATCGAGCCGGTCGCGAAGTCGGAGCCCGACCCGGAGAGCGCGCCGAGCAGGTCGGCGTACGCCGTGGGCGGCAGCACGTCGTCGGAGTCGAGGAAGGCGAGGTAGTCGCCGCGCACGTGCTGCACGCCGAGGTTGCGGGCGGCGCCGAGGCCGCCGTTGGCCGAGTGCACCACGGTGATGCGCCGGTCGCGGCGGGCCCACTCGTCGGCGATCTCGCCCGTGCGGTCGGTCGCGCCGTCGTCGACGACCACCGCCTCCCAGCGCGTGTGGGTCTGGGCGAGCAGGGAGCGGACGCAGTCGTCGAGGTAGTCCTCCACGCCCCACGCGGGGATCACCACGCCGAGCAGGGGGGCGCGGGAGAAGAGCCTCATACGGCCGGACCCTAGGACATCGCCCCTCGCCGGTAGGCTGCCCGCCGTGACCGAGCAGCCCAGAGCGATCGACGAGATGAACCCCGACGGTGTGCCGCGCAAGGTCCTCTTCGTCGCGGGCGCGGGCCGCAGCGGCACCAGCACGCTCGCCGGCATCGTGTCCCGGCTGGGCATGCACGTGCCCCTGCCCGAGGTCCCGCCCGACGACTCCAACCCCCGCGGCTTCAGCGAGCCGCAGTGGGTCGTCGACGTGCACGACGAGTGGCTGCGCGAGTCGCTGGTGCAGGTCAGCGACAGCCGGCCGGAGGCGTGGTTCGACACCGGGCGCATCTGCAGCCGCGAGCCGGCGCGCATCCGGGTCACCGAGTGGCTCGAGCCGCACTTCGACCACCACCCCGAGCTGGTCGTCAAGGACCCGCGGCTGAGCTGGTTCCTGGGCCTGTGGCGCGTCGCCGCGATCCGCACCGGCGCCACGCCGGTCTTCGCCACCATGCTGCGCCCGCCCGCCGAGGTGGTCGGCTCCAAGCAGAAGTACTACGCCAACAAGCTCGGCTCGGCGCACCTGGCCGCCAGCTGGGTCAACATGCTGCTGCACACCGAGCGCGCCACCCGACCGGCCGAGGGCGACGGCGGGCGCGTGTTCGTGCGCTACGAGGACCTGCTCAGCGACTGGGTGCGCACCACGACGGCGCTGGGCCACGCCCTCGACCTGCAGACGATCATCCACACCCGCAGCGACCAGATCCGCGAGGTGCACCGCTTCATCGACCCCACCCTGCGCCGGGTCACCGCCACGCTCGACGACCTCGCGCTGCCCCGGCGCCTGCACGAGCTCACCGGGCAGACGTGGGAGGAGCTCAACAAGCTCGCCGACGAGGGCGGTGACACCGCCGAGGCGCACGCCACCTTCGACCAGCTGCGTGCCGCCTACGTCGACCTCTACGAGGAGTCCGCGGCCATCAGCCGCTCGACCGCGGAGCACGCCCGCCTCCAGGCCCGTCGCCGGGCGCTCCACGAGGCGGCCGAGGCGGGAGCGTCGCGCTCGCTCGCCGACCGCGTGCCCCACGACGTACGCGCCGCGATCCCCCCGTCGGTGCGCCGCGGCGTGCGCAAGGCGCTCGGCCGCACCCGGGACGAGCAGTGACCGTCCCGATCGGATCGGGGCACGGCCTGACCAACCTCGAGGGGCACACCGACTTCGACCTCGTCTGGCCCTGGAACCGCCCGGGCGGGCTGCGGCCCGGGGCGACCGCCGTGCTGCGGGTCAAGAACGAGGCGCCCGGCCTCCGCTTCGTCCTGCCACCGCTGCTGCGGGCCTGCGACCACGTGCTGCTGGTGGACAACGGGTCCGACGACGGCACCGGCGAGGAGGCGCTGCGGGTCGCGGCCGAGCACGGGCTCTCCGAGCGCTTCACCCTGGAGCACTACCCCTTCCAGGTGGCGCGGGCCGGAGCCGAGCACCTCGCCGTCAACGAGCGCTCGGTGCACTCGCTGGCCTACTTCTACAACTGGTGCTTCTCCCACGTGCGCACCCGCTACTCGTGGAAGTGGGACGGCGACATGGTGCTCACGACCGAGGGCGAGGTCTCGATGGCCGACCTGTCGTGGCAGGTGGGCATGGCCGAGGCGGTGATCCGCGTCCCGCGCCACGGGCTCTACATCGAGTCCGACCAGGTGGCCTACCTCGACCTCGGCCTGCGCAACATCGAGGAGTGGGGCTTCCCGATGAGCCCCGACTACGTCTACACCAAGGCCCCGGAGTGGGAGATCCGCACCACGCCCGACCGCATCGAGTCGTTCGCACTGCCGCAGGGGCTGTGCGTGGAGCTCAAGTGGCTCGACGGCGACGAGTTCGCCCACTGGACCGATCCCGAGTCGTTCGCCACCTCGATCCGCAACCGCCGCAAGCGCCGCGAGTGGCTGGTCTGGAACGCCCTGCACGAGGGTCGCGTGCCCGAGGGCGTCGTGCGGATCGAGTCGCCGGCCGGGGTCCACGTGGTCGACCACGTCACCCACGAGTGGCTCCCGCGTGCGCCGCGCCCGTTCGTCGTCGACGACCCCGACCACGCCAAGCTGCACCTGCGCGCCTGAGACCCCGTCCGAGACCCGGCTGGGACCTACTCACGGGTAGTCTTTTCCGTGGCGCTCGTCACGCCTCCGGGCCGTTCCGCCGCTGAATCCGCGGGCGTACGCTCGCTGGTGATCGCAGTAGATCGGTACCCCTCACGGGACTGAAACGAAGAGGTCGCCACATGACGCACGACCCTGTCCTCCGCCCGACGCATCGGGTCGGGGTGATCGGCGCGGGCCGCGTCGGCGCCGTCCTGGCCGCCGCCCTCCGCTCCGCCGGCCACGAGGTCGTCGCCGCCGCGGGCGAGTCCGACGCCTCGCGCCGTCGCATCCAGGACCTGCTGCCGGGCGTCGCCGTCGCCAAGCCGAGCGACGTCGCCCGGGCCAGCGACCTGCTGCTGCTCACCGTCCCCGACGACATGCTCTCCAACGTGGTGACCATGCTCGTGGCCAGCGGTGCCGTCCGCGAGGGACAGGTCGTCGCCCACACCAGCGGTCGCCACGGCCTCGCCGTGCTCGAGCCCGCCCGGCTCGTCGGTGCCCGCACCGTCGCGCTCCACCCCGCCATGACCTTCACCGGCACCGAGGTCGACCTGCCGCGGCTGGCGGGCTGCGTCTTCGGCGTGACCGCCGGCGAGGACGACCGCGCCCTCACCGAGTCTCTCGTCGCCGACCTCGGCGGACGGGCGATGTGGGTGCCCGAGGAGCGCCGCACGCTCTACCACGCGGGCCTGGCCCATGGGGCCAACCACCTCGTCACGCTCGTGGCCGAGGCGATGGAGATCCTCTCGGCCGCCGGCGCCGACGACCCGGCCGCGACCCTGCGCCCGCTGCTCACCGCCGCGCTCGACAACGCCCTCGAGGACGGCGACGCCGCCCTGACCGGGCCGATCGTGCGCGGCGACGTGGAGACCGTCCGCGCGCACGTCGCCGACCTGCGCGCCACCGCTCCGCAGACCCTCCCGTCCTACCTCGCGATGGCCCGCGCCACCCTCGACCGCGCGGTCACCGACGGCCGGCTGCTGCCCATCCGCGCGGCGAAGATGCTGGGCGTCCTCGACGCCGCAGCCGTCCCGGACGCCGAGGCGCCCCACCGGCAGGCTCGATGAGCACGACCCCCGTCCTCGCGTCCACCCGTGAGGAGCTGGCCGGCCTGCTCGCCGGTGCCCGCCGAGACGGCCGGCGTGTGGCGTTCGTCCCCACCATGGGCGCCCTGCACGACGGACACGCCAGCCTGATGCGCACGGCCCGCGCGGCCACGGACGGCCGCGTGGTGGTCAGCATCTTCGTCAACCCGATGCAGTTCTCCCCGACCGAGGACCTCGAGCACTACCCCCGCACGCTCGCGGCCGACCTCAAGGTCTGCGCCGCGGCGGGCGTCGACGTCGTCTTCGCGCCCAGCGTGGAGGAGATGTACCCCGGCGGCTTCAGCCACGAGTCGGTGCACGACGGCGTCACCGTCGCGCCGGGGACCCTCGCCACGATCCTCGACGGCGCCTCCCGGCCCGGGCACTTCGACGGCGTGCTGACGGTGGTCGCCAAGCTGTTCGGCCTGGTCCGCCCCGACGTCGCGGTGTTCGGCCAGAAGGACTACCAGCAGCTCGTGCTCGTGCGCCGGATGGTGCGCGACCTGGCGATGGGCATCGAGGTGGTCGGTGGCGAGACGGTGCGCGAGCCCGACGGCCTGGCCCTCTCCAGCCGCAACCGCTACCTCGACGCCCGCGAGCGGCAGGTCGCGACCGCCCTCAGCCGGGCGCTCCTCGCCGCTCGCGACCGCGCCCCGTACGGCGTGCCAGCCGCGCGCTGGGCCGCGATGTCGGTGCTCAGGGCCGAGCCGGGGCTCGAGCTCGACTACCTCGCGCTGACCTCCTCCGACCTCGGTGAGCCGCCGGAGACGGGCGAGGGCCGGATCCTGGTCGCCGCCCGCATCGGCACCACCCGGCTGATCGACAACATGGCTGTCACGTTCGACCGGGTCGCCGACGGCGGCCCGCCGGCGGGGACCGCGTCCGCGGCCTCGACCACCACCTGAAGGAGCGCCACGTGCTGCGCACGATGATGAAGTCCAAGATCCACCGCGCCACGGTCACCCAGGCCGACCTCCACTACGTCGGATCGGTGACCGTCGACGAGGACCTGCTCGACGCGGCGGACCTGCTGCCGGGCGAGCTCGTCCACATCGTCGACGTCACCAACGGCGCCCGCCTGGAGACCTACACGATCGCCGGCGAGCGCGGCTCGGGCGTCGTCGGCATCAACGGGGCCGCGGCCCGGCTGGTGCACCCCGGCGACACCGTGATCCTCATCGGCTACGGCCAGATGGACACGGCAGAGGCGAAGGAGCTCGTGCCCCACGTCGTCTTCGTCGACGCCGACAACGCGATCCTGGCCACCGGCCACGACCCGGCCGAGACGTTCGGCGACCCGACGCTGACCCGCGGCGACGCGGTCGTCGCCTGACGAGCCGATAGCCTGCGCCGATGAGCTCCCACCGGCCGGTCCCGGGCCGCCTCCGCGCGCCGGGGCCGGGCTGGACGACCCGCGCCGACGTGGTCGTGGTCGGCTCCGGCATCGCCGGGCTCACCGCCGCGCTCCGCATCCACGCGGCCGACCCGGCGCTGCGCCTGCTCGTGGTGACCAAGGACGTCCTCGCGGCCGGGTCGACCCAGTGGGCCCAGGGCGGCATCGCGGCCGCGCTCGGGCCGGGGGACACCCCCGACCAGCACGAGCGCGACACCCTCGTCGCCGGGGCCGGCGTGTGCGACGTCGACGCGGTGCGCGTGCTGGTCACCGAGGGCCCCGGGGCCGTCCACGAGCTCATCGCCCTCGGCACCCGCTTCGACCACCACCCCGACGGGGAGCTGTCGCTGACCCGCGAGGGCGGCCACCACCGCGACCGGATCGCCCACGCCGGTGGCGACGCCACGGGTGCGGAGATCCAGCGCGCACTGATCGCCGCGGTCGAGCGGGCCCCCGAGATCGAGGTCATCCAGCACGCGCTCGCGGTCGACCTGCTGCGCGCCGCCGACGGCGGCGTGGCCGGGCTGACCCTGCACGTCCTCGGCGAGGGCCAGCACGACGGCGTCGGCGCCGTGCACTGCCGGGCCGTCGTGCTCGCCTCCGGCGGCCTGGGCCAGGTCTTCAGCCAGTCCACCAACCCCAGCGTGGCCACCGGCGACGGGATGGCGCTCGCGATGCGCGCCGGCGCCCGGCTGCGCGACCTCGAGTTCGTCCAGTTCCACCCCACCGTGATGTGGCTCGGCCCCGACTCCCAGGGCCAGCAGCCGCTGATCTCCGAGGCGGTGCGCGGCGAGGGGGCGTTCCTCGTCGACGACGACGGCGCGCGCTTCATGACCGGCGAGCACGAGCTGGCCGACCTCGCCCCCCGCGACGTGGTCGCCAAGGCGATCACCCGCCGGATGATCGAGACGGGCCGCCCGCACATGTGGCTCGACGCCCGCCACCTCGGCGCCGCGTTGTGGCAGAGCCGCTTCCCGACCATCCTCGGTGTCTGCCGTGACCACGGCGTCGACCCGGTGACCGAGCTGATCCCGGTGGCGCCGGCCCAGCACTACGCCTCCGGCGGCGTCGCGACCGACCTGTGGGGGCGTACGTCCGTCCCGGGCCTCTACGCCACCGGCGAGGTCGCCTGCTCCGGCGTGCACGGCGCCAACCGGCTGGCGTCCAACTCCCTGCTCGAGGGCCTGGTGTTCTCCCGCCGCATCGCCGACGTGCTGCCCGGCGAGCTGCGGCAGTGGGCCGACCCGGCGCCCGACGCCCGTCCGGCCGGCCTGGTCTCCGGCGAGCGCCGCCGGACCCTGCAGGAGACGATGACGAGCCGCGTCGGGGTGCTGCGCCACTCGGCCGGCCTGGCCGAGGCGCTGGCGCGGCTCGGCTCGCTCGACCACGGCGAGGCCGAGGTCGGCCCGGCCGCCTGGGAGACCACCAACCTGCTCACCGTCAGCACCGCGCTGGCCGCCGCCGCGGCCGTGCGCACCGAGACCCGCGGCTCGCACTGGCGCGAGGACCACCCCGACCGTGACGACACCCGCGCCGGGCACGTCGACTCGTGGCTCGACGCCGGCGGCCGCGTCGCCGTCGAGTGGACCACCGCGCCCTCGACCGACCCCTCCACCGGCTCGTCCACCGTTCCCCCGACCGTTCCCGACGCCGCGGAGGTGCCGGCATGACCAGCCTCGACGACGTGCCCGCCGAGGTGCTCGACGACCTCACCGCTGCCGGGCTCGATCCGGAGCACGTCTGGGACGTCGTGGCCCGCGCGCTCGAGGAGGACCTCCCCGACAAGCCACGCGTCGATCCGACCAGCGAGTCGACGATCCCCCTCGACGCCCGCGGCGAGGCCGTCTTCGCTGCGCGCGAGCCGGGGGTCGTGGCGGGGCTCGGCGTCGCCGCCGTCGCGTTCGCCGCCGTGGGTGCCGACGCGACGATCACCGACCGGGTCGCGGACGGCACGCGGGTCGCGAGGGGCGACGTCGTGATGCGCGTGGAGGGCCTGACCCAGCGGATGCTCGTCGCCGAGCGCACGGCGCTCAACCTCGCCTGCCATCTCTCGGGCATCGCCACCGCGACCGCCCGTTGGGTCGAGGCGCTCGAGGGGTCGCCGACCCGCGTGCTCGACACCCGCAAGACGCTGCCCGGCCTGCGCACGCTGCAGAAGTACGCCGTGCGCTGCGGCGGCGGGGTCAACCACCGCTCGAGCCTGCAGGACATGGCGATGGTCAAGGACAACCACGTCGTCGCGGCCGGGGGAGTGCTGCCCGCGCTCGAGGCCATCCGCGGCCGCCACCCCGGCCTGCCCGTGGAGGTCGAGGTCACCACGCTCGACCAGCTCGAGGAGCTGCTCGCGCTGCCCGAGCCGCCGGAGCGGGTCCTGCTCGACAACATGAGCGACGAGCTGATGGCCGAGGCCGTGCGCCGCACGGCCGGGCGGGTGCCGCTGGAGGCGAGCGGCGGCATCACGCTCGATCGGGCCGCGCGCATCGGTGCGACCGGCGTCGACTTCGTCTCCGTCGGGGCGCTCACCCACTCGGTGGTCGTCTTCGACATCGGCATGGACCTGACCACCCCACGACCTTCTTCTCCTCCGCTTCGCTCCCCCGAACAACGCCGCGGGGACCCCGAACCCCGATGAAGGTGCCCTCATGAGCCTGCTCGCGGTCGACATCGGCAACAGCCACACGTTCGCCGGCCTCCTCGACGGTGAGGAGGTCACCGCGCACTGGCGGGTCAACACCGACGAGCGCCGCACCGCCGACGAGTGGTCGGTGCTGCTGCGCGGGCTGCTCGCCGAGCGCCTCGACGACGTCGACGGCGTCGCCCTGTGCGCCACGGTGCCGGCCGTGCTGCACGAGTGGCGCGAGATGCTCGAGCGCCACTTCGGCGACGTCCCCGCCATCGTCGTGGAGCCCGGCGTGCGCACCGGCATCCCGGTCCTGATGGACAACCCCCGCGAGGTCGGCACCGACCGCATCGTCAACTCGCTGGCCGCCGCGACGCTCTACGGCGGCCCGGCGATCGTGGTCGACTTCGGCACCGCGACGACGTTCGACGTGGTCAACGGCAAGGGCCAGTACGTCGGCGGCGCGATCTCGCCGGGGATCGAGATCTCGCTCGAGGCGCTCGGTCGCCGGGGCGCGCAGCTGCGCAAGGTGGAGCTGGCCCGGCCGCGGTCGGTGATCGCCAAGAACACCGTGGAGGCGCTGCAGAGCGGGATGGTCTTCGGGGTCGCGGCGCAGGTGGAGGGCCTGGTGGCGCGGATGATCGCCGAGCTCGGCGTCGCCCCCGAGGACGTCACCGTGATCTCCACCGGGCACCTGGCCGCGCTGCTCGTCGAGGACTGCGGCTGTTTCACCGTGCATTCCCCGTGGCTCACCCTCCAGGGATTGCGATTGGTCTTCGAACGCAATTCCTGAAATGCGGCGTCAGGAATTGCCTGACTCCTTTTGTGCCCCTTCGCCATTTGCTGCCAGACTGTTCTTTGTCCGAAACTTCCGGAAAAAGAAAAGGAAATGGCCATGGCGCAAAAGGTCAACATCGTGCTCGTCGACGACCTCGACGGCACCGAGGCCACCGAGACCGTGTCCTTCGGCCTCGACGGCACCACCTACGAGATCGACCTCAACGACGCCAACGCCGCCGCCCTCCGCGAGGCCCTGAGCGGCTACGTGGGCCACGCCCGCAAGGTGTCCGGCGGCGGCCGACGCACCCGGCGTTCCTCGGGCGGGTCCTCCGCCTCGTCGTCGTCCTCGAACACCAAGGACGTGCGCGAGTGGGCCAAGGCGCAGGGCATGGAGGTCTCCGAGCGCGGCCGGATCTCCGCCGACGTGCAGCAGGCCTACGACGCCGCCCACTGAGGCGGGCCACCCCTTCGGCGACCCCACGAGGACGCGGCGAGGCCCGCGGGCCCGTTCGCTGTGAGCGGACGGGCTGGTCGCCGGGGTGGGAACACGTAGGCTGATGTCGGGCGTTGAGCCCAGTGTCCGCACCCCGGCCCCGTGCCGGACCCGCGGACCACGCAGACGTAGAGGAGCGCACATGTTCGAGCGGTTCACCGACCGAGCCCGGCGAGTTGTCGTGCTGGCCCAGGAAGAGGCCCGCATGCTCTCCCACAACTACATCGGGACCGAGCACATCCTGCTCGGCCTCATCCACGAGGGCGAGGGTGTCGCTGCCAAGGCGCTCGAGTCCCTCGACATCTCCCTGGAGGCCGTGCGCGCCCAGGTCGAGGAGATCATCGGCCAGGGCCAGCAGGCCCCGTCCGGCCACATCCCGTTCACCCCCCGCGCCAAGAAGGTGCTCGAGCTCTCGCTGCGCGAGGCGCTCCAGCTCGGCCACTCCTACATCGGCACCGAGCACATCCTGCTCGGCCTGATCCGCGAGGGCGAGGGCGTGGCCGCCCAGGTGCTGCAGAAGCTCGGCGCCGACCTCAACCGGGTGCGCCAGCAGGTCATCCAGCTGCTCAGCGGGTTCCAGGGCAAGGAGTCGGCCGCGGCCGGCGCCCAGACGTCCGGATCCGGCGGCGAGGCCCCGTCGAGCTCGCTGGTCCTCGACCAGTTCGGCCAGAACCTCACCCAGGCCGCGCGCGAGGGCAAGCTCGACCCCGTCATCGGGCGCGAGCAGGAGATCGAGCGCGTCATGCAGATCCTGTCGCGCCGCACGAAGAACAACCCCGTCCTCATCGGCGAGCCGGGCGTCGGCAAGACCACCATCGTGGCCGGCCTCGCCCAGGACATCGTCAAGGGCAACGTGCCCGAGACGCTCAAGGACAAGCAGATCTACACGCTCGACCTCGGCGCCCTGGTCGCCGGCTCGCGCTACCGGGGTGACTTCGAGGAGCGCCTCAAGAAGGTGCTCAAGGAGATCCGCACCCGCGGCGACATCGTGCTGTTCATCGACGAGATCCACACCCTCGTCGGCGCCGGCGCGGCCGAGGGCGCGATCGACGCCGCCAGCATCCTCAAGCCGATGCTGGCCCGCGGCGAGCTGCAGACCATCGGTGCCACGACGCTCGACGAGTACCGCAAGTACCTCGAGAAGGACGCCGCGCTCGAGCGCCGCTTCCAGCCGATCCAGGTGCAGGAGCCCTCGATCGCGCACACCATCGAGATGCTCAAGGGCCTGCGCGACCGCTACGAGGCCCACCACCGCGTCACCATCACCGACGAGGCGCTGGTCTCCGCGGCGACGCTGGCCGACCGCTACATCTCCGACCGGTTCCTGCCGGACAAGGCGATCGACCTCATCGACGAGGCCGGCTCGCGCCTGCGCATCCGCCGGATGACCGCGCCGCCGGACCTGCGCGAGTACGACGAGAAGATCGGCGACGTGCGCCAGCGCAAGGAGGCCGCCATCGACGGGCAGGACTTCGAGGCCGCGGCCCGCCTGCGCGACGAGGAGAAGCAGCTCTCCGCCCGCCGTGCCGAGCGCGAGAAGCAGTGGCGTGCCGGCGACCTCGACGAGATCGCCGAGGTCGACGAGGAGCTGATCGCCGAGGTCCTGGCCGTGGCCACGGGCATCCCGATCGTCAAGCTCTCCGAGGAGGAGTCCACCCGCCTGCTCAAGATGGAGGACGAGCTCCACAAGCGCGTCATCGGGCAGGAGGAGGCCGTCAGGGCCCTCTCCCGCGCGATCCGTCGTACGCGCGCCGGGCTCAAGGACCCCAAGCGCCCCGGTGGCTCGTTCATCTTCGCCGGCCCCTCGGGCGTCGGCAAGACGTGGCTGTCGAAGACGCTGGCGGAGTTCCTCTTCGGCGACGAGGACGCGCTCATCCAGCTCGACATGAGCGAGTTCTCCGAGAAGCACACGGTGTCGCGACTGTTCGGCTCGCCTCCCGGCTACGTCGGCTACGAGGAGGGCGGCCAGCTCACCGAGAAGGTGCGTCGCAAGCCGTTCTCCGTGGTGCTGTTCGACGAGGTCGAGAAGGCCCACCCCGACATCTTCAACAGCCTGTTGCAGATCCTCGAGGAGGGTCGCCTGACGGACTCGCAGGGTCGCGTCGTCGACTTCAAGAACACCGTCATCATCATGACGACCAACCTCGGCTCGCGCGACATCGCCAAGAGCGTCAACCTCGGCTTCGGAGCCGTCGGCGCCGACGCTGCCGGCTCCTACGAGCGGATGAAGAGCAAGGTGTCGGAGGAGCTCAAGCAGCACTTCCGCCCCGAGTTCCTCAACCGCGTCGACGAGATCGTCGTCTTCCCGCCGCTGTCGCAGGAGCAGATCGTGGCGATGGTCGACAACATGATCGCCGCCGTGGAGCTGCGCATGAAGGACCGCGACATGTCCCTCGAGCTCACCGACCCCGCGAAGGCGCTGCTGGCCCAGCGCGGCTTCGACCCGGTGCTCGGCGCGCGTCCGCTGCGCCGCACGGTGCAGCGCGAGATCGAGGACGTGCTCGCCGAGAAGATGCTCTTCGGCGAGGTCGGCCCCGGCCAGATCGTGCTGGTCGACGTGGAGGGCGAGGGCGTGGAGGCGAAGTTCACCTTCCGCGGCCAGAAGAACTCCACCGTCCCCGACATGCCTCCGCTGGAGACGGTCGTGGAGGGCGCGGGCGGTGACGGACCGGACGACTCGGCCGGCCCGACCGACGTGCCGAAGGCCAACGAGGCCTGACCTCGGGCCCCAGCACCACCCACCAGCACCACGTCACACCAGGTCACCCCGGGAGCGCCCAGCGCCCCGGGGTGAGCTGCGTCAGGAGCCCGTCGGCGACCAGCCCCGCCAGGCACCGCTCGCGTTGCTCGGCCCGCGGCCACACGGCCTCGAGCTGGGCCGCGCCGACGGAGTCGGCCTCGCGGGCGAGGGCCAGGATCCGGCCGCGGCACTGTCGGTCGGTGCCCGCCCAGGCCTGTCCGCGCCGGGGCGGGCCGTCGTACGCCGGAAAGCCGGCCGCGCGCCACGCACAGCTCGCCGTGACCGGGCACGCCTCGCACCGCGGCTGCCGCGCCGTGCACACGAGCGCGCCGAGCTCCATGGTCGCCACCGCCCAGGTGGCGGCCGTCGCGTCGTCGTCGGGCAGCAGGGCCGCGGCCATGTCCCGCTCGCGGCGGGTGGGCGCCGGTGCCGGCAGCTCCGTGCCGTCGACCACCCGGGCCAGCACCCGGCGCACGTTGGTGTCGAGCACGACGTGGCGCCGGCCGAAGGCGAAGCTGGCGATGGCGGCGGCGGTGTAGTCGCCCACGCCGGGCAGTCCGAGCAGGTCGTCGTAGCCGGGCGGCACCTCGCCGTCGTGGCGCTCGACGATCGCCGTGGCGGCGGCGTGCAGGCGCAGGGCGCGGCGCGGGTAGCCCAGCCGGCCCCACATCCGCACCGCCTCGCCCGTGGAGTCGGCGGCCAGCGCGGCCGGGGTCGGCCACCGCTCGAGCCAGGCCGCGTGCACGGGCAGGACGCGGGCCACCGGCGTCTGCTGCAGCATGAACTCGCTGACCATCACCGACCAGGGCGTGGCGGCCGCCCCGCGCCACGTCAGGTCACGCGCATGGTCGTCGTACCAGTCGAGCACGGCGTCGTGCAGCGCGCTGGCGGAGTGCTCGCTCATCGTCGCGATCGTAGGTCAGCCGGTGCGCCTCCCCCGCGACGGGGCCGCGGCTCCATAGCCTGTGGCCATGCCGCCGACCGTACGACCGCGTGGGCCGCTCCCGGCCCGGGTCTACTGGACCCGCCGCCTCGTCGTGCTCGGCATCCCGCTGGTCCTCGTCGTCGTGCTCGCGCGCATGCTCGGCGGCTCCTCCGACGCCAAGGACGACGCCACGGGGCAGGCCACGCAGGCCAGTGCGACCGCGTCGACGACGCCCGCCCCCACCGCTGGCCCGACCGTGGCGGTCGGCCCCGACGCGAAGGGGCGCACGGGCAAGAAGGGAAAGAAGGGCGGCAAGGGCAGGAAGGGCGGCCAGGCGACCGAGGAGGTCGCGCCCCCGGAGCCGGTCCTGGCCGAGCCCACCGGTCCGTGCACCGAGTCCGACATCGTCGCGACCCCGGCGATCACCTCGGCCCCCGGCGGCTCGGACATCGCGATCACCGTCAACCTGCGCACCGTCGTGACCGAGGCCTGCACCTGGCAGGCGTCGCCGGAGACGATGGTCGTCACCATCACCTCGGGCAGCGACTACATCTGGAGCAGCCGCGAGTGCCCCGTGTCGATCCCTCCGCAGGACGTCGTCGTGCGCCAGGCCGTCGACGCCCCGGTCGTGGTCACCTGGTCGGCGCGGCGCTCCGACGAGGGGTGCACCAAGTTCACCGACTGGGCCGTCCCCGGCTTCTACCACGTGCAGGCCGCGGCGCTCGGTGGTGACGCGACCGACGTGCAGTTCGAGCTCGTCGCCCCCCAGCCCGGCGTGATCACCAAGACCGCCGACCCGCAGAAGCAGGGCGGCAAGGGCCGGAAGAAGAACGGCGACACCGCCCACACCCCCGGCGAGGACGGCGCGGGCAACTCCGCCGGCTGACCGGGGTCGCGGCTTCCGCTTCCGCTGCCGTCGCCCTCGCCGTCGTCGAAGTCCCCGCTCGAGCGGGGACTCCGACACCTGGAGGGGGTTGCAACGGCCTCCAGGTGTCGGACTGGGCCTACAAAGTCGAGCGCGGGGCATACGCCGGACAGGCGCCACCCAGATGTGGCGCTCCGCTCGACTCGGCGAGCGGTGCGCGCCAGGACGCGCCGACTCGACCCCCTCCACGCGCCAGGACGCGCCGACTCGACCCCCTCCGCGCGCGAGGACGCGCCGACTCGACCCCCTCCGCGCGCGAGGACGCGCCGACTCGGCGAGCGTACGGCGGGTGGGCGGGGGTCAGATGTAGCGCTCGGTGATGCTCGACTCGGCGAGGCGGGACAGGCCCTCGCGGACGCTGCGGGCACGCAGCTCGCCCACGCCCTCGACGGCCTGGAGGTCGTCGATGCCGGCCGAGAGCAGCTGCTGGAGGCCGCCGAAGTGGTCGACGAGGCGGTCGACCACGGCCGAGGGGAGCCGCGGCACCTTGGCGAGGAGCCGGTAGCCGCGGGGCGCGACGGCGGCGTCGAGGTGCTCGGCGCCGCTGAGGCCGATGGCGCGGGCGACGGCCGCCGGGTCGACCAGCTCGGTGGGGGAGAGCGCTGCGAGCTCCGCGACGTGGGAGGTGGGGCTGCCCGGGCGGCGCCGGCCGCCGGGCAGGTAGTCGCGCACGACCAGCTCGCGCTCGGCGTCGACGCCGGTCACCAGCTCCTCGAGCTGGAGCGACAGCAGGCGTCCATCGGTGCCGAGCTCGAGGACGTAGTCCTCGATCTCGCTCGCGATCCGGATGACCATCTCGAGGCGCTGGGCGACCACCGCCACGTCGCGCACCGTCACCAGGTCCTCGATCTCGAGCGCCGACAGCGTCGCGGAGACCTCGTCGAGGCGCAGCTTGTAGCGCTCGAGGGTGGCGAGCGCCTGGTTGGCGCGGGAGAGGATCTTGCCGGAGTCCTCCAGCACGTGGCGGATGTCGCCGACGTAGGCGGCGATGATCTGCATCGACTGCGACACCGAGATGACCGGGTGGCCGGTCTGCTTGGCGACGCGCTCGGCGGTGCGGTGCCGGGTGCCGGTCTCCTCGGACGGGATGGTGTGGTCGGGCATCAGGTGGACCGCGGCCCGGTGGACCTTGGTGATGTCCTTGTCGAGGATGATCGCGCCGTCCATCTTGGCGAGCTCGCGCAGGCCGGTGGCGGTGAAGGGCACGTCGAGCGTGAAGCCACCGGTGGAGATGGAGTCGACGGTCTTGTCCTGGCCGAGCACGATCAGGGCACCTGTGCGACCGCGCAGGATCCGCTCGAGGCCGTCGCGCAGCGGGGTGCCCGGTGCGATCGATGCCAGGGTCGCGCGCAGCCTCAGCTGCTCGTCCATGCGCTCTGCCACCGGTGCCTCCGTGCTCTCTCCTCGGACGCCCCCGTGCGCCGTGGGGTGAAGTCTAGGGGTGGGCACCGGATGACCAGCGATCGTTGCCGGCGGGTGGGCCTCAGAGCGGCGGCGTGAGGTCGAGGGTGAGCAGCGCGCCGACCACGTCGTCGACCTCGACCACCTGCAGGCCGTCGATCGTGCGGCGCGACGGGATGCCCCGCTCGCTCGGGAGCGCCCGCCCGCGCGGGACGACGGCGACCCGGAAGCCCAGGCGCGCGGCCTCGGCGACGCGCTGCGGCAGGTCGCGCACCCGGCGCAGCTCGCCGGCCAGGCCGATCTCGCCGATCGCGACGGCGCCGCGCGGCGGCGGCACGCCGAGGTGCGAGCTGGCCACGGCGACGGCCAGGGCGAGGTCGGCGGCGGGGTCGTGGATCTTGGCCCCGCCGACGGTCGCCACGAACGTGTCGCTGCCGGCGATGCGCAGCCGCGCGTGACGCTGGAGGACGGCGAGCACCATGTCGACCCGCGAGGACTCCACGCCCGACACGGTGCGCCGCGGGCGCTCCAGCGGGGACGGGGTGAGCAGCGCCTGCACCTCCGCGAGCAGCGGGCGGCGGCCCTCCATCGTGACCGCCACGCAGGTGCCGGAGACGTCCTGGGTGTGGTGCTCGACGAAGAGGCCGGTCGGGTCGGTGACGGCCGAGATGCCCTCCGAGGACAGGTCGAAGCAGCCCACCTCGTCGACCGGGCCGTAGCGGTTCTTCATGGCGCGGAGCATGCGGAAGCGGGAGTTGCGCTCGCCCTCGAAGTGGAGCACCACGTCGACGAGGTGCTCGAGCACCCGGGGCCCGGCGATCGAGCCGTCCTTGGTGACGTGGCCGACGAGCACCGTGGTGATGTTGCGGGTCTTGGCCACCCGGATCAGCGCGGCCGCCACCTCCTTGACCTGGGTCACCCCCCCGGGCACGCCGTCGATGCCCGAGGCGCCGATCGTCTGGACGGAGTCGACCACGATCAGCGTGGGGCGGACCTCCTCGATGTGGGTGAGCACCGCCCCGAGGTCGGTCTCGGCGGCGAGGAACAGCTCGTCGTGCACGCCGCCGGTGCGATCGGCACGCAGGCGCACCTGCGCGGCCGACTCCTCGCCGGTGACGTAGAGGGTGCGCTGGCGGGCGCTGGCGGTCTGCGCCGCGACCTCGAGCAGGAGCGTGCTCTTGCCGACGCCGGGCTCGCCGGCGAGCAGGATCGCCGCGCCCGGCACCAGGCCGCCGCCGAGGACGCGGTCGAGCTCGGGGACGCCGCTGGCCCGCGCGACGGACTCGGTGACCGGCACCTGGCCGATCGGCACCGCCGGGGTGGACACGGGCCCGGCGCTGGCGCGCATCGTGGGCGCGCCGGCCTCGGCGACCGATCCCCACGCCTGGCACTCCCCGCACCGGCCGACCCACTTGGCCGTCTCCCACCCGCACTCGGAGCAGCGGTAGGAGGAGCGCACCCGTGCGGTCTTGGTCGACATGCGCCCCACGCTAGGCGAGCCCACCGACACCGCGCGGTCGCCGCGCGAGAGGTGCCCCGGTCGGCCGTCCGGGCGGGGCTTATGCTCACCTGCATTGGATCGATCTAGCGCGGTCGTGAGGGGCAGCATGGGGCGACGCAGCGAACACCGGACCGGGGGCACGTTGCCGGTCACGCCGCCGACCCTCGCCGACGTCGCGGAGCGCGCCGGGGTCTCGCGCCAGACGGTCTCCAACGCGGTCAACAACCCCGACCTGCTGCGCCCCGACACCCTCGAGCGGGTGCGCCAGACGATCGCCGAGCTCGGCTACTCGCCCAACCGCGCGGCCCGCAACCTGCGCACCCGGACGTCGTCGCTGATCGGGCTGCGCTTCGCGCCGGCCCAGGAGGGCACCGCCAACGCGGCGATGGACCGCTTCGTGCACTCCCTCGTCGAGGCCAGCGAGGAGGTCGGCTACCACGTCCTGCTCTTCCCCGGCGACGACAAGGATCCCATCGGCGGCTACGACAACCTGCTCCGCTCCACCGCCGTCGACGCGTTCGTCGTCACCGACACCTACCTCGGCAACCCGCAGGCCGCCTGGCTGAGCCAGCAGCGGGCGCCCTTCGTCGCGTTCGGACGACCGTGGCACGACGACGCGGCCCGCCACGTGTGGGTCGACGTCGACGGCGCGGCCGGCATCGCGCTGGCCACCCAGCACCTCATCGACCGCGGCCACACCCGCATCGCCTGGATCGGCTGGCGCAAGGACTCCCCGATCGGCGAGGACCGCCGCTCTGGCTGGCTCCGCACGATGCATGCCAACGGCCTGCCCACCACCGGGCTCGCCTCGCGGGTGGAGGACGTCGTGCACAGCGGGGCGGAGGCCGCCGCCGTGCTGCTCGACGAGTCGCGGCCGACCGCGTTCGTCTGCGCCTCCGACACCCTCGCGATGGGCGTGCTGCACACGCTCTGGATCCGCCAGCTCGCCCCGGGGCGTGACATCGGCGTGGTCGGCTTCGACGACTCGCAGGTGGCACAGGTCTACCCGGTCGGCCTCACGTCGGTGCGCCAGCCGCTGGAGGACGTGGCCGTCGAGATCGTCCGCACGCTGCGGGCCCTGCTGACCCACCAGCCGGTCGAGACGCGGGGGGTCCTCCTCGAGCCGACGCTGGCGATCCGCCAGTCGAGCTGAGCCCGGCAGGCCCTGGACGGCCCCTAGTAGTGCCGCCACCAGAGGTTGACGGCGTAGTCGACCTCGGTGCCGGCGTGCGAGGCGAGGGCCTCCTCGGCCGCCTCGGGCGGCAGCTCGATGCGCACGACCGCCTCGAGGTCCTCGCGCGAGGCGAAGGACCAGCCCATGTCGATCGGGCGCCGCCGCCAGCCGTGCATCGACCAGAACCGCTCGACCGCGGTGGGGTCGACGTCGGGGAAGCCGCGCCGGAACCACCCGCCGAACGTCGAGCGGGTGGGGTCGTTGTCGATCACGAACGCGGTGCCGCCGCGGCGCACGACCCGGTCGAGCTCACGCAGGCCCGGCTCCGAGCCGGGGCCGAAGAAGTAGGCCCAGCGGGCGTGCACCACGTCGACGGACGCGTCGGGCAGGGGCAGCGCCTGGGCCCCACCGTCGAGCACGGTGACGTTGACGAGGGAGCGCGTACGCCGACGGGCGAGCGCCACGAGCGGCGGGTGTGGCTCGACACCCACCACGCGCGCGGCCGCGCCGGCCCACAGTGGCAGGTGGAAGCCGGTGCCGCAGCCCACGTCGAGCATCGTGCGCCCGGCCCAGTCGCCGATCTCGCGCATGGCCGTGGCGATCCGGTCGTGCGGGTCGGCGGCGCGGTTCTCGAGCTCGTAGACCTCGGGGGTGTTCCAGATGTTGGGAGAGGGCCGAACCCTCAAATGCGCACCAGGCCCTGCGGCGTCTGGAGCTGGACGGCGACGATGCCGGGAGTGCCGTTGGGGGCGACCCACTCGACCTTGACGTCTTCCAGGGGCGCCTCGACGGTCTCGCCGAGCCACTCGCTGACCCGCTGCGGGTCGCCGGCGATCTCGAGGCAGTCGAGGGAGAAGTCGCCGGTGGCGCCGTTGCTGGGGTGCAGCTCGGGGGCGGACTGCCACTGGATGAAGAAGGGCAGCTGCGGGTCCGCGATCAGGCTGTTGACGCCGATCTGCTGCCAGAGCAGCTCCGTGCCGTCGGGGCGGCGACGGTTGCCCTTGACGGCCTCGCGGCCCAGGCGGCTCTCGATCGGCGCGATGTCGGCCACGGAGACGACCCAGCCCATCCAGCCGCCGCCGAGGGCGGAGCGGGCGCGGACGGCCTGGCCGAAGGGAGCCTTGTCGCTGGCGGGATGGTCGAGGACCTCGACGATCTCCATGTAGATGTCGCCGGCGAGCGGCAGGATCATGTTGCGGGTGCCGAAACGGGGGTGGATGCCACCGTCGATGAAGTCCGTGCCGAGCAGCCCCCCGATGCGCTGGGCGGTGCTGGCGAGTCCATCAGGTCCGGCGGCGAAGCTGACGTGGTCCAGGCGCATGACGAGATTCTCATCCGGGCGCATGGCGGCCTTGACACCGGGGTCCGGGTTTCTTGATGTCAAGAGGTGCGGGAGAGCTCGAGCAGCAGGTCGCGCACGTCCGTCGCCGCCACCGACCCGGCGACGGCACCCGGTGTGCTGCACACCAGCATCGGCCCGCCGGCGGGGTCCTTGGGCAGCCGTCCGTGGGTGCCGCGCACCGGCGACGGGTCGAGCGGCACGACCTTCATCGCGTAGCGAAGCCCCGCCATCTTCCGGGCGAGCGTCAGCCCGGCCTTGAGCTTCACCGCGCGGTCCTCGGGGTCAAAGAACAGCTCGGCCGGGTCGTAGCCGGGCTTGCGGTGGATCTCCACGCCCCGGGCGAAGTCGGGGGCGCGCGCGTCGTCGAGCCAGTAGTAGTAGGTGAACCACGCCGTCTCGTCGGCCACGAGCACCAGGTCGCCGGAGCGCTCGTGGTCGAGGGCGTACGCCGCCTGCGCGGAGCGGTCGAGCACCTGGTCGACGCCGGGCAGGTCGGCGCAGAGCGCGCGCACCGTCTCCAGGTCGGCGGGGTCGTCGACGTAGACGTGGGCGACCTGGTGGTCGGAGACCGCGAAGGCCCGCGAGGCCCAGGGGTCGAGGTACTCCATGCCGTCCTGGGTGTAGACCTCGAGCATCCCGGCGCGGCGCAGCATCCGGTTGACGTCGACCGGCTGGTCGGCCCGCGTGATGCCGTACTCGGAGAGCACCAGCGTGGTGACGCCGGTCCGCTCGGCGTCGTCGAGCAGCGGGGCCAGCGCCGCGTCGACCTCCTGCGCGGCCAGGGCGGCCTCGGGGGAGTCCGGGCCGAAGCGCTGGAGGTCGTAGTCGAGGTGCGGGACGTAGCAGAGGGTGAGGTCGCTGCGCGGCATCAGCCTGCGGGTGGCGGCGATGATCCACTCGCTCGAGGCGATCGAGGCCGTCGGGCCCCAGTAGGTGAAGAGCGGGAACTCCCCGAGCTCGCCGACGAGCTCGTCGTGCAGCTCGGGCGGGCGGGTGTAGCAGTCGGGCGCCTTCTTGCCGTCGGCGTAGTAGATCGGCCGCGGGGTGACCGTCCAGTCGGTCGTCGCGCCCATGGCGTACCACCAGCACACGTTGGCGACGGTGTAGTCGGGGCGCTCGCGGCGGATCGTCTCCCACACCTTCTCGCCCTCGACGAGCCTGTTGTGCTGGCGCCACAGGAACACCTCGCCGAGCTCGCGGAAGTACCACCCGTTGCCGACCGCGCCGTGCCCCGACGGCGGCAGGCCGGTGAGGAACGTCGACTGCACCGAGCAGGTGACGGCGGGCAGGATCGGCTCGAGGGTCGCCTGCGAGCCCTGGTCGGCGAGCCGCCGCAGCCGTGGCATGTGCTGGAGCAGGTCGGGGGTGAGGCCGACGAGGTCGACGACGAGCAGCTTGGGGTGGGCCACGGTGGTGTCCTGTCCTGGGTCGGTGCGGGGGCGGGTCTCAGTCGAGGGAGGTCAGGCCGAGGCCGACCAGCTCGTCGCGCACCCAGGCGAGCTCCGCGGCGAGGCCCGCCGCGAGCGCGTCGTCGTCGGCGGGGGCGCCGTCTGGCAGGACGGACCAGGTGTAGGTCTCGACCTCGAGGTGGTCGGTGCGGGCGGTCTCGCCGCCGAGGAGGGCGGCCAGGGACGCGCGCAGCTCGTCGCGGCTGTTGCGCAGCGGTGGGGCGGGGTCGGCGTGGACCGGCACGTGGAAGTGCACCCGCCACGGCGACCGGTCGTCGAGCCGGCGCCGCCCGCCGAGGGCGTCGGGGAGGTCGTCGCGGGCGGCGAGGCGCTGGCCGGTGCGCTGGCGCACCTGGTGGAGGAAGCGGTCCTCGGAGTACGACGTCAGCGCGTCGCGGGCGTCCGGGTCGGCCGGGTCGTCGACGACCAGCGCGGCCGCCGGCTGCACCTTGACCACGTCGAGGCCCGCGGCGTCGAGCCGGGCGAGCGCGTCGGTCGCGTCCTCGAAGCCGACGGCGAGGTGGCAGAGGTCGAGGCACACGCCGATCCGCTCGCGGTCGGCGGCGCCGAGCCGGTCGACCGCCTCGGCGATCGTCTCGATCACGCAGCCGGGCTCGGGCTCGAACGCGACGCGCACCGTGCGCCCGGTGTCGGCCTCCACCTCGGCCAGCCCCTCCGCGAGCGCCTTGAGGTGCAGCTCGGCCTGGGCCTGCCGGTCGGTGAGCCAGGGTGCCCGCCAGGCCAGCGGCAGTGTCGAGATGCTGCCCCGGGCGGCGTCCTCGGGCAGCAGTGCGGCGAGGACCCGCGCCACGTCGAGGGTGTAGTCGAGCCGGGCCCGCTCCGCCCAGGTCGGGTGGTAGACGCGCCTCTTGACCACCTCGTCCTGGAAGGCGGCGTAGGGGAAGGCGTTGAGGGTGACGATCTCGACGCCGTGCTCGTCGATCGCGTCGCGGAGCCGGGAGACGGCGTCGAGGTCGGAGGCCAGCCGGCGCGCGGCGGCGGCCGGGAGCCACATGCCCAGGCCGACCCGGTCGGTGCCGAGGTGCTGGCGCAGCCGGTCGCCGTAGGTGCCGACCTGCGCGATGAGGCCGTCGACGTCCTCGGCCGGCAGCACGTTGGTGCCGTAGCCGAGGTGGACGACGGTGCCGTCGGGGTGCTGCAGCCTCATCGTCAGTCCCGCGAGCCGCGCAGGATCGAGTTGCCCTCGAAGGTCGCCGAGGCGTCCGCGCCGGCGGCGTCGTCCGTCGCGTCGGGGTCGATCATCAGCCGGCCGCTCTGGGCGAAGAACTCCACGGGGTTGCGCCACAGCACCCGGTCGACGTCGTCCTCGGAGAAGCCCGCCTCGAGCATCGCCGCACCGGTCTTCGCGGTCTTCAGGGGGTCGCTGCGGCCCCAGTCGGCCGCGGAGTTGACCAGCACCCGGTCGAGCCCGCGGCGCTGGAGGATCGCGACCATGCGGTGCTCGTCCATCTTGGTGTCGGGGTAGACCGAGAACCCCATCCAGCAGCCGGCCTCGTCGACCTGGTCGACCGTGACCTCGTTGAGGTGGTCGACCACGACCATCCCGGGGGCCAGGCCCGACTCGGCGACCAGCTCGAGGGTGCGACGGGTGCCCTGCTCCTTGTCGCGGTGCGGGGTGTGCACCATCGCGGGGAGCGCGAACTCCACCGCCAGCTCCAGCTGCCGCACGAACGCCTTCTCCTCCTCGACCGTCATCGAGTCGAACCCGACCTCGCCCACCGCCACCACGCCGTCCTTGGCGAGGTAGCGCGGGAGCACGTCGAGCACCCCGGCGCAGCGGGGGTCGTTGGCCTCCTTGGGGTTCAGCGCGATCGTGCAGTGGTGGACGATGCCGAACTGCGAGGCGCGGAACCTCTCCCAGCCCACGAGCGCGTCGAAGTAGTCGGTGAAGGAGCCGACGTTGGTGCGCGGCTGGCCCAGCCAGAACGCCGGCTCGACGAGCGCGCGGACGCCGGCGGCGTGCATGGCCTCGTAGTCGTCGGTGGTGCGCGAGGTCATGTGGATGTGGGGGTCGAAGATGCGCATCAGGAGTCCTTCTGCTTCTCAGGCTGCTTCTCGGGCTGCTTCTCGGAGGAGGCGGCACAGGCGTCGAGCACGACCTGCACGTCGAGGGGTACCTCGCGCCCGGCCGCCTCGCGCTCGCGCTGGTAGCGCTGGACCATCTCGGCCAGCCGGTGGTCGGCGCGCCGGGAGAGCCCGGTGACGGCGGAGACGGGGACGCCGGTGAACAGGCACTTGAGCACGCCCTGGCGCCAGGCGTCGTCGTCGAGCCGGTCGCTGTGCGGGCCCATCGCCGCGGCGACGAGCCGGGTGTCGTTGGTGCGCAGCGCGTCGAGCAGCAGGTCGGTGCCGTCGAGCTCCTCGGGTGCGCCGGACAGGGCGTGCAGGACCGCCCGCTTCTCGTCGTTGTCGCCGTAGCGGTAGACCTCGCGGAGCACGGTGAGCAGCTGCTCGGCCGAGGCTTGGCGGGCAGCCTCGTGCACGAGCCAGACGCGCACGGCGTCCTCGACGAGCACGTCGTCGTTGCCGGGGAGCGGACCGCGGGCGGTCAGCCGGGCCGCGGCCGGGAACCACCGGTCGAGCCGCTCGGGCCTCTCCGTGACCTCGGCGCCCATCTGCTCCAGCTTCGCGCGGGCGGGGTCCCCGAGGGCGTCCCAGAGGGTGTCGAACTCGACGAGGGGTCGGATCTCGGTCACGGCAGGGGTCCTTCCCGGTCGAGGGTGCTGATGCGCTCGAGCGATGCCCGCAGGGCGGCGATCTGACGTGCGGCGACCGTGGGCGCCGCGTGGGAGTGGCGGGGCAGCTCGACGCTGGCCAGGCCGGTGAAGCCGGTGGCGACCAGCGCACCCAGGACGGCGTCGAGGTCGAGCGTTCCCTGGCCGAGCTCGAGGTGCTCGTGCACGTCGCGGACCATGTCGTCGACCTGCACGTTGCCGATGAGGCTGCCGGCCACGGCGACGGACGCCTGCGGGCTGCGCGGCTCGTTGCACACGAGGTGGCCGAGGTCGAGGGTGAGCCGGAGGTGGTCGGGCTCACCGAGCCGGCGGCGCAGCTCGAGCGCCTCGTCGACGGTGTCGACGTGCATGCCGGGCTCGGGCTCGAAGCAGACGGTGACCCCGAGCTCGTGGGCGAGGTCGAGCACCGGGCCGAGGCCGTCGGTGAGCCGGCGCCAGCCGTCCTCGGCGCTGGCGCCCTCGGGCAGCACGCCCGACCAGCACGACATCGCCTCGGCGCCGAGCTCAGCCGCGATCCGCACGGCGCGGGTCAGCAGCTCGGTCCGGGGGCCGCGGTCGCCGTCGCTGACCAGGGTGGGCTCGTGCTTGCGCCACGGGTCGAGCACGAAGCGCGAGCCGGTCTCGATGACGACGGCCAGCCCGTGCTCGGCCAGCGACCTCGCGGCGCGGGCGGTCTGGGCACCCGCGTCGTCGGCGAACGGGTCGAGGTGCGGCTGGTCGAGGGTCAGGGCGACGCCGTCGTAGCCGAGGCCGGCGATCACCTCGCAGGCGTCGGGGAAGCGGTGGCCGGAGAAGCCGTTGCTGCCGTAGCCCAGGCGCAGGGGGCGCCCCGCCGCGCTCACGTCGGGCTCCAGCGCCGCGACAGCGCCCGGTAGGCGGGTCCGGCGCCGACGACGGTCGCGGCCGCCGTGAGCCGGCCGCGGCGCGCCAGCCACGCCCCCTGGAGCAGCGAGAACCCGCCGATGCCGGTGCGGGTGGCGGCCCGCGCGGCCTGGGCCGTGGGCTGCTGCACCGCCCGGGCCTGGGCACGGCCGACCACGACGGCGTACGTCGCCGACAGGCCGACCCCGGTGAGCCGGGCGAGGCGACCGGCGTGGGGGTCGCGGTACGCGGGCGTGGGCCGTCGCGGCGGCCACCGTCAGCGTGGCGGTGGTCACCACGGCCGCGACCTCCGGCCGGGTGCCGTGCACCTCGCCGCGGCTGAGCCAGGTGAGGCCGGCGGTGTGTGCGGTCATCGCGAGCGCGGGCTGCCACGCCGCCGCGGGCGAGGCGTGGGCGCCGAGCAGGACGTCGAGGCCCCGCGTCGAGGCCATCGCCAGCGGACCGAGCGCCATGTCCTTGGCGGCCGCGTCGTAGACGACGACCATCAGCGCGAGCGGCGCCGCCACGGCCACGGCCGAACGTCCGCCGAGCAGGGCGGCGAGGCCGAGGCCGGCCGCGCCGAGGCCGCCGGCGACGGCGAGGGCCGTTCCCGCGCCGACCCGCCCGGACGGGATCGGCCGCTCCGGGCGCTCGTCGGCGTCGATCCCGCGGTCGCACCAGTCGTTGAGGGCCATGCCGGACCAGTAGAGGCACGTCGAGGCGAGCGGCATCGCCCACCCGCGTCCCGCGACCCCGGCGTGCGCGGCACCGGCCCACGCGTCCCCGGGGATCGAGAGGGCGGCGGGGGCACGGGTGAGCTCGACGAGGTCGGCGAGCCTCACGTCGCCACCCGGTCGGCGCACGCCGTCGACCAGGAGAGCAGGGTCTCCCACTGCTGGGCGAGGCGGTGCTCCTGCGAGCCCAGCGGCTGCTTGAAGAAGAAGCCGAGGGCGGACAGCGGCCCGGTCTCGCCGACCGCGACGGCCCGGCCGGTCAGCCGGGCGAGGTCGAGCACGAGCGGCGCCGCCAGCGCCGAGTCGCAGCCCTCCCAGGTGAACTGCATCGTCATCCGGGTGCCGAGGAAGCCGTCGAAGCGGACGTGGTCCCACGCGGTCTTCCAGTCGCCGAGGTCCTCGACGTAGTCGATGTGCATGGGCCCGGGCACCGGGTGGCCGAGCATCGACTCCAGGCCCGAGCGCTTGGTGCTGGTCTTGCTCTCGCGGGCGGCGGGGTCCGACAGCGTCGAGCCGTCGCCGCCGCCGAGCAGGTTGATCGAGGTCCACGACCGCACGGCCAGCGCGCGGGTCGAGAACATCGGGGCGAGGGCCGACTTGACCAGCGTCTCGCCGGTCTTGCCGTCACTGCCGGCGTAGGCCACCCCGCGCTCGTCGGCGAGCTCGCGCAGCGCCGGGACGTCGATGCCGGGGCTCGGCGTGAAGGCGACGTAGGCCGCTCCGGCCAGGACGGCGGCGCAGGCGTAGACCGAGCTCGTCGACAGGGGTGCGCGGCCCTGGGCCCAGGCGTCCTGCAGGCCGGCCCAGTCGGCGGCGTCCGGTCCGGCGTCGTGGGGCGCCTCGGTGCTGGAGACGTCGATGACCACGACGCGGTCGAGGCCGGCGCCGAAGTCGCGGATGTCGGCCGCGAGCTGCTCGACGTCGGCGCGCTGGTCGCCGGAGTGGCCGCGGACGCCGGGTCGCAGCCGCGCCTCGACGTCGGCGAGCTCGGAGGCGACCTGCCGGGCGAGGACGCCCGGCACGACGCCGCCCGCCACGAGGCGCTCGGCCTGCTTGACGAGCGGGAGGGTGTCGACGTCGTGCCCGCCGACGACGATGTCGGCGTAGGCCGCCAGCCCCCGGGCGTCGAGGTCGGCGTGGGAGCACACGCAGCCGGTCTCGTCGGTCAGGTGGGCGGCGAGGGCGCTCAGCCCGATCGTCGCGGTCGTGGCGAGCGAGCCACGCGCGCCGATGAACCAGATCCCGAGGCTGCCGGCGGGGCCGGATCCCTCGGTCGGGGGAGGAGGGGAAGGGGCCACCCGATGAAGGTAATGCACGTCACAACCGCTTTACGAGGGGGTGTCCGGGACTTTTGCGTGCTGCCGGTCAGAAGTCGGTCAGAACACGCGCGGTGACGCGGGGTGCAGCGCGAGCGCCGAGCGGGAAGCCACGTGCGCGTCGCAGTGGCGCACCAGCTCGGCGTACGCCTCGGCGCCCATCAGTGCGACGAGCTCGGGCTCGTGGGTGAGGTAGACCGGCTCGGGCGCGACGTGGGCCTCGGTGTTGCCCGAGCAGTACCAGTCGAGGTCGTGGCCGCCCGGTCCCCAGCCGCGGCGGTCGTACTCGCCGATGGAGACCTCGGTGTAGCTCGTGCCGTCCTGCCGCTCGACCTCGCGGAACTGGCGGCGGATCGGCAGCTGCCAGCACACGTCGGGCTTGGTCTCGAGCGGGTTGCGCCCCTGGCGCAGCGCGAGGCCGTGGAGGGCGCAGCCGGCGCCGACGTGGCCGCTGGAGGTGGTGAAGTCGGTGCGGTTGTGGAAGACGCAGGCCTGCTGCCCGTCGACCTCGACCACGCGCGTCTTGCGCTCTCCGTCGTCGTCGGTGTCGACCCAGTCGGACGTGCGGACCGTCCGGCCGGGGTGCAGCTGCCAGTCGTCCGGGCCCAGCTCGGCGACGAAGGCCTTCACCCGGCGCTCGTCGTCGCGGTCGGCGAAGTGGGCGCCCAGGGTGCAGCAGCCGACGTCGGGGGCGTCGGCGTAGATGCCCTGGCAGCCGTTGCCGAAGATGCAGGTGTAGGCCGAGGTCAGCCACGTCAGGTCGCAGCGGAAGACCTGGGCGTCGTCGGCCGGGTCGGCGAACTCGACGTACGCGCGGGGGAAGACGAGGTCGACTTCGGGCACGTGGCAAGCCTAGTAGCGTGGCGGGTATGCGCCTGGGCGTCCTCGACATCGGCTCCAACACCGGCCACCTGCTGGTGGTCGACGCGCACGGCGGGGCGGCGCCGCTCCCGGCCTCCTCCCACAAGCAGCCGCTGCGCCTGGCTGAGCACCTCGACGAGGACGGCGCGGTCACCGCCAAGGGGATCGACGCCCTCACCGACTTCTGCGCCTCGGCGACGCGGATCGCCGAGGACAAGGGGTGCGAGGAGATGCTCGCCTTCGCGACCTCCGCGGTGCGCGACTCTGTCAACGCCGACGCGGTGCTCGCCCACGTCGAGGAGCACAGCGGGGTCCGGCTCGGCGTGCTGTCGGGCGAGGACGAGGCGCGGCTGACGTTCCTGGCCGTACGCCGGTGGTTCGGCTGGTCGGCCGGCCGGCTGGCGGTCTTCGACATCGGCGGCGGCTCGCTGGAGATCGCCGGCGGCTCCGACGAGGCTCCCGACGTCGCCTGGTCGCTGCCGCTCGGCGCCGCCCGGGTGGCGCGGGCGTGGTTCGGTGGCGGCCGGCCCTCCGACGAGGAGGTGCGCGAGCTGCGCAAGCTGGTGCGCACCGAGATCGCCCGCGACGCCGGCCACCTGCTGCGCGGGGGCTCGCCCGACCGGGCCGCGGCCACCTCGAAGACGTTCCGCTCGCTCGCGCGCATCTGCGGCGCCGCGCCGAGCGGCAACGGGCCACTCGTGCCCCGCTCGCTCGAGCTGGAGGCGCTGTCGGGCTGGATCCCCAAGCTCATCGACATGTCGCCCGAGGAGCTCGCCGACCTGCCGGGCGTCTCGCCGAGCCGCACCCACCAGATCGTGCCGGGCGCGATCGTCGCCGAGGCCTGCATGGACATCTTCGACCTGACCGCGCTCGAGGTCTGCCCCTGGGCGCTGCGCGAGGGCGTGATCCTCGAGCGGCTCGACCAGATCTCCATCGTCCCGAGGCCGCGGTGACCACGCCTCCCCTGGTCGGACTCTCCACCGCCTCGGTCTACCCCGAGTCGACCGCGCACGCCTTCGGGTGGGCCGCGCAGCTGGGCTACGACGCGGTCGAGGTGATGGTCGGCATCGACACGCTGAGCCAGGAGGTCGACGCGGTCAAGCGGCTCAGCGAGCACCACGAGGTCCCCATCTGCGCCGTGCACGCGCCGTGCCTGCTGTTCACGCAGCGGGTGTGGGGCACCGACCCGTGGCTCAAGCTCGAGCGGTCGGCCGAGATGGCCGAGGCGGTCGGCGCCGACGTCGTCGTGGTGCACCCGCCGTTCCGCTGGCAGAAGGACTACGCCGCCGGCTTCGTCGAGGGCATCGCCTCGCTCGAGGCACGCACCGGCATCGCCTTCGCGGTCGAGAACATGTATCCGTGGCGGGCCTCCTCGCGCCGCGGCATGGAGATGTACCTCCCCGGCTGGGACCCCAGCGCGGAGGACTACGCCCACACCACCATCGACCTCTCCCACGCCGCCATCGCCCACAGCGACGTCATCGCGATGGCCGACCGGATGGGCGCCAGCCTGCGCCACGTCCACCTCACCGACGGCACGGGCTCGGCCAGGGACGAGCACCTCGTGCCGGGCCGCGGCGTGATGGGCGCCGAGGGGTTCCTGCGCCACCTCGCCGGTGCGGGCTTCGCCGGCCACGTGGTGCTCGAGATCAACACCCGACGGGCCGCCGACCGCGCCGAGCGCGAGGCCGACCTGGTGGAGTCGCTGGAGTTCGCCCGCGCCCACCTGGGCGTGTCGACGCCGTGAGCGCGCCGGCCGCCTCCCGCGCCCGGGGCCGGCGCCCCGGTGCCCCCGACACCCGCGCCGAGGTGCTCAGCGCCGCGCGGGCGTCGTTCGCGGAGAAGGGCTTCCGCGGGACGACGATCCGCGCGGTCGCGGCCGTGGCGGGGGTCGACCCCGCGCTGGTGCACCACTACTTCGGCAGCAAGGACGACCTCTTCGTCGCCGCCCTCGAGATCCCGGTCGACCCGCGCGAGGTCCTCGCGCCCGTGGTCGCCGCCGGGCCCGACGGCGCCGGTGAGCGGCTGCTGCGTGCGTTCCTGGGCGTCTGGGACGACCCGGAGGTCCAGCCGGGGCTGCTGGCGATGGTCCGCTCGCTGGTCGCCGACGACGCCGGCGGGCTGGTGCGCGACGCGTTCATCCCCGTCGTGGTCGGGCCGGTGCTCGCCGCGCTCGTGCCCGACCGCCCCGAGGTGCGGGTGCCGCTCGTGGCCAGCCAGGTCGCGGGCCTGATCGTCGCGCGCTACCTCCTGGCCGTCCCGGCGATGGCCCAGATGCCGGCCGACGACGTCGTGGCACGCATCGGCCCCGTGCTCCAGCACTACCTCACCGGCGACCTGCCCTAGCCCGCTCCCGCACCGCGCCCGAAGGGGGTTGACGGGCGGAAACCCCTGCGCGCACAATTCAACACATGATGAAAAACGTCGTGGAGGTACGCGACCTCGTCGTGGTGCGTGGCGATCGTGAGGTGCTGCCGGGCATCTCCCTCGACGTGCCCGCCGGGGTCACCGGGCTGCTGGGCCCGAGCGGGTGCGGCAAGACCACGCTGATGCGGTGCCTGGTCGGGGCGCAGCGGGTCAGGTCGGGCACCGTCGAGGTGCTGGGGGAGCCGGCCGGCAGCCGGCCGCTGCGCACCCGCGTCGGCTACGTGACGCAGGCCGCCAGCGTCTACGACGACCTGACCGTCAGCGAGAACCTCACCTTCTTCGCCCGCGTGCTCGGCGTCGACCGCGACCAGGTGGACCGGGCGGTCGCCGCCGTCGGGCTCGACGACCACCGCGGCCAGGTCGTCGGGCGGCTCTCCGGCGGCCAGCGCAGCCGGGCCAGCCTCGCCGTCGCCCTCCTCGGCACGCCCGACCTGCTGGTGCTCGACGAGCCGACGGTCGGTCTCGACCCCGTGCTGCGCCGCGACCTGTGGGAGCTGTTCCACCGGATCGCCGAGGCAGGCGCCGCCGTGCTGGTGTCGAGCCACGTCATGGACGAGGCCGAGCGGTGCCACCGGCTGCTGCTGATGCGCGAGGGGCGGGTCATCGCCGACGGCTCGCCCGAGGAGGTCCGCACCCGGACCGGCGCCCGGGACGTCGAGGAGGCCTTCCTGCGCCTCGTCGAGCAGCGGGGGGACGCCGCATGAGCCCCCGCGTCACCCTTGCCGTCGCCGGTCGCGTGCTGACCCAGGTGCGTCGCGACCACCGCACGCTGGCCATGCTGATGGTCGTCCCGTGCGTCCTGATCACCCTGCTGTGGTGGATGTTCGAGGACGTCCCGGGCGACGCCTTCGACCGCTTCGGCCCGGGGCTGCTGGCGATGTTCCCCTTCATCGTGATGTTCCTGGTGACGAGCGTGACCACGCTGCGCGAGCGCTCCTCCGGCACTCTCGAGCGGCTCCTGACGATGCCGATGGGCAAGCTCGACCTCCTGCTGGGCTACGCGCTGGCGTTCGGCCTGCTCGCCGCGGTGCAGTCGGTGCTGGCCGTGGCCGTGAGCGTCGGGCTGCTCGGCCTGGACGTCGAGGGCCCGGTGTGGCTGCTCGGCGTGGTCGCGGTCGCCGACGCGGTCCTCGGCACCGCGCTCGGCCTGCTGGTCAGCGCCTTCGCGACCACCGAGTTCCAGGCGGTGCAGTTCATGCCGGCCTTCGTGCTGCCGCAGGTGCTGCTGTGCGGGCTCTTCGTGCCGCGCGAGGCGATGCCGTCGGTGCTCGAGGCGATCAGCGACGTGCTCCCCATGTCGTACGCCGTCGACGCGATGCAGGAGCTCGTCGGCGCCGCCGACGTGGGCGAGGTGTGGCGCTCGGTGGCGGTGGTCGCCGGCTTCGCGATCGCCTCGCTCACGCTGGGCGCGGCCACCCTCAGGCGCCGGACGCCCTGACCCGGCTGAAGAGCCACGCGCCCACGGCGAACAGGGCGGCGTACATCGCGGTCAGCATCACGACGTCGGCGAGCGAGGCCGACGTGTCGTCGATGACGACCAGCACGACGGCCACCGCGCCCGCGACGACGGTGGCCACCGCCGCACTCCCCAGCGCCAGCACCATGCCGCCGGGACGGAAGCGGGTGGCCGCCGCGACGACGAGCAGGACGGCCGGGGCGGCCAGGTAGAGCCAGTCGCGCTCGCCGTCGCCCACGATGCCCAGGGCGCCGATGCCGAGCAGCAGGAACACGACGGTGCCGGCCGACACGGCCAGCGCGAGGGCGTACGCCCCGGTGGCCGACGGGAGGCGGGCGGGGAGGTGGCCGGGGTGGCGCGAGGTCATGCCTCGACGCTAGGAGAGGGGCCGCCCGGACGGGTGGAGGAGCCGTGAAGGTTCGGTGGAGGCTCGGCGTAGCCTTGCCGCCATGTCGTTGCTCCGCCAGCCGATCCTCCTCCTCGCCCGCAGCCAGGGGGTCAAGCGGCTCGTCTCCACGATGCCCGTGTCGAGCTCCGTGGTGAGGAGCTACGTGCCCGGCGAGACGACGGCCGACGCGGTCGCGGCGACGTCCACGCTCGTCGAGGGCGGCCTGCGGGTCTCGCTCGACTACCTCGGCGAGGACACGACCGACGCGGCCCTGGCCGATGCCACCGTCGCCGCCTACAAGGAGCTGCTCGCCGACCTCGCGGCGAAGGGCCTGGCGCCCCAGGCCGAGGTCTCGGTCAAGCTCAGCGCCATCGGCCAGTCGCTGCCCGACAACGGCCACAAGGTCGCGCTCGAGAACGCGCGCGACATCTGCCGGGCCGCCCGCAACGCCGGCACGACCGTGACCCTCGACATGGAGGACCACACCACCACCGACTCGACGCTGGCGATCCTGCGCGAGCTCCGCAAGGACTTCCCCGAGACCGGGGCGGTGCTGCAGGCGATGCTGCACCGCACCGAGGCCGACTGCCGCGCGCTGGCCTACGAGGGCTCGCGGGTGCGGCTCTGCAAGGGCGCCTACATGGAGCCCGAGCAGGTCGCCTTCCAGGAGCGCGCCGACATCGACAAGTCCTACGTGCGGTGCCTCAAGGTGCTGCTCGAGGGCCAGGGCTACCCGATGATCGCCACCCACGACCCGCGGATGGTGAAGATCGCCTCGGCGCTGGCGAGCCGCTTCGGCCGCCGCCCGGGCACCTACGAGTTCCAGATGCTCTACGGCATCCGGCCCGAGGAGCAGAAGCGCCTGGCCGCGGCGGGCGAGACGGTGCGCGTCTACATCCCCTATGGCACCGAGTGGTACGGCTACCTGATGCGCCGCCTCGCCGAGAAGCCGAGCAACCTCGCATTCTTCGCGCGCTCGCTGATCTCGAAGAAGTAGCCGACGCAGTAGATTGCCGCCATGAGCACAGGGATCATCGGCGCCGGCGTGATGGGGGAGACCCTGCTGTCCGGACTGGTACGCGCCGGGCGGCGCGTCGACCAGCTCATGGTCGGCGAGAAGCGGGCCGAGCGGGCCCGCGAGCTCGAGGAGCGCTACGGCGTTGCCGTGGTCTCCAACCGCGAGGCCGCCGCCAAGTCCGACACCGTGGCGCTGGTGGTCAAGCCGCAGGACATGGCCGACGTCCTGGAGGAGATCTCCCCCGAGCTGCGGGCCGGCCAGCTGCTGGTCTCGCTGGCGGCCGGCATCACGACGTCGTTCATCGAGTCGCGCGTGCCCGACGGGGTCGCCGTCGTGCGCGTCATGCCCAACACCCCGGCGCTCGTCGACGAGGGGATGGCCGCGATCGCTCCCGGCTCGCACTGCGACGAGTCGCACCTCGCCGAGGCCGAGTCGCTGATGGCGTCGACCGGCAAGGTGCTGCGCATCCCCGAGAAGCAGATGGACGCCGTCACCGCGATCTCCGGCTCGGGCCCGGCCTACATCTTCTTCGTCGTCGAGTCGATGATCGAGGCGGGCGTGCACCTGGGGCTGCCCCGGGCCACGGCGACCGACCTGGTCGTGCAGACGCTCGTCGGCTCCGCCGCGATGCTGCGCGAGACCGGGAGCCACCCCGTCGTGCTGCGCGAGCAGGTGACCTCCCCCGGCGGCACGACCGCCTCCGCGCTGCGCGAGCTGGAGGTCCACCGCGTCCGCGCCGCCTTCCTGGCCGCCATGGAGGCCGCCCGCAACCGGTCCCGCGAGCTGGCCGAGGGCAGCTGAGCGATCCGCGGCGGACCGACTCCGTCGCCACGCGCGACAACCCGGCCGCCGGGGGCGGAGTTCTGGTGGGTGTGACGAAAGACCGAACCCGATGATCGCCCGCGCCGAGCAGCCCGCCTTCGACGCGTTCGTCCGCCGGTCCTCCGACCGGCTGCTCCGCACGGCGTACCTGCTGTGCGGGGACCGCGGACACGCCGAGGACATCGTGCAGACGGCCCTGCTGCGCACCGCGCGCCGCTGGTCGAGCGCACGGCGCGAGCCCGAGGCGTACGCCAGGCGCGTGGTCGTCAACCTCGCCAAGGACCGCTGGCGCGCGATGGGCCGGCGTCCGGGCGAGGCTCCGCTGGAGGCCGACGTGGCGGTGCCGGTGACCGACGGGGTGGCCGACCGCGACCAGATCCTGCGCGCCGCCCGGCAGCTGCCCGCCGGGCAGCGCGCGGTGCTGGTGCTGCGGTACTTCGACGACCTCAGCGTCGCCGACACCGCCGCGGCGCTCGGGTGCTCGACGGGGACCGTCAAGTCACAGACCGCACGCGCCCTGGAGCGACTCCGGGCCGCACTCACCAGTGACAGGGAGAAGACCGATGCTCACCGACGATGACCTGACCCGCCAGCTCCGCGCCGCGTTCGCCGAGGACGCCGCCGACCTCACCTACGCCGGCCCCGTCCCGCGGGCGCGGACCCGGCCCGCGTGGGTCCGTCCGGGGCTGCTGGCCCTCCCGGTCGCGGGAGCGGTGGCCGCCGCCGCGCTGGTGGCCGGCTCCGCCGGCCCCTCGACGGCGCCCCCCGCCCCGTCGCCGACGGCGGCCGACGCCTCCTCGTCGCCGGCCGGCGTGCGCACGGTGACCGAGGAGATCCGGCTCGCCGGGATGACCTTCACCGTCGAGCGGGACGCCGACGACGTCGCCGTGGGGGACCAGCTCCTACACGTCTACGACCCCGGGCAGCTGCCCGACTGGGCGCGCCCCGTCGAGCTCGAGGCCGGCGCCTCCGCGAAGGTGTGGGTCGGCACCGACCCCGCCACCGGGTCGACCGCCCTGCTGGTGCAGTCGCCCGTGCGGTGGGGCGGACGGCTCATGGGGCTCGCCTCGCCGTCGCTCAGCGTCGAGCAGATGGAGTCGATCGCGCGCACCGGCCGGCCGTCGTGATCGTCCCGGCGCTCGGACAGCCGCCGGGGTGGGAGTAACGTCCGCCGCATGGAGTGCGCCGGGCCTGCGTCAGTGGTCTTCGACCAGACCCTGGCGGAGTACGACTTCGGTCCCACCCACCCGATGTCACCGGTGCGCGTCGACCTGACGATGCGCCTGGCCGACGAGCTCGGCGTGCTGGCCGGCATCAAGCGGGTCGACGCCCCGGTCGCCACCGACGACCAGATCGCCACCGTGCACGAGCGCGGCCTCATCGACGCCGTCACCCGGGCCGGGGCCACGCCCGGCTTCGAGGACGCCGCGCGCGGCCTCGGCACGGACGACGACCCCGTCTTCGCCGACATGCACCGCGCCAGCGCCCACGTGGTGGGGGCGAGCCTGGAGGCGTTCCGCCAGGTGTGGAGCGGGGAGTCGCTGCACTCGGTCAACATCGCCGGCGGCCTGCACCACGCGATGCCCCACAAGGCGAGCGGCTTCTGCATCTACAACGACGTGGCGGTCGGGATCACCCAGCTGCTCGCCGACGGCGCCGAGCGGGTGGCCTACGTCGACATCGACGTCCACCACGGCGACGGCGTCGAGAAGATCTTCTGGGACGACCCGCGCGTGCTGACCGTCTCCCTGCACGAGACCGGGCAGATGCTCTTCCCCGGCACCGGCTTCCCGAGCGACGTCGGGGGCAAGGGCGCCGAGGGCACGGCGGTCAACGTGGCCCTGCCGCCCGGCACCTCCGACGCCGGGTGGCTGCGCGCCTTCCACGCGGTCGTGCCCCCGGTGCTGCGGGAGTTCGCGCCCCAGGTGCTCGTCACCCAGCACGGCTGCGACTCCCACATGAACGATCCGCTCGCGCACATGATGCTGAGCGTGGACGGCCAGCGCGCTGCCTACCTCGCGCTGCACGAGCTGGCGCACGAGGTGGCCGAGGGCCGCTGGGTCGTCACCGGGGGTGGCGGCTACTCCGTCGTCGACGTCGTGCCGCGCGCGTGGACGCACCTGTTGGCGATCGTCGCGGGCTCCCCGCTCGACCCCGCGCTGCCGACGCCGCCCGGGTGGCGTGCGTACGTCGAGGAGGTGCTCGGCGCCACCCCGCCGCACCGGATGACCGACGGCCGGACCCCGGCCTACCGCGACTGGTCGTCGGGCTACGACCCCGAGACCTGGCTGGACCGGGCCATCAACGCCACCCGCAACGAGGTGTTCCCGCTGCACGGCCTCGACCCGATGCCCTGAGCCGCGATGCGTCGGATGCAACCCGACACGCCGACGTCCCACAAGTTTCTCCAGCGTTCCTCTTCCCCACGCGTCACGCGAGCCCTATTGTCAGCGGGAGCGGCACGCCTGTGACGCCGGTGGGGAAGCCGGCGCCGTTCCGCACAGAAGGATCGGTGCACACACCATGGCTGACAACACTCCAGGCGACCTGTCCGAGGCGCATTTCCTGACCATCGCCGAGGTCGCGGCCCGCATGCGGGTCTCGAAGATGACGGTCTACCGGCTCGTGCACGGCGGTGAGCTGCCCGCGGTCCGCGTGGGCCGTTCGTTCCGCGTCCGCGAGGACGACGTCAACGAGTACCTCCGCAAGAGCTTCTACAACGCCGGTTGATCCGCGGGATCCACGGGTCCGACTCGATTCCTCGGTCCCCGTACCCGGCAAGTAGGGTGTGCGGGTCCGACCGACGCACACGTCGGTCGCAAGGAAAGGTCTGAATCACGTGGGTTCTGTCATCAAGAAGCGGCGCAAGCGCATGGCCAAGAAGAAGCACCGCAAGCTTCTCAAGAAGACGCGCGTCCAGCGGCGCAAGCTCGGCAAGTAACACCCCTCGACCATGGGGCGGGTCGTGCTGGTCACCGGGATCTCCCGGGACATCGGGCGACGATTCGCGCGCGCCGCGGCTGCCGACCCGTCCATCGATCGAGTCATCGGCGTGGACGCCGTCCCGCCGCGTGGTGACATCGGCGACGTCTCCTTCGTCCGTGCCGACATCCGCAACCCGGTCATCGCCAAGGTCATCGCCAAGGAGGACGTCGACACCGTCGTCCACATGAGCGTGATCGCCACGCCCGGCTCCGCCGGCGGGCGGGGGATGATGAAGGAGCTCAACGTCATCGGCTCCATGCAGCTGCTCGCTGCGTGCCAGAGGTCGGCGACGCTGGAGCGCCTGGTGGTGAAGTCGACGACCACCGTCTACGGCTCCGGACCCCGCGACCCGGCGATGTTCACCGAGGACATGGGGCCCAAGCGCCTGCCCTCCTCGGGCTACGGCAAGGACGTCTACGAGATCGAGGGCTACGTGCGCGGCTTCGCCCGCCGTCGTCCCGACGTCGACGTCACGATGATCCGGGCTGCCAACGTCGTCGGCCCCCACGTCACCAGCCCGCTCACCGGCTACTTCCGGCTGCCCGTCATCCCCCGGGTGCTGGGCTTCGACCCGCGCCTGCAGCTGCTGCACGAGGACGACCTGATGCGGGTGCTGCGCCACGCGGCCACCCGCGGGGTCCCGGGCACCTTCAACGTCGCCGGCGACGGGGTGATGACCCTGAGCCAGGCCGTACGCCGCCTCGGCAAGCCGTCGGTGGCCCTGCCGGGCTTCGCCGTCGGGCGACTCGGCGCCACCATGCGCCAGGCCCGGGTCTCCGACTTCTCGCCCGAGCAGCTGGGGTTCCTCACCTACGGTCGAGGGGTGGACACCACCCGGATGCGCACCGAGCTCGGCTTCGAGCCGCGCTTCACCACGGCCGAGGCGTTCGCCGACTTCTGCCGCGAGCTGGTGCCCGCGAGGGAAGGAGCCTGACGTGCCCGGAGAAGCGCGACGCCCCGAGGGCGACGACGCCGTCGTCATCCCGATCGGCACCGGCGGCCGCCCCGGCCGCGGCACCGGTCGCGCGCGGCCCTCCTCGGCCGCCCGCGACCTCGCCCCGTCCCCGCGCCGGACCGGCGCGAGCGGGACGAGCGGCAGACCGATGCCCAAGCCGAGGCCCAAGCCGACGTCCAAGTCGACGTCCAAGCCGACGAGGAGTGCGACGGGTGACGCCGCCGGCAACCCCGGGGCGGACCCGGGTGCCGAGCCACGCGGTGGGACGACCGGGGCGACGATCGGTGCGACGACCGGGGCGACCCGCGACGAGCCGGCCCGGGCCGGGGAGGCCCCGACCACCGGGATCCCTCTCGGCGACTGGGTCGCGGCGCTGCAGGGCGCGGCCCACGAGGTCTTCGGGGCCGACTGGGAGCGACGCCTGGCCGAGCTGATGGCGTTCTGCCGCCGTCGCCTCGAGGGCGACTACGAGGTCGACGACTACGGCTTCGACAGCGAGCTCACCGAGCGGTTCTTCATGGCCGCGCTGCGCCCGGTGGCGGAGAAGTGGTTCCGGCTCGAGGTGCGCGGGCTCGACAACCTCCCGGCCGAGGGCGGTGCGCTCGTGGTCTCCAACCACTCCGGCACGGTGCCCCTCGACGGGCTGATGACCATGCTGACCGTGCACGACCGCACCGGGCGGTTCCTGCGCCCGCTCGGGGCGGACCTGGTCTTCCGGCTGCCGTTCGTCAGCTCGCTGGCGCGCAAGGGCGGGGCCACCCTCGCCTGCACCGAGGACGCGGAGCGGATGCTCTCCGGCGGCGAGCTCGTCGGGGTCTGGCCGGAGGGCTTCAAGGGCATCGGCAAGCCGTTCGCCGAGCGCTACCGGCTCCAGCGCTTCGGCCGCGGCGGGTTCGTCTCGGCGGCCCTGCGCACCGGCGTGCCGATCATCCCGTTGTCCGTGGTCGGCGCCGAGGAGATCTACCCCCTCGTCGGCAACGTGCCGACGCTGGCGCGGCTCCTCGGGTTGCCCTACGTCCCGATCACGCCGTTCTTCCCGTGGCTGGGCCCGCTCGGCCTGGTGCCGCTGCCCTCGAAGTGGATCCTGGAGTTCGGCGAGCCGATCCGCACCGACGCCTACGAGCCGGGCGAGGCCGAGGACCCGATGCTGGTCTTCAACGTCACCGACCAGGTGCGCGAGACCATCCAGCACACCCTGTTCAGCCTGCTCCGCGAGCGCGGCAGCGTCTTCGGCTAGGGCAGCAGCCCGCCCGTCGCGTTGCCGAGGGTGCCACCGGTGACCCCGTTGAGCGTGCCGGTGACCTCGCCGATGAGGCCCCCGGTGGCGTCGTCGACGCCGGACGTGAGCCCGCCCAGGGCGCCGCCCGTGGCGTCGTCGATCTGCCCGGTCAGGGCGCCGGTGGTGTCGGTCAGGGCGCCGGTCGTGCCGGTGACCGTGTCGGTGAGGTCGTCGCTGAGGTCCTTGACCGGCCGCGTCGGCTCCGGCTTGGTCGGCTCGGGCTTCGGGGGGTCGGTGCCGGTCGGGACGGGCAGGGTGGGGGTCGGCGTCGGCCGGACGGAGCCCGACGGCCGGGGCGTCGGCACGCCCTGCTGCGGCTCGAGCGCCTCGGGCACCTGGATCCCGGTGAGGTCCTGCCCGGAGATGGGGGCGCCCTCGAGCGTCAGCTGGTCGACGTCGAGGCCGGCGACCAGGTCGGCGGGCGCGCTGGTGAGGAGGAACTCCGGCGTCGTGGTGATGCCGCCCGCGCAGCTGCGGCAGGTGGTGCTGACCTCCAGGTCGAGGTCGGCGAGGGTGCGTCCGGCGGCCAGCAGGGCGTCGCGGGCGCTGGCGGGCAGCTCGCCGTCGAGCCGCTCGAGCCGCTCGAGCCGCTCCATGCTCGTGGCCGTGAAGTCGCGGGCGAGCTGTGCGTCGCGGTCACTGCCGGTGGCCTCGTAGGCCGACAGCAGGCTGCGCACGCCGTCGCTCGACTGGTCGGTGAACGCGTCGAGGGTGTCGGGGACGAGCCGGTCGCGGCCGGCCTCGGTGCCGGCGGCGAGCTCCTCGACCTCCGCGAGCCGGGTCTCGGCCTGTGCGAGCAGGGTGCGCCCGCGGCCGGCGTCGTCGTCGGCGAGGCGCACCTGGGCCGACTCGATCCCGCGCTTGACGCCGTAGAGCGACTCGCCCGGCAGGGCGGACTGGGCCGCGACGGCCATCGTGGCCGCGGAGCCGACGAGGGCCGCGCCACCCAGCAGGGCGCCGATGGTGCGGCGGCGCGTGCGCGAGGGGGCGGGCATCGCCAGCCGCTCGGGTGCCGCGGGCTGCCGGGCCAGGGCGGTGTCGGCCTCGGCCATCAGCCGCTCGCGCAGCGACGCGACGAACTCGGGCCTGGCCTCCACGGGTGGCACGTCGCGGAGGTCGGCGACGACGTCGAGCAGCGGGGCGTACTGCTGGGCCTCGCGCTCGGTGAGCTCGCGGCCGGGGTCCCGGGACAGGAGCGCCTCGAACTCGGCGGCGCGCCGACGGCTCGAGAAGGCGGGGATCATCGCGGTCGTCCTGTCTCACTGCTGGCGGTTCCTCCCCGAGTGGGGAACGAGCCAGACGCGGCAGGGGTTACGGAGCGGGTCATGCGTCCCTCAACCCCTCCGGCATCAGCGTGGCCAGGTTGCGTACGCCGCGCAGCTGCAGCTGCTTGACCGCGCCGTCGGAGCGGCCGAGCGCCAGCGCCGTCTCGGCGATCGAGAAGCCCTGGAGGAACCGCATGATGAGGCACTCGCGCTGCTCGGTGGGCAGCTCGGCGAGCGCCTCGAGGAGCACCTCGTTGGTGAGGCTCGCGATCACCGCGGCCTCGGGCCCCTCGGTGGCGTCGTCGTGCGGGGTCATGTCCTCGGTGGTCACCTCGAGGCGGGTGCGCCCGGCCTTGAAGTGGTCGGTGGTGAGGTTGCGCGCGATGGTCATCAGCCAGGCGCCGAAGTCCTTGCCCTGCCAGCGGAAGCTGTTCATGCTGCGCAGCGCGCGGAAGAACGTCTCCGAGGCGAGGTCCTCGGCGAGGGTCTGGGACCGCGTGCGGTGGTAGAGGAACCGGTAGACCGAGGCCTGGTAGTGGTCGTAGAGGAGGCCGAAGGCGTCCTTGTCGCCCGAGCGCGCGAGCTCCACCAGCGCGATCAGGCGCTCGCGCTCGGCCTCGTCGCCCTCCGACGACGTGGCCCGGTCCTCGTCGCCGACGCGACCCGGTCCGCCGGAGGAGCCGCCGACCGAGGCCCCGGGAGCAGCCGCCTCGGCGAGCAGGACGTGCCCGGTGGGACGGCCGGCGGGCTCGAAGGCCGGGGAGGCGCCGAGGGCAGCGAGGACCGCGCGCCGGAGCGCGTCCATGCCCTCGTCGAAGGCATGCGGTAGGTCCGTCGTCGACCGCATGCGGTGTCCCCTCCCGGTTGCAGCGAGCCCCACGATAGGTCGCTGCGGGGGTCGTGTGAACCCGCGGGCAACTGCCGGTTACAGCCTCACGACGCGCGGCGTCCGCGCAGGCCGACACCGGCGGCGACGGCTCCGGTGACCGCGCCCGCGGCCGCCGCACCCAGCAGGCCGGCGCGGGCGGCCTTGCGGCCGGTGCGGTAGTCGTGGACGCGCCAGCCGTGGGCCTTGGCGTGCGCGCGCAGGCGGGCGTCGGGGTTGATGGCGCACGGGTCGCCGACCAGGGAGAGCATCGGGAGGTCGTTGCTCGAGTCGGAGTAGGCCGAGCAGCGGGAGAGGTCGAGGCCCTCGCGGGCGGCGAGCGCCCGGATCGCCTCGGCCTTGGCGGGGCCGTGCAGCAGGTCGCCGACGAGGCGGCCGGTGTAGACGCCGTCGACGTGCTCGGCGACCGTGCCCATGGCGCCGGTGAGCCCGAGGCGCCGGGCGATGACGCTGGCGATCTCGATCGGCGCGGCCGTCACCAGCCAGACCCGCTGGCCCTCGTCGAGGTGGAGCTGGGCCAGGGCGCGGGTGCCCGGCCAGATGCGGTGCGCCATCCCCTCGTCGAAGATCTCCTCGGTGAGCTCCTCGAGCTCTGCGGTGGTGTGGCCGGCGATGAAGGACAGCGCCGACGCGCGCGCCTCGGCGACGTGCTCGGGGTCCTCGACGCCGGCGACCCGGAAGTAGGCCTGCTTCCACGCGGCCGAGGCGATCTCGCGGGTGGTGAAGAACTGGCGGCGGTAGAGGCCGCGGGCGAGGTGGAAGATGCTCGCGCCCTGCATCACCGTGTTGTCGACGTCGAAGAACGCCGCCGCGGTGGGGTCGACCGGGGTGAGGAGCGCGTTCTCGACGTCCGCGGAGGCCGCCGCTGCCTCCCCCGCGAGGGCCGAGCGCTGCTGGAGGTTGAGGCGCCGGGGTCGCTCGGACGGGGTCACCCGGCCAGCCTAGACGGTATGGATTGACCGGCTCGTCCTGAGTTGGTTGCGGGCCGGGGCCTCACTCACACATGTTCGTGGGTT
>NZ_JBZGDV010000012.1:0-73095 GCF_058355585.1 Nocardioides sp. Z13_37 | reverse complement strand
TGCTGGTCCCCGACCTCGCCACCGACCTGGGCACCCCCAACGACGACTACACGGAGTGGACCTTCACCATCCGTGACAACGCGACGTGGGAGGACGGCAAGCCCGTCACGGCCGAAGAGGTCGCGTTCGGCATCTGCCGCTCGCTCGACTCCGAGGCGTTCCCGTCCGGTGCCGGCACCGAGTACTCCAAGCACTACTTCGCTGGTGCCGAGGACTACGAGGGCCCCTACACCGCGAAGGACCCCAAGTGCGAGAACTGGGACGGCATCGCGGTCGACGGCCAGGACGTCACGATCAAGATGTCCGTCCCCTTCCCGGACATGGACTACTGGGGCGCGTTCATGGCGATGGGCCCCGCGCCCCTCGGCAACGCCTCCAAGCCGCCGAACTACGGCACCAAGCCGCTGTCCAACGGCCCCTACAAGGTCGAGAGCTACAAGCCCAACGAGGAGCTCGTCCTCGTGAAGAACGACCAGTGGGCCGCTGACTCCGACCCGGGTCGTCACCAGTACGCCGACGAGTTCGTGTTCAAGTTCAACCAGGACCAGGCCAAGGTCGACGAGATCATGCTCTCCGACAACGCCGACAGCCAGACGGCTGTGTCCACCGCGCTCGGCTCGGACAAGTACAACGACGCCAACGCCCAGCTCGGTGACCGCCTGGTCCAGCAGACCTCGCAGTGCGTCTCCACCCTGACGCCCGACTACAACAAGATCCCCGAGATCGAGGTCCGCAAGGCCCTGGCCTACGCCTACCCCTACGAGGACGTCTGGATCGCCGGCGGCGAGGTCCCCGGTGTCACCCGCATCCCCGCCAACTCGGTGATGCCCCCCGGCATGGCCGGCAAGAAGGACTTCCAGGTCGACGGTGAGCAGATCACCTACGACCCGGAGAAGGCCAAGGCCCTCCTGGAGGAGGCCGGCGTCGAGACCCCGTACCCGATCACCATGGTCTACTACGAGGTCGACCCGCTGGCGAAGGCCACCCAGGACCAGATCACCAAGGGCTACGAGGCCGCCGGCTTCTCGGTCAAGGCGATCCCGGTCCAGGAGTCGCCCTACAACATCTGGCTCGACCCCGACAACAAGGTCAACAAGAAGCTCAACCTCCGTGGCGTCAACTGGTGCTCGGACTGGCCGTCGGGCTCGACCATGCTCCCGCCGCTGCTCAAGGGTGGCGCCGTCTACAACACCGCGCTCTTCGACGAGGCGTCGGTGAACGACGAGATGGACCGCATCAGCACGCTGCCGCTCGACGAGCAGGCTGCTGCCTGGGGTGACCTGGACGAGAAGATCATGACGGAGTACTTCCCGATCATCCCGACCGCGTTCCGCAACGACCTGTTCGTGTTCGGCACCAAGGTCGGCAACCCGACGGGCGATGGCTCGATCGGTGCGCCGAACTACAAGGACCTGTACGTGATGCAGTGATCCCGGTGCTCCCCAGGTCCTCGACCTGGAGCACCATGTAGTCCCCAGCATGACCCAGCACCACACTGACGGGTGGGGGCTCCCGGACCGGGAGCCCCCACTCGCCAGCCCGGCCCCCGACTAGACTGTCTGCTCGGGGACCGACTCATCCACCATCCCCGGAGAGTGACGAGCGATGCTTGCCTATGTCGTGAAGCGCCTGATCTCGGGAGTCCTCGTCGTGGCTCTGGTCTCGATGGCGATCTTCCTGCTGTTCTGGTACGGGCCGTCGAGCCCGGCGCAGCCCATCTGCGACCGCGAGACCAGCAACAGGTGCACCCAGGAGAAGCTCGCGGTCTACGAGAAGACCCTGGGTTACAACAACCCGGTCTACGAGGAGTACGCCAGGTACGTCGAGGGCATCTTCGTCGGTCGCACGCTCACCATCGCCTCCAACGAGTACGAGTGCTCCGCTCCGTGCCTCGGCGTCAGCTTCCGCACCAAGCAGCCGGTCAAGGAGGAGCTGGTCTCGCGCATGCCCGCGACCTTCTCCGTGGCCATCGGCGGCGCGTTCCTCTACCTGCTCTTCGGAGTGCCCATCGGTGTCGCCGCCGCGAGACGGCGCGGCACCGTGGCCGACAAGGCCCTGGTGTCGAGCTTCCTGTTCATCAGCTCGATCCCCTACTACCTCTTCGCCCTGCTGACCTGGCTCTACCTCACGATCACGTTCGAGGTGCCGCTCTTCAGCGACACGGGCTACTTCTCGATAGGCGCCAACGGGCCATGGAAGTGGTTCAGCGGCCTCTTCCTCGCCTGGGTGGCGCTCGGCATCTTCGGCTGCACCCAGTACACCCGGTTCACCCGCGGCGCGATGGTCGAGGCCCTCAGCGAGGACTACATCCGCACCGCCAAGGCCAAGGGCCTGCCGGCTCGCACGATCGTCTACAAGCACGGCCTGCGCGCCGCGCTGGTGCCCGTCGTGACGATCTTCGGCATCGACTTCGGCACGCTCCTGGCCGGCACCATCTTCACCGAGCGGATCTTCGAGATCCAGGGCATCGGGTGGTGGAGCCTGCAGGCGGTACAGGGCCGTGACCTGCCCGTGGTGCAGGCCACCGCACTGTTCAGCGCCGTCGTCCTGATCATCTCCAACCTGCTCGTGGACATCGTCTACAGCGTTCTCGACCCGAGGGTGAGGCTTTCGTGACCAGCGTTCCCGCGACCCAGTCGAGCGCCGCCGCCTCGGCGGAGCCCGAGGGTCCCTTCCTCCAGGTCGAGGACCTGAAGGTCACCTTCCCGACCGAGGACGGCCCGGTCACCGCCGTGCAGGGGCTGACCTACTCGGTCGAGAAGGGCAAGACGCTCGGCATCGTCGGCGAGTCCGGCTCCGGCAAGTCGGTCTCGAGCATGGCCGTGATGGGCCTGCACGACACCAAGTCGGCCCAGATCTCCGGCTCGATCCGCGTCGGCGGCACCGAGGTCGTCGGCCTCAGCGAGTCGCGCATGCGCGGCCTGCGCGGCAACTCGATGGCGATGATCTTCCAGGACGCCCTCGCGGCCCTGCACCCGTTCTACAAGATCGGCTCGCAGCTGGAGGAGGCCTACCTGGTGCACCACTCGGGTGCCTCCAAGCGCGACGCGCGCCGCAAGGCGATCGAGATGCTCGACCGCGTCGGCATCCCGCAGCCCGACCGCCGTGTCGACGACTTCCCCCATCAGTTCTCCGGCGGCATGCGCCAGCGCGCGATGATCGCGATGGGCCTCATCAACGACCCCTCGCTCCTGATCGCCGACGAGCCGACCACCGCGCTCGACGTGACCGTCCAGGCGCAGATCCTCGACCTGCTGCAGGACCTCCAGCGCGAGTTCAACTCCGCGGTCATCATCATCACCCACGACCTCGGCGTCATCGCCGAGATGGCCGACGACGTCCTCGTCATGTACGCCGGCCGGTGCGTGGAGTTCGGCACGACCAAGCAGATCCTCACCACCCCGGAGATGCCCTACACCTGGGGCCTGCTCTCCAGCGTGCCGGAGGTGTCGTCGTCGACCGACGCGCGCCTGATCCCCATCCCCGGCAACCCGCCCAGCCTCCTGCGCCCGCCGTCGGGATGCTCCTTCCACCCCCGGTGCGTGCACTCCGGCAAGGTCCCCGGCGACCTGTGCTCCACCCAGCTTCCCGACCTGCTGCCGGCCAGCACGGGCACGGCCCATCTCAAGCGATGCCACCTCGCCGACCCCGTCTCGGTCTACCACGAGGAAGTGCTGCCCGAGATCGCCCCCGAGCTCGTCGAGGAGACGCGATGACCCAGGATCCCAACGCCCGCGCCGAGATCGAGCCGACCGAGATCGGGGCCAACGCCGCCGAGACCGGCGAGCGCGAGCTGACCAACCCGGTCAGCCCGGCCTACGGCGACGACGACGTTCCGCGCGACCTCGACTTCGCGACGCTGGTCGAGCACGGCAACGTGGCCGCCGAGCTCGACCCCGACGCGCCGGCGGTGCTGACGGTCGACAACCTCAAGATGTACTTCCCGGTGAAGTCCTCGGGCGTCGTGCGGCGCACCATCGGGCACGTGCAGGCCGTCGACGGGATCTCGTTCGAGGTGCCGAAGGGTGGCTCGCTCGGCCTGGTGGGGGAGTCGGGCTGCGGCAAGTCGACGACCGGACGCCTGATCACCCGGCTCTACAAGCCGACCGGCGGCTCGATGATGTTCGCCGACAAGGACCTGGCCAAGCTCTCCAACAAGGAGATGAAGCCGCTGCGCCGTGACGTGCAGATGATCTTCCAGGACCCCTACACCTCGCTGAACCCCCGGCACACCGTCGGCACGATCGTGGGCGCACCGCTCGAGGTGCACAAGATCGTGCCCAAGAACCAGATCCTGCCGCGCGTGCAGGAGCTGCTCGAGATCGTCGGCCTCAACCCGGAGCACTACAACCGCTACCCCAACGAGTTCTCCGGCGGTCAGCGCCAGCGCATCGGCATCGCCCGGGCGCTCACGCTCAACCCCAAGGTCCTCGTGGCCGACGAGCCGGTCTCCGCGCTCGACGTGTCGATCCAGGCGCAGGTGATCAACCTGCTCCAGGACATCCAGTCCGAGTTCGACGTGGCGTTCCTCTTCATCGCCCACGACCTCGCCATCGTGCGTCACTTCTGCCCCGAGATCGCCGTGATGTACCTCGGCAAGATCGTGGAGATCGGCGACCGCGAGACGATCTACGCCCGGCCGCACCACCCCTACACCCAGGCGCTGCTGTCCGCCGTGCCCGACGTGAAGCAGGCCGCGATCGGCGGTCGACGCGAGCGCATCCGCCTCGAGGGCGACGTGCCCAGCCCGATCAACCCGCCGTCGGGCTGCCGCTTCCGCACCCGCTGCCAGTTCGCGCAGGAGATCTGCGCGAAGGTCGAGCCGCCGCTGCTGCAGATCGGCAAGCGCCACAAGGTGGCCTGCCACTTCGCCGGCGAGCTGGGTGCCCACCCCGCCACGCCGGTGACGACCGACCTGCTCGGCGTCGACGACCAGGGCACCCCGGTGCCGGGCGCCTCGCCCACCAACACCCAGCTCACGATCCCGGGCTACGAGAAGACCTGGTACGACCTCGGGACGAAGCAGACGACGGGGGCCTGAGTCGAGCGCCGTCGGCGTCGGGGGATACTTCCCGGCGTGGACGGCTTGTTCGAGATACCGGGCGCGGGTCGCTCCGCGCCCGGCTCCGTGCCCAGCGCCGGGTCGCTCGGCGCCAACACGCACGCCTCGGCGCCCCTGGCCGTGCGCATGCGGCCGCGCACGATCGACGAGCTCGTCGGCCAGCAGCAGCTGCGGGCCGCCGGATCGCCGCTGCGCCGGCTGATCGAGGGCGACCAGTCGATGTCGCTGCTGCTGTGGGGCCCGCCGGGCACCGGCAAGACCACGATCGCGGCGATCGTGAGCCAGCAGACCCGGCGCCGGTTCGTGGAGGTCTCGGCGGTCGCCGCGGGCGTGAAGGAGGTGCGCGCCGCCATCGACGGCGCGCGGGCCGAGCTGGCGCGGGGCGGGCAGGAGACCGTCCTGTTCGTCGACGAGGTGCACCGCTTCACCAAGGCCCAGCAGGACGCGTTGCTGCCCGGCGTGGAGAACCGGTGGGTCACCCTGATCGCCGCCACCACGGAGAACCCGTTCTTCTCGGTGATCAGCCCGCTGCTCTCGCGCAGCCTGCTGCTGCGGCTGCAGTCGCTGACCGACGAGGACGTCGCCGAGGTGATCGACCAGGCCCTGGTCGACGAGCGCGGGCTGGGCGGCAGCACGGTCCTCGAGGACGACGCGCGCGACCACCTCGTACGCCTCGCCGGCGGCGACGCCCGGCGCGCCCTCACCTACCTCGAGGCCGCCGCGGGCGCGGCGAGCAGCAACGGCGTCGCGACCATCGACCTCGCCACCGCCGAGACCGCCGTCGACCAGGCCGCCGTGCGCTACGACCGGCAGGGCGACCAGCACTACGACGTGATCTCCGCCTTCATCAAGTCGATCCGGGGGTCCGACCCCGACGCCGCGCTGCACTACCTCGCCCGGATGATCGAGGCGGGGGAGGACCCGCGCTTCATCGCCCGCCGGCTGGTGGTGCACGCGAGCGAGGACGTCGGGCTGGCCGACCCGACCGCGCTGCAGGCGGCCGTGGCGGCCGCCCAGGCGGTGCAGCTGATCGGGATGCCGGAGGCGCGGATCAACCTCGCCCAGGCCACCATCCATCTGGCCGTCGCCCCCAAGTCCAACGCGGTGATCACCGCGATCGACGCGGCACTCTCCGACGTCAGGGCCGGCAGGATCGGGCAGGTGCCCTCCCACCTGCGCGACGCCCACTACGGCGGCGCCAAGGACCTGGGGCACGGCAAGGGCTACGCCTACCCCCACGACAAGCCCTTCGGTGTGGCCGAGCAGCAGTACCTCCCCGACGTCCTGTCCGACGCGAGCTACTACCGTCCGACGTCGCTCGGCGCCGAGGCCGGCGTCAAGGAGCGGTGGGAGCGCGTGCGACGGATCGTCCGCGGCGGGTGACCCCGCTACGGTGACCCGATGCGCATCGGGTTCCACGCCTCGCACGAGCAGATCGCGCCGTCACAGCTGCTCGCCGACGTCCAGCACGCCGAGCGCGCCGGCTTCGACATGGCCATGTGCTCCGACCACCTCGCGCCGTGGGGCACGCGCCAGGGCCACTCGGGCTATGCCTGGAGCTGGCTGGGGGCCGCGCTCGCCACCACCGGGCTCGAGCTCGGCTGCGTGTGCGCCCCCGGCCAGCGCTACCACCCCGCCGTCGTGGCCCAGAAGATCGCGACCCTCGCCGAGATGTTCCCCGGCCGGTTCTGGACCGCCCTCGGCAGCGGCGAGGCCGCCAACGAGCACGTCACCGGCGACCGGTGGCCGGCCAAGGAGGAGCGCACCCTGCGCCTCGAGGAGTGCGTCGACGTCATCAGCCGCCTCCTCGACGGCGAGGAGGTGAGCCACCAGGGCCGGGTCACCGTCGACCGGGCCCGGGTGTGGGACCTGCCGGCGGTCAGGCCGCGGCTGATCGGTCCTGCCGTGTCGGTGGCCTCGGCCGCGCGGGTGGCGGCCTGGGCCGACGGCCTGGTCACCGTCAACCAGCCGGTGGAGGTGCTGGGCGACGTCGTCTCTGCCTACCGCGACGCCGGCGGGCGTGGCCCGCTCGCGCTCCAGGTGCACCTCTCGTGGGCACCGACCCGCGAGGAGGCGGAGGCGGTCGCGCTCGACCAGTGGGCGACCAACGTCTTCACCGAGCCGGTCAGCTGGGACACCGAGACCCCCGAGGCGTTCGACGTGATGGCGGCCCACGTCGGGATCGAGGGCGTACGCCGCGTCGTGGAGGTCTCCGACGACCTCGGCTGGCACCGCGAGCGGATCGCCGAGCTGGCGTCGGTCGGCTTCGACGACGTCTACCTCCACTTCGTCGGCCAGGAGCAGGCCGGCTTCCTCGACACCTTCGGCGAGCAGGTGCTCCCCACCGTGCGAGGCTGACGCCGCGGTCCGCGTTCTGGTTGTGTGTGCGCGTGCGAGTGACCGACACGAGTGACCTGTGGTGGAAGAGCGCGGTGATCTACTGCCTCGACGTCGAGACCTTCTACGACGCCGACGGCGACGGCACCGGTGACCTGGAGGGGCTGGCCCAGCGCATCGACTACCTCGCCGAGCTGGGCGTCACCTGCCTGTGGCTGATGCCGTTCTACCCCAGCCCCGACCGCGACGACGGCTACGACCTGACCGACTTCTACGGCGTCGACCCGCGCCTGGGCAACCACGGCCAGCTCGTCGAGGTGATCCGCACCGCCCACGACCGGGGCATCGACGTCATCGCCGACCTGGTGGTCAACCACACCTCCGACCGGCACCCGTGGTTCCAGGCGGCCCGCCGCAGCACGACCAACCGCTACCGCGACCACTACGTGTGGCGCGACACCGAGCCGCCGGACACCTCGGACCTCGTCGTGTTCCCCGACCGCGAGGACTCCGTCTGGGAGCTCGACGACCGCACGGGGGAGTGGTACCTCCACCACTTCTACAAGCACCAGCCCGACCTCAACCTCGGCAACCCCGAGGTCGTCGACGAGATCCTGCGCGTCATCGGGTTCTGGCTCGAGCTCGGCTTCGACGGCTTCCGGGTCGACGGCATCCCCTTCCTCGAGCAGCACGCCGAGACCGTGGGCGGCGCGGCCCGCGTCGTCGACCCGCACGAGCTGATGCGCACCATCCGCGGCTTCCTCAACCGGCGTTCCGGGCGCGCGATGATGCTCGGCGAGGTCAACCTGCCCCACCCGCAGCAGCTGGAGTTCTTCGGCGGGGACGCAGGCGACGAGCTGCACATGCAGTTCGACTTCACCGGCATGCAGGCGACCTACCTGTCCCTGGCGCGCGGCGACGCCGGCCCGTTGGTCGCCGCGCTCGAGGGGCGTCCGCGCATCCACGAGACCTGCCAGTGGGCGACGTTCCTGCGCAACCACGACGAGCTCACGCTCGACAAGCTGAGCGACGCCGAGCGCGAGGAGGTGTTCGCCGCCTTCGGCCCCGAGCCGGAGATGCAGGTCTACGACCGCGGCCTGAAGCGACGGCTCCCCACCATGCTCGGTGGCGACCCGCGGCGCATCCGGATGGCGTACAGCCTGATGTTCTCGCTGCCCGGCACCCCGACGCTCTACTACGGGGAGGAGATCGGCATGGGCGAGGACCTCGAGGCCGACGGGCGGATGGCGGTCCGCACCCCGATGCAGTGGAGCACCGGGCGCAACGGCGGGTTCTCCACGGCACAGCCGGCGCGGCTCGTGCAGCGGGTCGTGCCCGGCGCGTACGCCCCCGAGCACGTCAACGTCGTCGGGCAGATGTACGACCCCGACTCGCTGTGGAGCTTCATGCGCACGCTGATCAGCATCCGTCGCACGTGCACCGAGCTCGGCTGGGGCACGTGGAGCATCGTCGGGCAGCCGTCGTCCCAGGTGCTGGTGCAGCGGTGCACGCTCGACGGCAGCGCCGTCCTGACCGTTCACAACCTCGGCGCCGACCCGATCAGCCTCGACGTGCCCGTCGACCCCCACGGTGAGGGGCTCGAGGCGGTCGACCTGCTGGCGGAGGAGGTGCTCACCGGGGAGGCGACGATGCGGCTCGCGCTCGACGGCTACGGGTTCCGGTGGCTGCGGGTGCGCCCGACGGGTGACCTCGCGATCCCGTGAGGCTTGTAGGCTCGGCGCCGTGACGACGGAGCAGGTGTGGCTGGGTGCAGCGGTCGTGGTGGCGCTGGTGGCGCTCGCCGTGGCGCTGCTGTCCCATCGTCGCGCCCGCCGCGCCGAGGCGGTCGCCAGGTCGCTCGCCGAGTCCCTCGCGGCATCGCTGGCCGAGCGCGTGCCCGCCCCGCCGCGCCACGAGCCCGGCGCAAGCACGCCCGCCTTCGTGATCACCGGGCTGGACGACCGGGCACCCGACCAGGCACCCGACGTCGACGCTGCGGTGCCCCGTCCCATCGACGGACGACTGTTCACCGACATCGTCGCCCGCGAGACGGTCGTCCGGGCCGCCGGCTGGTCCCACGGCCTGCGACGGGCCCTGTCGGCCGAGAGCCGCAACCGGATCCGCTTCGCGGTGCGGCAGGAGTCGCGCCGCGCCGGCCGCGAGCGGCGTGCGGAGATGAAGCAGGCCATGCGCGAGTTCCGCGCCCGCGAGCGCGCCGCCGCCCGCGCCGACCTCGGCGAGGACGTCGCCTGATGGGTCGTCCTCTCTGGTTCGTCGCCGGGGCGGGGGTCGGGGTCTACGCCGCTGCCCGCGCCCGCCGCGTCGCCGAGTCCCTCACCGCCGACGGCCTCCGCGACCGCGTACGCGGGTGGCAGGCCGGCGCCCGCCTCTTCGCCGAGGAGGTCCAGCAGGGCCGAGCCGAGCGCGAGACCGAGCTGCGCGAGCAGCTCGGCCTGCGCCCCCTGGGCGCGGGGCACCCTCCCGAGCTGACCACGAGCACCACCGAGACGAAGGACCACTGATGGACACCGCCGAGATCCGCCGCCGCTTCCTCGCGCACTTCGAGGCCGCCGGACACACCGTGGTGCCCTCCGCCTCGCTGCTCGCCGACGACCCCAACCTGCTGTTCGTCCCGGCGGGCATGGTGCCGTTCAAGCCCTACTTCCTGGGTCAGGAGACGCCGCCGTTCGTGCGCGCCACCAGCATCCAGAAGTGCGTGCGCACCCCCGACATCGAGGACGTCGGCAAGACCACCCGCCACGGCACGTTCTTCGAGATGTGCGGCAACTTCTCCTTCGGCGACTACTTCAAGCACGGCGCCATCGAGCTGGCCTGGGACCTGATCACCAAGCCCGTCGCCGACGGTGGCTACGGCCTGGAGGAGGACCGCCTCTACCCCTCGGTGCTGGTGGGCGACGAGGAGGCGATCGGCATCTGGATGTCGGTCACCGGCCTCCCGCGGGAGCGGATCGTCCAGCTCGGCCCCAAGGAGAACTACTGGTCGATGGGCGTCCCGGGCCCCGGCGGCCCCTGCTCGGAGATCCTCTACGACCGCGGCCCCGAGTGGGGTCCCGACTTCGACCCCGCCGCGCTCGGCCCGGACATGCCGGTCGAGCTCGAGGACCGGCTTCTGGAGATCTGGAACCTCGTCTTCATGCAGGACGAGCTCAGCGCCGTGCGGTCCAAGTCCGACTTCGACATCTCCGGCTCGCTGCCCAAGAAGAACATCGACACCGGCATGGGCCTCGACCGGGTCGCGCTGCTGCTGCAGGGCAAGGCCAACATGTACGAGATCGACGTCGTCTACCCCGTCATCGCCAAGGCCGAGGAGATGACCGGCAAGACCTACGGGGCCGGCGGCCCCACGTCGGCCGAGGACGACGTCCGCTTCCGCGTGGTCGCCGACCACGTCCGCTCCTCGATGATGCTGATCGGTGACGGCGTGACGCCCGGCAACGACGGGCGGGGCTACGTCCTGCGCCGGCTGCTGCGCCGCGCGGTGCGGTCGATGCGACTGCTGGGCTGCGACGCCCCGGTGCTCCCCGAGCTGATGCCGGTCTCCCGCGACAAGATGGGGGAGACCTACGACAACCTCCTCACCGACTGGCCGCGCATCTCGCAGGTCGCCTTCGCCGAGGAGGACGCGTTCCGCAAGACCCTCCAGGCCGGCACGCAGATCTTCGACACCGCCGCCTCCGAGGTGAAGTCGACCGGCGGCACCACGCTCTCCGGCGAGCGCGCCTTCGCGCTGCACGACACCTACGGCTTCCCCATCGACCTGACCCTCGAGATGGCGGCCGAGCAGGGCCTCACCGTCGACGAGCAGGGGTTCCGCGGCCTGATGGCCGAGCAGCGCGAGCGGGCCAAGGCCGACGCCCGCGCCAAGAAGGGCGCCCACGGTGACACGGCCGTCTACCGCGGCGTCTTCGACGAGTTCGGTCCCACCGAGTGGCTGGCCTACGAGACCCTCGAGACCGAGTCCAGGCCCCTGGCCCTGCTGAGCGGCGGAGCCCCGGTGCAGCGGCTCGCCGAGGGCGAGGTCGGCGAGCTCGTGCTCGACCGGACGCCGTTCTACGCCGAGTCCGGCGGTCAGGCCGCCGACGCCGGCACGATCGTCTTCGACGGCGGCCGGGTCGAGGTGCTCGACGTCCAGCGCCCCATCAAGGGCCTGGTGGTCCACCAGGTGCGCGTGCTCGAGGGCGAGCTCGACCCCGGCCGCGAGGTCCACGCCCGCGTCGACCCGGAGTGGCGCACCGGGGCCCGCCAGGCGCACTCCGGCACCCACGTCGTGCACGCCGCCCTGCGCGAGGTGCTCGGCCCCACGGCGCTGCAGTCCGGCTCCTACAACCGCCCCGGATACCTCCGCCTCGACTTCGGCTGGACCCAGGCGCTGACCCCCGAGCAGGTGCGCGACATCGAGACCGTCTCGCAGCAGGCGCTGCGCGCCGACCTTCCCGTGCACTGGGACTACATGACGCTCGAGCAGGCCAAGGAGTGGGGCGCGATCGCGCTCTTCGGCGAGACCTACGACAACACCAAGGTGCGCGTCGTCGAGATCGGCGGACCCTGGTCGCGCGAGCTCTGCGGCGGCACGCACGTCGACCACTCCTCGCAGATCGGCACGGTCGTGGTGACCGGCGAGACGAGCGTCGGCTCCGGCAACCGTCGCATCGAGGCGCTCACCGGCGTGGAGGGCTTCGGCTACCTCGCCCGCGAGCGCGACGTCGTCGCGCAGCTGACCGGGCTGCTCAAGACCCAGCCCGACGACCTCGTCAGCCGGGTCCAGGGCCTCACCGAACGGCTCCGCGCCGCCGAGAAGGAGCTGGAGAAGGCCCGCCTCGCGCAGCTCCTCGGCGCCAGCGCCGACCTCGCCGCAGGGGCGACCCAGGTGGGTCCGGTCAAGCTCGTCGCCCACCGGGCCGACGGCGCCGCCGGCGGCGACGTGCGCAACCTCGCGCTCGATGTTCGTGGACGGCTGCCGCAGGGCGAGCCCGGCGTCGTGGTCATCATCGGCCAGGCCGGCGGCAAGGTCTCGGTCGTGGCCGCCACCAACGACGAGGCACGCGCCCGCGGGCTCTCCGCCGGCGACCTGGTCCGCGCGGTCGGACCGCTCCTCGGCGGCAAGGGCGGCGGCAAGGACGACGTCGCCCAGGGCGGTGGCACCGACGCCTCACGCATCGACGAGGCCCTCGACCTGGTCGGCCGCGAGGTCGCGCAGCGCGCGGCCCAGGCCTGAGAGGACGCGCGTGAGGCGAGGAGTGCGGCTCGGCGTCGATCCCGGGGACGCCCGGATCGGCGTGGCGAGCAGCGACCCCTCCGGCGTCCTCGCCACCCCGGTGGAGACGGTGCGCAGCGGCGGGGGCGACGTACGGCGCCTCGCCCAGCTCGTCGCCGAGCTCGAGGCGGTCGAGGTGGTGGTCGGGCTGCCCCGCTCGCTCGACGGGACGGAGGGCCCGGCGGCCGCGAAGGCACGTGCACTCGCCCTCCGGCTGGCGCGGAGGGTTGCCCCCGTGCCCGTCAGGCTGTGTGATGAACGACTGACCACGGTGTCCGCCGAGTCGATCCTGCGCGAGCAGGGCCGGCACGGCGCCAAGCGACGCGCGGTCGTGGATCAGGCGGCGGCCGTGCTGATCCTGCAGACTGCACTCGACACGGAACGGTCGAGTGGGCAGGCCCCGGGAGAGATCGTCGAGGTGGCGGAGACAGATGAGTGAGCACGAGACCCGTTCGGACGCCGCTGTGCGCCCGGACGAGCGCGAGGACGCCGAGGACTACTCCTACGTCCCGGGCGGCAAGCGGCGCAAGCGCCGCGGGTTCAAGGGCTGCTTCGCAGTGCTGATCGCGCTCGTCGTGCTGCTCGGCGGCTTCTACGTCGCGCTGACGCAGGGCGTCTCCTGGGTCGCCGACCAGTTCCAGGGTCCCGAGGACTACCCCGGCCCGGGCACGGGGTCGGTCGAGTTCACCGTCAACGAGGGCGACACCACCGCCCAGATCGGCCGCAACCTCAAGGACGACAACGTCATCAAGTCGGTCCAGGCCTTCATCGACGCCGCCGCCGGCGAGCCCGCCGCCGCCGGCATCCAGGTCGGCGCCTACGAGCTCCAGGAGGAGATGCGCGCCGCCGACGCCCTCGAGGTGCTCATCGACCCCGCCAACCTCATCGGCTTCCCGACCGTCACCGTCCCCGAGGGCCTGCGCCTCACCGAGATCGTCTCGACGCTGGCCGACAACACCGAGTTCTCCGAGCAGGCCTGGAACCGTGCCCTCCAGAAGCCCGACAAGATCGGGCTGCCCGACTACGCCGAGGGCAACGCCGAGGGCTACCTCTTCCCGGCGACCTACGAGATCAAGCCCGGCATGAAGCCGGTCGGCATCCTCAAGATGATGGTCGACCGCTGGCGTGCCGCCGCCGACGCCGCCGGCCTCGAGGAGAGGGCAGCCGCGCTGGGCAAGACGCCCGGCGAGCTGATGATCATCGCCTCCCTGATCGAGGCCGAGGGCCGCGGTGACGACATGCCCAAGATCGCCCGCGTGATCTACAACCGGCTCGACGGGCCCGGCGACAAGGGCGGCACCAACGGCACGCTGGGCATCGACGCCGCGATCGCCTACGGGCTCGGTCTCTCGCCCGGCTCGACCGAGCTCACGCCCGAGCAGCTGGCCGAGGACACCCCCTACAACACGCGGCTCAACGCGGGGCTCCCGCCCACGCCCATCGAGGCGCCCGGCGACGACGCGATCGCGGCGGCGGCCAACCCCGCCGAGGGCGACTGGTACTACTACGTCACGGTCGACCTCTCCACCGGGGAGACGAAGTTCTACGAGACCTACGACGGCTTCCTCGAGGGTCGCAACGAGTACAAGACCTACTGCGAGACGTCTGACCGATGCTGAGCTCCATGCCGGGCCCGCTGAGGTGAGCGGCGGCGCTTCGCGGCGCTGCGGTGTGCTCGGCGACCCGATCGCGCACTCGCTCTCACCGACGCTGCACCGGGCGGCCTACGCCGAGCTGGGACTCGACTGGGCCTACGACGCCCACCGGGTGCCCGCGGGCGGGCTCGAGGAGTTCCTGTCCGGGCTCGGCGCGCAGTGGCGCGGGCTGTCGCTCACCATGCCGCTCAAGCGCGAGGCGCTCACGCTGGTCGACCGCTGCACCGATCGGGCGCGCCTGGCGGGTGCCGTCAACACGGTGGTCCTCGAGGACGACGGGACGCGCGTCGGCGACAACACCGACCTGCCGGGAGCGGCCGCCGCGATCCGCGAGCGTTCGCCGGCCGCGCTGGCCACGGCGGTCGTGCTCGGGGGCGGCGCGACCGCGACGTCGACCGGGCTGGCGCTGGCCGACCTGGGGGTGGGCTCGGTCCAGCTGCTGGTGCGCGACGCGTCGCGAGCCGCGGAGACCGTCGCGGCGCTCCGGTCGCACCCGGCGGGCGTCGACGTCCGCACCGGGTCGCTCGACGCGCCCGGCGCGCTCGTGGCCGACATCGTGGTGTCCACCGTCCCGGCGTCCGCGCAGACGGCCGCCCTGGTGGAGCGCTGCGCGACGGTGCCGGTGGTCTTCGAGGCGCTCTACGACCCGTGGCCGACCCCGCTGGCCGCCTCGGCCTCGGGCCGGACCCTCGTCGGGGGTCTCGACCTGCTCGTCCACCAGGCAGCGCTGCAGGTCGAGCTGTTCACCGGTCGCGCGGTCGCGGTCGAGGTGCTGCGCGATGCCGGCGAACGCGCCCTCGCGGCGCGGAATCCCGGTTGAATGGGCTCGTGAACGACACCGTCCTCGCCGCCCTCGTGGCGGCGGTGCTCGCCGGCCTCGGCGGGCTCCTCGTCCCGCTCCTCGTGGCGCGGGTGCCCGAGCCCGCGCCGAAGCCCGTCGAGCCGGCCGACGGGTCCGGCCCGGACACCGAGGCGTCGGGCTCCGTCGTCACGCAGGTCGAGCCGCCCAAGACGCGCTACGTCGACATCGCCCGGCGACCGGGCCTGGCCTGGCGCACCGCGGTGGTGGCGGCCGCGGCGGGCGCACTGCTGGGGGCGACGACGGGCCCGGACTGGTCGCTGCTGTGGCTGGTGCCGCTGACGCCCGTGGCCGTGGCCCTGTCCGTCATCGACTGGCACACCCGCCTGCTGCCGCGGGTCGTCGTCGTGCCGGCCACCCTCGCCGCCATCGTCGCGGTGACCGTGGTGGGGCTGGCGACGGGCGAGCGGGAGGCCCTCGTGCGCGCCCTCGTCTCGATGGTCCTCGCGCGGTCCTTCTTCTGGGTGCTGTGGTTCGTGCGCTCGGCGGGGATGGGCTTCGGCGACGTGCGGCTGGCTGCGCCCGTCGGGCTCGTGCTCGGCTGGGCCGGGTGGGGCGAGCTCGCAATCGGGGTGTGGGCGAGCTTCCTGCTGTTCGTCGTTCCCGTGCTGGTCGCCCTCGTGGTCAGGCGCGACCGCAGCCTGCTGAAGCGCGCGGTGCCGTTCGGCCCCTTCATGTGCGCCGGGGCGCTGGTGGGTCTCGTCTGGGGGACTGCGCTCGCCGGTCGCATCTGGGGCTGAGAGACTGCACGCATGCTCCGATGGCTCACTGCAGGCGAGTCCCACGGTCCCTCGCTGGTCGCGATCCTCGAGGGGCTGCCCGCCCATGTCCGCGTCACCACCGACGACCTCGCCGACTCACTGGCGCGCCGCCGGCTCGGCTACGGCCGTGGGGCGCGGATGAAGTTCGAGCAGGACGAGGTCCGCCTGCTGGGCGGGGTGCGCCACGGCGAGACCCAGGGCGGACCGGTGGCCATCGAGATCGGCAACACCGAGTGGCCCAAGTGGGAGAAGGTCATGTCGGCCGACCCGGTCGACCCGGTCGAGCTCGAGGCGCTGGCCCGCAACGCCCCGCTCACCCGGCCGCGGCCCGGCCACGCCGACCTGGTCGGCATGCAGAAGTACGCCTTCGACGAGGCCCGACCCATCCTGGAGCGCGCCTCGGCGCGCGAGACCGCGGCCCGCGTGGCGCTCGGCCGGGTGGCGTCCAACTTCCTCGAGCAGGCCGTCGGCGCGCGCATCGTCTCCCACGTCGTCTCGCTCGGTGGTGTCGCGGCGCCCGCCGGTGTGATCCCGGGGCCCGACGACGTCGAGCGGCTCGACGCCGACGAGGTGCGCTGCCTCGACCCCGAGGCGAGCGCCGCGATGGTCGCGCGCATCGACCAGGCCCACAAGGACGGCGACACGCTCGGCGGCGTCGTCGAGGTCGTCGTCCACGGACTCCCGCCCGGCCTCGGGTCGCACGTGCACTGGGACCGCCGGCTCGACGCCAGGCTGGCCGGTGCGCTCATGGGCATCCAGGCGATCAAGGGCGTCGAGGTCGGCGACGGCTTCGAGCTGGCCGACACCCCGGGCTCGCAGGCGCACGACGAGATCGTCCCCACCGACGACGGCCTGCGACGCACCTCGGGCCGCTCCGGCGGCACCGAGGGCGGCATGTCGACCGGCGAGGTCCTGCGGGTGCGCGCGGCGATGAAGCCGATCGCCACCGTCCCCAAGGCCCTGCGCACCGTCGACGTGGCGACCGGGGAGGCCACCGTGGCCCACCACCAGCGTTCCGACGTGTGCGCGGTCCCCGCCGCGGGCATCGTGGCCGAGGCGATGGTCGCGCTCGTGCTCGCCGACGCGGTCGTGGAGAAGTTCGGCGGCGACTCGGTGCAGGAGACGCGCCGCAACGCCCAGTCCTACCTCGACACCATCCGGTACCGCTGATGGCGCCCCGGGTGGTGCTCGTCGGGCCGATGGGCGCGGGCAAGACGACCGTCGCGCAGCTGCTGGGCGAGGCCTGGGGCGTGCCGGTGCGCGACACCGACGCCGACATCGAGGCGAGCACCGGCAGGGAGATCTCCGACATCTTCGTGGAGTCGGGCGAGGACCACTTCCGCGAGCTCGAGGCGGCTGCCGTCGCGGCGGCGCTGCGCGAGCACGACGGCGTCCTGGCGCTCGGCGGGGGTGCGGTGCTGAGCGCACCGACGCGCGAGCTGCTCGCCGGCCTGCCGGTGGTCTTCCTGCGCGTCGGCCTGTCCGACGCGGTGAAGCGGGTCGGCCTGGGTGTGGGGCGCCCGCTGCTGCTCGGCAACGTGCGCGCGCGCATCAAGGCGCTGCTCGACGAGCGCACGCCCGTCTACGAGTCGGTGGCCGTCCACACGGTCGACACCGACGGCCGCACCGCCGACGAGGTCGCCGCGGAGATCCGGGGCCTGCTCGGATGACCAAGCGCAGCACCCGGCGCCAGCAGCAGCGCTCCCACCAGTCCCGCCCGGCAAGCCCCCGGGTGCAGCCCGCCGACACGGTCCTTCACGTCGGCGGCTCCTCGCCCTACGACGTGGTGGTCGGCCACGGCCTCTCCGCTCGGCTCCCGGCCGTGCTGGGCGAGTCCGTCGAGCGGGTGGCGGTGCTCTACGCCGGCACGCTGGGCGCGCTCGCCGACCCGCTGGTCGACGCGCTCGTCGAGCACTACGACGTCCTGGCCCTCGGCCTGCCCGACGGCGAGCGCGCCAAGACCGCCCCCGTCGCGGCCGACTGCTGGGAGGCCCTCGGTGAGGCCGGCTTCACCCGCTCCGACGCCGTCGTGACCATCGGTGGGGGAGCGACCACCGACCTCGGCGGCTTCGTCGCCGCGACCTGGCTGCGCGGCGTACGCGTCGTGCACGTGCCCACCACCCTGCTCGCCATGGTCGACGCAGCGGTCGGCGGCAAGACCGGCATCAACACCGGCGCGGGCAAGAACCTCGTCGGCTCCTTCCACGAGCCCGCCGGCGTGCTCTGCGACCTGTCGCTGCTGGAGACGCTGCCCCACGAGGAGCTCGTCGCCGGGTTGGGCGAGGTCGTGAAGTGCGGCTTCATCGCCGATCCCGCCATCCTCGACCTGGTCGAGCGCACCGACCCGGCCGACCTGACGTGGGACTCCGCCGAGCTGCGCGAGCTCGTCGAGCGCGCGATCAGGGTCAAGGTCGACGTCGTGGTCGACGACCTCCGCGAGACCGGCGGCGCCGACGGGCACCCCGGCCGCGAGGTGCTCAACTACGGCCACACCCTCGCCCACGCGATCGAGCGCACCAGCGACTACGCCGTGCGCCACGGCGAGGCCGTCGCCATCGGCTGCGTCTACGTCGCCGAGCTGGCCGCACGTGCCGGCGGCCTCGACCCCGCGCTCGTCGAGCGGCACCGCACCGCCCTGTCCCGCGTCGGGCTGCCGACGACCTACGACGCCGCCTCGTTCGACGACCTGCACGCGGCCATGAAGGTCGACAAGAAGGCGCGCGGCTCGCAGCTGCGGTTCGTCGTCCTCGACGACCTCGCCGTCCCGCGGATCCTCGCCGGGCCGGGCGAGGACGACCTGCGCGCGGCCTACGCGGCCATCGGGGGCCCGTCGTGACGCGAGTGCTCGTCCTCAACGGCCCCAACCTCGGCCGGCTCGGCCGCCGGCAGCCGGAGATCTACGGCTCGACGACGCACGCCGAGCTCGCCCACCTGTGCGTGGAGTGGGGCACCGACCTGGGGCTCGAGGTCGAGGTGCGCCAGACCAACCACGAGGGCGACCTGCTCGACTGGCTCAACGCGGCCGCCGACGACGTCACGCCGGTCGTGCTCAACGCGGGCGCCTGGACCCACTACTCACTCGCGCTCTGGGACGCGTGTGCCCAGCTGACCGCGCCGCTGGTCGAGGTGCACATCTCCGACCCGAAGCAGCGGGCCGAGGAGTTCCGCCACACCTCCGTCGTGGAGCCGCACGCGCTCGCCACGATCGCCGGCCAGGGCATCGACGGCTATCGCCAGGCGCTCGAGGTGCTGGCCGGCACCACGTCGTGACCTCCGCCGGGCGGGGTGGCGGCGCGCTCCTCGTCGCCGGCCTGCTCGGCAGCCTGCACGCGGCGTTCAGCCTCTACTGGGGTGCCGGCGGCGACTGGCTGGTCGAGACGCTCGGGCAGCGGCTGGTGGACGCGTTCGCGGGGTGGGAGTGGCTGCTCCTCCCGATCGGCCTCCTCAAGCTGGCCGGGGCGTGGGTGCCGCTGCTGGCTGCGCGCGCCGGGTGGCCCGTGCGACGCCTGTCCAAGGGTGCCTGCTGGGTCGGTGCCGCCGTGCTGGTGGCCTGGGGAGGGCTCAACACCGTGGTCGGCCACCTCGTGCTGGCCGGCGTCATCGTCCCGGAGGGCGGCGTCGACCGGGCCGGCATGGTGGGCCACGCCTACCTGTGGGACCCGCTGTTCCTCGTCTGGGGCCTCGCCCTCGCCGTGGGGCTCGCCCGGTCCCGCGCCTAGCGCCTGCGGCGCGGGGCCTGTGCTTGGATCGCTGGGTGCTTCCCTTCCGCCAGGTCGACGTCTTCAGTGCCGAGCCGTGGCTCGGCAACCCGCTCGCGGTCGTGCACGACGCCGACGGCGTGAGCGACGAGGAGATGGCCCGCTTCGCGCGGTGGACCAACCTGTCGGAGACCACGTTCCTGTGCGCGCCGACGAACCCCGGCGCCGACTACCGGGTGCGGATCTGGACGATCGGCGGTGAGCTGCCGTTCGCCGGGCACCCCACCATCGGCAGCGCCCATGCGTGGCTCGTGGCCGGGGGAGTGCCGCGCGGCGACGTGGTCGTGCAGGAGTGCGGCGCCGGGCTCGTCGACGTACGCCGCTCGCCGCGGCTCGGCTTCTCGGCCCCACCGCTGCGACGCTCCGGTCCCGTCGACGCCGACCTCCGGGAGCGCATCGTGCGCGCCCTCGGCGTCACCGACGCGGCGGTCGAGGACATGGCGTGGATCGACAACGGTCCCGGCTGGGTCGGCGTCGACCTCGGGTCGGCCGAGGCCGTGGTGGCCGTCGAGCCGGACGTCGCCGCGTTCACCGACCTCAAGGTGACGGTCCTCGGTCGGTGGGGAGCCGCGACCGCCGCCGAGCTCGGTGCGGACGTCGAGGTGCGCGCCTTCTACGCCGACGGCCGCGACTTCGGCGAGGACCCGGTGACCGGCAGCGCCAACGCCGGCCTCGCGCAGTGGCTGATCGGAAGCGGCGCGCTCCCGGCGTCCTACACCGCCCGGCAGGGCAGCGTCATCGGCCGCGAGGGACGGGTGCGCCTGGAGGCGGCCGGCGACGCCGTCTGGGTCTCCGGCGACGCCGTCACCCGGATCGTCGGCGAGGTCGACCTCCACGCGCCGGATGCGGGCACGCGAACGCATCGGGGCAGCGGGGCCGGGGTAACGGGGACCACGACGACTGAGGACACGACGACGAACGAGGAGGCGCGGTGAGCCTGACGGCTGTGCTGCACGGACGGCGCGGACCCGTGGAGCTGGTGCTGGTGCGCCACGGGCAGAGCGCGGGCAACATCGCCGACACCGAGGCGCGCGACGCCGACGCCGAGCGGCTGGAGCTGACGGCGCGTGACGCCGACGTCGAGCTGTCGGCCAACGGCGAGGAGCAGGCCCGCACGCTGGGCCGCTGGGTCGGCGGGCTCGCGACGTCCGAGCGGCCGGACCTCGTCGTCAGCTCGCCCTACCGGCGTGCGGCCGACACGGCGCGCACGGCCCTGGACGGCCTCGGCCTCGACCTGATGCTCGACGAGCGCCTGCGCGAGCGCGACCTCGGCCTCCTCGACGGCCTCACCGGCAAGGGCATCCGGGCGCACCACCCGGGAGAGGCCGAGCGCCGCTCCCACGTCGGCAAGTTCTACTACCAGCCCCCGTCGGGGGAGAGCTGGGCCGACGTGGTGCTGCGGGTCCGCAGCCTGCTGGCCGACCTGCGCGAGGCGTACGACGGCAAGCGGGTGTGGCTGTTCACCCACCAGGCCGTGATCATGTCGTTCCGCTACGCGCTCGAGGGTCTCGACGAGGCGGCGCTGCTCGAGATCGACCGCACCACGCCGATCCCCAACGCCTCCATCACCCGCTACTGCGTGCGCGACGGCGCGCTGGTGCTCGACACCTTCGCCGACGACTCCCACCTCGAGCCCGGCCCGGCCGCGAGGACCGACGAGGACGACCGGGCCGGGGAGGCGCCCGATGCCTGACGCGACTGCGAACGACGCGACGCTGGTCGACGCCGCGCTGCTGCGCCGGTGGCCGCTGCCCGAGGCCGGGGCCGACAAGGAGGAGCGGGGCCGGTTGACCGTGGTCGCCGGCAGCCGCGAGACCCCCGGCGCCGGGCTGCTGGCGGTCGAGGGTGCCTTCCGCGTGGGCGCCGGCAAGGTCCACCTCGCCACAGCCGACTCGTGCGCGCGGTCCCTCGCGGTCGCGGTGCCCGAGCTGATGGTGAGCGGGCTGGCCGAGGACGGCGGTGGCGCGATCGACCCCGACGAGGCCGACAGGCTGGTCGAGGTCGCGGAGGGGAGCGGCGCGGTGCTGCTCGGCCCCGGCTTCGTGGCCCCGGACGTCTCCGACTCGCTCGTGCGCCGCGTCGCGCCCCGGCTCGGCGGCACCATCGTGCTCGACGCGCTCGCCACGGCCTACGTCACCGACAACCACGAGGAGGTCGCCTCCCTCGAGGCGACCGTCGTCCTGACGGTCAACCCCGGAGAGCTGGCCCACTGCCTCGGCGTCCCGGAGGACGAGGTGTCCGACGACCTCGTCGCGCACACGGTGCGCCTCGCCGCCCGCACCCGGGCCGTCGTCGTGTGCGGCGGGCCCGTCAAGGTGATCGCGTGGGAGGACGACCTGTGGTGCGTCGAGGCCGGCAACCCCGGACTGGGGACGGCCGGCTCGGGCGACGTGCAGGCCGGCATCGTGGCGGGCCTGATCGCCCGCGGGGCCGAGCCGGCCCAGGCCGCTGTCTGGGGCGCGTTCCTCCACGCCACCGCGGGCGACCGGCTGGCCGAGCGGGTCGGACCGGTGGGCTACCTCGCCCGCGAGCTGCCCGGCGAGCTCCCGGGCGTGCTGGCGGAGCTCGCCGGCTGACTCCTGCACCGCGTGGGCCACCGGTCCAGACATGCGTAGTAATGCTGATGCGACGGCGTGCCCACCCCGGCCACACTCGTGCCGGACAGGGGAGGAACGATGCGAAGCGTGCTGAGCAGGAGCGCCCACGCCGACCAGCTGGAGGCAGAGGTCCGCGAGGCCATGTGCTGCGTCCCGACCGACCGGTGCTGGGAGTGCCAGGTCAAGCTGGGCGAGGTGCGGGCTGCCCGTCGTGACGCCGTGCTGCACTCGATGAGCACGGCCCGACCGCGGCGGCCGGCCTGGTGATGGTCCGCGACGGCGCGGCCGGCGCCGGGAGCGCCGGTCGCGTGCCGCACTCGATGACCGCGCTGGGGACGCCCGGCTGGCGCGAGGGCGCCCGCGTCCGCGCGTCGGGGGAGTTCGGCGACGCGGCGGAGGCCGCGCTCGACGTGCTGGAGCTGCTGGAGCGCGCCTGGCACGACAGCCACGGCCACGCCGGACCGCCGGCCGAGGTCGTCGCCGACGTGTGGCAGCTCGCCGCCGGCGACGTCGCGCGGCTCGCGACCGCCGCGCGCCTGGCGCTCACCGACCGCGACGCGCTCCGCGTGGCGGTCGACGAGGCGCTGGCGCGGGTCTGAAATCCGGCGCGGGCCCTCAGAGCGAGGCGAGCCAGTCGTCGATCGGGACGTCGCCGTCGCCGAAGACGAGGGTCTTGCCGTGGGCCCGGGGGTCGTCGAGCACAGCCAGCGCGACCTGGGCGACCAGCTCGCGCGCAGTGGTGTCGCCGTCGTTGAAGCCGGCCTGCGGGTTGACCGCCCCCCGGCCGGGCTCGAGGGTGAGGGTGCCTGGCCCGAGGACGGTCCAGTCGAGCCCCGAGGCGCGCAGGTGCTCGTCGGCGGCGATCTTGGCGTCCTGGTAGGGCCGGAACGGGTTGTCGTCCGGCACGAGGAAGTCGGGGTGGGCGCCGGAGAACGACACCATCACGTAGCGCCGCGCGCCCGCAGCCTGCGCGGCGTCCATCGAGCGGATCGCGGCGTCGCGGTCGACCGCGAAGGTCCGCTTGGGGTCGCCGCCGCCGGCGCCGGCCGACCAGACGACCGCGTCCTGGCCTGAGAGCAGGTCGGTCATGGCGCCCGTGTCGGCGTCCTCGACCGACGCGACCAGCGCTGTCGCGCCGGTGGCCTCGACGTCCGCCACGTGGTCGGGGTTGCGGATCACCGAGGTGACCTCGTGACCCGCCTCGACCAGCATGGGTGCCAGGAGAAGAGCGATCTTGCCGTGTCCGCCGATGATCGTGACTCGCATGGTCCCGACGCTACACACCGCGGGGTCGGACCCGGTGCCCGTCGCGCATTTCCCGGCTCCAGCGGCCCCCGACTAGACTGGTCCGTCGGCACGGGCTCGCCCCGGGGCCGGAGACGTTGACAACTCGACGAAGGCGGACACACACCACATGGCAACCACCAACGACCTCAAGAACGGCATGGTCCTCAAGATCGAGGGTCAGCTCTGGTCCGTCGTCGAGTTCCAGCACGTGAAGCCCGGCAAGGGCCCGGCCTTCGTGCGCACCAAGCTCCGCAACGTCGAGTCGGGCAAGAACGTCGACAAGACCTTCAACGCCGGCACCAAGGTCGAGACGGCCAACGTCGACAAGCGCACCATGCAGTACCTCTACAACGACGGCTCGTCCTACGTCTTCATGGACACCAGCACCTACGAGCAGCTCGAGGTCACCCCGGAGGTCGTGGGCGACGCGAAGAACTTCATGCTCGAGAACCAGGAGGCCATCGTGGCCACCAACGAGGGCCGGGTGCTCTTCATCGAGCTGCCCGCCTCCGTCGAGCTGCTGATCGCCGAGACCGAGCCGGGCCTGCAGGGTGACCGTTCCACCGGTGGCACCAAGCCCGCCACCCTCGAGACCGGCCACACCATCGCGGTGCCGCTCTTCATCACCACCGGCGAGAAGGTCAAGGTCGACACCCGCGACTCGTCCTACCTCGGCCGCGTCAAGGCCTGACGCCAGGTGTCTGCCCGCTCCAAGGCCCGCAAGCGCGCGCTCGACATCCTGTTCGCCTCCGAGCTCCGCTCGGAGGACCCCGTGACGGCGCTCGAGCGCGCCATCGAGGCGGGGGAGGGGCCGACCAACCCCTACACCAGCACGCTGGTGCGGGGTGTGGTCGAGCACCAGGCGCGCATCGACGAGGTGCTGACGACCTACAGCAAGGGCTGGACGCTCAGCCGGATGCCCGCGGTCGACCGCAACGTGCTCCGCATCGGCGTCTACGAGCTGCTGTGGGGAGACGACGACGTCCCCGACACCGTCGCGGTGAGCGAGGCGCTCCACCTCGTGCAGGACCTCTCCACCGACGACTCGCCGGCGTTCGTCAACGGGCTGCTCGGCTCGATCCAGCGCGACCGGGCCAGCCTGGTCTGACCCCGGTCGGCGGGACGGCCCGCACGGGCCTCACCCGCAGGGGTCAGCGCATTCGCGGCGGGTCGTCGCGAGGTCCTAGGTTGAGCCCATGAGCGCCCCTTCCGACACCGCTGCGCAGGCCCACGAGAGCGACTGGCTGGACCACGCGGTCCGGGCGGGGCTGGTCGCCTACGGGGTCGTGCACCTGCTCGTCGGGTGGCTCGCGCTCCAGCTCGCCTTCGGCGAGAAGGAGGACAGCGCGTCCAACGCCGGCGCCCTCCACTACCTGGCCCAGCAGCCGCTCGGCGAGGCGCTGGTGTGGATGGTCGCGATCGGCATGTTCCTGCTGGTCCTGTGGCGCCTGCTGGAGTTCGGCTTCGGCTACCGCGAGGAGTCCGACGACGCCAAGCGCTGGCGCAAGCGCGCCACCTCGCTGGGCAAGGCCGTGCTCTACGGCGCCATCGGCTGGAGCGCGGTGCAGACCGTCACCGGCTCGGGCGGCGGCAAGGGCGGCACCGACTCCACCACCAGCAAGCTGATGGACCTCCCCGGCGGCCAGCTCATCGTCGGCGTGGTCGGCCTCGCGGTCATCGCGTACGGCGGCGTGCTGGTGTGGCGTGGCTGGAAGGAGAAGTTCCGCGAGCACCTCGACTCCGAGGGCCAGACGGGCAAGGACGGCTCGGTCTACGTCAAGCTCGGCAAGGCGGGCTACATCGCCAAGGGCATCGCCATCGCGATCGTCGGCGGGCTGTTCGTCTACGCGGCGCTCACCCACGACCCCGACAAGTCGGGCGGGCTCGACCAGGCGCTGCAGACCGTGCGCGAGCAGCCGTTCGGGCAGGTGCTGCTGACGATCATCGCCCTCGGCATCGCCTGCTACGGCGCGTTCTGCTTCGCGCGCGCCAAGCACCTCTCGCGCTAGCGTCCCCGGCCCGCCCGCGCCGCCGTGCCGCCGGTGACGGCCAGGGCGGTGGCGACCATGTGGTCGCGCACCTGCTCGGCGGTGACCCTGCTGATCCGGGGCACCCCCGGCTGCTCCTCGGAGACGAGCATCGCCACCCGCCCGAGTTGGAGCGTGCCGAGCCCGCTGGCGTAGAGCATGTTGGCCAGCAGGCCCGGGTCGTCGACGTGGAACTCGCCGGTCTCCGCCCCTGCGGTGATGGTGCGGGTCAGCACCGACAGGCAACCGGTGATCGCCTGCCCGAGGCGATACATCGCGCTCTCGCTGACCTCCTCCAGCAGGTCGCCCCCGGGGCGTCGCATGATCGCCTGCGCGCAGTCGACGAACGCCGGATGGGCCAGGCCGTAGTCGACGAAGGCCTCCACGAGGCGGACGAGCTGCTCGCGCGGGTCGGACGTCGTCGAGGCGGCCTGCTCCAGCGCCACCCGCAGCTCCTCGAGGTACTGCACCAGGGTGAGGCTGAAGAGCTCCTCCTTGCCGGTGAAGTGGCGGTAGATGATGGCGCGGTTGATGCCGACCGCGCGGGCGATGTCCTCGATCTGCGCGTCGCGCACGCCGCGCTCGTCGAAGAGCCGACGGGTGGCCGCGATGATCTCGGCCTCGCGCTGTCGCCGCCGGGCGGCAGCGGTGCCACCTCGCCCGGTGCCGGGGCCTGGCGTCGGCTCGGTGGTCATGAGCGCCAGTCTAGGTAGGTCGCGCCGCGGCGCCGGTGTGGTTCGATGCCCGGGTGCTGGTTGCCGTCGCCCGTCGTGCCGTGGTCCTGCTCGTCCTCGGCGTCCTTGCTGCCGTCCTCGGCGCGCTGCTGGCGCCGGTCGGCGCCTCGGCCGCCGTGGACGGTGGCCGCTTCGCCGGCACCGCGCGGTTGCCGGGCTGCTCCGGCGCGGTCGTGAGGTGGCCCGCGGCCCTGGACACCGACCCGGCCGTGGTGCTCACCAACGGTCACTGCGTGCGCAGCCCCTTCCTCGGCGCCCGTGAGGTGCTCGTCGACCAGCGCCGCCGCACCCCGGTCGACCTGCTCGACGGCCGCGGAGGGGTGGCGCTGTCGACGCGGGCGGTACGCCTGCAGTACGCGTCGATGTACCGCACCGACGTCGCCCTGCTGACGCTGCGGCGGACCTACGCCGACCTCGCCGCGGCGGGCATCACGCCGCTGTCCCTCGCCGCCGCGGGGCCGTCGCGGGGTGACCGCATCCGCATCCCGTCGGGCTACTGGCGCGAGCAGCGTGCCTGCACGACCACCGGGACGGCGTACCGCCTGCACGAGCGGATGTGGGACTGGTGGGACTCGATCCGGCTGCCGGCCCGCGACGGGTGTGCGATCCGCGGCGGCTACTCGGGGTCGCCGATCGTGTCGCGCACCACCGGGCTGGTGGTCGGGGTGGCCAACACCGCCTGGGTCGGCGGTCGTCGCTGCGTCGACTCCGCTTGCGAGGAGAGCCGCCGCGGACGCGCCGTCCTGCGCACGCACATGAACTACGGACAGCAGACGTGGTGGCTGCTCACCTGCCTCGACGCGGGGCGCACGTTCGACCTGGACGTGCCGGGGTGCCGGCTGCCCCGCCCGGCCGCGACGGCCACCGGGGCGCTCACGAGCTAGACCACCTGCCAGCGCGAGTGTGATCCGCGTCATCATCCTTTGGTACCGCGGGTCGTCCGTTTCGAGGACGGGCCGGCTGGGCGCTCCTACCTTCTGTGGCGCGTGGGGCGCGATGGTGCCCTGCGCGTCCACGACCCCCCAGCGAAAGACAGCCATGCGTGCCCTCCCGACGTCTCGTCGAAGCCCCCACAGTCGTACCCCCACCAAGAGCCTCGGCATCGCACTGGCCACCAGCGTGGCCCTGACCGGCCTCACCGCCTCGGTGGGCACGACCTCGGCGGTCGCCGCCCCCGCGCCGGACCCGGTCACGTTCTCCGCGGGTGCCGGAGCCTATGCGGGCACGGTGCCGAACGGGTCGTGCTTCGTCGATGTCCGGATCACCGGTGGCGCCGGTGGGCACAACATGGTCGGCGGCGGTGTGAGCCAGCCCGGCGCCAACGGGGCGGCCGCGCGGATCAGCACCCGGTTCGCGGTGGTGCCGGGTGAGTCGTTCGGCGGCGTCGTGGGTGGCGGCGGCGGGCAGGTCCGCACGGCTGGCAGCAACGGCGGCGGCAACGGTGGCGCGCTCACCGGCTCGAACCAGATCCACCCGGGCGCCGGTGGCGGCGGCTGGACCTCCTTGGAGCTCGACGGCACCGAGGTCGTGGTGGCCGGTGGTGGCGGCGGCTCCGGCGGCGGCCACTCCCTCAACCAGGGCGGCGGCGGCGACGCCGGTCTCCCCTCCGCACCCGGCGTCACCGCTGGTGCGAACGGCATCGACGGTTTCGACGACCCGGCGCAGAACGTCGTCGGCGCCGGTGCCGGTGGTGGTACGGCCGGTCCGGGGGCAGGCGGCGCGAACAGCGCCGACGCCGTGCGGAGCGGGACCCCGGGCGTCGGACGCACGGGCGGCAACGCCGGTCCTGACAGCACCCCTGACACCGGCGGTGGTGGTGGCGGCGGCTGGTTCGGCGGCGGCGGCGCGGCCTCGACCGTGGGCAACGGCAACGGCGGCCTCACCGTCGGCGGGGTCACCGGCGCGGGAGGCGGCGGCGGCGCGAGCTTCGTCGCCGTCGAGAGCCCGGGCCTGGCCGGGTTCCCGGTCGCGAGCGTGAGCTCGGTGGCGGTGGGTGATCGGGCGACCGCGGGCGACGGCCAGGCGGGCGACGTCGTCCTGGACTTCGTGCCCTGCGACTACGACCTCGCGGTCACCAAGTCGGTCGACGACCCGACTCCGGCGCCCGGCGACACGGTGACCTGGACGGTCTCCGTGACCAACAACGGTCCCGACCCGATGACCCGCGGTGATCTCGTCACCATCGAGGACACCCTCCCCGGTCCCGGCGACAAGACGATCACGTCGGTCGACGTCACCGGCGGCAGCAACGACCGCGCCCTCGCCCGCGGTGCAGTCACGTGCGGCGTGGCCGTGGGCGACCCGATGGCGGGCTCGATGACGTGCGGACGTCCGTACGTCGATGGTGTGGCCAGCTCTCCCGACTCGGGGTTCCGCGGCATCGACCCGGGGGAGACCATCACGGTCACCTACACGCACGAGATCCCGACGGGCACGCCCGGCGGCACCATCATCGAGAACGTCGTCAGCACCACCGATCGTGGGGCGGCGGCCGACAACAGCGCCGAGGCGGAGCTGACCGTGACCGCCGGACCGCCGGTCGCGACCGACGACACCCGCAACACCCCGTTCAACACCCCGGTGACGCTGCCCGGTGCGGCCAACGACGACCCGAGCGACCCCGGCACGCCCATCGTGCCGACGTCGACCGTCTTCACCAGCCCGGCGGCGACCAACGGTGGCAAGACCCTCGTCACCGCTGAGGGCACCTGGCAGGTCAACGCCGACGGCACGGTCACCTTCACGCCGGCGGCCGGCTACGTGGGCACCACCCCGCCGGTCGAGTACCGGATCACCGACGCCGCAGGTGGCACCGACACCGCCGATCTGGTCGTCACCGTGCGACCCGGCCCCGTCGCCGCTCCCGACCCCGAGACCACCCCCCAGGACATCGACGTGACGGTCGACCCGCTCCCCAACGACACCCCGGGCCTGCTCGCCGACGGGTCCGCGGGCAGCTGGGACGAGACCTCGGTGGTCTTCCCCGCCGGCCCGAACCCCGGCACCGTGTCCGGCGGTGGCAGGACGCTGACCGTGCCGGGTGAGGGCGTCTACACGATCGACCCCGCCTCCGGCGAGGTCACCTTCGACCCGGAGCCCCAGTTCACCGGCACCGCGACCCCGGTGACCTACCAGGTCACCGACTCCGTGGGCAACGACGTCCGCTCGACGATCACGATCACCGTCACGCCGATCACGCCCGTGGCCAGCGACGACACCGACAGCACGCCGTACAACACGCCGGTGACCCTGCCGGCCGTCACGAACGACGACGCGGGCGACCCGTCGGCGCCGCTGGTGCCCGGCGCGACGGTCTTCACCAGCCCGGCGGCCACCAACGGCGGCAAGACCCTCGTGACCCCGCAGGGCACCTGGCAGGTCAACGTCGACGGGACGGTCACCTTCACGCCCGTCGACGGGTTCAGCGGCCTCACGCCCCCGGTGGAGTACCAGATCACCGACGACAACGGCACGACGGACGCCGGTCTGCTCAGCGTCCAGGTCGGCGAGGGCCCGCTGGCCGAGCCCGACGTCGAGACGACCCCGCAGAACGTGGACGTCACCGTCGACGTGGTCGACAACGACACCCCCGGGACCGACCAGACGTTCGACCTCACCTCGGTGGTGTTCCCCGCCGCGGCGAACACCGGCACGGTGAGCAACGGCGCCAAGACGCTGACGGTGCCCGGTGAGGGTGTCTACACGATCGACCCGGTCACCGGCGCGATCACCTTCGACCCCGAGCCGCAGTTCACCGGGCAGGCCACCTCGGTGACCTACACAGTCACCGACTCCGCCGGCAACGACGCGACGTCGACGCTGACGATCACGGTGGAGCCCATCGTGCCGGTGGCGAACGACGACACCGCCAGCACGCCGTACGGCACGCCGGTGACCCTGCCGGCCGTGACGGACGACGCGGCGGGCGCCGCGTCGGCGCCGCTGGTGCCCGGTGCGACCGTGTTCACCAGCCCGGCCGCGACCAACGGTGGCACGACCCTGGTCACGGCGGACGGCACGTGGCAGGTGAACCCTGACGGCTCGGTGACCTTCACCCCGGCGCAGGGATTCACCGGGACCACCGGGGCGGTGGAGTACGAGATCCGCGACAGCAACGGCACGACCGACACGGCGCTGCTGACGGTGACCGTGCGTCCGGCGCCGACGGCGCAGCCCGACACCGGCACGACCCCGCACGGCACCCCTGTCACGGTGACCGTGCTGCCGAACGACACCCCCAGCCCGCACGCGGACGGGACGCCCGGCGCCTGGGACCCCACGACGGTGGTCTTCACCTCGCCCCACGCCACCAACGGTGGCAAGACGCTGACCGTCCTCGGTGAGGGTGTCTACACGATCGACCCGGTGACGGGCGCGATCACGTTCGTCCCCGAGCCGGGCTTCGCCGGCCAGGCCACCTCGGTGGACTACCGGGTGAGCGACACCAACGGCAACGCCGTGCGCTCCACCGTGTCGATCACCGTCGCTCCGGCCCCGGCCGTGCCGGCCGCCCCGCGTGACGACGTCGACCTCGTGCTCGCCAAGCGCGCGGTCGGTGGGTCGCAGGTGAAGGTCGGCGACTCGGTGCGCTACCGGCTCACGGTGCGCAACAAGGGCACCGACGCCGCGTCGGGTCCGATCACGCTGCGCGACCCGCTGCCCGAGGGGCTCGAGCTGGTCTCGGCCAAGGGCAAGGGGTGGACGTGCAAGGTCCGCCTCCGCGCCGACACGGTCACCTGCGTGCGCGAGAAGGGCCTGGGAGCCGGCAAGAAGGCGGCGCCGGTGTTCGTGGTCGCGACGACCACGCGCGCTGCCGTGGGCCAGGTGGTCAACGTCGCCACGGTGCGCGTCGCCGGCGAGTCGGTGCGCTCCAACAACAAGGGCCGGGCAGGCATCACGGTGGTGCCGGCCCAGCTGCCCGCGACCGGGTTCCGGCTCCGGCCGCCCGGGGCGTGATCGGGTGAGGCTCGCGAGTCGACTCCACCTGACCGCGCGAGCCGTCCTCGTCCACGGGGTCGTGCTGGGCGTCGCACTTGCGGCGTCCGGCGCGGCCCCGTGGGGCGTGTCGGCGCACGCCGATCCGGCCCGCGTCGAGGCGCCACGAGCACAGCAACCGTGTGCGGCGGTCGGCCGGGCGTTCCGCCCGACCGGCCTGGCCGTCGACGGCGTCGTGGGTCGGACCCGGGTGCTCGCCCGCGGGCAGGACAGGTACGGCGTGCCCACGCCCCCGCCCCTCACGGCGCGCGGCAGGTGGCAGCTCGCCTGGGACAAGCGCGCCGGGGTGCGCCCCGGCGACGACACCGGCGTGGTGCGGCTGACCGCGCACACCTACCCCCGCGACCGCACGCGACAGGACGCCCCGGCGCTGGGCAACCTGCTGCTCGAGCGGCTGCGGACCGGTGCCCGGCTGCGGGTCTCGGGACCCGGCGGCGCGGTGCTGTGCTACCGGGTGACGCGGCGCCAGCAGGTCAGGGCCGACGCGACGCTGTCCGGCTTCTACGACACCGCCGGCAGCCCGCGCCTGGCGATCCTCGTGTGCTCCGGCACCCGGCGTGGTCCGGGCGACTGGACGCATCGCACCATCTGGTACGCCACGCCCGAGGTCACGGGCTGACCGACGCGGGCGAGCCGTAGGCCCTGACCATGTCGATGGTGTCGGCCTCGTCGGGCCGCTTGTCGTCGCGGTAGCGCAGCACCCGGGCGAACCGGAGCGCGACGCCGCCGGGGTAGCGGGTGGACCGCTGCACCCCGTCGAAGGCGATCTCGACCACCTGCTCGGGGCGCACGTGGACGACGTGGCCCTCGCGGTGGGTCTCCAGCTCCAGGAATCGCGCGGTCTGCCACGCCAGGAGCTCGTCGGTGAGGCCCTTGAACGTCTTGCGGCGTACCCAATGACGCACAAACGACAGAGGGGCCGCAGCGCGTACGCCACGGCCCCTCTAGCGCCTCACAGCCCCACGGTGGGGGACTGGTGCTCAGCGAGCGTGGTATGCCGCTAGAACGGCGTCAGGGATGCGCCCACGGTCTCCCAGCGGCTCAACGCCCTGCTTGCTCGCTTCCTTGGACCTTGACCACTCGCGCACGGCGTCACGCTGTGCCTTGCTCGATGCAGAGCCGTTGCTCTGAGCCGACTTGCTAGCGGCAGCCTTGCCGGTGCGCTTGGACCCGGTGACCTTCCGAGCGGGGCCGACATAGGGGGCCAGGACCTCCCTGAGGGACGCCGCATTAGCGGCGTTTAGGTCAATCTCATATGACGTGCCGTCCAGCGCAAAGGTGATCGTTTCCTCTGCCTCGCTTCCGTCAAGGTCGTCAACCAGCAGGATCGAAACCTTCTGTGCCATTTCTAATCTCTCTTGTAGTGGTTACCTGCGAACTAGGGACGTCTAGGTGTGCGACCGCCATCTACCAACCGGTGTCGGTTCCATCCCGGCCAAGATTAGTTCCGCCGGGTCGATAGCCAGTATGACGGTTCGCTCGGTCTGGGGGTCTGGTGGAATTTCGACTAGGTTCACCGGAGCCCAGGCGCCCAGCAGTGCATCCCGATACTGGGACAACCTCAGCAAGTCCTCGGCCTGCTGGGGGTACAGGATGGAGCGCAGGCGTGCGTCTACTGCCGACATCCCCACAACGGACGCCTCAATGATTTCGAGAGCCCCTGGGTCCTCTTTTAGGCGCGAGAGTTTCTCGCGAACAGTTGGGCCCACGTCCACCATTACCTTGTCGCGGTCTATGTAGTACGTCATTTCGATGTCCACCACCCCAGAGGGAACAGAGTCGGTCGTAGTCAACTCCAGGTCCGTCGCCTTGAACGCTTGGTGAGTGAAGATGCGGCGAAGTTTGTAAGCCAAGAGATACTGCCAGTTGCGTTCGTACTCTTCACGGAAAACCTCATGGACTTGTTGCGAAACGTCCTTTCCCAGTCGGCTCGCAACGGCATTAGCGTGCTCCTGGTAGGAATAGACGGCATTGCAGGCAGCGAAGGTCCATATCTGACACTGTTTGGCAAGGGGTCGAAGTAGCACGCCGGAAGTTTGGCCTACGCTTGCACCGATCGCGTGCCATGACATCGCCAACTTGAAATCGTGAGCAATATTTGCCAAAAGGTCACGCATTGGAGGATGGTTCCATGCTTTCAATCGCGTGTAACGCTCGCGCAATTCGGCGTGCTCCTGCTCGGTCAGCCACACAAGCGGAACCAATTGATAGCGCGGATGTTGGCCATTGAAGTCTCGAAGGCCGCTCAGGCTGTATAGGCGTTCGCCACTCGCTCGCGGCTCGGCGGGTTCCAAGGGGCTCCCTCTCATTGGAACGGCGCAGTCACGACGCGCGTAGGGTCACGCGTGCCGATGCACAGTCTCTCGGTTAGGACCGCAAACGGTGGGCGCCACGCTCTTGGGCCACACCGCAGCCTCTGTCGGTGGACTCTGGGAGGGTAAGCGCGTGTGCATGATCGAAGACTGCCAGCGGCCCGCCGCCGCTAGAGATGGTGCGGCATGCAGTACAACCGGACCCTAAGAGAGGGTGACCCCGGCGACCGCCGGTCTGTCGTGCTCTCTCGATGGGTGTGAGCGCCCGCGAAGGGCGCGCGGATGTGCGAGGTGCATTGGCAACGTTGGTCCGCTAGTGGAGACCCGGCCAAGCGGAAGCCAAGCGGGTTGTTCGATACGGGGGGACGCATGCGCGGTGGATGTGTGCGCCAACCTCGCTGTATCGGCGGGACTCTGCAATGCCCACTATCTGCGTTTTAGGAAGCACGGCGTCCCGGTCGGCCTTGCTCAGCGCGACCTGACCCTTGCCGCTACTCGCAGGCGCGCCTTGCTCCCCGCCTTGCCACCAGCGCGCCCGACCTTGCGAGCCGCCCGCAAGTATCAGGCTAATGACTCACGCAACGCCGCCGCGTTTTCGTCGTTGAGGTCAATCGCGTACGTCGTGCCGTCTGGGCCAAACGTCACAGTCTCGGACACCTCCGAGCCGTCGAGGTCGTCCACCAGCAGAATCGAAACCTTCTGTGCCATTTCCATCCAATCTCTGTAGCGGCTGCAGCGTCCCCGGCGCTTCCATGGGTACGGCCCTTGGGGCTGCTAGCCGTAGGCGGCGGTATCTCGTTCCTGTACGAGGTCCCGGCTGAACCAGCCCACGAGGCTGACTGACATGAGAACCGCCGCCTCCGCCTCCTCGTGTGAAACATCTGAGTAGGACACGTTGCCGTGCCGGTCGCGGTGGCCCCGATAAAGGGATTTGAGTAGCCCTAGGAGAACGTCGCGGGAAGGGTACTCCGTGTGCTCGCGGGTGAACGGTAGACGCCACGTGGCGTCCTTCTTCTCAATGGTCCGAACGGCGTCGGACAGCGTTGCAAGTTCCTTCGTTATGCCGAGAACCGGAAACGCAGCCGCTTCTACGGCCCGCACGGCGAACGCGTACGCCCCACTGTCGTCCGGCTCAAGGTCGTACACCTTGGACCACGCCCGACGTAGCAGGAGACCAGCGGTGTCAGCACTGCTCATGAGTGACTCTGCCGCGTCCTGCACGCCCTCGGGTAGGCGGGACGCAAGCCGGTAACTGTCCTCGCGCTGAACGACCTCATACTGGGAGCGACCTTCTGCTAGGAGGCGTGCAAGGCTCTCTTCGTTGCGCCCGTACCTCCCCGCCTTGGAAAGAAGCAGGTCCGCAATTCGGAGGAGTTGCCTGTCGCTCGTCGTCTCCAGAAGTCCGAGAAAGTTGGTCTCGCTTATCAAACCCACAAATGACGGGTTCATTCCGAACGACAAGTCCAACACGTTCTCTATTCCGTGCAGTTGTTCGGGTCGAACGTATCCATTCCCTGACTCCAACCGCTGGTGTATCCAAGTCACGAGCGGCTTCCGCATCGAACCGGGTACGCCCGAGCGCAACACGCGACGCGCGGCAACTTCTTCCTCGTCAGCGTCGAACGGCACAAAACTCATAGAACGAACGTACATTGATGGTGCTGGCGCGTGCCAGCGCCGTTGTTCCGCTGTGCGACGCGACTAGTCCACGCCACTAGTTCACGGGCTCGGCTCCCTAGTTCAGTCGTCCCACCCTCATTCCCTGTGCTTCATATGCATGAGCAGGGGACCGGCCCGAGCGACGCTAGCGGCGGCCGTCCCACATGCCTCCGGGGTTCTCGTGCGTGTTCTCGTGTCCGTTCTGCTCGCTGCTGCTGTAGGCGTGGTAGGGCTTCAAGCCCCCAGCCAACGCCGGAGGAGACAGGGATTGTGGTGACTTCGGGCCCACAGCAGGCAGCGCAACTGTTCTTCCTCAACAACAACCCGGCCCGCTGACCCTCACGGTCTCGACTCGGATGGCGACGGCGTTGTGTGCAAGTCGAATCCTGAGTCGTACTACTACGGCTCCGACTGGTCGCCCTGGCCGAAGCATGGGACTCCGGCGCACGCCTCTGGAACGCCGACACCCGCCGACGCTTCGCCAAGGACCTCCATGACCCACGCGCCCTCGTGGTCGCCCCTTCTGTGAACAGTTCCAAGCCGGACCAAGACCCCACCCATTGGCTGCCCCAATACGGGCAATGCGAGTACGTTCGCCAATGGGTCGCGGTGAAAACAAGGTGGTCACTCACCATCGATCGGCGGGAAAGGACGACGCTAACAAGCGTCGTCCGAGGATGCCGCAACGTGCGAGTCAGAGTCCGTATGGCATACGTCGGTACCGAGACAGGGGCCACGGAAACCCACGACCGCGAAGGCTCGCAAGACGATCCCACGACCCCTGCCTCGCGCGAGTCCTGGCCGCCCGCCGTGAGGCTCTCGATTCTCGCAGCGCCGTCACGTCAGCGCGGGCAAGAACGGGCCGTTGCTCTCGCTTGGGGGGTCGCCGCGTCAGATCATCTTCGGTACGGCGGACGGGTGGACGCCGAGGATCTGCGCGGCCTCGCGCACGGTGATCCACTCCGACATGCCGCGAGGTTACCGATGCTCGCAACCGGCAGCAGACGTAAGCGTCGGAGAGGATGCTCAGGGGTGGCGTGTTCGCCGCCCCCACGGAGGAGAAGAGAAATTGACGGTCCAAGTTGAGTCCACGCGTCAGCAATGGTCCCTGCCTTCGCTTTTGAGAGACCACCTAGGCGTAGTCGTAGCCGTTCTTACATCAACGATAATCGCGATCCGCCTGCTTGCGGTAGCCAACTTAAACCCGGTGACCGCGTTGGCGATCCTTCAGAACATCGGTGTCGCAAACGTGCTGCTGGGCATGGCTGTCGCCCTCGTCCCGCTTGTAGCGACAGCCGCGCTTGGCGTTTCAATTGTCGCGCTCTCTCGCGTCAGAAGGCGGTGGAGCGTCGAATTTCTTGCGGTCGTGCTCGGCGCTATCTGTTTCTTCATCACGCCATGGGCGCTCATGGTTGGCATGGTTGTGCCCGCAATCTTCGTGCCGTGGGGACGACGCAAGTTGAGACCGCGTGCCGAGGGTGGACTTCCCCTCTCGCCGCGCGTTCGAAACAGACTACGGAAAGCGGCTGGGATTGGCCTTAGAGTCTACTCTGCTGCTGTCGCCCTCTTGCTCGTCGTCTATTTCCTCGGCGTGCAGCCTTGGCTCGCCCTCGAAGTAGTCGAGACAGAAGACGGCGACACAATGACGGGATTCGTCTTGCGTTCAGACGCCGACGGCGCCGTGATACTGCATCAGGGCGACCGTCATGTCCTTTACGTCGAACCTCTCAAGAGCCGCACAGTATGTGCGTCCCCGATTTCGTTGTCTGACAGCGGCCGGTCCTTCTATCTGCTTCTGGACCCTCCCGACAACTACGAGCCATGCCCGGGCCCCAAACTGGGTGAGTCAGGCAGGTAGCGCTGCCGGTGGGCGGGGGGTGCCACCCCCGGGGAAGACTAGTCCGCATCGGGGGTACATAACCGCTCAGAATCGAATCCACTCAAAAAGGTTTTAGGTCCAGCCCCATAAATGACGAAAAGCGCCCCGAATTTCCCTAATTAAAGGACACTCGGGGCGCTATGTGGATCAGTTGTTGTTGCCGAACTCGGCTTGAATGATGTTATCCAGCCATTCGTCTGTCTCGTCTCGCTCCACCGGCTCCCGGTCTACAAGGATGCCATTGGAACGCTTTGCGCTCTCAGTCAATTTCAGACTCTTGAGCGTATCCATGATTACCGTCATCGCCTGCGCGCTGGGGGTGTGCTTCCTCGGGTCCGTACTGGCCCTGTCCAAGTAGTCGCAAGCGAGGTAAAGGTGCATCCAGTCACCAGACGACCAAAAGGCCGTCGCCTCATCATGTGTGGACATTACCCAAACCATTCGGGCCTCGTGGCACCATTCGGGATTGGGCTCAGGCTTTACGACCTCATAGGCTTGAATGCGCTCAAGGCCAGTAGGACCATTAAGGCGCGCTAGAGCGCGCCTCTCTGCCCTTTGGGCATTGCTTCGGTTGGAGTAATTGTTCTCCCCCAGGAATCCGGCGGACGGGTTAGCCATTACTCACCACCCCTTCCGTACGTTGCGTCACCGTAGACCGCTAGCGCGGTCGCGGCGTGACTGAGGTTGAGGTTGTCAATGATCCGTTGCCGCTTCTCGTCGTTGTCTGCAACAGCGAACGCACGCGCATAGGCGTTAGCAAGGGCAGGGTTGGCACCCTGCCTTATGAGTAGATCGGCAAAGGCGTTGAACGCTTCCATCAGGCAACCTCAGCAACAATGTCTTGATCGGCGTCCCAATGAAAGTGGCAGGGACCGCAGCGCGGTTGATAGTGGTCAAGGTGAGCGCAATACGGACACTTACGGTCGGCGTCGTACTTCTCGCCGGGGCAATAGCCGTCGTAGGCCCAATGCAAAGCCTGACGCCCGCAGTTCTCAGCGCAAGGGTGGTCAGCAGCGCGCGCACGGCTTACGCCTAGCCGTTTGTGTACGGCGTTGTATCCGGCGTCATTGCCGATCCAGCCGGGAGTGTCCCCACCCCTCAACCCCTCGACGGCCACAGGGCCGCGAGAGTGGTTAGCAATCTCGTCCAGAGTCCCCGCCTTGTATGCGCTCATGTAACAGGGATTGCAAAGGCCACGCTTCCATGTCGTCTTTCCCGCAAAGCCGCAATTGATACACGTGCGCTCCATTGGTCAGCGCCCCCGAGCACGGGTGTAGCAGGAGACCTTGCAGAAACGGTCCTTAGGGTCACGGGGCTCAAACGACGTGCGGCAGTGAGCGCAGATGCGCATGGTGGACAAGGGCTTTCCCTTAGCAGAGAGGCGCATGCGTCGATCCATGCCGTACGAAGGGGCAAGGACGAATGTGCCGCTCTCGTGCATCCACGTAGTGTCAGGGTCAGCAATGAGGTTCGCTTCAAGGCGCTGGGCAATGGTGGCGGCGTAGTCGTAGGTCATTAGTTCTCCTCCTGGGTGCTCTGTGAGCACGCGATAAGTGTTTGGGTGTAATGCGAAAGGGGACAGGCGGTTGCCTGTCCCCTCTGAGGCTCTGAGAGCCGTTGCGAGCGCCTAGCAGGGCTAAGGGGCATGACTCCTTAGGCGGACCCCCACTAGGCCCTCAGAGAGCCGCTAACGCGACTCGTAGCAGTCTTGCGACTCAGGCCGCAGTTGCCGACTCAAACGTCAGGGTCACGACCCAGTTAGCACTGCTGTCCCGATCATTGACGGACGCGCCCTGCTCGATCTTGGAATCGGTCAACACGCCCATGCCCTTGTAGGTGACGCCGTGGTCAATCGAAACGGCCTCAGTCAGACCCTCATGGAAGTCAACGGGGTTGGTGCTGAACGTGTTGATCTTCTGGCGAACCATGAGAGTCCGAATACCGTCCTCATTGACGACCTCCGAAACAATCTCCGGTGCCCACCCGGTGGCCACAGTGTTACGGCCAATCTCAATGGCCCACTGATAGGGCTTATCCGCAGCCGGAACGCCTGCCGGGTGAGAACCATTGGACCGGAACACTTCCTCACACCAAGTACGGGAGTGCAGACCCGAAAGGTCAACCTGAGAAATGACAGCGTGCCCGTCAACGACGTTGCGCAGCCGGACAGACAGAAGGTCAGTGACGAAAGCATTGGGATCATCAATCTCAATCGGTCCCCCAATGGTCTGCCACCGGTTCTCATCGCCTACGCGGTTGCTAGTGACAGTGAGTGAGAGCCGCTCGGCCTTTGCGTAAGCCTCGAAAGCCTCGACGGGAATAGGACGGAAGTGCCCAGGCCGGTGCATAAGCACCGTGCAAGAGCCAGAGGCAAGGTTGGTGTGCGGCTCTCGCTCAATCGGTCCCTCAGCCACAACGACAATGCAAGTCTGGTCCTCGGGGAACTCCCACGTACTCGCAGGGGCCTTAGTGACATAGACGCTGAATCCCTGCATAACCTGCCGCAGCACGGCGGCAGTCCTCTCAGCCAGAATGAGAGTGTCCACCGGAAGGGACTTCTCCAAGACGCTCTGACGCTTGGTCAGGTAGGCAAGTCGCCGCTCATTGATCTTCTCCTGAGCCTCGGCGGTAATCAGGTCAGCGGGAGGAACGTCCTCGCCCTTACGGATACGTCCCCAAACCTCGGAGACAGGACCGACCTCATCGGCAGCATCCTCTACGGACTGCTTGAGCGCCGGAAGGGCGAGAGCGATGTTGGACAGTTCGGACTTAACCTCGTCGACCTTGCCGTCAATGACAGCCTCAGCGGCACTGAGGTTCTTCTGCATCTGCATCTTCGTGGCGGTAGCCATGTTTGAATCTCCTCCTGAGAGATAGATAAAGGCACGCGCCTTATGCGCGTGCCCTTGTTAGGTGGTGGTATTCAGTTGTTCGGGATAGGTCTCTTAAATCAGAGACTCTTGGGTTGAGTGCGGGCCATAAGGCCCGCCTCTGGGTTGAGAGTTTTTACTCTCCGGTGAAAGAGGGGGGCGTATGCCCCCCTTACTTATCAAAGAGATAAGTAAGAGTTAGTGCCCCATTAGATGGGGCATAGCAAGCCCCATTAGATGGGGCCATACGTGCCCCATTGCCCCCAGATGGGGCATAGCCAGATGGGGCATAGCCAGATGGGGCATAGCCAGATGGGGCATAGAGATGGGGCATAGAGATGGGGCATAGCCAGATGGGGCATCAGTCGAACGATGGAACGCCCGACAGGTCACCCTCGTCAGCCCACGCGCCCTCTGGCGCGGTGGGGTGTCCATCCATAAGCGCGGCGCGGCGCTTCTCACTCGCGGCAATCCGTCCCGTGGGGTCAGCGACCTCGGTGTGGCTCGTGTACCAAGTACCGTCGGGGTTGCGATAGCGGCGCTTCATTACAGCCGTTGGAGTGCTGTTGCTACGTCTGTACGGCTTGGGAGCAATCACGTTGCGCCTCATGCTCGACTCGACTCCTCTCTTGGGCTCGTCGGAAGGCTTTTGCTCCTGGCCCTTGTTCTTCCGGCGCTCCTCGGCAACGCGGGCCTCGATGATGTTTTGGTCAATCTCCACGCTTCTCTCCTCCTCGCTATTGAAGTCCGCTGGGATGAAACCCGGTCGCAGTAGCCGCTCCTTTGATCGGCCCTTTGATCCGACGACCTCGATCCAGTCCCATTCCTCTGCCAGCCTCAATACAAGGCCAACCATGTCTCTGTGCATTCCGCCAATCTCGGCGCTAATGGTCTTTGCGGAAACCCATGTGGTCCCCGTAGTGTTATTGGCGTGCTGGGCCAACTTCTCCATTACCTGTCGGAAGCCCTTGCCGCCGATCTTCTTTCCCCCGGTGACACTTTGCGACGGAATGCGCTCCCACGGGGCATCCTGAATCGCTTTGCGTATCGCGTACCCATAGCCCTTATCGCCGGGGTCCTTATTGCTCGTCACTCTCTCCTCCTGTCTGGGCATAGCAAAGGCCCCGGCGTTTTGCCGGGGCCTCAATGCCACCATTCTATCGTCTGACCGTGCCAGAACCCTCAGGCGTCAGGACCAGCGAGCACCCGATCCAATGAGGATTGCAATTCTGCGACCTTGGCGCTCATTGCCATTAGGTCCAGAGCGTCGTACTGGTTGGCGCTCAGCATCCGCTTGACGGACAGGCGAAGCGCGGCCCCCGCGCCGCCCTCAGCCTTGTCAGCAAGGCTCAGCAGGTAATGGGTGGAGTCTCCAACGTGCATCTTCATTCTCTCCTTCATTAAGTGATTACTTCTTCGGCATTGCGAGCCGCAGCGACTCGGTATCGCCAATCATTGCGGGCTCGATCCATCCATCCCGCTTCAATGCGTTCAGGTACTTGCTTAGGGTGCGCTCTGAGCACCCCCCGAGCATTGTCGCTAGTGCCATAGGGCTAACCCGAATGCCGGTGCCGTCCTCATTCGCGTAGGACGCGAGCAGTAGACCCAATGCGAGAGTCGGGGCATTCTGCCCCGCACGCCGAAAGTTCCGAGTCCACATCGTTTTCATCCTTGCCACCTTGTCCTCATGCCATAGCGCCGAATCTTCTTCTCAGTCACAATGACCTCTTTGCGCTCGGCATAGTTCCAAGCCTCGTAAAGCGGCATGCCCTTCTCGGAGACGGCAACACAATCCCCAATGAGGAATGGTCCGACCCTCTGCCCTCGGCGCTTACGCCCCTGCATCAGCCACGCTCCATGTTGTTCTCGTCCTCAAAGGCCATTACGTCTGACAGCAGGTAATAGACCGAGCCGTCGTAGTTGCGGTGCGCCTCAGGACCCTTCCCCATAGACGCCCAATTTGCGATAGTTCCAGTAGAGCGGCCCCACCGGGCCGCCAGTGCCTTACGGCTCATTACGTTCTGCATGTGATTCCCTCTCGTTCGGGGTAATCGTGAATGGCCGTGAAGCCATAGCGAAAATAGAGAGGACTCAGGCCGACTCTCAGCGCGCTAGGGAGGAGGAGAGAGAAAACCTCACGCGCTTGCCAATGGCAGCAGAGAATCGACCTGAGTCCTTCTGGGTGGCGGTCTGACGGCTCACCCACTCCGCTACAAGGCTCAGGCGTAACGTGTGAGTGATTGAGGAGGCCGTTACGCCAAAGCCGAGCGGAAGTCTTAAAACCTTACATATATACAGTCGGACAGAACTATCTGTCTCACAACCAGATTCGGGAACTTTCTTGAAGTGTCGTGAAAACCCTTCATGTATACAGTCCGACAGGATGCCCTGTCTGGTGACATCACGCCGGGAAGTTTCTTGAAGTGTCGTAAACCCTTCATAGATACAGTCCGACAGAACTACCTGTCTCACAACCAGATTCGGGAACTTTCTTGAAGTGTCGTGAAAACCCTTCATGGATACAGTCGGACAGAGACCCCTGCTCGACAGGATCAGGGGACTGTGTTCTGTGTCACATTGGGATAGGGCACAAAGAGTGGGGGCCACGTCTCCGAAAAGACGTGACCCCCCTTGTGGGCTCTATGCCGAACCAGCGAACGGAGTAATGGCAGAAAGCGCGTCAGACAGGTCGGGCTCAGTCACCCTCAGCACTACCTTCTCCTCGATGGGCAAGCGCCCCGGCTGCACCACCCATTCGCCCATGGCTCGGAGCATCCTGACGCGGTACGCAGGACCGGCGTCTTGCCACTCCTCCCGCAATGTCCGACCGCTAGGGACTGTCACCAGTCGTCGGGTCGTAGGAAGCGCCTCAGCCTCTCTTAGCGCCCTCTTGGCGGCTTGATAGACCCCGAATGCCTCCGCCTCCTCGTCGTCCGTCTCAGCGGCGTCTAGGGCCTTCTTTGCGGCGTCCCTTTGGACCATTGCGATACTGACGGCCTCAGTCTTTTCGTCAGCCGAGTCCTCCCAGTACGTGTGCAAGCCCTCCTGGCTTCCGAACCTGTCGAGAAACATGCGCTCGACGTAGGTATCGGCATTGATAGCAGTCACCGTGGCAGCGGGCGCACCCTCACGGTGCGCCTCATGGTTGCGACGGCACTTGTATGTCGAGTATTCCGGTTTGCGCTTAGACGCTCCGTAATACAGCCGCTCCCCGCAGATTGCGCAAGTCAGAGCCGCGCCGATGCCGTCATGCCTATTCCATCCCTTGCCCGTGTTGAATGTGGCTTGAAGCCGAGTCCATTCGCTCATTGTCAGGAGCGCGGCCTCAGGTTCAATGCGAGGAATGCCCTCAATGGTGACAACCCCGTCGCCGCTTGGCGTCATACCTGCAAGCCTCGGATTGGTAAGCAGGGACTTAAACCCCGTCTTTGAGAATCCGATTGACTTGGCGACTGACTCCTGAGTCTCGCCCTTGAGGACTCGGGCGATAGCGTCTTTGAGCACCGGCCCTTCCTCGGCGTGAGGACGAATAACTAGACCCCTGCCTGACGGATTGGGGACGGACTCGAAACCGAATGGCGCTTTGCCGACAGCGTGACGGCCCTCCTGTGCGAACTGCTCCAATGACTCCCGTCGTCGTTCGGCAATGATCGACGCTTCCAACTCAGCAATTGCCGCAAGCAATTGCAGGATGAACGTTCCGAATACCTTGTCCTCGGTATTGATCGGCTGATCGACAAAGCGGATGGACGCACCGGCCTCGGTGATTCGCTCAACGACACTCAGCAAGTCTTTAACAGACCTAGCGGCTCGGTCAATCTTCGTAATCAGAACCCTGTCGCCTCTTTGCAGGTCGGCCAAAAGGCGCGACCCGGCAGGGCGCTCAGCGAAAGGAATCTTTGAGCCAGAGACAGACTCATCGGGATACCAAACGAAGTCTGGCCCCGCCTCTTTCTCGACGCGGGCTTTCTGTTTTGTTATTGAGCCGCTCTCTTTGGTGTCGAGCGAGATACGGCCATAGCCCCTGTCCACTTATGCCCCCCCATAGATCGGTTGCCGCCGATCTACTCAGGGAGATAGGCGCGCAATGTTTGTATTGTGTCGGTTTCTGCCGGTGACTTGTCGTCTCGATAGCGAACAACCCGAGCGAATCGCAAAGCCACACCACCTGAATAGCGGGTGGAGCGTTGCACTCCGTCGATTGCAATTTCGACCACCTGCTCAGGTCGCACATAGACTGTGTGTCCTTCGCGGTGTGTTTCCAGTTCAAGGAATCGCTTCGTCTGCCATTCCAGCGTTTGATCCGTCAGACCCTTGAACGTCTTGCCGACAGGCACGAAGGGTATCAGACACTCGGTACGGTCCAAGGTCTTGCCGAGCATCACGAACCCGGTGGGTGACGCCTCGTCGCGGGCGCCCAGGTGGAGGTTGGAGAGCCAGCCCTCACGCCGGCCCGAGCCCCACTCCACGGCGAGCACGACGAGGTCGAGGGTGTGGCGCGGCTTCACCTTGACCCACGCCGAGCCGCGGCGGCCCGCGGCGTAGGGGGCGGCCAGGTCCTTGAGCACGACGCCCTCGTGGCCGGCGGCGAGCGTCTGGGCTGCGAACGTCTCGGCCTCCGTGGGGTCGGTCGTGACCAGGCGGCGGACGCGGTGCTGTGCGGGGACCAGGGCGTCGAGGGCGGCCAGGCGCTCGCGGCCGGGAGAGTCGAGCAGGTCGCGACCGTCGACGTGCAGGACGTCGAAGAAGTGCGGCGTGACGGCGACGCCTGTGTCCTGCGCGGTGCGGCTCGCGGTGTCCTGGAAGGCCAGGGGCCGGCCGTCGTCGGAGAGCGCGAGCGCCTCGCCGTCGAGGACGAAGCGCTGCGCGGGGAGGGAACGGGCCACGTCGACGACCTCGGGCAGCCGACCGGTGATGTCGTCGAGGCTGCGGGTCACCACCAGCACGTCGTCGCCGTCGCGGTGCACCTGGATCCGGATGCCGTCGAGCTTGGCGTCGATGGCGACCTCGGTCTCGCCGTCGGGGGACAGGGTGCCCATGGCTGCGGCGACGTCGGGAGCGCTGGAGGCCAGCATCGGCATGACCGGGCGGCCCACCTCGAGCCCGATCGCGGCGAGTGCGTCCTCGCCGGCGTACGCCGCCCCGGCGGCCGCGACCGTGGAGCCCGCGAGCATGGCGGCGCGGCGCACGGCGGCCAGCGGCACGCCGGCCACCTGGGCCACGGCCTCCTGGGTCACGGCGTCGAGGGCGCCCTGGCGGACGTTGCCGGTGACGACGGCCTGCAGCCACCGCTGCTCGGCCGCGGTGGCGCGCCCGAAGAGGTCGGCCACCGCCGCCTTGCGGGCGAGCTGCGACCCGGCGCCCGACAGCCGCGACATCGCCTCGAAGGCGGCGTCGACCTCCAGCACCGTCAGCGACGGCTCGTCGGCGGGGGCGGGGAGGTCGCTGACCCCGCGCCAGCCGAGGCCGGTGCGGCGTTGCCGCAGCGTGCCGCCGAGGTAGGACACCACCACCTCGAGCTCGGCCGGCTCCACCGTCGCGAGCAGCTCGGCGAGCGCGGCGACCTTGGCCTTGCGGGACCGCGTGGCGGCCACGGCGGCGGAGGTGGCGACGAGCTCGGCGAGCAGCATGCGTCCATCCTGCCGCCCGGCACCGACAGCGGTGCCACCCGAACGGGCAGGATGGGTGGCATGAGCAGCACGCCCGCCAGCGCCTCCCTCTACGTGCCGCGCTTCAACGTGATGGACGCCGACGACGTACGCACGTTCGTCGAGGCCGTCGGCACCGCGCAGCTGGTCACGGTGGGGGAGGACGGCGTGCCCGACGCGACCTTCCTGCCCGTGCTCTGGGAGGGCGACCGGCTCGTCGGGCACCTCGCGCGGGCCAACGCCCACTGGCGGCGGATCGTCACGGGGTCGCCGGCGCTGGTGATCGTGACGGGGCCGGACACTTATGTCTCGCCGTCCTGGTATGCCTCGAAGGCCGAGCACGGCAGGGTCGTCCCGACGTGGAACTACTCCGCCGTCCACCTCCGCGGGGCCGTCACGGTGCACGACGACGCCGGCTGGGTGCGGGGGCTGGTCACCCGCCTCACCGACCGCCACGAGCAGCAGCGGGCGGAGCCGTGGGCGGTCACCGACGCCCCGGACGACTACGTCGAGAAGAACCTCCGCCCGATCGTCGGCGTCGAGGTCGTCGTCTCGTCGGTGGAGGCGAAGGCCAAGCTCAGCCAGAACCGCTCCGACGCGGACCGCGCCGGCGTGGCGGCCGGGCTGGCCGCCGACGGCCGCGACCCCGAGGGGCTCGTGGCCCCGTGAGCCGGACCCGGGAGCGCTTCACCGGCCGCATCGCCGGCGTGGGCAGCACCAGCGGCGTGCGCATCGTCGTCGGCCGTTGGGACGACTCGCCGTGGGGCGCCTTCGCGGACGTCATGGTGGAGGACGCCTCGGGCCACCGGGTGCTGCTCGCTCCGTCCGTGCGGGTCAGGGAGTTCGTGGCGGCCACCTACACCTTCGACGAGCACGTCATCGAGCCGGTGGGGGTCGAGGACACCACGGACGGCTGGCAGGTGTCGGCGCCCTCGCTGTCGCTCCGGCTCGTCACCGGAGGTCGTACGCCGCTGGGCCGCCTGCTCGGCCTGGTGCCCGCCCGCGTCGCCACCTCGCCCGCGTGGTGCTCGGCCGTCGACCCCGTGGCCCGGGTCGTGCTGCGCGGTGTGCGGACGCGCGGGACGGCCGGCAACGACCGCCGGGAGTGGTACGGCGCCACGTCGGTCGTCGCCGTCACGGCGGCCTCCGGTCGCTGGCGCGGGGCCGAGCTGGGCGAGCTGGCCCCGGTCGCCCCGCCGTGCCGGTTCGGCTTCTCCAGCACGCCGGAGCGGCCGTCCGTGACGAGCGTGGTGACGACGATCGAGCGGTCGGCGTAGCCCGGAGGGTGCGCGCGGGGCCTGCTCAGGGCAGCGGCAGCCCTCGGAGCTGCCGGCGGGAGGTGATGCCCAGCTTGCGGAAGATGCTGCGGAGGTGGGCCTCGACCGTGCGGGGGCTGAGGAACAGCTCGGCCGCGACCTCGCGGGACGTCGCCCCGGTGGCCACCACCCGCGCGATGTGCAGCTCCTGGGCGGTCAGGTCGTGGGTCGGCTGGACGGTCCGAGCGCGTGGATGCTCGCCCGTCGCGCGGAGCTCCCGCGCGGCGCGCGCCGCGAACGCCTCCGCGCCCATGTCGGCGAGGAGCCGGTGGGCGGTGCGGAGCTGCTCGCGAGCGTCACGACGACGGCCTTCGCGCCGCAGCCACTCGCCGTAGACGAGGTGCGCACGAGCCAGGTAGCCGCCCATCCGGCTGCGCTCGAGCTGCCCGATCGCCTCGCGGTAGTACTCCTCGGCAGTCGCTCCGGTGCTCGTGAGCGCCCGGGCGCACGACGCCACTCCGAGCGCCCAGGGCGCGCCGCTGGCACGTGCCCGGGCGTCGAGCTGCTCCATCGCCGGGGCGGCGCTCTCGGGATGGCCGGCACGGACGCAGGCCTCGATGAGCTCGGGGAGACTGGCGCTGCTCAGCGCGAGCTCGGGTGACCGGCAGGCCCGTGACGCGGCCTCCCGCGCAGCGGCGTAGTCGCCCAGACCGTTGTGGAGCACTGCCAGCGCGTACTGGGCCTGGGCGACGTCCGTGCTTCCGTCGGGGTAGGCGTCGTCCTCGGCGGTGGCGGCGTGGAGCGCGGTGGTCGCGGCGTGGTCGCCGCGCCAGCCGCCCAGGATGACCTGGGCGTGCCGGAGCTGGACGCCGCCGGTGGCCTGGGTGATCGCCTCCGCCTCGGCGGCCAGCTCGCCCGCTCGGGCGAGCTCGCCCATCAGGGTCGAGGTGATCGACATGAGGCCGAGCGCGGCGGGCAGCGTCGCCAGTGCGCCGGCCTCACGGGCCAGCTGCACGTTGCGGCAGGCCAGTGCGTGGAGCAGCTCGTCGTCGAGGATCGCCACCGCGTTGCGGCCGGCCAGCCACAACCAGCCGGCGCTCTCCCGGTCGCGGTCGGGGTCGGTGTCCGGGCCGTCGCAGAACGACTCGAGGGCACGTCGCAGCCGGGGGGCTCCTGCCGTGTATCCGCTCGTCAACGTCGTCGCGAGGCCGTCGAGGAGCAGGTCCACCGGTCGCGCGGGCGTCTGCGGCGGGGGAGCGTCCGCAGCCGCTGCCGCGATCTGCACGACGTCGTCGCTGCCCGTGAGGATCGCCGCATCGAGGGCGCGCAGGTAGGTCTCGCGAGAGAGCGCGGCGTCCACTGGGGCGAGCATCCTGGCCGCGTCCAGCAGCATGCCGGGCACGTCCTGGTCTCGTGTCAGGTGGAACGCGATCTGGGCACGCAGCAGCTGGAGGCAGGCGCGTGCCAGGTCGTCGAGCGGCCCGGCGGCGGCGGCCGCCACCAACGCCGACGCCGCCTCGATCGCGCCCGCCTCGTGCTTGGCCTGGGCGGCCGCCAGCGACCGGCGTGTGCGGGCGGCAGGCTCCGGTGTCAGCTCGGCCGCGCGTTGCAGGAAGGCGGCCGCAGCGGCCACGCCACCGCGGTCGCGTGCGCGGTCGGCCGAGCGCTCCAGCTCGGCGGCTGCGGGCTCGTCGGTGCCCAGGACCGCCTGCGCCCGGTGCCAGGCGCGCCGGTCGGGATCGCCCTGCGGGTCGGTGGCGACGGCCAGGGCTCTGTGTGCCCGGCGCCGGTCCGGCGAGGCGGCTGCCTGGTAGACCGCGGAGCGCACCAGCGGGTGACGGAACCGCACGCGAGTGCCGATCTCGACCAGACCGCCGGCCTCGGCGGGTGCGGCAGCCTCCGGGACGATGCCCAGGTGGGAGGCGGCGCGCCACAGCACGGCCGGGTCGCCGGTCGGCTCGGCCGCCGCCACCAGCAGCAGGAGCTGGGTCTCCGAGGGCAGGCTGGCCGAGCGGCGACGGAAGCCCTCCTCGATGCGGCGGGGCACGCTGAGCACGTCCGGCAGCTCGAAGCCGCCCGCCCGCTGTGCGGTGGGTGCGGCCCGGGGCAGCTCCAGCAGCGCCAACGGGTTGCCGCGGGCCTCTGCGGCGATCCGCACCCGTACGGCGTCGTCGAGAGGTGCGGCGACACCCGCGGCCAGCAACGTCTGGGCGTCGGCCTCGCCGAGGCCGGCCACCCGCAGCTCGGGCAGCCCGGCCAGCGGGTCGTCGTCGACTGCCTCGCTGTCACGCCTCGCGAACAGCAGCGCCACCGGCTCGGCCGAGACGCGCCGCGCCACGAACGCCATGACCTGGGCGGACGCCTCGTCCAGCCACTGGGCGTCGTCGACGACACACAGCAGCGGCGTCTCCTCGGCGACCTCGGCCAGCAGGTTGAGCGTGGCCAGTCCGACCAGGAACCGGTCCGGTGCAGGTCCGCTCTGCAGGCCGAAGGCCACGCCGAGAGCGGCCTGCTGCGGGTCCGGCAGCGCGCCGAGGTGGCCGAGTAGCGGACCGCACAGCTGGTGGAGACCGGCGAACGCGAACTGCGCCTCGGCCTCCACGCCCACCGACGTCTCCACCCGGAACCCGGATGACGCGGCCGCCGCGCAGCCCTGCTCCACGAGGGCCGTCTTCCCGATGCCCGCCTCGCCGCGCACCACGAGGGCGCCGCTGCTGCCGGAGCGCGCCCGGTCCAGCAGGCGCTCGATCTCCGCCCGTTCGGCGTGCCTGCCCACGAGGTCCAAGGCGGCGGCTCCCCCTCCGTCTGCTCGCGAGGGGGTGAGTCTCACGGAAGCGACGCGCACCCGCAAGGCCCGATCTCACGCGGACGTCCGCTCCGCGGGTCACACCAGGCCCAGGCCCTCCGCGTGCCGGCGTACGGCGTCGGTGTCCGCGGCGAGGACGAACGGCACGTCCGACCCCCACGCGTCCGAGACCCTCTCCACCCGGCCGTCGCCGGGGTCGAGCCGCACCTCGCGGATGTAGACCGCCATCACCCGGTCGGGGTGCTCGCGGACGATGTCGGCGTAGATCTCGGGGTCGTGCTCGCCGGAGTCGCCCAGCAGGACGAACCGCAGGTCGGGGTGGAGGTCGAGCACCTCGCGGATGCGGTCGTGCTTCTGCTCGCGGCCGGCCGACGTGCCGAGCAGGTCGCGCAGCAGCACGGGGCCGAGGGGGAACCCGTGGTGACGGAGGAACGCCACGAGGAACGAGTGCAGGTTCCACGGGCTCGAGGAGACGTAGAAGACCGGGTTCACGTCTGCGGCCAGGTCGCGGTAGAGCCGCGCGGCGCCGGGAAACGGCGCGCGCGTGTGCTCGGAGCCGGTGAGCGTGTGCAGCACCATGCGCGCGACGCGCTGGACGCCGGTCTGGAGGATGGTGTCGTCGACGTCGGAGATGACCCCGAAGCGGGCGTCGGGCGCCGGCACCCGCACGTCCACCGACGCCGACCGCGGGCCGGTCAGGCCCCGGTAGTGGCCGGCGAGCTCGACCGTCCCGCGCGTCCACGGGCTGGCGAGTGCCTCGTCGCCCGGTGGCAGCCGGACCAGGAAGTAGCCCTCCGGGTCGGTGACGGCATCGGTGCCCACGCCCGCCACTGTGACCCTGAGCGGCACCCCGGGCAGCTCGTCGGTCAAGAAGTTGCGCAGCGTACGGCGCAGCGCCGCGCCGACCCCCTCGCCGGCCACCGCCTCGGCCGACTGCGGGTTGTCGAGCACCCGGCCGCGCACGACCACGCCCCCGGGCCCGCCGTGGCCGAGGTAGGGCTCGATCCGGAAGTGCTCGGGCGTCCTCGACCACCGGCGCCTCAGGCGCGCACCGTCCCACGCACGCTCCGCGGCGACGACCCACCGGCGTACGTCCATGGCCCCACCGTATGCACCGGGCCGCCGTGTCGCGTGAACCGCCTCACGTCGGGCCGCGGGCGCCGCGCGTGCCCGTCCGGCCCGAATTGGACATGCCCCCGTGATCGTGTTCTGGTGGTGGGGCCGCAGGTAGTGCCCTCGCCGTGAGCGGGGCGCCTCCCATCGTGAGGTGATGCGCACCGTGGCCTCGACGCCCGACTCGACGGTGTCGCGTCCGAGCGCCCGGGAGGCGCACACAACACCCCCGTGAGGTCTGAAGCACGTGCGTGTCATCACCACACCTGTCCTGTCCGTACGCCTGCGAGGCGCCGCCGCCGGCGTCGCCGCGGCAGCACTCGCCCTGACCCTGGCGCCCGGCAGCGCCTACGCCGAGCCAGCCGCCGACGACGCCGTCGCCGTCCGCCTCAAGGTCGCCGACCAGCCGGCCGTGCAGGTCGCCACCATGCCCCGCGTGTGGCCCGGCGCGCTCCTGGAGACGCAGGGCGTCGCCGTCGACGGCAACGACCTGGTCGACGTCGTCCGCGACGGCCGCGAGGTCTCCGGCGAGCGCAAGCGCCTGCGCCAGGGCGACGTCGTCCGCCTGACCGACGTGGTCAAGAAGCGCAAGACCAAGCGCGAGAAGGTCCGCCCGCGCACCGTCGAGGTCGCCACCACCAAGCTCAAGCCCGGTCGCCGCAAGGTCGTGGCCACCGGTCGACCCGGCGTCCGCGAGATCGTCGCCGTGAAGACCCTGCACAACGGCGAGCCGGAGAGCTACCGCGTCGTGAGGCGCACGCTCGTCAAGGACCCGCGTCCGCGCCGGGTCCTCGTGGGCCGCAAGGCCAGCTCCGTCGCCGGCGCCGACGGCCTCAACTGGGCCGCGCTGGCCAACTGCGAGTCCGGCGGCAACCCGCGTGCGGTCAACCCGGCCGGCTACTACGGGCTCTACCAGTTCGACCTCGGCACGTGGCGCAGCGTCGGCGGCTCCGGCGTCCCGACGTCCGCCTCCGCCGGCGAGCAGACCTACCGCGCCAAGCTGCTCTACAAGCAGCGCGGCCGCTCGCCGTGGCCCACCTGCGGCCGGCTGCTCTGACGCTGACCGCCCGCTCGGGCAGTGGCCGCGGTCACTGCCCGATGCGGGTGCGCACCTCGTAGAGCTCGGGGAAGAACGTGAGGTCGAGCGCCCGGCGCAGGAAGTCGACGCCCGACGACCCGCCGGTGCCGGTCTTGTGGCCGATGACGCGCTGCACGACCTGGAGGTGGCGGAAGCGCCACTGCTGGAAGGCGTCCTCGACGTCGACGAGCTCCTCGCAGGTCTCGTAGACGCCCCAGTGCTCCGCGGGTGAGGCGTAGACCGACGCGAAGACGTCGACGAGCTCGGGATCGGTGGTGTGCGGCGTGGTCCAGTCGCGGTCCAGCAGCCGCTGCGGGACGGCGTAGCCCTGGCGCGCGAGGTGGGCGAGGAACTCGTCGTAGAGCGACGGCTCGTGCAGCAGCTCGTCGAGGGTGGCGCCCGCGGCCTCGTCGTGGGCGAAGACCTTGACCATGTCGGCGTTCTTGTTGCCGAGCAGGAACTCGACCTCGCGGTACTGCGCGGACTGGAAGCCCGAGCTGGTGGCGAGGAACGGCCGGATCTCGGCGTACTCCGACGGCGTCAGCGTCGCCAGCACCGACCACTGGTCGGTGAGGGTGTGCTGGATGTGCTTGACCCGCGCCAGCCGCTTGAGGGCAGGGGAGAGGTCGTCGGAGCGCAGGAGAGCGCGGGCCGAGCGCAGCTCGTGCACCAGCAGCTTGAGCCACAGCTCGCTGGTCTGGTGCTGGACGATGAACAGCAGCTCGTCGTGCTGCGGTGGGTCGGAGAGCGGCTGCTGGGCCGAGAGCAGCACGTCGAGGCGCAGGTAGTCGCCGTAGGACATCGCACGCGAGAAGTCGCGCTGGATGCCCTCCTCGAGGTCACGCTGGTTGGAGGTGACCGGTGTCTCGTCCGTTCCGGGTGCCATGGACTGCAAGGTAGTCGGTGCCCTCGTCTACCGTCGCACCATGGCCCCCGCGACCGCCGAGCGCACCCGCACCTGGGTGCCCGACTGGCCGTGCGCCCCCGCCCAGGTGCTGCGCCCGCAGCGCCGTGGGGCGGGCGACCCGACCCAGCGCCACGAGGAGTCCGGCCGGGTCTGGCGCGCCATGCGGACACCGCTGGGTCCGGCGTCGCTGTGCGTGCACCCGCGACCGGCCGCCGGTGAGGTCGTCGGCCGCGCCTGGGGCCCGGGTGCCGACTGGGCGCTCGACCGGATGCCCGCACTCCTCGGAGCCGAGGACGACCCCACCGGCTTCGAGCCGCACCACCACCCGGAGGTCGCCGCGGGCTGGCGCACCCACCGGCACTGGCGGATCGGGCGCACCGGGCTCGTGATGGAGTCCCTGGTGCCCTCGATCCTCGAGCAGAAGGTGACCGGCAAGCAGGCGTTCGGCTCGTTCCGCGAGCTCGTCCGGCGCCACGGCGAGCCGGCGCCGGGCCCGGTCGCGCCCCTGCGGCTGATGCTCCAGCCGACGCCCGAGACGATCGCCGCCATCCCGTCGTGGGAGTGGCTGCGCCTCGGTGTCGAGCCGGCCCAGTCGCGCGCGGTGGTCACGGCGTGCCGGCTCGCGTCGTCGCTCGAGCGCCTCACCGAGGTGGGCGCCGAGGAGGCCGACCGCCGGCTGCGGTCCGTGCGCGGCATCGGCGTGTGGACGAGTGCCGAGGTGCGCCAGCGCGCCCTGGGCGATCCCGATGCGGTGAGCTTCGGCGACTACCACCTCGCCAACTGGATCGGTTGGGCGCTCGTCGGCCACGACATCACCGACGAAGAGATGGGTGAGCTGCTCGAGCCCTACCGCCCCCAGCGCGGACGCGCGGCCGCGATGGCCATGGCCGGCGGCCGGACCCGGCCCCGGCGCGGACCGAGGATGAGCGTGCCGACCCACCTGCCCACCCGCTGAGGGCTCCGGTGGATCCGCACCCTCAGAGGAAGGGCCGCAGCGGCGCGAGGAAGCTCTCGGTGAACTTCCGGTTGAGGTCGCGCGCCTCCCACTCCGCCAGGGTCAGCTCGAGGCAGTTGGACTCGTCGGCGGCGAAGACCTCCTCCATCACCGCGGCGAAGGCCGGGTCGATCACCTCGACGTTGATCTCGTAGTTGCCCTGGAGGCTGAGCCGGTCGATGTTGGCGGTGCCGACGGTCGACCAGTTGCCGTCGATGGTGGCCGTCTTGGCGTGCACCATGGCGTCCTTGAAGCGGAGGATGCGCACCCCGGCGGCGAGCAGCTGGCCGTAGTAGCCGCGCGAGATCCAGTCCGCCACGATGTGGTTGGACTTCAACGGGAGCAGGATGCGCACGTCGACGCCACGGCGCGCCGCGTCGGCCACCGAGTCGACGAAGTCCTGGTCGGGCAGGAAGTAGGCGGTGGTGAGCCAGATGTTGCGGCTCGCCCGGGTGATCGCCTCGAGGTACATGCTGCGGATCGGGAAGTTCCACTGCCGCGGGACGTTCTTGTGCGTGCGGATGTGGGGGTCCCAGGCCGACGGGGTCTCGAGCAGCAGCGGCCGCTCGTCGCGCCGGAGCCGGTGGTGCCGGTTGAGGTTCCACAGGTCGGCGAACGCGCGCTTGAGGTCCCACACGCCGGGGCCGACTATCCGCACGTGCGTGTCGCGCCACTCGGTGGCGTACGCCGAGCCGATGTTGTAGCCGCCGACGAACGCGACCTCGTCGTCGACGACGAGGATCTTGCGGTGGTCGCGGCCGTAGCGGCGCAGGTCCCAGACGCGGAACCCGGCGGTCCACATGGGGTAGCGCAGCACCTTGAGCGACGACGGGAACCGCTTGAAGGCGGGGGACACGACCAGGTTGGCGAAGCCGTCGTAGATGCAGTGCACGTCGACACCACGGTCGGCGGCGGCGGCGAGGGCGGTCTTGAACTTCCACCCGATCTCGTCGCCCTTCCAGATGTAGGTCTCGAAGAGGATCTGCTTCTTCGCCCCGTCGATGGCGGCCAGCATGTCGTCGTAGAGGTCGCGGCCGAAGGTGTAGGTCGTGATCTCGCTGTCGCCGACCGGCACGGTCTCCGGTCCGGTCACGGGGAACGGCTTCGGCCGCTTGCCGCGACGCCGGTAGGAGTCGACGAGCGAGAGCGCGACGGCGACCGTGAGCTGGAGCCCGACCAGCGCGAGCAGGGTGCGCCGTAGGGCGGTCAGCGTGCGGGCGACGGTCACAGGGGTCAATCTAGCGACGCCGGCCCCACCGCCGTCCGCGACCCGCGGCAGCGGCTCAGGCCAGGCCGAGCGCGCGGTAGCGGTCGGCGCGCAACGCTCCTCCGCGCCCCGGTCCGCTCAGGTCAGCCCCAGCGCGGCGTAGCGCCCGACGTCGCACGGTCGGTCGGAGAGCACCCGGAAGAGCGCGGCACGCAGCATCGCCTGCCCCGGCGCGCCCGAGCGCCAGTCGTCGAGCGCGACGACGGGGGCGCCCAGCCACAGCACCGCGTCGAGCACGCACACCGCCTCCGCCCACAGCGACGGGCGCCAGGCGGGGGAGAGGTCGACCACGAACGGGATCCCGGTCGCGTCGAGCAGCACCTTGCGCGCGAGGTCGGCGTGCACCAGCTGGTCGGTGCCCAAGTCGGTGCCGTCCAGCCCCGCGACGAGCCCGGCGACCAGGTCGGCCAGGCCCGGCTCGGTTCGCCCGGCCGCGGCCGCCGCGGCCGTACCGTCGTACGCCGCTCGCTCCGCCACGGCCCACCGGTCGGTGCGCGCGTCCAGGCCGGCGGGGCGTTCCGGCACGAAGGCGGCGAGATGGGCGTGGAGCAGGTGTGCGGTGGCCCGCAGGGCCGGGAGGTCGTGGCAGGGGGTGGCGCCGGGCTCGAAGCGGGTCGCCGCCCAGCCGTCCACGGTCAGGTTGCCGTCGCGGGCCGGGACGGGCAGCGCGAGCCGCAGCGACCGCGGCTCGGCCTCGTCGAGGCGCACGGCGAGCCGTGCCTGGATCGGCGCGAGCCACGCCTCGGACTCGTCGTGGCCCGGGGTCAGGGCGAGGTCGCCGGCACGCCAGGCGCCGCGGCCGCCGGGCAGCGGCTCGAGCACGCCCTCGGCCGCGAACAGGTCGAGCGCGCGGTCGGGCGGCTGGGACGGGTGGGGCACGATCCGAGGCTAGGACCGGCCCGTCGGACAGGACAAAGTGGCGCCTCGCGCCCGGGGCTGCGTGTGCACCACGACGGCAGGCGGGGTTCGTCCTGTCGGACACGCCGGGTGGTCGCCCGGTCGGGGCGCCCGCCGCCGGGCCTGTCGTTGTCGGTGGCTCCGCGTACGCTCGACCCATGCGTCCAGTCACCGATCTGCAGCGCCGGGTGGCCCCCTTCAAGGTGGTGTCCGACTACCAGCCCTCAGGCGACCAGCCGGCCGCGATCAAGGAGATCGTCGGCCGCATCCAGGGCGGCGAGAAGGACGTCGTGCTCCTCGGCGCGACCGGCACCGGCAAGACCGCCACCGTCGCCTGGGTCGCCGAGCAGCTCCAGCGCCCGGTCCTGGTGCTCCAGCCCAACAAGACGCTGGCCGCGCAGTTCGCCAACGAGCTGCGCCAGCTCTTCCCCCACAACGCGGTGGAGTACTTCGTCTCCTACTACGACTACTACCAGCCCGAGGCCTACGTCCCCCAGACCGACACCTACATCGAGAAGGACTCCTCGATCAACGAGGAGGTCGAGCGGCTGCGCCACAGCGCGACCAACAGCCTGCTCACCCGCCGCGACACCATCGTGGTCTCGACGGTGTCCTGCATCTACGGCCTCGGCACGCCCCAGGAGTACGTCGACCGGATGCTGCGGCTCAAGGTCGGCGAGGAGCACGACCGCGACTCGGTGCTGCGCCGGCTCGTGGAGATCCAATACACCCGCAACGACATGTCGTTCACCCGCGGCACGTTCCGGGTGCGCGGCGACACGCTCGAGATCTTCCCCGTCTACGAGGAGCTCGCCATCCGCGTGGAGTTCTTCGGCGACGAGGTCGAGCGGCTGATGACGCTCCACCCGATCACCGGCGAGGTGGTCTCCGACGACACCGAGCTCCACGTCTTCCCCGCGACCCACTACGTCGCGGGCCCCGAGCGGATGGAGCGGGCGATCCGGGGCATCGAGCTCGAGCTCGACGACCAGCTCGCCGCGTTCGAGAAGCAGGGCAAGCTGCTCGAGGCGCAGCGGCTGCGGATGCGCACGACCTACGACGTGGAGATGATGCGCCAGGTCGGCTCGTGCTCGGGCATCGAGAACTACTCGATGCACATGGACGGCCGCTCCCCGGGCAGCGCGCCCAACACGCTCCTCGACTACTTCCCCGAGGACTTCGTCCTCGTCATCGACGAGTCCCACGTCGCCGTGCCCCAGGTCGGCGGCATGTACGAGGGCGACATGTCCCGCAAGCGCAACCTGGTCGACCACGGCTTCCGGCTGCCCAGCGCGATGGACAACCGCCCGCTCAAGTGGGAGGAGTTCGTCGACCGGATCGGCCAGACGATCTACCTCTCCGCGACGCCGGGCAACTACGAGCTCGACCGCGTCGGCGGCGTCGACAACACCGTCCAGCAGATCATCCGGCCCACCGGCCTCATCGATCCCGAGGTCGTGGTCAAGCCGACCAAGGGCCAGATCGACGACCTGATCCACGAGATCCGCGAGCGCGCCGACAAGGGCGAGCGCGTCCTGGTCACCACGCTCACCAAGAAGATGTCCGAGGACCTCACCGACTACCTCCTCGACGCCGGCATCCGCACCCGCTACCTCCACTCCGAGGTCGACACCCTCAAGCGCATCGAGCTGCTGCGCGACCTGCGCCTCGGCGAGTACGACGTCCTCGTCGGCATCAACCTGCTGCGCGAGGGCCTCGACCTGCCGGAGGTGTCGCTCGTCGCGATCCTCGACGCGGACAAGGAGGGGTTCCTGCGCTCCGACAAGTCGCTCATCCAGACCATCGGCCGCGCGGCGCGCAACGTGTCGGGCCAGGTCCACATGTACGCCGACAAGATCACCCCGTCGATGGAGGCCGCCATCGGCGAGACCAACCGTCGGCGCGCGATCCAGGTCGCCTACAACACCGAGCGGGGCATCGACCCGCAGCCGCTGCGCAAGAAGATCGCCGACATCACCGAGATGCTCGCCCGCGAGGACGAGACCACCCAGGAGCTGCTCAAGACCTGGGCCGACGTCGGCCAGAAGGGCCGCGCCGGAGGGGTGAAGGCCGGCAAGTCCCCGACGCCGGCCCTGTCACGGATCCACGACGAGGCGCCCGACACCGCAGGCATCCCGAGCAGCGACCTCGCCGAGCTCATCCAGGAGCTGACCGACCAGATGAAGCACGCCGCCGCCGAGCTCCAGTTCGAGGTGGCGGCGCGGCTGCGCGACGAGATCTCCGAGCTCAAGAAGGAGCTGCGCCAGATGATGGAGGCGACGAAGTGAGGCGGCTCAGCCCTCCTCCCGCCTCCTGAGCTCCTTGCGCTCCTTCTTCTCCAGCCGTCGGGTCTCGGACTCGATGAGGTCCTCCTTCTGCCAGACCACGCGCCCGGCGTTGAGCCCGGTGCCGAGCATCACGAAGAGCGGCCACGGGAACTGCTGGCCGGTGGCGAACCAGATCACCCAGCAGATCAGCGAGGCCGAGAGGAAGCCCCACACGGCCTGGCGGCGCTCGGCGAGGTAGGCCCTCGTCGCCTGCTCGGGGATCGACGAGCGCGGGGCGGGTGCGGCGGTGGGCAGGTCGGCCACGAGCGGCACCAGGTCGCCGAGCGTGCGGCTGGCGAGCAGCGCGTCGGCGCGCTCGTCGTACTCGGCCCGGGTGAGCCGGCCCTCGGCGAAGGCATCGGCGAGCACGGTCTCGATCACCGCGCGGTCGCGGTCCGACGCGCGCATCACCGCATTGGCGGAGCTGCGCGGATCGTGGTCGAACTGGCTCCACACCTCGATGCCTGGCACGACGCCCATCGTAGGCACGCGCGCCGACGGCGGACGAGACGACTCGTCCGCCGTCGAGCGTAGGCGCGGTGGATCAGGGACAGCTGGTGGTGACGCTGGTCTGCGCCGCAGTGAGGGCCGCCTGGGCCGCGGTGAGGCCGGACGTCGCGGTGGCGAGGCCGCGGTTCGCCTCGGCGAGCGCCTTCGTGGCCCGCTTCACCTTCTTCTTGCTCTGCTTCACCTTCTTCTTGGCCTTCTTGACCTTGGCGACCTGGTCGTCGCCGCCGGCCTTGGCGTTCTTCTTCGCCTTCTTGAGCGCCTTCTTCGCCTTCGTGAGGGCCTTCTTGGCCTTCGCCAGCGACTTCTCGGCACTGCTCACGCCCGGGGTCGCGGCGGCGACCGCGGCCGCCGACGCGGTGACCTGGTCGGTCGCGGTGGTCGAGGACGCCTGGGCCGTCGTGCACGCGACGGAGGCGCTGTCGGTGAAGGTCAGCGAGTCGATGCCGACGTACTCGCCGTTGTCGTCGGTGTCCTTGACGTAGTAGCGGAAGGCAAGGCAGCCCGAGACGTTCGCGGTGGCCAGACCGGTCAGCGGCACCGAGTACGTGGTCCACTCCCCGGGGTAGCCGTCCCTGACCTGCTCGGGATTGATGCTGGTGAGGAGGGTGGTGAAGTCGCCCACGCCGTCGGTCGTGGTGCCGGGGTCGCAGGAGCCGTTGGACGACATCCGCACCTCGAGCCGGTCCGGGTAGTCCGTCACGAGCGAACGGGTCCAGAAGGAGAGCACGTCGGTGCTCGACAGGCTCGTCTGCTGCGGCATGATGAGCCAGGCGCTCACGTCGTCGTTGCCGCTGCCATAGCTGACGCCGACGAAGGAGTCCTCGGCGCCGGCGTGGGCCGTGAAGAGGTCGGCGTCGCCCTGGCTCCACGAGGGCTCGGGCTCGGGGTCGGTCGGGTCACTGAGGTTGACCGTCCGCCAGGTCGTCAGGGCGGCGACGTCGTCGAAGCCCTCGCTGATGCTGGCTGCCTGCGCGGGCTGGACGGTGGTGACGGCCAGTGCGCCGGCCACGAGCCCGAGGGCGGCGGTCCTGGCGGTGCGTCGGAACAACGACATGCTGAGGTGTCTCCTGGATCGGTCGGTGCGTCGACCTCGCGTCGACGCGTTGCGCCGCGACCCTAGGGACGCCGAACGCCGTTCCGCAGCAACACCGACAGGACTTTGCCGTCGGACCCGGAGGGGTGAGGTCGGGTGCCCGGGGCATGGCTAGCCTCCGCTCCATGAGCACCCCCATCGACCTCGGACGCCCCGTCTCCGGCGACGTCATCGACCTGATCCTCGAGGACCACCGCCGTTTCGAGACCCTCCTGCGGCAGCTGCGCGACAGCTCCTCCGACCGCGACGCCGTGCGCAAGGCGCTGTCGGCGCTGCACGTCGCCCATGCCGAGGCGGAGGAGAAGCACGTCTACCCCAAGTTGGAGCGCAAGAACGCGATCACCGAGCACGAGGCCGAGCACGGCGAGGAGGAGCACGCCGAGGGCCACGAGGCGATGCTCAAGGTCCTCGAGCTCAAGAGCACCGACACGCAGGCGTTCGACGACGCGGTGGAGGAGCTGGCCACGGCGCTCAACCACCACCTCACCGAGGAGGAGCTCACGATCCTCAACCCAGCGCGCGACGAGGTCAGCGAGCGGATCCGCGTCGAGCTCGGCACGGCCTTCGCCACCGAGCGCAACGCCCAGCTCGACGCCGACTGCGGCTCCCTCGACAACGTGCGGCGCATCGTGGAGGCCGCCGAGCGCGACGGTCTCCTCGACGACGAGGACGACGGGGACGACGGGGACGACGAGGACTGAGAGCCCTCAGCGGCGGTGGCGCATCATCGTGAGCCCGACCATCCGGGCCACGACCATCGCGACGTAGAAGACGCCGACCATCATCTCCACCATGACCACCGAGCGGGCTTGCTCGCCGACGGCGACGATGTCGGACAGCCCGACGCTGGTGAGCGTCGAGAACGACAGGTAGAGCAGCTCGAACCAGGTGTGCTCGAAGCCGGACGCGTTGGTGAACGAGTCGGGCCACACGACCTGCACGACGGCGAAGACGTAGGCGAAGCCCCACGCCACCACGGTGAAGGCCGCGCCGGTCGCGTAGTACTCGTCGGTCGTGACCTCGTCGTCGTGTAACAGGTAGCGCAGCATCACGTAGGAGACGTAGAAGTAGAACGGCGCGTGCAGCATCCCCGAGATCAGCAGGATCGTGTCGGTGTCGGGGAAGACCGCCTCGAGCAGCGTGAAGACGATCGTCGGGGCGCCGAGGACGAACACGACGCGGCTCACGTGCGGCGTACGCCGCACGGCGAGCACCGCCGACCCGACCGCCAGCATGCCGATGACGCCGAGGAACCCCCCGCCCAGTCGCGAACCGCCCAGGAAGGGCCACGCGAGCACCTGCAGCAGCTGGGCGGCGAGCAGCATCGCGGACGGGTGCAGCGTCACCTGCGGGAGAGGTCTGCTCACGAGCATGCAGTCTAGGGACGCGCGGCAGCGGCACCCGGAGGCTCGGCTGGGCTAGGTTCGCCCCGTGGGAGCGCGAGCGGGGCGATGGACGGCCGGCGGGCTCGCCGTCGTGCTCGTCGCGTTGCTGGTCGCCATCGGGCTGGTCGTCACCTCGCAGGACGAGGTCGACGCCGAGCTGACCGCTGCCCACCAGGACGTCGCGGCGGCGGCGCGCGCCGAGGCCATGGCGTTCCTCACCGTCGACCACCGCGACATGGACCCCCTCGTCGACGCCGTGCTCGACGGTGCGACCGGTGACTTCGCCGAGCAGTACGCCTCGCAGCGCGACACCCTCACCAGCGAGGCGGTCCGCACCGAGGCCGTCTCGACGCCCGAGGTCGTCGCGCTGGGGGTGGGCGACCAGGCGGACGACACGGCCACGGTCCTCGTCGCGGCCAACAGCACCGTCACCAACACGAGCACCGGCAGCGAGGGACAGGTGCGCTACTACCGGCTGCGTCTGCGGCTCGTGCGTGAGGGCGGGCGCTGGCTCACCAGCGACCTGCAGTTCGTGAGGTGACGGCCATGACCACTCCGACCCCGACCCCGACCCCGGTCCCGAGGCGCTGGCTGCTGGTGCTGGGCGCGCTCGTCTGTCTCGCCGCAGGCGCCCTGGCCTGGGTCGTGGTCGACTCCGCCGACGATCCGGCTCCGACGGTCGCCACCGCCGACTCGGCCGATGCGACGCTCGTGTCGTCCGCGGTCAAGGACGCGGCGCGCGAGCGCGCCGCCGAGGCTGCCGCAGCGGCCTACGGCTACTCGTGGGAGACCCTCGCCGCCGACAAGGCCGACGCCCGCGACCTGATGACGAGCGCCATGCAGGACCGCTACGACCGCACGATGGCCGGCGTCGCGACCGCGAGCCGCCGCGACCGGACGGTGGTGCGCGCCGAGGTCGTCGACACCGCGCTGGTCTCCGCCTCCGCGTCGTACGCCCGCGTGCTCGTCTTCGTCAACCAGCGCACCTCGGCCCGCGACCTCGACCGGCCGACCCTCGACCTCGACCGGGTGCTGGTGACGCTGCGGCGCACGGGCGGGGAGTGGAGGGTCGACGAGCTCGACGCCCTGTGATGGACCGGCCCTTGTGGCCGGGACGCCCCGACGGAAGGATCCGCGACGTGGACGACGTGACGACCGACCTGCTGATCATCGGAGCCGGCCCCACGGGGCTGTTCTCGGCCTACTACGCCGGGTTCCGCGGGATGAGCGTCGCGGTGGTCGACTCCCTGCCCGAGCTCGGCGGCCAGATCACCGCGATGTACCCGGAGAAGGCGATCCTCGACGTCGCGGGGTTCCCGAGCGTGAAGGGTCGCGACCTCGTCGAGGGGCTGGTGGAGCAGGCCGCGACCGCTGACCCGACCTACCTGCTCGACCGCACCGCCATCACGCTCGAGCACGGCGAGGACCAGGTCGTCGTCACGCTCGACGACGGCCTCCGGGTCACCGCCGGCGCCGTGCTCATCACCTCCGGGATCGGCAAGTTCAGCCCCCGCCCGCTGCCCGCCGGCGAGGGATGGGTGGGGCGCGGCATGGAGTTCTTCGTGCCCAGCTTCGCGCCGTACGCCGGCAAGGACGTGGTCGTCGTCGGGGGAGGCGACAGCGCCTTCGACTGGGCGCAGCACCTCGAGCCCATCGCCGCGTCGGTCACCCTCGTCCACCGTCGCGACGCGTTCCGGGCCCACGAGCGCACGGTCGCCGCCGTCCGGGACTCCAGCGTGGAGATCGTGACCAACGCGCAGGTCACCGAGCTGCGCGGCGCGGCGCACCTCGAGGAGGTCGTGGTCGCCGTCGACGGCCAGGACCCCCACGTACGACCGGCGCAGGCGCTGGTCGCGGCCCTCGGCTTCATCGCCGACCTGGGCGCGATCCAGCAGTGGGGACTGGAGACGCACAAGCGCCACGTGGTGGTCGACTCGGCGATGCGCACCAACCTTCCGCGCGTCTTCGCCGCCGGCGACATCACCGACTACCCGGGCAAGGTCCGGCTCATCGCGGTCGGCTTCGGCGAGGCCGCGACGGCGGTCAACAACGCCGCCGTCGTCCTCGACCCGGCGGCCCACGTGTTCCCCGGCCATTCCAGCGAGGGGTGAGGGCGCGGGCGGCTACTTGTCAGTAGGCATAATGGCCAGGTGCGCATCGCCATGCTGTCCTACCGGAGCAAACCCCACTGCGGAGGGCAGGGCGTCTACATCCGGCACCTGAGCCGCGAGCTCGTCCGGCTCGGCCACGAGGTGGAGGTGTTCTCCGGCCAGCCCTATCCCGACCTCGACGAGGGTGTGGGGCTCACCAAGGTGCCGAGCCTGGACCTCTACCGCGAGCCCGATCCGTTCCGGGTGCCGCGGCTGCGCGAGTTCCGCGACCGCATCGACGTCGAGGAGTTCCTCACGATGTGCACGGCCGGGTTCCCCGAGCCGAAGACGTTCAGCTCGCGCATCGCCCGACTGATGAAGGAGCGCGCCGGCGACTTCGACATCGCCCACGACAACCAGGTGCTCGGCACCGGCATCATGGCGCTGGAGTCCTACGGGCTACCGGTGGTCGCCACGATCCACCACCCCATCACCATGGACCGGCAGATCGACCTCCAGACCGCGCCGACCTGGCGCAAGCGGCTCACGCTGCGCCGCTGGTACGGCTTCCTGCGCATGCAGACCCGCGTCGCCAGGCGCTACCGCAAGATCCTCACGCCGTCTGAGTCCTCGCGTCGCGACGTCGCCCGCGACTTCGGCGTCGACCTGGAGCGCATGCAGACGATCCTCCTGGGCGTCGACGACGTCTTCGCGCCTCCCACCGCACCGCGGGTGCCGGGCCGCATCCTCGCCATGGCCAGCGCCGACGCGCCGATGAAGGGCATCGCGACCCTGCTCGAGGCGTTCGCCAAGCTGGCGGTCGAGCGCGACGTGTCCTTGGTGCTGGTGACCCGTCCCGAGCCGGGAGGACGCACCGAGCAGCTCATCGACCAGCTGGGCATCGCCGACAAGGTGCAGTTCGTCAACGGCGTCAGCGACGCCGAGCTCGTGGAGGTCATGGGCTCCGCCGAGGTGGCGTGCGTGCCGTCGCTCTACGAGGGCTTCTCGCTGCCGACGGCCGAGCTGATGGCGTGCGCGACGCCGCTGGTGGTCTCGCGCGCCGGCGCGATCCCGGAGGTCGTCGGCCCCGACGGCCAGTGCGCCGACCTGGTGACCCCCGGAGACGTGGGGGAGCTCGAGCACGCGCTCGCCGCCCTGCTGGACGACCCAGAGCGGCGTACGGCGATGGGCGCGGCCGGCCGCGCCCGGGTCGAGGAGATGTTCAGCTGGCGTGCCGTGGCCGAGGCCACCGCCGCCGCCTACGAGGAGACCATCGCCGACTTCCGGCGTGAGCGAGGCCTGCGCGAGCAGGACCAGGAGGAGAGCATCCGTGCTGACCGTTGACTTCGACCGGCTCGGGCTGCGTCCGGGCGACCGTGTGCTCGACATGGGCTGCGGTGCCGGCCGGCACGCGTTCGAGATGTACCGGCGCGGCGCCGACGTCATCGCCTTCGACCAGGACGCCGACGAGCTGGCCACCGTGCGCGAGTGGTTCACCGCGATGCGCGAGGCGGGTGAGGTGCCCGCGGCGGCCGAGGCCGACGTCAAGGAGGGTGACGCGCTCGCGCTGCCCTTCGCCGACGGCGAGTTCGACCGCATCGTGGCCGCCGAGGTGCTCGAGCACATCCACGCCGACGTCGACGCCATCAAGGAGCTCGTCCGGGTGCTGCGCCCGGGCGGCACGCTGGCCATCTCCGTGCCCCGGTGGCTCCCCGAGCTCGTCAACTGGAAGCTCTCCGACGACTACCACAACGCCGAGGGCGGGCACGTCCGGATCTACACGGCCGAGGAGCTCGTCGACAAGGTCACCAAGGCGGGCCGGTCCAACGACGGCACGCCGGGTGACGCGATGGTCTTCCTCGGCAAGGACCACGCCCACGGCCTGCACACGCCCTACTGGTGGATCAAGTGCGCCGTCGGCGTGACCAACGACGACCACCCCCTCGCCAAGGCCTACCACCGGCTCCTGGTGTGGGAGATCATGAAGAACCCGAAGGCGCTCCAGTACGCCGGCAAGGTGCTCGACCCGCTCATCGGGAAGAGCATGGTGCTCTACTTCCGCAAGCCCGCATGATCCTGACCCGCGCCCAGGTCGAGCAGACCGCGGCGACGATCGCCGCGGCCCAGGAGCCGTCGGGCGCCATCCCGTGGACGGCGGGGGAGCACACCGACGTGTGGAACCACCTCGAGGCGGCGATGGCCCTGATGGTCGGCGGCCGGCGCGAGGAGGCCGAGCGGGCCCTCGACTGGGTGCGGGCCACGCAGCGCCCCGACGGCTCGTGGCCGATGAAGATCGTCGGAGGCGAGGTCGAGGACCACTCCGGCGAGTCCAACATGTCGGCGTACGTCGCGGTCGCCACGTGGCACCACTGGCTCATCGCCCGCGACGAGGAGCTCGTGCGCCGGACGTGGCCGACGGTGCGCCGCGCGCTCGACTTCGTGGTGGGGCTGCAGCTGCCGTTCGGCGGGATCGCGTGGTCGCAGGAGTGGCGCGACGGCCGTCCCGGTCCGGTCAACGAGCAGGCGCTGCTCGCCGGCTCGTCGAGCATCTACCACTCCCTGCGCGCGGGCGTGGCGCTCGCCGGGCTGGTGGGGGAGCCGCAGGTCGAGTGGGAGCTCGCCGGTGGCCGGCTCGGCCACGCCCTCCGGGTGCACCGCGACCTCTTCCTCGACAAGTCCAACTTCTCGATGGACTGGTACTACCCGGTCCTCGGCGGTGCGGTCCGCGGGCCGGCGGCCCACGCGCTCCTCGCCGAGCGGTGGGACGCGTTCGTCGAGCCGGGACTGGGCATCCGGTGCGTCTCGGAGAACCCGTGGGTGACCGGCGCCGAGACCTGTGAGCTCGTGCTGGCCCTGGAGGCCCTCGGCGACCGGGAGCGCGCGCTCGAGCTGCTCGCGGCGATGCAGCACCTGCGCACCGACGATGGCTCCTACTGGACCGGCTACGTGTTCCCCGACGACGTCAACTGGCCGGTCGAGCACACCACCTACACCGCTGCGGCCGTCGTGCTGGCCGCCGACGCCCTGGGAGACTGGACGCCCGGCGCCGACATCATGCGCGGCACCACGCTGGCGCCGGACTTCGCCGAGATCGGCCTGGAGTGCGGCTGCGCACGCGACGAGGACCCAGCAGAGGACTCAGCCGAGCGGGTCGCCGGCGTCGCCCGCCGTACGGCGTAGCACCCGCATCGAGCCGACCGCGTCGACCTCGGAGAAGGCGCCGCTCGCGATCGCGGGCAGGTAGATGTCCTCGTAGGGAGGCCGGCCGCCGTCGGCCGGGTCGGGGAAGACGTCGTGGATCACGAGCACCCCGCCCGCCTCGACCCACCACGGCCAGGTGCGGAAGTCGGCGCGCGCCGGCTCGACGCCGTGGCCGCCGTCGATGAAGAGCAGCGACAGCGGGGTGCGCCACCACCTTCCGACCGTCTCGGAGCGACCCACGACCGCCACCACGTGCTCCTCCAGGCCGGCCGCGGCGATCGTCCGGCGGAAGGTGGGCAGGGTGTCCATCAGCCCGAGGTCGGGGTCGACGAGGCTGTCGTCGTGGTGCTCCCAGCCGGCCTGGTTCTCCTCCGAGCCGCGGTGGTGGTCGACGGTGAAGACGGTGCCGCCGACCTCGCGCGCCGCGCCGCCGAGCCAGACCGCGGACTTCCCGCAGTAGGTGCCGACCTCGAGGGCGGGGCCGTGGGGGAGCTGCTCCCGCGCCCACCGGTGCAGCAGCGCGCCCTCGTCGTCGGGCATGAAGCCCTTGGCCGCGCGGGCGTGCTCGAGGAGGTCGGAGGGGAGCGAGGCGGGGGACGGCACGAGTGGAGAGACTAGTGCGTGTCACGTCGGCGACCGCAGGGTCGTCAGGAGGGTGAGAGCAACCACCACCCACACCCGGGAGCAGCCATGAGCAACCACACCATCGTCATCCCCGCCGCCGACCTCGAGTCCGCCACGGCGTTCTACCGCACGGCGTGGGGGACCGAGCCGCACACCGAGACGCCTACTACGTGGGGTTCAACCTCGACGGGCAGGAGATCGGGCTCAACCCGCAGGGCGAGCGGGACGGGATGACCGGGCCGGTCGTCTACTGGAGCACCGACGACCTCGCCGCCAAGGTGGCCGAGGTCGAGGCGGCCGGCGGGACCGTCGTACGCCCCGTGACCGAGGTGGGCGGCGGCACGTCCCTGGCCCTGCTGACCGACCCGGCGGGCAACCAGATCGGCTTCATCACCCAGGCGGACGGCTAGCGCGCGTCCGCGTCCTGACGGATCCCGTCGGGCTCGACGCCGCTGTCCGCCGCGAGGCCGTGGCGCCAGGTGTTCCAGTGCCAGGTCAGGTAGCGGTCGACGGCGCGCACGGCGTGCGTGCTGCGGATCGAGTGGAAGACGTCGAAGGCGTGCTGGGCGCCCGGCAGCTCGGCGTAGACGACCGACTTCCTCGAGGTGCGCCGCAGCTCGGCGACGAACAGCCGGGCCTGGTCGACCGAGACCAGGGAGTCGAGCTCGCCGTGGATGACGAAGAAGTCGGGCGCGTCGGGCGTGACGCGCAGGATCGGCGAGGCCGCCTCGTAGACGTCGGGTGCGTCCTGCCACGTCGTCTGCAGCACGCGGGGGCCGAGGAAGGCGTCGCGCATGCCGATCGCGTTGGCCAGGCCGGTCGAGCCGGCGAAGTCGTAGACGCCGTAGAACGGCACCGCCGCCTGCACCGAGGTGTCGGCCTCCTCGAACCCCGGCTGGAACGCCGGGTCGCCGGGCGTCAGGGCCGCCAGCGCGGCGAGGTGCCCGCCCGCGGAGCCGCCCGTGACCACGAGGTAGTCCGGGTCGCCGCCGTAGTCGGCGATGTTGTCCCGGACCCAGGAGATGGCGCGCTTGACGTCGACGATGTGGGCCGGCCACGCGTCGCGGGGGGAGAGGCGGTAGTTGATCGCCACGCAGACCCACCCCTTGGCGGCCATCCGGTTCATCAGGGGGCGTCCCTGGTGCTCCTTGGCGCCCAGCGTCCACGCGCCGCCGTGCACCTGCAGGAGCACCGGGGCGTCCTTGATCGCGTCCTCGGCCGCCGGCAGGTAGATGTCGAGGTGGCCGCGCTTGCCGGCCTCGGAGTAGGGCAGGTTGCTGATCACCCGGACGGCGTCGTCGCGGAAGTCGAACGGCCGCGCGAGCCGCCGCCAGGGGGTCGCCAGGTCGGCCGGGTCGGGAGCCTCGTCGAGCTGCTCGACGTAGTCGACGCCGAGCCCCTCGACCAGGGCGTCGTCGAGGCGCTCCCCGGCCCGCTGGCTCTGCCGGATCATGCTGGCCAGGCCGAGCGCGCTGGCCCCGGCGAGCGCGAGCCCCGCCTTGGCGCGGATGCCGCCGCGACGGCGCTTGGTGAGGTGGGCCGCCGCGTCGAGCGCGGTGAGGGCCAGCATCTGCGGGGCGGTCTCGCCGAAGAGCCACCCGGCGGCGAACGCGGGGAGCCCCGTCCGCCGCCCTCGCGGCGGGCGGAGGGCGTTCGCGGTGAGAGCGGCGATCACGGCCTGGCGGGTCAGGAAGCTCACGCCCCGTAGGTTACTTGCCGGTACCAGTGGCTGTCCCGGAAGCCGGACCGGGCCCGCGTCAGGCGAGCCCGTTGAGCACGGCGTAGCCGGCGCACAGCACGCCGGTAGCTGCGACGGCGGTGCCGGCGAGCGTCGTGAGCGCCACCCGGCTGCGCAGCCGCACGGCCACCACCCCGAGGAGGACGACGCCGAGAGCCAGGCACAGCACCCAGTAGACGGGGCTCGTGGTGTCGCCGACGACCGTCAGCCCGTAGATCCCGTCGGCCACCAGCACGCCCGCCAGCGCGCCGGCGCCGAGCGCCGCACGGACGGCGTGGCCTCCGACGACCGCGGCCGCGGCGGCGCCGACGAACGGGCCGGCGACGAGGCCCACGACGCTCCAGAACAGCGGGTCGTAGGCGAGCCCACGCAGCTCGGAGGCGACGGTGTAGCCCAGGACGAGGCTGACGAAGGACACCACTCCGAGGACCGCCCCCGCGGCCACGGTCGGCCGCACCGCGGCGATCATCAGCGCTGTCAGCACCGTCCAGCCGGAGGGAGAGTTGGCGAACGACGCCAGCGCGTCGGGCAGCGCGCCCTGCGCCCACGACGTCAACCCGCCCAGCACCAGGCTGCCGCCCACGACGACGAGTGCGGACAGGGGCCATCGGGCGGCGGGGCTCATGGCTCCATTCTCGACGAGGCGGGGCGCCCGCTCCAGCGATCCGGGCGACGGCGGCACCTGAGTACCGAAAGTCGGTACCGGAGGACGAGCCCGCGCACTACGGTCGTCCCCGATGACGGGGATGCACGCCGACGAGCACGTGGCCGACGACGAGACCGTACGACGACTCGTGGCCCAGCAGCTGCCCCAGTGGTCCGGGCTGCCGGTGCGGCGGCTGCCGCCGGTCGGCACCGACAACCAGCTCTTCCGCCTCGGTGACGACCTGCTCGTGAGGATGCCCCGCATCCCCGGGCCGGCCGCGACGGTGGCGTTCGAGCACGCGTGGCTGCCGCGACTGGCGCCGCACCTGCCGGTCACCGTCCCGGCGCCGGTGGCGCTGGGAGAACCGGGGGAGGGCTTCCCGTGGTCGTGGACGGTCGTGCCGTGGATCGAGGGCGCGACGCCGACGGAGGCCACCTACGACCCGGAGCGGTGGGCGGTCGAGCTCGGCGCCTTCGTGCGGGCCTGTCGCGCCGTCCCGGGCATGGACGGACCGGTCAAGACCGAGGGGCGCGGCGCGCCGCTGCCCGCCCTCGACGCCTGGGTGCGGGAGTGGACCGCCCGGGCGGACCCGAGCCAGGTCTCCCTCGACGCGGTGCTGGCTGTGTGGGACGACGCGCTCGCGGCGCCGGCGTACGACGGCGAGCCGTGCTGGTTCCACGCCGACCTGCACGACGGCAACCTGCTGGTGCGCGAGGGCCGCCTGGTCGCGGTGATCGACTGGGGCGCCGCCGGGCGCGGTGACCCGGCCATCGAGCTCAACGCGATGTGGGGCTACGTCCCGTCGTCGGTCGCCCAGCTCTACCGCGAGAGCGTCGGGCTCGACGAGGCCGCCTACCGCCGCGCCCGCGGCTTCGCGCTGGCCCCCGCCATCAGTGCCTGGACCTACTACCGCGACACCGCCCCGGAGACCTCGCGGGGCGCGCTGGAGACCGTGCGCCGGCTCGTCGCCTCGCTGGACGGGTGAGCCGGACCCGGCTTCGGTCGTGGCGCCTCAGAGCTGTTTGCGCATGTGCACGTCGTCCCTGCCGGGCGTCGGCACCGACTCCCAGCGGAAGATCTCCTCGTAGCCGAGCCGCTGGTAGAACGCGGGCGCCTGGAAGGTGAACGACGTGACGAAGACGTGCGTGCAACCTCGATCGAGCGCCTCGCGCTCGAACGCTGCCAACGCCTTGGCGCCGACACCGGATCCCCGCTGGTCCTCGTGCACCCAGGTCATCCCGATCCCAGCGGCCTGGCCCCAGGTCCAGCCCGAGACTCCCGCGATCAGCTCGCCGTCCTGCTCGACCTTGACGGTGAGCTCGACGGCCGGAGCAACATCGGCGGTCGCGCCAGCGTTGTACCGGTCCAGCTCGTCGTTGAGGCGCTGGTCGAGTGCCGGGTCCTCCGTGCCGATCACGATCTGTGCGTCTCGCATGACCGGAGCGTATCGGCGCGCCCGGACGCGCGCCGCCGTTTTCGGACGGGGTCGCGCGCTGCGCGGGCGGGGCAGTGGGCGTGCGCGGCCACGGCGTGCGATCTCGCGCCGCGGGTCGTCCAGCGAGCATGGCAGGGGGGAGGACGGTTCGGTGCGCCGAGACGTGCCAGTTGCCCCGTCAACCTGATGGGTGGCGGGGTGTGGGGGCGGGGTCATGGTCGTCGGGGGCGCGGGATGCCGGGCGGTGGGTCGGGCGCGTCGATCCTCGTGGTGCCGGTGGGGTCGCGGCGGTAGCGGTGGCCGTGGGGGCTGGTCCACTCGAACGCCCCGGGGCCGGTGGTCTCGTAGCGCCAGGCGGTGTGGGTCTTGAGGCGATGATGCGACCGGCACAAGGCGGCGAGGTTGTCGCTCTGGGTCGGCCCGGGCTGTGGTCTGCCCTCGGCGGCGGCGGCGTGGTCGTAGGGGATGACGTGGTCGATGTCGCAGCCGCGGGCGGGGCGGGTGCACCACGGGAAGACACAGGTGCGGTCCCTGAGGACGATTTGCTCGCGGAGCCGGTCGGGGACCTCGTAGGCGTCGGTGTGCAGCTGGGCGTTGAGGTCGATGACCGGCTTGATGGTGATCTTGGTGCGGGAGTCGGCACACCAGTCCTTGATCTGGTCGAGCAGGACGAGCCGCTGGCCCTCCTCCAGGCGACCGGTCGGACCGAATACGGTGGCGTCACCGGAGAACGTGGCGTCGACGTGGGCGTGCAGCACGACCTCACGAGCAAGGGGGAGCCCATCGTCACCTCGTGCCGCGGTGGCCCCTCTGTGGTGCAGGTCGAGGGCGGTCTGCGTCCGGGCGAGGTCACCGAGAGCGGCGGACCGCCTGGCGTCCAACGACTCCACGGAGCCCAGCGCGGCGAGCGTGGCGGCGCCGTGGGCGAGCGCGCGGTCGAGGTCGATGGCGTCGGCCATGTCGAGCTCGGCCTCGAACCTCATCGTGCCCGCGAAGTGGACCTCCTGGTCGTGGAGGGTGGCGTGACGGGGGTCGACGTAGAGGTAGCCGTCCTCGGGGTCGGCCGACCGGTCGGGGACGGCGAGGTCGAATCGCTTGATGGTCTCGGCGACGAGCCGGTCGAGCTGCGCCGGCCCGATCCTGCCGGCCACGGCAGCGACCTGCGCGTCCACGAACGCCGCCGCCTCCCGCGTGAGGGACGGGGTGGTGTGGATGGTGGTCTCGGCGACCGCACGGGCCCGCCACGCCGGCACCCTGCCGGAGTGGACCTGAGCCCACAGCCGGGGGAGGCGGTGGCGCAGCTCGAGTGCGTGGCCGATGAGCCTCTTCGCCGACACCGTCGAGATGCCGAGCACCGAGCCGAGCTCCGCGACGCAGAACTCCGCCACCAGCGGCGCACCATCACCCGCGATGGGCTCCTCGTGCTCACAGCCCGGCACGGTGAACGAAGCCGCGGAGTGGATCGACTCCGGCGGGTGCAGATCGGCCCACCGCGCTGCCACGTCGAGCAGGTCGGCCGCGGCCCGCTCCTCAGCAGCCTTGCGGTCACGAGCGAGTGCGAGCAGATCACCGGCGGTGAGGTCATCGACCTCGTCCGTCCCCGGCCTCGCCAGCGTCTCGATCATGCGTTCGATTTTACCGTCGACCACCGACATCCGCACTGACGTCTCCACAGGCGCCGAGCCAACGCCCGAGCGTGTCTCCCGGCCCACCACAGCCCACTCCGCGAAGATCTTCCAGCCCGGCGCCCACGGCGACCACCCGGGGACCGATGCCCATGAGTCAAACGCGGTGCGTCGTCCATCCGACTCGCGACCACGTCGGTGTGCTCGCCACCCTGCCCTTGAGCGGGTCCACGGGGCGAATGTCGCAGGAGCTCGGCGCAGTCCAACTGGGTGTGTCTCTATCCGGCGCGTCAGTTGCCGCATCGCCCGATCAGGCACACCAGTGGCAAGGTGCTGTCTCGTGGACGACACAGCAGCGAGAACCAACCTGCACAACTACTTGAAGCAC
>NZ_JBZGDV010000011.1:0-75350 GCF_058355585.1 Nocardioides sp. Z13_37 | reverse complement strand
GACGTCAACGGGGCAAAACAAACTAATTCGTCGACTAATCAAACACACTGTTGAGTTCTCAAAAATCAGACGCACCCGTTCCGCGCCGGCTGGGCCGGTCTGGTCGCGGGGCAACCTGCACAAACTTACCGGGCTCTTGGCTCACCGTCAAACTCGTGAGCTTCGTGCTTCGGTGGTCGCAGCTGGTCTCCGCTTCATCTGACCTTCTGGCCAGGAGGCGGCGCCGCTTGCGGCGACAGGTGAAACATTAGACCGTCCCCGCCGACCATGCAAAACCGGGGGTGCCCTGAACGCATAACCGCAGGTCAGCGGCCTGCGCGGGGTCTCGGGGTGGCCGGACGGTAGGTGCTGACGGTCGGGTCGCCGGTGATCCAGAAGCGCCACGGACGCTCCGCCGCGTGCCGAAGTCCCACCCGCGGACCCGTGCTGATGTCGGGTGCGCGCTCCCCCGCCGCGAGCCGAGCGGGCTCGCCGTTGTGGGACAGGTCGAGGTCGAGCACCCGGCACAGCCGCGCGGGACCCCGAGCGAGGTCGCGGTCGCTGCTGCCCGGGCGCCGCTGCCGGGCGAGCTCGTGGCCGGCGACCACCTCACCGGCGCGGAGCAGCACGGCGCCGGGATCGCCGTCGGGGCCGGTGACCAGGTTGGCGCAGTGGTGCATGCCGTAGACGAAGTAGACGTAGAGCCGCCCGGGCGGGCCGAACATCACCGCGTTGCGGGCGGTCTGCCCCCGGTGGGCGTGGGACCCGGGGTCGAGCGGGCCGGCGTAGGCCTCCACCTCGGTGAGCCGCACCGACACCCCGGCGTGCGTGATCACGGCACCGAGCAGCCGGGGGGCGACCTCGAGCGGGTCGCCCTCAGCCCAGGCGGGCACGGTGAGCGGTGCTCGCGTCACGTAGCTCGTCGAGCTGCTCCTGCACGCGCACCGGCGCGGTGCCGCCGCGACCCGAGCGGGAGGCGACCGAGCCCTCGACGGTGAGCACGGAGCGCACGGCCGGTGTCAGGGACGGGGAGATCGCGGCGAGCTGGTCGTCGCTGAGGTCGGGCAGGTCGCAGCCGAGCTCCTCGCAGCGGCGCACGCACGCGCCCGCGATCTCGTGCGCGTCGCGGAACGGGACGCCCTCGCGCACCAGCCACTCCGCGACGTCGGTCGCGAGCGAGAACCCCTGGGGGGCGAGCTCGGCCATCCGCGCGGTGTCGAAGGTCAGGGTGGCGACCATGCCGGTCACCGCGGGCAGCAGCACCTCGAGGGTCTGGACCGAGTCGAAGACCGGCTCCTTGTCCTCCTGCAGGTCGCGGTTGTAGGCGAGCGGGAGCCCCTTGAGCGTGGCCAGCAGGCCGGCCAGGTTGCCGACCAGCCGGCCGGCCTTGCCGCGGGCCAGCTCGGCGATGTCGGGGTTCTTCTTCTGCGGCATGATGCTCGACCCCGTCGACCACGAGTCGTGCAGCGTCGCGAAGCCGAACTCGCGGGTGGTCCACAGTATGACGTCCTCGGCCAGGCGGGAGAGGTCGACGCCGACCTGGGCGGTGACGAAGGCGAACTCGGCGGCGAAGTCGCGGGCCGCGGTGCCGTCGAGGGAGTTGGCCGACGAGCCGGAGAACCCCAGCTCGGCGGCGACGGCCTCCGGGTCGAGGCCGAGCGTCTGCCCGGCCAGCGCGCCGGAGCCGTACGGCGAGTCGGCGGCGACCCGCGCGTCCCAGTCGCGCAGCCGCTCGACGTCGCGCAGCAGCGGCCAGGCGTGCGCGAGCAGGTGGTGGGACAGCAGCACCGGCTGGGCGTGCTGCAGGTGGGTGCGTCCCGGCATCACGGTGCTGGACCCGTCGGGGTCGACGTGCGCCGCGGCCTGCTCGGCGAGCACGTCGACCAGGTCGAGGACGAGCGCGGAGATCGTGCGGGCGTGGTCGCGCAGGTAGACCCGGAAGAGCGTCGCGACCTGGTCGTTGCGCGAGCGCCCGGCACGCAGCCGCCCGCCCACCTCCGGACCGACCTCCTCCAGCAGCAGCCGCTCGAGCGCGCCGTGGACGTCCTCGTCGCTGGGCGCGGGCGCCAGGTCACCGGCGTCGTAGCGCTCCCCCAGCACCGCCAGCCCGCGCAGCAGCTCGGCGTGGTCGGCGTCGGTCAGCAGCCCGGCCCTGTGCAGGGCGTTGGCGTGGGCGCGCGAGCCGGCGAGGTCGTAGGGCGTCAGCTGCCAGTCGAACTGCGTCGACCGGGACAGCTCCTGGAGCTCGGGGGACGGACCGCTCGAGAAGCGTCCGCCCCAGAGCGAGCCCTCGTTGGTGGTGCCGCCGCTCGTCGGTGTCTGTGGCATTAGTCGGTCCCGAACTCCATCGCTGCGTTGTCGAGGGCGGACTCGTCGTCCGCCGTCGCGGCCGGGTTGTCGGTGATCTTGTCGTAGCCGCCGGCCTCGATGGCACCGTAGAGGGTGCCGTGCTCGACCAGCACCTGGCCCTGGTCGAGCGGCTGCGCGGCGTACTGCTCGAGCTTGGCGCGCGAGTCGGCGATGTCGAGGTTGCGCATGGTGAGCTGGCCGATGCGGTCGGTGGGACCGAACGCCGCGTTGTCGGTGCGCTCCATCGACAGCTTGTCGGGGTGGTAGGAGAACGCCGGACCGTCGGTGCGCAGGATCGAGTAGTCCTCGCCGCGGCGCAGCCGCAGGGTGACCTCGCCGGTGACCAGGGAGGCGATCCAGCGCTGGATGGACTCGCGGATCATCAGCGCCTGCGGGTCGAGCCACCGGCCCTCGTAGAGCAGGCGGCCGAGCTTGCGGCCCTCGTTGTGGTACTGCGCGACGGTGTCCTCGTTGTGGATCGCGTTGACGAGTCGCTCGTAGGCGATGAACAGCAGCGCCATGGCGGGCGCCTCGTAGATGCCGCGCGACTTGGCCTCGATGATGCGGTTCTCGATCTGGTCCGACATGCCGAGGCCGTGGCGGCCGCCGATCGCGTTGGCCTCGTGCACGAGCGCCACCGGGTCGTCGTGGCGCACCCCGTTGATGGCGACCGGGCGGCCCTGCTCGAAGCGGATGGTGACGTCCTCGGCGTCGATGGCGACCGAGGGGTCCCAGAACCTCACGCCCATGATCGGGTCGACCGTCTCGAGCGAGACGTCGAGGTGCTCGAGCGTCTTGGCCTCATGGGTGGCGCCCCAGATGTTGGCGTCGGTGGAGTACGCCTTCTCCTGGCTGTCGCGGTAGGGGAGCTGGTGCTCGGTCAGCCAGGCGCTCATCTCGTGCCGCCCGCCCAGCTCGCTGACGAAGTCGGCGTCGAGCCACGGCTTGTAGATGCGCAGGTCGGGGTTGGCGAGCAGGCCGTAGCGGTAGAACCGCTCGATGTCGTTGCCCTTGAACGTCGAGCCGTCGCCCCAGATGTTGACGCCGTCGTCCTGCATGGCGCGTACCAGCATGGTGCCGGTGACGGCGCGGCCGAGCGGCGTGGTGTTGAAGTAGACGCGCCCGCCCGAGCGGATGTGGAAGGCGCCGCACGCGAGCGCGGCGAGCCCCTCCTCGACGAGCTGGGTCTTGCAGTCGACCGCGCGCGCCAGCTCGGCGCCGTACTGGAGGGCGCGCGAGGGCACCCCGGAGATGTCGGGCTCGTCGTACTGGCCGATGTCGGCGGTGTAGGTGCACGGGACCGCGCCCTTCTCACGCATCCACGCGACGGCCACCGAGGTGTCGAGGCCGCCGGAGAAGGCGATACCGACGCGCTCGCCGACGGGGAGGGAGGTGAGGACCTTGCTCACGGGGTGTCCTTTGCTGTGGTGGGGCTGGGGGAAGCGAGGGTGGGTGCGGGAGCGGTGCTGCCGTGACCGTGACGGGCGTCGTTGGCCAGGTCGAGGAAGCGCTGCGCGAGGGCGTCGCCGCCGGCGGGGTCGCGCCCGATGACGAGCAGGGTGTCGTCACCGGCGATGGTTCCGAGGATGTCACCCAGCTCCGCCTTGTCGAACGCGCTGGCGAGGAACTGGGCGGCCCCGGGGGGCGTGCGGAGCACGACGAGGTTGGCGCTGGCCTCGGCGCTGACGAGCAGCTCGGCGCAGAGCCGGGCCAGCCGGTCGCGGCCGGCGGCGCTCGCGCGGGGTGCGGAGGCGCTGCGGTCGCCGCCCTCCCCCGGCACGGCGTAGACGAGCGCGCCGTCGGGGCTGCGCACCTTGACCGCGTCGAGCTCGACGAGGTCGCGGCTCAGCGTCGCCTGGGTGACGCGTACGCCGTGGTCGGCCAGCAGGTCGGCCAGCTCGGTCTGCGAGCGCACCGGGTGGGTGGTGACGATGTCGATGATCCGCTGGTGGCGCGCGCTCTTGGTCAGCGGCGTCGTGGCGCTCATGACGACCGCTCGAGCAGCCAGGCGAGCACCGCCTTCTGGGCGTGCCTGCGGTTCTCCGCCTCGTCCCAGACGACCGACTGAGGGCCCTCGATGACCTCCTCGGAGATCTCCTTGCCCCGGTAGGCGGGCAGGCAGTGCATGACGATGGCGTCCGCGGCGGCGTGCGTGAGCAGGTCGTCGGTGACGCCGTAGGGCGGGAAGACCCGCAGCCGCTCCTGCGCCTCCTCCTCCCGGCCCATGCTGACCCACGAGTCGGTGACGACGACGTCGACGCCGGAGACCGCGTCGACCGGGTCGGTGGTGAGCTCGACGGACCCGCCGGTGTCCTGGGCGATCTCGCGCGCCTTGCCCACCACGTGGGTGTCGGGGGTGAAGCCCTCGGGGGCGCCGACGACGACGTGCATGCCCGCCGACGCGCCGGCGAGCACCCACGAGTTGCCCATGTTGCAGGCTCCGTCGCCGACGAACGCGACGCGGAGCCCGGCCAGCCGGCCCTTCTGCTCGCGCACGGTCTGCAGGTCCGCGAGGAGCTGGCAGGGGTGGAACTCGTCGGTGAGGGCGTTGAGGACGGGGACGCCGGAGTAGGCCGCCATCGTCACCACGTCGCCCTGGTGGGCGGTGCGCCACACGATCGCGGCGGCCTGACGGCCCAGGATGCGGGCGACGTCCTCGACGCCCTCGCGCGAGCCCATGGCGGCGAGGCCGCCGTCGACGGTCATCGGGTTGCCGCCGAGCTCGGCGATGCCCGCGGCGAAGGAGACCTGGGTGCGCAGGGTGGGACGGTCGAAGACGAGCGCGACGGTGCGCGGCCCCGCGAGCGGCTTGTGCTCGAACGGCTGCGCCTTCATCCGGTCGGCGAGGTCGAGGACCTCGAGCAGCTCGGACGGCGAGAGGTCGTCGTCGCGGAGCAGGTGACGGGTCATCGCGTGGCCTCCTGGGCGGAGCGGCGGGCGCTGTCGAGGATGTCAGGAAGTGCTGTGGCCAGGGCGTCGAGGTCGCCGGCGCCGATCACGAGCGGCGGGACGAAGCGCAGCCGGGTCGGGCCGGTGGCGTTGAGGATGAAGCCGGCCTCGCGGGCGGCGGTGACCGCCTGGGTGGCATAGGGCCCGTCGAGCTCGGCGCCGCGCATCAGCCCGGCGCCGGTGACGTCCACGACGCCCCGCTGGGCCCGCAGCAGCGCCTCGAGCTGGCTGCCGCGGGCCACGGCGGCGTCGAGCAGGCCGTCGGCCTCGACGGTGGCGAGCACCGCCAGCGCCGCGGCGGCCGCGACCGGGTTGCCGCCGAAGGTGGTGCCGTGGTTGCCGGGCTGGAGCAGCGTGGCGGCCGTCCCGCGGGCGACGGTGGCGCCGATCGGCATGCCGCCGCCGAGGCCCTTGGCGAGGGTCACCACGTCGGGCTCCACGCCGTCGAGCAGCTGGTGGGCGAACCACGCACCGGTGCGCGCGATGCCGGTCTGCACCTCGTCGAGCCAGAGGAGCGCCCCGCTGTCGTGGGCGATGCGCTGCGCGGCGGCGAGGTAGTCGCGCGACGGCACGACGACGCCCGCCTCCCCCTGGATCGGCTCGAGGACGACGGCCGCGACGGTCTCGTCGACGGCGGCCTCGAGCGCGGCGACGTCGTCGTACGCGACGAAGGTGACGTCGCCGGGCAGCGGCTCGAAGGGCTCGCGGTAGGCGGCCTTGGAGGTGAGCGAGAGCGCGCCCATCGTCCGGCCGTGGAAGGAGCCCTCGGCCGCGACGAGCCGGGTGCGGCCGGTGCGGCGGGTGAGCTTGAGGGCGGCCTCGTTGGCCTCGGCGCCGGAGTTGCTGAGGAAGACCCGCGCCGAGTCGTCCCAGCCGAGGAGGGCGACGAGCCGCTCGGCTAGGGCGACCTGAGGCTCGGTGGCGAAGAAGTTGCTCACGTGGCCCAGCGTCTGCAGCTGGCCGGTGACCGCCTCGACGAGCGCCGGGTGCGCGTGGCCGAGGGCGTTGACGGCGATGCCGCCGAGCAGGTCGACGTACTCCTTGCCGTCGGCGTCCCACACGTGCGCGCCCTTGCCCCGCACCAGCGCGAGGACGGGCGGGCCGAACGTGTTCATCACGGCGCCGGCGTAGCGCTCCTGGATGGCACTCACGGCTGCTCCTCGGTGGGGTAGGGCTTGCGCATCCGGGTGGCGGCGCCGGGCAGGACCTGGGTGCCGACGCCCTCGTCGGTGAAGATCTCGAGCAGCACGGCGTGCGGCTCGCGGCCGTCGACGACCGTCGCCCGCGGCACTCCCCCGGTGACCGCCTCGTAGCAGGCGCGCATCTTGGGGACCATGCCCGAGTCGAGCGTCGGCAGGAGCTCGCCCAGCGCCTCCGGGCTGATCTCCTGGATCAGGTCGTCGGAGTTGCCGTAGTCGCGGTAGAGGCCCTCGACGTCGGTCAGCACGAGCAGCTTCTCCGCGCCCAGGGCCACCGCGAGCGCCGCGGCGGCGGTGTCGGCGTTGACGTTGTGGACGCGGCCCTCGCTGTCCGGCGCGACCGAGCTGACGACCGGGACGCGGCCCGCCTCGATGAGGTCGAGCACAGCCTCGGGCCGTACCTCGGCCACCTCGCCGACGAGGCCGAGGTCGACCTCCTCGCCGTCGACGATGGTGCTGGTGGTCTCGGCCCGGAACAGTCCGGCGTCCTCGCCGGAGAGGCCGACCGCCAGGGCGCCGTGCTGGTTGATGAGCCCGACGAGCTCGCGCTGCACCTGGCCGACGAGCACCATCCGGACGACGTCCATTGCCTCGGGGGTGGTGACCCGCAGCCCGCCGCGGAACTCCGACTCGATGCCGAGGCGGTCGAGCATGCGGGAGATCTGCGGCCCGCCGCCGTGCACGACGACCGGCTTGAAGCCGGCGAAGCGGAGGAAGGCGATGTCCTCGGCGAAGGCGACCTTGAGCGACTCGTCGGTCATCGCGTTGCCGCCGTACTTCACCACGATCGTGCGCCCGTGGTAGCGCTTGAGCCAGGGCAGCGCGGCGGCGAGGGTGCGGGCCTTCGCCGGGTCGGGCCGGCGGGGGCTCTGGACGGTCTCGGTCATCGGTGCGTCGCTCATGAGCTGTAGGCGCTGTTCTCGTGGACGTAGGCGTGGGTGAGGTCGTTGGTCCACACGGTGGCGCGCGCGTCGCCCGACTTGAGGTCGATGGTCACGCTGACCTCGCGGCCGGACAGGTCGACGCCCGCCGGGTCCTCGGCCGGGGTGGACTCGCGGCAGACCCACACGCCGTTCATCGCCACGTCGAGGTCGGCGGGGTCGAAGCGCGCCTGCGTGGTGCCGACCGAGGCCAGCACCCGGCCCCAGTTGGGGTCCTTGCCGAAGACCGCGGCCTTGAAGAGGTTGCTGCGCGCGACGCTGCGGCTGACCTCGACCGCCTCGTCCTCGGAGGCGGCGTGGAGGGTGGTGATGGCGATCTCGTGGTCGGCGCCCTCGGCGTCCTTGAGCAGCTGCATGGCCAGGTCGGTGCAGGCCTGGGTGAGCGCGGCGGTGAAGTCCTCGAGGGTCGGCGTGATGCCGCTGGCGCCGCTGGCCATCACGGTCACGGTGTCGTTGGTCGACATGCAGCCGTCGGAGTCGAGCCGGTCGAAGCTCACCCGGGTGGCCGCGCGCAGGGCGGTGTCGAGGTCGGCGGCGGGCACCACGGCGTCGGTGGTGAGGACGACGAGCATCGTGGCGAGCTGGGGCGCCAGCATGCCGGCGCCCTTGGCCATGCCGCCGATGGACCAGCCCGCGCCCTCGACGACGGTGTTCTTGCTGACCGAGTCGGTGGTCATGATCGCCTCCGCGGCCTGCGGCCCGCCGTCGGCCGAGAGCGCGGCGGTCGCCGCCTCGACCCCGGCGAGGAGGTCGGCGCGGTCGTTGGCGAGGCCGATGAGGCCGGTCGAGCAGACCACCACGTCGATCGCGCCGATGCCCAGGCCCTCGGCGACCTTCTCCGCGACCGCGTGGGTGGTCTGGAAGCCCTCGGGCCCGGTGTAGCAGTTGGCACCGCCGGAGTTGAGCACGACCGCACGCACGACGCCGTCCTTGACGACCTCCTGGCTCCAGAGCACGGGGTTGGCCTTGCAGCGGTTGGCGGTGAAGACGGTGGCGGAGTCGTGGGTGGGGCCCTCGTTGACGACGAGGGCGAGGTCCTTCGCGCCGGTGGACTTGAGTCCGGCGGCGACGCCGGCGGCGGTGAAGCCGGCGGGGTGGGTGACGGTCATGGAGCGAGTCCGATCGTGGTGAGCCCCGTGGCCTCGTCGAGGCCCAGGGCGAGGTTCATGCACTGGACGGCGGCGCCGGCGGTGCCCTTGGCGAGGTTGTCGACCACGGCCACCGCCACGAGTCGTCGTACGCGCTCGTCGACGGCGACCTGGACCTGCACCGCGTTGGAGCCCACCACGGACTTGGTCTGGGGCCACTGCCCCTCGGGCAGCAGGTGGACGAAGGGCTCGGGGTCGTAGGCGGTCGCGTACGCGTCGCGGACCTGCTGCGGCGTGACGCCGTCGAGCAGCGGCGCCTGGACGGTGGCCAGGATGCCGCGGGACATCGGCACGAGGAGCGGCGTGAAGCCGACGGCCACCGGAGCGCCGTGGACGGCGCTGAGGTTCTGGACGATCTCGGGGGTGTGGCGGTGGGTGCCGCCGACGCCGTAGGCGCTCGCGTTGCCCATCACCTCGCTGCCGAGCAGGTGCGCCTTCGCGGCCTTGCCCGCGCCGCTGGTGCCGGAGGCGGCCACCACCGTCACGTCGGGGGCGACCAGGCCGGCGGTCAGGGCGGGCACGACCGCGAGCGTCGAGACCGTCGGGTAGCAGCCCGGGACGGCGATCCGGCGCGCGCCGCGCAGCAGCTCGCGCTGGCCGGGCAGCTCGGGCAGGCCGTAGGGCCACGACCCCGCGTGCTCGCCGCCGTAGAACGCCTGCCACTCCCCCGGGTCGGTCAGCCGGAAGTCGGCGCCGCAGTCGACCACCACGGTGTCGTCGCCCAGCGCCTGTGCGATCGCCGCGGACCGGCCGTGCGGGAGGGCCAGGAAGACCACGTCGTGACCGGCGAGGACATCCACCGTGGTGTCGGCCAGGACCCGGTCGGCCAGCGGGAGCAGGTGCGGCTGGAGGGCACCGAGGCGCTCACCGGCGTTGGACCCCGCGGTGAGTGCGCCGACCTCGACCTCGGGGTGGCCCAGGAGCAGGCGGAGCACCTCTCCCCCGGCGTACCCGCTGGCTCCGGCCACGGCGACTGTTGCGGTCATGTTGCATGACTATACATGCGAATGCATGATGCGTCGCACTGGTCCGGACCGGGAACGACGAGCGCGATCGGGCCGTGTCGCCTAGCGTGCCGGGATGACCCGTCTGGCGCCAGAGACCTACCTCGACCACCTCCGCTCGGAGTCCGCCCGCTTCCGCGAGGTGCTCGCCGCGTGCGACCCCTCGGCCCGGGTGCCGGCGTGCCCCGACTGGGACGCCGCCGACCTGCTGTGGCACCTGGCCACGGTCCAGCACTGGTGGGCCGAGGTGGTGCGCGCCCGCCCCGCACGACCCGAGGAGGTCGACCCGCCCCGCCCCGAGTCGTACGACGGCCTGCTCGAGGTCTTCGACGAGTGGTCACGCGACCTCGCGGACGCGCTCGCGGCCGCCGACCCCTCGGAGGAGGCCTGGAACTGGTCGAGCGACCACACCGTCGGCTTCATCCTCCGTCGCCAGGCGCACGAGGCGCTGGTGCACCGCGTCGACGCCGAGCAGGCGGCCGGCGTGGCGAGCGAGCTCGATCCGGTGCTCGCCGCCGACGGCGTCCACGAGTGCCTCGACGTGATGTACGGCGGGATGCCGGCGTGGGGCAGCTGGACGCCCGGCGAGAGCCTGGTCCGCGTCGACGTGACCGACACCGGCGAGTCGTTCTGGCTGCGGTTCGGGGTGTTCGCCGGCACCGACCCCGACAGCGGCGCGTCGTACGCCGACGAGGACGACTTCCACGTCGTCCCCGCCCCCGACGACGCGGACGTCGAGCCCGACGTGGTGGTCGACGGACCGGCCGGGCTCCTCGACCTGTGGCTGTGGCACCGCGCCGACGACGCGGAGGTGTCCGTCGCCGGCGACGGCGAGGTGCACCGACGCTTCACCGCCGTCGTGGGGTCGCCGATCAACTGAACGCGCCCGGCCACAACCAATCGGGGGTCGGCTGCGTCTCCCTCGTCGCCCTCATCAGACACCACGGAAAGACACCTCAATGCGAAGAGCACTCAAGACCGCCGTCGCGGCCCTCGCCACCGCCATCGTCGGCGCGCCGGTCACGACCGGCGCCCCGGCGCACGGTGCGCCGACGATCACCTGCCAGGGCAAGCCGGCAACGGTCGTGGGGAGCACCGGGACGGAGGGCGACGACGTCATGGTGGTCGTCCCGCAGCCGGGCGTGACAGCGCAGGGGCTCGGAGGCAACGACACGATCTGCATCGTCGCCGCTCCCGAGGGTGGGATGCGCAACGTGACCGTGGATGCAGGCGCGGGCGACGACGACGTCGTCAACGAGAGCACCGACGCCGAGGACGTCTGGTACACCATCATCCTCGGCACGGGCGCCGACTCCTACGTCGGACTCGACGCCGTCATCCCGTCAAACCCGCAGGCGTCCCCGTTCCACGAGACCGTCTACGCCGGCGTCCGGGAGACGGGAAGCGTCGAGGGCTCGCTCGACGTGGAGGTCGACGTGATCGACACCCGCGGCGGAGACGACGTCGTCCACTCCGGCACCACGACGCCCGGTGCGACGAACAACGACACGGTGCTCACCGGCACCGGTGACGACACCGTCGAGTGGGCTGGCGAGCGGCGCGGCGCGGGCACGCTCGATGTCGGGACCGGCGACAACACCCTGGCCGTGCACCCCGGCTGGCAGGGCACCTCGACGATGGTCTCGGGCCCCGCCCGCGCCGCGATCGTCGACGGCCGGACGGTGCTGCGCTGGGCGGGGTCGATCGCCCACTACGAGGTCGGGGTCCACACGCGGGAGCAGAGCTTCACCGGCACCGACGCCGCCGAGACGTTGGTGCTCGCGTCCCGGACGACCGGCGGACGACGCGTGATCTCGATGGGCGGAGGAGACGACCACCTCGCGCTCTACTCGATGGGAAGCGGGAGGGTGACGGGTGGGCCCGGTCGCGACAGCTACTCCGGCAATGCCTGCTCGACCGCCAGCGTCCGGGTCGGCGGCACCTTCTCGTGCGTCGCGGTGGGCGACGCCGTGCGGCACTCCTTCCGTTTCGACGACTTCGAGGACCTCTTGCTCAAGGGTGGTGACGTGAGGGTCGTGGGCAGCGCCGCCGACGAGAAGATCAAGGTCGTGGCCAGCCAGCGGATCCGCGTCCGCGGTCGCGGTGGCGACGACGTCCTCAACGCCACCGCCTCGGGCACCCTACGAGGCGAGCGCCCTGTTGTCCTGGCGGGCGGGCCCGGCGCGGACCGCCTCGTCGGGTCGCAGGCGCGCGACCGGCTGCTCGGCGGCCCCGGGAACGACACCCTCTTCGGCGGCGGGCGCGGCGACGAGATCATCGGCGGTCCGGGCCGGGACAAGGCCAACGGGCACCAGGGCCGAGACCGCTGCTCGGCCGAGGTACGGCGTACCTGCGAGAGCCGCTGATCGTGCGCACTGGGCCTTGAGTCTCCAGGAGACTCAAGGCCCACTGTGCGTGTCGATGAGCGCTGATCAGGCGCGCTGGACGGCGCCGGTGCGCTCCGCGGCGTGCGCGACCGCGGCGTCGCGGGCCGTGGCCGCCTCGCCCTCCTTGAGCGTGCGGTCGGGCGCCCGGAAGCGCAGGGCGTAGGCCAGCGACTTCCTGCCCTCGCCCACCTGGTCGCCGGTGTAGACGTCGAAGAGCCGGAGCGACTCGAGCAGCTCGCCCGCTCCCTCGCGCAGCGCCGCCTCGACGTCGGCAGCCGGGACGGAGGCGTCGACGACGAGCGCCACGTCCTCCTTCGCGACCGGGTACGACGAGAAGACGGGCGCCTGCCGCAGGTGGACCGACCGGGCGATCAGCACGTCGAGGTCGACCTCCGCGGCGACCGTGCGGGCGGGCAGCCCGAACGCCTGGCAGACCTTCGGGTGCAGCTCGCCGGCGTGGCCGACCACCTCGCCCGCCACGGACAGCTCGGCGCAGCGACCGGGGTGCCACGGGGCGACCTCGGCGGCCGTCGCGGTCACCTCGAGGCCGAGCGCCGCCGCGACGGCGCGCACCGCCTCGACGGCGTCGGACCACGACACGGGTCGCGCGGGGCCCCACCAGCCGCCGGACACGGCGTCACCGCTGGCGACGACCGCGAGGTGCAGCGGCTGTGCCGGCAGCGCGGCGTCGAGCGCCGCGAACTCCTCGGCGCTCGGGCGGCGGTCGACCGGCAGGATCGCCGCCGGACCGGCGTGGCGCGGCAGGGTGACCGTGCCGGTCTCGAACAGGGCCAGGTCGCTCGTGCCGTGCCCGACGTTGCGGCCCGCCGCGCGCAGCACGCCGGGAAGCAGGGTCGAGGTCATGAACGCGGCCTCGGCGTTGAGGGGGTTGGACAGCCGCAGCAGGTCGCGACGCGGGTCGTCGGCGGGCAGGCCCAGCGCGTCGAGGTCGGCCTCGCCCACGAACGGGAAGCTCACCACCTCGACGTAGCCCTCGCCGGCGAGGGTGCGGCCGATCCGCCGGCGCAGCTGCTGGGGCCGGGTCAGCCCGCGGCCCGACGGGGGCGTCGGCAGCACCGACGGCACGCGGTCGTAGCCGACGAGGCGGATGACCTCCTCGGAGAAGTCCTGCGCGTCGGTGAGGTCGGGACGCCACGGCGGCGGGGTGACCGCCAGGGTGCCGCTCCCCTCGACCTCGCAGCCGACGGCGCGCAGGCACTCGACGGCGCGCTCCTCGCTGATGTCCATCCCGGACACGCGGGCGGCCAGGTCGCCGGGCACGTCAACGACCGGCATCGCCGGCGGGGTGCCGACGACGGTGACGCCGGGGTGGGCCGTGCCGCCGCCGTGCTCGACGAGCAGCTCGACGACGCGGTCGGCCGCGGCCTCGCAGATCGTCGGGTCGACGCCGCGCTCGTTGCGCTTGCCCGCCTCGGAGGTGATCCGGTGCCGGCGGCCGGTGCGGAACATCGACACGGCGTCCCAGTGGGCCGCCTCGACGAGCACCGACGTGGTGGTGCTCGACATCTCGGTCGTCTCGCCTCCCATGACGCCGCCGAGGCCGATGATGCCGGAGTCGTCGGTGACCACGAGGTCGCCGGGGTCGAGCGTGCGGGACGTCCCGTCGAGGGTGGTCAGCCGCTCGCCCTCGCGGGCACGGCGTAGGACGAGCGCGCCCTGCACCCGGTCGGCGTCGTAGCCGTGGATCGGCCGGCCGGTCTCGAGCATCACGTAGTTGGTGATGTCGACGGCCAGCGAGATGGGCCGCATGCCGGCGGCGGTGATGCGCTGCACCATGAAGTCGGGCGTCGGCGCGGACGGGTCGACGCCGTCGACGCGGCGGGCGACGAAGACCGGGCAGCCCTCGGCGTCCTCCACGACGACCGGGTGGCCCTGGTCGTTGGCGGCAGGAGTGTCGCGGATCGCGGGGTCGCGGAAGTTGCTGGCGCCCTCGACGGAGACCAGCACCTCGCGGGCGATGCCGCGCACCGACAGGGCGTAGGCCCGGTCGGGGTTGATCTCGAACTCGATGACTTCCTCGTCGAGCCCGAGCACCGCCCGGACGTCGTCGCCGGGGGCGCCGGCGTCCTCGGGCAGCACGATGATGCCGTCGTGGTCCTCGCCGAGGCCGAGCTCGCGGGCTGAGCAGATCATCCCCGCGGACAGGTGGCCGTAGGTCTTGCGCGCCCCGATCTCGAAGCCGCCGGGCAGCACGCCGCCGGGCAGCACCGTGACGACGAGATCGCCGGGCTTGAAGTTGTGTGCTCCGCAGACGATGCCCTGCGGCTCACCGGTGCCGTTGGCGTCGCCGACGTCGACGGTGCACCAGTTGATGGTCTTGCCGTTCTTCTGCGGCTCCGGCTCCATCGTGAGCACGCGGCCGATGACCAGCGGGCCGGTGATCTCGCGTCCGGGGCTGACGATCGCCTCGAGCTTGAGCCCGGTCAGCGTCAGCCGGTCGGTGATCTCCTCGGTGGTGGTGCCGGCGGGAACGTCGACGTGGTCCAGGATCCAGGACAGGGGTGCCTTCATCGCTCGCTCTCCCCTCTCAGATCTCGGTGCCGAACGCGCTGCTGAACCGGACGTCGCCCTCGAAGAGGGGGCGCAGGTCCTCCAGCCCGTGGCGGAACATGAACGACCGGTCGATGCCCATCCCGAAGGCGAAGCCGCTGTAGACCTCCGGGTCCACGCCGCAGGCGACGAGCACGCGCGGGTTGACCACGCCGCAGCCGCCCCACTCGATCCAGCCCTCGCCCCGGCAGGTGCGGCACGAGGCGGAGCCGCTCTCGTCGAGGCCGGAGCCGCGACACACGAAGCAGCGGACGTCGACCTCGGCCGAGGGCTCGGTGAACGGGAAGTAGGACGGCCGGAACCGGGTCGTGATCCCGTCGCCGAACAGCTGGGAGGCGAAGTGGTCGAGCGTGCCCTTGAGGTGGGCCATCGTGATGCCCTCGTCGACGACGAGGCCCTCGACCTGGTGGAACATCGGCGAGTGCGTCGCGTCGTACTCGTCGGTGCGGAACACCCGTCCCGGGCACACGACGTAGATGGGCGGCGTGCGGGTCAGCATCGTGCGCGCCTGGACGGGCGAGGTCTGTGTGCGCAGCACGACGTGGTCGTCGGCGGGCTCGGTCCAGAACGTGTCCTGCATGGTGCGGGCAGGGTGGTCGGGACCGAGGTTGAGGGCGTCGAAGTTGAGCCACTCGGCCTCCACGACCGGGCCCTCCGCGACCTCGTAGCCCATGGCCACGAACAGGTCGGCGATGAGCTCGGACTGCAGGGTCAGGGGGTGCCGGCCGCCGCGGCGCCGACGCGTGGTCGGCAGGGTGACGTCGACGGTCTCCTCGACCAGCATCCGCTCCTCGTGCTCGGCCTCGAGCACGGCCTGGCGGGCCGCGAGGGCCTGGTTGACCGCGCCGCGGGCCTGGCCCACGCGCTGGCCCGCCTCCTTGCGCGCCTGCGGCGGGAGCGCGCCGATCTCGCGGTTGGCGAGGGCCAGGGGCGAGCGGTCGCCGGCGTGGTCGAGGCGGACCTGCTTGAGCGCGTCGAGGTCGGCGGCGTCCGCGATGGCGGCAAGGGCCGCCTCGCGCATCGCCTCGACCTGGTCGGCCTTGAGCGGGGTCACTTCGACAGGGTCGTAGTCGGTGTTGGGGCCGGACATGGCTCCCTTTCGCGCGGCGTCATCAGTTCGCCGCAGAGTCTAGAAGTGGACGAGCGTCGGGTCGGACGGGGACTCCCCGGACCCGGTGGCGTCAGCTGCCCGACGGAACAGGTCCGGGGCGGGGAAATCGCAGGCTCGTGGGCACGACGACGATGCTACTCCTCGAAGGCGCTCCACACGGCGGCGCACTCGTCGCCCCCGGCGGAGCCGCCGGCGGGCTGGCCCGAGGCACCGACCAGCCCGAGGTCGCGCAGCGTGTGCTCGGCGCGTTCGCGCCCGAGGTTCCAGGCACGCGGGTCGTCGACGACCTCGACCGACAGCCCGTTGAGCGGCAGGAGCTCCAGCACGCAGCGGGCCACGTCGGCGGGCAGTCGCTCGGCGATCACGGGGGCGGCGTCGGCGGAGAGGTCCTGGAGGTAACGGAGGTCCAGGTCGCCGGTCGCCTCGTAGCGGTCGAGGTTGCGTCCCGCGACCCACGCGTCGGGGTTGATCGCGGCCAGGCCGATGAGTGCGACCGCGCCGGAGGCCAGGGCGACCCTGGGCAGCCAGCGACCGAGCCCGGTGACCCCGCCGACCATGATGGACAGCACCACGAACCCGAGCCACCCCTCGAAGACGTCGACGAAGACGCGCAGCGTGGTGAAGCCGTAGGCGTCCTGGTAGAAGCTCATCCCGCGCAGCGCGGAGGCGACCACGAGGAGGGTGAGCGCGCACAGCAGGCCGAGGGAGCCGCGCAGCCAGCGGCGGTCCGGGGCGGTGTCGCCCGCGCGCCGCGAGGCGACCCACACCACCAGCACGGTCAGCGCCGTGGCGAGGGTGAGCTGGCCGAAGCCCTGGTGCACGAAGTCGGCGTAGGTGAGGCCGGTCGTCGCCTCGATGTAGTCGCGTCCGCCGATGAGGGCCCGCGCCTGCGCGGCGATGAACGCGACGAACACGGCGTCGACGACGAGCACCGGCACCAGCCACTCGAACCGGTTGGCCAAGGCTGCCGGCCGGCGTCCGGAGAGCACCTCGACGTCGGCCGGGTTGTGCGCGAGGTAGGCCGCGCCGAGGGTGGCGGCGAAGACGAAGCAGGCCAGGAACGCCCGCCCGACGAGGTCGTTGAAGGTCAGGTTGGGCACGAGCTGGTCGACCCACGACCCGAAGACCGGGTTGGCGCTGGCGAAGATCGTGCCGAAGACGCCGAGGCCGAGCAGGGACCACACCGTCGTACGCACGACGGCGGGGGTGCGCGAGCCGGTGCCGGCGATGCGCAGCGTCCGCCCGAACCAGGGCAGGCCGCGCAACGACGCCAGCGGCCACGCGACGCCGGTCAGCACGAACCCGGGCAGCGTGCGCGCACCGGTGACCCCGCACAGGAACACCGCCGTGGCCGCGACGAGGCCGAGCATCTGGATCCACCAGGCGTCGAGCAGGGTCATCGGGAGCACGAGCAGGAGCGCGAGCGCGGCGCAGGCCAGCGTCCACGGCTCGCGACGCCGGCGGGCGGTGGCCAGCGCCGCGGCGCCGCACACGACGGCGACCAGCGTCCACGAGACGCCCACCGCGGTGAAGGAGAGGGCGACGCCCGCGACCAGTCCGGCACCCGCGGCGGCGGCCACGGTGAGCAGGCCGTGCGGGGCGCCGCGCTCGGGCCAGAAGCGACCGAAGAGCGCGTCGAGTCCCGGCTGCGGCCGGTCCGGATCAGCGAGCGGTGCCGGCTGGTGCGCCGAGTTGGTCGCGGCCCGCACGGGGGCGGCCTCGGATGACGCCGACGGGGACGGCATCGCGGACGGGGACGGCGCGGTGGGCACCTCGAGCCGGAGCCGCGAGCCCTCGCCCGTCTCGGGGTCGAGGAAGCGCAGCGTGCCGCCGTGGAGCTGGGCCACCCACCGCGCCACCGCGAGCCCGAGGCCGGTGCCGCCGCCGTCGTCGGTGCCAAAGCGCTCGAAGACGCGCTCGCGGTCCTCGGGGGCCACTCCCCCGCCGGCGTCGACGACCTCGAGCCACCAGGTGTCGTCCGTGGTCCCGCCGGTGACCCGCACGGACGTCTCGGCCGGGGCGTGGCGCGCCGCGTTGTCCAGCAAGTTGGTCACGAGCTGGCGCAGCCGGGCGGGGTCACCGGGCACGACGAGGCCCTCGGCGAGGTCGATCATGAAGTCCCCGCTCCGGCCGGCGGCGCGCACCTGGGCCGCCGAGTCCGCGACGAGTGCGCGCAGCGCGACGTCCTGACGGTCGAGGTCGACCACCCCCGCCTCGAGCCGGGAGAGCTGGAGCAGGTCCTCGACGAGCCGGCCGAGGCGTTGGGCCTCCTCCAGCGCCGCAGCGAGGTGCGGGGGGTCGGCGGGCACGACGCCGTCGGCGAGGTTCTCGAGGAGCGCGGTCATGGCGGTGAGCGGGGTGCGCAGCTCGTGGGAGACGGTGGCGATGAGGTCGCGGCGCTCGCGGTCGACCGTCGCGAGGTCCTCGGCCATGCGGTTGAACGCGTGGGCGAGCTGGCCGACCTCGTCGGTGGCGCTCGTCCGCACGCGACCGGTGTAGTCGCCGCGCGCCATCGCCCGCGACACCTCCGTCATCCGGCGCAGCGGCGCGACCATCCCGGCGGCGAGCAGCTGGGTGACCCCGAGCGCGAGGGCGACGCTCACGGGCAGCACGAGGAACGGCGAGACGCCGGCGGCCGAGCCGAGCAGGGTGAGCAGGACGGCGGTGACGACCGACGCGACCACCAGCAGGCCCAGCTTGACCTTGAGGCTGGAGACGGTGTCGAGCCACCCGCTCACGGCAGCACCTCGAGGGCGTAGCCGACGCCGTGGACGGTGCGGATCCGCGCCGCCCCCACCTTGCTGCGCAGCGCCTTGACGTGGCTGTCGACGGTGCGCGTCGCGCTGGCGCTCGCCCAGGCGTCGCCCCAGTCCCAGACCTCGCGCAGGAGCCGTTCGCGGCTCAGCACCTGGCCGGGCGTCCGCGCCAGGCACAGGAGCAGGTCGAACTCGGTCGGCGTGAGGTGCACCGGCTCGCCCGCGACCGTCGTACGCCGGGTGCCCGGGTCGATGCGCACCGCGCCCACGTCGAGGGCCGAGGGCCGCTCGTCTGCGAGCGCGGCCGCGCGCTCGACGCGCCGCAGCAGGGCGGCGACCCGGGCGACGACCTCGCGCATCGAGAAGGGCTTGGTGAGGTAGTCGTCGGCCCCCACCCCGAGCCCGACGAGGACGTCGGCCTCGTCGTCGCGCGCAGTGAGCATCAGCACCGGCACCGGTCGCGCCGCCTGGATCCGGCGGCACACCTCGAGGCCGTCGAATCCCGGGAGCATCACGTCGAGCAGCACGACGTCAGGCCGCGCGGTGGCGGCGAGGTCGACCGCGGAGGGGCCGTCGAACGCCTGCTCGACGGTGTACCCCTCGGCGCGCAGGCGCTGGGCCAGCGCGTCGTTGATGGTGCGGTCGTCCTCGACCACCAGGGCGGTCCTCGAAGTGGTGGCAGGCGTCATGGCTCGACCCTAGGAGCGCGGGCGGGTCGAGACCGGGGACGACTCGTGAAGGTTGTGTGGAGGTGGGCGTCAGTCGGGACGGTGATCCTCGCGCGGCCAGTCGACCATCACGCGCGCGCCGCCGCCGGGCGCGTCGTCGATGGTGACCCAGCCGCCGTGGGCCCGGGAGAGCCCGCCGACGATGTACATGCCCAGCCCACTGCCGCCGGCGTCGCCGGTGGTCCAGAACTTGGTGAAGACCCGGCGTCGCAGCTCGGCCGGGATGCCGTCGCCCTCGTCGTCGACGGTGATCCGGACGCCGTCGAGGGTGCCGGAGGCGTCGAGGCTGACCCGGACCTGGCCCTGGCCGTGACGGACCGCGTTCTCCACGAGGTTGGTGACGACCTGGGTGAACTTGTCCGGGTCGGCGAAGACCTCGGGCAGGCCGGGCGCCGCCTCGAGGGTGATCGCGCGCGACGTGCCTGCCTCGATCGAGTCGACGACGCGGCCCACCAGCAGCTCCGCCGAGACCTCGCGCGGGTAGAGCTGGAGCCGGCCGGTGTCGATGCGCGCCACGTCGAGCAGCTCGGCGATCAGTCGCGCGAGCCGGTCGGCGTCGGCGTTGACGGTGGTCAGCATCAGCTTGCGCTGGTCGTCGCTGAGCTTGTCCCAGCGGTTGAGCAGCGCCTGCACGAAGCCCTTCACGCCGGTCAGCGGCGAGCGGAGCTCGTGGGCGACGGTCGCGACCAGGTCGGAGCGGTCGCGGTCGAGGCGGGCCCTTCCCCTCCCGCTGCGCAGCCCGACGGCGATCCCGACGACGGGGCCGAGCCTGCCCTCGCGCACCAGCCGCGCGGTGGTGAGCACCTCGTCGCCACCGGCGTTGAGCCAGGACTGCTCAGGCACGCCGCGGGTGATGGAGATGGCGTCGAACGGCCGGTTGACGTCGAGCCACGTGCGCCCGTCCTGGTCGAGCAGTCGCAGCACGTCGGACAGCGGGAGGCCGCGCGCCTGCTCGGCGTCGACACCGAGCAGTGCGGCGCCCTGCGCGTTGAGGAGCGTCACCTCACCCGTGCGGCTCGCGCCCAGGATGCCGTCGGGGTAGAAGTCGGCGAGCTCCCGCAGCCGGCTCGGGCGGGCCGAGACGACCCGGTGGCCTGGCGCGTTCTGGTCGGCGGACACCTGCGCACCCTAGCCGCGCAGCGTCAGCGGTCGCGGCCGCCACGCGCCGCCGGCTTGGGCCGGCGCAGCCCGGCCGCGCGCAGCGCGAGCGCCAGCTCGCGGGAGGAGACCGGCAGGGCGCCTGCGGCGACCAGCGCGTCGTACGCGTCGGCCGGGACGTCGTAGTGGTCGCGGTCCCAGCCCTGGGCCGGGACGCCGTGGACGGCGGCGAACGCGTGCACCTCGTCGTAGGAGGTGTCGCTGGCCAGGTGCGACCACAGTCGGTCCCAGCGCGGGACGGCGGGCGGGTCGATGAGGATCACGGCCGCTTGCCTCGCTGGGCGCGCGCGCTGGCGTAGAGGCAGACCGCGGCGGCGGTCGAGAGGTTGAGGCTCTCGGCCCGGCCGTGGATCGGGATGGCGACGCGGTGGTCGGACAGGGCGGCCAGCTCCTCGGGCAGGCCCCAGGCCTCGTTGCCGAAGAGCCACGCGGTGGGTCCGGCGAGGTCCGCGTCGAAGAGGTCGACATCGCCCGCGCCGTCGGCGGCGAGCACCGTCAGGCCGCGTGCCTGCGCCGCCCGGACCGCGGCGGCCGCGTCGTGCTCGACCGCGAACGGCAGGTGGAACAGGCTGCCCACCGTGCTGCGCACCGTCTTGGGGTTGTAGGCGTCGACCGACTGCCCGGCAAGCACGACGGCGTCCGCACCGGCCGCGTCGGCGGTGCGGATCACGGTGCCGGCGTTGCCCGGGTCGCGTACGTCGGCGCAGATGGCCAGCAGGCGGGGCGACGCGGCGATGACGTGCTCGAGGGGGGCGTCGATGTGGCGGCACACCGCCACCACGCCGGCCGGTGACACCGAGTCGGACACCGAGGCGAGGGCCCGCTCGTCGACCAGGGTGACCGGAGCGGACTCGAGGAGCGCGGCGTGGTGCGCGAGCGCGGCGGAGGTGGCGAACACCTCCACGACGCAGCCGTCCACGCCGAGCGCGCCCTCGACCGCCTTGGGCCCGTCGGCAAGGAAGAGCCGCCGCTCGGTGCGTACCGAACGGCGGCTCAGCTTGCGAGCCTCCTTGACGCGAGCGTTGCTCGCGGAGAGGGGCTGCATGTTGCTCAGGCGGAGACCTTGGGCGCGTTGACGTCCTCGGGCAGCGCGGCCTTGGCGGCCTCGACGAGCGCGGCGAAGGCCGGGGCGTCGTGGACGGCGAGCTCGGCGAGGATCTTGCGGTCGACCTCGATGCCGGCCAGGCCGAGGCCCTGGATGAACCGGTTGTAGGTCATCCCGTTGGCGCGGGCAGCGGCGTTGATGCGCTGGATCCACAGCTTGCGGAAGTTGCCCTTGTTCTTGCGGCGGTCGTTGTAGCTGTAGACCAGGGAGTGGGTGACCTGCTCCTTGGCCTTGCGGTAGAGCCGCGAGCGCTGGCCGCGGTAACCGGCGGCCCGCTCGAGGGTGGTACGACGCTTCTTCTGGGCGTTCACTGCGCGCTTGACGCGTGCCATGGTGCTACTCCTTGGTGCGGGGGAAAATCAGGACGGGCGGCGGCTGGGCCACCAGGGGTGAGGCTCAGATGCCGAGCATCTTCTTGGCGCGCTTGACGTCGCCGGGCTCGAGCTCGACCATGCCGGCGTTGCGGCGGTGCTTCTTGCGGCTGCCCGTCGTCGGCGCGGACGCGAACGCAGCGCCGGACTTGCGGCCGGCCTGCAGGCGCATGATCTTGCCCGAGCCGGTCACCTTGAAGCGCTTCTTCGCGCCCGAGTGGGTCTTGTTCTTCGGCATGTCTGCCTCAACTTCCTTGTGCGTGTTTCGTGGTCTGCTGGGGTGAGCGGCCTGTGCTCAGGCTGTTGTCACGGCTTCGCCGCGACCTGCTCGATCGAGCCCTTCGCTTCGCTCAGGCCTCGATCTCAGGGTCCAGGTTCTCGGAGCGGCCACGCTCCTTCTTCTGGGCCACCGGGCCGGCGGCGTGGGCCGCCTCGCGCTCGGCGTCCTCCTCGGCCTTGCGGTCGGCACGCGCCTGCTCCTTGGTGGCGCGGGCGGCCTCGGCGTCGATCTTGGCGTCGGCCTTCTTCTTGTGCGGGCCGAGGACCATGGTCATGTTGCGCCCGTCCTGCTTGGGCGAGGACTCGACGAAGCCGAGGTCCTGCACGTCCTCCGCGAGCTTCTGGAGGAGCCGGAAGCCCAGCTCGGGGCGGTGCTGCTCGCGACCACGGAACATGATCGTGATCTTGACCTTGTCGCCGGCGCCGAGGAACCGCACGACGTGACCCTTCTTGGTCTCGTAGTCGTGCGAGTCGATCTTCGGACGAAGCTTCATCTCCTTGATGATCACGTTCGTCTGGTTGCGGCGCGCCTCACGAGCCTTCTGGGCGTTCTCGTACTTGAACTTGCCGTAGTCCATGAGCTTGCAGACCGGGGGGCGTCCCTGCGGGGCGATCTCGACGAGGTCGAGGTCGGCCTCCTGGGCCAGCTTGAGTGCCTGGTCGGTCGGCACGATGCCAACGGTTTCGCCGTTGGGTCCTACGAGCCGGACCTCGGGTACGCGGATCCGGTCGTTGATGCGCAGCTCGGTGCTGATGGGTCCTCCAGTGGTTCGGATGGATGGGAGTCCCTGTCGCACCGGTCGTGGGTCCGGCCGGAAATGAACAGTGGCTCCCGCTGTTGCCAAGCGGGAGCCAGTCACGACGCGTCCCCCACGAGGGGAAGGCGGGGTGGTCACATCCGTCTCACGACGGCTGTGTCACTGGACCGGACCCGACGATCTGTGGTGCAGGGCGATCGATGCGGGTGGGAGACGGGTGGTGCTCGACTCCGCTTGGCGGGATCGGTGTCGCACGGTGGTGCTGCGCGTCACTGATCGGTCAACACGAAAGGGTAGCCGATCATTCCGTGGAGGGCCCAATCCAGCCGTGCCCGGCCCTGCCCTCCGGGTGGTCGCCGATCGCGACCAGCCGCCATCCGGCGGCCAGCCGGGTGAGGTCGTCGCCGTCGACGACGTACGTCGCGGGGCCGGCGAGGTCGACCAGCAGCGCCTCGGCGCCGTCCTGCACGGCCGCGGTCGCCGCGGTGGCAGCCGTGACCGGCACCGGTCGCGCCTGCGGGTCCCAGCGCCCCATCGTCTCGGTGGAGGTGAAGGCCAGCAGGCCGGTGCTCCCGTCCGCGGCCCGGACCAGCACCGCGGCCATGTCGGAGGTCTTGTCGTGCGCCAGGCCCCAGTCGTCGACCTCGACCTCGCCGAGGACCGCCACGACCGGGACGAGCAGCCGTGCGTCCTGCAGGACGGTGAGCACGTCGCCCGACGAGGCCTGCCCGGAGGCGTGCGCGGCCAGCAGGCCGGCCAGTCGCGGGTCGCCGGCGCCGGTGTCGTCGGCGAAGCCCGGGTCGGGGATGGTCCGCACGAGCGGCGCCTGCTCGGGGGCGCCGGCGGGGTCTCGGTCGTCGTGGTGCACGCGGCCATTCTCCCGGAGGTGTGGTCGGTTGTGGGACTCTGGGCCCGTGGAAGGGACAACCTGGGCCGCTCTGACCGCCGCACTCACCGTGGCGGGTGCCATCTGGACGTGGATCGCGTTCCGCCGCCGCGGGGCCGCCAACGGGCTACGCGCGATGGGATTCACGCTCCTGCCCGCGGCCGCGTGGCTGACCGGCACCCTCGAGATGGTCGTCGACATCGCCGGGTCGGTGACCGACTGGGCGACCAGCCTGGTCTTCGACGTCCGCACCTGGGCGGGCGTCGGGCTGGCCGGCCTGGCACTCGTCCTCTGGGTGGTCAGCGGCTTCATCCGCGACCGGCAGCTCGCCCGCGCCCAGGCCGGCGGGACCAGCGGGACCGGCGGGGCGAAGGACCGCACCGGAGGCCGGGCCTCGCTGCCCGAGGCGTCCTCCACCCGGCCCGGTCGCACCTCCCAGCCGGTCGTCGACGACGAGCTGGCCGACATCGAGGCTCTGCTGCGCAAGCGCGGCATCGAGTGAGCGACCCGCTCGTCGAGCGCAACCGCCTCTGGTCGCGGCTCACCGCGGCGGTGGGCACGCTCCCCGAGCCGCCGCCGACGCCGATCGCTGTGGTCGACCTCGACGCCTTCGACGCCAACGCCGCCGACCTCGTGCGGCGCGCCGGCGGTAAGCCAATACGGGTCGCGTCGAAGTCGCTGCGGGTGCCGGAGCTGATCCGGCGGGCCCTCGCCCACGACGGCTTCTCCGGCGTGCTCGCCTACACCGTCGCCGAGGCGCTGTGGCTCCACGAGACGGGGGTCAGCGACGACATCGTGGTGGCCTACCCGTCGGTGGACACCAGTGCACTCCGGCGCCTGGCCTCCTCCCCCTCCGCGGCCGCCGCCATCACCCTGATGGTCGACGACCCGGCCCATCTCGACGCCGTCGACGCGACCCGCGCCTCGCGCGCGGTGCCGGTGCGCGTCGCCCTCGACGTCGACGCCGGCCTGCGGATCGGCGGGCGGCACATCGGGCCCAAGCGCTCGCCGCTGTTCGACACCGCCGACGTGGTCGCCCTGGCCCGGACCGTGGTCGAGCGCGACGGCTTCCGGCTGGTCGGCGTGATGACCTACGAGGGCCAGGTGGCCGGGGTGCAGGACACCGTGCCGGAGCAGCGGGCCCGGTCGATGGTCGTCCGCAGGCTCAAGCAGGCGTCCATGGCCCAGCTCGAGGTGCGCCGCCGGGAGATCGCCGCCGCGCTGGCCCCGCTGGTCGACCTGGAGCTCTGGAACGGCGGCGGCACCGGATCCGTGGAGGCCACGGCCGCCGACGACGCCGTCACCGAGATCGCGGCCGGCTCCGGCCTGCTGGTGCCGCGGATCTTCGACCACTACGCCTCCTTCGAGCCGCGCCCGGCCGCGTTCTTCGGCCTCCGCGTCACCCGCCGCCCGGATCCGACGACGGCCACCGTGCACGGCGGCGGCCTCGTCGCGAGCGGCGCGACCGGTGCCGACCGCTCCCCCGTGCCCTGGGCGCCGCCCGGGCTCCGGCTGACCTCGCTGGAGGGTGCCGGCGAGGTGCAGACGCCCCTGGTCGGGGACGCGGCGGCGACGCTGGCGATCGGCGACCTGGTCTGGTTCCGCCACGCCAAGTCCGGCGAGCTGTTCGAGCACGTCCGCGACGTGCACCTGGTACGCGGAGAGACGGTCACCGACGTGGTGCCGTCCTACCGCGGCTGCGACCAGGCGTTCTGATGGGGGCCGACCCCCTGGCCGTCGCCCGGGTGGTCGCCGACCGGGTGCAGGCGGCGCCGCCGACGCTCGGCCCCGGCCGGCTGGTGTGCGTCGACGGCCCGGCCGGGTCGGGGAAGACCACGCTGGCCGAGGCGTTGGCCGGCGTCGTGGCCGGTGCCCATGTCGTGCACTGCGACGAGCTGCTCGAGGGCTGGGCCGGCCTGCCCGGCCTCCCCGTGACCGTCAAGGGCCTGCTGCGCCCGCTGGCCGCCGGTCGCGCCGGCCGCTGGCGGCGGTGGGACTGGCACGCCTACGCCTGGGCCGAGGAGCACGTCGTCGAGCCGGGTGGCCTGCTGGTGCTGGAGGGCGTCGGGTCGTGGTCGCCGGCGGTCGCCGACCTGGTCGGCCTGCTGGTGTGGGTCGAGGCGGCCTCCGACGTGCGCCTGGCCCGGGGCATCGCCCGCGACGGGGAGTCGATGCGCCCGCAGTGGGAGCAGTGGCGCCTCGACGAGCAGGTGCTGCACGACCGCCTCCAGACCCGCTCCCACGCCGACCTCGTGGTCGTCACCGACTGACGCGAGCGCGTACGGCGTCGCATCTCTCGTCGCGCGTGGTGGTGCCGGCTGCGGGCGCTCGTGCTGTCTAGGGTGGCCGCCATGGTCTTCCCCAGCGGTGAGCAGTACGAGATCTCGGCAGCGGGCTACACCGCGGTGGTCACCGAAGGAGGCGCGGCGCTGCGCGTCCTGCACCACCACGGCCGCGACCTGGTGCACGGCTTCGACCGCGCCGAGATGTCGAGCGGCGGTCGCGGCCAGCTCCTCATGCCCTGGCCCAACCGGATCCGCGAGGGCCGCTACGCGTTCGGCGGGCGCCAGCTGCAGCTCGGCCTGACCGACCCCTCCACCGGCAACGCGTCGCACGGGTTGGTGCGGTGGGCGCCGTGGACCGTGGAGGAGCACACCGGCACGTCGGTGTCCCTCGTGCACCGCCTGATGGCGCAGACCGGCTATCCCTGGGCGCTCGACCTGCACGTCCTCTACGACCTGTCGGCCGACGGCCTCGTGGTCACCCAGACCGCCACCAACCTGTCCGCCGAGCCCGCCCCCTACGCCAGCGGGGCGCACCCCTACCTCTGCGTCGGCGACGCCGTCGAGGACCTCGAGCTGACCATGCCGGCCCGGACCCGGGTGCTGCTCGACGAGAGCAGGATCCCGACCGGCACCGAGCCCGCGTGCGGGGCGTACGACTTCAGGTCGGGGCGCCGGGTCGGCGACGCGGTGCTGGACGACGGCTTCGGCGGGCTCGAGCACGTCGACGGGCGGGTCCGGGTGACCCTGGTGGAGCCGGCCGACGGCCGGGGCGTGGCGCTGTGGGCCGACGAGCACCACCGCTGGCTGCAGGTGTTCACCCCGCCCGCCGAGGGGTCGCGTCCGGCGCTCGCGGTGGAGCCGATGACCGCGCCGGCCGACGCGTTCAACTCCGGGACCGACCTGGCCGTCCTCGCCCCGGCAGGCACCCCGGGCGACGAGCTGTCGGTGTCGTGGGGCATCCAGGCCGTGCTGTCGGCCGACTAGCTCCCCTCGGAGCCCGCGCGGTTGATCAGGGCGCGGAGCTCGCGCACGCCGTCGCGCGCGAGCTTGCCGTCGGAGCCCTGGAACGCCATCGCCGAGACGGAGGTGCCGTCGGCGAGGTCGAGCGTGGCCCACGGGGCGCCGGACGGCAGGTGCACGGCGACGACCTGCTCCCAGGCGAGCCGCCGGGTGCGGAAGCCGTTGACCACCACGAGGCCGGCGCGCTCGGCGGTCACCCGGGCCCGGCCCAGCGCCCAGCCGATCACCCCGAAGCCCGCCCCCATCCCGAGGAGGGTGAGCCGCTGGAGGATGTTGAACTTGGCGCGGGTCTCGTCACCGAACCCGACCCACGCGGCGGCGCAGACCACGAGCAGCACCAGGCCGAACCCGACGACGGCGAGGCGCACGCCCATCGGGCGCCACGTGCGGGGCAGGTCGGCGTCGCCAGGGAGCGGCTGGCCCCCGCGGGCGTCAGAGGCGGCAGGCATGGATGTCCGTCAGCAGGATCGCGCGGGCGCCGATCGACCAGAGCTCGTCCATCAGGCGCTGCGACCCTGCCCGCGGCACCATCACGCGCACGGCGACCCAGCCCGGCTTGCCCAGCGGGGAGATCGTGGGGCCCTCACGGCCCGGTGCCAGCTCGGTGGCCCGGTCGAGGTGCTCCTCCTCGATGTCGTAATCCATCATCACGTAGCTGCGCGCCACGAGGACGCCCTCGACCCGCCGGCGGAAGATCTCGAAGTCGTCGGGCACCTCGCCGCCGCGCGTGATGAGCACGGCCTGGGAGTCGAGGATGACGTCGCCGAAGGTCTCCAGCCCGGCCGCGCGAAGCGTCGAGCCGGTCTCCACGACGTCGGCGATCACGTCGGCGACGCCGAGCTGGATGCTGGTCTCGACCGCGCCGTCGAGGCGGGTGACCGTCGCGGCGACACCGTGGCGGAACAGGTAGTCCTCGACCACGCCGACGTACGACGTCGCGATCCGCAGCCCTTCCAGGTCGGCCAGCGAGGTGTAGCGGCCCGCGGGTCCGGCGAAGTGGAAGCGCGAGCGGCCGAAGCCGAGCGTCATGACCTCCTCGGCCTTGGCGCCCGAGTCGAGCAGGAGGTCGCGTCCGGTGATGCCGGCGTCGAGGGTGCCCTCGCCGACGTAGAGCGCGATGTCGCGCGGGCGGAGGTAGAAGAACTCGACGTCGTTCTCGGTGTCGACGAGCGCGAGCTCCTTGGAGTCGGTGCGCTGGCGGTAGCCCGACTCGCGGAGGATGTCGGTGGCTGCCTGGGACAGCGATCCCTTGTTGGGGATGGCGATGCGGAGGGTCATGCGAAGGTCACCGGGGCTCTCACAGGTGGGCGTAGACGTCGTCGAGGGTCAGGCCGGAGGCGAGCATCAGCACCTGCGCGTGGTAGAGCAGCTGGCTGATCTCGAGGGCGGTGGCGTCCTTGCCCTCGTGCTCGGCGGCCATCCAGGACTCGGCGGCCTCCTCCAGGAGCTTCTTGCCGATCGCATGGACCCCGGCATCGAGCTGGCGGACCGTGCCGGACCCCTCGGGGCGCTCCTCGGCCTTGGCGGACAGCTCCGCCCACAGCTCCTCGAACGTCTTCACGAGGCCTTAGCCTAGGTCCCTCGTCGGCGCGCCCCGCCGCCCGGTCCGGATGCCGGGGTTGGGACGCTCAGTGTCCCGGGGCCGGCTGCGGCACGTCGCGCGACGTTCCCAGGGCCGGTTCCCAGCGGGTGGTCCACAGGAAGACGAGCAACCACACGAAGAGCCCCAGCGCGATCACCACGCCCACGACCACCCCGAGGGCTGCAGTCCCGGTGACCTCCCTCGGACCGAAGAACAGGCCGGCGGCCATCGCGACGAGGGCTAGGACGAGCCAGGTCCAACGGATCACGTCGGCGTGGCTTCGCGTGCGCTCGCTCGACACCACCTCACGGATGCCGGTGCAGGTGCCGAACACCATGACGCCGATCACCCCGCTCTCGACGGCGCCCAGGATCGGCCCCGGCTCGGCAACCAGCAGCGGCAGCCCCAGCACGATCCCACCCGACGCCGCGACCGCCGCAGCAGTGAACCAGGGGCTGCGGGAGGCTAGCCGGGCGAGTCCGCTGAGTACGACACCCCACCCGACGAGGTCCGGGACCAGGTCGAACCCGTTGTAGCGGAAGTCCACGAGCACCAGGCACAGGCCGACTGCGACCATCCCGAGGGGAGTCATGTCGCGAGGTTAGCGCCGCGACGCAGCCGTGATCCCGGGTATGGCGCGGAGGGTCCTCTCGACGACGACCTGCCCTCAGGGGCTCCCGCAGGTGGTGCGGAGCGGGGTTGACTCGAAGTCGAGGCGGCACGAGCCGCCCCGAGGACGACGGACCACGGACGACGAGGAGCCACCCGCCATGCGCCAGGTAGTCATGCACGCCCCCGGGGACGTACGGGTCGAGGACCGCCCCGACCCCACCATCGTCGAGCCGACGGATGCCGTGATCCGGTTGAGCGCGAGCTGCATCTGCGGCAGCGACCTGTGGCCCTATCGCGGCGCGGAGCCGGTCGCGGACCAGGTGATGGGCCACGAGTACGTCGGGGTGGTCGAGCAGGTCGGTGAGGACGTGCGCACCGTCGAGGTCGGCGACTTCGTCGTGGGCTCGTTCTGGGCATCCGACAACACGTGCGAGATCTGCCGGTCCGGCTACCAGGCCTACTGCATCCACCGCGTCCTGATGGGCACCATCGGCACCCAGTCCGAGCTCGCCCGGATCCCGCTCGCCGACGGCACGCTGGTCAAGACGCCCGGCATGCCCGAGCCCGACCTCATCCCGTCCCTCATGGCCGCCTCCGACGTGCTCGGCACGGGCTGGTTCGCCGCCGTCGCCGCCGAGGCAGGGCCGGGGAAGACCGTCGCGGTCGTGGGTGACGGCGCCGTCGGCCTGCTCGGCGTCCTCGCCGCCAAGGAGCTCGGCGCGGAGCGCATCATCGCGTTCAGCCGCCACGCCGACCGCCAGGCCCTGGCGCGGGAGTTCGGGGCCACCGAGATCGTCGAGGAGCGCGGCTTGGAGGGCGTCGCCAGGGTCAAGGAGCTCACCCAGGGGCTCGGCGCGCACTCGGTCGTCGAAGCGGTCGGGACACAGGAGTCGATGATGCAGGCCATCCACGCGACCCGCCCCGGAGGGCACGTCGGGTTCGTCGGCGTCTCCCACGACGTCGCCATCCCCGGCGACGAGCTGTTCATGGCCGGCGTCCACCTGCACGGCGGCCCCGCCCCCGTGCGCCGGTTCCTCCCGGAGCTCGTCCAGCTCATCTGGGACCGGCGGATCGACCCCGGCAAGGTCTTCGACCTCGCCCTGCCGCTCGACGAGGCCGCCGAGGGCTACGCCGCGATGGACCAGCGCACCGCCATCAAGGTGCTCCTCACGGTGTGAGCACCCGTCCCCGGGGGACTACCGGGGCTGGCCGGCCCACACCGCGCGCACCACGCGGGCGGTGTCGAGTGCGGCGGAGGCGGCCTCCCACCCCTTGTCCTCGGCCGAGCCCGGGAGCCCGGCACGGTCCAGCGCCTGCTCCTCGGTGTCGCACGTCAGCACGCCGAAGCCCACCGGCACCGTGTGCTCGACGCTGACCCGGGTGAGGCCGTCGGTGGCCGCCGAGCAGACGTACTCGAAGTGCGGCGTCCCGCCGCGGATCACGACCCCCAGGGCCACGACCGCGTCGTAGCCGGCCTTGGCCAGCGCGGCCGCGACCACCGGGAGCTCGAAGGTGCCCGGCACCCGGATCACCTCGGGCTCCGAGATGCCGTACGCCGCCAGCGCGCGCTCGGCGCCGCCGACCAGTCCGTCCATCACCTCGGTGTGCCAGCTCGCCGCGACGACCGCGACCCGCAGGCCGCTGGCGTCGTAGGGCTGGGACGTGGGTGCTCCGGCGCCGCTCATGCGTGCTCTCCTTCTCGTTCGGGCTGCTCGAGTGTCCCGAGGTGCTCGGCCTGGTGGTCGATGGCCTCCGCGGGGAGGTCGAGCGCCGGGGCGCTCGCCATGGGCAGGTGGTGCCCCATGCGCTCGGCCTTGGTGCGCAGGTAGGCCTCGTTGTGCACCGTCGGGCGGATCGCCAGCGGGACCCGCTCGGCCACGCGGATGCCGAAGTCCTCCAGGCTGGCGGTCTTGTCGGGGTTGTTGGTCATCAGCCGCACGGACGCGATGCCGAGGTCGCGCAGCACCTGGGTGGCGGTGCCGTAGTGGCGGGCGTCGGCGGGCAGGCCGAGGTCGAGGTTGGCGTCGACGGTGTCGCGGCCGCCGTCCTGGAGCTGGTAGGCCTGCAGCTTGGCGACCAGGCCGATGCCGCGACCCTCGTGGCCGCGCAGGTAGACCACCACTCCCCTGCCCTCGGCGACGATCGCACGCAGCGCCTCGTCGAGCTGCGGGCCGCAGTCGCAGCGCTCGCTGCCGAACACGTCGCCGGTCAGGCACTCGCTGTGCACCCGGGTCAGGACCGGCTCGTCGCCGGACAGGTCGCCGTGCACGAGGGCGACGTGCTCACTGTCGTCGATGGTGATGCGGTAGCCGTAGGCGGTGAACTCGCCGTGCCGGGTGGGCAGCCGGGTCTCGGCGACCCGCTCGACGTGGCGCTCGTGGCGGCGGCGGTAGCGGACCAGGTCGTCGATCGAGATCATCGCCAGGCCGTGCTCGTCGGCGAACGCCCGGAGCTCGGGGCCGCGCTTCATGGTGCCGTCGTCGTTGACGACCTCCACCAGGACGCCGGCCGGGGTCAGCCCGGCGAGCCGGGCCAGGTCGACGGCCGCCTCGGTGTGTCCGCGGCGCACCAGCACGCCACCCTCGCGGTAGCGCAGCGGGAAGACGTGCCCGGGGCGGGTGAGCTCCCACGGCTCGGTCGCCGAGTCGGCCAGGGTCCGCGCGGTGTGGGCCCGGTCGGCGGCGCTGATGCCGGTGGTGACGCCGTCGCGGGCGTCGACCGAGATCGTGTAGGCCGTGCGCAGCTTGTCCTTGTTGTGCGGGGTCATCAGCGGGATCTCGAGCCGCTCGAGCATGTCGCCCGGCATCGGCACGCAGATCACCCCGCTGGAGTGGCGGATCGTGAAGGCCATCAGCTCCGGGGTCGCCTTCGCGGCGGCGAAGATGATGTCGCCCTCGTTCTCGCGGTCCTCGTCGTCGACGACGATGACCGCCCGGCCGGCGGCGATGTCGGCGATGGCGCGCTCGACCGGGTCGAGGCGTACGGCGTCGTGGGTGGGGCTCATGCCGACACCGCCTCGGTGGTGCGGTCGGTGTCGGTCGTGTCGACCACCGTGCGGCTGGCCCGCATCCACACGACGAAGCCCATCACCACGAAGACGGCGTAGAACAGGTACATGCCGGCCGTGGGGTAGTAGCCGGCCTGGACGAGGGTGGTCACGCCGACGATGTCGACGAGGATCCAGATCAGCCAGAACTCCACCCAGCCGCGGGCCATGCCGTAGGTCGCGAGCATGGATCCGGCGAGGATCCACGCCTCGGTGGTCGGGCCCCAGGAGCCCAGGACCTGCGTGAGGAGCACGTACGCCGCCGCGTAGCCGACGACACCCACGACGAGCAGCTGGATCCGCTCGGCGCCCGTGGCCCAGCGGGGCGCGATGGCCCCGCCGTCGGACGCGCCGCCGGAGCGGCGTACGCGCGTCCAGCGCCACCAGCCGTAGAGGGAGACCGCGGCGAAGAAGACCTGTCGCCCCGCCTGGCCCCACAAAGGCTCGTCGATCTGGCCGGAGAGCTCGCCGGTGGCGAAGACGGTGAAGAGCAGCACGTTGCCGACCAGGCCGATCGGCCAGGCCCAGACCAGGCGCTTCATGCCGAGGATCGCGCTGGCCAGGCCGAAGACGTTGCCGACGACCTCGCGGACACCGAGCTCCCCGCTGCCCACCGGGATGGTGCCGTGGATGAGCCATTCCAGAAGGGACATCATTCTTCCTCGTCGTTCGTGCGGGTGGGGGCGTGGGCGCCGAGCAGCTTCTCGACGTGCTTGGCGATGACGTCGGCCTCGAGGTTGACCAGGTCGCCGACGCGGCGCTCGCCGAGGGTGGTGCGGGCGAGGGTCTCGGGGATCAGGCTGACGGTGAAGCTGGCGTCGTAGGCCTCGACGACCGTGAGGCTGACTCCGTCGACGGCGATCGACCCCTTGTCGACGAGGTAGCGGGCGAGGTGGGCCGGGAGGGAGATCTCGACGACGTCCCAGTGCTCGCTGGGCGTGCGGGAGAGGACCTCGCCGACGCCGTCGACGTGGCCCTGGACGATGTGGCCGCCGAGGCGGGTCGCGAGCGTCACCGCACGCTCCAGGTTGACCCGGTCGCCGGGGGCGACGCCACGCAGGGAGGTCTTGTCGAGCGTCTCCTGCATGAGGTCGGCGGTCCACCGCCCGGCCCCGAGCTCGGAGACGGTGAGGCAGCAGCCGTTGACGGCGATGGAGTCGCCCAGCCCGGTGCCCTCGAGCACGGTGTCGGCCTCGATGGTGAGCCGGATGGCGTCACCCTGGTCGGTGACCTCGGCGACGGTGCCGAGCTCCTCCACGATTCCGGTGAACATTCAGTGCCTCCTCAGGGGCGTCATGGTGAGACGGATGTTGGTGTCCTCGCCGTCGTGGCCGGGCAGCACGTGCACGTCGTCGACGCGCAGGTGGCGGGCGTCCGCGATCGTCTCGATGCCGAGGTCGGCGACCGCGCTGGTGCCGGCGCCGAGCAGCATCGGCGCGACGTAGGCGACCACCTCGTCGACGAGGCCCGCCTGCAGGAACGCGCGGGCGAGCGACGGCCCGCCCTCGAGGAAGACGTGCTGGCGGTCGAGCTCGCGGAGCCGGGTGAGCGCCTCGTGCGGGTCGCGGGTGCGGAGGTGCACCGTCTCGGCCTGGTCGTCGAGGACCCGGCGGTCGGGCGACAGGTCACGCAGCCCCATCACCGCACGCAGGGGCTGGACCGTGACCGGCTGGTCGAGCTCGTCGCGCACGGTGAGCTGCGGGTCGTCGACCTCGACGGTGTGGGTGCCGACGAGCATCGTGTCGGACTGGCCGCGCAGGCGGTGTGTGTCGAGGCGGGCCGCCCGGCTCGACACCCAGCGGCTGGTGCCGTCGGCGGCGGCGCTGCGGCCGTCGAGGGTGGTGGCGAACTTCCACGTGACGAACGGGCGGCCGTGCGTGACGGCGAACGTCCACACCCGGTTGACCGCCTCCGCCTCCACGGCCAGCAGGCCCGACTCGACGTCGACGCCGGCGTCGCGCAGGCGCTGGGCGCCGCCGCTGGCCACCGGGTTGGGGTCGGGCTGCGCGTAGACCACGCGGCGTACGCCGGCCGCGACGAGGGCCTCGCTGCACGGGCCGGTGCGGCCGGTGTGGTTGCACGGCTCGAGGGTGACCACGGCGGTGGACCCGCGCGCCGCATCGCCGGCCTCGGCCAGCGCTGCGGCCTCGGCGTGGGGCGTGCCGGCGCCGCGGTGGAATCCCTCGGCGAGCGTCGAGCCGTCCGCCGCGAGGAGCACGCAGCCGACGCGCGGGTTGGGGCCGAGCGGCACTCCGGGGGTGACGGCGATCGCCAGCGCTCGGCGCATCGCGCGCCGCTCCGCCTCGCTGCTCGTCATCTCCGCCTCCGGTCCGTGTGGGACTCCGGGGGGCGGGCGACGGGGCACGCGGTCCCCGCTCGGGGACGGCGTACGAGCCGTCAGCGTGCACTTCTCATCCGGACTTTGACCGTCGGTCCAGGAGTTCCACCTGGTCAACCGGCCACTGGCGGTGGTCGGGTCGCGGACTGTGACCGCCGGTGCGGAGTTTCACCGCCCCCAGAGCACGCAAGCTCTTACGGGCGCAACTCTGCCACAGCGAGGGGCATTCCCTCACCGGAGTCCACGCCGTGGAGCTCAGACCTGGTCGAGGAAGCGGTCGAAGACCCGGGCGCCGAACTCGAGCGCGTCGACGGGCACCCGCTCGTCGACACCGTGGAAGAGGGCGGTGAAGTCGAGGTCGGCCGGCAGCCGCAAGGGCGCGAAGCCGTAGGAGCGCATGTCCAGCTTGCGGAAGTGCTTGGCGTCGGTGCCGCCCGACATCAGGTAGGGCGCGACGATGGCCTCGGGGTCCTCGGCGAGCAGGCTGCGGGTCATCGCCGTCACCAGGTCGCCGTCGTACGGCGTCTCCCACGGGTCCTGCTTGGACTCGAAGTCGAACTCGATGCCGTCGCCGGCGAGCTCGCGCAGCGTCGCGAAGAACTCATCCTCGTAGCCGGGCAGGAAGCGGCCGTCGACCGTGGCCTGCGCGTCGGTGGGGATCACGTTGGTCTTGTAGCCGGCCCGCAGCATCGTCGGGTTGGCGGTGTTGCGGATGACGGCGCCGAGCATCCGCGCGGCGTCGCCGAACTCCTCCACGAGTGCCTCGGCGTTGTCGGGCGTCGCCTCCGTGCCGGCGAGCTCGGCGACACTCGCCAGCAGCACCTCCATGGTCGGGGTGAGCCGCACGGGCCACTGGTGCGCGCCGATGCGCGCGACCGCTGCGGCGAGCCGGGTGACGGCGTTGTCGTCGTTGATCATCGACCCGTGGCCGGCCCGGCCGCGAGCCGTCAGACGCATCCACGCCATGCCCTTCTCGGCCGCCTCGATGAGGTAGACCCGGCGCCCGCGCACGGTGGCCGAGAAGCCGCCGACCTCGCCGACGGCCTCCGAGCAGTCGGCGAACCAGTCGGCGTGCTGCTCGACGAGGACCCCGGCGCCGTGGTGGCCGCCCGCCTCCTCGTCGGCGGTGAAGCACAGCACCAGCTCGCGGTCGGGCACCGCGCCGGCCGCCGCCCGGGCCCGTACGACGCTGAGCAGCATGGCGTCGAAGTCCTTCATGTCGACCGCACCCCGGCCCCAGACGTGCCCGTCGCGGATCTCGCCGGCGAACGGGTCGACCTGCCAGTCGGAGGCCTCGGCGGGCACCACGTCGAGGTGGCCGTGGAGCAGCAGCGGGGCGCGGCCGTCGCCGCCTCCCCAGCGCGCCACGACGTTGGCCCGCCCCGGCAGGCCCTCGACGACCTCGGCGTCGATGCCGACCTCGTCGAGCAGGCCCGCGACGTACTCGGCCGCCTTCCGCTCCCCCGGCCCCTCGTCGGTGCCGTAGTTGGAGGTGTCGATGCGGATGAGCTCCTGGCACAGCCGCACCACCTCCGCCGCAGGGTCGTAGGAGCGGTCCTGCGAGCGGTCCTGGGGCGCCTGTTCCATGCCGCCCATCCTGCCCCACGAGCAAGCACCAGCCCCGATTCGTTGGCGGGGAGCGGCTTTGCTACTGTTTCCCAGCACTCGTCCGGGTGGCGGAATTGGCAGACGCGCTAGCTTGAGGTGCTAGTGCCCGTATTAGGGCGTGGGGGTTCAAGTCCCCCCTCGGACACCACGGTTTGACGGTTAGGGCCTCGCGCAAGCGGGGCCCTGACCGCTTCTCGAGACCTGCTTCTCGCGACGTCAGGCGGGTCCGAGGAACTGGTCCGGTGTGCCAGGTGCACGCCCTCCCCCGTGGTGGCCATCCTGGTCTCCCACGTGAGGGCGTGGCGGTGTACGTCGAACCAGCCGCGTCACGACATCGTGCAGCACGTCCTCGGGAGCCTTCATCCGGTGTTGCGTTCTTTCGCCTCGGGTCGTGGGTCCACGGCGGAGATGGGAGTGATCCACGACTGGTGTGTGGCGCTGTTCTTGGTGATCGCGAGCAGGGCGTCCATGTGGGGCTCGAGCCCGGTGACCTTGTCGAGGGGAACGCCGACGATCAGCTGGAAGCCGAGACCTCGCCACGCCTGGACGGCACGGCCCGCGAACTCGGAGTCGGCCTTGACGAACCCCTCGTCGAGGAACACCGGCGCGAACCGCGGGCGTGAACGCATCTCGTCTCCCAGCCGGAAGCGGAGCGCGGAGCCGACGATGAAGGCGACCAGCTCTTGGCTCTCGCCGCCGCTCTTCTCCCCCAGCGTGCGGTAGGTGGCACGCAGCTCGCCGGTCGCGTGGTCGTAGCGCTCAGCGCTGATCTCCACGTGGCGGCGTACATCGAGCAGACGCTCGCGGTTCGTCAGCGTCGTCGCGGCGTCGCCGACCTGGCTGGGCTTGCGAAGCTGCTGCATGAAGCTGCTGAGCTCGGCGAACCGCTTCTCCAGCGCCTCTTCCGTGAGAGCGGAGGTCGAGCCCGAGGAGAGGGTGCGGAGATCCCGCATGAACGTCTGCACATGGGCCGGCGCCAATCGTCGGAGACGGATCCTGAGGCGGTCGCCTGATGCGCCGAACTCGAGGCGCCGCAAGATCCCGTTGATCGGCTCGAGACGGTCCTCGATCTCCTCCACGCACGCCGCCATAGCCCCGACCAGGGGCACGAGGTCTTGGCCGCTCCACTCGGTGAGGCGCCGCCTCCACTCGGCGCGGCGTGCGGCCAGGCCTTCGCCCTGGATGTCCTCGAGGATGCGGGCGTAGTCGGGGTAGGAGTCCGCGGTCGAGCCGAGGTTCGGTGAGTCCCACTGGAACTTGTAGACCCGGAAGATCTGCACGAGGTCCTCGTCGACGCGCCTGACCGCGGCCTCGGCGTCGGTGACCGCCTCACGCAGTCGCTGGACGAGCCGCTGGGAGGTCTCGCTGAACCGCGCCAGGTCGCGGGGGTCGGCTGGTTCTGCGGCCGCGGCGAACTCCGCGGCAAGTGCCTCCTCCTGTTCGGGGCCGATGACGACCGTGCCGTCCTCCTCGATGGCGTGGATCCGGTCCTTGACGCTGTCCTCGGCGTCGACCAGCTCGGCGTGCACCTCGTTGAGCTCCCGCTGGCGCTGTTCGAGGCCGTAGCGGGTCCGGCGCGCCTCCTCGAGTCGGGCGGTGAGGTCGTCGATCTGGGTCTCGAGCGCCTGCAGGCGGTCGTCGGACTCCAGGATCGCTGCGCGGCGCTGCTCCAGGTGCGCGATGCGGCGGTCACTGCCGTCGACGTCGAAGTCGTCGAACCGCGCGGTGGCGACGGCGTCGTAGGAGGTGCGCTGCTGCTCCAGCACCCGCGCCTGCCGGTCCAGCTGGCCGAGCTCCGCGGAGACGGCGTCGAGCTGCTCCTCGAGGTCGGCAAGCTCGGCGTCGATGTCGGCGATCGCGTCCTCGTTGGAGAAGCCGATGATGCTGCGCGCGTCGTTGCGACCGTGGGCGCCTCGCCGGCCGTTGCGGGTCTGGCCGGCGAGGGTGACGCGGAAGCCCGGTCCTGCGAGGCCCTCGGCGGACTCGACGCACAGAGCGTTGCGGGACGGCTCCTCGACGTGTGCCCGCACCCAGCCGGTGAAGGGTGTGTCCTTGAACACGAGCTTGCCACCGACCCGCTCGGGGTCGGCTGGTCCTGGGTCGGGCAGGTCGAGCTCGACCCCCTCGAAGACGAGCCGCCCGCGCAGGTGCAGTCCGTCGATGGCGGAGGAGAACCGCTCCAGGTGCTGCAGCGGGACCAGCATCATCCGGGCGCTGGCGCCAAGCACCGTCTCGATGGCGGTTCGCCATCGCGCCTCCTCGGCAGCGACGTCGACCAGCTCGGCAACGAACGGCAGGTCGTCGAGGCCGAGCCCGCTTGCTCGCGCCACCTCCGCGCGCAGCTCGTGCATGCGGGCCGGCATCCGGCCCGAGCGGCCCTCCATCGACGCCCGCTCGCGGCGCAGCTCAGCCTGTCGCTGGCTGAGGGGGAACTGGCTGCGCAGCACAGCGTCACGCTCGCGCCGCAGCCGCTCCTGTTCCCTCTGGTAGCCGGCGAGCCACTGTTGGGCGTGCAGCTGCAGCACGGCGAACGCCTCGCCGGAGAGCAGTGCGCCGTCGACGTCGGGGGCGCGGGCGTCCGTGGCGTCGATGAGCGGGAGCATTCGCTCCTGGAGGATGGTTCGGCGGGCCAGCCGGTCCTCCCGGATGACCTGCTCTTGTTCCAGGGACAGGGCGAGTGACTGGAGGGTCGCTCCCCCAGCGGCCCGGTGTGCTTCCTGTGCCGCCTCGAGGTCTGCGAGGTGGGTGCGCTCGACGGACGTGGTCGCGCTCAGCTCGTCGGCGGCCGCCGCCCGCTCGGCCCGGTTGTCGACGACGGCGGCCTCGATCAGTCGCAGGTGGGTGCGCAGCAACCACATCCGCAGTGGTGTGTCACCGCCCCTCGTCACCCCGTAGGCATCGAGCTCGTCCAGTCGCCGGGTCGCGCCCACCTTGCGGTCGTGCAGCTCGGTGATCGACCCGAGCAGCTCGAGCTTCTGCTCCTCGGTGCGCATCGCTGAGTGGGCGGTGTCGAGGTCGTCGAAGTGCTCGATCGCGCGGTCGGCAGCGGCGAAGGTCGAAGGGCGCTCGAGGACCATGTCCTTGTAGAGCTCGTCGACGCTGCGGACCTGGTTGCCGGCCTGGATCCGGGCGAGAAGCCGCAGCGCCTTGGCGCCGTCGCCGTTGGCTCCGATGCCGAGACGGGCGTGCAGCACGGCCGCGAACTCGGCGTAGGTCCGGTGCACCCGGATCCCGGGGAAGATCTTCTTGAGCGTGTTGGCGTGGAACCGCTCGGGCACCGCGACCTCGAGCAGGTCGAGCGTCAGCGCGCCCTCCTGCGTCGCGAGCTGCATCTGGACGTCGCCGGAGCGGGTGGCGCGGCGCGGGACGTAATAGGTACGAAGCGCGGTGAACCGGCCGCCCCGGTCGTTGACGAACGTCATCGCGATGGCGCCCCACGTGTCGGAGCCCCTGCCGCGCAGTAGTTGCTCGACCGGCCGCCCGGTGCGGGGGTCGTCGATGACGTCGACCGCGCCCCGAAGGTACGAGAGCAGGTTGCGCTGCCCGGCCCCGCGAGCGCGGCCGGCGACCGCATCGTTGGACGCGCCGTTGAACTTGGTGTCGGACGGCATCATCAGCGCCGTGTAGGCATCGAGGATGGTGCTCTTGCCGACACCGGAGGCGCCGGAGATCATCGTGGCGTCGCCGCGCAGAGGCACCGCCGTGAGGCCGCCGAACCCGCCCCAGTTGACCATCTGCAGCAGCGACGCGCGCCACTGCATGGTGTCGTCGGAGGGGGTGGCAACGTCACGCTGCGCGAAGAGGCCGCCGACATCCGCCGCGTCAGTCCCGTGGATGGACAAGCTCACTGCTCCCTCGCGTCGTCGTCGGCGGCGTGGCCGTCCGGGTCGGGCTCGTCGTCGAAGAGGTGGGACGACTCGGGCTCCGGGAGCACCTCGCTGCTGGTGGCCGCCGTCAACGCCTCGAGCAGCTCTTGCAGGAGCTCGAGCGGCAGGAGCGGCTCCACGGCCTCGCTGATCTCGAAGCGCTCGTCGTTGCCGGAGGGGATGAGCAGACCGGCCTTGACGATGCTGGCGATCGCATTGCGCGCCCGCTTCTCGTCGCCGGCCTCGTCGGTGGCGTGCGCGGGTCGGAAGCTGGCGACGTAGGACACGACGTCCTCGCGGTCGATGAACACCCGCACGTCGCCACTGGCCAGCCCGGCGCGCAGCCGGTCTCGTAGGTGCACCAGGACGAGCGTCTCCTCGCGCGACCACGCGGCATCGTAGAGCAGCGTCGGGAACCGGCTGCCCGTCTCGGATGTTGCCTGTCGCTTCCAGGCCACCTCGCTCGGGCGGTCGACTTGCAGGTCGAGGAACAGGTCGTTGAGACGGGAGCGGATCAGCCGTTCGTGCTCGACGAGCACCGGCCAGTCGCGTGGGTGGGTGCGCGCGCTGATGAAGCGCTGTTTGAGCAGCGTGACGAGGACCCGCCGCTGTGCGTACTCGAGCCCGCCCTCGTCGCCTTCGAACAGGGAGACCGAACCGTCGTCGAGCAGGGCCTCGACGAGTCCGTCGTCGGCTCCAGCCTCAGCGCCCGCGTGGGTTTCGGTCTCAGGTTCGGTGTCGATCTCGACGCTCATGCGCGGGTCTCCGTGTCGTGCTGGGTCTCGTCCAGGTCTGGGTCGGGCAGCGGCGTCCGTGGCACCGCGAAGATGCGCGTGCTTCCGTCGGGGCGGATGGTCGCGTAGGACTCGGTCTCGTCCTCGGCCAGCCACTCGCGGTCGGCGGCGAGGTGGAGCAGGCCGAATATCTCGACCGGCCTGCGCAGTGACGGTTCCAGATCGTCGAACAGTGCGCCGAGGGAGGAGAATGGCAGCAGCGATGAGGCGGCGGCGTCGAGCCGCTCTCGCAAGGCCGCCAACTTGGGCCCACCCTGCGACACCAGCTCTGCGAGCGAGACCGTGGGCGCCAGGTCTGCGTCGGCCACGGTGAGGCGCTCAGGCAGCACGTCGTCGGCAGGGTCGTAGAAGCGCTCGCGCAAGTGATCGATGCTCGTGCGCGCGGGGAGCAGCGGTACGTCGTGGGTGGCGCGCGGCCCGGTCGTGGCCATCCACGTCATCAGCTCGGCCTCCACCTGGCGAAGCGTCTGCTCGAGCTCGCGGTCGCGGGCCGCGTCGTGGGAGACGATGTACTCCTTGAGGGTCGCCGTCACCCGCGACCGTTGCGCAAGCACCCGGTCGAGGCCGTCGCGGACCAGCCGTACGGTGCCGCGCAGCTCGGCTCGGTCCGCGTCGCTGAGGATCCGGTCCGACAGGGGGTGCTCGAGCAGGTCGGTGAGGTCCTCGCGAAGCTGCGCCACCAGCGCGTCGTCGCGCAGCAGCGCGAACGCACCCTCGAACGCTCGTCCTTCATGGGTGGCCGTCATGAGCGCGTCGGCTCGAGCCAGGTAGTCGTCGATCACGTCACCCGCCGGCCGGTCCTCGGCTCGGAACGCTGCGAGGATCTCGGTGCGGATGGTCGCGAAGCGCTCCTCGACGCGGGCGAAGTCACTTGGCAGCGCGGAGATCAGCGACAACAGCTCGGTGAACCCTTCGAGCATGTAGTCCTCGGTGGCTCCCTCCAGCACACCACCGTCGACCAGCCGATCGCGCTCAGCTCGCAGCCGCGCAATCTCTCCGTTGAGGATCGTGACGCGGGCCGTCCGATCGGGGTTGGCCTCGGAGTTGAAGCGCCGGACCGTGCCGAGGATGGTGGCGACCCGGTGCTCGCTGAGCGTGGCCCGATCGCGGGCCAGGTTCTTCACCAGCTCCAACGCCTGCTGGGCGTGCGAGGTCAGCACGTAGACCTCGTGTCCGCCCTCGTCGAGCGATCGGACCAGCCACTGACCACGCATCCAGCGCTGACAGATGTCGCGGCCGGTGCCACTGGGGACGTCCTGCTCCCCCGCCAGCCTCATCTGCGCGACATGCTCCTCGACCTGCGTGTGCAAGCGAGCCGTGGGGATCGGGTTGTTGCTGCGGCCGAAGGCGGTTCGGAAGATGGTGATCACCACGGGCGCCTGCCGTTGGTGGAGCAGCGTCAGCGTGGGTTGACCGAAGGCACCCTTGACGCGCGCAAGCTCGCCCGTGATCTCGCTCAACGTCTATGCCCCCGCTCGTTCCCACCTGGTGTTCGGGGCGCAAGCATGACAAAGCCCTCCGACGGGGGTGGCAGCCACCTGCCGGTTGGCGTGGCTGCTTCCCGCGACGTGCGGGTCGCCTCAGCGGACCACCATGACCGGGCAGCGCGCCCGGTGCAGGACCGCATGGCTGACGGAGCCGAGGAGGAGTCCGGCGAAGGGGTTGAGGCCCCGCGATCCCACGACGACCAGCGAGGCGTGCTTGGACGCCTCGACGAGCGCAGTGGCCGCCGGAAGTGCGATGAGGTCGGACTCGATGTCCACCTCGGGGTGGCGCGCGGCTGCGGCGGCGACGGTCGCCGCGAGCAGCTCCTGTTCGTCGTGGAGGACGCGGCCGAGGGCCTCCGGCATCTCCCCGTATCGATCGACGTGCACCGGGCCGACGGCGGCCGCACGCACCGCGGACACCGTCTCGCCAGTGGACCGGGCGTGACGGCACGCGGCGTCGAGCGCAGCGTCGCCCGCTGCGGACCCGTCCACACCGACGACGATCCGCCGCGCGGCCGGCGCGTCGGCGACACGGACCACGACGACCGGGCACGACGCATGGGTCGCGAGGTGCTGGCTCACCGAGCCGACGAAGAACTCACCGGCCCGGCCGTGCCCGCGACCGCCCACGACGAGGAGCGCGGCGTCGCGGGCGAGGTCGAGCAGGGTCGTCACCGCAGGGCCGCGCTGGCGGACCACCTCGCCGGCGTCGAGGGGCGACTCGTCGAGGATCGCCGTGGCCCGCCGCTCCACCTCGTCCCAGTGGTCCGCGGACTGCCACGCGACACCGGGCGTGGCACCGGGCTCCTCGGCGATCGCCACGGTCACCGGGCGGCGTTCGAGCTCGGCATCCCGCACCGCCCACCCCAGTGCGAGATCTGCGTCGGTCGACCCGTCGTAGGCGACGAGGATGCTGCGCGCGGTGTCGTCCATGTCGCGAGCATGCACGTGGGCGGCAGTCCACCGCCAGAGTCGGAGGTCCTTGCCGGCACCGCGGGGTCTCAGTCGCGCGGACTGCTCCGGGTCCCCCGGGCGGCGCCCAGGTGGGGCGGCGTGGGCAGGACCCCCGGCCGGTGGAACCCGGGCAGCCCGAGCAGGACGGCGGCGAGCACCGCGCCCATCCAGTCGAGCGTGAGGTCACCCACGGTGTCGGCGTACGCCGTGCCGGCCTCGCCCGAGCGGGTGACGAAGGCGAGGTACTCCCACACCTCCCAGGCGACCCCGAGGGTCATGGCGACCGACACCGACACCTCCAGCCTCCGCCGCAACGGCGCCTCGACGACCCCGGAGAAGATGACCGCCGCGGCTCCGAGCAGGCCGGTGTTGACGAAGTGGACGAGGTCGTCGAACCACACCACCTGGTCGTAGAGGTCGAGCCGGTTGCCGAGGATGTCGGAGAAAGCCGGCACGGTGATCATCAGGTCGGCCAGCCACGGATACGGCCCCGCCGGTCGGCGCAGCCAGTAGGACAGCGGGACCAGGAACGCGAGCAACGGGTAGGTGACGGCCCGGGTGCCGGGCGCCTTGCCCTCCAGGTTGCCCCACGAGGGGTCGATGGCCACCCGCGCCATCGCCAGGACGAGCAGCGCCTTGAGCAGCAGGTCCAGGACCATCACCCACGAGGGGACCACGCGCGGATGCACGCCCTCGGTGAGCGCGCTCACCCGTCGCACCCTCGCTGCTGTCCCGGCGGGCGGCGGGGCGCGGGGATGCGTGGTCCCGGGGAGTCGTCCGGCTGGGTCGTGGGCCGGGACGCCTCACTCACCCGATCGCGCGATGGGGATGCGCGTCGGCTCGGCCACCTCGCCGTCCGCCGGGATCGACACTGTCAGCACGCCCGAGGCGTAGGACGCGGTCACGTCCTTGCCCGTGCTCCCCTTGGGCAGCGGGAGGCGCCGGCTGAACGAGCCGAAGCGCAGCTCGCTGTGGTGGTCGTCGTGCTCCTCGTGCCGCCGCTCGCCGTGGATGACGAGGTAGCCGTCGTCGACGGTGACGCTGACGTCCTTGTCGGGGTCGATCCCCGGAAGGTCGGCCCGCACGACGTACTTGCCGTTCTCGCGGTACTCCTCCACCGGGATGAAGCCCTCGTCGTACGTCTGGCGGAAGGGGGCCACCGTCTCGAGCCAGTCCACCATCTCGGAGAAGGGGCTCTGGGTGCGTCGGGTCAGTGCCATGGGAGTGCCTCTCGGTCGGTCGGGGTCCGGTCTCCCCCATGTTGGTCCGCAGCACGCCGCCCCAGCAGAGGCGCACGCACCGGGCCACTCGGCCCGGGCCCCCCGACGGGTGCGTCCACCATCCCCGTCACCATCCCCGTCACCCTGCCCGTCACCATCCGCGCCGCCATGTCTGCTCGCCACCCCAGGGCCGGTCGCGAGGGCGGTCCGGCACGGCCACCGCGATCCACTCCACGAAGCCGTCCTGGTCCCTGCGCTGGAGCTCGTCGAGCAGCTTGCGGCGCTCCTCGACCAGTGACATCCGGCGTGGCACCGAGGTGCCCCGGTGCAGCACCTCGCGGGTGGTCCAGTCCCAGCGCCGGATGAGCTCGCGCGTGGTGAGCATCTCGGCCGGCCCGCTGCAGCGCCGGAGCGAGCGGGCCATCAGCCGGGCGCGCGCCGTCCGCAGGAAGCTCGGCGAGGTCAGCAGCAGCACCGCCCCGACCAGCACGCCCGAGCCGCCCCAGGTCGCCACGAGCGCGTCGGCCGTCGTCGCCCCCACCCCGAGCCAGGCCGCACCCCGCCTCGCCCAGCCCCACCGATCGTTGCGGTCCTCGGCGAACACGAGCCCGAGGAGGGCCCCGAACACGGCCATCACCGGACCCAGCACGGCCAGGCGCACCCACCCGCCGACCGCGAGGTCGTACGACACGCACGACACGACCACGAGTGACGTCGCCACCGCCCACACCCAGCGGTACACCCTCATCGTCTCCTCCTCCCGCTCATGGCGTGGTCGCCGCCGGGGCGAGCCCTGTCGCTCTCCACCGTGCCCGGCCTCCGTCCCGGGCCCCAGAGGCAGGCGGCCGGTGCCGACCGGCCGCGGAGCCGCTCGCGCCTCCGGGCCGACGTCATGGGCGCGGCGGTCCGACCGGCCGCCGTCCGGCCCGCCCCGGACGGCCCCCGTGGGACCGGGTAGAAGGACACTGCCCCCCTCGCGCGGGCGACGGCACTCTGGTCTCCGAGGAACGTCCCGAGGGGAGGCTGAGCGATGTCGCAGACACTCGTCGTGCCAGTACCGGTCCTGCGCCGGATCATCGCGGGTGCCACCAGCGCCCCCAGCGTGCGCAACACGAAGCCGTGGCGCTGGCGCGCCTCCGCGGACGTGCTGGAGCTGTTCGCCGACCGCACCCGGCGCCTGCCGTCGACGGATCCCGACGGCCGCGACATGGTCATCAGCTGCGGCGCCGCCCTGCACCACGCCCAAGCGATGGCCGCTGCGCTCGGCTGGAGCGCGACCGTGACCCGCCGGCCGGACCCCGAACGCCCCGACCTGCTCGCCCGGCTCGACCTCGCGTCGGGGGTCCCGTCTCCCGGGGCCGATACCGTGCTCGACGCCGTCGAGCAGGGCGACGCCGACCGCCGGCTCCCCGCCTCCCGCCCGGTGCCGAAGGAGCGTCTCGAGAGCCTCGCGGCGGCCGCGACGACCTGGGGCACGATCGGCCGGGCCCTGACCGACCGCGGCGAGCGCACCCACGCCGAGCGCCTCATCTCCCGGGCCGCGACGCTGCAGGGCCAGGACCGTGCCGCCGTCTCGGAGCAGGAGGCCTGGATCGGCCGGGCCACGCCGGAGGGCTTCGCGCCCGCCGGACCGGTGGACGGCCTCGTCATGCTCCTCGACCGCGACGACACCCCGGAGAGCTGGCTGCGGGCCGGCGAGGGCCTGAGCACGATGTGGCTGGCGGCGGCCGCCGACGGGTTGTCGATCGTCCCGCTGTCGCAGGCGATCGAGGTGGAGCAGACCCGCGAGGCGCTCCGGGGCGAGGTGCTCGGCGGGCTCGGCCACCCGCTCCTGCTGGTGGGCGTCGGCTGGCAGCCGACGGGCCCGACCGACCTGACGCAGACGCCCGTGCCCGTACGCCGATCCGACCGCCACCTGGCGCACGGGCGCTGACCGTCGCGCCGCCGCGCGGTGGTCCCACGACGCAGGGACCTTGGTCCCGCCGCATCACGGACGTCCTCCTCTCAACGCGACCCCACCGGTCGGCGGACAGTAGAGGTACCGGAAGACATCCGGCACCTGGAACCGAGGAGGAGATGACGATGAGCGTCATCCACCGCCAGCACCACATCAGCACCGAGGGCGTCACCACCTCCGAGACCGAGGAGGTCGCCCGCCCGGGCCTGTCCCGCGCCCTCGCCGTCTTGCGGATCGCCTTCGGAGTGACGTTCCTGTGGGCGTTCCTGGACAAGACCTTCGCCCTGGGCTTCCACACCGGCTACGACCAGGCAGGCAACCTCGACCGCTTCGGTCCCGCAGCCTGGATCAACGGCGCCAGCCCCACCGAGGGATTCCTCTCCTTCGCCGTGCCCGCCGACAACCCCTTCCACGGCTTCTTCACCTCCCTGGCCGGACACGCCTGGGTCGACTGGCTCTTCATGGCCGGCCTGCTCGGCATCGGGGTGAGCCTGCTGCTCGGGGTCGCAATGCGCATCGGCACCGCCGCCGGCGCCCTGATGTACGCCTTCATGTACGCCGCCTCGCTGCCCCTGGAGAACAACCCGATCGTCGACGACCACCTCATCGGCGTCATCGTGATGGTCGTCCTCGCCCTCGGCGCGGCCGGCGCCACCTGGGGCCTGGGCCGCTGGTGGAGCAACACCAGCCTGGTCCGCAGGTTCCCCGTCCTCCGCTGACACCAGTCCCCACCCCCCACGCACGGACCCGGCGCCCCACCCGGCGCCGGGTCCCTCTCACGTCCGGGGTCGGCCCGCCGCTCGGCGGCGCCGCAGGGTGCCGGGCAGGGTGAGCACGATGGCCAGCACGATGCCGATGAACATGCCGATCGTGTTGGCGGCGACGTCGCGCGGGTCCGACACCCGGCCCGGGATCTCGCGCTGGACGCTCTCGATCATCGCGGTCAGCACGATGCCGGCGGCGAGCGACACCAGCCACAGTCGCGTCCCGACGAGCAGCAGCAGGAACATCCCCAGCGGCACGAAGAGCCCGATGTTGGCGAGGAACTCGACCCGCTCGACGCTGAGCCGGCTGGTGACCGGGTCGAGGTCGGGGTAGCGCTCGAGCCGGGCCAGGACGCGACCGGCCAGGTTGGCGTAGTCGGGCTGGGCCTCTCCCGGGGTCAGCGTGACCAGCCCGACGAATCCCAGGTAGAGCAGGGTCAGCAGGCCGAGGAACGGGTGTCGGTGCAGCACCCGGCCCATCATCCGGGTTGCACCTGAGCGGCGCACCGCCGCGCCCGGCGTCGGTGGCATCGGGGAGGCTGTCCCCCATGACGCGCGTCCGGCTCTCCCGCCTCCCGGGCGAGCGCGTGCTGGTCACCGACGGCGGCGCCCCCCGCGAGCTGCCCGTCAGCGCGCTGGCGGCGTACGTCCGCGAGCGGGAGCACGGGCCGGACGCCCCGCGGTGGGTGTGGGACGACACCGCCCGCTGGTATCCCCCGCTGCTGGCGGCCGGGGTGCGGGTCACGCGCTGCCACGACCTCCGGCTCTGTCGCCGCCTGCTGTCCCGGGCACCGGCCGTCGACCCCTCCCTCCTGCGCGGTGACCAGGCCGACCTGTGGCACGTGCTGCGGCCCGGGTCCGGGGGGCAGGTCGGCGATCCCGTCCTGTTCGGCGGGGACGACGCGGTCGACCACCTGCGCGCCGACCTCGAGGACGATCGCCAGCTCGCCGCGATCGCCTCCTCGCCGGAGCAGCCGAGGCTCGCGCTCCTCGTCGCCGCGGAGTCGGCCGGTGCGCTGGCCGCGGCCGAGATGACGCACGCGGGGGTCCCGTGGCGCGTCGACCTCCACGAGGCCCTGCTGGCCGAACGGCTCGGTCCCCGCTCGGTCCGCGGCGCCCGCCCGCGCCTGCTCGAGCAGTGCGCCGACGACGTACGCCGCCTGCTCGACGCACCCGCCCTCAACCCCGACTCCCACCCCGACCTGCTCGCCGCGCTGCGCCGCGCCGGCATCGACGTCGGCGACATCCGCGCCTCGACCCTGCGGGCGGTCGACCACCCGGTCGTCGAGCCGCTGCTGCGCTACAAGTCGCTCGCCCACCTCTTCCAGACCAACGGCTGGGCCTGGATCGACGAGTGGGTGCGCGATGGTCGCTTCCGTCCCGTCTACCAGCCGGCCGGCTCGGCCACGGGGCGGTGGTCGTCCAACGGTGGCGGTGCGCTGTCGATCCCCGCGCAGGTGCGCTCGGCCGTCGTCGCCGACGACGGGTGGACCCTCGTCGTCGCCGACGTCGCCCAGCTCGAGCCGAGGGTGCTCGCGGGGATGAGCGGCGACCGTGGGCTGGCCGGGGCGGCGCGCGGCGCCGACCTCTACCAGGGGATGGTCGACGCCGGCGCGGTCGCGAGCCGCCAGGACGCCAAGCTCGGCCTGCTCGGGGCGATGTACGGCGCCACCAGCGGTGAGAGCGGCCGGATGGTCGCGGGCCTGACCCGCCGCTACCCGCAGGCGTTCGGGCTGGTGGAGGAGGCCGCGCGGGCGGGCGAGCGCGGCCAGGTGGTGCGCACGCTGCTCGGGCGGGGCAGCCCGTCGCTGGGCGGGGCGTGGGACGAGTCGCCCGACGCGCCACCGCCCGACCTCGACGCGCTCGACCGGCAACGCCGCGCGTTCGGCAGGTTCACCCGCAACTTCGTGGTGCAGGGCACGGGCGCGGAGTGGGCGCTGTGCTGGGTCGCCGACCTGCGCAACCGGCTCTGGCGACTCGGCGACGGCGTCCTCACCGACCGACCCCACCTCGTGTTCTTCCTCCACGACGAGGTGGTCGTGCACACGCCGGCCGCGCTCGCCGACGCGGTCGGCGGGGAGGTCAGGGCGGCGGCGGAGGCCGCGGGCCGGCTGCTCTTCCGCGACCTCGCCGTGGACTTCCCGCTCACCGTGAGCGTCGCGCGCTCCTACGCCGAGGCGGGCAAGTCCGCGGGCGCGGCGCCGACGGGTGGCCCGCCCGAGGGCTCGGACCTATCGTGAGGGCATGAGCGAGCGGGACGACATCACCGATCCGGACGTCACGGACATGTTCGACACCGACGCTGGCCCGCAGCCGGTGTGCCGGGTCTGTGGCGCCGTGGTGGCCGCGACGGACGTCTACCGCCGCGCCCACTGGGACTGGCACGAGGCGTCCAACGGCGCCTGAGCCGGCTTCGGTCTCACGCCCCCTGGCCGAGCGGCTCGATCTCACCCCGCTCGACGAGGTCCTCCAGGGCCGTCCGGCACCCGGACTCCCACCCGCCGGCGCCGTCCTCGAAGGAGACGACGGCCTCGCCGGCGCAGGCCTGGTCGGTCTGGTCCCCTGACTGCTCGCCGCGGTGGTAGGAGCACTGTCCCTCCGCCGCCGGTCCTCCGGCCGCGTGCAGGGACGGGTCGAACGTCTGCGACTGCCTCATGCCGCTCACCTTCCTCTGGTCGGTTCGTCCGTCTCGCCACCGTGCCACGGGCGCCGCTGCCGGGGCTCACCCCTGTGGTCCTCGTCTCACTCCGGGGGACGCGGACGGCGTGCGGGTTGCGCGCCGGGGCCGTTTGTTGATCTGGTCTCCCGATGGCCACTGGTATCGAGCATCCACGCGACCTGCCCACACCTGACGCCGTCGACGAGCCGCACCCCGCCCTCGACGCAGCCATCGAGCCCACCGCGGCGCACGAGCGCGGCCTGGACAAGCTCGTCTTCGGGGTCACCGCCGTCGTCAGCCTGGCGTTCCTCGCCTGGGGCTTCATCAACACCGACAGCCTCGCCGACGCCTCGGGCACCGGCCTGGCCTGGACGATGGAGAACACCGGCTGGCTGTTCGTGCTCACCTCCAGCGCCTTCGTCGTCTTCGTCATCTGGCTGGCGCTCGGCAAGTTCGGCAACATCCCGCTCGGCCGCGACGACGAGCAGCCGGAGTTCCGCACCATCTCCTGGGTGGCGATGATGTTCAGCGCCGGCATGGGCATCGGCCTGATGTTCTACGGCGTCAGCGAGCCGCTCACCCACTTCGTCACTCCCCCGCCCGGCACCGGCGCCGCCGGCGAGGCCGAGGCCGCGCAGAACGCGATGGCCACGACGATGTTCCACTGGACGCTCCACCCGTGGGCGATCTACGCGGTCGTGGGCCTCTCGGTGGCGTACGGCGTCTACCGCAAGGGCCGCCTGCAGCTGATCAGCTCGGCCTTCGAGCCGCTCCTCGGCCGCCACGCGCACGGGCTCGGCGGCAAGGCGATCGACATGTTCGCGATCTTCGCGACGCTCTTCGGCTCGGCGACCTCCCTGGGCCTGGGCGCCCTCCAGATCGAGTCGGGCCTCCAGATCGTCGCGGGCCTCGGCGACACCGGCAACGCCGCCCTCGTCGGCATCATCGCCGTCCTCACAGCGGCCTTCGTGCTCTCCGCCGTCTCCGGGGTGGCCAAGGGCATCCAGTGGCTGTCCAACATCAACATGGTGCTCGCGGTCGCGCTCGCCCTGTTCGTCTTCGTGGTCGGCCCGACCGTCTTCATCCTCAACCTGGTGCCCACCTCGATCGGCAGCTACGTCGCCGACCTGCCGATGATGGCCGCCCGCACGGCAGCCGAGGGCGCCGAGACCAGCGCCTGGCTGTCGACCTGGACGGTCTTCTACTGGGCCTGGTGGCTGTCGTGGACGCCGTTCGTCGGCATGTTCATCGCGCGCATCTCCCGCGGTCGCACCATCCGCCAGTTCGTCACCGGCGTGCTGCTCGTGCCGAGCATGATCAGCGTGGTCTGGTTCTGCATCTTCGGCGGCGCGGCGATCGACCTGCAGGAGAACGGCACCGACATCGCAGGTGCGGGAGGCCTGGAGAACCAGCTCTTCAGCACGCTCGAGGCCTACCCCCTCGCGACGGTGTCCAGCATCGTCGTCATGGTCCTGGTCGGCATCTTCTTCGTCTCCGGCGCCGACGCCGCCTCGATCGTGATGGGCTCGCTGTCCGAGCGCGGCACCATCCACCCCAGCCGCCCGACCGTCGTCTTCTGGGGAGTGGCGACCGGTGCCGTGGCGGCGGTGATGCTGCTCGTCGGCGGGGCCGACGCCCTCAGCGGGCTGCAGACCATCACGGTGATCGCGGCGCTGCCGTTCGTGCTGATCATGGTCGGCCTGGCGGTCGCACTGGTGAAGGACCTCGGCCAGGACCCGCTGGTCGTGCGGCGCAAGTACGCCCGCGAGGCCGTGGAGGCCGCCGTCATCACCGGCGTCACCGAGCACGGCGACGACTTCGTGCTCTCCGTCGAGAAGGGCGAGGTCGACAAGGGCGGGGCCGCGACGTCCGGGGCGGACGCGGCGCCGCGGTCCTGACGCCTAGGCTCGGGGGCATGACCGACCCGCTGCGCATCGGCTTCGTCACCGGCGCGACCCCCGACAAGTGGGCCCGCCACTGGCGCGACCGCCGCCGCGAGCCGCTCGAGCTCGTGCCGGTGACGGAGGCCGAGCAGCTCGACGGCGTCCGCGACGGCAGCCTCGACATGGCGCTCGTGCGCCTCCCCGTCGACCGCGACGGGCTGCACTGCGTGCGGCTCTACGACGAGCTGCAGGTGGCGGTCGCCTCGCGCGACCACGTGCTCGCCGCCGCCGACGAGGAGGTCACCACCGCCGACCTCGCCGACGAACAGCTCGTCCGACCCCACCCGAGCGGCTGGACGCCGACGGCGCCCCAGCTGGAGTGGCCGCCGATGACCGAGCAGGAGGCGATCGAGACGGTCGCCGCCGGCACGGGCGTGGTGATCGTGCCGATGTCGGTGGCCCGCCTGCGCCAGCGCAAGGACGTCGTCACCCGCGTCGTGACCGACCTCGAGTCCAGCACCATCGCGCTGGTCTGGCGGGTCGACCGCGACGACGACGTCACCCAGGCGTTCGTCGGGGTCACCAAGGGGCGTACGGCCAACACCTCGCGCTGAGCGACTCCGGCGCGGTGCGCACGGCGGTTGCTGGGTACGGGCGTCGGGAGCGGGGTGCCAGCCCTCCGCCACGACGAGGAGGCGACATGCGCATCGTGATCACCGGCGCGAGCGGCAACGTGGGCACGGCGCTGCTGCGCCGGCTGGCCGACGACGGCGGGCACGAGCTCGTCGGGCTGGCGAGGCGCCCTCCGGGCGACGACGCCCCGCCGACGGCGCAGTGGGTGTCGGTCGACCTCACCGACGACGCCGACACGGCCGCGCTCCGGGCCGCGTGCGAGGGAGCGGACGCGGTGGTGCACCTGGCGTGGGGCTTCCAGCCCTCCCACCGGGAGGACCACCTGCGCGAGCTCGGGGTCGGCGGCACCCGCCGCGTCATCGAGGCGGTCGTCGCGACGGGGGTGCCGCACCTCGTGCACATGTCGTCGGTGGGCGCCTACTCACCCAAGCGCGACGACGCTCCCGTCGACGAGACCTGGCCGACCGGCGGCGTCCGCACCTCGATGTACAGCCGCCACAAGGCGGCGGCCGAGCGGCTCCTCGACGGCCTCGAGTCGGACTTCCCGGGCGTGGTCGTCACCCGGATGCGTCCCGGGATCATCGGGCAGGGCGGCGCCGGCAGTGCGTTGCTGCGCTACGGCCTGCCCGCCCTGGTGCCGAGCGTGGTGCTGCGCCACGTGCCGGTGCTGCCGATCGACGAGCGCCTCGTCATCCCGATGGTGCACGCCGACGACGTCGCCGACGCGTTCGCCCGGGTGCTCGCCGCCCGCGCACCCGGCGCCTTCAACCTGTCCGCGCCGCCTCCGATCACCGCCCAGCACGTCGCCGACGCCCTCGGCGCGCGCCTGGTCCACGTCCCCTCCGGTGCGGTGCGTGCCGCCGTCTCGGCGACCTGGCACGCGCGGCTGCAGCCGCTGGATCCCGGCTGGATCGACATGGGCTACGCCGTGCCGCTCCTCGACTCGACGCGCGCGCGGACCGAGCTCGGCTGGAGCCCGACGACGGACGCGGTGTCGGTACTGGTCGAGACCCTCGAGGGCATGCAGGACGCCGGCTCGTCCCGGACGCCGGTGCTGCGGCCGCGCACGGTGGCCGGCGGCCTCCTGCGGACGCTGCGGCGCGGGCCGGTCAGCAGCCGCCGGGAGCCCTGAGCGTTCCGACCGTGGCGCCCCGGCGTGCCTCTACCGGTCAGTCCTGCCCGGTCGGACGACGACGTCGGCGCCGGCCCGTACGGCTCGCGCGACCCGCAACCGGAGCACCTTCGCGTAGCCGCGCACGAACCGCGCGTAGCGCGGCGTGCGTCCGTGGTGGCCGAGGAAGCCGTGCGGTCCCTCGACCATCACCCCGGTCGTCACGTCGTAGCGCGACTGGTGCCACGGGCACACGAGGCATCCGTCGGCGTCGACGTGCCCCTCGGCCAGGTCGGCGAGCTGGTGCCGGCAGCGGCGTGACACCGCGAAGAGCTCGCCGTCGCGGTTGCCCACCGCCCATCTCCCGGCCCGGCGGACCTGGCCCGGGGTCAGCTGGTCGGCGGGAACGCTCGTCTCACGGCTCACCCGACCAGACTGGGCACTCGGGCGGGGCGGGTGCACCTCCAGCGGGGTGGTCACCGAGCCGGGCCACTCGTGTCGCGTCGGGGCAGGACTGAGGAACCGATCACTCCCGCCGGATCGGCCCGGGCGGCTACCGTGGCCCCATGGCGACGCTCCACGAGGCGACGATCTCACCGCGCAAGGACGAGCTCGTCGGTCCCTGGCTCCGCACCAGGTCGTGGTGGGACGGCGCCAGCGAACGTGAGCCGGTCGGCTCGTTCCGGTTGGACGATCCGGCCGGCGAGGTGGGGATGGAGTGCTTCCTGTTTGGGTCGCGATCGGCGTCGACCCTGTTCGTCCCGGTCACCTACCGTGCCGCTCCGTTGCCGGGCGCCGAGGCGAGCCTTCTGGGCACCATGGAGCACTCCGTCCTCGGCACCCGCTACCTGTACGACGCCTGCGCGGACCCGGTCTTCGTCGCGACCGTGCTCCACGCGATCCGCACGGGCGGCCGTCAGGCCGACCTCCTGCTGAGGCGCGCCGACGGCACCGAGGTCCAGCGCGAACCCACCGCGACCGCCTGGGGCGAACGCGTGCCGACCGTCCCCCAGCACGACGCTGAGCAGCCCGTGTCCCCGACGGACGGGTCCGACCGCACCACCATCGCCGGCACGGGCTTCAAGCTCACCGTCATGCGTCGGCTCGGCGACGCCCCGCCAGGCCCGGCACTGATCGGCAGCTTCGAGGGCGGGGACGGTCTCCGCCTGGTCGTCGTCTCCGGCTGAGCGCCGGCACCGTGCAGCGCTGGCCGCTACGGCCGCACGTCCGGATCCGCCGGTGATCAGCGTGCGGTTCGGCCCCAGCCGTGGATCTCACCGCCAAGGCTGAGCTGGACGGCGAGCTGGTCGGCGAGCTGGTCGCGGGAGTCTCGGGCTGGACCTGGGCCGGGCCGCCGGGATCGGGATGATCTGGGTGCACGAGGACCAGCGTGGGAACGGTCTCGGCGCCAGCCTGTTGGGAGCCTTCGAGCGTGAGGCGCGCTCATGCTTGTGAACTCGCCCTTGGGGTCACCGAGACGGAGGTCCGGAGGAAGATCCAGCCGCCGCTGACCTGACGGCCGCAGACACCGACGACGCTAATGTCGCTGCGTGAGCGATGAGCCTCCCGTGCGACTTGCGCTACGAGTCGACGACGTGCCGGCCGCCACGGCGTTGTACGAGCAGCTCGGCTTCGTGCAGGTCGGGACGGTCCCGGACCCGGACGGTCGCGCCCTGATGGTGATCCTCAGGCGCGGACCCCTGCAGCTGCTCGTCGACGCACTGGACGGGATGCCGTTCCCCGACAGCGCGCGCGAGCGGCTCACCAAGACCGGCCCACGTGGACTCGGCGTGGTCATCGGCATCGAGGTGGCAGACGTGGACGAGGCCGCCCGAATCGCCGCGGCCGCAGGGTGCGTCGTCGCTTCCGGTCCCGAGTCTGCCCCGTGGGGCGAGCGATACGTGGAGCTCGAGGATCCCTACGGTTACCTGTGGAAGTTCTTCCGCGTGCTGCCTGAGCAGGGCGGCGACGGCCTGCAGGCCGCGGTCGACGCGTGGTTCGGCGTCGACGGGCCCACGCCCGGCTGACGGCGTGGGTGAGGCCGAGCGGGTGTCGTCGACGCGCAGCGTGCGCCGGTCCTCGTCGAGGGCCCACTCAGCCACCCACAGAGAGGATCATGAGTGCAGCGTTGCAGCGATCGAGTACCCGGGACGGGTATGGGCGCGCCTTGGCGGGTGAAAGCGCGTGCCCGTGAGCGCCGATGTGCTCCGGCCATGGGAGACGCACAGATCGTGACCGGCAAGGCGGATGCGGACCTCGACCAGCGACTCAAACGACGAGCTGGACCGGTCCAACGCCGTCGCGACGCCTGATGCCGCCCCGGCCGTGGAGCTGACCGCCAAGGCAGAACCTGGACGACGAACTGGTCGCGGGAGTCTCGGGCTGGACCTGAGGCCAGGTCGCCGAGGTCGCGATGACCTGGGTGCACGAGGACCAGCGTGGGACCGGTCTCGGCGGAAGCAGGTGGCCGTAAGGGCTGGTCTGCTCAAACGCCCCGGGGCTGGTGGCCGAGCAGCCGAGCCGCTGCCCCTCCTCTACCCGAGCAGCGCCACTGAGACAGTCTCGTCCCCGCTCAGACACCCGGATCCGGGTGGTTGAGCGGGGACGCGACCGCTTGAGGACGCCTGTCGGCCCGACCCAAACACCGCACACCACGTACCGCGCAGCCGCGTCAGACGTTGGCGCGCAGCCACTCCCCCAGCGCCACCGCTGACGCCTCGACCATGCGCGGCCAGTCGAGCGCGGACTCGTCGGCGCTGTCGGAGACGTGCTTGACCAGCCGCACGGGCACGCCGGCCTCGCGGGCGGCGTACGCCACGGCGTAGCCCTCCATGTCGACGAGGTGCGCGCGCAGGGCGAGGGCGTCGCGGACCGCGGGCACGGTGACGAAGACGTCGCCCGTGGCGAGCACGACGTCGGAGTCGCCCACCTCGAGGCACTCCTGCGGGTCGTAGCCGAGCGCGCGCACCAGGTCGGCGCTGAGGTCGTGGTTGAGCACGACGCCGGGCTCGAACACGCCGGTGAGCCCGGGGCGCAGCGCCCCGGCGGTGCCGACGTTGACGACGGTGAGGCCGCTCAGGTCGTCGTACGCCGCGAGCGCGCGGGCGGTCGCGGTCGCGGCCGCGGTCTTGCCGAGGCCGGTGACGACCAGCGGCAGGTGCGGCGGCACGTGGGTGGCCTCCGCGGCGGTCGCCGCGACGACGAGGTGGCGCTCAGTCACGGTGCCTGCCACGCCGTGAGTGCGGGGTGGCGAGCACCGTCTCCACCGCGTCCTGGACCCAGGGCTCGCCGAGCCAGTCGAAGAGCCCGCGCAGCACCTCGGGGTCGGCGACGTAGTCGTCGTAGTGGACGCGGTAGGCCGCGTCGCCGAGCCGCCCGGCCGCGTCGAGGATCTTCGCCTCGATGGCGCTCACCTGCGACAGCGGGTCGTCCTTGTGGGTCCAGTAGTTGCTGGCCGCGACGTCCTCGAGGTTGCGGGTGTTGACCACGAACCGGGCGCCCGGGAACACGTGGCGCAGGAAGTCGACGTAGTCGGGCAGGTCCTCGTCGTACCAGCGGATCTCCTTGTAGCCCGTCACCCGCGTGTCGGGCTCCGGCCGCAGCAGCGTCGCCTCGGCGAGGGCGCGGATGTGCCGCAGGGAGGCGTCCTCGGGGAACGCCTCGATGCCGAACCACGGGTGCGTGGGACGGCTCGCGCGCTCGGGGTCGACGCGGGCCCTCTCGGCCAGCCCGCTGCGGTGGAAGTCGTAGAGGTGCCGCATGGCGTGGCGGTTCTCGCCGCGCAGCAGCCAGCCGGGGATCGAGTTGAGGATGCCCATCAGCAGCGTCGAGCCGGACCTGCCGTAGGTCATCACGAAGACGTGGTCGAGGTCGCGCACCCTCACCACGACCTGTCGAGCGGGCGTCCCTCGTGGAAGCCGGCCGTGGACTGCACGCCCACCAGCGCCCGCTCGTGGAGCTGGGCGAGGTCCGCCGCGCCGGCGTAGGTGCAGGAGGACCGCACCCCGGAGCAGATCTGGTCGATCAGGTCCTCCACACCGGGCCGGTCCGGGTGGAGGTACATCCGCGAGGAGGAGATGCCCTCCTCGTAGAGCCCCTTGCGCGCCCGGTCGTACGACGACTCGCCGGCCGTGCGGTTGGCCACGGCGCGGGCCGACGCCATCCCGAACGACACCTTGAACGGCCGGCCGTCGGCGTCCTCCATCAGGTCGCCGGGCGACTCGTAGGTGCCGGCGAACCACGAGCCGATCATCACCGACGACGCCCCGGCGGCCAGGGCGAGGGCGACGTCGCGCGGGTGCCGCACACCCCCGTCGGCCCACACGTGCTTGCCGAGCCGGCGGGCGGCGGCCGCGCACTCCAGCACCGCGGAGAACTGCGGGCGGCCGACCCCGGTCATCATCCGCGTCGTGCACATGGCGCCGGGCCCCACGCCCACCTTGACGATGTCGGCGCCCGCCTCGATGAGGTCGCGGGTCCCCTCGGCCGACACCACGTTGCCGGCGGCGACCGGGACGGTCGGCGACAGCGCGCGTACGGACCGCAAGGCCTGGAGCATCCGCTCCTGGTGACCGTGCGCGGTGTCGACGACGAGGCAGTCCACGCCGGCCGCGAGCAGCTGGGCCGCACGGTCGGCGACGTCGCCGTTGACGCCGACGGCGGCGGCGATGCGCAGGCCCCCGGACGCGTCGACGGCCGGCGTGTAGAGGGTGGCCCGGAGCGCGCCGAGGCGGGTCAGCACGCCGACCAGGGCGCCCTCGCCGGACACGGCGACCGCGAGCGGGGCGTTGGCGCGCTCGATGGCGTCGTAGACCTCGCGGGGGTCGGTGTCGTCCGCGACGGTGACGACCGATCGGTTCATGACCGTGGCGACCTGGGCGAACCGGTCGACCTCGGCGCAGTCGGCCTCCGAGACCACCCCCACCGGTCGGCCGTCCTGGACCACGACCGCCGCCCGGTGCGCCCGCTTGGGGATCAGGGACAGCGCCTCGGCGACGGTCTGGTCGGGCCGGAGCTCGATGGGGGTGTCGAAGACGCGGTGGCGCTGCTTGACCCACGCCACGACGTCGGCCACCACGGGGATCGGGATGTCCTGCGGGATCACCGTGAGGCCGCCCCGGCGCGCGACCGTCTCGGCCATCCGCTTGCCCGCGATGGCGGTCATGTTGGCGACGACGATCGGGATCGTCGCGCCGGTGCCGTCGGTGGTCGAGAGGTCGACGTCGTAGCGGCTCGCGACGGACGACGATCGGGGGACCATGAAGACGTCGTCGTAGGTCAGGTCGTGGGGGGGCGTGGCGCCGTCGAGGAACTGCACGTGGGGTGACTCTACGCGGCCGGGCCCGGCCTGTCCGGCGCCGATCAGCCGTGCGCGGTCGCGGCGTCCTGGAGCGTTCGCCAGGTGCGGTCGACGTCGGCGGGCGTGGTGCGCCAGCTCCCGACCGCGAGCCGGATCGCCGCCCTGCCCTCGACGGTCGTGTGCGACAGGTAGGCCTCGCCGGAGGCGTTGACCGCCTCCATCGCCGCCATCGTCTGCTCGTCGCCCGCCCGGAGGCGGAAGACCACCAGCGACAGGGACGGCTCGGTCACCATCTCGAACCGGTCGTCGGCCGCGACGAGGTCGGCGACGTGCTGCGCCAGCGCGACCCCGCTGCGGACGTGCGCCCGCAGCCCGTCCAGGCCGTAGGTGCGCAGGACCGTCCAGAGCTTGAGGGCGCGGAACCGCCGTCCGAGCTGCGGGTGCCAGTCGCGGTAGTCCACGACCTCGCCCGACTCGGTCGCAGCGTTGCGGAGGTACTCCGGGAGGATCGACAGCGCCCCGGTCAGCGCGGCGCGGTCACGCACCCAGAAGGTGCTGCAGTCGAAGGTCGTCAGCAGCCACTTGTGCGGGTTGGTGACGAAGGAGTCCGCCCCCTCGACGCCGGCCAGGTGGGCCCGGTGCTCCGGGCACACCGCCGCCACGCCCGCCCACGCGGCGTCGACGTGCACCCACACCTCCCCGTCGCGCGCGACGTCGACCACGGCCGCGACGTCGTCCATGGCACCGGTGGAGGTGCTGCCGGCGGCGACGTGCACCAGCACCGGTCGCAGTCCCGCATCTGCGTCCTCGGAGATCGCGGCGCGGAGCGCGTCGACGTCGATCGCCTGGGTGGTGGGGTCCACCTCGACCGTGCGGACGGCGTCCTCGCCCAGGCCCGCCATCATGGCGGCCTTCACCAGCGACGAGTGCGCCTGCGTGGACCCGTAGACCCGCCAGCCGGCGTCGCCGAGCCCGTGTCGTCGTACGTCTCCCCCGCTGGCGCGGTGCAGCGCGGCCAGCAGCGCGGTGAAGGTGGCCGTGGACGCGGTGTCCTGGATGACGCCGCCGCCGGGTCCGTCGCTGCGGAACGCCTCCGGCAGCCCGAGCGCCTCGGCGAACCAGTCGAGCACGACCTGCTCGACCTCCGTGACCGCCGGGCTGGTGGCCCAGATCATCCCCTGCGCGCCGATGCCGCTGGAGAGCAGGTCGCCGAGGATCGCGGCGGGCGAGGAGTTGGCCGGGAAGTAGGCGAAGAACCGTGGGTGCTGCCAGTGCGTCAGGCCGGGCACCACGACGCGGTCGAGGTCGGCCAGGACGGAGTCGAACGGCTCGGCGTGCTCGGGCGCCGAGGCGGGCAGCAGGCGGCGTACGTCGCCGGGCGCCACCTGCGAGCGGACCGGGAGGTCGTCGAGCGAGGCCCAGTAGTCGGCGATCCAGTCGATGGCGGCGTGGCCGTGGCGACGGAACTCCTCGGGCGACATGTGGGCCGGCTGGTCAGGCATGCGCCGAACGTACTCGGGGCGGCTGAGCGCCGGTACTCAGCCCGGAACGGGTAGGTCGGCGGGTCCGGCCACGCCCGCCGGCGACGACGGTTGAGCCATGGCCACCTCGACTCCCACCAAGAACACCAACGCCTTCTTCCTGCAGGCCGGCATCTCCTTCGCCGTCGCCCTGCTGACCATGATCTTCGCGATCTTCTACCTCCCGGTCGACGGGTGGATCCGGGCCTTCCTCGGCCTCGGGACGATGTTCCTCACCACGTCGAGCTTCACCCTCGCCAAGTGCGTGCGCGACGCGCAGGAGGACAGCTACGTCGTCTCGCGCATCGACCAGGCCCGCATCGACAAGATCCTCTCCGAGCACGACCCCTTCACGTCCGTCGCCTGACCACAGCCCGAGCCCCCTCCCGGTCCGCCGGGAGGGGGCTCTTCGTGCGCTCAGCGCAGCTCGGCGCTCGTGAGCCCCAGCACCCGGCGCGCCAAGATGAGCTGCTGGATCTGCTGGGTGCCCTCGAAGATGTCGAGGATCTTGGAGTCGCGCGCCCACTTCTCCAGCAGCTCGGCCTCGCTGTAGCCGAGCGTCCCGCACAGCTGCACGCACGACAGCGTCACGTCGGAGCCGACCCGGCCGGCCTTCGCCTTCGCCATCGACGCCTCGAGCGAGTTGGGCATCGCGTTGTCGGCCATCCACGCCGCCTGCATCATCAGCAGCCTCGCCCCCTCCCAGTCGGCCTCCAGCCGCAGGAACGTCGCCGCCGCGGCCGACTGCGACTGGCCCGGGCGGTCGTAGTCGACCACCACGCCGGCCTGCTCGAGCAGGTCGCGGGTGAGGTCGAGCGAGGCACGGGCGCACCCGACCGCCATCGCGGCGACCAGCGGCCTGGTGTTGTCGAAGGTCGCCATCGCGCCGGCGAAGCCTGACCGCGCGTCGATCTCGGGCGAGCCGAGCAGGTCCGCGGCCGGCACCCGGCAGTCGGTGAAGGTGAGGGCCGCGGTGTCGGAGGCCCGGATGCCGAGCTTGTGCTCGAGCCGCTCGACCCTGAGCCCGGGGTTGTCCTTGCGGACCAGGAAGGACTTGATCGCGGCGCGGCCGAGCTCCTTGTCGAGGGTCGCCCAGACGACGACCGAGTCGGCCCGCTCGCCGGAGGTGACGTAGATCTTCTCGCCGTTGATGACGTAGTCGTCGCCGTCGCGCACCGCGGTCGTGGTGATGTTGGCCGAGTCCGAGCCGGTGCCCGGCTCGGTGATCGCCATCGCCGCCCAGGTGCCGCGGTAGCGCTCGAGCTGCTCCTCGGTGGCGACCGAGGCGATCGCCGAGTTGCCCAGGCCCTGGCGCGGCATCGAGAGCAGCAGCGCGGTGTCGCCCCAGCACATCTCGGCGACCGACAGGACGGAGGCGAGGTGGGCGCCGTTGCGGATGGTGCCGCTCTCGTCCCCGGTGCCTGCGGCGTCGCGGCGTACGCCGCCCGCGCCGGCGCCGCTGGTGGCCCCCGTCTCGGACACGCCGTCGATCAGCGCGGCGAGCATGTCGAGCTCCTTGGGATAGGTGTGCTCGGCGCGGTCGTACCTGCGCGAGATCGGGCGCAGCATGTTCATCGCCAGCTGGTGGGCCTGGTCGACGAGCGTGGCGTGCTTGCGGGGCGTCTCGAGGTTGATCATCAGACCAGCACCGCGCCTTCCATCACGCCGACGGCCCGCAGGTCGCGATACCACCGCTCGACCGGGTGCTCCTTGACGAAGCCGTGACCGCCGAGCAGCTGGACGCCGTCGAGGCCGATCCGCATGCCCTTCTCGGCGCACAGCTGGCGGGCCAGGCCGACCTCGCGGGCGAGCTCCTGGCCGCGGCTGGCGCGGGAGGCGGCCTTCCAGGTGAGCAGCCGCATCGCCTGCACCTCGATGGCCATGTCGGCGACCATGAAGGCCACGGACTGCCGGTGGCTGATCGGCTCGCCGAAGGCCTCGCGCTGGTTGACGTAGTCGGTGACGTGCTCGAGCACGGCCTGGCCGGTGCCGACGGCGAGCGCGCACCACGCCAGCCGCGAGAGCCGCACGCACTCGGCGTACGCCTCGCCGGCGGCGTCGCCGAGCAACGCGTCGGCGCCGACGCGGACGCGGGACAGGTGCAGGCGCGACAGGGCGGCCGCCCGCACCCCCATCGAGGGGTCGGCCTCCACCTCGAGGCCGTCGGCGCCGGACTCGACGAGGAAGAGCGCGGGCGTGTCGTCGAGCATCGCCGCGACGACGAACAGCTCGGCCTCGGCCCCCCGCACGACAGCCGACTTCACCCCGTCGAGGACGAACCCGTCGCCGTCGCGCAGCGCCGTGGTGGCCAGCCGGAACGGGTCGAAGAGCGCGGCGGGCTCGGCGATGGTCAGCGCCGCGGCGGGGACCCCTCGCCCGCCAGCGCCGCCGGTGAAGGCGGGGAGGTAGGTCTGCTGCTGGGCCTCGGTGCCCCACAGCGCGATCGCGGTGGCGACGGCTCCCGGGGCGAGCGTGGCGACGGCGAGACCCATGTCGCCGTGGGCGAGCGCCTCCGCGACCAGGACGCCCGCGGTGGCCGAGCGCTCCTCCATGATCCCGCCGAGCGCGTCGGGGACGCCGAGGCCGGGCAGGCCGAGCTCCTCGACGGCGGCGAGCACCTCGGCGGGCGGCGCGCACGCCTCGTCGGCCGCGGGGGCGGCGGGACGCAGCACCTCGTCGGCGAGCTCGCGGACGACCCCGACCAGCATCTCCTCGTCGTCGGTCGGCGTCAGGTCGAAGAGCCCGCTCGACGCCGCGCTCGCCGGCCTCGCGCCGGGGCTCCGGCGCCCGGCCCGGGCGAACGTGCGCCCGGCGGCGGTCGCCACGCGGAAGCCGTTGCGGGTGGTGGCGTACACCGCCTGCTCCGCCTGCCTGCGCAGGCCCACGCGGTCGACGAGGTCGCTCTGCGCCAGCCGGTTGACGGCCGCGACGGCGACCCCGATCGCGTCGCGGGTCTCGCGGGACGACAACCCGTGCCGGCCGCCCGGCCGGAGGATGCGGGGAAGGACCATGGCGTCAATGTAACTGGCAGTTACATCTCGCACCAGCGCCCGCCCGCCCTGCGGGGGCCCTCCCGGCCGCTGGCTAGGATCCACGCATGCCCGACGAGCAGCCGACCGACGTACGCGCCGATCCCGACCCCTCCGTCCGGGCGCCCCACGGACCGCTTCCGACGGGCGGGACCGTGCGGCCGATCACCCGCTGGGGCACCCCGGTCATGCACCGGCCCCAGGCCGAGGTCACCTCCTACGACGACGCGCTCACCGCGCTGGCCGCCGACATGGTCGCCACGATGTACGCCGCCGAGGGCGTCGGGCTGGCGGCCTGCCAGATCGGCGAGGACGTGGCGATGTTCGTCTTCGACTGCCCAGACGACGAGGGCGTGCGCACCGTCGGCGTGGTCTGCAACCCGGTGCTCACCCTCCCCGAGGGCAAGGACCGCCGCCTCGACGACGACGACGAGGGCTGCCTCTCGTTCCCCGGGTCCTTCGAGCCCTGCCCGCGCCCCGACTGGGCACGCGTCGACGGCTTCGGCCTCGACGGCGAGCCGGTCACGTACGAGGGCGACGGCCTGCTCGCGCGCTGCCTGCAGCACGAGACCGACCACACCGTCGGCACCGTCTTCGGCGACCGGCTCTCGGCCAAGTCGCGCAAGCGGCTCGCGAAGAAGCACGACGCCGCGGCCGACGACTTCCCGCCGGCCTGGCCGGCGGAGTGAGCCCGACGGGACAGCGCCATGGCTGACCTGCGCATCACCCGGGAGAACGCGCGCTTCCAGCAGTGGGAGGCGCTGCTGACCAACCGCACCAAGCGCCACCGCAACCGCGAGTTCCTCGTGCAGGGCGTGCGACCCCTCACCCGCGCCGTCGAGGAGGGGTGGACCGTGCGAGCCCTGCTGCGCGCCGACGACGCGGCGGGCTCGACCTGGTCCGACGAGCTGTGGGCCTCCACGTCGGCCGAGCGCGTGCTCCTCTCCCCCGCCCTGCACGCCCGGCTCAGCGGCCGCGAGGACGGCGCCGAGCTCGTGGCGGTCGTCGAGATGCCCGAGGACGGCGTCGCCCGGCTCGAGGACTCGACCCGCCCGCACGGCCCGGTCGTCGTGTTCGACCGCCCGACCAGTCCGGGCAACATCGGCACCCTCGCCCGCTCCGCCGACGCGTTCGGCGCCTCCGCCCTCGTGGTCACCGGCCACGCCGCCGACCCCTACGACCCGCAGTCGGTGCGGGCGAGCACCGGGTCGCTCTTCGCGCTCACCGTGCTGCGCGTGCCCGGCCCCGGCCCGGTCGTGGAGCATGCCCACGCCCACGGCTACCGCATCATCGGCACCGACGAGCACGGCAGCGCGCTGGCCGACGTCGACCTCCGCGGGCGGGTCGTCATCGTGGTGGGCAACGAGACCCACGGCCTGTCCTCGGGCTGGCGCGACGCCTGCGACGACGTCGCCGCCATCTCGATGGTCGGCACGGCCTCGTCGCTCAACGCGGCCGTGGCCGGCTCCATCGTGCTCCATGAAGCGTTGCGCCAGCGCGGCTGACGGCGGCAGGTCATGGACGCAGTGCTCGACTGGGTGGTCCTCGTCATGCGCACGCTGGGCTCCCCCGGCGTGGGCGTCGCCACGGCGCTCGAGACCGTCTTCCCGCCCGTCCCGAGCGAGCTGGTGCTGCCGCTGGCCGGCTACACGGCCAGCGAGGGCCACTACGGGCTGGTGCCGGCGATCGCGTGGGCGACGGCGGGGTCGCTGCTCGGGGCGCTGGTCCTCTACTGGCTCGGCGCCGCCTGGGGCCTGGAGCGGGTCTGCGCGCTCGCCGACCGGATCCCGCTGATGCACGGGCGCGACGTGCGCCGCGCGGTGGCGTGGTTCGGCCGCCACGGCCGCACCGCGGTCTTCGTCGGCCGGCTGGTGCCGGGCGTGCGCAGCCTGATCTCGATCCCCGCCGGCATCGACCGGATGCCGTTGCTGCGCTTCTGCGTGTTCACCGTCGCCGGCAGCCTGGTCTGGAACTCGGCGCTGATCCTCGCCGGCCACCAGCTCGGCGCGCAGTGGCACGTCGTCGAGTCCTACGTCGGGCCGGTCAGCAACCTCGTCTACGCGCTCCTGGCGGTGGCCGTGGTGGTGCTGGTGGTCCGCCGGCTGCGGCGCCGCCCCGCCTGAGCCCCGACGCCCGGCGTCAGCGGCGGGCGGCGGCGTAGCAGGCCACCGCGCTGGCGGCCGCCACGTTGAGGGAGTCGATCCCGGCCGCCATCGGGATGATCGCGCGCCGGTCGGCGGACGCCTCCCAGCGTGCGGACAGCCCGTGCCCCTCCGAGCCGAGCACGAGGGCGAGCCGGTCCACCCCGGCCACCGCCTCCTCGATCGGCACCGAGTCGGGGCCGAGGGTCAGGGCCACGGTGGTGAAGCCACGCCGCGAGAGCGCCGGCAGCGCGTCGTACCAGTCGGGCAGCCGGGTCCACGGCGTCGAGAAGACGGCGCCCATGCCGACCTTGATCGAGCGGCGGTAGAGCGGGTCGGCGCACCGCGGCGCCAGCAGGACGGCGTCGAACCCGAGCGCCGTCCCGCTGCGGAAGACGGCGCCGACGTTGGTGTGGTCCACGAGGTCCTCCAGCACCAGGACCGAGCGGGCACCCTCCAGCACCTCGTCGACGGACGGCAGCGGGCGCCGGCGCAGGGAGGCCAGCGCACCGCGGTGCACGTGGAAGCCGGTGACCTGCTCGATCATCGCCTCGGACAGGACGTAGACGGGCGCGTCGCCGCCGGCCAGCACGTCGGCCAGGCCGTCCAGCCAACGGGGCGCCATCAGGAAGGAGCGCGCCTCGTAGCCCGCCTCGACGGCGCGGCGCACGACCTTCTCGCCCTCGGCGAGGAACAGGCCGTGCTCGGCCTCGAGGTGCTTGCGCAGCCCCACGTCGCGCAGGTCGCGGTAGTCGGCGAGCCGGGGGTCGCCGGGGTCGTCCAGCTCGATGATCTCGATGGTCGGGTCCGGGTCAGCCACGCCCGTAGTGTGCCGGACGCGCCACGGCGACGACCTCGCCCACCACGATGATGGCCGGCGGCTCGACGCGGTGGGCAGCCAGGTCGTCGGCCAGCGCCTCGAGCGTGCTGAGCACCGTGCGCTCGGTCGGCATGGTCCCGTCGACGATCACGGCCACGGGGGTCTCGGGGTCACGACCGCCCGAGACCAGCGCGTCCGCGATGGCGGGCGCGTTGTCGACCGCCATCAGCAGGACCAGGGTGCCGCGCAGCCGGGCGAGGGCGTCCCAGGCGACGAGCGAGTCGGGGTGTCCGGGCGGCAGGTGCCCGGACACGACGGTGAACTCGTGCGCGACTCCGCGATGGGTGACCGGGATGCCCACGCGCGCGGGGACCGCGATGGCGGAGGTGAGCCCGGGCACGACGGTGACGGGCACGTCGGCGGCGGCGCAGGCCAGCACCTCCTCGAACCCGCGGCCGAAGACGAAGCTGTCACCGCCCTTGAACCGCACCACGCGCTTGCCGGCGCGGGCGCGGTCGACGATCACCTGGTTGATGGCCTCCTGGGTGGCCGAACGTCCACGCGGGAGCTTTGCCACGTCGACGAGCTCCACATGAGGGCCGAGCTCGTCGAGCAGCTCGCGGGGCGCGAGCCGGTCGGCCACGACCACGTCGGCGGACGCCAGCGCGTGCCGGGCCGCGACCGTCGCCAGCTCCGGCTCCCCCGGTCCGCCGCCGACGAGCACCACCCCCGGGGTGCGGTCGTGGGCGTCGCGAGCCGTGACGTGGCCGTCGCGGAGCGCGGTGACGATGTCGTCGCGGAGCGCCGCGGACCTGCGCGGCTCCCGGTTGCCGAGCACGCCGACCGTGACGCTGCCGTGGTGGCCCACGGCCGGGGTCCAGGCGCTCCCGCCCAGGGCGTCGTCGGCGCGCACGCAGAACGTGTGGCGCGCCTCCGCGGCGGCCACCACCCGGGCGTTGACCTCGGGATCGTCGGTGGCGGCGACGACGTACCACGCGCCGTCCACGTCGGTCTCGACGAAGTCGCGCAGCACCAGCGTCAGCTCGCCGGCGAGCCCTTCCAGGGCCGGGGTCACCTCGGGACTCACCACGGTGACCAGCGCGCCGGTCGCCAGGAAGGAGGGGACGCGTCGCTGGGCCACGTGGCCGCCGCCCACGACGACCACCTTCCGGCCGGTCAGGACGAGGCCGGCGAGGTAGGGGCGGACCTCGGCGGGCCTGTCGTCGGGCATTGCCCCATTGTCTCTGGAGCGCGGGATGGTCACTGGCTAGGTTCGAGGAATGAGCATCGAGCGACCCATGGCACCCGATCCCTATGACCTCCTCCCGCCCACCGCGTCCTTCTCCGTCACCAGTGACGACGTCACGGACGGCGCCCCCCTCAAGGACGACCAGGTGGCCGACAAGGGCAACACCTCGCCCCAGCTGAGCTGGTCGGGTGCGCCCGAGGGGACCAAGTCCTACGTCGTGACCTGCTTCGACCCCGACGCGCCGACCCCGAGCGGCTTCTGGCACTGGTGCCTGGTCGACATCCCCGCCGATGTCACGTCCCTCGCGGCCGGAGCGGCCGCCGGCGAGCTGCCGGGCAAGGCCTTCCACGTCCGCAACGACGGCGGCGAGGCCGGGTTCATGGGTGCGGCGCCGCCGCCGGGCGACCAGCCGCACCGCTACTACTTCGTGGTGCACGCGGTGGACAAGGAGTCGCTCGGCGTGGACGCGGACGCCTCGTGCGCCGTCGTGTCCTTCAACCTGGCCTTCGCCACGCTGGGGCGCGCGATCATCCACGGCACCTACCAGCACTGACCCGCTCGCGGGAGCGAGTCACCACAGCCACACCAGTCACACAGGCCTCAGGAGGCCCGTGATCCGGACGGACAGGTCCAGACCACGGGCCTCCTTTTGTGCGTTCTGGTCATGAAGAAACCGTCAAGGCGTTTTCATCTGTACCGGACGGATTGCGGGGCACTTCTCCGAAATCTGATGAAACACGCCGCATGTCGTCCGGGAACACCCGTCAGGGTCGACACCAGGCACGCGTCGCGCCTAGGGTCAACCTTGAAAGTCCAAAGATTTCCTCAAGATCCGTTCAGCCGTCGCGGATCCGCCTCCGGAGGACGACCCCCGTGCCACAGCCTCGCCGTTTCCTGCGCATCGCCGCCCTGGGTGTCGCGACTGCGCTCGCGTGCGGCCTGCCGGTCGCCGCCGAGGCCCGGACCTGGTCGGTCCCCCGCACCGTCCCCGCGACCACCGCGAACGACCCGGGCAGCGACGCCCTGGAGACCGCCCTCATGGTCCGGATCAACGAGGCCCGCGCCGCGCGCGGCCTGCCCAGGATCAAGACCTTCGACGGCTGCACCGACCGGCTGGCCGAGAAGTGGGGTGCGCGGATCGCGCGCACCGGCGTGCTCGAGCACCGCGACCAGCGCGAGGTCATCCGCCGGTGCGACAACTCCTGGGCCGGCGAGACGCTGGTGCGGGGCGCCGACCTCAGCCCTGACACCATGGTGCAGCTCTGGCTCGACTCCCCCGGTCACCGCGCGATCCTGCTGAGCCCCCGCGCCCGGCGCGCCGGGGTCGCCATCACGCGCGACGCGCAGGGGCGCACCATCGGCGTGGTCAACCTGGTCCGCAACGGCTGAGCCGAGAGACCGGGTGCGCCGCACCCCACCGGTGTGAGACGATCCCCGGTCCCCACGTGGGTGGGCCGGGAGTCGATCTCGTGGGAGGGGAACCGGGGTGCTGCACGTCGCCGTCGCGACCCGCACGTTCCGTCGCTTCTCCACCTACCGGGCCGCCACGCTCGCCGGGATCTTCACCAACTCGGTCTTCGGCGTCATCTACTCCTTCGCCTACATCGCCCTGTGGCAGGCCAACCCCACCGCGGGCGGCTACGACCAGCAGGACGCGGTGACCTACGTCTGGCTGGGCCAGGCGCTCCTGATGACGATCGCCCTCTGGGGCGGCGGTTCGACCGACGACCTGGCCGAGCGGATCCGGACCGGAGACGTGGCGATCGACCTCTACCGTCCGGTCGGGATCGTCGGGTGGTACCTCGCCAGCGACCTCGGCCGCGCCGCGTACCACCTCCTCACCCGGGGGCTCGGGCCGACGCTCATCGGCCTCGTCGTCTTCGGCATCTCCCTCCCCTCCTCGCCGCTGGCCACGCTCGCCTTCGCGGTGTCGCTGGTGCTCGCGGTGGTGGTGAGCTTCGCGGTCCGCTTCCTCGTGGCGAGCACCGCCTTCTGGCTGCTCGACCAGTCAGGCGTGCGGGTGATGAGCGGCGCGTTCGCGATCTTCTTCAGCGGCATGATGCTGCCACTGGTCCTGTTCCCCGGCTGGCTCGGCACGCTGGCGCGGGCCCTGCCGTGGGCGTCGTACGTCCAGGTGCCCGCCGACATCTGGCTCGGCAAGCACACCGGGGCCGACCTGGTCGCCGCGCTGGGCTTCCAATGCCTCTGGGCTGTCGTGCTGCTCGCGGCCTGCCAGGGCGTGCTGCGCCTGGCCACGCGCAAGGTGGTGGTGCAGGGTGGCTGAGCGGGTGCTGGCCGCGCCGGGTCGTCACCTGCGCACCTACGCGCAGATCGCCTGGCTGTGGATCCGGGCGGCGTGGCAGTACCCCGCCTCGTTCGTGCTGCTGGCCGTGGGCAACGGGCTCATCACCGGCCTCGACTTCGTCGGGCTGTGGATCATGTTCGCCCACCTCGACGACCTGGCCGGCTTCTCGCTGCACGAGGTGGCGCTGCTCTACGGCAGCGCGTCCCTCGCGCTCGCGCTGGCCGACACCGCGATCGGCAGCGTCGAGCGGATCGGCACCTACATCCGCACCGGCCGGCTGGACCAGATGATGACCAAGCCGGTGCCGTTGCTCCTGCAGGTGTGCGCGGACCAGTTCACGCTGCGCCGGCTGGGGCGCCTCACGCAGGCGACCGCCGTGTTCGGGTGGGCGTGCACCTACGTCGACTGGACGCCGCTGCGCGTGCTGGTGGCGGTGTCGATGCTCGCCAGTGGCGCGCTGGTGTTCTTCGGGCTGTTCGTCGGGTTCTCGTGCGTGCAGTTCTGGACGACCGACGCCACCGAGTTCGCCAACGCCTTCACCTACGGCGGCGCCACCGTCACGCAGTACCCGCTCTCCATCTTCCCGCGCGAGGTGCTGGTCGGGCTGACGTTCGTGGTGCCCATCGCCTTCGTCAACTGGTACCCGTGCCTCTACCTGCTCGGCCGGCCCGACCCCGCGGGGATGCCCGAGGCGCTCCAGTTCGCCTCCCCGGTCGCCGGGGTGCTGACCATGGCCGTCGCCCTGCTCGTGTGGCGCTTCGGCGTCCGTCACTACACCTCCACCGGGAGCTGAGATGTCCAGCCTGATCGACGTGCGCGACCTCGAGCGCACCTTCGACGTCAGGCGCCGCGTCGAAGGCCGCCGGCGCAAGGTTCGGAGTTCGGTCCACGCGGTGCACGACCTGACGTTCTCGGTCGACGCAGGTGAGATGGTGGGCTACATCGGGCCCAACGGCGCCGGGAAGTCCACCACGATCAAGATGCTCACCGGGATCCTCGTTCCCACCGGCGGGGACGTGCGGGTGGCGGGGCTCGACCCGAGCCGCGACCGGGTCGAGCTCGCCCGGCGCATCGGGGTGGTGTTCGGCCAGCGCTCGACGCTGTGGTGGGACCTGCCGCTGCGCGACTCGTTCGACCTGCTGCAGAAGATGTACCGCATCCCCCCGCAGCGCTACCGCGACAACCTGGAGCGGTTCGTCGACCTCCTCCACCTCGGTCCGCAGCTCGACACCCCCGTGCGGCAGCTCAGCCTCGGCCAGCGGATGCGCGGCGACATCACCGCCGCACTGCTCCACGACCCCGAGGTGCTCTACCTCGACGAGCCCACGATCGGGCTCGACGTCGTCAGCAAGGGACGCCTGCGCGAGTTCCTGCGGGCGCTCAACGCGGAGCGCGGCACCACGCTGCTGCTGACCACGCACGACCTGCAGGACATCGAGGCGCTCTGCGACCGGGTGATCGTCATCGACGACGGCACGTCGGTGTACGACGGCTCCTTGGCGGGGCTGCACGCCGAGGGCGGGTCGTCGCGCACCCTCGTCGTCGACCTGGTCGACGAGGCGCCCCCCATCGTCGTCCCGGGGGCGACCGTGCGCCGGGTCGAGGGACCGCGGCAGTGGCTGTCGTTCCCGGCCGACGCGAGCGCCGCACCCGTCGTGGCGGCCGTCGCCGCCGCGTACGACGTCGCGGACCTGTCGATCCAGGAGCCGGCCATCGAGGACGTCATCCGCGACCTCTACTCGCGCGGCGCCTGAGCGAGCCGCAACCGGCTAACGGGCACCACCGAGGCCGCGCAGCCGCTCGGAGTCGCGCTCGGGGGACGTCAGCGGCTGGCGCTCGAGGACGAGCATCGCCCGGTCGTCGTCGCCGCGGGGCACCTGCTTGAGCACCCGCTGGGGCATGCCGTTGAAGCCGCGGGCGTCGACGGCGCGGAGCGCGACGTCGCGCAGCCAGTCGATGCCCTCGTCGAGGTCGCGCCCGGACGTCTCGATGACGCCGTCGGTGTAGAACATCAGCGCCTCGCCCGGGCGCAGCCGGCCCCGGCTCGGGACGAACTCGGCCTCGTCGATCACGCCCAGGGCCATGCCGCGCGCGTTGTCGACAGACCAGCCGCGGTGGTCGAGGTGCCAGTGGAGCGCCGGCGGGTGGCCGGCGCTCGTGATCGTGTAGTCGCCGGTGACGAGGTCCACCTTGATGTGCACGGCGGTGGCCAGCGACTCGTCCGACTCCTGCCGGAGCAGGAAGTGGTTGGCCGCCGCCATGAGCTCGGCGGGGGGCAGGGCGCCGATGAGGCCGCCGAGCGCACCGGCGAACTGGAGCGCCTGCGGGCCCACCGAGGTGCCCTTGCCGCAGACGTCGACCAGGGCCATCTCGAGCCAGCGCCCCTCGCGCAGGTCGGCGACGAGGAAGTCGCCGGCATAGCTGGGGCCGTTGGCGGTGATCGTCGCCGACTCCGAGCGCCAGCCGTTGGGCAGCTCGGGCACGACGCCCTGGCGCTGCAGCCGGTCGCGGAGCTGGCTGAGCACCGCCTCGCTCAGCGCCATGGGCAGCCCCGAGCGCTGGCGGCTGGACTGGTGGATCGCGAGCAGGATGCCCACGGCGAGGGACAGCAGCGCGGACTGGCGGCTCGGGGTGTCGAAGTCGGTCTGGATCGAGGTCCAGTAGGCGACCCCCATCAGCACGGCCGTGAGCACGAGCAGCGGCGCGAAGCGCAGCAGCATCAGCCCGAGCATCAGGAAGAGGAACCAGAGCGACACCGGGACGATGGTCTCGCCCAGCATGCCGATGCCGACGGCAGCACCCACGAGCGCCACCAGCACGGTCAGCAGGAACGCCTGGCTGCCGCGCGAACCCGTGCGCCAACCGGCGACGCGCTGCTGCACGTAGGACACGAGGCCGCGCGCGACGGAGCCCAGCGCGTTCGACACGACCGAAGGGTAGGTCGCGGTGGGAGTCCGCCGAGGCCGAACCCCGAAAATGCACCGCGTAGGCACCGATAGGCTCGTCACATGCCCCTGGTCCCGCTGCAGGCCGACGTCCTCGGCCCGGACTTCCAGGCCGAGACGATCTCACTCCCGCCCGACGCGGAAGGTCCGGTCGTGGCGACGCTCGTGAGGCTCGAGCCCGCCCGTCCCAACGGTCGTGCCGTGCTCCACGTGCACGGCTTCGCCGACTACTTCTTCCACACCGAGTACGCCCGGTGGTGGGCCGACCGCGGCTACACCTTCTACGCCCTCGACCTCCGCAAGTACGGCCGCTCGCTGCGGGAGCACCAGACCCCCCACTACGTCGCCGACCTGCACGAGTACTTCGCGGAGATCGACCTCGCCTGGTGGAGGATCACCCGGCGCGACGGGCACCGAGCGGTGATCGCGTCGGCGCACTCCACCGGCGGCCTCACCGTGCCGCTCTGGGTGCGCGAGCGCCGACCGCCCGAGCTGGCGGCGCTGGTGCTCAACTCCCCCTGGTTCGACATGCAGGGGGCGGCGTGGCTGCGCAGCCCCGCGGCCCGGCTGGCGATCGAGCGGCTCGGCAGCAGCCGTCCGATGCAGGAGATCCCGCGACGGATCAGCACCCTCTACGGCCGATCCCTGCACCGCCAGTACGGCGGCGAGTGGGACTACGACCTGACGTGGAAGCCGATCGAGTCCCGCCCCGTCCACGTCGGGTGGCTCCGTGCTGTCCGTCGCGGGCACGCGCTGCTGCACGCCGGGCTCGACATCGACCGGCCCACCCTCGTGCTGTCCTCGGCCCGGTCCTTCTTCGGCGAGCAGACCGAGGAGACCGTGTCCACGCACGACGTCGTGCTCGACGTCGAGCAGATCCGGCGCTGGGCCTCCTCTGTCGGCCGACACGTCACGTCGGTCGCGATCGAGGGTGCCGTGCACGACGTCGTGCTGTCGCGCCCGGGCGTCCGCACCCGGGTCTACGACGTCCTCAGCACCTGGCTCGAGGCGTGGGTGGAGAGGTCCGAGCCTGACGCCGGCGACGGTCCGGCGGAGTAGCTGCGCGATCGGCTCCGGCGGTCGGGCGACGGCGTACGGCTGCCCTCCCGGCCTGACGCGCTCACGAGATCCGCGCACATCGCGGCAGATCCGGGCGTCTAACCCCGGGACACAGAGGCCACTACGCGGTCGTCCCCGTAGCAGAGATTCAGCCGATTGAAGTTGAGGTCCGCAGTGATTATCGCTTCGGGCTCGTGTGCTCGAACGAGCCACCCAGCCCCGTTGGCTCGGGCAGCCGCCTCGTCCACATTCAGTCCCACGAGACTGTCATCGTCGAACTCTTCATCGCGAGCGTGGGCATCCTCTGAGGGCGGGGAGGTCCAAGAGGTTCCCCGGCGAGGCTTCACAATCACCGGGACCGGCGTCCCGTCTGCCAGGGCCAATGGATGCTCGACGAAGTATTCGGTCGCGGTGACGCAGTCTCGCGGCGCGACCTCGAACTCGATGGCGTGGTCGTCAGGGCCCATCACGTACCAAGCAAATGGGAGTTCAAGGTGGGTGAGGTGCGCGGCAACCTCGCTCAGGTCGCGAAACGACGGCATCACACAGGCTCGCACATCGGCATGATCGCGCACTTGTCGCGGCAGATCCGAACACTCGGGGTGCTCTCCGAGGGGCGGCGTCCTTCAGCCGGTGATCGCCAATAGAGCGCATGCCTCATCAAGGGCGTTCGCTGTACATAGGAGGTAGTCGCCGGGCGGGGCGGTGTCGGGGACAAGCACGTGGTCAGGTCCGGGCCCGCTGACCCCGACCTGTTCCCAAGCGCGGTCCTCGCTGTCCTCGACCGTCCACCAGGTCGGCGTGTAGTCGCCTGACGTGCCCCAATCGGACGTCAGGTAGTAGGTCTGATCCCATTCGTCCTCGCTCCACTGGGATAGGGAAAACGCAATCCCGCGTTGGCTATCCGCTGGGAATCGCAGCGCGACCACTTGTCCGGGCGTCACCGACGCAGGCACAACGGTCATCGTGCCTTCTGGATCGGGATCCAGGCTGGGGGCTACGGCTGAGTCGTCCGCGCAGCCGCTCTGGACTAGAGCAACGACAAGCAAGGCCCATTGAGCAGGTTGCGCCCCAGCGAGACGAGACCGTGGGGTAGGGCGCTCCATGCGCTGACCCTAAGTGCAGAGTATTCCCGGTGGTCCGCTCATCGGGGTGCTCTCAATGGGTTGTCGCAACACTTCCTTGAACTCAGGAGGTCGCGATGGCGCGTCAGAACTATCAGCGGTTGTCACCAGCAGACATCGATGAGATCTGGTCGCGGATGCGTGCTGGTCACGCGGTGAAACCGACCGCGCGGTCCTTGGGATTGTCGACGAGCACGGTGCGGACCTACCTGCTGCGCTGCGGCGGGATCAGACCTGAGCCACGACATCGGGCAGCGGGGCGCTTGAGCTTCGAGGAGCGTGAGGAGATCTCCCGCGGCCTGGCCGCCGACTTGTCGTTGCGGGCGATCGCGGCCGGGCTGGGTCGCTCGCCCTCGACGAT
>NZ_JBZGDV010000010.1:0-77560 GCF_058355585.1 Nocardioides sp. Z13_37 | reverse complement strand
GTGCTTCAAGTAGTTGTGCAGGTTGGTTCTCGCTGCTGTGTCGTCCACGAGACAGCACCTTGCCACTGGTGTGCCTGTCGGGCGGCAAGTCCCGCCCCGCATCTCGGCAGTTCCGCGCACTATCAGCGGCAGATCCGTACGTTCCCTCAGCGGTACGAGAGGTAGTTGAATCTGTCGGCTCGTCGTCTCCAGCCGGGCCAGGGCAAGGCGTTCCTCCAGGACCGATGAGCGGTGCCGCTGCTCCACTCCTCGACGCAACCTCCACGCCCAATGTGGAACGCGGTCGCGCGTCCTTCAACAGCGGCGTCGATGATGTGGTCGATCGCCTTGGCGTCCAGTTCCACATCATCACCGAGTTCCGCTGGGACGGCACCTTGGTCATCAAGTTGCACCGTCCCGTAATCGCCGGGCCCGAGGTACAGGACGACTCCCACCGCGTTCGCCTGGTGCGGTGTGAGTCGAAGGATCGTCGCTCCGCCCTCCTGGCTGGACTGCACGGTGGCGCAGTCCAACAGGCGGGCGACGCGCTCCTCGAAGTGAGCCCGAAGCGAAGACATGGCTCGACGATAGAGCGGCGGATCACGAGCCGAGGCACTTCCGGATCTCGGCAGGATCCGGATGCATGAGGCACGTCTGCCGTCCCCGAACTTGACCTCGGCGATTCACGGGTCGATCTCCACCCACCGCGTCCTGTCACCGAAGAGCCTGTTTGGTACGGGCTGCGCAAGGACCAAGAACGGCCCCACCGACGATTTGGAACGCGCCCAACCAGACCACGAGCTCAGACGACCGTGCCCCATGAAGCACGACATGCCGGACTCCGGCGACCGCTAGAGCGGACCAGATGCGGCGTTGCCGCCCAGCCACTTCGCCGAGCCGCTGCTCCACCAGCACTCTTGCGACTGTCGGCATCCACAGAGGGACCCTGGTAGTGCTCAGCGGGCTCTTCGTCGGCGGCTTCCGCACATCTGCCGATCCGCTACCTGGCGTCGCCAGGAGGGCGGCACCCGGTTACCGACGGTTGTCCTTGCCGACCAGCCACCACCGTGCCGGAGCATGCCGGTGCCCCCGCTACCGGGTGGGTGGCGGGGTGTGGGGGCGGGGTCATGGTCGGCGGGAGCGCGGGATGCCGGGTGGGTCCGGCTCGTCGATGCGGGTGGTGCCGGATGCGTCGCGGCGGTAGCGGTGTCCGTGGGGTGACGTCCACTCGTACGCTCCGGGGCCGGTGGTCTCGTATCGCCAGGCGGTGTGGGTCTTGAGTCGGTGATGCGTCCGGCACAAGGCGGCGAGGTTGTCGCTCTGGGTGGGGCCGGGCTGTGGTCTGCCTTCGGCGGCGGCGTGGTGGTCGTAGGGGATGACGTGGTCGATGTCGCAGCCGCGGGCGGGGCGGGTGCACCACGGGAAGACACAGGTGCGGTCCCTGAGACCGATTTGCTCGCGGAGCCGGTAGGGGACCGCGTAGGCGTCGGTGTGCAGGCTCGCGTTGAGGTCGATGACCGGCTTGATGGTGACCTTGGTGCGGGAGTCGGCACACCAGCCGCGGATGTGGTCGAGCAGCACCAGCCGCTGCCCCTCCTCCAGGCGACCGGTCGGACCGAAGACGGTGGCGTCACCGGAGAACGTGGCGTCGACGTGGGCGTGCAGCACGACCTCGCGGGCGACCGGCAGCCCGTCGGCGTCGTGCCGACCGCCAGGAGCGCCTTGGTGGTGGAGGTCGAGCGCCGTCTGCGTCCGCGCGAGGTCACCGAGCGCGGCGGAACGGCGCGCGTCCAACGACTCCACGGAGCCGAGCGCGGCGAGGGTGGCGGCGCCATGGGCTAGCGCCCGGTCAAGGTCGATGGCGTCGGCCATGTCGAGCTCGGCCTCGAACCGCATCGTCCCGGCGAAGTGGACCTCCTGGTCATGGAGGGTGGCGTGGCGTGGGTCGACGTAGAGGTAGCCGTCCTCCGGATCGGAGGCCGGGTCGGGGACGGCGAGGTCGAATCGCTTGATGGTCTCGGCGACGAGCCGGTCGAGCTGCGCCGGCCCGATCCTGCCGGCCACGGCAGCGACCTGCGCGTCCACGAACGCCGCCGCCTCACGCGTCAACGACGGGGTGGTGTGGATCGTGACCTCTGCGACCGCCCGCGCCCGCCACGCCGGGACCCTGCCGGCCTGGACCTGCGCCCACAGTCTCGGCAGCCGGTGCCGCAGCTCGAGGGCGTGGCCGATGAGCCTCTTCGCCGACACCGTCGAGACGCCCAGGACGCCCCCGAGCTCGGCGACGCAGAACTCCGCGACCAACGGCGTGCCTTCACCTGCGATGGGCTCTTCGTGCTCACAGCCGGGCACGGTGAAGGAAGCCGCCGAGTGGATCGACTCCGGCGGGTGCAGGTCGGCCCACCGCGCAGCAAGCACGAGCTGATCGGCCGCAGCCCGCTCCTCGACGAGGCGACGCTCGCGGATCGCACGCAGCAGACCAGAGGCGGTGAGGTCCTCGACCCCATCCGCATCCCGCCTGGCCACCTCGATCATGTGTTCGATTCTACCCCTGGGGTACGACACTCTCCGTTGTTCCACACCCCGAATCTCGCGGGCCACCAACGTCCCCGCCGACCTGCCACGATCACCAGTGCAATGCTCCTCACTTGACAGGGGGATGGCCGTGAGCGATGAGTTGTACGCGGATGCGCCGTTGTACGACCGGTTGTTCCCCGGCAGCGTCCAAGCGGTCGACTTCTACCGGGCCGCGGCCGACCGGCAGGGCGAGGGCGCACGCGTCCTCGAGCTTGGGTCCGGCACCGGGCAGAAGCTGATCCCGATCGCGCTCGACGGCCACCCGTGCACGGGACTCGAGCTCTCGCCGCACATGCTCGCCGAGGCGAGGCGCAAGGCCGACGAATGCGGCGTGGACGTGGAGTGGGTGCGGGGCGACATGCGCGAGGTCGACCTGGGCCGCACGTTCGACCTCGTGGTCATCGCCGCCAACTCCTTGCTCCACCTGCACGCGGTCGATGACCTGGTGGGCTGCTTGCGGGCGGTGCGCCGGCACCTCGCGCCCGGGGCGCGGCTCGTGCTCGACGTGTTCAACCCGAGCGTGCGGATGCTCGCCGAGGCTGACGGCGTCCGCCGCCGGCGCGACGCGTTGTCGTTCGTGGACCGCGACGGTGGCGTCGTGCGGGTCGACGTTGCCGAGACGTACGACGCAGCCGCCCAGATCACCCACGGGACGTGGTACCTCACGAGCAACTCCGAGGCCGCTGCCCTCCCTCCGCCCGAGCAGGGCCACTAGGACAGTCTCGTCCCCGCTGGGACACCCGGATCCGGGTGGTTGAGCGGAGACGAGACCGCTCAAGGACACCCGTCTGGCGGCCAGCTCTGCGTCTGCGAGCCGGCCTGAACCCAGGCATGCCCCCCGCCCGGGGAGCCTGCTCAGGAGACCAGGGCGACGAGGGCCACGACCCCCACGACGGCGATGACGGCGCGCAGCAGGGCCGGGGGCAGCCGCCGCCCGACGCCGGCACCGATCTGGCCGCCCACGACCGACCCGAGCGCGATGAGCCCGGCGACCTCCCAGTCGATGTCGGCGACGGCGATGAAGACGACGGCGGCGACCGCGTTGACGATGAGCGCGAGGACGTTCTTGGTGGCCGTGTGGCGCTGCATGGAGTCGGCGACCCCGATGCCGAGGATCGCCATCAGCAGCACCCCCTGGGCCGCGCCGAAGTAGCCGCCGTAGACGCCGGCCAGGGCGACCGCCGGCCACACCCACCACACGCCGTGGTCGGGGATGCCGCCGCGCGCCTCGGCACGCGCCGCGACCGAGCGCTGGATGCGTGGGCCCAGCACGACCAGCGCCACGCCGAGGCCGATCAGCGCCGGCACGATGGTGTCGAACGCCGAGGACGGCAGCCACAGCAGGAGCAGCGCCCCCGCGGTGCCGCCGAGCAGGGACGCCGCGCCCAGCCGCAGCACCCGCGCGCGCTGGCCGGCGAGCTCGCGCCGGTAGCCGATGACCCCCGACAGGCTGCCCGGCACCAGGCCGACGTTGTTGCTGACGTTGGCCGTCACCGGGGGGACGCCGAACGCCAGGAGGGTCGGGAACGTGATCAACGTTCCCGACCCCACGACAGTGTTGATGGTGCCGGCCGCCACTCCTGCGAGGACGACCAGCACTGCTTCGGTCGGACTCACTGGCCGGCAGGCGCTCCGGGGTCAGTGGGCTCGTCGCCCTCGGTGGCCGTGGCCGCCGGGTCGATCGAGCGGGCCGTACGCCCCGGGTTGGCGGCGCTCTCTGCCTCGGCGATCGCCTGCTGGACCGCCTCGTTGGTCGCGCGCATCTCCGGGTCGGCCGACGAGCGGGGCAGCTGGGGGTCGGTCGGGCCCATGTCCACGCGCGTGCGCGGGGTGGCGTCCTTCGGGATGCCGGCGATCTCGTGGATCGAGGAGCCCAGGCCCTCCATCGCCTTGGTGATCTCCGAGGGGATGACCCACACCTTGTTGGCGCTGCCCTCGGCGATCTTCGGCATCATCTGGAGGTACTGGTAGGCGAGCAGCGACTGGTCGGGCTGGCCGTCGTGGATGGCCTGGAAGACCGTCTGGATCGCCTGGCCCTCACCCTGTGCCCGCAGGATCTGCGCCTCGCGGTCGGCCTGCGCGCGCAGGATCTGCGCCTCTCGGTCGCCCTCGGCGGACAGGATCGACGACTGCTTCTCGCCCTCGGCGGTGAGGATCGCGGCCTGGCGGCCACCCTCCGCGGTGAGGATCTGGGCGCGCTTGTCGCGGTCGGCCCGCATCTGCTTCTCCATCGAGTCCTTGATCGACGGCGGCGGGTCGATGCCCTTGAGCTCGACGCGGTTGACCCGGATGCCCCACTTGCCGGTGGCCTCGTCGAGCACGCCCCGCAGGCGGGTGTTGATCTCGTCGCGGCTGGTGAGCGTCTCCTCGAGGTCCATGCCACCGACGATGTTGCGCAGGGTGGTCATGGTGAGCTGCTCGACGGCCTGGATGTAGTTGGCGATCTCGTAGGTCGCCGCGACCGGGTCGGTCACCTGGAAGTAGATGACGGTGTCGATCGACACCACCAGGTTGTCCTCGGTGATGACCGGCTGGGGCGGGAAGCTCACGACCTGCTCGCGCAGGTCGATGAGGTAGCGCACCTTGTCGACGAACGGAACGACGATGTTGAGTCCTGCCGACAGCGTCCCCTTGTACTTGCCGAAGCGCTCGACGATCGCGGCCCGTGCCTGGGGCACGATGCGGACCGTCTTGGCGAGCATGACGACGACGAACAGGATGACGAGCACGAGCAGGACGAGCAATGCGGACGGCACTGGTCTCCCCCGATCTTGGTGTGGGCGTGTGGGTGGTGCGGGACGGTGGTCGGCGCTCAGGGCTCGAGCGTGGCCACCGGGTGTACATAGGCGGTCGCGCCCTTGATCTGGAGGATCTCGACGGTCTCCCCCGGTGCGATCCGCAGGTTCTCGTCGTAGGGCAGGGCCGTCCAGATCTCCCCGGCCACCTTGATGCGACCAGGCGCCATGCCGGTGATCTCCTCGGTCACCAGGCAGCGCGAACCGACCAGCTTGCCGTGGCCGAGGGAGAGCTCGGGACCGCTGTGCAGCCGCTTGACGAAGCTCGGACGGACGAAGACCAGCATCGCGGTCGCGGCGCCGAGGGCGACGAGCACCTGCACGACGATCGGCAGGCCCAGCAGGGCCGCGATCATGCCGACGACCGCGCCGGCGGCGAGCATGGCCAGGATGAGGTCGAGGCTGAACATCTCGGCCACGCCCAGCACGATCGAGAGACCGAGCCAGGTCTCCCAGAGGTGGTCGCGGATCCAGTCCATGGCCCGACCCTATCCAGTGCGCCATGACGTGCGCCGGTGGACGCGCTAGTCGACGCGCGGGTCGAGGCGCTAGTCGATCCGGCGGCGGGCGGCGAAGCGGCCGTCGGACCGGCTCAGCACCAGCGGCATGCCGAACGCCGCGGACAACGACTCGGCCGTGACCACGTCGTCGACCGGGCCGGAGTCGACGACCCGGCCCTCACGCAGCAGCAGTGCGTGGGTGAAGCCGGGCGGGATCTCCTCGACGTGGTGGGAGACCAGCACGGTCGCCGGCGAGTCCGGGTCGAGGGCGAGTCGCGACAGGGTCGCCACCAGGTCCTCGCGGCCGCCGAGGTCGAGACCCGCGGCCGGCTCGTCGAGCAGCAGCAGCTCGGGGTCGGTCATCAGCGCCCGCGCGACCTGCACGCGCTTGCGCTCGCCCTCGCTGAGCGTGCCGAAGGTGCGCTCGGCGAGGTGGTCGGCCCCCACCTCGGCGAGCAGCGTGGCGGCCCGGTCGTGGTCGAGGTCGTCGTAGGCCTCGCGCCACCGGCCAAGCACGCCGTAGGAGGCGGACACCACGACGTCCTTGACGAGCTCGGAGCGGGGGATGCGGTCGGCGAGCGCCGCGCTGGTCAGGCCGATGCGCGGGCGCAGCTCGAAGACGTCGGTGGTGCCGAGCACCTCGTCGAGGATGCCGGCGACACCGGACGTCGGGTGCAGCTGCGCGGCGGCGACCTGCAGCAGGGTGGTCTTGCCGGCGCCGTTGGGCCCGAGCACCACCCAGCGCTCGTCGTCCTCGACGACCCAGCTCACGTCGTCGAGCAGCAGCGACCGGCCACGGCGCACCGTGACCCCGGCGAGCTCGATGACGGCGACCATGGCCGTCACCCTATCCAGCACGCGGGCAGGGCCCCCGCCTGACACGACGGGCGGAGGACGGCGAGTAACGTCGCCCGCGATGTCGCGCACGCCCCTCGCCCTCCCCCACTCGGCGACCCTCGCCTGGTGGCTGACCGCCTGGCTGCGCGGGCACGAGCAGACCGACCACGTGCTCGACGCGCTCGTCGGCGACACCCACCTGCTGCACGGCGGCTCCGCCCTCGACCTGCTGGTGCGCGCGCGGGGCACCGGGGCGTCGTACGCCGGGCTGGCGCTGCCGGTCGACGGCGACCCGCTGGGCCTGGGCGGACCGCACGACTTCAACGCCGCCGCGCTCGAGGCGGGGCAGGCGGTGGTGGCGGGCGACCTCGGGCTGGTGCCGGAGGAGCAGGGCGAGACCGTGCAGTGGCACACCTTCGCGGCCTCGCGCCGCCAGCTCCCGGACGTCGGTGAGGCCGACCGGTCGCTGCGGGCCGCGCTGCTGGCCGCCGCCGGCGACCTCGCCGCGCTGGACGTGGCACGGTGGCGTCCCGAGGCCGCCGACGCCCTGATGAACCTGCACCACCGGCCCGACCTCGACGCGCCGCTCGGCACGCCGCCGCGGTGCGTCGACCTCGCCGCGCGCGGCCTCCAGGCCTGGGCGATCGTCGACCTCGCGCTGGCCGACGACGGCCGCGCGCTGTCGTCGTTCGAGGTCGAGCAGCGTCGCGACCTGCTGCGGCCGCTGGGCCGCGCCGCCCGGCGTGCGGTCGTGGCGGCCTGCTCGCCCGAGGTGTGGCCCGAGGCGTGAATCGCCGACTAGGACGTCGACCAGACGCCCAGCACGTTGCCGACCGGGTCGCGGAACTCGAACCGGCGACCGCCCGGGAAGGCGGCGGGAGCCGAGGTGATGGTGCCGCCCGCCGCCTCGACCGCGGTGACGGTGGCGTCGAGGTCGTCGGAGAAGAGCAGCACGAGGGGGCCGCCGGGACCCGGCGTGCCGGCGCCGTTGAGGCCGCCGACCTCGCCGTCGCCGGCGGGATCGAGGATCCCGGCGTAGGCCGGGCCGTAGTCGCGGAAGGACCACCCGAAGGCCCGCTCGTAGAACTCCCGGGACGCGGGCAGGTCGGTGGTGTTGATCTCGACGTAGTCGATGGTGTGGTGGACGGGGCTAATGCCCGGGGACGGTACGCACGCCCACCGACAGTCAGGTCGGGGTCGCCGACCGCGGGACGGACCGGCGCGACGCGAGCCGCCCGGCACGACTAGCCTTCGGGGACGATGGAAGACGAGCCGAAGACTCTCCTGGTCACCCTCACGGGCAAGGACCGGCCTGGCGTCACCTCAGCGGTCTTCGCCGCCCTCGCCGGCGCCGGGGTCGAGGTCCTCGACATCGAGCAGATCGTGCTGCGCCGCCGGCTGGTGCTCGGCATCCTGGTGACCGCGCCGCGCGACTGGAAGCGGCTGCGAGACGTCATCGAGCGCACCGCCGCCGACCTGGGGATGAGCGTCGAGGTCGAGCGCGGCGCGGGCGACAACCGAAGCCGGCCCGGTGACCGCTCGCACATCACGATCATCGGGCGCCCGCTCAAGGCCTCGGCGATGTCGGCGATCGCGGGCCGCATCGCCGACTCGGGCGCCAACATCGACCGGATCGAGCGGATGGCGCGCTACCCGGTCACCGCCATCGAGCTGCACGTCTCGGGCGCGCCGGCCGACACCCTCCGCCCGCTGCTGTCCGTCGAGGCGGTCAAGCAGGGCATCGACCTCGCCGTGCAGCGCGACTCGCTGCACCGCCGCGGCATCCGGCTGATCGTCATGGACGTCGACTCCACGCTCATCCAGGGCGAGGTCATCGAGATGCTCGCCGCCCACGCCGGCCAGCAGGCCGAGGTCGCCCGGGTCACCGAGGCGGCGATGCGGGGCGAGCTCGACTTCGAGGCCTCCCTGCGCGAGCGCGTCGCGCTGCTCGAGGGCGTCCCGGAGTCCGCGCTCGACGAGGTCTACCACTCGATCGAGCTGGCGCCGGGAGCGCGCACGATGGTGCGCACGCTGCGCCGGCTGGGCTACCGCTTCGCCATCGTCTCCGGCGGCTTCACCCAGATCACCGACCGGCTCAGGGCCGACCTCGGCATCCACTTCGCGCGCGCCAACCAGCTCGAGGTGGTCGACGGCCGGCTCACCGGCCGCATCGTCGGCGACGTCGTCGACCGGGCCGGCAAGGCGGCGGCGCTGCGCGAGTTCGCGGCCGAGGTCGGCGTCCCGCTCGACGCCGTCATCGCCATCGGCGACGGCGCCAACGACCTCGACATGCTCAACGCCGCGGGGCTCGGCATCGCCTACAACGCCAAGCCGATGGTGCGCGACGCCGCGGACACGTCGGTCAACGTGCCCTACCTCGACGCGATCCTCTACCTGCTCGGCATCTCCCGCGAGCAGATCGAGGAGGCCGACGCCGCCGTGGGCATCACCACGCCGGCGCCGCCGCTCACCGACTGACCGTCGCCGGGCGTACGCCGACGGCGACGCAGCCGCCCACCTCCGGGTCGGCCACCACGTGGGGGTCCAGCCCGGCGCCGGCCATGGCGGCCGTCGTCAGCGGCGCCTGGGCAGGGCTCGTCTCCACCAGCAGCACTCCCCCGGGCGCGAGCCAGCCGACGGCGTCGCGCGCGAGGCGCCGGTGCAGGTCGACCCCGTCGGCTCCCCCGTCGAGCGCGACCAGCGGCTCGTGCTCGCGCGCCTCGGGCGGCATGTCGGCGACCCGGTCGGTCGGCACGTAGGGCGCGTTGGCGGCGAGCACGTCCACGCGGCCGTGCAGCCCGGGCGGCAGTGCGTCGTAGAGGTCACCGAGGTGCAGCCCTGCCGACGGCGCGTTGGCCCGGGCGCAGTCGAGCGCGGCCCTGCTCACGTCGGCCGCGTGCACCTGCGCCCCGCCGCCCTCCAGGCACGCGGCGACGGGCGCGACGCCGCAGCACATCTCCACCACGACGGGCGGTCCACCGGCGACCCCTCGGTCGCGGAGGGCGAGGTGGTCGAGGTGGTCGAGGGTCGTGCGCGCGAGCAGCTCGGTGCGCCGGCGCGGCACGAAGACCCCCGGGGCGACCACGAGGCGACGGCCGAGGAAGCCGGCCCAGCCCAGCACCGTCTCGAGGGGCTCGCCGGCGACGCGCCGGGCGAGCAGCGCCTCGAGCTCATCGGCGGAGGCGGCGGCCTCCTCGAGCAGCCGTGCCTCGTCCTCGGCCCACACGCAGCCGGCGGCACGCAGCCGGGCCACGACGTGCGGAGCGCTCACGCGGCCCCGGGGTGGAAGGCCTCGAGGCGAGCGGTGCCGGGGCCGAGGTCGGCCCAGTCGCCCGCGACGGCGAAGATCGCCACGGCCGACGTCGGGAAGCCGCGCGTCATCATGGCGGTCGCCGCCTCGGTCTCGCCCTCGCCGTCGTCGACCAGCTCGGCGAGGGAGCCCATGGTGGGGTTGTGCCCGATGACGACGAGCGTGCGCACCGCGGGCGGGGTGTCGCGCAGCAGGTCGAAGGCCGAGTCGGTGCCCGCGGCGTAGAGCGCCTCCGACAGCTCCCTCGCGTCGGGGTCCCACCCGGCGCCGGCGGCGACCCGCTCCCACGTCTGCTGCGTGCGGAGCGCGTCGGAGACCAGCGCCACGTCGGGGTCGACGCCGTGCTCGCGCAGCCACCGCCCGGCGGCGTCCGCGTCGGCACGTCCGCGACGCGCCAGGGCGCGCGCGTGGTCGGTGGCAGCACTGTGCTCGGCCTTGGCGTGGCGCATCACGACCAGCCGGCGGCCGGCTCCGGCCCCGTCCCTCACTGACTCCTGCATTCCCCTCACCCTTCCAGCCGCTAGCCTGCCTGTCATGCCCAAGGGACCACTCATGATCATCGGTGGCGCCGAGGACAAGATGCGCAAGCCGACGATCCTCAAGCACTTCGTCGCACTCAGCGGTGGCAGGGACGCGCGCATCGTGGTGATCCCCACCGCGTCGTCCCTGGGCCGCGAGGTCGTGGACGTCTACGACGCGCTGTTCACGAAGTTCGGGGCGGCCCGCGTCGACGCCGTGCGCCCGGAGTCGCGCGACGAGGCCCACGACCCGGTGCTGGTGAAGGCGATCGACGAGGCCACCGGGGTGTTCATGACGGGCGGCAACCAGCTCAAGCTGTCCGCCATCGTGTGCGGCACGCCCGTGGGCGACGCGATCCGGCGCGCGCACGAGCGCGGCGCGGTGGTGGCGGGCACGTCGGCCGGGGCGAGCATCCAGTCCTCGCACATGGTCGCCTTCGGCGTGGGCGGGTCGACCGCCAAGCAGCGGATGACGCAGGTGGCGGCAGGGCTGGGGCTCGTCGAGTCCGCCGTGGTCGACCAGCACTTCGACCAGCGCAACCGCTACGGCCGACTGCTGATGATCGTCGCGCAGAGCCCGCAGCTGCTGGGCATCGGCGTCGACGAGGACACCTGCGGCCTGCTGGAGGACGTCGACGGCGACACCGTCATGCGCGTCCTCGGCAAGGGCGCCGTGACCATCTTCGACGGCTCGCGGATGGTGTCCGACGCCTACGAGGCCGCCCGCTCCAAGCCGATCCTGGCGAGCGGGGTGCTCTTCCACACCCTCCCCGAGGGCGCCGTGTTCAACCTGACCACCCGCACGCTCGTGCCGCAGGACCCCTCGGTCCAGCAGGAGGACGCCGACGAGCTGGCCGAGGCGGGACGCGACCTGCGCCAGCTGGCCCGCGACATCGCCGCCGCCGACGCGACGCCCGCCGCCATCCGGCGGCGGCTCAAGCTGCGTCGCAGCAAGCCCGCCCAGCCCCCCACCCAGCCCACCGACGGAGACACTGCATGAGCGAGCGGCCCACCCCCGACCTGGAGATCGTGGAGACGCGCGTCTACCGCGGCGCCAACGTCTGGTCGTACGACAAGTCGATCCACCTCGTCGTCGACCTCGGCTCGCTCGAGCAGTTCCCCAGCAACACCCTTCCCGGCTTCACCGACGACCTGGTGTCGATGCTGCCGGGCCTGCGGGAGCACTCGTGCTCGCGCGGGCGCCGCGGCGGCTTCCTGGAGCGGCTCAACGAGGGCACCTGGCTCGGCCACGTCGCCGAGCACGTCGCGCTCTCCCTCCAGCAGCTCGTCGGCCACGACATCCGCCGGGGCAAGACCCGCCAGGTCAAGGGCCACCCCGGTCGCTACAACCTCGTCTACGGCTACATCGAGGAGAACGTCGGCCTCACCGCGGGCAGCCTCGCCGTGCGGCTGGTCAACCACCTCGTCGAGGGCGACCCGGACTTCGACTGGGAGACCGAGCGCGACGAGTTCATCCGCCGCGCCGAGCGCACGGCGTTCGGCCCGTCGACGCAGGCCATCGTCGACGAGGCGGTCTCGCGCGACATCCCGTGGATCCGGCTCAACCAGTACTCCCTCGTCCAGCTCGGCCAGGGCGTCCACGCCAAGCGGATCCGCGCCACGATGACCTCCGAGACGTCGTCGATCGCGGTCGACATCGCCTCCGACAAGGACCTCACCACCAAGCTCCTCGGCGCCGCCGGGCTGCCCGTGCCCAAGCAGGAGTCGGTCCGCTCGGTCGACCAGGCCGTCGCGGCCGCGCGCCGCATCGGCTACCCGGTGGTGCTCAAGCCGCTGGACGGCAACCACGGCCGCGGGGTCTGCCTCGACCTGCAGGACGAGGCCGAGGTCCGCGCGGCCTTCCCGGTCGCGGAGGGGCAGTCGCGACGCGGCAGCGTCATCGTCGAGTCGTTCGTGACCGGCAAGGACTACCGCTGCCTGATCATCGACGGCCGGATGGTCGCGATCGCCGAGCGGGTCCCGGCCTCCGTGACCGGCGACGGCACCTCGACGGTGGAGCAGCTGGTCGAGCTGACCAACGCCGACCCGCGGCGCGGCGTCGGCCACGAGAAGGTGCTGACCCGGATCAAGGTCGACGAGGCGGCCATCGAGGTGCTCGCCGACCAGGGCCACACGCTCGACTCGGTGCCCGCCGAGGGCGAGACGGTCAAGCTGGCCCTCACCGGCAACATGTCGACCGGCGGCATCTCGATCGACCGCACCTTCGAGGCGCACCCGGAGAACGTCGAGATCGCCGAGGAGGCCGCCCGCATGGTGGGCCTCGACATCGCCGGCATCGACTTCATCTGTCCCGACATCACCGAGCCCGTCCGCGAGGCCGGCGGCGCGATCTGCGAGGTCAACGCCGCCCCGGGCTTCCGGATGCACACGCACCCGACGATCGGCGAGCCGCAGTTCATCGCCAAGCCGGTGGTCGACATGCTCTTCCCGCCGGGCACCCCGTCGCGGATCCCGATCGTCGCCGTCACCGGCACCAACGGCAAGACCACGACCAGCCGGATGATCAGCCACATCTTCAAGGGGATGGGCCGCAAGGTCGGCATGACCTCCACGGACGGCGTCGTGATCGACGAGCGCCTGGTGATCCGGGCCGACGCGTCCGGCCCCCGCTCGGCGCGCATGGTCCTGCAGAACCCCCGCGTCGACTTCGCGGTCTTCGAGGTCGCCCGCGGCGGCATCCTGCGCGAGGGCCTGGGCTACGAGCGCAACGACGTGGCGGTGGTGCTCAACGTGCAGCCCGACCACCTCGGCCTGCGCGGCATCGACACCGTCGAGCAGCTCGCGGACGTCAAGGCGGTCATCGTCGAGGCCGTGCCCCGCGACGGCCACGCCGTGCTCAACGCCGACGACCCGCTGGTGCGCGAGATGCGTCGCAAGTGCTCGGGGCAGGTCGTGTGGTTCTCGATGGAGGAGCCCGGCAGCGAGGTGCGGGACATGATCGACGCGCACTGCCGCCGCGGTGGCAAGGCGATCGTGCTCAACCCGACCGAGCGCGGCGAGATGATGGTCGTCCAGCACGGCCGCCGGGAGATGCAGCTGGCCTGGACCCACCTCCTGCCCGCGACGTTCAGCGGACGCGCCCGGATGAACGTCCAGAACTCGCTCGCCGCCGCGGCCGCGGCCTTCGCCGCCGGTGCGCCCCTGCACGACATCCGTCAGGGCCTGCGCACCTTCTCCACCAACTACTACCTGTCCCCCGGCCGCCTCAACGAGGTCGAGGTCAACGGCGTCAACGTGATCGTCGACTACTGCCACAACGCGCCCGGCATGCGGATGCTCGGCGACTTCGTGGACCGCGTGGGCGAGTCGTTGGAGTCCTCGCACCACCTGGCCCGGCCCTCGCGCATCGGCATCATCGCCACCGCCGGCGACCGGCGTGACCAGGACATGGTCGAGCTGGGCCACATCGCCGCCCAGCACTTCGACGTGTGCATCGTGCGCGAGGACGTCGCGCTGCGCGGCCGCGAGCGGGGGGCGACCGCCGCGCTCGTGCTGGAGGGCGTACGCACCGCCATGGCCGAGGGCGCGCGCTGCAAGCAGGCCGAGCTCGTGCTCGACGAGCTCGAGGCCGTGCGGCACGCGATGAGCCGCGCCAACCGCGGCGACCTCGTCGTGGTCTGCGTCGACAAGCACGCCGAGGTGATGGCCGAGCTGGAGCACTGGTCGGACGTGGCCCAGGCCGGCTCGACGACGAACCCCGACGCCCCGGCGGCCGACCCCGACTACACGCCCGCCGCCACCACCTGAGGTTTGGGGCGCGGAGGGCAGGGGCAGGGTGCGGGGCATGACTCGACGCACGCCGCTGCTCCTCGCCGTCCTGCCCCTGCTGCTGGGGGCGCTGGCCGTCCCGTCGACGGCGCACGCCGTCGTCGACAACGACCGGCGCGCCACCGCACGACCGAAGGTCGGCACCTACGAGGGCACGTTCGGCCCGAAGGGCCAGAAGTCCGCGTTCTCGCTCGACGTCGTGAAGCGCAAGGGGCGCCTGTCGGTGAGCCGGGCCGTCGTGTTCTACCGGTGCGGTGACAGCACGGAGGGCGAGGAGGGCTACACCAGCTACACGCGGGTGAAGGTCCGCAAGGGACGCTTCGCGAAGTCCTCGATCGTCGACATCGCGGGCCGCTTCACCAGCCGCACCAAGGTCAAGGGCTCGGCCAGGCCGGCACCCGGGCTGTTCGGGTGCAAGGGCAAGGCGAAGCCGTTCAGCGCGACGTGGGTGGGGCCGACGGTCTCGCGCGGCGGCACGTTCGCCGGCACCGACGCGACGGGCGCCCCGGTGTCGTTCGTGCTCGAGGCCGGCGGGAAGGTCCTCGACGACCTCGACGTCACCCGCAAGATCGTGTGCGGCACCCACTCCTACAGCACCCTCTCCAGCTTCGGCCGCTCGCTCGTCCACCACGACGGCGCCGCCTCCAGCACCTTCCTGGACGACTTCTACCCGGCGACGTTCACCTACTCCGTGGCGCTCGACGCGGCGGGCGGGGCGTCGGGGAGCTACCGCGTCAGCGGCCCCGACTGCGACACCGGCGACGTGCCGTTCACCGCCGCCAAGGCCGGCTGAGCCCCGCCGCCGGCGGCGCCCACTTTGGCCGACAGCACCTGGGGACTGTCGGGGGTGCCGCCGTGGGCGGCGATCCAGTCGTAGGCCTCCTGGCGCTCGGCGTGGCACATCAGGCCGACGACGTCGCCGGGCCGGGCCTGCGCGACCAGCGCGGCGAGGCAGGCGACCTCGGTGGTGTGGGTCTCGATGTCGGTGACGCCGACCCGGGCGGCGCCGGCGCGCAGGAGCGTGTCGATCTCGTCCATCGTGCGGCCGCGGAGATACCACTCCTTGTGGCCGATCGCGACGACGTCGCTGCCCTTCGCGCCGATCTCGCCGAGCGCGTCGATCAGCTCGTCGGTGCGGTCGCCGACGGCGCCGAGGCCCAGGAGCAGGCGCGCGCCTGGACGTCGTAGGCCGGCCATGATCTCGAGCAGCGTCTCCAGGCCGGCCTCGTTGTGGGCGAGGTCCATCACCACCGACACCTCTCCGGGCAGGGAGAAGACGTTCATCCGCCCGGGATTGTGCTCGGCGTCGGGCAGGAACGACGTGAGGCCGGCGACGACGTGCTCACGCGCGATCCCGGCGGCGAGGGAGGCCGAGGCGGCGGCCAGCGCGTTCTCGATGTTGAAGCGCGACAGGCCCGCGAGCGTCATGGGGACGTCGACCAGCTCGACCAGCGGGTCGGGGTCGGCCCCCGGGGCCAGGACGGTGATCCAGCCGTCGATCACCGTGGTGGCGCGCCCGCCGTCGGTGAGCACGTCGCGCACGGCCGGCGAGTCGGGGTCGCGGCTGAAGATCCACGGACGCGCGGTAATCACGCCCCGCATGGCGAGGACGCGCGGGTCGTCGCCGTTGAGCACCGCCCAGCCGTCCTTGCGGGTGATCCGCGGGACGACCGACTTGACCTCGGCGAGCTGGTCGACCGTGTCGATGCCCTGGAGCCCGAGATGGTCCGCGGTCACGTTGGTGACCACCGACACGTCGTTGCGGGTGATGCCGATGCCCTTGAGCAGGATGCCGCCACGGGCCGTCTCGGTCACGGCGAGCTGCACGCCGTCGAGCCCCAGCGCCCGCGCGGCGCCGGAGGGCCCGGAGTAGTCGCCCGCCTCGACCAGCACGCCGTCGCGGTAGATGCCGTCGGTGTTGGACCAGCCGGCCACCAGCCCGCTCGTGCGCGCGACGTGGGCGATCATCCGGCTCGTCGTGGTCTTGCCGTTGGTGCCGGTCACGGCGACGACCGGGATGGTGGGCGTGATCGTGGTGGGCGTGTCGCCGACAGGTGCGGCGGCCACCTCCGCCGCCGCGGCGCCGAGGGCGGCCTCGACGTCGGGCGTCGGCAGGGCGTCGATCGCGCGGGCCACCGCCTCCCCGAGGGCCCGGGCCCGGCCGCGGTTGCGCCAGGGGTAGGCCACGACCACCACGTCGGGGTCGCTCGTCGCGCGGACGCGGACCGCCAGCCGTCGCGTTCCGGCCTCGGCCGCGATCGCGCGCACCAGGCGCTCGACCGCCCGCAGGGCGAAGCGCTGGCGGAAACCGGAGCCGGGCGTTCCGGGGCGGGTCGTGCGCAGCCCGATGCGGCGGGCGAACCGCAGCGCCCGCTCCTCGTCGGCCTCGGTGATCGTGGAGACGTCGAGCGTGAGCTTGATCGCCGCGCGCGGGAAGTAGAGGTTGGGTCCTTCGAGGACGCGCAGCTCGGCGAGTGAGGTCACGCGCGCAAACTACCGAAGCACGGCGTCGGTGCTACAGGCCCATCGCGTGGAATCCGCCGTCGACGTGCACGATCTCACCCGTCGTGGCCGGGAAGAAGTCGCTGAGCAGCGCCACGACGGCCTGGGCGGTCGGGGTGTGGTCGGACTCGTCCCACCCGAGGGGCGCGCGGTCCTTCCACGCCGACTCGAGGTCGCCGAACCCCGGGATCGCCTTCGCGGCCAGCGTCTTCAGCGGGCCGGCCGAGACGAGGTTGCAGCGGATCCCCTCGGGACCGAGGTCGCGCGCGACGTAGCGCGAGGTGTTCTCCAGCGCCGCCTTCGCCACGCCCATCCAGTCGTACGCCGGCCACGCGGTGGTGGCGTCGAAGGTCAGCCCGACGATCGACGAGCCGCGCGAGAGCAGCGGCCTGGTCGCCACGGCGAGCGACTTCAGCGAGTACGCCGAGACCTGCACCGCCTGCGCGACGTCGTCCCACGGGCCGTCCAGGAACTTGCCGCCCAGCAGCGTGTCGGGGTTGCCGTAGGCGATCGAGTGGACGACGCCGTCGAGGCCGTCCACGTGCTCGCGCACCTGGTCGGCCAGGCCCGCGAGGTGGCTCTCGTCGGTGACGTCCAGCTCCAGCACCGGGGGCTCCTGCGGGAGCCTCTTGGCGATGCGCCGGGTGATGCCGAGCGCGCGGCCGAAGTTGGAGATCAGCACCGTCGCGCCCTGCTCCTGGGCGACCTTGGCGGTGGCGAAGCCGATGGAGCTGTCCATCGTCACGCCGGCGACCAGGATGCGCTTGCCGTCGAGGATTCCCATGTTGTGGACCTTTCGTGTCGGGCAGGAGGGGTGCGGATCAGTGACCCATGCCGAGGCCGCCGTCGACCGGGATCACGGCCCCGGTGACGTAGGCGGCGCCGTCGGACGCGAGCCAGGTGACGGCGGAGGCGACCTCGGCGGGCGAGGCGTAGCGACCCAGCGGCACCTGCGTCTTGATGGCGGCCTTCTGGTCGTCGGTGAGGACGTCGGTCATGTCGGTCTCGACGAAGCCGGGCGAGACGACGTTGGTGGTGATCGAGCGGCTGCCCAGCTCGCGGGCGAGCGAGCGTGCGAGTCCGACGAGGCCGGCCTTCGACGCGGCGTAGTTGACCTGTCCGGCCGAGCCGAGCATGCCGACCACCGACGAGATGAGGATGATGCGGCCGCGGCGCAGACGCAGCATGCCCTTCGCGGCCCGCTTGGCGAGCCGGAAGGTGCCGGTGAGGTTGGTGTCGATGACCGACGACCAGTCGTCCTCGCTCATCCGCAGCAGCAGCGTGTCCTTGGTGATGCCGGCGTTGGCCACCAGCACCTCGACCGGGCCGTGCGCCTGCTCGACCTGCGCGAACGCCGCCTCGACGGCGTCCGGGTCGGTGATGTCGCAGCGCACGTCGAGCGCACCGTCGGGCGCGCCGCCGTTGCGGGTGGTGACCGCGACCTTGTCGCCCTGGGCGATGAAGGCCTCGGCGATCGCGCGGCCGATCCCGCGGTTGCCTCCCGTCACCAGGACGGATCGGGGCGCGGGGGTGCTGGCTCCGGGAATCTCGCTCACGCTCCCCGACGCTAGTGATTACCGGGTGGTATCGGGAATCACGCCGCGCCCGCCCGGCCGGGTCACTCGTCCTCGAGCCGGAAGCCCACCTTCATGCCGACCTGGAAGTGCTCGACGACGCCGTCCTTGGCCTGGCCGCGGACCTGGGTGACCTCGAACCAGTCGATGTGGCGCAGCGTCTGGCCGGCCCGCTCGATGCCGTTGCGGATGGCCTGGTCGATGCCGTCCGGAGACGTCCCGACGATCTCGGTGACGCGGTAGGTGCGGTTGGTCATGCTTCCTCCTGGTGGGCGTCGTGCGGACCGTCCCCGGGCCCGTGGTTCTGTGAGCCTAGCGACGTAGACTCGACCCCATGGCCAAGTCCGATGCCGTGCGCATCACCACGGCTCGCAGCAACGCCGCCGACGACATGCGTTCGCGTCAACGACGCTACGCCTGGTCGATGAGCATCCGCCTGGTGTGCTTCGTCGCCGCCGTCGCGGTCGGTCCGGGCATCCTGCGGTGGGTGCTGGTCGCGGCCGCCGTGTTCCTGCCGCTGTTCGCCGTGGTCATGGCCAACGCCAACGACCAGCGCCACGACGGATTCACGCTCCCCGCCAACGCAGGAGCCCACGAGCTGAGCGCCAAGGACGACGAGGACTGACGAGAAACCTTTGCCGTGCGTGGCGGCGGGAGAAGTTTTGTTTTCATCCACATGTCTGGAATGATCCATCGCGCGAGCGCAGCATCCCCCGTCTGCGTCAGCACCGAGGTGCCGGACAGCTTCCCCCCGTGGCTGTCCGGCACTTCTCATGTCCGGCGGTGCCGCCTGACGCTCGCTCCCCCGCCACTGCCCACCTGTTCCACCTGCCGGAAGGACGCCGATGGACCCCGACCGTGACATCTGCTCGGCCAAGGGCTGCCAGGCCGACGCCGTGTGGGACCTGCAGTGGAACAACCCGAAGATCCACACCCCGGAGCGCCGCAAGTCGTGGCTGGCCTGCGAGGACCACCGGTCCTCGCTCTCGGACTTCCTCGGCGCGCGCGGGTTCCTCAAGGACGTCGTGGAGCACCGCCCCGAGCGCTGACCGGCGGCTCAGCCCCCGATGGCGGACATCGGGCGGTCGGGCTGGAGGAAGGCCTCGTCGTCGATCCCGTGCCCGGCGCGCTTGCCGAGCATCGCGATGACCCAGCGCTCGGCGATCTCCTCGTCGCCGGCGCCCGAGCGCAGCGCCGTGCGCAGGTCGGACTCCTCACGGGCGAACAGGCAGTTGCGCACCTGGCCGTCGGCGGTCAGGCGGACGCGGTCGCAGTCGCCGCAGAAGGGCCGGGTCACCGAGGCGATGATGCCGACGGTCGCCGGGCCGCCGTCGACGTCGAACAGCTCGGCCGGGGCGCTGCCCCTCGGCTCGCCGTGGGGGGTCAGGGTGAACTCGGCGGACAGCGCCTGGTGGATCTCGTCGGCGGTGACCATCGCGGCCCGGCTCCAGTCGTGCTGGGCGTCGAGCGGCATCTGCTCGATGAAGCGGAGCTCGTAGCCGTGCGCGATGCTCCACCGCAGCAGCTCGGCGGCCTGGTCGTCGTTGGCGCCGCGCAGCAGCACCGCGTTGAGCTTGATCGGCCCCAGCCCCGCGGCCTTGGCCGCCTCGAGGCCGGCCACGACGTCCTTGAGGCGGTCGCGGCGGGTGATCGCGGCGAAGGTCTCGGGTCGCACCGAGTCGATGCTGGCGTTGATGCGGTCGAGCCCCGCCTCGGCGAGGGCGGCGGCGGTGCGTGAGAGCCCCAGGGCGTTGGTGGTGAGCGAGGTCTCGACGCCGAGGGCGTGCGTACGCCCGACGATGTCGACCAGCCCTCGCCGCAGCAGCGGCTCGCCACCGGTGAACCGCACCTCTCGGACGCCGAGCCGCTCCACGCCGATCGTGACCAGCCGGACGACCTCGTCGTCGGTCAGCGTCTGCTCGGTGGGCAGCCAGTCGAGCCCCTCCGCCGGCATGCAGTAGTTGCAGCGGAGGTTGCAGCGGTCGGTCAGCGAGACCCTCAGGTCCGTGGCCACCCGGCCGAAGCGGTCAGCGAGGGGTGTCGTCACCGTCACAGTCTAGCGACGCCGTCCGCACCACCCCCCGGAACGCTCAGGAGGCGCCGGATAGCCTCGCCGGGTGCACAAGCTGCGGTTCCTGGTCTCACGCCGCTGGATCGCCTTCGCGCTCGTGGTCGTCTTCCTGGGCTGGGTCGCCTGGCGGCTCGGCGAGTGGCAGTTCCACCGCCTCGCGGACCGCCAGGAGCGCAACGACATCATCGAGCGCAACGAGAAGGCGGGTCCCGCCCCGGTCACCGACGTGCTGGCCCCCGGCCGGCCGGTCGCTGCAGCCGACGAGTGGCGCATCGTGGAGGCCACCGGCACCTATGCCGTCGAGGACACCGTGATCGTGCGCTACCGCACCCGCGAGGGCGCCGCCGGTGTCGACGTCGTGGTGCCGCTCGAGCTCGAGGACGGCACCAGCCTGCTCGTCGACCGCGGCTGGTACGCCACCGACAACCGCGGCGCGACCACCGCCGACGTCCCCGAGCCGCCGTCCGGCGAGGTCGAGGTGACCGGCTGGGTACGCCGTGACGCCGAGGGCGACAGCTCGGAGGTCACCGACCAGTCGACCCGCGCGGTCAACAGCGGCCGCATCGCCGAGGCGCTCGACCGCGAGGTGCTCGGCGGCTGGGTCGACCTGCGCTCGGAGTCGCCCGAGCCCGAGACCGCGCTGGTGCCCGTCGAGCTCCCCGAGCTCGACAACGGCCCGCACTTCTTCTACGGCCTGCAGTGGTGGTTCTTCGGGGTCCTGGCCATCTTCGGGTTCTTCTACCTCATCTACGACGAGTGGCGCGGCGGCCGCGGCCCCTGGGGCAGCAACGAGCCACCAGCCCCGAAGCCCACCGGCACGGAGCGGCCCCAGCCGGTGCAGGCGCGACGACGCACGTGGCGCGACCGGCTCGACCAGGACGACGCGGAGGACCGCGCCGACCAGCAGGAGCACCGCTAGCAGTCGCTAGCCGGCCGTGGGCACGGCCCGGTCGGCCTGGAACTGCGTCGCGTGGAGCGTGGCGTAGAGGCCGCCGGCCGCCATCAGCTCGGCGTGGGTGCCCTGTTGCACCACGCGGCCATCGTCGAGGACCAGGATCTGGTCGGCATTGCGCACCGTGGACAGCCGGTGGGCGATCACGAGCGACGTACGCCCCTCGAGCGCGGCGTCGAGCGCCTGCTGCACGGCCGCCTCCGACTCGCTGTCGAGGTGGGCGGTGGCCTCGTCGAGCACCACGATCGCCGGCGCCTTGAGCAGCAGGCGCGCGATCGCGAGCCGCTGCCGCTCTCCCCCGCTGAGCCGGTAGCCCCGGTCGCCGACGACGGTGTCGAGGCCGTCGGGCAGCGAGCGCACCAGCGTGGCGATCTGCGCCGCCTCGAGGGCCGCCCAGACGTCGGCGTCGCTCGCCTCCGGGCGGGCGTAGAGGAGGTTGGCCCGGATGGTGTCGTGGAACATGTGGGCGTCCTGGGTGACGTAGCCGACGACGTCCTCCAGCGACTGGAGGGTCACGTCGCGCACGTCGTGGCCGCCGACGCGCACCGCTCCGGACTCGACGTCGTAGAGCCTGGCCACGAGGTGCGTCACGGTCGTCTTGCCGGCGCCGGACGGCCCCACGAGGGCGACCATCTGCCCGGGCTCGGCGGTGAAGCTGACGTCGTGGAGCACCTGCCCGGTGTCGCGCGACTCGGTGCGCGCGACGGTCTCGAGCGAGGCGAGGGAGATCTGGTCGGCACGCGGGTAGGTGAACGCGACGTGGTCGAACTCCAGCCGTGACGCCGTCGGGGGCAGCACGACGGCGTCCGGCTTCTCCTGGATCAGGGACGGCAGGTCGAGCACCTCGAAGACCCGGTCGAAGCTGACGAGGGCCGTCATCACGTCGATGCGCACGTTGGAGAGGCCCTGGAGGGGGCCGAGCAGCCGGGTGAGCAGGACGCCGAGCGCGACGATCGTGCCGACCGAGAGGTCGCCGCGGATGGCGAGCCAGCCGCCGATGCCGTAGACCAGAGCGGTGGCGAGGGAGGGCACCAGCGTCATCGCGGCGAAGAAGATGCGGGTCAGCAGCGAGATCCGGATGCCGAGGTCGCGGACGACCGCGGCCTTCTGCGCGTAGGCGACGTCCTCGGCCTCGCGCCGGCCGAAGAGCTTGAGCAGCATCGCGCCGCCGACGTTGAAGCGCTCGGTCATGGCGTTGCCGAGGTCGGCGTTGCCGTCCATCTGCTCGCGCGACAGGTCGGCCAGGCGGTTGCCCACCCAGCGCGACGCCAGCAGGAGGATCGGGAAGAGCGCGAGGCACAGCAGCGTCACCGGCCAGCTCAGGAACAGCATGGTGACGCCCACCACCACGGCGGCGATGATGTTGGAGACGGTGCCCTGGAGCGTGGACGTGAACGCTCGCTGCGCACCGATCACGTCGTTGTTGAGCCGGCTGACGAGAGCACCGGTCTGGGTGCGGGTGAAGAACGCGAGCGACTGGCGCTGCACGTGGGCGAACACGCGGGTGCGGAGGTCGTAGATCAGGCCCTCACCGATCCGGCTCGACAGCCAGCCGGTGATCAGGCCGAACCCGGCGCTCAGCACCGCCACGACCGCCACGAGAGCGGCCAGCAGGACGACGAGCGAGATGTCGCCGGTGCGTACGCCGTCGTCGATGATCGCCTTGAGCAGCAGCGGGGGCGCCACCACGAGGGCGGCGTCGACGACGGTGACGGCGAGGAACGCGACGATCAGCCTGCGGTGTGGGCGGGCGAAGCCGAGCACCCGGCGCAGCGTGCTGCGCTCGATCTTGTTGTCGACGACGCTCCGGTCACTGCGCAGGTGTCGCCACGGCGGGCCACCCGCACCCGGTCCCATCGACATGCCAACTCCTCCTGAGGTCCACCCGCGTCAACCCGCGGCGGGGCCCGATTGTTCCTCGCGGCGCCGACACCACCGACGGCGGTGGGCGCCTCAGCCCGCGAACGCCGCCGCGACCGCGCGGAACCGGCGTACCTGCGCCTCCCGCTCCAGGCGGCGCTGCTCGTCGAGGTCGCGGTCGGCCGCGCCCCGCAACAGCGCCTTGGTCTCGCTGAGCACCCCCGGCATCGGGGCGACCAGCGCGGACGCCAGGTCGGCGACCGCGGCGTCGAGCTGGGCGGCCGGGACGCACGCCGTGGCGAGCCCGATGCGCGTGGCCTCCTCCCCCGTCACCACGCGGGCCGTCGCGCAGAGCTCCAGCGCCCGGGCGTAGCCGACGTGCTCGACCAGGGGCTTGGTGCCGGTGAGGTCGGGCACCAGCCCGAGGGCCGACTCCTTCATCGACAGCTTGGCGTCGTCGGCGACCACGCGGAGGTCGCACGACAGCGCCAGCTGGAAGCCGGCCCCGATGGCGTGGCCGCGCACCTTCGCGATGGAGACGAAGCGCGGGTCGCGCAGCCACGTGAAGCCGCGCTGGAACTCCTCGATCCGCGCGGACGCCTCCTCGTCGCTGAGGGCCAGCAGCCCCAGCACGGTGCCCTCGCCTGAGTTGGCCGGGTCGAGCATCGCCCGGTCGAGGCCGGCGGAGAACGTCTCGCCCTCCCCGGTGACGACCACGACCTTCACCTCCGCGGGCAACGCGGCGCCCAGCTCGGCGAGGGCCAGCCACATGGCCGGCGTCTGCGCGTTGCGCACCTCGGGCCGGTCGAGGGTGATCGTGGCGACGGCGTCGACGACGTCGAGACGGAGGCCGACCGCGGCGAGCTCTTCGGGAGTCATGCCGACAGGTTACTACTCGTCAGTAACGTCGGTGGACGTCCGCGAGCGGTCAGGCGAGGGACACCAGGTCGGCGTACTCGTCGCTCCAGAGGTCCTCGTCGCCGTCGGGCAGCAGGAGCACCCGGTCGGGGTCGAGCGCGCGCACCGCTCCCTCGTCGTGGGTGACCAGGACGATCGCGCCGGTGTAGCTGCGGATCGCGTGGAGCACCTCCTCGCGGGAGGCCGGGTCGAGGTTGTTGGTGGGCTCGTCGAGGAGCAGCACGTTGGCGCTGGAGACCACGAGGATCGCCAGGGCGAGCCGGGTCTTCTCCCCGCCGGAGAGGACGCCGGCCGGCTTGTGGGCGTCGTCGCCGGAGAAGAGGAACGACCCGAGCACCGAGCGGGCCTGGGTGTCGGTGAGCTCCGGGGCCGCGCTGTGCATGTTCTCCAGCACCGTCCGGTTGACGTCGAGCGTCTCGTGCTCCTGGGCGTAGTAGCCCATCTTGAGCCCGTAGCCGGGCACGACCTCGCCGGTGTCGGGCTTGTCGACGCCGGCCAGGATGCGCAGCATCGTGGTCTTGCCGGCGCCGTTGAGGCCCAGGATCACCACGCGGCTGCCCCGGTCGATCGCCAGGTCGACGGCGGTGAAGACCTCGAGCGAGCCGTAGGACTTCGACAGGTCGGTGCCCATCAGCGGTGTCTTGCCGCAGGGAGCCGGCTCCGGGAACGCGATCCGGGCGACCTTGTCGGCCTGCCGCTCGGTCTCGATGCCCGCCATCATCTTCTCGGCGCGCTTGAGCATCGACTGCGCGGCCTGGGCCTTGGTGGCCTTGGCGCGCATCTTGTTGGCCTGGTCGGTGAGCACCTTGGCCTTGTTCTCGGCGTTCTGGCGCTCGCGCCGGCGGCGCTTCTCGTCGTCCTCGCGCTGGGTCAGGTAGTTGTGCCAGCCCATGTTGTAGATGTCGATCACGGCGCGGTTGGCGTCGAGGTGGAAGACCTTGTTGACCGTCTGCTCGAGCAGGGCGTTGTCGTGGCTGATGACCACGAACCCGCCGCGGTGGGCCTTGAGGAAGTCGCGCAGCCAGACGATCGAGTCGGCGTCGAGGTGGTTGGTCGGCTCGTCGAGCAGCATGATCTCGGCGCCGGAGAAGAGGATGCGGGCCAGCTCGACGCGGCGTCGCTGGCCGCCGGACAGCGTGCCGATCGGCTGGGCGAGCAGGCGCTCCTCGATGCCGAGCGCCGCGGCCATCTGGGCGGCCTCGGACTCCGCGGCGTAGCCGCCGCCGGCGTGCAGCTCGGCGTCCGCGCGGGTCCACCGCTTCATGCCGCGCTCGTGCGTGCGGGGGTCCTCGCTGGCCATGTCGATCTCGGCCTCGCGCAGGCGGCGTACGACGTCGTCGAGGCCGCGGGCCGACAGGATGCGGTCGCGGGCGAGGACCTCGGGGTCGCCGACGCGGGGATCCTGCGGGAGGTAGCCGACGTCGCCGGTGCGCAGGACCTGGCCCGAGGCGGGCTGGCCCTCGCCGGCGAGGATTCGGGTGAGGGTCGTCTTGCCGGCTCCGTTGCGCCCCACGAGGCCCACCTTGTCGCCTGCGGCGATGCGGAAGGTGACGTCCTCCATGAGGAGTCGCGCGCCGGCTCGGACCTCGAGCTTCTGGGCGGTGATCATCTCGGGCGACATCCTACGAAGGGGTGAAGGCCGGAGCCCCATCGGCGACGCACGCGATAGCCTCCCCGCAGGTCGGTACGACCGTCATCGACCGCGGAAAGGCGACGTCCATGCGCTTCAACCCGAAGGCCGACATCAGCAGGGGCCGGGTCAGCGACGCGGGCCGTGGCGGTGGACGCGGTGGTGCGGCCGGAGGCGGGATGCGGATGCCGATGCCGGGCGGCGCCCGGGCCGGCGGCGGCATCGGGGGCATCCTGATCATCGTGCTGTTCGTGGTGCTCACCCAGTGCACCGGCCTCATGTCGGACGGCGGGGGCACGGGCTCCCAGGGCCAGGCCCAGCCCGAGGGCATCGACACCGGCGACGAGCGCTACGCCAACTGCCGCACCGGCGCCGATGCCAACGACGACCCCGACTGCGCACGCGTGGCCGTGGCGCTCTCGCTGGAGAACTACTGGGCCGACACCCTGCCCGCGCAGGCCGGCACGGAGTTCTCCCCCGCGGCCATCAACACCTTCTCCGGCGCCGTGTCGACCGGCTGCGGCGAGGCGTCGTCGCAGGTGGGCCCCTTCTACTGCCCGCCGGACCAGCAGATCTACCTCGACACCACGTTCTTCGACGACGTCCTGCAGGACCAGCTCGGCGGCCAGGGCGGCGACTTCGTCGAGCCCTACGTGCTCGGCCACGAGTACGGCCACCACATCCAGAACCTGATGGGCACGATGGGCAAGGTCCGCACGCAGCAGGGCGCCGACTCCGACGCCGTCCGGCTCGAGCTGCAGGCCGACTGCTACGCCGGCATGTGGACCCGCGACGCCAGCGACGGCGACGGCATCCTCGCCGACCTCGACCAGGGCGACATCGCGGAGGCCCTCGACTCGGCCAAGGCCGTGGGCGACGACCGGATCCAGCAGAAGTCGGGCCAGGGCGTGGACCCCGAGGGGTGGACCCACGGGTCGGCCGCCCAGCGGATGGCATGGTTCACCCGCGGCTACGAGGAGGGCACCCTCGAGTCGTGCGACACCTTCTCGGCCCCCCGGCTCTGAGCCGCCCGCCGGCCCTCGCGCCCCAGCCGGTCAGGCGTCGCTGAGCAGCGCCTCGATCTGGGCGATCTGGCGCTGCATGGAGTGGATGTAGGGCGCCACGCTGGGGTGGCGGAACTTGCCGGCCAGCGCGCCCTCGCCGTCGGCGACCCGGGCGAGCGCCCAGTCGAGCCGGGTGAGCGCGGTGTAGACGGCCATCACCCGGGCGCCGGTCACCACGTCGGCGCGGCTCGCGAGCCCGGCGGGCAGCGCGTCGACGTACGCCTCCACGAGCGGGTCGATGTCCTCGCGGGTGGCGAGGGAGAGGTAGCCCAGGTCGGAGCCCACCGGCCCCCGGCCCAGGTGCGCCCAGTCGATCGCCACCGCGCCGTCGCCGTGGCGGCCCGGGATGTTGGCGGCCGAGGGGTCGCCGTGCTGCGCTACCTGCGGCAGCGCGTCGCACCGGTCGAGCCAGCTCGTACGACGGGCCCAGAGGTGGTCGGCGATGTCGGCGACCGGCGTGCGGGCCAGCGTGCGCCAGCCGCCGCGGCGCTCGACGAGGCGCAGGCGGCTGCGCAGCTGCTCGCGAGCCAGCCACGCGTGGTCGCCGAGGTCGACCGCGGCGAAACGGCCCAGGCAGGCCGCCAGCCACAGGCCCGGAGGGTCGGTGGTCGCCACCCGCTCGTGCACGAGGGTGATGCCCTCGTCGTCCTCCTCCACCCGCACGACGGGGGCCTCGCGCAGCCCGGGCGAGCCGGCCACCACCCCGCTGAGGGCGACGTCGGCGGCTCGGCGCCAGTAGTTGACGTCGGACGGCACCAGGACGCCCGGGGCGTCGTGCGGGTCGGGCCTGCCGAGCCGCTTCACCACCACCTCGCGACCCCGGTGGGTCGCTGCCCAGAGGCCGACGGTCGCCGGGCCCGCTCCCGACAGCCGCTGCCACCCGGGCTCGGGCTGCCAGACCGCCGCGGTCGACCCGTCCATGCGCGCGAACCTAGCGCACCTCGACGTCGCGGCGGCCGAAGAGCAGGTGGCCCGCGGCGCTGAGCGCGCCCGCGACGCCGAGCAGGACCAGGAACGGGCTCCACCGGAAGTCCTCCGCCGGGACGAGCGCGAGGTGGTGGAAGGGCGAGAGGTCCTGCAGCCACCCGGGCATCCGGAGCAGCTCGCCGAAGAGCATCACGACCACGGCGAGCAGCAGCGCCAGCCACGCCAGCGACGCGAGGCGGGGGCGGAGGCCGAAGAGCAGGCGCGCCAGCGCGCTCATCACCAGGACCGGGGCGAGGTAGGGCAGCGAGGCGACGAGATAGGTGCCGACCGCGCCCGAGTCGCCGGTCGTGAGGGCGTAGCCCACCCCGAGCCCCAGCCCGGCCGCGGTGACCACGACCGCCGACCCCGCCACGGTCAGGACGGTCTGGGCGAGCAGCCAGCGGCGCCGGGACAGGCCGGTCGCCAGCAGCACCTCGACGACGCCGGTGGCCTCGTCGTGGCGCGGGCGGAGCGCGGTCGAGACGGCGTATCCGCACGCCATCAGGGCCAGCATCAGGATCGAGGTGGCGTAGAAGCCGTCGACGAGGTCCGCGCTGCCGCGGGCGAGGATCTCCTCGGTGGCGGCCGAGTCGCCGAGGAGGTCGCCGACGTCGCTGCCCAGCGACCCGTAGGCCAGCCCGGTCACCAGCAGGCCGAGGCTCCATCCGACGAGCGTGCCGCGCTGGAGCCGCCAGGCCAGCCCGAGCGGCGTGCCGAGCCGGGGCGCGGCCCTCGTCGGGCCGGGGCGGGCGGCGAGCACCCCGGCACCGTGGTCGCGGCGGCCGAAGGCCCACGCTGCGGCCGCGACGGTGGCCGCCGCCGCGACGACGAGCGGCAGCAGCGGCCACCACCGCAGACCGGAGAAGGCGTGCATCCCCTGGTACCAGCCGATCGGCGAGAGCCAGGTGAGCACGGGCGATCCGACGTCGCCGATCGCCCGCAGCACGAACGCCGCGCCGATCACCGCCCCGGTGAGTCCGTACGCCGCCCGCGGGCCGGAGGTGAGCTGCGCGGCGAGCAGGGCCACCGCGGCGAACACCAGGCCGACGGCCGCGAGCCCGACCCCCAGGGCGACGGAGTCGGCGGCGGCGAGGGGGAAGACCACGAGGCTGGCGGCCACGAGGGCGCCGGTGAGGACGTTGGCGACCACCGCCACCAGCACCGCGGCCGCGGTGGGGGCCGTCCGGCCGACCGCGGCAGCGCGCAGCAGCTCGTCGCGACCGGACTCCTCCTCGGCCCGCGTGTGCCGCACGACCAGGAACATCGACATCAACCCGGCGCAGATCGCGCCGAACGCCGTCGCCTGCCACGCGACCTGGCCACCCACCGTGTCCAGCGCCCGCGCCGGTCCCGCCATCGCGACGAAGGCGGCGTTGCCCTGCATCGCGGCGGCCGCCCGGTCGAGCTCCTCCTGCGTGGCGTAGAGCCCTTCGACGCTGACCGCCTGCGCCCAGTAGAGGAGCGTGATGCCGGCCGACCAGGCGAGGATCATCCACCGGTCGCGCCGCAGGAAGTGGCGCAGGAGGATTAGCGTCCCCGTCACCGGGGTCCCTCCGGCCCCGCACCCGCGGTGACATCGTCGCCGTAGTGGCGCAGGAACAGCTCCTCGAGCGTCGGCGGCGTCGCGGTGAGGGCCACGACGCCGACGTCCTGCAGGGCGGCGAGCGCGTCGGGCAGCGCCGCGGCGTCGACCTCGAACGCGACCCGCTGGCCGTCCGACGCCAGGTCGTGCACGCCGTCCATCCCGGCCAGCCGGTCCACCGGCCGGGCGGTCTCGGCGCGCACCGTCGTCCGCGTGAGGTGGCGCAGCTCGGCGAGGGTGCCGGACTCCACGCAGCGCCCGGCGCGGATGATGCTCACCCGGTCGCAGAGCCGCTCGACCTCGGCCAGGATGTGGCTGGAGAGCAGGACGGTGCCGCCGGCGGAGCGGAACTCCTCGACGCACTGCTGGAAGACCGCCTCCATCAACGGGTCCAGGCCGCTGGTGGGCTCGTCGAGGAGCAGCAGCTCGACGTCGCTGGCGAGCGCCGCGACCAGGGCGACCTTCTGCCGGTTGCCCTTGGAGTAGGTGCGGCCCTTCTTCGACGGGTCGAGCTCGAAGCGCTCGACCAGGTCGGCGCGACGCCGCTCGTCGACGCCGCCGCGCAGCTGGCCGAGCAGGTCGATGACCTCGCCGCCGGTGAGGTTGGGCCACAGCGTCACGTCGCCCGGGACGTACGCCAGCCTCCGGTGCAGCCGGGCGGCGTCGGCCCACGGGTCGCCGCCGAGCAGCCGGGCCTCCCCCGCGGTGGCGCGAAGCAGCCCGAGCAGCACCCGGATCGTGGTCGACTTCCCCGACCCGTTGGGCCCCAGGAAGCCGTGCACCTCCCCGGCAGCCACCTCGAGGTCGAGCCCGTCGAGCGCTCGCGTCCTCCCGAAGGTCTTGACCAGGCTGCGGACCTCGATCGGAGTGCTCACACCCAGGGAGGATAGGGCGTGTCGCTGCGGCGCGTCAGGCGTTGACGACGTCGACCTCGATCGCCTGGGCGTCCAGGACCGCCGCGTCGAGGACCGCCCGCCTCGGGTCGGGCACCGCGAGCCACGGGTCGACGAGGGCGAGCGACGACAGCCGCGGGTCGCCCAGGACGGCGTCGACCGCGCCACGGTCGCCGCCGGCGACGGCGACGCGCACCCCGGCCAGGATCCGCGCGGCGTGGTCGGCCGCGGCCTCGTAGGCCTGCCGCGCCTGGTTGTCGCGACGGCGGGCGAAGCGCTGCTGGCTCTGGCCGCCGGCCTTGGTGCGGCCCTGCACGTGCCGCTGCCCGATCTTGCGCTCGACCATCGAGTCACCGCGCAGCCGGGCGACGGCGAAGCCGCCCTTGCGCACGAGCAGCACGCCCCACTCCCCCGGCGGGCGGGCCGCCGCTGCGAAGGCACCGGCCTCCGGCGCTCCGGCGTACGTCGCCCCGAACGGCAGCCGGGCGGTGAAGTGCGAGCCGTCGCCCGCCTGTCCCCGGAGCGTCCCGTCGGCGACCGTCAGCTCCGCCCCGCCGTGGCTCGCGGTGAAGTTGGCGACCCACCGCTCCCAGCGGGCGGTCGGGACGAGGACGACGGGCACGCCCGCACGCTAGCGGGCGCTCAGGCGATGTGCCCGGACTGGTCACTGATCCGGGGGAACGGCCTCAGCGAGAAGACCGCCTCCACCGGGACCCCGAAGAACTCCGCGATGCGCAGCGCGAGGTCGAGGCTGGGACTGTTCTCGCCGCGCTCGAGGTAGCCCACCGTCTGGTAGTGGACCCCCAGGGCGGAGGCGAGCTCGCGGCGCGAGACGCCCTGCTCGGCGCGCAGCAGGGCGATGCGGTTGTGCACCGACTCGCTCACTTGACCCACTGGGTGGCGGCCTCGCGTGCGGCGGCGACCTGCGAGCCCGACTGGCGGTTGGCCATGCGGCGCAGCAGCGCCGGCGCGACGAGGGCGCCGAGGACGGCCCACGCGCCGAGCACGGCGACCGTCTCGGCCGTGCGCCACGACTCGCCGAGCTCGGCGCCGACGTAGGAGTCGGGCAGGAACGCCGAGCGCATGCCCAGACCCATCCAGTACATCGGGAACACCTGCGCCACGACCTGCACCCAGCCCCACAGCGCCTGCATCGGGTAGAAGATGCCGGAGATCCCGGCCAGCGCCATGACCGGGAGCATGCCCCACATGCCGACCTTCTGCACCGACGGCACCAGCGCGCCGATCATCATGCCGATGGGCAGGGCGGCCAGGAGCCCCAGCACCATCACCCAGGCGATGGTGAACCAGCCGCTCGGATGAGCCATCAGGTCGTCGAAGAGCAGGAAGCTCGGCACCAGCACGGCGACGGTCTGCGGGACCAGGCTCGCCGAGTGGAGGACGAGCTGTCCGGTGAAGTAGCCCGTGAGGCCGCGCGGCACGGCCTTCGCGCGCAGCAGGGTGCCGTCCTCCTTCTCCATGGCCAGGCTGTAGGCCGGGCCGATGACGAGCCCGAAGACGATCAGGCCGGCGAGGATGCTGGGCAGGGCGACCGACGGCAGGAGCAGGCCGGACCCGTCGACCACGGTGTCGCGGCGCAGGTAGAGGTAGCCCACGGCGAGGAACGCCGTGGAGAGGTAGAACCACTGGTCCTGGGTGCTGCGCAGGCCCTGGACGAACTCGGTCCACCCGCGACCCAGCCCGAGGCGTACGGCGTGCGCCGTGCCGGCGGTCCCCCGTGTCGTCAGCGTCGCCATCTCACACCGCCCTCGAGAAGGCGCGGACGGCCTCGTCGGCCTCCGCCGCCTCGTGCCGTTGCACGAGGTCGAGGTAGGCGTCCTCGAGACTGGCCCGACGCACCTCCAGGTCGACCACCGGCTCACCCGGCTCGTTGAGGAGCCTGCGGACGAAGTCGGTGGGGTCCTCGGCCGAGTGCACGAAGCGCTCGCCGCCGCGCGTCCACTTCACCTCGACCCCGAGGGAGGCGCGCAACGCCAGCCGCTCGGCTGTGTCGTCGGCGACGATCCGGCCACCCGCGAGCACCAGCACCCGGTCGGCGAGCTTCTCGGCCTCGTCGAGGTCGTGGGTGGTGAGCAGGATCGTGGTGTGCTCGAGGTCGGCCAGGCGGTGGACGACCTGGTGGAAGTCGCGCCGTGCCTGCGGGTCGAAGCCGGCCGTCGGCTCGTCGAGGAACAGCACCTCGGGGCGGCCGATGATGCCCATGGCGACGTCGAGGCGGCGACGCTGGCCGCCGGAGAAGGTGACGATCTTCTGGTCGGCGAGGTCGACGAGGCCGACCGTCTCGAGCAGCTCGTCGGTCGGCACCGGGCGTGTGCGCTCGTCGGTGGAGTAGGGCGCGTAGTAGCCCCCCATCTGGTCGAGCAGCGTGCGCGGGGTCCACCGCGCGTGGTCGCGCCACGACTGCAGCACCACGCCCGTGCGGGCCCGCCACGCCTGGCTGGCCCGGCGGGGGTCCTCGCCGAGCACCCGGACGTCGCCGGCGGACGGGGCGCGGAACCCCTCCAGGATCTCGACGGTCGTGGTCTTGCCGGCCCCGTTGGGCCCGAGCAGGCAGACCACCTCGCCCGCCTCGATGGCGAACTCGACGCCGCTCAGCACGTCCTTGTCGCCGTAGCGCATCCGGAGGTCGCTGACCTCGATGACCGTCCCCCGTGTGGTGCTCATCGCCCGAATGTAGTCCTCGTGCTATCGAGATAGCAAGAGTGCTACACCATCGAGATGAAGGGCTCAGAGGAAGTCGAGGGGGTCGAACTGGTCGATCGGGATGACCCGCACGCGCGGGAGCGGGGAGTTGAAGGCACCCAGGTCGTACTCCAGGTCGAAGATCCGCACGCCGGGCAGGCTGCGGAACTGCGAGTTGACGAACTCGGTGAACCCGATGACGCCGACCTGTCGGCTGCCGTCGCAGAGCGCGGAGACCTGGTCGACGAAGTCGCCGTCGTGGCTGACCAGCACCACGTCGGCCTCGCGGTGCACCAGCGCCTCGGCGGTGCGCTGGATGGCGATGTCGACGATCTTGCCCTCGCCGCTCAGCGGGATCGGCTTGAAGCCGATCGCGAGCAGCGCCTGGACGAAGCTGGTCGGCAGCTCGGTGGTGGCGGCGAGGAAGAACAGGCCGGTCACGTCCTGGTCGAAGGCACGCTCGGCCCACTCGAGCAGGCGGTCCCAGCGGGGACGCTCCTCCGGACGCGGACGCCGACCCAGGATCGAGGTGCCCAGGGTGGCGTCGATGTTCTCCCCGTCGACGAGGAGGTAGGTCATCCGCTCAGCCATGCGAGGACTCTCCCACACGCGCCGGCGCGCAGTGCGCGGGATCAGGCGCTGTAGACGACCGTGAATGACTCGGCGACGTCGTCGCCCGACAGCGTGACGTCGGAGACCTGGACCAGCGCGCGGGGCTTGCCGGCGCCGTCGCACAGGATCGACAGCACACCGACCTCGGGCAGCTCGCCGGCGTACTCCACGGCGGGAGCGGTCGTCGCTCCCTTCTCGTCGGCCAGCACCTGGGCGACGAACGCGTCGGACTCCCCCGCTGTCTCGCCGTAGGCCCAGGCGGGCGGCGGCACGGACTCCAGCGCGGTGGGGCCGAAGTAGCTCGGGGCCGCGTTGAGCTTGGCGTGGAAGCGGGCGAGGTCCCAGAAGGCGCGCAGCTCCTCGTGGTCGAAGTCGGTCTCGGGCGGGTCGACCTCGGGATGCATGCTGCGAAGGGTAGCGAGTCAGGCAACGCGCGCGACGTACGCCGCGAACTCGCGCGCGGCCTCCATCGCCCCTGGCCGCGGCGGCGCCTGCGGGTCGAGGCCGAGGTCGCGGTCGGCCAGCACCTGCTGCAGGAGAGGCCGCCACGCGGGATCGCCGTGCACCATCGCCCACCGCAGCGCGTCGCGCTTGCTGGCCACCTCGCCGGTGCGGACCGTGTAGAGGCTGCGACTGGCCTGCACGACCAGGTAGCGCTGGCACCACGCGACCGTCGGCGGGCACCAGCCGAGCACCTCGTCGACGAGCGTCGCCAGGCCCGCGCGCGCCGTGTCGCGCAGCACCTCCACGGGCACCGGCTCGACCAGCTCCACCGAGCACGGGCCGGCCAGCGTGATGCCGTGCTCGCGCAGGATCCATCGGGTCCAGGGCTGGTTGCAGTGCGTCGACCACTGCATGCGGTCCGACCCGTGGTCGACGTAGAGCCACTCGCGGCCCAGCCCGGCGGTCGTGCGCAGGTCGGCAGCGACGGCGTACGAGCCCTCGAGGTGGCCCCACCAGAAGCCGGCGCGGTGGGGCAGGTCGCCGTGGAGGCGTCGCAGCGCGGACTCCTGCCCGGCGTCGGGCCGCTCGCGCACCACGACCAGGAAGTCGCAGTCGCTGTGCTCGTCCCCGGCGCCGAGGGCGAACGACCCCTGCAGGTAGGCGCCGACCATCGACTCACCCAGCGCGTCGTGGGCGCCGGTGACGAGGTCGTGCAGCACGCCGTTGAGCTCGGCGTAGCGCGTCGGGTGGGGGTTGAGCACGGATGGAGTGTGCGCCTGCGACGGCTCCCTCCGCCACGCAATATCCGCAGGTCAGGCGGCCGTCGCGGCGGTGGCAGCGCCATGGCCCTGGTCCGACCACCAGGACAGGGCTACGGTCGAAGGTCCCACCTACTCGGAGGTGCACCATGGGTCGTCTGCTCGTCTCCGGCGCCGCTGCTGTGCTCGGCCTGACCGTGCTCACCAGCGCGCCACCCGCCACGGCCCGGGCCGTGCCGCTCGACGGCGCCTTCCCCTCCCGCATCGCGCTGCCGGACGGCTTCCAGCCCGAGGGGATCGCGATCGGACCGGGGCCGACGGCCTGGTTCGGCTCGAGAGCGGACGGCGACATCTACGAGGTGTCGCTGCGCACCGGCCGGGGGAAGGTCATCAGCCAAGGCCCCGGCACGCCGTCGGTGGGGCTGAAGTCCGACCGCAGCGGCCTGTTGTACGTCGCCGGCGGCACGTCCGGCACGGCCCGGGTCGTCGACACCGACACCGGCGCCGTGGTGGCGGACCTGGCCCTCACCACCGGGCCCGCGTTCGTCAACGACGTCGTCCTGACCCGGGATGCCGCCTGGTTCACCGACTCCTCGCAGCCGCAGCTCTATCGGCTCGCCCGCGGCGCGCGGGGACCGGCCGCCACGGCCACCACCCTCCCGCTCACCGGCGACTGGGTGCAGGGCACGGGCTTCGGGGCCAACGGCATCAGCACCACGCCGAGCGGGCGCCACCTCCTCGTGGTCAACTCGACCAGCGGGCTGCTCTACCGGGTCGACCCCGGCACCGGGGCGGCCACGGAGGTCGACCTGGGTGGCGCATCGCTCACGATGGGCGACGGCATGCTGCGCCACGGCCAGACGCTCTACGTCGTGCGCAACCGGCTCAACGAGGTCGCCGTCCTGCGCCTCTCACGCAGCGGGCTCAGCGGTCGACTGGTCCGCACGATCACCGCCGCCGACCTCGATGAGGACACCAGCTTCGACGTGCCGACCACGGTCGCCCGCTACCGCGGCGACCTCTACCTGCCCAACGCCCGGTTCAGCACCACCCCGACACCGACCACGCCCTACTGGGTGACGAAGGTGTCCGCGCGAGCCGGCAGCTGAGCGTCGGCCCGGCCCTCCCGACGGGTCGGCCTCAGACGTTGAAGCCGAGCGCGCGCAGCTGCTCGCGACCGTCGTCGGTGATCTTGTCGGGGCCCCACGGCGGCATCCACACCCAGTTGATGGCGACGTCGCCGACGAGGCCCTCGAGGGCCGACTCGGTCTGGTCGGTGATGACGTCGGTCAGCGGGCAGGCCGCCGAGGTGAGCGTCATGTCGAGCACGGCGTTGCTGTGCTCGTCGAGATGCACGCCGTAGACCAGGCCGAGGTCGACGACGTTGATCCCCAGCTCGGGGTCGACGACGTCCTTCATCGCCTCGGTGACGTCGTCGACGGTGACCGTCGACGTGCCGCCTGTGGCGCCAGCACCGATGGCCTCGGGCACCTCGGGCAGGTCGCTGTGGTCGGTCTGGTGGGTGGACTCGGTCATCGGGTCTCTCCTTCGGTCTGGGCCTGGCTGGTCGCGTCCTTCCACGCCATCCAGGAGAGCAGTGCGCACTTCACGCGCGCGGGGAACTTGGCGACACCGGCGAAGGCGATGCCGTCCTCGAGGACGTCCTCGTCGGGCTCGACCTGACCCTTGCCCTGCATCAGCTCGAGGAACCTCTGGTGGATCGTCATCGCCTCGTCGACCGGCTTGCCGATCACCAGGTCGGCCATCACGGACGCGGACGCCTGGGAGATCGAGCAGCCGACCGAGTCGTAGGACACGTCCTCCACGACCCCGTCCGACAGGTGCACCCGCAGGGTGACCTCGTCGCCGCAGGTCGGGTTGACGTGGTGCACCTCGGACTCGAAGGGGTCGCGCAGGCCCTTGTGGTGCGGGTTCTTGTAGTGGTCCAGGATGATCTCCTGGTAGAGCGCGTCGAGGTCGGTGCTCATCTCAGCCCACCTTGAAGTAGCTGCGGGTGTGGTGGAGGCCCTCGACCAGCGCGTCGATCTCGGCGGGGGTCGTGTAGAGGTAGGACGACATCCGCGTCGAGCTCTGCACCCCGAACCGGGCGTGCGCCGGCTTGGCGCAGTGGTGCCCGGCGCGCACGGCGACGCCGCGCGAGTCGAGCACCTGGGCGATGTCGTGCGGGTGCACGCCCTCGAGCTCGAAGGCGATCGCGCCGCCGCGGTCGGCCGCGTCGAGCGGGCCGAGGACCGTGAGGCCCGGGACGGTCTGCAGGCCCTCGAGGGCGTACGCCGTGATCGCCTGCTCGTGGCGGTGGACGGAGTCCAGGCCGATGTGACGGAGGTAGTCGACGGCCGCGCCGAGCCCGACCGCCTCGACGATCGGCGGGGTGCCGGCCTCGAAGCGGTGGGGCGCCTTGGCGTACGTCGAGCGCGCCATGGTCACGGTCTCGATCATCTCGCCGCCGCCGTGGAAGGGCGGAAGCTCGTTGAGCAGCTCCTCGCGGCCCCACAGCACGCCGATCCCGGTCGGGCCGCAGACCTTGTGGCCGGTGAAGACCAGGAAGTCGCACCCGGTGGCCTGGACGTCGACGGGCAGCTGGGGCGCCGCCTGCGAGGCGTCGACCACCGACACGGCTCCGACCGCCCGGGCGCGCGCCACCAGGTCGGTGACCGGGTTGATCGTGCCGAGCATGTTGGAGACCCAGGTGAAGGCGACCACCTTGGTGTGCTCGTCGACCAGCCGGTCGGCGTCGGCCATGTCGAGCCGGCCGTCGTCGGTCAGCCCGAACCACCGCAGCTCGGCGCCCGAGCGCTCGCACGCGAGCTGCCACGACACGATGTTGGAGTGGTGCTCCATCTCGGTGATGACGACGTTGTCGCCGGGGCCGAGCTCGATGGTGCGGGCCAGCAGGTTGAGCGCCTCGGTGGCGTTCTTGGTGAAGACGACCTCGTTGCGCGAGGGCGCGTTGAGGAACGCCGCCACCTGGTCGCGCGCCGCCTCGTAGGCCTCGGTCGACTCGGCGCCGAGCTGGTGCATCGCCCGGGCGATGTTGGCGTTGTGCCGCTCGAGGTGGTCGACCATCGTGTCGATGACGATCTGCGGCTTCTGCGAGGTGTTGGCGCTGTCGAGGTAGACCAGCGGCACTCCGCCCGCGAGCGTGCGCTCGAGGATCGGGAAGTCCTTGCGGATCACGTCGAGATCCGGAAGCAGTCCTTCCATGTCGTACCCCTTTCGGGCGGTGGGGGGCACCGTGCTGGTCACGGCGGAGGGTCGAGGGTGCGCCGTGCTGCTCAGCGCGCCGCGGTGAGGAAGCGGTCGTAGCCCTCGGCCTCGAGCTGGTCGGCGAGCTCCTTGCCGCCGGACTCGGCGACCTTGCCGTCGACGAACACGTGGACGTAGTCGGGCTCGATGTAGCGCAGGATGCGGGTGTAGTGGGTGATCAGCAGGACACCCTTGCCCTCGCGGGCGCGGAAGCGGTTGACGCCCTCGGCGACGATCTTGAGCGCGTCGATGTCGAGGCCGGAGTCGGTCTCGTCAAGCACCGCGACCTTGGGGTCGAGCAGCTCGAGCTGGGCGATCTCGTGGCGCTTCTTCTCGCCGCCGGAGAAGCCCTCGTTGACGCTGCGGGTGCCGAAGGACGAGTCGAGGTTGAGCCGCTCGAGGGCGCCGTTGACGTCCTTGACCCAGGTGCGGAGCTTGGGGGCCTCGCCGTCGATGGCCGTCTTGGCGGTGCGCAGGAAGTTGGAGACCGAGACGCCGGGCACCTCGACGGGGTACTGCATGGCGAGGAACAGGCCGGCGCGGGCGCGCTCGTCGACGGAGAGCGACAGCACGTCCTGGCCGTCCAGCGTCACCGAGCCGCCGGTGATCGTGTACTTGGGGTGGCCGGCGATGGAGTAGGCCAGCGTCGACTTGCCGGAGCCGTTGGGCCCCATGATGGCGTGGGTCTCCCCGTCCTTGATGGTGAGGGTGACGCCCTTGAGGATCTCCTTGGGGCCGTCCTCGGTGTCCACGGTGACGTGAAGGTCCTGGATGTCCAGCTTGCTCATGCGGGGGTGACTCCGTTCAGGGTGGTCTCGGTGTCGATGTACACGTCGGTGCCGCGTACCTCGATCGGGAAGGTGGCGACGGGCTCCGTCGCCGGCAGGTTGGTCGGCTTGCCGGTGCGCAGGTCGAACATCGACCCGTGCAGCCAGCACTCGATCTGGCAGTCGGCGACCTCGCCCTCGCTGAGCGCGACCGCGGCGTGGCTGCACTCGTTCTCCAGCGCGAAGACCTCGTCGCCGTTGCGGGCGACGACGATCTCGTAGCGTCCGAGGGTCACGGCGAGGCCCTGGTCGGCCGAGACCTCGTCGAGGGAGCAGGCGCGCTCGAACGCCATCAGGCCCCCGATCCGAAGGCGGCGAGCGAGCCGACGTCCTTGAGGACGTTCTTGGCGAGCTCGGCCTCGACGGTCGAGAGCAGCCGGTCCTCGATGGACGGGACGCCGACCTGGCGGATCAGGTCGTTGAAGAAGCCGTGCACGACCAGTCGCTGGGCCTCCTGCTCGGAGATGCCGCGGGACTGGAGGTAGAACAGCTGCTCGTCGTCGAACCGTGCGGTGGCCGAGGCGTGGCCGGCGCCCTCGATCTCGCCGGTCTCGATCTCGAGGTTGGGGATCGAGTCGGCCTGGCAGCCGTCGGTGAGGACCAGGTTGCGGTTCTCCTCGTAGGTCTCGATGCCCTCGGCGACCTTGCGGATCAGCACGTTGCCGACCCACACGGTGTGCGCCTTCTCGCCCTGCAGCGCGCCCTTGTAGACGGCGTGCGACTTCGTGCGGGGGGCGGTGTGGTCGGCGAAGATCCGGTGCTCGATGTGCTGGCCGGCGTCGGCGAAGTAGAGGCCGAGCAGCTCGGCTGAGCCACCGGGACCGTCGTAGGTGACGTTGGCGTCCATCCGCACCAGGTCGCCGCCGAAGGAGATGGCGGTGTGCTTGTAGGTCGCGTCACGACCCACGAGCGCCTGGTGGTGCGAGAGGTGGACGGCGTCGTCGGACCAGTCCTGGATCGAGACGACGCTCGCCTCGGCGCCGTCGGCGACCACGACCTCGACCACGGCCGCGACCGCGGCCGAGCCGGTGTGGTTGAGCACGACGACGGCCTTGCTGTGGCGCCCGAACCGCAGCACGACGTGGGCACCGCTGGTGACGTCGGCGTCGGTGCCGTCGACCTCGAGGACGATCGGCTCGGTGGCCTCGACGTCGGCGGGGACGTCGACGAGCAGCGTCGCGGGCACGTCGGCGAGGACGCGGGCGGTGAACCGGGTGTTGGGCACCCAGCCGCTCACGCCGCGCAGCGCCGTGGCCTCGTCGCCGGTGACGACGCCGACGGACACGCCCTCGGGGGCGGTCCAGGAGGCGTCGACGTTGCGCCCGTCGAGCGGCGCGTCGGCGTGCAGGCCCTTGAGCCGCTTGAGCGGCGTGAAGCGCCAGATCTCCTCACGGCCGGTCGGCACCTCGTGGTCGGCGACGGCGAAGGAGCCGGCGGGGTGCAGGTGGCTCTCGACCCGCTCGGCGGGTGCCTGCTCCAGGGCGGAGCGGACGGAATCGGTGGTGACGGTCACTACATCTCTTTCTGGTACGTCGGACGAGGGCGGGCGGCGTGGGTCAGCCGACCGCGCCCTCCATCTGCAGCTCGATCAGGCGGTTGAGCTCGAGGGCGTACTCCATCGGCAGCTCCTTGGCGATCGGCTCGACGAAGCCGCGCACGATCATCGCCATCGCCTCGTCCTGCTCCATGCCGCGCGACATGAGGTAGAAGAGCTGGTCGTCGGAGACCTTCGAGACGCTCGCCTCGTGGCCCATCGACACGTCGTCCTCGCGGATGTCGACGTAGGGGTAGGTGTCGCTGCGGCTGATCTGGTCGACCAGCAGGGCGTCGCAGAGCACGTTGGACTTCGAGCCGTAGGCGCCCTCGTTGACCTGGATCAGGCCGCGGTAGGACGTGCGCCCGCCACCGCGCGCCACCGACTTGCTCAGGATCGAGCTCGACGTGTGGGGCGCCGCGTGCACCATCTTGGCGCCGGCGTCCTGGTGCTGGCCCTCGCCCGCGAACGCGATGGAGAGCGTCTCGCCCTTGGCGTGCTCGCCCATCAGGTAGACGGCGGGGTACTTCATCGTCACCTTGGAGCCGATGTTGCCGTCGACCCACTCCATCGTCGCGCCGGCGTCGCAGGTCGCGCGCTTGGTGACGAGGTTGTAGACGTTGTTGGACCAGTTCTGGATCGTCGTGTAGCGGACGCGGGCGCCCTTCTTGACGATGATCTCCACGACGGCGGAGTGCAGCGAGTCGGAGGAGTAGATCGGCGCGGTGCAGCCCTCCACGTAGTGCACGTAGGAGTCCTCGTCGGCGATGATCAGCGTCCGCTCGAACTGGCCCATGTTCTCGGTGTTGATCCGGAAGTAGGCCTGGAGCGGGATGTCGACGTGGACGCCCTTGGGCACGTAGATGAACGAGCCGCCCGACCACACCGAGGTGTTGAGCGCGGCGAACTTGTTGTCACCGACCGGGATGACGGTGCCGAAGTACTCCTTGAAGAGCTCCTCGTGCTCCTTCAGCGCGGTGTCGGTGTCGACGAAGATGACGCCCTTCTCCTCGAGGTCCTCGCGGATCGAGTGGTAGACGACCTCCGACTCGTACTGCGCGGCCACACCGGCCACGAGGCGCTGCTTCTCCGCCTCGGGGATGCCGAGCTTGTCGTAGGTGTTCTTGATGTCCTCGGGCAGCTCCTCCCACGAGGTGGCCTGCTTCTCCGAGGAGCGCACGAAGTACTTGATGTTGTCGAAGTCGATCGTCGACAGGTCGGAGCCCCACGTGGGCATCGGCTTGCGGTGGAAGAGCTTGAGGCCCTTCAGGCGCAGGTCGAGCATCCACTGCGGCTCGGACTTCTTGCCGGAGATGTCGCGTACGACGTCCTCGTTGAGGCCGCGGGTCGCGGTGGCGCCGGCGTCGTCGCTGTCCGCCCACCCGAACTCGTAGCGGCCGATGCCCTTGAGCTCCGGGTTGAGGTCTTCGATGCTCAGGTTCTGGGTCATGACTGCTCCTTTGTCGGGTCCGTCTTCGGGTCCGTCTTGAGGGTCTGGGGGATGCACGTGGTGCAGACGCCGTCGCCGTGGGCGATGGTCGCCAACCGCTGGACGTGGGTGCCGAGAACGGAGGCGATCGCCTCGGTCTCGGCCTCGCAGAGCTGCGGGAACTCGTGGGCGACGTGGGAGACCGGGCAGTGCTGCTGGCACAGCTGCTCCCCCACGCTGATGCCGCGCACGGGCGCGAGGTCGCGCACCGAGGCGGCGTAGCCGTTCTGGGTGAAGACCTTGGCGAGGGCCTCGGCCGGGGTGAGGTCGGGGTCGCCGGCGACGACGGTGGCGTAGTCGCGCTCCACGAACGAGACCCGGCGCCGGGCGAACTCGACGACCGCGTCCTCGCCCTGGGTCTCGGCCAGGAACCGCAGCGCCTGCATGGCGAGGTCGTCGTACTGCTGGTCGAAGCTGTCGCGCCCGGCCTGGGTCAGGGCGAAGACCTTGGCGGGGCGACCGCGCCCGCGGGTGCCGTAGACCTTCTGCTCGCGCGACTCCACGACTCCCTCGTCGCTGAGGTGGTCGAGGTGGCGGCGCACGGCGGCGGGCGTGAGGTCCAGGCGCAGCGCCAGGTCGGCGGCCGTGGAGGGGCCGTTCTCGAGGATCGTGCGGGCCACGCGGTCGCGCGTGGGCGCATCGCCCTCACGCTGTCCGTTGGCTGTCCTCACGAATTCCACAACGCAAGTGTGTCGTTAATGCTTCCCGTGGTTCAAGCAAGGGTCACCTAAGTGACCGGAGCCACCACGACGGGCGGGTCGACTCAGTCGGCGGTGCGGGCCCGGAAGGTGCGGATGGCCAGGGGCGCCACGACCGCGGTGATGAGGACGATCCAGCCGATGGTGAAGGGGATCGGGTGGTGCATGGGGAACGCCGCCCCCGCGGCCAGCGGCTGGTCGTTGCCCCAGAGCTCGCGCACGGCCTGGGTGAGCGAGGAGATCGGGTTCCACTCGGCGATCACCCGCAGGAAGGTCGGCATCCGGTCGGTGGGCGCGAAGGTGTTGGCCAGGAACGTGATCGGGAACATCGTCGCGAACATCACGCCGTTGACGGCCTCGACCGACCTCATCGCCGAGCCCACCCAGATGCCGATCCAGATCATCGCGAAGCCCCACCCGAGGAGCAGGAGGTAGCCCAGGGCGGCCTCCAGCACGTTGGTGTGGATGCGCCAGCCGATCAGCAGGCCGGTCAGCGACATCACCACCAGGCCGATCGAGGCGTGCACCAGGCTCGACATGCTGCGGCCCACGAGGACTGCAGCGGGGTTGATCGGGAGCGAGCGCATCCGGTCGACGATCCCCTTGTCGAGGTCGGCGGTGAGGCCGACGGCGACGATGAAGGACGCGAACGCGACGGTCTGGGCCATGATCCCGGCGAGCAGGAACGCCCGGTAGCCCGCGGGCGTCGCCACGTCGATCGAGGAGCCGAAGACGTAGGCGAAGAGCAGCACGAACATGACCGGCTGGATGGTGACGTCCATCAGCATCTCGGGCATGCGCCTGATGTGGAGGAAGTTGCGCCGGGCGATGGCCCACGACTGCGTCAGCAGCCCGGTGGTGCGGATCTCCGGTCGTTCGAGCGTGGTCATCGGGCCATCCCTCCGGCGGTCTCCCCCGCACCCCGGCCGGCGTGTCCGGCACCGTCGGCGTGGTCGCCGCCCTCCTGGTCGTCGGTCAGCTGGTCGTCGGTCGGCTGCTCGGCGCGGTGCCCGGTGAGGTGGAGGAACACGTCGTCGAGGCTCGGCCTCTTGAGCCCGATGTCGTCGAGCACGATGTCGCTCTCGTCGAAGATCGCGGCCACGCGGGTCATGTGCCCCAGGCCCTCCGCGGGAGCGGTGAGCTGGCGCGCGCCGGCGTCGACGTGGACCTCGCGCACGTGCGGGCGCAGCAGCGTCCGGGCCGCCTCGAGCTCGCCGGCGTGGGAGACCGTCACGACGAGCGCGGCGGCGCCGGACTGGTCCTTGAGCTGGAGCGGGGTGCCCTCCGCGATGACCGTGCCGCGGTCGATGACCACGATGTTGTCGGCGAGCTGGTCGGCCTCCTCGAGATACTGAGTGGTCAGCAGCAGGGTCGTGCCGTCGGCGACGAGCTCGCGCAGCACCTCCCACAGCTCCACGCGCGAGCGGGGGTCGAGGCCCGTGGTCGGCTCGTCGAGGAAGAGCACGGGAGGCGTCGCGATGAGGCTGACCGCGAGGTCGAGGCGTCGCCGCATGCCACCGGAGTAGGTCTTGGCCGTGCGGTTGCCGGCGTCGGAGAGCGAGAAGCGCTCCAGCAGCTCGTCGCTGGCGCGCCGGATGTAGGCGGGGTCGAGGCCGTAGAGGCTGCCGATGAGGCGGAGGTTCTCCCGGCCGGTGAGGAGCTCGTCGACGGTCGCGGCCTGCCCCGTCAGGCCCATGCTGCGCCGCACGGCCGCCGGGTCGGCCAGGATGTCGTGACCGGCCACCCGCCCGGTGCCCGCGGTGGGCCGGGTCAGGGTGGTCATCATCCGCACGGTGGTCGTCTTGCCGGCGCCGTTGGGGCCGAGGAGCCCGAGCACCGAGCCCTGGGGGACGACGAACGAGACCCCGTCGACGGCGACGGTGTCACCGAAGTGCTTGACGAGGCCCTCGGCCTCGATCGCGTACGAGAGTGCCATGGCCGTCACGCTAGTCGCGGGGACCGACAACCGCTCCTGATTAACCCGCACCTAGAATCGGGACGTGCCGCCAGCCTCCCCCGCCGTCGAGATCGACGGCCTGGTGATGGCCTACGGCGACAAGGTGGCCGTCGACGGGCTCTCGCTCGAGGTGGCCCGCGGCTCGGTCACCGCCGTGCTGGGCCCCAACGGGGCGGGCAAGACGACCACGCTCGAGACGTGTGAGGGCTACCGCGCCCCACAGCGCGGCACCGTGCGCGTCCTCGGCCTCGACCCGCAGCGCGACCGCGCGGCACTCCACCCCAGGATCGGGGTCATGCTGCAGAGCGGCGGCGCGTGGAGCGGCGTACGCGCGGTGGAGATGCTCGAGCACATGGCGTCGCTGCACGCCCGTCCGCTCGCGACGGGGATGCTCGTGGAGCGGCTCGGCCTCGGCGACTGCGGGCGCACCCCCTACCGCCGGCTCTCGGGCGGGCAGAAGCAGCGGCTCGGGCTCGCCATCGCGCTCGTGGGGCGCCCCGAGCTCGTGTTCGTCGACGAGCCCACCGCCGGCATGGACCCGCAGGCGCGGCGCACGACGTGGGAGCTGCTCGAGGAGGTCCGCGCCGACGGGGTGACCGTCGTGCTGACGACCCACCACATGGACGAGGCCGAGCACCTCGCCGACCGGATCCACATCATCGACCGCGGCACCGTGATCACGAGCGGCACCCCGGCCGAGCTCACCCGCGGCGGCCGCTCGGCGACCATCCGGCTGGTGGTCAACCGGCCCTTCCCCGACGGTGCGCCCGAGTCGCTCCGCGCCGAGCTCGGCCCGGAGACCGAGGTCCGCCAGCTCGACGACGTCAGCATGCTCATCCACGGCCCGGCCGACGCCTCCACGCTCGGTCGGGTGTCGCGCTGGTGCGAGCTCCACGACGTGCTTCCCCAGACGCTGACCCTCGGTCAGCGCACCCTGGAGGACGTGTTCCTCGAGCTCACCGGACGGGAGCTGGCGCCGTGAGCACGACACCGCCCCCCGAGACCGGCCTCAGCGCCGTCGGCACCGCCGGCTCCGCTCGGTCGAGCGGCATGTTCGCCCCCGACCCGGGTGCGGCATCGCTCGCGACGATGGTCCTGGCCCAGGCCCGGATGGAGGCGCGGCTGATGCTGCGCAACGGCGAGCAACTGCTGCTCGCCATCGTGATCCCGGTGATCGTGCTCGTGGGCGGCGTCGTGGCGGCCGCCCGCCTCGACCGCACGGTCGACGGCCGCGCGGCGATCGACGTCCTCACCCCGGGCGTGCTCGGGCTCGCCGTCATGTCGACCGCGTTCACCTCGGTCGCCATCGCCACCGGCTTCGAGCGGCGCTACGGCGTGATCAAGCTGCTCGGCTCCTCGCCGCTGCCGCGCCACGGCCTCCTGCTGGGCAAGGTGGTGGCGCTGCTCAGCGTCGTCGCGCTCCAGCTCGTGGTGCTCGTCGCCGTCGCCCTCCCCATGGGGTGGGAGCCGTCGCTCGACGACCCCGCACGCACGGTGCTGGGCGTGGTGCTCGCCGTGGCCCTCGGCACCGCCGCCTTCGCCTCGCTCGGACTCCTCGTCGCCGGCGCGCTCCGCGCCGAGGCCACGCTCGCGCTGGCCAACCTCGTCTACCTGCTCCTCATGGCGGGCGGCGGCATCGTCCTGCCCGCCAGCACCTACGGCGCCGCCGGCGCGGTCGTCGAGTGGCTGCCCTCGGGCGCGCTCGGCGAGGCGATGCGCGCGGCACTGGTGCACGCGAGCATCGACGCTCGATCACTGCTCGTGCTGGCGGCGTGGACGCTGCTCGGCACGCTGCTCACTGCACGGACCTTCAGGTGGGAATGATGGGACACACCCTGCTCGACCGTCTCGCACGGTTCCTCTGGCCCCTCGCGGTCGCCAACCTGCTCGCCAACATCGGCATCGTCGTCACCGGCGCCGCCGTGCGGCTGACCGGCTCCGGCCTGGGCTGCCCGACGTGGCCGCGCTGCACCGACGAGTCGTACGTCGCCCACGGCGAGCTCGGCATGCACGGCGCCATCGAGTTCGGCAACCGGCTGCTCACCTTCGTGCTGGCGGCGGTGGCGGTGCTGTGCTTCCTCGCCGCCGTCGGCGCCCGGCACCGGCGGGCGACGCGGCTGGCGCTCGTCATCGGCCTCGGGATCCCCCTGCAGGCCGTGCTCGGCGGCATCACCGTGCTCACCGACCTCAACCCGTGGATCGTGTCGGGCCACTTCCTGCTGTCGATGGCGATCATCATGGTCTGCGTCGCGCTGCTCGACGAGCTGCGCAGCCCCTCACGAGGGCTCGCTCCGGCCCTGCCACGCGCGCTCGCCTGGGCCAACCTCGCGGTCGGCTGGGTGGTGCTCTACCTCGGCACGGTCGTGACCGGGGCGGGTCCGCACGCCGGCGACACCGACTCCCCGCGCAACGACCTCGACCCGGCCGTCGTGTCGCAGGTCCACGCGATCGCGGTCTACGTCCTCGTCGCACTGACCGTGGCGCTGCTCGTCGTGGCGCTGCGCGGCGGGCACCGGTGGCTGGCGCAGGTCACCGCGCTGGTGCTGCTGATCGAGGTGCTCCAGGGCGTGCTCGGCTGGGTCCAGTACTGGCTGGAGCTCCCGATCGGCCTGGTGGCGCTGCACATGCTCGGCGCCGGCCTGCTCGCGGCGGGGCTCGCCCGCATCGCGCTGGCCGTGCTGCCCCACCAGGGCTCCGCGGAGGCGCGCGCGGACGGCGAGCCGCAGAGGCTCGCCGCCACGCGCATCGGCCCGTCCTAGGCGTACTCGGCAGGGACGAGGGCCGACCGGTCACAGCTTGCGGGCGAAGACGACCGTCCGCTTGGAGTAGTCGTCGGCCTTGCAGCCGACGAGCACGATGCGGGCCGGGCCCGCGACGGAGTAGAGCGAGCCCATCCGCCGCTTGGCCGGCCAGAACTCGCGCTTGGTGACCTCGAAGCGGCAGCCGGCGACGGTGATCCTGTCGCCGCGCCGCAGGGTCGCCCAGCGGTCGGCCACCCCGTTGCCGGCGCGCCACGCGTGCCCGGCGTAGACGGTGCTGCCGGTGGGGTCGCAGGGCGGGTCGCCCTTGGACCAGGTGTAGACGGCACCGCGGAGCCGGTTGCCGACGGCGAGCGTGTCGTTGCGCGCCGGCACCTTGATCACGACGGCGTCGGTGCCGGTGCGCGCGATCGTGAGCCGGTCAGGGGCGGCGTGAGCCGCACCCTGACCGGCCACCGCGCTCACGCAGAGCGTGAGCGCGGCCACGAGCCAGGCAGCACGGACCCGCGTCATCGCAGCCCGGTGTTGGGGGCGACCTCCGGTGCAGTGGCGCACGCACGGGTGCGGAAGGTCATCTTCCACACCTGCTTGCCCTCCAGCCGGAACGACGCGTCGGCCGCGTGCGCGCGGACGACCACGCGGCGCGACTTGGCCTTGAGCCACACGCCCTGGCGCAGGACCTTGCCGTTGGACGTGTAGACCACGCCGGCACGCTTGTGGACCTTGTAGACGTCACCGCGGGTGCCGCACTTGTCGATCATGCGAGCACGGGCCGACACGATGCGGGCCTCGGCAGGCAGCACCTCGGGCGTCTCGACCGGCGGGGTGACCACCGGCGGAGTCACGACCGGGCACGGCTGGTTGCTGTCGACCGGCGCCGGGTAGGTGATCGACGTCTGTCCGCCGGGGAACTGGTTGCCCGGCGTGACCGTCACCGTGACGCTGCCGTCGGGGTTGGTGACCGACGTCCAGGGCCCGGCCGGGACCTGGCCGTAGTGCGCGTTGCCCGGGCCGCAGTCGTCGACGACCGTGACGGTCGGCTGCTGCACGGTCGGGAGCGGGCACGGCTCGTTGCTGTCGGTCGGCACCGGGTAGGTGATGCTCTTCTTGCCACCCGGGAACTGGTTGCCGGCGGTGGCCGTCACGGTGACGCTGCCGTTGGGATTGGTGACCGAGGTCCACGGCCCCGAGGGCACCTGGCCGTAGCGCGCGTTGCCCGGGCCGCAGTCGTCGATGACGGGGATCGTCGGGGGCTGCACGGTGGTGACGTTGCAGCCGTCGGAGAACTTCGACACCGCGATGCTGCCCGAGTTGGTGGCGGTCGAGCCGTTGGTCCACCGCGCCGACAGCGTCAGCGTCTGCGTGGAGGTCGGCTTGGTGGTGACCGTCTCGGTGAACGTGCGCGCCTGCGCGCTGGTCAGCTGCGTGCCGACCGGGACGACGGCGGGACGGTTGCTGGCGGTGATCGTCTCGGTGCGCTGCTCGCTGTTGACGACGCGCCAGGTGACGGTCCAGCCGCCACCCGTCTTGCAGACGACCGATGCGGTGATGGTGTTGTGGTGGGCGCTGGCCGCGCCGGCGATGCCGACGACCGCGAAACCCACCCCCAGGGCGAGGGTGAGGACCCTCGAGACACCCCGGTGAAGCGTGCGAGGACGAACCCCAGTGCCGGTCGCGCCCCCCGCGGTCCGGTCACGTCGTACTCGTGCTGAAGACATGCAGAACTACCCCCTGCTCCCACGGAGGCGGCCCACTGCCGCCCCCTATGTTGCATTCAACGGGGGTTGGCGCCAAAGGGCCCGGAACGTTTCCTCAAGAAGACGGCCAAATCTTCCGAACTCGCCTGACGAGACCTTCGAAGTTGGGCTACAAGCCCGACGTTTCGCTAGCGACCGAGCAGGGGGTCCAGCGCGACGGCGACGAAGAGCAGCGAGAGGTAGAGGTTGGAGGCGTGGAAGAGCCGCATCGGGTTGATGTCGACCAGCGCCTCCGAGCCCTTGGCCCGCTTCCACATCCGGTGTGCCTCGAGGAGGAACACCGCACCCAGGACGGCCGCGGCGACCGGGTAGACGAGGCTGGTGTCGGCGACCGGCCAGAGCAGGAGCGAGGTCGCGACCATCACCCAGCTGTAGATCACGACCTGGCGGCCGACCTCGGCGGCGGGCTTGACGACCGGCAGCATCGGCACGTCGACGTTGCGGTAGTCCTCGCGGTAGCGCAGGGCGAGGGCCCAGGTGTGCGGGGGCGTCCAGAAGAACACGACCAGGAACAGCACGACCGGCGTCCAGGCCAGCTCGCCGGTCACAGCGGTCCAGCCGATCAGCGCCGGGAAGCAGCCCGCCAGGCCGCCCCAGACGATGTTCTGGGTGGTGCGGCGTTTGAGCAGCATCGTGTAGACGAAGACGTAGAACGCGTTGGCGAGCACCGCCAGCACCGCCGAGAGCACGTTGACCCACAGGGCCAGCACGACCGTCGACAGCACCGCCAGCACGGTCGCGAAGACGAGTGCCGAGACCGGCGAGACGATGTGGCGCGGCAACGCCCGCCGGCGCGTACGCCGCATCTGCTCGTCGATGTCGCGGTCGTAGATGCAGTTGTAGGCCGACGCCGACCCGGCGGAGAGCGCTCCGCCGACGACCGTGGCGGCCACGAGGCCGAGCGGCGGGATCCCGCGCTCGGCGAAGAACATCACCGGGACCGTGGTGAGCAGGAGCAGCTCGATGACGCGCGGCTTGGTGAGGCCGACGTAGGCGGCGACGACGTCTCGCCAGGTCTTCTGCCCCTCGGGATCGGCACCCCCGCCGGTCGACGGCCGGGCGGACGCGGCTGCGTGCGGGCCGGCGTGGGACACAGTGGAGAACCTCGGGAGGACGGGAGCGGATGGAACGCGGACGGCGAGGGAACCGGAGGACGAGCTGCCAGCTGGTTCCCGGTGTGCGGGACGACCCTCGAGCAAGGTCGAGTCTACTCGGCCACGACGATAGGGTCGCAGTCGAGGCCACGCCTGCCGGGCTGTGATCTCCACTGCACCTGGTTGCACCCATCGAGAGGAACTGCGTTGACCGAGAAGTCCGCCCTGCCCGCCACCCTCGAGTGGGACGACATCGACCGCCGGGCCGTCGACACGTCCCGGGTCCTGGCGATGGACGCGGTCCAGAAGGTCGGAAACGGCCACCCCGGCACGGCCATGAGCCTGGCCCCGGCGGCCTACCTGCTGTTCCAGAAGGTGATGCGGCACAACCCGGCCGACCCGCACTGGACCGGTCGCGACCGGTTCGTGCTGTCGTGCGGGCACAGCTCGATCACCCTCTACACCCAGCTGTTCCTCGGCGGGTGGGGCCTCGAGATCGAGGACCTGCGCACGCTGCGCACCTGGGGCAGCAAGACCCCCGGCCACCCCGAGCACGGCCACACCGCCGGCGTGGAGACGACCACCGGCCCGCTCGGCCAGGGCGTCGCCAACGCGGTCGGCATGGCCATGGCGGCCCGCCGCGAGCGTGGCCTGCTCGACCCCGACACCCCCGAGGCCGACTCCCCGTTCACCCACCACGTCTACGCCCTGTGCTCCGACGGCGACCTGCAGGAGGGCGTGAGCGCCGAGGCCTCCTCGATCGCCGGCACCCAGCAGCTGGGCAACCTCACCGTGATCTACGACGCCAACCGGATCTCGATCGAGGGCGACACCGACGTCGCGTTCACCGAGGACGTCGGCGCGCGCTACGAGGCCTACGGCTGGCACGTCCAGGAGGTCGACTGGACCAACGACGGCTCGAAGTACGTCGAGGACGTCCCCGAGCTCTACGCCGCCGTCCGCGCGGCCGACGCGGTCACCGACCGGCCCAGCCTCATCGTGCTGCGCACCGTCATCGCCTGGCCCGCCCCCAACGCCCAGGGGACGGGCAAGTCCCACGGCTCCGCCCTGGGCGCGGAGGAGGTCGCGGCCACCAAGGAGGTCCTCGGCTTCGACCCCGACAAGCACTTCGAGGTGCCGACCGACGTGATCGAGCGCACGCGCTCGCTGGTGGCGCGCGGCAAGGAGCAGCAGGCCGCGTGGCAGGAGCGCTTCGACGCGTGGCGCTCCGCCGCGTCCGACGAGGTCCTCCAGACGTTCGAGCGGATGCAGACCCGTGCGCTTCCCGACGGGCTCGCCGACGTGCTGCCGAGCTTCGACGCCGACCCCAAGGGCGTGGCCACCCGCAAGGCCTCCGGCGCGGTCATCAACGCGGTCGCCTCCGTGATGCCCGAGCTGTGGGGCGGCTCCGCCGACCTCGCCGAGTCCAACAACACCACCATCGAGGACGCCCCGTCGTTCATCCCCGAGAGCCGGTCCACCGACCAGTGGACGGGAGACCCGCTCGCCGGCCGGGTGCTGCACTTCGGCATCCGCGAGCACGGCATGGGCGGCATCCTCAACGGCATCGCGCTGCACGGCGGCACCCGCGTCTTCGGCGGCACGTTCCTCACCTTCAGCGACTACATGCGCGGCTCGGTCCGCCTGGCGGCGCTGATGGGCCTGCCGGTCACCTACGTGTGGACCCACGACTCCATCGGCCTCGGCGAGGACGGCCCGACGCACCAGCCGATCGAGCACCTCGCCGCCCTGCGCGCGATCCCCGGCCTCGACGTCGTACGCCCCGCCGACGCCAACGAGACCGCCGCCGCGTGGCACGCCGTGCTCCAGCACACCGACCGGCCCGCCGGCATCGCGCTGACCCGCCAGAACGTGCCGGTCTTCCCCCGCGGCGAGGACGGCTTCAGCGACACCTCCAACGTCCACCGCGGCGGCTACGTCCTGATCGACGCCCCCACCATCGACGACCGCGCCGGCGAGCCCGACGTGATCTTGATGGGCACCGGCTCGGAGGTGCAGGTGGCGGTCGCGGCCCGCGAGCTCCTGGCCGCCGACGGCGTCCGAGCCCGCGTCGTCTCGTTCCCCTGCCTGGAGTGGTTCGAGGAGCAGGAGGCGTCCTACCGCGAGACCGTCCTGCCGCCCACCGTCAAGGCCCGCGTGTCGGTCGAGGCCGGCGTCAAGCAGGGCTGGCGCGACTACGTCGGCGACCACGGCCGCATCGTCTCCATCGACCACTACGGCGCCTCGGCCGACTTCGCGCGGATCTATGAGGAGTTCGACATCACCGGCGAGGCCGTGGCCAACGCGGCCCGCGACAGCCTGCGCACCCTGACCGACTGACCGCGTCCCGCACGACGACCCACAGGAGGCACCACATGAACGACCGTCTCAAGGCCCTGGCCGACGCCGGGGTGTCCATCTGGCTCGACGATCTCTCGCGCGAGCGCCTGGAGACCGGCAACCTGGCCGACCTGGTGAAGAACAGCAACGTCGTGGGCGTGACGTCCAACCCCGCCATCTTCCAGACCGCGCTCGCCGACGGCGAGCGCTACGACGCCCAGGTCCGCGAGCTGGCCGCCGACGGCGCCGACGTCGACCGTGCGACGCTCGTCATCACCACCGACGACGTGCGCGAGGCCTGCAAGGTGATGCGCCCGGTCTTCGACGCCACCGACGGCGTCGACGGCCGCGTCTCGATCGAGGTCTCCCCCGGCCTGGCGCACGACACCGACGAGACCGTCACGGAGGCCGCCACGCTCCACGAGACCGTCGGCGAGCCCAACGTGATGATCAAGATCCCGGGCACCAAGGAGGGCTGGCCGGCGATCACCCAGACCATCGCCGCCGGCATCTCGGTCAACGTGACGCTGATCTTCGGCCTCGAGCAGTACCGCAACGTGATGGAGGCCTACGTCTCCGGGCTCGAGCAGGCGGCCGCCAACGGCCACGAGCTCGCCGACATCCACTCGGTCGCCTCCTTCTTCGTCTCGCGCGTCGACTCCGAGATCGACAAGCGGCTCGAGGCGACGACCGAGGGGCCCGGCACCGACCCGGCCCTGCGCGGCAAGGCGGGCGTCGCCAACGCCCGGCTGGCGTTCCAGATGTACGAGGAGTTCTTCCGCGGCGAGCGCTGGGAGGCGCTGGAGGCCAAGGGCGCGCGCAGGCAGCGTCCGCTGTGGGCCTCGACCGGCGTGAAGAACCCCGACTACGACGACACGATGTACGTCGTCGACCTGGTCGTGGAGAACACCGTCAACACGATGCCGGAGAAGACCCTCGACGCCGTCGCCGACCACGGGGAGGTGCGCGGCGACCGGGTACGACCGTTCTACGACGACGCGCACGCCCACATGCAGGCGCTGGCCGAGGCCGGGATCGACTACGACGACGTGATCAAGGTCCTGATCCAGGAGGGCGTCGAGAAGTTCGTCGTCGCCTGGGACGAGCTGCAGTCGACCCTCTCGAAGTCGCTCGAGGCCGCTCGGGCATGAGCGGCGGCGGCGTCGACCCCACGACCACCGAGGCGTGGGCGCGGCTGGCAGCGCTCGCCGAGGCCTACGAGCCCGACCTGCGTCGCGACCTGACGGCGGCGTGGGTCGAGCGGCAGACGCTCACCGCGGCGGACCTCCACGTCGACCTGTCGAAGAACCTGGTCGACGCCGACGTGGAGGCCGCGCTGCTGGCACTGGCCGACCAGGTCGGCGTCGCCGCACGACGCGACGCGATGTTCGCCGGCGAGCACATCAACGTCACCGAGGACCGCGCGGTCCTGCACACCGCGCTCCGGCTGCCGGCCGACACGTCGCTGACCGTCGACGGCCAGGACGTCGTCGCCGAGGTCCACGAGGTCCTCGCCCGGGTCTACGACTTCGCCGAGCGCGTACGGTCCGGCGCGTGGACCGGCGTCACCGGCCGGCGCATCGAGACGGTCGTCAACATCGGCATCGGTGGCTCGGACCTGGGCCCGGTGATGGCCTACGAGGCCCTCGAGCCCTACCGCCAGGACGGGCTGTCCTGCCGCTTCATCAGCAACATCGACCCGACCGACGCCGGCCAGGCGCTGGCCGGGCTCGACCCCGAGACCACGCTCTTCATCGTCTCGAGCAAGACCTTCGGCACCCTCGAGACGCTCACCAACGCCCGGCTCTGCAAGGCGTGGCTGCTCGACCGGCTCCCCGAGGGCAGCGACCCGCAGGACGCGGTCGCCCGGCACTTCGTGGCCGTGTCGACCGCGCTCGACAAGGTCGCCGACTTCGGCATCGACCCCGCCAACGCGTTCGGCTTCTGGGACTGGGTCGGCGGGCGCTACTCGATGGACTCCGCCATCGGCCTCTCGCTGGTCGTGGCCATCGGTCCCGAGCACTTCGCCGAGATGCTGGCGGGCTTCCACGCGATGGACGAGCACTTCCGCGCCTCCCCTCCGGAGGCCAACGTCCCGCTCCGGATGGGGCTGCTCAACGTCTGGTACGCCAACTTCCTCGGCGCCCACACCCACGCCGTGCTCCCCTACGCGCAGCTGCTGCACCGCTTCCCCGCCTACCTCCAGCAGCTCACGATGGAGTCCAACGGCAAGGGCGTGCGCTGGGACGGCTCGGCGGTCGACTACGAGACCGGCGAGGTGTTCTGGGGCGAGCCGGGCACCAACGGCCAGCACGCGTTCTACCAGCTCATCCACCAGGGCACCCGGCTCGTGCCGGCCGACTTCATCGCCTTCGCGCGGCCGGCGTACGACCTCGTCGACGAGGTCGACGGCGAGCGGGTCGACGTGCACGAGCTGCTCCTGGCCAACTTCCTCGCCCAGACCAGGGCCCTCGCCTTCGGCAGGACGGCCGACGAGGTCCGGGCCGAGGGCGTCGACGAGGACCTGGTGACGGCGCGGACGTTCCCCGGCAACCGGCCCACCACCTCCATCATGGCGCCGGCGCTGACCCCCTCGGTGCTCGGCCAGCTGGTCGCGCTCTACGAGCACATCACGTTCGTCCAGGGCGCCGTGTGGGGCATCGACAGCTTCGACCAGTGGGGCGTCGAGCTCGGCAAGCAGCTCGCCCAGGAGGTGCGCCCGGCGGTCGCCGGCGACGCGTCGGCCGCTGCCCGGCAGGACCCCTCCACCCAGGCGCTGATCCGGTTCTACCGGCAGAACCGAGGCCGATGAGCACCACCAGACGTTCCTCTCGCCGCTCCACTCCTCCGCACACCGCCCTAGGGGACCCCGCATGACCTACGTCAACCCGCTGCGCGACCCACAGGACCGACGGCTGCCGCGCATCGCCGGCCCGTGCGGCATGGTCCTGTTCGGCGTGACCGGCGACCTGTCGCGCAAGAAGATCATGCCGGCGATCTACGACCTCGCCAACCGCGGCCTGCTGCCTCCGGGGTTCAGCCTGGTGGGCTTCGCCCGGCGCGAGTGGGCCGACCAGGACTTCGCGCAGATCGTCCACGACGCGGTCAAGGAGAACGCCCGCACACCGTTCCGCGAGGAGGTGTGGAACCAGTTGTCCGAGGGGTTCCGCTTCGTCCCGGGCGACTTCGACGACGACGACGCCTTCGACCACCTGCGCCGCACCGTGGAGGAGCTCGACCAGCTGCGCGGCACGGGCGGCAACATGGCGTTCTACCTCGCCATCCCGCCGGCGTTCTTCGGCAACGTGGTCGGCCAGCTCAAGGAGCACGGCCTCGCCGACCCCGCACCGGACCAGTGGCGCCGGGTCGTGGTGGAGAAGCCGTTCGGCCACGACCTCGAGTCGGCGCGCGAGCTCAACGCGATCCTCGACGGTGTCTTCCCGTCGGGATCGGTGTTCCGCATCGACCACTACCTCGGCAAGGAGACGGTCCAGAACATCCTGGCGATGCGCTTCGCCAACAACATGTTCGAGCCGATCTGGAACGCCAACTACGTCGACCACGTGCAGATCACGATGGCCGAGGACATCGGCATCGGCGGCCGGGCCGGCTACTACGACGGCATCGGCGCCGCACGCGACGTCATCCAGAACCACCTGCTGCAGCTGATGGCGCTCGTGGCGATGGAGGAGCCCATCGCGTTCGACGCGGAGAGCCTGCGCCTGGAGAAGCAGAAGGTGCTCGCGTCCGCGACCCTCCCGCCGCGCCTCGACACCACCACGGCCCGCGGCCAGTACATCGCCGGGTGGGCCGGGGGCGAGAAGGTCAAGGGATTCCTCGAGGAGGACGGCATCAAGAAGACCTCCACCACCGAGACCTTCGCGGCCATCACCGTCAACGTCGAGACCCGCCGCTGGGCCGGGGTGCCGTTCTACCTGCGCACCGGCAAGCGGCTCGGGCGGCGCGTGACGGAGGTCGCCATCGTCTTCAAGCGCGCCCCGCACCTGCCGTTCACCCAGACCGCGACCGAGGACCTCAGCCAGAACGCCCTCGTGATCCGGGTGCAGCCCGACGAGGGCATGACGATGCGCTTCGGGTCGAAGGTGCCGGGCACCGCCATGGAGATCCGCGACGTCAACATGGACTTCGCCTACGGCGGGTCCTTCACCGAGGCCAGCGCCGAGGCGTACGAGCGACTCATCCTCGACGTGCTGCTCGGCGATCCGCCGCTGTTCCCCCGCCACGAGGAGGTCGAGCTGTCGTGGAAGATCCTCGACCCCGTCATCGCCGCCTGGGCCAGGAAGGGCAAGCCGGAGCCCTACGACTCCGGCACCTGGGGTCCGGCGTCGGCCGACCAGATGCTCGCCCGCGACGGGCGCACCTGGCGGAGGCCCTGATGGCCCCGCGCCGCGCAGCCGCTGCTTCCGCTCCCGCCACCGAGGGGACCCCGAGATGACCTCACCCCACGGAGCCGCTCGCTCCTCCCGCTCCGCTCCTTCCGCTCACGCCTCCGAGGGGACCCCGAGATGATCGAGCTCACCGACACCAGCTCGTCCGCGATCGCGGCCGAGATCGTCCGCGCCCGCACCCGGGCCGGGAGCCCGGCGATGGGCATGGTGATGACACTGATCATCGTCGCGCCGGAGGAGGACGCCGCCGAGGCGATGGCCGCGGCCAAGCGGGCCTCCCGCGAGCACCCCTCCCGGGTGCTCGGGGTGATCCTCGGCGACGGGCGCGGCTCCGGCCGGGTCGACGCCCAGGTCGGCAGCGGTGACGGCTGGGGCGGCGAGATCGCCCTGATCCGGCTCAAGGGCGAGGTGGTCAAGCACGCCGACTCGGTCGTCCTGCCGCTGCTCCTGCCCGACTCCCCCGTCGCCATCTGGTGGCCGACGTCGGCGCCCGCCGACCCGGCCGCGGACCCGCTCGGCGCCCTGGCGCAGCGACGGATCACCGACTCCGCGGCGGTCCCGCGCGGCAAGGCCACGGCGATGCTGACGCAGTGCCAGACCTACGCGCCGGGCAACACCGACCTGAGCTGGACGCGTCTCACGCCGTGGCGCGCCCTGCTCGCCGCGGCCCTCGACCAGCACCCGCTCAAGGTCCGCGGCGCCAAGGTCACCGCCGAGCGGATCAGCCCGAGCGCCGACCTGCTGGTGGCCTGGCTCAGCGACCGCCTCAAGGTCGACGTCGCCCGGGGCACCTCCGACGGGCCGGGGATCACCGAGGTCAGCATGGACACCCGGGAGGGGCCGATCCGGATCTCCCGCGCCGACGGTCGGCTGGCGACGTTCAGCTCGCCCAACCGCCCCGACCGGCCGATCGCGCTCAAGCGGCGCGAGGTGCCTGCGCTCCTCGCCGAGGAGCTGCGGCGCCTCGACGAGGACGACATCTACGCGGAGGTCGCCGCCCACCTGGTCAAGCTGAGGAGCACGACGTGAACGATCCCGAGGTCCGCCGCCACGACGACGCCGACGCGCTCGTCGGCGATGTCGCGTCCGCGCTGCTCGACAGGCTCGAGACGGCCCAGGCGCGCGGGGAGGTGCCGCAGATCGGCCTCACCGGCGGCAGCATCGCCGAGGAGCTCCACCGCGAGCTCGCCCGCCGGTCCGCGGACTCGTCGGTCGACTGGTCCCGGGTGGTGATCTGGTGGGGTGACGAGCGGTTCGTCGAGTCCGACTCCCCCGACCGCAACGCCGTCCAGGCCCGCCAGTCGCTCCTCGACCACGTTCCGGTCGACCCGGCCAACGTCCACGAGGTGGCGGCGAGCGACCAGGTGGCGACCGCCGAGGACGCCGCCGCGGCCTACAGCACGGCGCTGCGCGAGCACGGGACCGGGTTCTTCGAGGTGCTGATGCTCGGCATCGGCCCCGACGGGCACTGCGCCTCGCTCTTCCCGGGTCACCCGGCGCTCGAGGCGCGCGACGCGATCGCCGTCGCCGTCCACGACTCCCCCAAGCCGCCCCCCGACCGCATCACCCTCACCTTCGAGGCGATGGAGCGGTGCCGTGCGGTCTGGTTCATCGCCAGCGGCGACGGCAAGGCCGATGCCGTCGCGCGGGCGCTGGCCCCCGAGGGGTCCGTCGCCGAGACCCCCGCGCGGGGCGTACGCGGCGAGGAGACCGTGTGGTGGCTCGACGAGGCCGCCGCCTCCGCCCTCTGACGGAGCCCACTGGGTCGAGTCGGCGCGTCCTGACCGCCGTACGTGGTCGAGTCGGCGCATCCTGACCGCCGTACGGGGTCGAGTCGGCGTGTCCTGACCGTTGTCCACAGGGCCGGAACGGCCGGGAGTGGACCCGCCACCGACCGGGAATCCGTCCAGCATGCGCGCGTCTCGGTGGCTCACCCAGCCCGGTCTCGATCACACCTTCCCGCTTCCCGTGGATGCGCCGTTCGCCACGCGCGACGCCCTGGCAGCAGGGGTGTCGGCGCGCGAGCTGACGCTGCTGTGCCGCGACGGGCTCCTGCGCGCCCCGATCAAGGGCGTGTACGTCGCTTCGCAGGTGCCCGACGACACAGCCTGCCGCCTCGCGTGTCTGCGGCTGGTGACTCCCCCGGATGCGATCGTCGTGGACCGTCACGCGGGCTGGGCACAGGGCGCCGACATGCTCCTGCACCCCAACGAGCACCTCCACGCGATGCCCATCGCCATGTTCCTGCCCCACGGCCGGGGCCGACTCCGCAACAAGCTCGCGGAGAGTGGTGAGCGGACCTTGCGCGACAGCGACCTCATCGAGGTGGGCGGCGTCCGGATGACGACGCCGCTGCGCACGGCGCTCGACCTCGGGCGCCAGCGGTGGCCGGAGCCGGCGCTCACCGCGCTCGACGCTCTCCACCGGCTCGGCGCGTTCAGCGTCGGCGAACTGTTGTCGGAGATCGACCGCTTCAGCCGGATGCGCTGGGTGACGACGCTGCGACTGGTCGCCCCGCACACCGACGGCCGGTCCCAGTCCGGCGGCGAGACGGTCGTCCGGTGGCGCTGGCTCAACCTGCCTGTCCCCCCGCCCGAGCCTCAGATCGAGGTGCGCGCGAACGGCAGGATCGCGTTCGTCGACGTCGGCAACGAAGCGCTGCGCTTCGGCGTGGAGTTCCAAGGCGTGGAGTGGCACACCGGTGCGCACGAGGCCGACGACGAGGCGCGATTCAGGTGGCTCCGCCAGGACGCCGACTGGCTGATCGAGCCGGTCTGGTCACCAGACGTCTACGGCCACGACCGGCGGATCGACGACATCATCGTGCAAGGCGTACGTCGAGCCCGCGGGCGTCAGGCCGCCTGAGCAGGACGCGCCGACTCGACGCACGTGCAGCGCCAAGACGCGCCGACTCGACGAGCCGCACGCGTCAAGACGCGCCGACTCGACGTGATCGGAGCGTCAGGACGCGCCGACTCGACGTACGCGCCTGCTCGACGTGTCAGAAGATGATCTCGCCGGCCTTGCGGCGACGGCGGAGCAGGGCGACGGCCTCGTCGAGGATGTCGGCCGCCTCGGTCTCGCTGCGACGCTCCTTCACGTAGGCCAGGTGCGTCTTGTAGGGCTCGATCTTGGGCGCCGGGGGCGGGTTCTCCGAGTCCAGGCTGGCCGGGAGGCCGCACTTGGGGCAGTCCCAGGACTCCGGGGCCGCGGCCTCGATCGCGAACGTCACCACCGAGCGGTGGTCGTGGCTGCAGAAGTAGGTGACCGTCTGCCGCGGCGCGGCCTCGCCGCGCTCGGCCTCGCCCATCGGGCCGGCTCCGACTCGACTACCGCGAATCGCGTTACCAGCACCAGCCATGTCGACTCCTTCTCAAGAAAACGCTCGGGGGATTCAGTTGCCCTGGTAGGCCATGAGCAGGCCCAGGGCGACGACGCACGCAAACCAGATGACGCCGACCCCGATGGTGAACCGGTCGAGGTTGCGCTCAGCCACCGACGATCCCCCCAGACTGCTGGACACACCGCCACCGAACATGTCGGAGAGGCCGCCTCCGCGTCCCTTGTGGAGGAGCACGAGCAGAATCATGATCGCGCTCGTGATGACGAGCAGGATGGTGAAGAGCAGAATCACGTGGCGCAGCCTACGTCACGCAGGCCGGGGACCGGAGGCCGCCTCACAGCACGGGCATGTCGTAGAACCGGCAGATGCCGCCGAACTCGTCGACCTGCAGGCTGGCGCCACCGACCAGGCAGCCGTCGACGTCTGCCTTGTCCATGATCCCGCCGACGTTGCCCGCCTTCACGGAGCCGCCGTAGAGGATCCGGAGGCCGTCGGCGGCCCCGTCGCCGTGCACGTGCCGGACGCGCTCGCGGATCGCCGAGCAGACCTCTTGCGCGTCGTCCGGGGTCGCCACCTCCCCCGTGCCGATCGCCCACACGGGCTCGTAGGCGACCACGAGGCCGGCGACCTGCTCGGCGGTGAACCCGTCGAGCGAGCCGTCGAGCTGCGTGAGGGTGAAGGGCACGTGCTCGCCGGCCTGCCGCACGTCGAGGCCCTCCCCGACGCACACGATCGGCGTCATCCCCGCGTGCAGCGACTTGTGCGCCTTGGCGTTGACCAGCTCGTCGGACTCGTTGTGGTAGATCCGGCGCTCGCTGTGCCCGACCACGACGTAGGAGCAGCCCAGCTTGGCCAGCATCGTCGCTGAGATCTCGCCGGTGTAGGCGCCGTTGTCGTGGACGGAGACGTCCTGGGCGCCGTAGCGGATCGAGAGGCGGTCGCCGTCGACCAGCGTCTGCACCGAGCGCAGGTCGGTGAACGGCGGCACCACGACGACCTCGACCTTGCCGAAGTCGTGGCGCTTGTCCGCCAGCGTCCACGCGAGCTTCTGGACCAGCACCACCGCTTCCTGGTGGTTGAGGTTCATCTTCCAGTTGCCCGCCATCAACGGCGTGCGGCTCTGCTTGTTCCCGGCCACGTCAGCCCCTCTCGAGTACGGCGATGCCCGGGAGCTCGTTGCCCTCCAGGAACTCCAGCGACGCGCCACCGCCGGTGGAGATGTGGCCGAACGCGGCCTCGTCGAACCCGAGCTTGCGCACGGCCGCGGCGGAGTCGCCACCTCCGACGACCGACAGGCCGTCGACCTTCGTCAGCGCCTCGGCGACGGCACGGGTGCCGGCGGCGAACGCGTCGGTCTCGAACACGCCCATCGGGCCGTTCCAGAAGACCGTGCGGGCGTCGGCCAGCGCCGCCGCGAAGGCGGCCGCCGACTGGGGCCCGATGTCGAGCCCGATGGCGTCGGCCGGGATCTCCGAGGCGGGTACGACGGTGGGGTGCGGCTCACGGTCGCCCGACGGGAACTCGGTGTCGACGACGACGTCGGTCGGCAGCAGGATCTCCACGCCGCGGTCAGCCGCCTCGGTGAGGTAGCGGGCGCAGGTGTCGACCTGGTCGGCCTCGAGCAGGCTCTTGCCCACCTCGTGGCCCTGGGCCTTGAGGAAGGTGAAGACCATCCCGCCGCCGATGAGCAGCTTGTCGGCCTTGTCGATGAGGTTGTCGATGACCCCGAGCTTGTCGGAGACCTTCGACCCGCCGAGCACGACGACGTAGGGCCGCTCGGGGTCCTCGGTGAGCCGGCGCAGCACGTCGACCTCCGCCGCCACCAGGCCGCCCATGGCCGACGGCAGCCGCAGCGCGACGTCGTAGACGCTGGCCTGCTTGCGGTGCACGACGCCGAAGCCGTCGGAGACGAACGCGTCGGCCAGCTGGGCGAGCTGGTCGGCGAACGCGGCGCGGACCTCGTCGTCCTTGCTGGTCTCGCCGTCGTTGAACCGGACGTTCTCCAGCACCGCGACGTCGCCGTCCTGCAGGCCCTCCACCGTCTCCGTGGCGCTCGTGCCGACCGTGTCGGTGGCGAACGCGACCGGGCGGCCGAGCAGCTCGGAGAGCCGCTCGGCCACGGGCCGGAGCGAGCACTTCGGGTCGGGCGCGCCCTTCGGCCGGCCCAGGTGGGCGGTGACGACCACCCGGGCGCCGGCGTCGGAGAGCTGCTTGATCGTCGGCACGCTTGCGCGGATCCGGCCGTCGTCGGCCACCTTCGTCTCGCCCGGCGTCGTGCCGTCGAGCGGGACGTTGAGGTCGGACCGGACCAGGACGCGCTTGCCCTTCAGGTCACCGAGCGAGTCGATGCCGGGAGTGGTGGCGGGCATCGGCGTCAGAGCGACGTGCCGACGTAGGTGATCAGGTCGGCGAGGCGGTTGGAGTAGCCCCACTCGTTGTCGTACCAGCCGAGCACCTTGACCTGGTTGCCGATCACCTTGGTGAGCGGGGCGTCGAAGATGCAGGACGCCGGGTCGGTGACGATGTCGGTGGAGACGATCGGGTCGGTGGAGTACTTCAGGTAGCGACCGTCGGCCGCAGCCCGGACGATCTCGTTGACCTCGTCGACCGAGGTCTCGCGGGACGCCTCGAAGGTCAGGTCGGTGGCGGAGCCGGTCGGGACCGGGACGCGCATCGCGTAGCCGTCGAGCTTGCCCTTGAGCTCGGGCAGGACCAGGCCGATGGCCTTCGCGGCACCGGTGGAGGTCGGCACCATGTTGAGCGCGGCCGCGCGGGCACGACGCGGGTCCTTGTGGATGTTGTCCTGCAGGTTCTGGTCGGCGGTGTAGGCGTGGATCGTCGTCATCAGGCCCTTGTTGATGCCGAGGCCCTCGTGGAGCGCCTTGGCCATCGGGGCGAGGCAGTTGGTGGTGCACGACGCGTTGGAGATGACCGTGTGGGCAGCCGGGTCGTAGAGCTCGTTGTTGACCCCCATCACCACGGTGATGTCCTCGTTCTTGGCGGGCGCCGAGATGATGACCTTCTTGGCGCCGGCGTCGACGTGGGCGCGCGCCTTGGTGGCGTCGGTGAAGAAGCCGGTGGACTCCACGACCACGTCGGCACCGATCTCGCCCCACTTGAGGGCGGACGGGTCGCGCTCGGCGAACGCGGCGATCGTCTGGTCGCCGACCCGGATCGACGTGTCGTCGCTGGTGACGTCGGCGTCGAGGCGGCCCAGGATCGAGTCGAACTTGAGCAGGTTGGCGAGCGAGGCGTTGTCGGTCAGGTCGTTGACCCCGACGATCTCGATGTCGGCGCCCGAGGCGCGCACCGCGCGGAAGAAGTTGCGACCGATGCGACCGAAGCCGTTGATACCTACGCGGACAGTCATGATCCGTGCCTCCTTGGTGGGGCCTTCGGTGACCCCGTCGACAGTTGGCCTTTGGTGACCATCTACGACCCTACTGGGTACCCGAGACGCGCCGACCCGGGGTCTCCCGCGGTACGGACCGGTAACTTGGAACGATCCAAACCGGTCGGGAGGGGCCTGTCTCAGGCGTCCTCGGCCAGCATCTCCGGGGTCAGCGACGACTCCGTGTCCGGGATGCCGAGCTCCTCGGCGCGCTTGTCGGCCATCGCCAGCAACCGGCGGATCCGGCCGGCGATCGCGTCCTTGGTCAGGACCGGCTCGTGCAGCTGCCCGAGCTCCTCCAGGGAGGCCTGCTTGTGCTCGAGGCGCAGGTGGCCGGCCTGGCGCAGGTGGTCGGGGATCTCCTCGCCGAGGATCTCCAGGGCCCGCTCCACGCGGGCGCCGGCGGCGACGGCGGCACGGGCCGACCGGCGCAGGTTGGCGTCGTCGAAGTTGGCCAGGCGGTTGGCGGTGGCCCGCACCTCGCGCCGCATCCGCCGCTCCTCCCAGGCCATCAGCGACTCGTGGGCGCCGAGGCGGGTCAGCAGCGCGCCGATCGCGTCACCGTCGCGGATCACGACCCGGTCGACGCCGCGCACCTCGCGGGCCTTGGCCGAGATGCCGAGGCGGCGGGCGACGCCGACGATGGCCAGCGCGGCCTCGGGGCCGGGGCAGGTGATCTCGAGGGAGGACGAGCGTCCGGGCTCGGTCAGCGAGCCGTGGGCGAGGAACGCGCCGCGCCAGGCCGCGACCGCGTCGCACCCGCCGCCGCTGACGACGGCCGGCGGCAGGCCGCGTACGGGCCGGCCGCGCTGGTCGAGCAACCCGGTCTGGCGCGCCAGCGCCTCGCCGTCCTTGGTCACGCGCACGATGTAGCGGCTGCCCTTGCGGATGCCGTTGCCCTGCACCATGACCACGTCGGACGGGTGCCCGTAGACCTCGGAGATGTCCGTGCGGAGCCGCCGCGCGGCGGCGCCGGTGTCGAGCTCGGCCTCGACGACGATGCGCCCGCTCACGATGTGCAGGCCCCCGGCGAAGCGCAGCATCGAGGCCACTTCGGCCTTGCGGCAACAGGTCTTGGTGATCTGGGTGGAGGCGAGCTCTGCCTTCACCTGTGCCGTCATAGCCATGAGCGAATCCTGCCACGCTGGTCAACGACCCTCGGCTGGAACGGCGCCCAGCGCCCGGCCGGCGTGACTCAGGCCTCCTCCACGATCCGACGGAACGCCGCCGCCAAGTTGTCGGGGTCGTGACGCGGCTCGCCCGGCACGGCGATGTCGGCGACGACGAGCCGGGCGCCGCGTTGGGCGACGTCCTTCGCGAGCCGCTCGTGGTCGTCGGCGAGCGCGGACGAGTCCACCAGCACCGCGTGGACGGTGAGGTCGGGGGCGTGCTCGAACAGCACGGCCAGGTGGTCGGCGGGGCCGAAGCCGGTGGTCTCCCCCGCCTGGGCCTCCAGGTTGAGCACGACGACGAGCCGCGCGGGGGTCTCGGCGAGCGCCCGGCGCAGCCCGGGCACCATCAGGTGCGGGATCACCGAGCTGAACCACGAGCCCGGCCCGAGCACGACCCACTCCGCGGCGAGGATCGCGTCGACCGCCTCCGCGCACGCCTGGGGGTCCTCCGGCACCAGGGCGACCGACTCGATGCGACCCGCGGTCGTGGCGACCTCGACCTGGCCGCGTACGACGGTGACGGCATCGGGCTGCTCGGCCTCCGCGCCGCGCACCCGCGCGGTGATGTCCATCGGCGTGGTCGCCATCGGCAGGACCCGGCCGTGCGCACCGAGCAGCCGCCCGACCCAGTCGAGCGCCCGCACGGGGTCGCCCATCAGCTCCCAGAGACCGACGATGAGCAGGTTGCCCACAACGTGGCCGTTCATCTGGCCGTGGCCGGCGAAGCGGTGCTGCAGGACCTCGGCCCACGTGCGGCCCCACTCGTCGTCCCCGCAGAGCGCGGCGAGCGCCATCCGCAGGTCGCCCGGCGGAAGCACGCCGAACTCGCCGCGCAGCCGTCCGGACGAGCCGCCGTTGTCGGCGACGGTCACGACCGCGGTGAGGTCGTCGATGGTGAGGTCGTCGTGCAGGCGGCGCAGGGCGGAGAGGGTGGCGTACAGGCCGTGCCCGCCGCCGAGCGCGACCGCGGCCTGCGCGGTGTCGCGGGCCACGTCACTCCCGGCCGAGGTCGCGGTGGGCGGGGCGCACGTCGTAGCCGGACTCGCGGAGCCGGCCGGCGATGGCCTCGGTCATCGCGACGCTGCGGTGCTTGCCGCCCGTGCACCCGATGGCGACCTGCATGAACCTCTTGCCCTCGGCGAGGTAGCCGTCTGCGACGGTCGCGAGGACCGGGAGGTACTGCTCGAGGAACCGCTCCGCGCCGGGCTGCGACAGCACGTAGGCCGCCACGTCGGGGTCGCGGCCGCTCTGGGGACGCAGCTCGGGGATCCAGTGCGGGTTGGGGAGGAAGCGCATGTCGGCGACCCAGTCGGCGTCGACGGGGATGCCGTACTTGAAGCCGAAGCTGATGATCGTGACCTTGAGCCGGGTCGAGGCGGCCGTGCCGAACAGATCGGCGATGCGGTCCTTGAGCTGGTGGACGTTGAAGTTGGTGGTGTCGAGGAGCACGTCGGCGTCGCCGCGGAGGTCGGCCATCACGTGGCGCTCGCGGTGGAGGCCGTGGAGCAGCCGCCCGCCGCCCTGCAACGGGTGGGGCCGGCGCGCCGCCTCCTGGCGCCGCACCAGCGCCTCGTCGGTCGCCTCGAGGAACAGCAGCGTGGTGGGCCGGCCGGTGACCTGCTGGTGGCGGTTGGCCTGGAGCGAGTCGAAGAACGAGCCGGAGCGCACGTCGACGACGACGGCGATCGGCTGGTGGATGCCGCGGCTCTCGTCGACGAGCCGCACCACGTCGCGCACCAGGGTGGGCGGCAGGTTGTCGACCACGAAGTAGCCGAGGTCCTCCAGCTCCTTGGCGGCGGTGCTGCGGCCCGCACCGGTCATGCCGGTGACGATCACCAGCTCGCCGGGATCGGTCTCGTTCATCGCGGCATGCCTCTCAGTCCTCCAGGATCTCGCCGGTCGCGGTGTTGACGCTCGGCTCGCGGGGAGCAGTCTTGCGCGTCGCGTCGGCCTGCGCGACGGCGTCCTTGATCGCGGTCGCCGTGCGCGGCCCGATGCCGGGCACCAGCGCGATCTGGTCGACGTCGGCCTCGCGCAGCTTCTTGAGGGAGCCGAAGTGCTTGAGCAGGGTCTTGCGCCGCACCTCCCCGAGGCCGGGGACGTCGTCGAGGGCGCTCTCCACCATGGACTTGGAGCGCCGGCCGCGGTGGTGGGTGATCGCGAAGCGGTGGGCCTCGTCGCGGATCCGCTGGAGCAGGTAGAGCCCCTCGCTGGTGCGCGCCATGATCACCGGGTCCTCCTCCCCCGGCAGCCACACCTCCTCGAGGCGCTTCGCCAGCCCGCACACGGGGATGTCGTCGATGCCGAGCTCGGCGAGCGCCTGCTGGGCCGCCGCCACCTGCGGCGGGCCACCGTCGACGACGACCAGCGAGGGCGCGTAGGCGAACTTGCGGGGACGCCCGGTCTCGGGGTCGACGAGCATCGGACCCGACTCGGTCGAGACGGTCTCGCTGCGGGCCTGCTCGTCGAGCAGCCGGCGGAACCGACGGGTGATCACCTCGTGCATCGAGGCGACATCGTTCTGCCCGTCGACGCCGCGGATGACGAAGCGGCGGTACTCGGACTTGCGTGCCAGGCCGTCCTCGAAGACGACCATCGACGCGACGACCTCGGTGCCCTGGAGGTTGGACACGTCGTAGCACTCGATGCGAAGCGGCACCTCGTCGAGGCCGAGCGACTTCTGGATCTCCTCGAGGGCGCGGTTGCGGGTGGTGAGGTCGCTGGCGCGCTTGGTCTTGTGGAGGGCGAGCGCCTGGGCGGCGTTGTTGGCGACCGTCTGCTGGAGGTCGCGCTTGTCGCCGCGCTGCGGGACCCGGATGACGACCCTGCTCCCCCGGCGCTCGGTGAGCAGCTGCTCGAGCACGTCGCTGTCGGGCGGCAGGGCCGGCACCAGCACCTCGCGCGGGATGGAGTCGTCCTCGCCGCCGTAGAGCTGGAGGAGGAAGTCCTGGACCAGCTCGGGCGTCCCGCCCTCGTCGGTGCGGTCGGCGACCCAGCCGCGCTGGCCCCGGATGCGGCCGCCGCGGACGTAGAAGATCTGCACCGCCACCTCGAGCGGGTCCTCCGCGAGTGCGATCACGTCGGCGTCGGTGCCGTCGCGCAGCACCACCGCCTGCTTCTCCAGCGCCTTGGTCAGCGCCCCGAGGTCGTCGCGCAGCCGGGCGGCCTTCTCGAAGTCGAGCGCCTCGGAGGCGGCGTACATCTCACGCTCGATGCGCCGGGTGAACGCGGCGGTGTTGCCGGCCATGAAGTCGCAGAAGTCGTCGACGATCTCGCGGTGCTGCTCGGCGGTGACGTTGCCGACGCAGGGGGCCGCGCACTTGTCGATGTAGCCCAACAGGCAGGGGCGTCCGATCTGCGCGGAGCGCTTGAAGACGCCGTTGCTGCACGAGCGCATCGGGAAGACGCGCAGCAGCAGGTCGACCGTCTCGCGGATCGCCCAGGCGTGGCTGTAGGGGCCGAAGTAGCGGGTGCCCTTGCGCTTGGCGCCGCGCCCGACCATGACGCGGGGGAACTCCTCCCCGACGGTCACCGCCAGCCAGGGGTAGGACTTGTCGTCGCGGTACTTGACGTTGAAGCGGGGGTCGAACTCCTTGATCCAGCTGTACTCCAGCTGGAGCGCCTCGACCTCGGTGTCGACGACCGTCCACTCGACGCTGGCGCCGGTGGTGACCATGCTGGCCGTGCGCGGGTGGAGGTTGCCGATGTCCTGGAAGTAGGACGAGAGGCGCGGCCGCAGGCTCTTGGCCTTGCCGACGTAGATGACGCGGCCCTTGGCGTCGCGGAAGCGGTAGACCCCCGGCTTGGTCGGGATCGATCCCGGTGGGGGTCGATAGGAGCTCGGCGTGGCCACGACTCAACCCTACGGGCGCCCCCCGACAGTCCGGAGGGCCCTACGGCGCTGGCGATCAGGCCTCGGTGATCGAGTCCCCGTCGACGGTGATCTGCACCGCGGCGAGCGGTGCGGAGGCCGGCCCGGACAACGGCGAGCCGTCCTCGAGGGAGAACTTGCTCATGTGGCACGGGCAGGGGATGTCGCCCTCGCTGCTGGACTGGACGAGGCAGCCCTGGTGGGTGCACACGGCGGAGAACGCCTTGAAGTCGCCCTCGGTCGGCTGGGTCACCACGACCTTCGCGTCCGTGTTGACGACGCACCCGCCCACGGGCACGCTCGACGCGCTCGCCAGCGCCGCGCCGCCGCTCGGCGTCTGGGTGCCGTCGGTGCTAGGCGCCGAGCTCGTGTCGTCGCTGGGCGAGGGCGTGGCCGAGTCGGCGGGGTCGGTGGCCGTCGAGTCGTCGTCGGAGCCGCAGGCGGCGAGGACGGGGACACCGACGGCGATCGCCGCCGATCCGGCGAGGGCGCGACGTCTGTTGAGGGCGGTCATGCGGCGACCCTAGCCAGCGGACCTGTGAGGAACCTGATGGTCGCCTCAGGACTTCTTCGCAGCCTTGGTGGCAGGAGCCGTCGTGGCCGCGGCCTTCTTCGCCGTCGCCTTCTTCGCCGTCGCCTTCTTCGCCGTCGCCTTCTTCGCCGTCGCCTTCTTCGCCGTGGACTTCGTCGCGGTGCGCGTCGCCGGCCCCGACTTCGCGGCCACGGCCGGCTGCCGGCGCGGCGCCCCCGGCTGCCGGGCGCCACGACCCTCGAGGATCGGTGCGAGGAAGGAGCCGGTGTGGCTCTCCGGGACCGCCGCGACCTCCTCCGGCGTCCCCTCCGCGACCACGGTGCCGCCGCGAGAGCCGCCCTCGGGGCCCATGTCGATGACCCAGTCGGCGGTCTTGATCACGTCGAGGTTGTGCTCGATGACCAGGACGGTGTTGCCCTTGTCGACCAGGCTCGACAGCACGCCGAGCAGCTTGCGGATGTCCTCGAAGTGGAGGCCGGTCGTCGGCTCGTCGAGGACGTAGACCGTGCGCCCCGTGGACCGCTTCTGCAGCTCGCTGGCGAGCTTGACGCGCTGCGCCTCGCCGCCGGAGAGCGTGGTCGCCGGCTGCCCGAGGCGGACGTAGCCGAGACCGACCTCCTCCAGGGTCTTCATGTGGCGCGCGATCGCGGGCACCGCGGCGAAGAACTCGGCCGCCTCCTCGATCGGCATGTCGAGGACCTCGGCGATGGTCTTGCCCTTGTAGTGGACCTCGAGCGTCTCGCGGTTGTAGCGGGCGCCGTGGCACACCTCGCACGGGACGTAGACGTCGGGCAGGAAGTTCATCTCGATCTTGATCGTGCCGTCGCCGGTGCACGCCTCGCAGCGCCCGCCCTTGACGTTGAACGAGAAGCGGCCCTGGAGGTAGCCCCGCATCTTGGCCTCCGGGGTGGAGGCGAAGAGCCTGCGGACGTGGTCGAAGACTCCGGTGTAGGTGGCCGGGTTGGAGCGCGGGGTGCGACCGATCGGCGACTGGTCGACGTGGATGACCTTGTCGACGTGCTCGAGGCCGGTGATCTTGGTGTGGCGCCCCGGGACGGTGCGGGCGTTGTAGATCTGCTTGGCCAGCGACGTGTAGAGGATGTCGTTGACCAGCGTCGACTTGCCCGAGCCCGAGACGCCGGTCACCGCGGTGAAGACACCGAGCGGGAAGCTGACGTCGACGTTCTGCAGGTTGTGCTCGCGCGCGCCGTGGACCGTGAGCTCGCGACCCTTGGTGCGCGGGCGGCGCACGGCCGGGAGCGGGATCTCGCGGCGGCCGCTGAGGTACTGCCCGGTGATCGAGTCGGGATGGGTGAGCAGGCCCTCGACGGTGCCGGAGTGGACGACCTGGCCGCCGTGCTCGCCGGCGCCCGGGCCGATGTCGACGACCCAGTCGGCCACCCGGACGGTGTCCTCGTCGTGCTCGACCACGATCAGGGTGTTGCCGAGCTCCTTGAGCCGGAGCAGCGTCTCGATGAGGCGGTGGTTGTCGCGCTGGTGGAGGCCGATCGAGGGCTCGTCGAGCACGTAGAGGACGCCGACGAGGCCAGCGCCGATCTGGGTCGCGAGCCGGATCCGCTGGGCCTCGCCGCCCGACAGCGACCCGCTGGGCCGGTCGAGGGAGAGGTAGTCGAGGCCGACGTCGAGCAGGAACCGCAGGCGCTCCTGGATCTCCTTGAGCACCTGCTCGCCGATCTGGCGCTCGCGCGCGGAGAGCTCCACGGTGCGGAGGTAGTGGGCGGCCTCGTCGATCGGGAGGGCGCACACCTCGGCGATGTTCTTGCCCCCCTGGTCGCGGGCACCGAGGGTGACCGACACCGAGACCGGCTTGAGGCGGGTGCCGCGGCAGGCCGGGCACGGCACCTCGCGCATGAACCCCTCGAACCGCTCGCGGCTCGTGTCGGACTCGGCCTCGCGGTGGCGGCGCTCGACGTAGGGGCGCACGCCCTCGAACGCGGCGTAGTAGGCCCGCTGGCGGCCGTAGCGGTTGCGGGTGACGACGTGGACCTTGGTCTTGTGACCCTCCAGCAGGGAGGTGCGCACCTTGGCTGGGAGCTCCTCCCAAGGCGTGTTGAGGTCGAAGCCGAGCTCCTCGCCCAGCGCGTTGATCAGGCGCAGGAAGTAGTCGGCGACGTGCGCGCCGCTCCACGGGGCGATCGCGCCCTCGCCGAGCGTGGCGCGGGGGTCGGGGACGACGAGGTCGGGGTCGACCTCCATCCGGGTGCCGAGGCCCGAGCAGACCGGGCACGCGCCGAACGGCGAGTTGAACGAGAACGAGCGCGGCTCGAGGTCGTCGGTGTCGATGGGGTGGTCGTTGGGACACGCCATCTTCTCCGAGAACCTCATCTCCCGGCCCGGGTCCTTGGCGTCAAGGTCGACGAAGTCGAACACCACGAGACCGCCGGCGAGGCCGAGCGCGGTCTCCACCGAGTCGGTCAGGCGGCGCTTGGACGACTCCTTGACCGCAAGGCGGTCGATCACGACCTCGATGGTGTGCTTGAGCTTCTTGTCGAGGGTCGGCGGGTCGTCGAGCGTGTGGGTCGCGCCGTCGACGCGCACCCGGCTGAACCCCTGCTGCTGCAGCTCGCGGAACAGCTCGACGTACTCGCCCTTGCGGCCGCGGATCACGGGCGCGAGCACCTGGAACCGACGGCCCTCCTCGAGTGCGAGGATGCGGTCGACGATCTGCTGCGGGGTCTGCTGCTCGATCGGGGCGCCGCAGGTCGGGCAGTGGGCGCGGCCCGCGCGGGCGTAGAGCAGCCGGAGGTAGTCGTAGACCTCGGTGATCGTGCCGACGGTCGAGCGCGGGTTCTTCGAGGTGGACTTCTGGTCGATGCTGACGGCCGGGCTCAGGCCCTCGATGAAGTCGACGTCGGGCTTGTCCATCTGCCCGAGGAACTGGCGGGCGTAGGCCGACAACGACTCGACGTAGCGGCGCTGCCCCTCGGCGAAGATCGTGTCGAAGGCGAGGCTCGACTTGCCCGAGCCGGACAGGCCGGTGAAGACGATGAGGGAGTCGCGCGGCAGGTCGAGCGAGACGTCCTTCAGGTTGTGCTCGCGGGCGCCCCGGATGATGAGCTGGTCGGCCACTGTGGTCCTCGTTCTGGCATTTGACGGAGTCGAACACATGTTCGTCCCGGAGGGGCGTCGCGATCAAGTCGACGCACCGATCCACCATCTCACGCAGCACCGACAGCGCCCCATCGTCCACCCGGCAGGGTGGACCGCACGGAGGCGCCGGTGGTGGCACGATGGTCGGGTGATCGACCTCCCGAGACCTGGCCCGGACACCATCGCCCGAGCCGATCGAGCGCTCGCCCGCACGGTCGAGGCGCTCCCTGACGTCCAGTACGCCGAGGCCTCACAACTGCCCGGCTGGACGCGCGGCCACGTGCTCGCGCACCTCGCGCTCAACGCCGAGGGCCTCGCGGGCGTCCTGCACGGGGCGCGCACCGGGCGGCCCCAGCCCATGTACGCCTCGCCGCAGGCCCGCGACACCGACATCGAGGACCTCGCGTCGGCCGCGCCGGGCGAGCTGCGCGAGCGCCTCGCGGCCTCGACGAACCGCTTCGGCGAGGCGCTCGCCGCGATGGGGCCCGACGACTGGGAGGGCAGGTTCGAGCGCACGCCCGGCGGGCCGGACTTCGCGCTGCGCACCGCCGTGCTGATGCGACTGCGGGAGGTGGAGATCCACCACGCCGACCTCGGCACCGGCTACACGGCCGACGACTGGCCCGACGACTTCCGCGTGATCCTGCTGGAGTCGATGACCAAGCGCGCGTATCCCCGGCCGTTCGCCGTCCGGGCCACCGACCTCGACCACACCTGGCGCTACGGCCAGGGGGACCCCGGTCCCGTCGTCAGCGGCGGGTCCGGCGCCCTCGGCTGGTGGCTCACCGGCCGTGGCTCCGGCGAGGGCCTCACGTCCGATTCCGACGAGCTCCCGGAGGTGGAGTCATGGTGAACGAGTCCTACACCGGCGAGGTGTCACCCGGCGGCGAGCCGGACGTGCGCCCGCTCGGCTGCCTGACCCTGACGAAGGTGGCGGTCGACCCGGAGATGTCCAACAACTGCTACCTGCTGCACTGCACCGAGACCGACGAGCTGGTGCTCGTCGACGCGGCGGCGGAGCCCGAGCGGCTGCTGGAGCTCATCGGCGACCGGTCCCTGACCTCCATCGTCACGACCCACCAGCACTGGGACCACCACCGGGCACTGTCCGCCGTGAAGGCGGCCCACCCGGAGGCGACCGTGGTCGCCGGCGCCCCCGACGCCGACGCGATCGAGGAGCAGACGGGCGTCGCCGTGGAGCGTCGGGTCGGCGAGGGCGACAAGGTCGCCGTGGGCACGTGCGACCTGGTGGTGATCCCCGTCGCCGGCCACACGCCGGGCTCGATCTGCCTGCTCCTCGACGACGAGGCCGTCTCCCCCAGCCCGCACCTGTTCACCGGCGACTCGCTCTTCCCCGGCGGCGTGGGCTCGACCTTCGGCGACGCCGAGGCGTTCGCCCAGCTGATCGGCGAGGTGGAGACCAAGCTGTTCGACCGGCTGCCCGACGACACGTGGTTCTACCCCGGGCACGGCAACGACGGCAGGTTGGGCGACGAGCGACCCCACCTCGCGGAGTGGCGCGACCGCGGCTGGTGAGGCCTCGCTCCGACCGCCGTGGCAGTGTGGAGGCATGAGCACGCGAGAGCTGACCCTGGCCGACTTCGAGCAGACGGTGAGCGGTGAGGGCATCGTCCTCGTGGACTTCTGGGCTGCCTGGTGCGGACCGTGCCGGCAGTTCGCGCCCGTCTACGAGAAGGCGTCCGAGGACAACCCCGACATCGTCTTCGGCAAGGTCGACACCGAGGCCGAGCAGCAGCTGGCGCAGATGGCGGCGATCACCTCGATCCCGACGCTGATGCTGTTCCGCGACGGCATCCTGCTCTTCAACCAGGCCGGCGCGCTGCCGCCGCAGGCCCTGGCCGGGGTGATCGAGCAGGCCCGCGGCCTCGACATGGACGCCGTGCGCCAGGAGGTCGCCACCGCGCAGGACGCCGCCGACAACGGACCGCAGGACGAGGTCGGCCTCGACGAGTTCGCCGCCGCCCACAGCGAGGGCGCCTTCGTGCTCGACGTCCGCGAGGACGACGAGTTCGCCGGCGGACACGTGCCTGGGGCGACCCACATCGCGATGAACGACGTGCCCGCCCACGTCGCCGAGCTGCCGCGCGACCGGCCCGTCTTCGTGATCTGCCAGTCCGGCGGCCGGAGCCGTCAGGTGGTCGACCACCTGCGCGCCCAGGGCGTCCCGGCGATCAACGTCGCCGGCGGCACCGGCGGCTGGGCACAGCGCGGCTGGCCGCTCGAGCGCTGACGCGCCCGCCCGCGAGCCGGCTCAGAGCATCCGGCGCAGGATCACCGGGCGCAGGTTGGTCGACAGGTGCGCCGCCAGGGCCGTGAAGAACGCCACGTGCGCCCCGATGTGGAGCGGCAGCCAGGCGTCGTCCCCGGTGCCGACGAGCAGCAGCCCGCTCAACGGCACCACGACCAGCAGCAGGAGCAGGGCGCGCTCGGTCCAGTGGACCAGGCGCCGCTGGCGCGTGGAGAGGTGGTCCGACCACGGCGGGAGGCCGGCCACCCGCCGCCACAGCGGGCGTACGACGCCGAGCAGCAGCACCGTCAGCCCGAGGCCGAGGTGCACCTCCGCCAGGTCGAGCCCGCCGCCGAGCAGGTCGTAGTCGTCGGCGCGCGCCTCGCACGCCTCCTCGAGCCGGTCGAACCGCTCCTCCTCGGCGTCGGTGGTGTCGCCGCCGCTGCGGTCCTCCCCCGGTGGGTCGCAGTCGCCGTCGAGGTCGAGGGCGTAGCCGACGGCGAACTGCGCCGCCACGGCCAGCACCGTCAGCCAGTGCAGCACCTTCTGGGAGGCCCGGTAGCCGCGCGGCGGTGCGGTCGTCGTCACGCCGCGATGCTAGGTGCTCCGCGGCGCGGTGGGAGCCCTGTCGCGGTGGGATAACCTCGCCGCGTGCTGATCAGCGACTCGCGCAAGGTGCTCTTCGTCCACGTCCCCAAGACGGGCGGCGTGTCGGTCGAGGAGACCGTCAAGGAGGCCTGCCCCGACGCCCGCAAGGCGCGCGTCCCCATCGGCCGCCACGCGACGCTCGGCAAGATCATCAAGCACGAGCCGCAGGTGATCGACTACTGGACCTTCGGCTTCGTGCGCAACCCGTGGGCGCGGATGGTCTCGTGGTACTCGATGATCTCCGCCTGGGACCGCCGGCACGGCCCCCGCAGCGGCAAGCCGCAGGACGTCAAGCACAACTCGATGCGCGACGGCAACGACATGTGGCGGGCCGCGGCCGCGTACTCCGGCTTCGACGAGTTCGTCATGCGCGGCACCGAGGAGCTGCCCCGCGTCGGCACGCCGCAGATCAAGTACCTCCGCGCCCCGAAGCACGGTCGCGAGGTCGACTTCATCGGCCGCACCGAGAACTTCGTGCAGGACCTCCAGCAGGTGCAGGTGCAGCTCGGCCTCGAGCCGACCACGCCGCCGCACAAGAACAAGTCCAAGCACGGCACCTACCACGACTACTACACCGACGAGACGCGCCAGCGGGTCGCCGAGGTCTACGCCGAGGACATCGAGCTCTTCGGCTACACCTACTGACCCACCTACTGACCCAGCGACTCCAGGCGGGTGCCGCGCGCACCCGACCACACGCCGGTGTCGGCCACGCGCCGCCACACCTCGTACTCGGGGGCGAAGTGGGCCACCAGCGCCTCGCGGGTGGCGAACCCGAGCTCGCCGCGCTCGGCGGACGAGGCGTTGCGCCGCTCGAACTCCAGCGGTCGGCCGATCCGCTCGGCGAACCACGACGACCAGACGTCGGGACGCTCGACGGCGAGCACGTGGTCGACCGCGACGCTGCCCTGGGCGTGGATGAACCGCGCAGGGCGGCCCTTCGGCACGGGCGCCTCGTCGTCGCCGGCGAGGTAGTGGAGCGCGAACTCCTCGAAGGTCATCTCGGCCGTCGACTGCCGGCTGTCCTCGCGGGCCCGGTAGCGCCACCACGACTCCAGCCAGGCGACCGGCTCGCGGAACATGGTGACCAGGTCGTAGGACTCGCGCGGGCGCCCCTGCGCGGCGAGCTCGTGCGCCTTGGTGTGGACGAAGCCGCGGGCCGGCAGGTGCTTGCGGCCCGGCGGCGAGCCGACGACCTCGGTGGCGTACGGCGACAGCGTCCGCTCGAGCGACGTGCTCGCGGTCTTGGGCAGGGCGAGGAGCACGAAGTCCCGGCCCGGCCCGAGCTCGAGGAACGTCATCACGGGCCGATCATCCCGCATCCCGGGCGCGGCGGGACGCCACCCTCCCCCGCAGGCCGGGCCTGCCACAGGTGCGTGGGCTAGCCTCGCGCCCGTGCTGATCTCCGACACCAGGCGCGCCCTGTTCGTGCACGTGCCGAAGACCGGCGGGGTCTCGGTCGGGGTCGTGTTCGAGCGCTGCTGCCCCGACGCGCGGAGCAAGGCGCCCGGCGTGCGTCCCCCGCTCGGCCGGCACGCGCCGTACGCCCGCATCCTGCGCGCCGAGCCGCAGACGGCCGACTACTGGTCGTTCGCGTTCGTGCGCAACCCGTGGGCGCGGATGGTCTCGTGGTGGTCGATGATCCAGGACTGGGACCGCGAGTGGGGTCCGTCGAGCGGCCGGCCGCAGGGACCCGAGGCGACCCGGATGCGCGGCAACGAGATGTGGCGTGCGGCCGCGGCGTACTCGGGCTTCGACGAGTTCGTGATGCGGGGCACCGCCGAGCTGCCGCGGGTCGGCCGGCCACAGGTGGCCTACCTGCGCGCGCCCGGACGCGAGGTCGACTTCGTGGGACGCACCGAGACCTTCGCCGAGGACCTCGCCGAGGTCGAGCGGCGCCTCGGCGGCGAGCCGGTCCACGTGCCGCACCGCAACAGGTCCCCGCACGGCAGCTATCGCGACTACTACACCGACGCGACCCGGGCGAAGGTCGCCGAGGTCTACGCCCCCGACCTCGAGGCGTTCGGCTACACCTTCTGACACCCCTCCGCTCGGCCGCCTGCATCGCTACGACGTTCCGGCACCTGCCCAGAGGACGAGCACGCCAGCTCCCATGACCTCGCGGCCCGAGCGCGTTCGTGCAGCCCGCAGGTAGATCGCGCGCTCATCGCGGCAGATCCGGGCGAGCGTAGCCGCCCTCAATGTCGACGACGCTCGAAAATGAGGCCATAGCGACGGGCGAAAACGAGGCCACCCCGACAGATTGGGTGGGTGATCTC
>NZ_JBZGDV010000009.1:0-178767 GCF_058355585.1 Nocardioides sp. Z13_37 | reverse complement strand
CTTGAAGAGCCTCCCGCCGGGCACCTGGACCGAGTCTGGCCAGACACCGATCCTGCAGTCGAGTGTCTAGTAGCCGCTTGATGGCGCCGCCCGTGAGTTACCGGATCTGCCGATGAGCGGGTGTTGCTCCACTCGTAGCGCAAGGCGTTAGGCCGTGATCGCGTACCGCTCCAGACGGCGGCCGGATGCTCGCGAACTCGCCTTGCATTCGTGGGTAGTCAGGACCTTGTTTGGACTCATCCACCCTTGCGATGGCTTGTGTAGGACCCAGCCGTCGCCGAGGGTGACGGCAGCGTGCTGCACCAGGCCGTCAGGAGACCGCCACACCAGGACGGTGCCGGGTGCGGCGTCGTCCCCGTGTGGCCGGGTCTTCTCCGAGAGCCAGCGCTCGAAAGGCTCCCGCTGCATCCAGACCGTATCGGCGTCGACGACCCCGGCTGCGGCCATGACCGTGCCGAAGCAGTTCGGCCCGCTTGTCGTTGCGAACGACCCGGCGATCCTTCGAGCGTCGGGAAGCGTGCGGGCTACCGAGTCCCAGACCTCCTCGGGGACCTGGTCGTGGCGGCTGGCCCGGCGTCCCTCCTCGATGTAGTCCGTCAGCACCTGTTCTTCGCAGCCGTTCAACAGCGACGGCCACCACACGAATCTGTGACCGTCGGCTTGCTCGCGGGCCCGGTCCCCGACCACCGCGACCCATGACCTGACAGAAGGAACGAGTTCGCGGTCAAGCGTTCGCTGGGCACGCACCAGCGTCGCCCTGCTCCGTCTGGGCAAGGCCATGAACTGCGGCTCAGTCAGCCACACGTACTGCACCCCGCTCGGGAGCTCATAGAGGCAGTAGGTGTCCCGAACCTCGTCTGAGAGGGATACCTCGCCCGCGTGGACGCCAATGGCGTCCGCCAGGACGGCATCTGCGAGGAAGGGCTGCACCGCTGGGCTGAACCATTCGATCCAGCGCTCGACGAGGGTGTCGGGGACGTCAATGTTCAGGGCACGCACCGGGCGATGTTAGCCAAAGGCACTGACAGGTCCAGCGGCATCCGCATCTGCCGCTTTCCGAGCACTCGCGAAGGTGACCCATTCCGCCGCCTGCGGGGATGCACTCTGCAGTTCGAGATACCGCGACCAGACTTCGTGGTGGACCGATCGAACGGCCTCTCGGGCCACGCATGGCACTACATGCCGACCCAGCGGCGCAGGAATTCGGGTCAGACTGGAGGCAGGTGGGCATGAATCAAGCGACTAGTGTCGAGCCACTGGTAAGGCTGCGCGAAGCAGCCAAGGCCGAAGTTCACTGGGGGTGCGTGTTCGTGGCAGAACCAACTGGCCGTGACGCATACTTACTACGCGGTCGTCGCGTCCTCATCCTGGATCTGATGAAGGCGTCACTGATTGACGCCGGGACAGGTCTTGTCTTCTACCGACCCCGCCTGGGTGCGACCTACACGGCAACTGTCACCGACGACGGCAAGTTGCTCCTTCCTGATGGTCGAGCATTCGCGTCGCCCTCCAGGGCGGCCAGTGCGGCAGCAGGCGGATCCCTGGACGGGTGGCACGCCTGGCAGGTTGCTCCAGATGGAGAGTTCCTAGACGTCCTCCGGCAACGCCTACTCGATCACGTTGCAGATCGTGAAATGGCTCAGTTTCGTACTGACGACGAGCAACGGAATGCGCAGTCTCATCATGAGTTCCTTCGCCGGGCGCGCTTGCAAGCAAGTGAGGGAACGCCCCTTGTCGTACGTGTCAGGGAACTTCTTGCTCAGTGGGGTGCCACTAGTCGTACTCTGACAGCGAGCGAGGAATTGGCCGCTGATCTTGAGAATCACGGGCTCACCACCGCGCCGAACTTCCTGAAGACGGGCATCGACTCCGAAGTCTCGATCATTGAACGCCAGATCGAGGAGAGTGATCCGCAGGCCGGCAGTCAGACCGCGAACGAATCCAGTCCCGCCGACGGCGACGTGGGGCTCACCCTCGGCAATATTCCATCAGCGAACCTTGGGGTTGAGTGGATCACGCCACAAGCCTCGTACGAAGAAGCGATCACGCGGATGCTCCTGAATGACTACTCCCAGCTGGCTGTCATGACGGGTCCGAGATCAGTTCCTCGCGCCGTCACCTGGCAGTCCATCGCGCGAGAGCGCCACGCAAATCCGACCGGAAGTCTGTCGGGAGCGATCGTTGAAGCGTCGACCAGGCCGTTCGACACCGAGTTGATTGACGTCCTTCCTCTCTTGGAATCGGATGACTTCATCTTCGTGAAGGACAACACGAATCTCATCACAGGGATCGTAACGACCGCCGACGTTGTGCGTGCCTACGGAGAGTTGGCGACGCCCTTCTTTTTGATTGGCGAGCTGGATCGGCTCCTGCGACAGATAGTCAGCGACAACTTCACTATGACGGAGGTCTGCGCCACGTGCGACGAGGCCGGAGACAGAGACCTGCAATCCTACGATGACCTGACGATGGGCGACTACGAACGACTGCTGCAAAACGCTGCGCACTGGCAGTCTCTTGGATGGCCACTTGATCGCGTGACGTTCTCAACCCGTCTTTCAGAACTACGGGTGGTCCGGAACGATCTCGTCCATTTCAATCCTGACCCCATTCCTGATCAGATCGTCGGCCGGATTCGGCAGATGCTTCAAGTGCTGCGCAAGTACACATCCACCTGAGCGAGTCATCTGGTGGGTGGCGGGCGTGCTGGGCGGGGTTACGACGGCGGCCCAATCGCTGGGTGGTTGCCGCGCGTGAAGTCGCCGCGCTTCGATGACTGTGAGTCTTTCCGCCGCCTTTGCCCGTCAATCCTGAGAAGTGCGTCGGCGGGCGCGCTGGATGAAGTCCCTCCATCCCCTCCCCCGCGCCCGATTCGACGCGGTGAGGGCGTCGGGACGAACATGGGGAAGGTGCATTCCACGCTCAAGGTGTGCGTATAGGCCTCGCCGGACAGCCTGCCAATAGGGAGCGTGCGAGCGTTGGGCGCTGTCTGGGTTTCAATGCCCGGTTTTGCATCCTGCACCGATGTTCGCCCTCGCCCCTCATCGTGGCCAGTAGACAGGCGACCAACCCCCTGTGGTGTGCGCCGACGTGATGGTTGTCAGCTCACAAGGACGCGTGAAGACCAGCTGGGCCGCCGAAGAAGCAGTATGGGCAGAGGCCTTTGCGGTGGCTCTCCAGCAGTCTCATCGGGAACGGAAGCGCGTCGGCAGTCTCGAAGTCGTGTCGGTAGCGATTTTCGGCGTTGACCGCGAGACACGGCCGATCCGTGCGGTGCCACTCCGACCAGCGGCGGACTTGGGCGTCGCCGGTGTAGTTCCAGGTCTCACCGTCTGCCCCGAGCGCGATCTGGGGGTTCTTCACCTGGCTGCGCCAGCGGACGTAGGTCTGCGGTGGCAGCGGGCCGCGGACGTGAAGGTTGACCGACCGGCCGGACACCTCGGAGATCTGCGTGCCGAGCTGACGATAGGCGCGGGCGGTGACGGTGAAGTCGGTGGCGCCGGCCGACGACGCGGGAGTGAACTCCACCTGCAGCCGATCGGCCGCTGCGTGGTCGCTGTCGACCACAGTCTGCGCATTCGTGCGATCCTCGACCCGCCAGGCCACCCTCAGCGCAGGGTCGTGAGCGAACGCCCCGGACGGCAGCCGCAGGTGATAGCGCAGCCGATGGCCTGCGTAGGTGCTGGGGAGCAGGATGGGTCCGGTGACCGCGTCCGGGCTGGGCTTCGCTGCGATGGAGATCCCGACGAAGATACCGTCGCGGTTGATTTCGAAGCGGTCCACTCCGATGCGCACGCCGATGCCACCCGGCGGCGGGACCGTCCGGCGTACCCGGTTGCTTGCGGACCCTGGCCTGGCGGCATTGAGCTTGCCGCTGAAACTGTCGGCAGCCGCGGAGACGAACGACTCGATCACCATCACGGCGAACCCCACCGTCAGGATGCCGGTGAAGACTTCGAGCACAACGACCCACCAGGAGCGGTCGACGTCGGTGCTGACCGCCTCGATCCGGAACTCGAGCGCGGCCCAGGTTTGAGGTTTGACCCGGCGGGTCCTGGGGTGCGCGGGGAAGAACGCGCCGGGCCGGGTGTGGAACATCCGCGGGACAAGGTGAAAGGAGAAGTTGACCGTCCCGGAGGACTTGCTGACCGCGCCGCTGATGCGGAAGTGGCCGACTTCCGGGCGGGCCTCAAGCCGGTCGAGAGTGGCGCCCTCGTCGTCGACCTCCTCGGTGATGCGAGTGTTCAGTTCGTCGAGGAAGAGCAGTGTGGCGTCAGGGTTGACGACGCCCGCGATGTCGTGGCTGCCGGCGAAGTCTTGCAAGGCAGGTGGACTGCCGACGATGGTCTCCGTGTCGTTGTCAATTGTGAAGCCGAGCAGCAGCGTGCCGTTGCGGACCACCCCGTCGATCTTGGTGGCCATCCGGCCGAGCGGGCCGAGGAAGCTGACGTCAATGGACGGCAGCTTGATCACCCGGAACGCGACCGCATCCCTCAGCATCGTCTGGATCCGCTCCCGGAAGGCCGGTCCGGTGAGGTAAGCAACGATCGCCGGCGTCGTGCCCGGCGACGTCACCTGCGCCTGCCAGCTACGCACGATGATTTCCTCGCGCAACGGATCGAGTTCGACCGAACTACCCGGCGCGAAGCTCGGCGTCGTCGTGAGCTCGATCTGAGCAATGATGTCGACGTCCTGGGTGAGGTCGGCCTCGGTGACCCGCAGCCGCCCCCAGACACCCAGCGACAGCACCAGCAGGCCGGTCGCCCCTTCGCACTCGATGGCCGGTTGGCCGAGGAACAGGTCGGCGACGATGCGCGGGCCGTCGCCGGTCAGTTCGCGGGCGAGGGTGGTCGGGAAGGAGCCGTTTGCGTACGCCGCCTCGAGTGCGGTCGCGAGAACCTGTTCACGGACTGTGATCGCGGCGGCGTAATCGGCGTGTTGGGCCACGGCTGCTCCTGCGGGATAGCCACCTCTGGCGAGGTGAGGAGCAGCGCCGAAGATTCCTGGTGCACCAGTGAACGTCCGATAGACGCTGGCCAACTTGGGACAGATCTTCATAGTTCTTTCGCGCGTTCATTCGAGACGCGACATCCACGACGCTACTCATCTCGACCCTAGGACTGAGGCGATGGCTTGGCAACAATCGCGAGCTCGCGGTGCTGCTCCAGTTCTGACCGATGGAACCCGATGGCACGCAATGCACTCCCCCTTCTCCCTCTTTAATCGCCCGCCAACATGCAAGAGGGAGAGTGCAAGCCGATGCCGTCACCGCAGAGCCGATGGCTTCGCCGAGTCTCGACATTCTACGAGCGCAACGTCTTCGAAGTCCCGGCCTGTGCTACCGACGCGATCCCACGAGAAGCTACCTTCGGCAACTCATAGCGCCGCGAACTGACGATCAACCACGAGCCACCCGCACTCACCCACCCCTGAGCCGCCGCACCGTCCCGGCGGGCAGCACCAGCGCCGGCCGCAGCCGCCCCCGGCGCAGAAGCCGACCCGCGGTCTCGATCCGGCGGGGCCAGGCGAGCAGCGGCGCCATCACGTCCATCGTGCCGGCGAGGCCCTGGCCGACGCCGTTGCCCATCACCTCGAGCAGCCGGAGGTCCAGGGGGCCGGTCTCGCGGACGGCGGCGCCGGGCGACGACGGCGGGCCGGAGACCGCCGGTGCGTCGAGCACCTTGCCGACCTGCTCGGCCCAGGCCCCGTCGGCGTGGAAGCGCCGCACCGCCGCGCCGGTGCTCGCGCCGAGCCGCTCCCGCGCCGGGGCGTCGGTGAGCAGGCGCGCGACCTGGGCGCCCAGCTCGGCGCTGGACCCGGCGACCACCAGGTCGTCGTCGAGCTCCGGGGTGTCCGCGCCCAGCACCCCGAGGCGCTCGTCGGGCGAGCGCAGGGTCAGCACGGGGGTGGCCAGCCACGCCGCCTCAAGCATCGAGGTGAGCGAGGAGAAGGGGTAGGAGTCGACGTAGACGTCGGCGGCCTCCAGCAGCGTGTGGACGTCGGGCAGCAGGCCCCACGCGCGGCCCAGGCCCTCGTCGGCGAGCACCGACCAGTCCCCGTCGGGCTCGGGACCGGCAGCATGGAGGCGTGCGCCCGGGCGGGCGCGCAGCACCGGCAGCAGCACGTCGAGCAGTGACTCGCCGCCAGCGGCGCCGTACTTGTAGGTGTCGGCCGCGGTCGCGACGACCAGCACGTCGGGCGGTACGCCGAGCTCGGCCCGGGCCTCGGCCCGCGAGAGCCGACGCTCGCGCATGACGAGCGGGCGGACGAGCAGGGCGTTGCGGGCCTCCGGGACGCCGCGACGGCTCACGTTGAGCCTGGCGCCGCTGGTGCGCAGGTTGACCACCCGGTCGGCGACGCGCACCCCCAGCCAGAAGACGTGGTCGGCGTGGTTGACCACCAGCACCTCGGGGCGCTCCCCGGCCGGGAGCGCGAGCGCGATGGCGGGCACCACGTCGTTGGGGTGCACGTGCAGCACCACCTGGTCGTGCTCCAGCGCCAGCTCGCGCAGCCGCGCCGCGCGGCCGAGCAGGTCGGTCGTGGCGTCGTCGAGGACGGTCAGGGCGTCCGGACCGGGCAGTGCCCCGGTGATCTTCGCCGGCACCTCGCGGCCCTGCTGACCGGTGACGCACAGGTGGTGGTCGCGGGCGGCGTCGAGCCGCAGCCAGCTGGCCAGCATCTGGGTGTGCCCCCCGGTGCCGTAGAGCTGGGTCGCCACGTGCAGCACGCGCGGCCGTGCTCCCCCCGGGCGGGCCGACGGCGCGACCGGACGCGGGAGCGCGCCGCCGAGCCCCGTGAGGACGTCCTCGAGAGCGCCGCTGGCGAACACCCCGGTCGGGTTGCACCACGCGAACGTCGCCGCCGTCATCGCGGCCACCGCCGCCTGCTCGCCGCGCCCGCGACGCGCCAGCGACTCGGTGCGTCGTACGAGCCGGGTGAACGTCGCCCAGTTGGCGTCGAGCCGGCCGGCGCTCACGACCGCACCGCCTCGGCCGGCTCGTCGTCGGCGGGATCGGCGGGATGAGCGGGCCTGCGCAGCTCGCGCAGCCGGCGCACGTCGTCGGGACGCAGCGCGACGATGCACCCGATGGCCGCCAGGCAGATCACCCCGCCCGCGAGGGACGCGAGGAACGGCGAGTCCACCCGCTGGGCGACGAGCGCCGCCGCACCAGCGGCGACCGACGCGACGACGAGCGGGCCGACCACCACCACACCGAGGGGCGCGACCCGCAGCCCCGCCCTGCGGAGCATGGCGAGGTAGCAGGGCACCACGACGAGCGCCATCACCGCGAGCTCGGCCCCGGCCACGCCGACGACGCCGCGCTCGCGCGCCGCGACGAGGACGACGGGCGCGAGGACCGCGAGCCACAGCAGCTGCACCGACAGGAGCCGGCCGGTGCGGCGCAGCACCACGAGCAGGTCGTAGGACAGCTCGACGAAGATCCGCGCCGCCGTGACGAGCACCAGGACGGCGAAGACGTCGCCGGCCGGCGCCCACTCGGTGCCGTAGACGAACCGGACGACGTCGTCGGCCACCGCCGCACCGACCAGGCAGACCGGCAGCGTGACCACGGCGACCACCCGCAGCAGCGTGGTGAACGAGTCCTCCAGCCGTCGCGGGTCGCCCTGGAGGCGGGAGAAGACCGCGGGAGCCACGCTGCGCAGCGGCTGGGAGAACATGTTGAGCGGCCACGACGCCAGGTTGAACGCCAGCACGAAGTAGCCCAGCGCGGTGGCCCCGAGCGTCGCGCCGACAGCCACCTGCTCGACGTAGCCGACGGCGAAGACGACGATGCTGGTGCCCGCGAGCGGCAGGCCGAAGCGCAGCAGGGGCGCGACCAGGTCGCGGTCGATGTGCAGGCGGTAGGGGCGGGTGGCGTGGACGAAGAGCACGACGCCCACGAGCGTCGCGGCGACCCGTCCCCACGCCAGGCTCCAGGCGCCGAGCCCGCCCAGGGCGAGGACGAGCGACAGCGTGGTGCCCGACCACGTGACGACCTGGTCGATCACCAGCCGGCGTCGCTGCCGGAAGCGCCGCTGCAGCAGCGCGGCCGGTCCGGCGACCATCCCGCTGAACACCACCGAGACCGACATCAGCCGGATGATGCCCGCCGCGCTGGGCGCCCCGAGCAGGCTCGCGACGGGCCCGGCCGTGGCGTACATCGCGAGGAACAGCAGCACGCTGCCGGCGGTGGAGATCGCGTTGACCGTGCCGAGGACCGACTCGGGGTCGCGCTCCCACCGCACGACGGCCAGGCTCACGCCGAGCTCGTTGAAGGCCAGCACGGCGAGCAGCGCCACCATCGCCACGGCGAAGGTGCCGAACTCCCCGGGCCCGAGGATGCGGGCCATCAGCACCCCGACGAGCAGCGTGCCCAGCCTCGACATCAGCGCGTTGAGGAAGCTCCAGCCGAACGCGCCGGCCGCCGTGCGGGCCAGCCCGCCGTCGGTCCCTGCGTCATGCTGCTGCGTTCCCATGCCCGAGCCCCCTGCTGCGTCGATGTCCGCCCCTGTCAGCCGTCGCGGCCGCGGGTCACGGTGGCGCGGCGCGGAAGACCACGTCGACGAAGTAGTTGGTCGAGGCGACCGACCCGGACGGGAAGCCGCCGCCGGCGCCGTAGCGGAAGACGCCGTTGGAGCCCGCCGGCGCCGTGAGTGGTCCCACGGTCCGCGGCGTGTCGAAGTAGAACGGCGAGGCGGAGTAGCGGCCCACGGGCGCGTAGTAGGACGCCACGTAGGTCGTGCCCGCGGTCACCGCGACCGGCGTCGCGAAGACCCCCGTCTGCCAGCCGGTCGCCGACTCGTTGGTGAAGGTCACCTGGCGGATCCGGTTGCCGTCCGCGTCCCACAGCGAGCCCACGTGCGTGCCGGTGTTGCCGGGCCCCTTGTAGAACCGCACGGCGGTGACCGTGCCGTCCTGGGAGGGAACGAACTTCGTGCCGAGCTCGATCGGCGACGTGTCGTCGGCCGCGGCCGTGGCCGGGGTGACGTCGGCGAACAGCGAGACCGTGCCGACGTCGTCGTAGCCGGTGGTGAACGACCACGTCTGCGTCGCCAGGCTCGCCCCGTCCGTCGACGTCAGTCCCGAGACCGTCACGGTGTGGGCGGTGTCGGCCGCCAGCGGCGAGGCCGGGGTGAAGGTGACGGTGCGTCCATCGCCCGAGAGCGCCGACGTGCCGGGCACCGTCGTGCCCCCGCTGGACACGGTCATCGACCAGCCCGGGGCGAGCGGCGCGGACACGGTGAGCGACGGCTTCGCCCCCACCGACACCTGGCTCGCGCCGGCCTGCGGCGTCCGTCCCTCGGCCGTCAGCGACGCAGCCGCCCGCCCGAAGACCACGTCGACGAAGTAGTTGGCCGCCCCGAAGGTGTAGCCCGGGAAGCCGCCGATCGAGGAATAGCCGTAGCGGCCGTTGTTGCTGGCCGGCGCCGTCAGGTCACCCTTGGCGAGCGGGCCGCTGAAGAACCCGGGCGTCACCGAGTAGTGGCCCTGCGGCGCGAAGTAGGACACCACGTACGTCGTCCCGGCGCTCACCTCGAGCGGCTGCGTGAGCGTCGCCGACTGCCACCCCGTGGCCGTCTCGTTGGTGAAGACCACGGTGGCCAGCGGCGACCCGGACGCGGACCACACCGTGCCGGTGTGGGTGCCGTTGTTGCCGACCCCCTTGAAGAAGCGGATCGCCTTGATCGTGCCGTTGCGCGAGGGGGTGAACGCCATCCCGAGCTCCACCGGCGCGCCGTCGTCGGTCGCGGTGGTCTCAGGCACGACGTCGCCGAGGAGCGTCTGGTCCTGGAGCGTCTCGGGTGCCCGGGTGCGGAACGTCCAGGTCCGGGTGCCGAGGACGGCGCCGTCGCCGGTGGTGACCCCGGCGAGGGTGACGGTCACGTCGGCGCCGGCCGGCAGGAGGCCCGACGGCGTCCAGGTGATCCGCTGCCGGTCGGCGGACAGCGCCGCCGTCCCGGCGAGCTGGCCGCCGGCCCCGACCGTCAGCGACCAGCCGGGCTCGACCTGGTCGGAGAGGTCGACCACGACCTTGCTGCCCCGCGGGACGTCCAGCCCGCCCGGCGCGGGCGACTGCGACGAGATCGCGACGCTCGGCGGCGTCTTCTCGAAGACGACGTCGACCAGGTAGTTGGTGCTCGACTGAGCGCCCGGGAACCCGGGTGCGTAGGTGTAGGCGCCCGCGGTCGGCGTCACCCGCAGCGGCGCCCACGACAGGTCGCGGTCGGAGAAGGCGTTGGGTGTGGCCGAGTAGCGACCGGACGTCGAGCGGTAGGACACGGTGTACGGAGTGTTCTTCGCGATCGGCACCGGGGTGGCGAAGGTGAGCTGCTGCCAGCCGCTGGCCGACTCGTTGGTGAACGTGCCGGAGGCGATCTCCACGCCGTTCTGGTTCCACAGCGACCCGACGTGGGCGCCGGTGTTGCCCGGCGACTTGTAGAACCGCACGCCGGTGACGACGCCCTTGACGTCGGAGGTGAACCTGGTGCCGAGCGTCAGCGGCACGCCGTCGTTGATCTCCAGCACCGACGGGGTCGTCTCGTCGCTGAACAGCGAGCACGGGCAGACGCCCGGCGCGTTGGGCGGCTTGGCCGTGGTGAACGTCCACGAGCCTCCCGAGGCGATCGCGTTGCCCTGCGCGTCGGTGCCGCTGAGCGTGACGGTGTGGCGGACGTACGACGCCAGCGGGTCGGTCGGCGTGAACGTGATCGTGCGCGTCGTCGCGTCGTAGGACCGCGTGCCGGGCACGGTGGCGCCGTTGGAGTCGACCACCGTGATGCCGGGCGTGCCGGCCGCCATCGGCTTGGAGAAGCGGGCCGTGACGGTCGTGGTCGCCGGGATGGCGCTCGACCCGGGCGCGGGCGTCTGGCTCATGCCGATGAGGGGCGAGTCGTCGGTGGCGGAGAACGACACGTCGACGAAGTAGTTGGCCCACTGGTAGCTCGACGACGGCATGGTGCCGACGTTGCCGAAGACGCCGGGAGGTTGCGCACCCCAGCCGCCCGCGACCTGCATCGCGCCGGTGTCGAGGCCGCGGTAGACGAACGCCCAGTTCTCGGAGGCGTAGTGGCCGCGCGGGGCGGTGTAGGAGACGGTGTAGTTCTGCCCGGCCGTCAGCGGGACGGCCTGGGCGAACGTGGCCGACTGCCACCCGGTGGCGGTCTCGTTGGAGAAGGTCACCTGGCCCAGGCGCTGGCCGTTGGGGCCCCACAGCGACCCGACGTGCGTGCCGGTGTTGCCCGCGCCCTTGTAGAAGCGGACGCCCGTCGCGAAGCCGTCGACGACCGGCGTGAACCGCAGGCCGAGCTCGACGCCGACGTTGTCGTCGGTGTCGGCCACGGGCGGGGTGACGTTGCCCAGGATGCTGCAGGGGCAGGTCACCGAGAAGCTGCGGGTCGCGGGCGTGCCGATGTTGGCGCTGTCGTCGATGGCACGCACCTGCACCGGGCTGCTGCCGCGGCCCTTCTGCACGAATGTCGCGGACCACGAGGTGGTGCCGCTGGCGGAGCGCCAGGTGGCGCCGCCGTCGGACGACACCTCGACCCCGGCGACGCGACCACCCACGTCGGACGCGGTGCCCGTCACGGTGACGACGTCGCCGTTCTTCTGCGCCGCCCCGGCCGCCGGCGTGGAGATGGTGACGGTCGGACCGGTGGTGTCCGTCGACCTCGTCGCCGGGTTGAGACCGCTCATCAGGGTCGTCGGCTGCGCACCCATGTCGGCCAGCAGGTTGACCTGGGCCTGCTGCATCCGGGGGTCGGCGACGTTGTCGGAGTACTCCGAGTCGTGCTCGGCGTCGAGGCCGTAGCTCCACTGGACGGTGCCCGCGCTGAACACGAGGGCGCCGCTGGCCGCCTTGTAGAGCGTCAGGTGGTGCTTGGTGGTGCCCGCGCTGACGGTGGTGCCGAAGTCGCGGAGGTACTCGGGGACCGCGCCGGCGGTGGTGGACAGCTTGATCAGGCCGGGTGGGCCGAAGCCGTTGTCGAGCGGCTCGTTGGACTCGTAGCCCACGGTGTGTGGCGCGAGGGTCGCGGACGAGCCCGTCATGCTGGCGAGCCCGGTGTTGCGCCACAGCCGCAGCTTGCCCTCGTCCTGACGCACGGTGAGCGCGAGGTCGCTGAAGTTGACCATGTAGGCGGTGCCGATCAGGGCGTTCTCTGGCGAGCCGCCGCCGTTGGCCGGCGAGGCGAACCGGGGGTCGCGCCAGGTGCCGGTCCACTGCGTGCTCGGGTCGATCTTCGCGTTGCCCCACGTCTCCTTGTAGGACACGAGAGTGCGGTAGGGCGTGTGGGAGGAGTCGGCCGAGGGCTCGTAGCGGGTGCGCCAGTAGACCTCGTTGCCCGCGAGGAACTGGAGGTTGACCCCGGCGTCGCGCGCCGCCTCGACGTTGGCGCGCTGCTGACCGCTCCAGTACTCGTCGTGCCCGACGGAGAGGAAGACCTTGTGCCGGGTCAGCAGGTTGCCCCGCCGGTCGGTGTCGACACCGGCGATGTAGGACACGTCGTAGCCGTTGCGCTCGAGGAAGCGCACCGCGGCGTACTCGGCGCCGAAGTAGAAGTCACGACCCGCCGCGGTGCCCCGCGTGCTGAACGGCCGGTTGTAGCTCAGCTTGTAGGCGCGTCCGTGGGCGCCGCCCTGGTAGAACGTCGACCCGCCGTAGCTGTTGTAGGCGTGCCAGGTCGGGTCGGAGGTCTGGAAGACGACGTCGGAGGTGCTCGCGTCGTCGCGGACGATGAACGTGATGTGGCTCGAGTCGCCGTTGCTGCGCTTCAGCAGCGCGATGTAGACGCCCGAGACGGCGCTGCTGGGCACGTTCCACGAGGCCGACACGCCCCAGTTGCCGCAGTCGTAGAGCTCGGTGGTGGCGTCGGTGATGCAGTTGGGCTGGGTCCGGGACACCGCCGCGTTCGCCGGCACCGCGTCGATCCAGCGGGCGCCGAGCCCCTGGTACCACCCGGTCCGGTAGATGTCGATCGTGTAGGCCGAGGCGTCGGTCTTGATCTTGAAGTCGACGCGCTGCCCGACGTTGACCGAGATGTCGGTCGCGAAGCCCTGGATCGAGGAGTCGCCCGCGCCGTAGATGTCCCAGATCTCCGGGTCGGTGCCCGGCTTGGAGTTCTCACAGGCGATCTTGTTGCCCGACGGGCCGCACGGGTCTGCGGCATTGGCCGCCGACGGACCGCCCAGCAGGGCCGGTCCCACCATCGCATTCAGTGCCGCGACCAGCGCGAGCACTGCCACCTTCAACGTCCACGCACGCCCGAGACCCCACTTGCGATTCCCAGCAGTGCTGGCCATCTCCTCCACCCTTCACGGTCGCGACTCGGCGCGCCACGGTCAGATCTTCATCACGCGGCACCCCGAGCGGGCAGCGATGGGGGCGATATCCCCAATTTCACATACGCGTCAGAGGCCGGTCACGGCCGGCACCCGCGTTCCGCTGATGCGCAGCGGCGGCGGGTCGGGCACCTTGGTCACCGTGCGGCTGGCGGCGGCCACGAGGTCGCGCGCCTTGAGGCTGTCGGCGTCGCGCGAGATGCACAGGTCGCGCAGGGCCAGCTCGAGCGCGATGGTCAGCTGGTGGTCGTCGACGTGCTCGCCGTGCATCGCGCGGCGGGGCACCAGCACCGGGCACCGGCCGTTCTCCAGCGCCATCAGCGCGATCCCGGTGCCGGCGTGGGCGACCACGACGTCGGCGGCGCGGATCGCGGCGGCCATCTCGGCCGAGGGCACGCGCTCGCGCGCGTCGATGCCCAGCCCGGTGGTGTCGGTGCCCCCGGTCTGCCAAAGCACCTCGGCGCCGGGCGGCACCAGGGGCACGAGCCGGTCGAGCAGCCGCCGGAAGCCGTAGCCCTCCTGCGTGCCGAGGCTGACCACCATCGAGCGCACCGCGCGCTCCTCGGTGGGCATGGTCTCGTAGAGCTCCCACGGCGAGGCGAGGTACTGCCAGTGGCCCCGGGTGAGCGACGTCGACTGGCTGAAGGTCCTGATGCCCGGCACCAGCGCGAGGGCGCGACCCGACAGCGACGGCGCGTCGAGCCGGGTGGCGCTCTCGATGTAGACCGTCTCGATCCCGCGCAGCCGCGCCTGCGGCAGCACCGCGAGCGCGAGCGCGGCACCGGTGCTCACGACCAGCGACACGTCGTGGTCGCTGAAGAGCCGGCGGCACGCGACGGTGTTGCGGGCCAGCGCGCGGGTGTCGCGCGGCGGGCACGGCAGCGCCCAGTGGACCCGCTCCCCCGCGAGCAGCGACTCGGTCTGTGCGGTGCGGGGCGTCACCCACACCACGTCGTCGCCCACGCCCAGGCGCGGTCGCAGCGTGTGCAGCTGCATCAGGTGCCCGCCGTCGTTGGCGACGAGCAGGGTGGTCACGCGCGGATCCCGGCGACGGCGTCGGCCAGCACCGCGACGACCCGGTCCTGCTGGTCCTCGCTGAGGTGCGGGTGCATCGGCAGCGACAGGATCTCTCCCGCCGCCCGCTCCGCCACCGGCGCGGTGCCCGGGCCGAGGCCGAGGTGGGCGTAGGCACCGGTCAGGTGCACGGGATACGGGTAGTGGACCCCCGCGCCGATGCCCGCCCGGCCGAGCTCGGCCAGCACCCGGTCGCGCTCCGCGACGCGCACGACGTAGAGGTGCCAGACGTGCTGGCCCTCCGCGCCGGGCAGCGGGCGGCGTACGCCGGGCACGTCGGCGAGCAGCGCGTCGTAGCGTGCGGCCGCGCGCACCCGGAGCTCGTTCCACTTCTCCAGCCGGTCGAGCTTGGCGCGCAGGTAGACCGCCTGCACCGTGTCGAGGCGGGAGTTCATGCCGATCACGTCGTGGACGTAGCGCGTCGAGGAGCCGTGGTTGCGCAGGCGGCGCACCTCCGCCGCGATCGTCGCGTCGTCGGTGGTGACCGCGCCGGCGTCGCCGGCGGCCCCGAGGTTCTTGCCGGGGTAGAAGCTGGTGGCGGCGACCGTGCCGAGCGCGCCGGAGCCACGCCCGTCCAGCCGGGCGCCCTGCGACTGTGCGGCGTCCTCGACGAGGGGGATGCCCGCCGCGTCGCAGACCTCCGCCAGCCGCTGCATCGGCGCGAGCTGGCCGAAGAGGTGGACGGCCACGACGGCCTGGGTGCGGTCGGTGATCGCGTCCGCGACCAGGTCGGGGTCGATGAGCAGCCGCGCGTCGTCGCAGTCCACCAGGACGGGCGACGCGCCGATCCGCGAGACCGCCTCGGCAGTGGCGATGAACGTGTTGGCCGGGATGACCACCTCGCCGCCCGGGCGCACCCCGGCGGCGCGGAGCGCGAGCTCGAGGGCGTCGGTGCCGTTGGCGACCCCGACGCAGTGGTCGGCGCCGACGAACCCGGCGTACTGGTGCTCGAAGTCGGCGACGGGCGGACCGTCGACGAAGGCGGTGGCGGCGAAGACGGCCCCGATGCCCGCCTCCACCTCGGCGGCGATCTCCGCGTGCTGCGCGGCGAGGTCGACGAAGGGGACGTTGCTCATGTGCGTACTCCTGTACGGATCGGTCGGGCGGGCACTCCCACCCAGGTCTGTCCTGCCGGGACGTCGTCGAGGACCACCGACCCCATCCCGATCGTCGCGTCGGCTCCGATGCGGACGCCTTCGCGCACGGAGGCGTTCATGCCGATGTAGGCCGCCTCGCCGACCTCGACGCCACCGCCGAGGGACACCCCGGCGCAGAGGGTGGCGAAGTCGGCCACGGTGCAGTTGTGGGTCAGCGTGGCGTGCGGCATGAGGACGACGTGCTCGCCGACCTCGACGTCGGCGGTCAGCACCACGCCGTCGAGGGCGATCGTGCCGGTGCCGACGTGGCAGCCGCCGGGCAGCACCACGCGCGGGTGGAGGAGGGTGCCGTAGCGCGCCGGGTCGAGACCGACCATGGCCAGGCGGGTCGCGACCCGGCGACGGTGCCGGCCCTTGCCGAGCGCCAGGACGACCTCGTGGTCGACGAGCTCGGTGACCAGGTCGACCCCGCCCAGCACGGGCACCAGGCCGTGGAGGGTGCCCCACCTGACCGGGTCGTCGTCGACGACGTGGACGGGCCCGTCGTGGTGCAGGAGGACGGCGACCGCGGTGGCCTCGCGCGCCAGGCCGCTGGCGCCGACCAGGACCAGCCCGGTCACGGCCCCCACGCCGACCCGAGCGCGTCGCACACCCGCTGGTGCTCGGCGTCGCTCATCTGGTGGAACAACGGCAGCACCAGCGTGCGGTCGGTGAGCCGCTCGGTGACCGGCAGCGGTACGTGCGACAGGTCGGCGTGCGCGGGCTGGCGGTGGGCCGCCATGATCCCGCGGCGCGCCGAGATGCCGGCCGCGGCGAGGTGCTCCATCATCTGCTCGCGGTCGAGCGGGTGGTCGGGCAGCACCTCGAGCCAGCAGGACTGGAAGTTGGTCGTGCCCCATGCCGGGTCGCCCACGAGCCGCAGCCCGGGCAGCGCGGCGACCGCCTCGGCGTATCTCGCGGCCAGCTCGCGGCGGCGGGCCACCATCTCGGGGAGCCGGCGCAGCTGGACCAGCCCCACGGCGGCCTGGAGGTCGGTCATCCGGTAGTTGAAGCCCACCTCGTCGAAGCTCTCCGGGGGCGCCAGCACGCTCGCGTGGCGCTCGGCGGCCGAGACGCTCATGGCGTGCTCGCGCAGGCGCCGGGCGCGGGCCGCCCAGTCGGCGCGGGAGGTGGTGAGCATCCCGCCCTCCCCCGTCGTGAGCAGCTTGCGGGGGTGGAACGACCAGGTCGCGATCTCGGCGCCGGCGCCCACGGGGCGACCGTGGGCCGTGGACCCGGCCGCGCACGCGGAGTCCTCGACGACCGTGATCCCGAGCGGGTCGCACCAGGCGCGGACGGCCTGCAGGTCGAGCGGCACCCCGCCCTGGTCCACGGCGATCACCGCGCGCGTACGCGGGGTGACCACCGTGGCGATCGTGGCGGGCGTCAGGTTGCCCGTGTCGGGGTCGACGTCGGCGAAGACCGGGGTGGCGCCGACGTAGGTCGGCGCGTTGGCGGTGGCGACGAAGGAGAACGACGGCACCACGACCTCGTCGCCGGGACCGACGCCGGCGACGACGAGGGCCAGGTGCAGGGCGGTCGTGCAGTTGCTCAGCGCCACGGCGTGCGCGACGCCCTGCGCCTCGGCGAACGCCGCCTCGAACGCCGCGACGCGCGGGCCCTGGGCCACCCAGCCGGAGCGCAGCACCTCCGAGACGGCGGCCACCTCCTCCTCGCCGAGCCACGGCTGCATCACGTTGATGCGCGTGAGCTCCTGCTCGAGGCTCATCGGGCCACCGCCACGGAGCGTCCGGCGGCGATCTGCTCGCGCTGGGGACGCCACCACTCGACGAGCTGCCGCAGGCCGTCCTCGAGCCCGGTGGTGGCCGTGAAGCCGAGGTCGCGCCGGGCGGCCGAGGTGTCGGCGAGGCGTCGGACGACGCCGTTGACGCCGCGCTCGGGACCGTGCTCGACGGGCAGCTCCGAGCCCATCACGCGCAGCAGTGCCTCGGCGAGCCCCAGCAGGCTGGTCTCCTCGCCGCGCGCGACGTTGTAGACGCCCTCGACGACACCGGAGGACGCCGCCAGCACGTTGGCCCGGGCGATGTCGGTGGTGAAGACGAAGTCCATCGTCTGGCGGCCGTCGCCGAAGATGAGCGGCGGGAGGCCGTCGTCGATGCGCTCCATCCACCGCACCAGGACCTCGGTGTAGAGGCCGTGGACGTCCATGCGCGGGCCGTAGACGTTGAAGTAGCGCAGGCCGACGTAGTCGAGCCCGTTCATCGCCCGGAAGCTGCGCAGCATGCCCTCGTTGAAGGTCTTGGCGGCGCCGTAGAACGTGTCGTTGTCGTAGGGGTGCTGGTCCTCCGGCGTCGGGAAGCGCTCCGCGAGGCCGTAGACCGACGCGGACGAGGCCGCAACGATCTTGTCGACGCCCGGCACGGTCGCCGCCGCCTCCACGACGTTGAAGGTGCCGTCGACCAGCACCTCCAGCGCCAGCCGCGGCTCCTCGGCGCACTGCGTGATCCGGATGGCCGCCTGGTGGAAGACCAGGTCGCAGCCGCGGGTCAGGTCATGCACCAGGTCGCGGTCGCGGATGTCGCCGCGCACCAGCACCAGGTCGGCGTCGCTGCGCCCGAGGGCGGCCTCGAGGTTGGCCTCCCGGCCGCGGACGAAGTTGTCGAGCACCCTCACCTGGGCGGCGCCGGCGTCGAAGAGCTGGTCGACGAGCGTCGAGCCGATGGTGCCGGCACCGCCGGTCACCAGCGCGGTCGCTCCTGCCAGGGCGGTCATCGCGCCGCCCCCATCACGCTCAGGCGCGGCGCGGGCGGGCCCGGCGGGACCGCCGGCCCGGGGTCGTACGTCGTCCCGGCACGCTCGGCCAGCCGGTGCGAGGCCTGCTCGAGCACCTCGAGCACCCGCAGCCCGGAGCGACCGTCGGTGACCGCCGGGCGGCCCTCGCGGATCGCGGAGGCGAACTCGGTGACCATCGCCCCGAGTGCCTCGCGCTCGGGCAGCGCGGGCGACCAGGTGTCACCGAGCCGGTAGGACACGGTCGAGGCGGTGCGGTCGGCGCCGGCCACGGAGGTGTGGGCGAGGTCGACACCGCGGTCGTAGATGCTGAGCCGCTGCTGGGGGTTGAGGTCGTCCCAGACGAGGGTGCGGCGCGACCCGCCGATCACCATCTGGCGGATCTTGGTCGGGCTGAGCCAGTTGACGTGCACGTGCGCGAGCCCGTCGTCGGGCAGCGGCAGCGTCAGGTGGCCGACACAGGCGCGGCCGGCGCCGATGGGGTCGGCGCCGGTCGCGCCGATGCCCGTCGTGGGCAGACCTCCGGGCAGCACGAAGTCGAGGATGGCGAGGTCGTGCGGGGCCAGGTCCCACAGGACGTCGATGTCGGGCTGCACCAGTCCCAGGTTGATCCGCACCGAGTCGATGAAGTGCACCTGGCCGAGCTCGCCGCTGCCGACGAGGTCGCGCATCCGCTGCACGGCCGGGGTGTAGCAGTAGGTGTGGTCGGTCATCAGGGTCAGGCCCTGAGCATCCGCCAGGTCGACCATGGTGCGGCCGCGGGAGACGCTGTCCGCCAGCGGCTTCTCCACGAGCACGTGCTTGCCCGCGCTGAGCGCCTGCAGCGCGAGCCCATGGTGCGTACGCGCCGGGGTGGCGATCGCGACCGCGTGGATGCGCGGGTCGTCGAGCACCCGCTCCAGGCTGTCGGTGACCTCGACGTGCGGGCCGGCGACCCGGCGCGCCCGCTCGAGGTCGAGGTCGCAGACCGCCTCCAGGCTCCAGTCGGGGGACGCCCCGAAGTTGCGGACCAGGTTGGGTCCCCAGTAGCCGGCGCCGATGACGGCGATGCCCAGGGGGCCGTTCGTTCGGATGCTCATCGTGCTTCCTCCAGTCGGCCGTCGGCCTCCACGTAGACCTCTCCGGTGACCGGGCAGATCCACCGGTCGCGGTTGTCGGAGACGAGCGGGACGCCGCTGCGGCCCACCCATCCGATGCGTCGTGCGGGCATGCCCACGACGAGCGCGTGGTCGGGGACGTCGCGCGTCACGACCGCGCCGGCGCCGACGCTGGCCCAGCGGCCGATCCGCACCGGAGCCACGCACACGGCCCGGGCCCCGACGGACGCGCCCTCCCCGATGGTGACCCCGACGGGCTCCCAGTCCTCGGCGCCCTTGCGCCGGCCGTCGGTGGTCACGGCGCGGGGGTAGGTGTCGTTGGTGAGCACCACCGCGGGGCCGATGAACACACCGTCGCCGAGCACGGCCGGCTCGTAGACCAGGGCCTGGTTCTGCACCTTGCAGCGCTCGCCGATCCGGGCGCCCGGGCCGACGTAGACGCCGCGCCCGAGGATCGTGCCGTCGCCGACCTGCGCCCCCGCCCGTACGACGGTCTGGTCCCACACCTGCGCGCCGGGACCGACGCGGGCGCCGTCCTCGACGGTCGCCGTGGGAGCGACGTGGGCGCGGTCGCGGGAGCGGGCACGCGCGCTGGACAGTGAGGTCATGTGCGGGAGCTTTCGTCTCGTTGCCAGGTGGTGAAGTCCCCGGTCCTCAGCGCCCTCCGGGCACCGAGCCGGGCGGCGACGTGGACGGCCACGAACACCGGGAGCCGGAGGACGAGCCCGGGCCGCTCGGCGGCCAGGCCGAGCAGGGTGCGCGGGCTCGTGCGGGAGGTGGGACGTCGTACGCCGAGCTGCTCGGCCTGGGCGTTGCCCGTCGCGACCCGGATCCGCCGGCGGACGAGGTCGCGCACGGTGCGGGGCGGGTGGACGACGGCGACGGCACCGGGCACGACGCGGCGCTCGTGGTCGCCGAACGAGTCGGACATGGCGAGGTCGTCGCCCATCATCCGCGGCAGCGCGGCGACGCGCGCCTGCGCCTGCTCGGAGAGCACCACGACGCCGCGACCGAACAGGCCGGCCTGCACCTGCGGCAGCGCCTCCCAGACGTCGTAGTACCACCGCACCCAGGGCGAGCAGCCCGTGCGCGGCACGTCGCGGCGCGGCGCGGTGGCCAGCACCTCGGCGCGGGCGATCGGCTCGAGGAGCCGGAGCGCCGCGGCGCCGTCGAGCTCGATGTCGGCGTCGAGGTGGATGCGCGGGAACACGTCGGTGGCGGCGTTTCCGACCCGGACCGCCTCGGCCTTGGACGGCTGGGCGATCTCGATCACGCGGGCCCGCGGGTCGGCCGCCCGGGCCACCTCGGCCGTGCGGTCGGTGCAGCCGTTGCAGACCACGACCACGTCGAGGTCGTCGCCGCGCGTCCCGCCGCGCAGGGCGGTCAGGTTGCGGCCGATCGTGGCTGCCTCGTTGTGCGCCGGGATGACGACACTGGCAACGGCCATTCCCCACTCCCCCAAGTCGCGTGCCGACCGATCGCCGGCACCCTCAGATCTTGTGGAAGCCGGTCGCCGCGGCGGACCGCTCACGGGGCCTTTCGCCCATTTTGGGGAGCCCTACCGCGTCGTGTCCGCGAAGCGGATGTCGGCCGAGCGCAGGTCGCGCAGGTGGAGCACCAGCAGGTCGAGCTCGAGCACCGACCAGGCGTCGTCCACAGCCACCCCGGACGCCGTCGTGCGCAGGGTGCGGTAGAGCCGGTGGGGCTGCTTGCGCAGCTCGGCGTGCAGGGTCCCCTCCAGGACGAGGCGGAGGTAGTCGTGCTGCACGGCCGGGGCCGACCCGTAGCGGTAGGTGGCGTCGACGTCGTTGTCGGCCGCCAGCCCGGAGAAGGTCTGCCAGTCGATCGCCACCAGGTGGTCGACGCGACGGCCCGTCGACGACTCGACCGCCGCGACCAGCGCGCTCGGCTGCCCCGTGGCCGCTGGGCCTGCGGGGACGGGCACCGACGCGACGAGCGCGCTGCGGCCGTCGGCGGGCACCTCGACGAGCATCACCGACTCGACGGACTGCTCACCCGGCAGCCACGTCACGTCCCGCGTGCCGCCCGGGCGGGTGCCGACCATGAGGATCGTGTCGCCGGCCGCCGGTGGCGGGCGCCCGGACAGTCCGTCGAAGGCGCCGTCGATGCGCCCCATCCGGCTGGTGAGGCTGAGGTTCACGCACGCCGCGGCCGCGACCCCGAGCACGACGAGCAGCGCGAGCACCGCCGCTGGGCGGCGCAGTCGCGTACGCCGGCTCGCCGGCCGGCCGGTCGGCCCAGGCGCCATCGCAGTCCCCCGTCCGTCCCGTCGACGCTAGGCGCTCGAGGACGCGACCTCATGCCCCAAACGGGGGACCGTGGGGTCAGGAGTTGAAGCGCTGCTGGGTCTTCTCGAGGCCGTCGGTGATCAGCGACTCGACCGCGTCGGCGGCGTCGGAGACCTGGAACGGCAGCTCCTTGCGCTCGACGGTCGAGTAGTTGGACAGGACGAAGTCGGCGACGTCCTGGCGCCCGGGCGGGCGGCCGATCCCCGCCCGCACCCGGTAGAAGTCGCCGGTGCCGAGCGAGGAGCGCATCGACTTCAGCCCGTTGTGGCCGTTGTCGCCGCCGCCGAGCTTGACCCGCAGGGTGCCGAAGGCGATGTCGAGCTCGTCGTGGATCGCGATGATGTGGTCGGGCGCGACCTTGTAGAAGGTGGCGAGCGCCTTGACCGGGCCGCCGGACTCGTTCATGTAGCCGCGGCCGCGGGCGAGCACGACGCGCGGACCGCCGAGCCCGAGGCGGCCCTCGACGACGTCGGCACGACCCGTCTTGTGCGCGCGGAACTTCGCGCCCATCCGGGAGGCGAGCTCGTCGGTGACGAGGTAGCCGATGTTGTGGCGGTGCCCGGCGTAGGCCGGACCGGGGTTGCCGAGACCCACGACCAGCCACACCTCGCTCTGGCTGTCCTGATCCGAGGTCACGTCGTCATCCTTCCATCGGCGACCGGGGCCGCCGCCTGTTCATCAAGGTATGCAGACGAACGGGCACTTCCCTCGGTCAGTTGATCGAGGGAAGTGCCCGTTCGGCGACATCCCATGGTGAAGCGTCACCACGGGACGTCAGCGGCTCACTCGGAGTCGGAGCCCTCGGCGGCGTCGCCGGACGCAGCGGCGTCGTCGGTCTCCGGGGCGTCGTGCTCGATGCCGGCGTCAGCCTCGGCCTCCTCCAGCTCGGCCTCGAGGGCCTCGGCGGAGATCTGCTGGGTCACGTTGACGATCAGCAGGTCGTCGTCGGCGAGCAGGGTGGTGCCCTCCGGCAGGTCGAGGTCCTTGGCGAGGATCTGCGTGCCGATGGCAGCGCCCTCGACGGAGACCTCGAAGAACTCGGGGATGTGGGTGGCCTCGGCCTCGACGGAGAGCACGGCGTTCTCGTTGACGACCAGGGTGTCGGGCGCGGCGTCGCCGATCACGTGGATCGGGACGTCGACGGTGACCTTCTCGCCGCGGCGCACGGCCACGAAGTCGACGTGCTCGATGACGCGACGGATCGGGTCGATCTGGACGTCCTTGGTGAGCGCGAGCTGCTCGGAGCCCTCGACGTCGAGGGCGAGCAGGGCGTTGGCGCCACCGTGCTTGAGGGCCATCATCGTCTGGTGGCCGGGCAGGATGACGTGGATCGGGTCGTTGCCGTGACCGTAGATGACGGCGGGGATCTTGTCCTCGCGGCGGATGCGGCGGGCGGCGCCCTTGCCGAACTCGGTGCGCGCCTCGGCGGCGATCTTCTCGGGGGCAGACATGGTGTTCTCCGTACGTCGTGGGCTGGTCGTGCTGCTGCGTGGTCGGTGGGCCTCGGGGCCGGAGACGACGAACGCCGCGCTCCGGATCGGGGGCGCGGCGCAGTGGTCCGGCCCAGTCGATCACGGAGTCCGGGTCGTGCGGGCTCCCTCGCCGAGGCAACCCCACAACTCTAGACCCCGGCGCGCGGCCGGGTCGAATCGTGGCGGCCCGGCGCCAGACCGAAAGTCACTAGGGTGGGCCGGTGCCCCTTCTGCTCCCCGAGGCGCGCGAGCGCGCCCTGCTGCTGACCGACGTCCACACCGAGGTCCACCTCGACCTGACCTCCACGGAGGACTTCGGCGTCGAGGCGACCATCTCGTTCGGCTGCACCCAGCCCGGGGCGTCGACGTTCCTCGAGCTCAACGGCGCCACCGCGGTGACGCTCGACGGCTCCCCCGCGCCGTACGCCGACGGGCGGATCGCGCTGGGCGACCTCGCCGCGACCAACACCGTCCGGGTCACGGCGCGGATGCCCTACGTCACCGACGGCGACGGCATGACCGTGACCGTCGACCCCGCCGACGGCGAGCGCTACGTCTGCGCGCACACCTCGATGGACATCGCCCAGAAGGTCGTGCCCTGCTTCGACCAGCCCGACATCAAGTCGACCTTCACCGTGAGCGTCACGGCGCCGTCGCACTGGACGGTGCTGGCCAACGGCCCGATCGAGGACCGCTCGGCCGGCGAGGGCGCCGACACGTGGCGCTTCGGCACCACGCCGCCGTTCTCCTCCTACCTCTTCACCCTCGTCGGCGGGCCGTGGGTCTCGGTCACGTGGGACGAGCCCTACGCCCCGGCGCCGGGCGGGACGCTGCCGTTCGGCTGGCACGCGCGGGCCTCGCAGGAGCGTGAGCTGCGCCGCGACGCCGACGAGCTGCGCCGCATCACCAGCGCGTGCTTCCAGCACTACACGACGATCTTCGAGCCCGACTACCCCTACGCCGACTACCAGCAGGTCTTCGCCCCCGGGCTCAACTGGGGCGCGATGGAGTTCCCCGGCTGCGTGGTCTTCCGCGACCAGGCGCTCACCCAGGGCACGCCCACCGAGCTCGAGCGCGAGTGGATGGCCTCCACGATCGCCCACGAGATGGCGCACATGTGGTTCGGCGACCTGGTGACGATGCGGTGGTGGGAGGACTCGTGGCTCAACGAGTCGTTCGCCGACTTCATGGGCTACGACGTCGCGGGCGTGGCGGCGGGCTACTCCGACGCGTGGACGTCGGCCGCGATCACCCGCAAGCCGGCCGGCTACCGCGCCGACCGGCGGCGCTCGACGCACCCGATCGCCGAGGACACCGACAAGATCGTCGACGTCGACACGGCCTTCGCCAACTTCGACATGATCACCTACGCCAAGGGCAACGCCGCGCTCGCCCAGCTCGGCCACTGGCTCGGCGAGAAGGACTTCCTCGCCGGCGTCAACCGCCACCTCACCGCCCACGCCTTCGGCAACGCCGACCTCGCCGCGTTCCTCGACTCCCTCGACTCCGCCAGCGAGCTCGACGTGCGGGCGTGGGCGGCGGCCTGGCTGCGCACCACGGGCTTCGACACCCTGCGGGTGACCCGCGACGACGCCGGCGTTCCGGTGCTCACCCGGGAGGGCTCGCGACCGCACCGCCTCACCGTGTCGGCGTACGACGACTCGATGCGGCTGGTGGACTCCCGCGACGTGCACCTGGGGGCCGAGCCCGTGCGCCTCGAGGAGTTCGCCGGGAAGGTCGTCGTGCCCAACTCCGGTGACGAGACCTTCGCGGTGATCCGGCCCGACGAGCAGTCCTGGGCCGCGATCACCGCCGGGCTGTCGTCCGTCGAGTCGCAGCTGACCCGCGCGGTGCTGTGGTGGACCGCGGTCGACCTGTGCGAGTCGCAGGTCATCGGCGTCGGCGAGCTGCTCGAGCTGGCCGAGAGGCACCTGCGCCCGGAGCGACACCCTCTCGTCTTCGAGGGCGTGATGCGCGCCCTCCAGTCGGTCGTGCGCCGCTACGCCGAGCCGGCCGAGGTGTCCGGCCACCTGGCGGTGGTCGCCGACATCGCCCGCGGTGCCGTCGACGGCGACGACCCGGCGCTCGCCCCGGGCGCCTCGAGGGTGCTGGCCCGGCTCAGCGCCGACCGCGACCTGCTCGTCGCGTGGCTGGGCCGCGACGGCGTCGACCCCACGGTGCGCTGGGCGGCCGTCCAGCACCTCGCCGAGCTCGGTGACGACTCGTGGATCGGCCCGGAGGAGCAGCGCGACAGGTCGGTCGCCGGCCACCACGCCGCCCTCACCGCACGCGCCGCCGTCCCGACGGCCGAGGCCAAGGAGGCCGCCTGGGCGCAGCTGATGGGCGGCGAGCTGGGCAGCCACGAGTTCGACGCCGTCGGCGCCGGGTTCTGGGGCTGGGAGCAGGCCGACCTCGTGCGGCCCTACCTCGCGCGCTACGTCACCGACGGCCTGGCGCTGGCCCGGCGTTCGGGCCAGGCGATGGGCGACGTGATCGGCGACGCGTTCCCGCGGCTGCCGCTGCCCGTCGACGTACGCCACGAGCTGCGCGCCGCGGTCGCCACCGCCCTCGAGGGCGACGTGCCGACGGTGCTCGCGCGGGCGTGGAACGACGCGCTCGACGACCTCGACCGGACGCTCTGAGGTCGGCTTTGGTTTCCCCGGCTAGCCGGGGAAGTGCGAACTTCTAGGGGCGTGCATGCCCCGAGAAGTCTGGGTTTCCCCGCCTAGCCGGGGAAACCACGACGGCACCAAGACCCACGCCGGAAGGGACCGCCCCTCAGGCGTGGCCGTCGAACATCGAGGTGACCGACCCGTCCTCGAAGACCTCGCGGATCGCGCGGGCGATCAGCGGGGCGATCGAGAGCGTGGTGAGCTTGTCGAACTGCTTGTCCGCCGGGATGGGGAGGGTGTCGGTCACGATGACCTCCAGGGCGGAGCAGTTCTTCAGCCGGTCGACCGCGGGGTCGGACAGGATCGGGTGGGTCGCGGCGATGATCACGCCGGCCGCACCCTCGGCCATGCACGCCTCGGTGGCCTTCACGATGGTGCCGCCGGTGTCGACCATGTCGTCGCTCAGGATGCAGATCTTGCCCTTGACGTCGCCGACGACGCGGTTGGCCACGACCTCGTTGGCGACGTCGGTGCGCCGGCTCTTGTGGATGAACGCCAGGGGCACGCCGCCCAGGCGCGCCGACCACCGCTCGGCGACCTTGATCCGGCCGGCGTCCGGGGAGACCACGGCGAGCTGCTGGTCGCCGTACTTCTCCTTGACGTAGTCGGTGAGGATCGGCAGCGCCATCAGGTGGTCGACGGGGCCGTCGAAGAAGCCCTGGATCTGGTCGGCGTGCAGGTCGACGGTGATCAGCCGGTCGGCGCCGGCGGTCTTGAACAGGTCGGCCATCAGGCGCGCGGAGATCGGCTCACGGCCGCGGTGCTTCTTGTCCTGCCGGGCGTAGCCGTAGAACGGCATCACCACGGTGATCCGCTTGGCCGAGGCGCGCTTGAGCGCGTCGACCATGATGAGGTGCTCCATGATCCACTCGTTGATCGGAGCGGTGTGGCTCTGGATCACGAAGGCGTCGCACCCCCGCACGGACTCCTCGTAGCGCACGTAGAGCTCGCCGTTGGCGAACTCGTAGGCGCTCTGGGGCACGAGCCCGGTCTCGAGGAGGTCAGCGACCTCGCGGGAGAGCTCGGGGTGCGCCCGGCCGCTGAAGACCATGAGGTTCTTCTCGGTGGTCCGCTTCATTCCGGTCACGCGACGTGACTCCTCGTTGTCCTGGTCGGCCTCGGGGGAAGGCTCGTTCGGAGGTGCTGGACAAGTCTGACCCACATCCGGTCCACCACCAACCCCGGGGTCACTGCTCGGGCTGCTCCAGCCGCTCACGAGCGGCCCGGGCGGCCTCGGCCTGGGCGGTGCCGGCCCGCCTGGACTCGGTCCAGCCCTCGAGATTGCGCTGCGGACCGCTGCTGACCGCGAGCGCGCCCGGTGGCACGTCCTGTCGTACGACCGTGCCTCCCGCGGTGCCCGCGCCGTCGCCGACCTCGACCGGCGCGACGAAGGTGTTGTTGGAGCCGGTCCGGGCCTGGCGGCCGATGACGGTGCGGTGCTTGGCCACACCGTCGTAGTTGGCGAAGATCGTGCCGGCGCCGATGTTGGTCCCCTCGCCGATCTCGGCGTCGCCGACGTAGGACAGGTGCGGCACCTTCGCGCCGTCGCCGATGGAGGCGTTCTTGGCCTCCACGAACGCACCGATCTTGCCGCCGATCCCGAGCCGGGTGCCGGGTCGCAGGTAGGCGAACGGCCCGACCGTGGCGCGGTCCTCGACGACCGCGAGCTCGCCGTGGGCGCGGACGACGCGGGCGCCGGCACCCACCTCGCAGTCCTTCAGCGTGGTGTCGGGGCCGACCACCGCGTCCTCGCGCACGAGGGTCGCGCCGAGGAGCTGCGTGCCGGGCAGGAGCGTGACGTCGCGCTCGAGGACCACGTCGGTCTCGATCCACGTCGTCGCCGGGTCCATGACGCTCACGCCCTCCCGCATCCAGCGGGTGACGATGCGGCGGTTGAGCTCGCGCCCGAGCTCGGCCAGCTGGGCGCGGTCGTTGGCGCCGGCGGTCTGGGCGACGTCATCGATGAGGTGGGCGCCGACCGTCAGCCCGTCCTCGCGGGCGAGGCCGACCGCGTCGGTGAGGTAGTACTCGCCCTTGGCGTTGTCGTTGGTGATCCGCGGCAGCGCGGAGACCAGGAACTCGGCGTCGAAGGCGAGGATCCCGGAGCTGATCTCGTGGATCTCGCGCTGCTCGGGCGTGGCGTCCTTCTCCTCCACGATCGCCTCCACGTCGCCCTCGTGGTTGCGCACGATCCGGCCGTAGCCGAAGGGGTCGGCCACCCGGCCGCTCAGGATGCTCACCGCCCGCTGGGCGGCGTGGTGCTCCTCGGCGAAGGCGCGCAGCGTCTCCCCCTCCAGCAGGGGGGTGTCGCCGGCGGCGACGATGACGGTGCCGGAGGTGGTGCCGGCCGCCTCCATCGCCACGCGTACGGCGTGCCCGGTGCCGTCCTGCGTCTCCTGCACCGCCAGGACCGCGGACGGCAGCAGCTCGGTGATGTGCGGACCGACCTGCTCGCGCTGGTTGCCCACCACCGCGACGACGCTGGTCGGCTCCACGGCCTGCACGGCGTGCAGCACGTGGCCGATCATGGAGCGCCCGCCGATCTGGTGCAGCACCTTCATGGTCTTCGACTTCATGCGGGTGCCGCCGCCGGCGGCGAGGACGATGACGGTGAGGTTGTCCATGGTCGCAGTCTGTCATCGCCCGCCCGGGCTCCGGGAACCGCCGACGCCTACGCCCCGCCCCCCTCGAGCAGCTCCCCGAACAGCTCGACGTACTGGATCAGGTGCCGGTCGGCGAGGTAGTGGTCGCGCACCCGCAGGTGGGCGGCGCGCCCCATCCGCGCGCACCGGGCGGGGTCGGCGAGCAGCGACGCCAGCGCGTCCGCCAGCGCCGCACCGTCGCGGGGGTCGTCGAGCAGCAGCCCGCTCACGCCGTCCTCCACCTGGTCGAGGATCCCGCCGACGGCCGAGGCCACGACCGGCCTGCTCTTCCACATCGGCTCGGTGACGGTGAGGCCGAATCCCTCGGCGAGGCTCTTCTGGACCGCGACGTCGCAGCGCCGCTGCAACGCGTTGACGATGCGCGCGTTGTCGTCGAGGTCGGCCATCGGCACCGAGAGGAGGTGGCTGCGCTCGCGCGCCGGCGCGGGGAGGGACCGCCACTGCGCGCGGCACTCGGCCAGCACCTCGGTCGCCTCCGGGTCGTCCGCCACCCCGGTGGTCTCGGGTCCGGCGAGCACGAGATGGACGTCGGGCGGGAGCGCGTCGAGGTGCCGGGCGAAGGCGTCGAGCACGCCGGACATGTCCTTGAGCCGGTCCCAGCGGCTGACCTGCAGAACCACCCGGGCGTCGTCGACCGGCACCGGCGAGCCCTCGACCACCAGTCTGTCGCGCTGCACCAGCGCCCGGACCTCCGCGGCGCCGAGAGGTGTGTTCTTGGGGCTGAACGGGTCGAGCGACGGCGGGATGACGCGCAGCCACCGGCGGTCCACCCAGTCGGGCGCGAACTGCTCGCGGGAGAAGACGCAGGCGTGCGCCGGCTCGACGAGCTCCCGCAGGAAGGCCCACGCCTCCCGGGTCCACTCGTCGTGCTCCTCGACCCCGACGTGGCAGCGCCAGACCACCCACGCACCGTGCTGGCGGAGCACGCGGGCCAGGCCGACGGTCTGCGGGTCGTGGAGCAGGACCACGTCGCCCGGTCGCACGAGGTCGAGCACCTGCTGCTGCTGACGCGCGAGCGTCGCGTCGTAGGTCGCCCGCGCGGCGTCGTCGAGCGCGCCCGAGTCGCCCGCGACGCCGTGCAGCCGGTTGTGGATGCGCTTGGTGACCGCGAAGAAGTCGGGGTCGCCTGCCACCGCCAGCCAGCGGACGGCGATCCCCGCCCCGGCGGCGTACGCCACCAGCCCGTGCAGCATCTCGGCCACCCCGCCGCCGCGCGCCGTCGAGTTGATGTTCCACACGGTGCGGCCCCCGAGCAGGCGGCGGGCCACGGCGACGTGGCGCCCCAGCTGCTCGACGCGATCGGGGGCGAGCAGGCCGGTCAGGCGCTCGAGCGGGACGGGGGCGACCCGCACCTCCTGCACGCCCGTCACGGCGCACTCCGCGGCTCGGGCAGCTCGACGGGGCCGCCGACGCGGACCTCGACACCCGGCGCGGCGCTCCGCACGACGTCGAGGGCCTCGTCCATCCGGCGCATCACCCGGGCCCGGGCGTGCCTGCCACCCTCGGTCAGGACCGGGTGCACCAGCTCGACGGCGCGAGCGGTCTCGGAGGCCCGCCGGGCCGCCGCCCGGACGCGCTCCACGAGCTCCGGCACGTCCTCGACGACGACGCGCACGGGGTCGGGCGGACGGGCCGACGGGGGGTGGATCATGACAGGTCTCCTCAGGTCGGGCCTCCGAGTGTGTGTCAGGGCGCGCGTTCCCGGAAGGGGCCCCGGGTCCCCGTCGCCGACGGCACGGGCCGTCCGACCCTGCCGCTGGCCCCCGGTGCGGCGAGACGGTGAGGGCGGACGCACGGCCAGCTGGGCCACCGGTGTCCGCCGGACCGCGCAGCGGAGCAGGAGATCCCATGACCACCTCGCCGGACCAGGGCGGCCATCCCGTCCACCCCTATCCCGTCCACGTCGATGCCGACCTCGACCCCACGCTCAGCCGCGGCCTGTGGCTGGTCAAGTGGCTGCTCGCCATCCCGCACTACGTCGTGCTGGCGTTCTTGTGGATCGCGTTCGGGGTGCTGACCGTCGTCGCGTTCTTCGCCATCCTCATCACCGGCCGCTACCCGCGCTCCATCTTCGACCTCAACGTCGGCATCATGCGCTGGAACTGGCGGGTGGGCTACTACGCGACCAACGTCCTGGGCACCGACCGCTACCCGCCGTTCACGCTGGCCGACGTGCCCGACTACCCCGCGCACCTCGAGATCGACTACCCCGAGCGGCTCTCGCGCGGACTCGTGCTCGTGAAGTGGTGGCTGCTCGCCTTCCCGCACTACCTGGTCGTGGGCATCTTCACGGGTGCAGCGGCCTACGCCGTGGCCGGCGCGGACGACTCCACCGATGCGGTCTGGGCAGGCCTCGGCCTGATCAGCACGCTCGTGCTGATCGCCGCCGTCGCCCTGCTCTTCACCGGGCGCTACCCGCGGTCGATCTTCGACCTGCTCCTCGGTCTCAACAGGTGGGTCATGCGGGTGTCGGCCTACACGTCATTGATGACCGACCAGTACCCGCCCTTCCGGCTCGACATGGGCGGCCACGAGAGCACCGTCGTCGATGGCGCCTCGACCGATCCGGCCCCGGCGCACGTCTCACGACCGTCGTCCACGACGCCGTCGCGGTGGACGGTCGCCAAGGTCCTCTCCGTCGTGGTCGGCTCGTTCCTGGTCCTGATGAGCCTCATGCTCGCGGCCGGCGCGTTGATCGTGGCCGCCGTCGGGCTGGCCGAGGACGACGGCTTCCTCACCAGTCCGCGCATCGACGTGGACAGCGCCACCCACGCGGTCATCTCCCCGGGCGCCCGCCTCGACATGGGAGACGTGGCGTCGGACCTGCCTGACGGGGTGGTCGGCGACGTGCGCATCAGCGCCGAATCGGTCTCCGGCACGCCGCTGTTCGTCGGTGTCGCCCCGACGGCCGACGTGCGGCGCTACCTCTCGGGGGTGGAGCACGCGACGCTCGACGACGTCCACGACCGTGATGCCCACCTCAGCACCACGCGCGGCGACGCCCCGGCGTCACCTCCCGGCCAGGAGGACTTCTGGGAGGCGAGGTCGACGGGCGCCGACGCGACCCTCACGTGGAAGCTCGCCGACGGGGACTGGACCGTCGTCCTGATGAACGAGGACGGCTCGGCCGGCGTGTCGGCCCGGGTGGCCACCGGCGTCGAGGTCTCCGGCCTCGACGAATCGGCGGCAGTGGTGCTCGTGCTCGCCGGGCTGCTCCTGCTGGCCGGGATCGTGCTCATCGCCATCGGCGTCCTCACCGCCAGACCGCGGCGAGCCAGGACGACCTAGGAGCCGGCCGAGCCCGGCCCAGCCCCGGGAAGCACCACGTCCACCCGCTGCGCCGGCCGCTCCATCCGCTCGTAGGCGTGCCCCTCCGGGATCCACTTCGTGTCCCAGAGGTCGAGCTCGTCGCGGCCGTCGCCCTGTGCGGCGTTGCGCACCTTCGCCCGCGCACCGGCGGTGTCGGGATCGAGGTCGATCCACACGGCCAGGTCGAACCAGTCCCGCGTGCGGTCGCTGAACAGCCGGATCCCCTCCACCAGCAGCACCGCCGGCATCGGATGGTCCGCGACGCCCGTCTCCCCCGACGACCAGCGGTAGTCGAACCTCAGCCGCTCCCGGCCCCGCCGCGCGTCGCACACCACCGACTCGACCTGCGCCCAGTCGTGCTGCTCCCACATCCCGGCGTCGGGGCCGCACGTGCTCGTGCGCACCCAGTCCATCGCCAGCACCTGCGCCCCCTGCAGCCCGAGGTCGGCGGCCAGCCTGAGCGCCAGCGTCGACTTGCCCGCGCCGCCGTGACCGCTGATGCCGACGACCGGGATCCGGTCGGTGGTCAGCACCAGGCGGCGCACCCGCGCCAGCAGGTCGTCGTACGTCGTCTCGGTGGGCATCGCGCCCAGCCTGCCGCGGCGCCGGGCTGCGGCGCCAACGGTTTCGCTCCCCGGGTAGGAGTCGAACCTACGTCGCTAGTCCTGATTCAAAGTCAGGCGGGCCCTGCCGGCAGACCAACCGGGGATCGGAGGCCAAGCCTAGGGCCCGCCTCGGGCGGGACTGCCGAGACCCGGCAGACCAACCGGGGATCGGAGGCCAAGCCTAGGGCCCGCCCCGGGCGGGACCGCCGAGACCCGGCAGACCTCGGGCGATCTTCACGACACCTCCACGCCGATCCCGGCCGGTCCTGGTGCCGGGCGGGGGCCGGGACCGATAGCGTGACCGTCGTGACGGGGGAGATGCTCAGACGCCCGACGGTCATCTCGACCGCCGGCCTCACCAAGCACTACGGGTCGGTCCACGCCCTGACCGACCTCACGGTCGACGTCGGCGAGGGCGTGACGGGCCTGGTCGGCGCCAACGGCGCCGGCAAGTCGACGCTCATCAAGATCCTGCTCGGCCTGCTCGAGCCGACGGGCGGGCACGCCCACGTGCTGGGTCACGACATCGAGCAGGAGAGCCAGGAGATCCGGCGCCTGGTGGGCTACATGCCCGAGCACGACTGCCTGCCGCCCGACGTCAGCGCGAGCGACTTCGTGGTGCACATGGCCCGGATGTCCGGGCTGGGCGCCTCGGCGGCCCGCGAGCGCGCGGCCGACGTGCTGCGCCACGTGGGTCTCGACGAGGAGCGCTACCGCCCGATGGGCGGCTACTCGACCGGCATGAAGCAGCGCGCCAAGCTCGCCCAGGCGCTGGCCCACGACCCGCGGCTGGTCTTCCTCGACGAGCCGACCAACGGCCTCGACCCGGCCGCGCGCACCGACATGCTGCGGCTGGTCGAGCGCATCGGCAGCGACTTCGGCATCGCCGTCCTCGTCACGTCCCACCTGCTCGGCGAGCTGGAGCAGGTCAGCGACCACGTCATCGTCCTCGACGGTGGCCACCTGCTCCGCAGCAGCGCCACCGGCGAGTTCCTGCAGCGGACCGGAAGCCTGCTCGTCGAGGTCGTCGGCACCGAGACCGAGCGCGACCGGCTCGGGGAGGCGCTCGCCCAGCGCGGGCTCAGCTGCCGTCCGCGCGGCTCGATGGTCGCCGTCGACCCGCCGCCACCCGAGCTCGCCGAGGGCACGGCCGTCCACGACCTGATCCGCGACGTGACCGCCGAGCTGGGCCTGGGCCTGATGCGGCTCCAGCCCGACCGCGGCCACCTCGAGGACGTCTTCCTCGAAGGAGGCACCCGTGTCTGAGCAGCCCGCCTCCGGCCAGCCCGCATCGGGTCCGGGCAGCCGCGGGGTCATCCACGACCTCGGCTACCGCCACCTCGACGGCGCGCGCGAGGGCACGCCCGCCATCGCCCGCACCTTGTTCGCCACGGGCCTGCGGCACGCGTACGGTCTCGGCCGGTCCGGCAAGTCCAAGGTGATGCCGTTCCTGCTCCTCGCGATGTCGCTGCTCCCGGCCACGATCGTGGTCGGCGTGGTCGTCCTCACCGGCCTCGGCGAGCTCCCGGTGTCCTACGCCGACTACACCAACCAGACGCAGCTGCTGGTCAGCCTCTTCGCGGCCTCCCAGGCGCCGGTGCTCTTCTCCCGCGACCTGCGCCACCGCTCGATCGTGCTCTACCTCGCCCGCCCGCTGCCGTCGCAGGTGTTCGCCCTGGTGCGCTGGCTCTCGCTCACCGTGGCCGTCCTGCTCTTCACCGCGATCCCGACCCTCGTCCTCTTCGCCGGCGCGCTGCTCGCCGGGCTCGACACGAGCGACCAGACGAGCTCCCTGCTCAAGGCACTCGTGCTGCAGGTCCTGCTGGCGATGATGATCGCCGGGGTCAGCGGGCTGATCTCGTCTGTCTCCCTGCGCCGCGGCTTCGCCGTGGTCGGCTCGGTCATGGCGCTCATCGTCCTGACCGGCATCGTGACCGTCATGCAGAACATCGCCTACTACGAGGGCGACAGCGAGTCGGTCTCGGTCGGCGTCGGGCTGCTCTCGCCCTGGTCCCTCGTCAACGGCCTCGCCAACGCCTGGGACGCCGGCGTCGACACGCCCGTGCCGGTCGACGGCGCGTGGGTCCCGGCGTACGCCATCGTGGCGCTGCTCGTCGTCGCCGCCTGCCTGCTCGGGCTCGTCGCACGCTTCCGGAAGGTGGGGTCGCGATGAGCACCCTGGTCCTCGACTCGACCTCGCGCTGGTTCGGCAACGTGGTGGCGGTCAACGACGTCACGCTCACCATCGGCCCCGGCGTGACCGGCCTGCTCGGGCCCAACGGCGCGGGCAAGACCACGCTGATGGCGATGATGTCGGGGTTCCTCGCCCCGTCCGCCGGCACCATCACCCTCGACGGCCGGCCGGTGTGGCGCAACACCGAGACCTACCGGCACATCGGCCTGGTGCCCGAGCGCGAGCTCAGCTTCGGCTACCTCACCGGACGCCAGTTCGTCCGGGCCAACGCCGACCTGCACCGGCTGCCCGACGCGGCCGCCGCGACCGAGCGGATCCTCGAGGTCGTCGACATGGTCGAGCCGGCCGGCCGCCGCCTCGACACCTACTCCAAGGGCATGCGACAGCGGGTCAAGATCGCCGCCGCGCTCGTCCACGACCCCGCCGTGCTGCTCCTCGACGAGCCGTTCAACGGCGTCGACCCGCGGCAGCGGATGCACCTCATGGACCTCCTGCGCCGCCTCGGCGACGAGGGCCGCACCGTGCTCTTCAGCTCGCACATCCTCGAGGAGGTCGAGCGGCTGGCGCGCCACATCGAGGTCGTCGTGTCCGGCCGGCACGCCGCCTCGGGCGACTTCGGCGCGATCCGCCGGCTGATGACCGACCGCCCGGTGCAGTACGCCGTGCAGTCCAGCGACAACCGCACCCTCGCCTCCGTGCTGATGGCGCAGGAGTCGGTGCGCGCGGTCAGCCTCCGCAACGACCACCTCGACGTCCAGGTCGGCGACCTGGGCAGCTTCGCGGTGGAGCTCCCCGGACTGGCCCGGCAGCACGACGTGACCCTGTTCGAGCTCTCCCCCAGCGACGAGTCGCTGGAGAGCGTCTTCGCCTACCTGGTGGCCCGATGATCAACACGACGATTGCCAAGCTCGCCTTGCAGGCACTGCTGGGGCGCCGGCGCTTCTTCCTCCTGCTGGCCTTCCCGGTCCTGCTGATCGGGCTCGTCGCGCTCGTGACCGTGCTGGTCGACGGCGACGCGGCCTACGGGGTGCTGCCCAACCTCGGCTACCCGCTCGTGCTGCCGCTCGTCGCGATCCTCGCCGCGTCCTCGGTGCTCGGGCCCGAGGTCGACGACGGCTCGATCGTCTACCTGCTCTCCAAGCCGGTCAACCGCTACGGCGTGGCGATCAGCAAGTGGCTGGTGGCGCTCGGCGCGACGCTGGTCGCGGGGGCGCTCCCGATCCTGGTCGCGGCGCTCCTCACCGGTGACAGCACCCGCGCCACCGCGCTGTTCACCGCCGCGGTGGTCGCCGGGACGGCGTACTCCGCGCTCTTCCTCGCGATCTCGGCGGTGACCCGGCACGCCGTGATCGCGTCGTTGATGTTCGTGCTGATCTGGGAGAGCCTGCTCGGCAACCTCTTCAGCGGCATCGCCTGGCTGAGCATCGGCCAGTGGGGCCTTCGCGTCGGGCACGAGATCTCGAGCGAGCTGCCCGACCCGGCCAACCTGCCCTACGCGATCATCGCCAGCCTCGTCGTGACGGTGGTGGCCGTGTGGTTCGCTGGTGACCGGCTGCGGTCGTTCTCGCTGCGCGGCGACGAGTAGCCGCCGCGGGCGCGCGGCGTCCCACTAGGCTCGCCGTGTGGACCTCCCCGTCATGCCTCCGGTGCAGCCGATGCTCGCCAAGAGCGTGAGCGGCGTGCCGGACCCCGCCAAGCACGGCGGCCTGAGCTTCGAGCCGAAGTGGGACGGCTTCCGCTGCCTGGTCTTCAAGGACGGCGACGAGGTCGAGCTCGCCAGCCGCAACACCAAGCCCCTCACCCGCTACTTCCCCGAGGTCGTCGAGGCCGTACGCCGCCAGCTGCCCGACCGCGTCGTGCTCGACGGCGAGATCTTCGTCGGCCTGCAGGGCCCCGAGGGCTGGCGCCTGGAGTTCGAGATCCTGCAGGAGCGCATCCACCCCGCCGCCAGCCGCGTCGACAGGCTCGCGGTCGAGACGCCCGCCGGCTTCGTGGCCTTCGACCTGCTCGCGCTGGGCGACGAGTCGCTGCTGGACCGGCCGTTCGCCGAGCGCCGTGCCGCGCTCGTCGACGCGCTCGGCCACCTCGACGGGACCGGGCCGTGCTTCCTCAGCCGCACCACCGAGGACCGCGCCGTGGCCGAGCGATGGTTCGAGGAGTTCGAGGGCGCAGGGCTCGACGGCGTGGTCGCCAAGCCGCTGGGCGCGCCCTACGAGCCCCACAAGCGCACCATGCTCAAGATCAAGCACGAGCGCACCGCCGACGTCGTGCTCGCCGGCTATCGCGAGCACAAGACGTCCACGCCCGAGGAGCCGCTGATCGGCTCGCTGCTGCTCGGGCTCCACGACGACGACGGCCAGCTGCAGCACATCGGCGTCTCGGCCAGCTTCACCGCCGCGCGGCGCGCCGAGCTCTGGCACGAGCTCCAGCCCCTCGTGTGCGACGTCGCCGACCACCCGTGGGGCCGGTGGAACGAGTTCCTCACCGCCAACCCCGACCGCGTGCCCGGCACCCAGAGCCGGTGGAGCGCCGGCAAGGACCTCGGCTTCACTGCGCTGCGCCCCGAGCGGGTCCTGGAGGTGAAGTACGACCACATGGAGGGTCGGCGCTTCCGGCACACGGCCCACTTCAAGCGGTGGCGGCCCGACCGCGACCCGGAGAGCTGCGGCTATGCCCAGCTCGAGGAGCCCGCGGGCTACGACCTCACCAGGATCCTCAGCACCCAACCCGGAGACGAGTCATGACCGACCACACCGACCACCCGACCGACGACCCCGCCGAGCGCACCCACGACTCGATCCACGACGGGCAGGGCACCTACGACGTCGTGCTGCTCGTCGAGCAGGCGCTCACGCCGGGCGACGCTCGGCAGGTGCGCTCGCTGCACAGCGAGATCGAGGACACCGTCGTCTACCACGTGCTGCTGCCGCTGGAGGACGCCGCGGCGCGCATCGAGGCCTCCCTCGGCACCCTGGGCGCCGGCGACCTGATGGCCGCCCCGGCCATGGCGATGAACGACGTCGACATCGACGCGCTGCGTCGCGAGTGCGAGGAGCAGTCCTCCTCGGAGCTGCAGAAGACGCTCACGGCGCTGCACCAGGCCGGCGGCAAGGCGACCGGCAAGGTCACCTCCGAGCCTCCCGTCGACGCGCTCGCCGCGCTCGCGGCGGCGGTCGACGCCCGCGAGGCCATCATCCTGACCCGCCCGCACGTGGTCGCGGAGTTCTTCCACGTCGACTGGACCTCGCGCGCCCGCCGCAAGCTCGGCGTCCCCGTCCTCCACCTCATCGAGCACGAGAACTTCGACGAGCAGGCCTCCGGCGCCGGCGAGGGCGTCACCGGCGTCTGAGCCGAGTCGGCTCGTCCTGACGCCCAAACAAGGTCGAGTCGGCGCATCCTGACGCCCCAGGAGCGCCGAGTCGGTTCATCCTGACCGACTATCTGTCAGGACGCGCCGACTCGACAGCCTGCGCCTGTCAGGACGCGCCGACTCGACGGCCGACCGGTGTCAGGACGCGCCGACTCGACTGCCCTTCCACCGTCAGCCGCGGCGGGTGACGCGGCGTACGACGGCGCGGCGCAGGATGGCGGCCGCCTCCCGGCCGCCGACCGTGGGGTGCTGCCCGCGGCGGGCCTGCTCGAGGTCGCGCCGCAGCTGCTGCACGGTGGCGCGCTGGGCCGCGCGCGCCTGCCGACCGGCGAGGGTCGACTCGGCCTTGGTGTGGTCGAAGGTCAGCGCGACGGCGTCGGCGTAGCGGGCGTTGTAGTCGGCGTGGATCCGGTCGAGCGCCGCCAGCGTGTCGGCGTCGTGGGGGCTGGTGGTCAGCACGCCGAGCAGCTGCCAGACCTCCTCGGCCATGTCGCGCAGCCAGTCGGGCGTGCGGACGTCGTCCCAGGTGAGCTGCGACTTGCGCATCGACGGCTCGATGAAGTCGTCGACCGAGTGGTGCTCGCGCTCGTCGGGCGGGGCCGAGAGGTCGGTGTTGAAGGTGAGCTGGAGCTGCTCCTGCACCGGCTCGAGCGCCGCGCGCCAGTCGTCGAGCAGGTCGACGTACTTCACGAAGGCCCGCTTGGAGCCGCGGCCGGCCTGCTCGGTGAGCAGGGCGGCGTGCACCCAGCCGGCGACGTTGGAGGTCTCCTTCGTCAGCCGCAGGTCGTCGGACTGGCTGGACAGGTAGGCGATGTCGCGCGAGCCGACGACCTCGGCGGGGTGCCGCAGCGCGGTGAGCCACCGCAGGTCGGTGCCGAGCTCGGCGCTGACGACCTCCCACACCTGCGCGAACCAGAACGCGTGCGGGTCCTTGACCACGATCTGCTCGCCCGGCCGGCGCTCGGCGAGCTGGCCCGAGAGCCACTCGTGGAGCTCCTTGCTGGGCACGCCGGTCTCGACGTAGCGGGCGACGATGTCGACGGCCGCCGGGCGGCTGTCGATGTTGAAGAGCGCGAGCTCCCTGAGGTGCCGCTTGTGGAAGTCGATGACCCACTGCGGCTCGTAGAACCCGCGCGGGTTGGTCTCCGACGCCTCCACCTCGGGCTGCGGCACGTGGAGGCCGAGTCGCTTCAGCGTGCCGGCGAGCGAGCTGGTGCCGCTGCGACCGGATCCGGAGACCAGCACCAGCGGGGTGCCCGGCTGGGCGGGGGACGTCGGCATGCGCTCACCCTATCGGCCGGGGGCACGCTCCCCGCGCGCCGACCGGGGCGGCCTCTAGGATCGTCGCGACCGCTCCGCCGCACACCTCGAGAACGGGACTGACGACACGTGGCACTCACCGACAGGCTCGGCGGGAAGGTGCGCTCGGCGATGCGCCGGGTGCGCCGCGACGGCCCGCTCGACGTCGTCTACGTCCTCTTCAACGCCGACGGCATGGGCGGCACCGCCCGCTCGGGCATCGAGCAGGCCAACGCCCTCCACCGCCTCGGCGAGGGCCACCGGGTCCGGATCCTCAGCGTCACGCGGAGCGGCGACTCGACCCACTACCCGCTGGCCGACGGGCTCGAGGTCACCTACCTCGTCGACGTACGCCGTGAGCGGCCGGTGGCCGTCTCCGGCGACCACCCGGCCGAGCTGGCGCAGCGCGAGTCGACGATCGTGCCCCGCAGCTGGGACGCCCTCTACAACGGGCTGACCGACGCGACGATGCGCGAGGCGCTCGGCGGCGTCGACGCCGACGTCCTGGTCACCACGACCCCCGAGCTGCTGGCCGTCGTCGCCCAGCTCGCGCCCGCCGACGTGGCGCTGGTGCACCAGGAGCACCGGGCGTCGTCGAGCCGGGTCAACGACCTCGGCGCGCTGCTGCAGTTCGCCCCGCGGGCCGACGTGGTGGTCTCGCTCACCGAGTCGATGTCGCGCTGGCTCGCCGGCCGGCTCGGCGGGGCCGCGCCCGAGCTCCAGGTGATCCCCAACCCGCTGCCCGCGGCCCCCCAGCCGCGCTCGGCGCTCGACCAGCGGACCTTCGTCACGGCCGGCCGCCTCGCGCCGGAGAAGCAGTTCGAGCACGTCGTCGACGCCTTCTGGCGCATCCACGAGCAGGTGCCGGGCTGGACCCTCACGATCTGGGGCGACGGTCCCCGCGCCGACAACCTCGCCGCGCAGGTGCGCAAGCTCGGCCTCGAGGACCGGGTGCGCCTGCCCGGCTCGACCGACGACCTCGCCGCCGAGTGGGCACACGCGAGCGTGGCCGTCCTGGCCTCGCGCGGCGAGGGCTACCCCCTCGTCCTCCAGGAGGCGATGTCGGCCGGCGTGCCGGCCGTCACCTACGACTGCCCCTCCGGCCCCCGCGAGATGATCACCCACGACGTCGACGGGCTCCTGGTGCCGCCGGCGTCCAAGGCGGCGCTGGCCGCCGCGATGCTGCGGGTCGCCGCCGACGACGCCCTGCGCAGCCGCCTCGGTGCCGCCGCCCTCGAGCGCTCCCGCGGCTGGGACGGCGAGGTGCTCGCCCGCCGCTGGGTCGAGACGTTCCGCACCGCCCTCGCCCGCCGCGCCGACCCGCTCGCCCCACGCCGGGTGCTGCACGGCCTGCGCCCCGGGCCGCTGGGCGACCTGCCCGAGACCTCCGGCGCCGCCGGCGTCACCCCCGCCCAGGCGCGTACGACGGCGCTGCGGGCGCTCACCGCCGCAGCAGCGGCGACCGGCGACGGGTGGTTCGTGGTGCCCGCGCGCGGCCTCGACCCCCATCCCGTGGTCGTCGTCCCCTCCTCGCGGCGCGGCGCCTTCCTCGCCGCCCTGGCCGCGGGGTCGGTGCCCGACTGGCTGTCGGTGCGTGACCCCGCCGAGCGGGGCTGGCCCGAGCGGCGCGGCACGGTGGCGGCGATGACCGACGAGCTCGCCCGCACCCGCACGGCCACGCTCCTCCTCGAGCCGTGGCCGATGCGCGGCGGCCACGACGGCCTGCTCGCCGAGGGCGTGGAGGTGGGCGCGCAGTTCTGGGAGGAGACGCCCGACGGCGACCTGCTCGCGCCCGGGCCCAACCGCTACGGCGACCGCGTGCCGGCATGCACCCCACGCACCACGACCAGGGTCGAGGACGTCGAGGTGCCGACCCTCGAGGTGATGGCGCTGCCGACGGTCGACGACTGCCGCTTCGACGTCGACGTCGTCTACACGTGGGTCGACGGCGACGACGAGGCCTGGCTCCGCGCCCGCGACGCGCGGATCCGCGAGCTCGGCGGCACCCCGAGCGACCGCGCCGGCGGCGCCTCGCGCTACCGCAGCCGCGACGAGCTGCGCTACTCCATGCGCAGCATCCACCTCTTCGCGCCGTGGGTGCGACGCATCCACCTCGTCACCGCCGGGCAGGTGCCGTCGTGGCTCGACACGGACCACGAACGGGTGCGGGTCGTCGACCACCGCGAGATCCTGCCCGCCTCGGCGCTGCCGACGTTCAGCTCGCACGCGATCGAGACCCGGCTCCACGCCGTGCCCGACCTCGCCGACCACTTCGTCTACGTCAACGACGACGTCTTCCTGGGCCGCCCGCGACGCCGCGAACACTTCTTCTCCCCCGGCGGGCACTACGCCGCCTTCGTCGCCGAGCACCGCGCCGTCGGGCTCAGCGGCACCGACGACCGCCCCTACCTCACCGCCGCTCACAACAACCGCCGCGTGCTCGCCGAGGCCTTCGGCGTGGCGCTGACCCACACGATGATGCACAGCCCGCACCCGCAGCGGCGTACGACGCTGGAGGAGATCGCCGCCCGCTTCCCCGAGGAGGTGGACCGCACCACGCACGCGCCGTTCCGCTCGTCGAGCGACCTCTCGCTGCTGTCGTCCTTCGCGCAGAGCTACGGCCTGATCACCGGGCAGGCGTTCCGCGCCGGTGCCCACCACGGCTACGTCGACCTCGGCCACCAGCAGCTGCCGGCGCAGCTCACGCAGATGCTCAGGCGCGACCGCGACTTCTTCTGCATCGCCGACAACCTCCTCGCCGCCTTCGACGAGGAGCGCGCCGACGCGCTGCTGCACGACTTCCTGGAGCAGTACTTCCCGATCCCCGCACCGTGGGAGAGGTCCTAGGAGGGCGACGGCGCACCGACGCTCACCGGGGTTGCACCTCGTCGCTGCCAGGGCCACGCTGGTCGGGCGTGCAGATGCACGCGCCGTCGGCGCCGAGCGCCGGCCCGGCTCGAGGGGAGCAGGCTCATGCGCAAGGTTGCAGCGTTGACATCCATCATCGTCGGGGTCGTGATGGCGATCGCCGGGGTCGTGGTCTGGGTCGTGGTGTCCACGACCTTGGCCGACCAGAAGATCACCGTCGCCGACGACGCCTCGTGTGCGGCGGGAGACGGGGTGAACGGCCCGTTCTCGGCCTACTGCCAGGCCAGGGTGATCGACAAGCACACCCTGGAGATCACCGGCGGCAAGACCTATGCCGAGCTCGACCGCGAGGACCCCAACCGTGACGTCGCCATGGACTCGGCGTTCCTCCAGGCCTCGCTGTTCACGTCGGTCGTCGCGTTCGGGGTCGCCGCCATGGCGTTCGTGCTCGGCATCGTGCTGGCGCTCATCGGGGCCGCGCTCCGCGCCCCGGCGGAGAGGGTGTGAACGCCCTCAGTCGGCGATCCGGTTGCCGTCGGCGTCCCAGTGCGCCTCGACCTTCTTCGACGGCTGCACCCGCGGCGGCTCACCGGGCATCTTCGGGTGGTCGGGCGGGAAGTTGAGCTCGACCGGGTGCTCCTCCCACAGGTCGAGCAGCGGCTGGAGGGAGTGGTGGACGTCGTCGATCGACGCCCACGGGTCGCCGTCGACGGCGAGGCGTGAGGGCACCGAGAAGAGGTTGAGCTCGGACGGCGAGGTGAGCGTGGCCAGCTCGTCCCACGCCACCGGGGTCGAGACCGGGGCGCCGGGCAGCGGGCGCAGCGAGTAGGCCGAGGCGATGGTGCGGTCGCGGGTGTTCTGGTTGAAGTCCACGAAGATCCGCTCCCCGCGCTCCTCCTTCCACCACGCGGTCGTCACGCCGTCGTCGCGCTTCTCCAGCTCGCGACCGAAGGCGATGGCGGCGTGCCGCACCTCGGCGAAGTCCCACCGGGGCTCGATCCGGACGTAGACGTGGACGCCGCGGTTGCCCGAGGTCTTCGCGAAGCCCGACATCCCGAGGTCGGTGAGCAGCTCACGGGCGACACCGGCGACCCGCACCGCGTCGGCGAACGACGTGCCGGGCTGGGGGTCGAGGTCGATCCGCAGCTCGTCGGGGTGGTCGACGTCGTCGCGCCGCACCGGCCAGGGGTGGAAGGTCAGCGCACCCATCTGCGCGCACCACACGGGCACCGCGATCTCCGTCGGGCAGATCTCCTGGGCGGTCCGCCCCGAGGGGAAGGTGATGCCCACCGTCTCCAGATAGTCGGGAGCACCCTTCGGCACCCGCTTCTGGTAGAACGCGTCGGCGTCGCGGTCCTGCGGACCGGTGGCCAGCTTCATGCCGGGGCGGACGCCTGAGGTCCACCGCTCGAGCGCCGTCGGCCGGTCCCGCAGGGCCCGCATCAGGCCCTCCTCGACGCTCGTGACGTACTCGGCGACCATCAGCTTGGTGACCGCCGGGGTGCGGTCGGTCGCCTCGTAGATGACCCGGTCCGGCGAGGAGATCCTGACCTCGCGCTCCCCCGCCCGGACGTACGCCTCCGACGCCTTCGCCATCCCCCCAACCTAGCGGTCCGAGACGCTGGATCGCCTCCGTAGACTCGAGCCATGGCCTATGACGTGCAGAAGACCGACGAGCAGTGGCGCGAGGAGCTGACCCCCGAGGAGTACGCCGTGCTGCGACAGGCCGGCACCGAGCGCGCGTTCACCGGCGAGTACACCGACACCGAGACCGAGGGCACCTACTCCTGCAAGGCGTGCGGGTCGGAGCTGTTCACCAGCGACACCAAGTTCCACTCCGGCTGCGGCTGGCCGAGCTTCTACCAGCCGATGACCGACACGGTCGAGTACATCGAGGACACCTCCCACGGCATGAAGCGCGTGGAGGTCCGCTGCGCGAGCTGCGGCTCGCACCTCGGCCACGTCTTCCCCGACGGCTTCGGCACGCCCACCGGTGACCGCTACTGCATCAACTCGATCAGCATCTCGCTCAACGAGAAGAAGTAGCCTCAGTCGGCCGGCTGCAGCGCCGAGGTGACCTTCACCAGGCCCGCGCCGTAGGTCTCGTCCGCCCACGCCTGGATCGAGCCGTCGTCGAAGACGACGTCCGCGTCGAGCGAGTCGGGCGCGGTCGACCCGCTGGTGAGCAGCTGCTCGCCGAGCGCGGCCTGGAGCTCCTGGCTGATGGTGTTGAGGTCGGCATCGGTGCGCTCGACGGTGGTCACGCAGAGCAGCCCGCCCCAGGTCGTGCGCAGCTCGGCCTCGGCGGCCTCGGCGTCGCCGGTGACCGCGACGCTGATCGTGCCGTTGCTCAGCCACGCGCTGGCGTACGTCGGCAGCGCGGAGGCCGCGGCTAGGGTGGCGTCCATGTCCTGCGGGGTGGCCTTGGCCGGGTCGGTCGTGGTGGCGTCGTCGCAGGCCGGCTCGAGCCCGCCGGCGACGGCCTCGACCTCGCCCATCGGGTCGTAGAGCGCCGCCGGGACCGCGTCGGTGACGGTGAAGGTCGTGCCGTCGAAGGTGCCGGTGAGGGAGTACTGGCCCCACGTCACGCCGCCGGCCTCCTCCGCGCCGACGTCACCCCACTCGAAACCCTCCAGCGTTGGGCCGCCGCACTGCGGCGGGTAGGACTCGGCGACCACACCCAGGCAGAGCTCGGGTCCGCCACCGGAGTCGAGCACGGTCACCAGCCCGCGGGTGCGCACCTCCCCGTCGGGCACCGGCGTCGGCGGCCCCTCGGACGATGCCGGCGGGGAGTCGCCCGACCCGGCGGAGTCGACGGCCCGCATCTCGGCCTCGGTGGAGCAGGCGGTGGCGACGCCCAGGACGGTCAGCACGGCGGCAGCGGCGAGGATCCTCATGATCCTCCGACGCTACTGCGTCCGGAGCCGTTCCGGGCTCAGGGCAGGCGGTCGAGCAGCTCGGCCGGCGTCACGCGGGCGCCGGTGTAGAACGGCACCTCCTCGCGCACGTGGCGGCGCGCGTCGGAGGCGCGCAGGTCGCGCATCAGGTCGACGATCCGGTGCAGCTCGTCGGCCTCGAAGGCCAGCATCCACTCGTAGTCGCCGAGCGCGAAGGACGCGACCGTGTTGGCGCGCACGTCGGCGTAGCCGCGGGCCTGCTGGCCGTGCTGGGAGAGCATGCGACGACGCTCGGAGTCGTCGAGGAGGTACCACTCGTAGGAGCGGACGAACGGGTAGACGCACACGTGCGCCCGCGGCTCCTCGTCGGCGAGGAACGCCGGGATGTGCGACTTGTTGAACTCCGCGGGACGGTGCAGGGCCATCTGCGACCAGACCGGCTCCAGGCGGCTGCCGAAGGCGGTGCGCCGGAAGGCGTTGTAGGCGCCCTGCAGCTGCTGGGAGTCGGGGGCGTGCCACCACACCATCAGGTCGGCGTCGGCTCGCAGCCCGCTGACGTCGTAGAGCCCGCGCACGACCACGTCCTGCTCGGCGAGCACCTCGAACAGGGCCTGCACGTCGGTCGCCTCGGCGGCACGGTCGGCGTCGTCGCCGAGGACGTCGCGCAGCCTGAAGACCGACCACATCGTGTAGCGGATCGTGTCGTTGAGGTCCCGCGTGCGGGCGGCGTTGGTCTGCGGCTCGGTCGACTCGGTGCTCATGGCCTCATTCTGCCCGTGTGACCGAGGCCACGGCCCGCCGGGCCGACCCGATCACGGCGGGGATGCCGACGCCGTCGTACGCCGCCCCGCAGACGCCGAGCCCCGGCTGCCCGGCGAGCGCCGCGCGGATGCGGGCGACGCGATCGAGGTGACCGACGGCGTACTGCGGCAGCGCCCCGCCCCACCGCTGCACGTGCGTGTCGACGGGCCGGGCCGCGATGCCGGTCATCGCGGCCAGGTCGGCGAGGGACACCCGCACCAGGTCGTCGTCACCGGCCTGCAGCGTCGCCTCCTCCCGGTGGCGACCGAGCGAGGTGCGGAGCACCACGAGGTCCGGGTCGAGCTCGCGCACCCACGCCCACTTGGCGAAGGAGAAGGTCGAGGCCTTGATGGCGCGCCGCTCGACCGGCGGCACGAGGAAGCCGGAGCGGTCGAACAGGGCGTCCGGGACGTCCCGGGCGCGGAAGGCGAGGGTCACCACGGCGACACTGGCGGCCTCGACGGCGCCGAGCTCCGCGGCGGCGTCGGGCAGCACCTGGCCGAGCAGACGGGCGGCGGGCGTGGCCGGCGTGGCGACGACGACGGCGTCGGCCTCGATGGTCTCGGCGGTCGTGGTCGGACCGACGGTCAGCGCCCAGCCCGACGGCGTACGCCGCAGGGCGCGGACGGTGGCCGAGGTGCGCACCTCGAATCCGCCGCCGGCGACGACGAGCGCGGGCAGCCGGCCCATCCCCCCGGGCAGCGCGGCGAAGACCGGCGCGACGGAGGCGGGCACCGCGGCGGCCTGCTCGAGCAGGCTCCCGCGCCGCGCCATGGCGAGCAGCTGCGGCACGGCGGCGGCCGCCGACAGGTCGCGCGCGTGACCGGCGTACACCCCGCCGAGCAGCGGCTCGACGAGCCGGTCGACGAGCTCGTCGCCCAGACGCGCGGCCACGAGGTCGCCGACGGAGACGTCGGCGGCGGTGACGGGCGTGTCGGTCTCGGCGCTCGCCCTGGCCAGGCCCTCCGGGCTGAGCACACCGCTGGCGGCGAGCTGGTCGAGGTCGAAGGGGACGCCCATCAGCGAGCGCGGCATCGGGCGCAGGGCTCCGCGCGACCAGACCGCAGACGTGGCCGGGGTCGGGTGCACCACGTGCGCGCCGACCTCCTCGGCGAGCGCCAGCCCCTCCGGGCGCCGGGCGAGCATCGCCTCGGCGCCGACGTCGACGGTGAGCCCGGCGACCTCGGCGCTGCGGAGCTTGCCGCCGACCTGCGGCGAGCCCTCGAGGAGCAGCACGTCGCGACCGGTCGCGGCCAGGCCTCGCGCGGCCACCAGTCCGGCGATCCCGCCACCCACCACCACAGCGTCGCGCCTCACACCCCCAGCCTGCCAGAGCCGCCCCGCGCCCTCCCGGGGACCTAGGCTGCGCACATGGACTCCCACTCAGCCGCCGACCGGGTCGCGGTCATGATCGACGCCGACAACACCCGGCCCGCCTACGCCGACGAGGTGCTGGGCGAGGTCGCGAAGTATGGCGACCCGACGATCCGGCGGGTCTACGGCGACTGGACCAACCCCCACCTCACGCAGTGGTCGCGCAAGCTCAACCGTCTCGGTCTGCGCGCGATGCACCAGAACGCCTACACCTCGGGCAAGAACTCCACCGACCTCGCGCTGGTCATCGACGCGATGGACCTGCTCTACGACGGCAATGTCGAGGCGTTCGCGCTGGTCACGAGCGACAGCGACTTCACCAGCCTGGCGCACCGGCTGCGCGAGTCGGGCAAGAGGGTCTACGTGCTCGGCGAGAGCAAGGCGCCGGAGTCGCTGCGCAACGCCTGCGACAAGTTCATCGACCTGGCGGTGATCGCCGACCGGCAGGAGGAGGACGAGGACTCCGACTCCGTCGCCGACGAGTCCGACGACGCCGCCGAGAGCTCCACCCCCTCGATCAACCTGCAGAGCGCGCTGACCCGGGCGGTCAACGCCGTCTCCGACGACGACGGCTGGGCGCTGCTGCCGGCCTTGGGCAACCAGCTGATCCGGACCCACCCGTCGTTCGACGCGCGCAACTTCGCCGGACCGGGAGCACGGCTGAGCACCCTGGTCACCGCCCAGCCCTACCTCGAGACCTCGGGCACGGGGAACGCCATGCTGGTCCGGCTCAAGGGGCACAAGCCCGCGGCCCAGAAGCCGGCCCAGAGGACAGTCCAGAAGACAGTCCAGAAGCCGGCCGACAAGGGTGCCCAGAAGCCGGCGGGGCGCAGGTCGGCGGCGAAGAAGTCGGCGGCGGCGAAGACGAGCGCGCAGCCGCCCGCCGACAAGGACACCCAGAAGGACACCCAGAAGGACACCCAGCAGGACACCCAGCAGGCGACCGAGACCCCGACCGTGAAGGCGACGGTGAAGACGACCGCGAGGCGGGCGGCGGCGAAGCGGTCCTGACCTCTCCGGTCACCGAGCGATCTCACCGGGCGATCAGGTGCACCAGCTCGGTGGCCGCGATCAGGGCGGTCGTCGCGGCGAGCACGAAGGTCGGCCCGCCGATGGCGCGGTAGTGGCGGCGGTCCCGGCGGTCGTCGTCGTAGCGGCGCCACCCCTCGGCCAGGACCCACACCACGATGACGGTCAGGCCGGCGACCGGAAGCATCGCGGCGGCACCCAGGAGCGACCACGTGTGGCGGGCGGTCGCGACGGCCACCACCAGCAGGGCCATCGCCGTGCGCTCCCACGCCAGCGTGGTCTTGATGTCGTCCTTCTTGCGCGCGAGGCGACGAGGCGTCCCGTCGCCGGGGCGGGCCGTGCTCGTCATGGCGATGCCCTCACCGTCACCACTCATCACCACAACAGGGCGAGGAGGACGGCGCACACCGCGACGATCACCAGGCCGAGCAGCGCCCCGAACCCGAACGGCGGCAGGGACTCGCCACGGCGCATGGACCGCTCCGCCATCGCCCACCGCAACCACGTCACTGCCGCAGCGACCAGGGCGAGGACGATCAGCGACAGAGCGATGGCGCGCTGGGCGCCCGAGGGGATGGACAGGTCCACCACGTCGAGGGCGACCCCGCCGGCGAGGAGTGCCAGCGCCGTGCGGATCCAGGCCAGGAAGGTCCGCTCGTTGGCCAGGCTGGCGCTGTACTCCGGGTCCTCGCCCTCGCCGTAGACCCACCGCGGGCGCTGGCTCCTGTCGCGCATCCGTCCAGTGTGGCCCATCCGCGTGCCGGCTGCTCGCGCCCAGCGGGGCACTAGCCGGGATCGCGGTTGGCCACCAGCGGTGTCAGCCACCGGTTGGCCGGGTCGGCGTCGACGAGGAGCGAGCGCACCAGGATCGAGAGCGGGACGGCCAGGATGGCGCCGATGGGACCGATCACACCCGCCCAGAAGATCAGGGAGAGGAAGGTCAGCGTGGAGGTCAGCCCGACGGAGTTGCCGACGACGCGTGGATGGATCACCGAGCCGATGACGAAGTTGACCGCCAGGTAGACCCCCACCACCGCCAGCAGCAGGCCCGGGCCCCCCTCGAGCAGGGCCAGCACGGCCGGCGGCACCAGTCCGATGACGAACCCGATGTGGGGGATGTAGCTGGTCAGGAAGGCCAGCAGCCCCCACACCAGCGGCGCCGGGACGTCGAGGAGCTCCAGGGCGATGGTGTCGAGGACGGCCGCGATCAGGCCGAACGCCGTGGAGACCAGGAGGTAGCGGCGGGTGTCGCGGGCGAAGCTGCGGAGCGCGGCGACCAGGTCGGGACGCTGCGTGGCGACGGCGCCGATCTGGCGTGAGAAGGACGTGGCGTCGACGATCATGAACATCACCAGCGCGAGGAGGAGGACCAGTCCCGAGACCAGCCCGTAGGCGTCGCCCAGGGCATCGGTGGCCACGCCCACGAGCTTGTCCAGGTCGAGGCCGTCGAGGACGTTCCTGATCTGCTCGGTCGAGACACCAGCCCGCTCCAGGACCCCCATCGCGTCCGAGACGACGCCGTTGGCGTCGTCCTTGTAGCGCGGCAGCAGGGTCGCGAACCTGGCGACGGCGACCGCGATCGACAGCGCCAGCCCGACGACGATGGCGGCGACCAGCAGCACACACAGCGTGGTGCTCACCCAGCCCCACAGGTGGCGCTCGAGCCGCACCCGCAGCGGATGCACCGCGATCGTGAGGACCAGGGCGAGGAAGGCGGACCCGATCAGGCTCGCCGAGGCGCGCATGCCGGAGATCACCATGAACGCCGCCGCCAGCCCCAGCAGCACGATCAGTCCTCGCGGCAGTCCTCGCGATCGTGGTTCGGGGCGGGACTCTGCGGCTGGTGACGTCGGCACGGGGACTCCTCCGTCGGGGCGTCGTGACGTCCCGGGACTGGTCCGGCTCCACGAGAATCGGGTCCACCGACGCCGGTCGCGGCGGGCCCCCTACCGCGATCGACGATACGCCTGCCCCGGGTCAGGCGGCGCGCCGCGCTCAGGCCGCGTCCTCCGCGTCGCCGTGCGGCGCGTCGCCGGCCTCCGGCCCGGCACCGCGGTCCACCTCGGCGCCGTTGATCCGGCCGTCGAGGCGGGTCGGGTCGAGGTCGTCGCGGTGCAGCTTGGCGAAGGCGGAGCGGTGGAAGACGAGCGGGTGCTCGCCGTCGCCGCCGCCGACCTCGTGCACCTCGAGGAGCACGATGACGTGGTCGCCGGCGACGACCTCCTCGTGGACGGAGCAGTCGTAGGTCGCCACCGCCTCGTCGAGCAGCACGGCGCCGTTGCCGGTGACCCGGAAGGGCAGGCCGGCGAAGCGCTCCTCGCGGGGCCCGGCGAGCTGGCGGCACACGGCGTCGTGGTGGTCGGCCAGCACGCTGATGCCCAGGCGCCCGGCCTCGCGCAGCTGCGGCCAGGTGGAGCTCGTCACGGCGATGGAGAACGAGACGAGCGGGGGGTCGATGCTCACTGAGGTGAACGAGGACGCGGCGATGCCGGCGAGGTGGCCCTTCACCGACGCCGCCACGGCGACGACCCCGGAGGGGAAGGCGCCGAAGGCGTCGCGCAGTGTGCGCTGGTCGAAGGTGGGGACCCGAGCGGGGCCGGAGCTGGTGGACGCGGTCATGCGGGGCTCACTTCCAGGGCGTGGGCGGTCGGGGCGGGGAGGGTCGGCAGCAGCTGCTGCGCGGTCGCGAACCAGGCGTCGTAGGTCTCGGCACGGTCGTGCTCGGAGTCGAGGACGTAGAGGCCGCGGGTCGGCACCGACGCGCCGAGCTCGACGAGGAGCGGGCGGAGGGAGTGCTCGGTCGCGAGCGAGTGCGCCGGGGAGGCGCCGAGCATCAGGGGGATCGCGGTCACGCCCCCCAGACCCTGGTGGGGGAAGCGGTCGAGGAACGCCTTGAGGAGGCCGGTGTAGGTCGCCTTGTAGGTGGGGCTGGCGACGACGACCACGAGGCTGCCTGCCACGGCCTCGACCAGGTCGGCGACACGCGCCGCCGCCGGGTCGAAGAGCTCGGACGCGTGGTCGGCGAGGTCCACCACCAGGTCGGCGCCCCCGAGCCGGTCGGCGAGGGCGAGCGCGGACGCGTGGGTGCGCGAGCGAGGCGTGGGGTTGCCGACGACCACGGCGACCCGGGCGCTCACGAGGCGGCCCGCTGCGCGCCGAAGGGCACCGCCGCCGGGGAGCTCACCGGCGCGGGGTTGGTCCACAGGCCGCGCCGCTCCAGCACGGGCAGCACGCCTTCACCGAAGTGGTAGGCGCCCTCGAGGTGCGGGTAGGCGGAGAGCACGAACTCCTCGATGCCCAGCGCGGCGTACTCCTCGATCCGGTCCGCGACCTCCTCGTGGCTGCCGACGAGCGCAGTGCCCGCCCCGCCGCGGACCAGGCCGATGCCTGCCCACACGTTGGGGTGGATCTCGAGCCCCTCGCGCGAGCCGTTGTTGAGGGCCAGCATGTTCTGCTGCCCGACCGACTCCGACTGCCTCAGGCCCTCCTGGACCCGGCGGATCTCCGCGTCGTCGATGCCCTCGAGCAACCGGTCCGCCTCGGCCCACGCCTCCTCGGAGGTGTCGCGGTTGATGGTGTGCATCCGGATGCCGAACCGCAGCTCGCGGCCCTGCTTCTCGGCGAGCTCGCGGATCCAGGCGATCTTCCTCGCCACGGCGGCCGGCGGCTCGCCCCACGTGAGATAGACGTCCGCGTGCTTCGCGGCGACGAGTCCGGCGGCGGGCGAGGAGCCGCCGAAGTAGACCTCGGGGACGGGGTCGGGGAGCTGCTGGAGCTGCGCCTGCTCCACGCGGAGGTGGCGCCCGGCGAAGGTGACCTGCTCGCCGGTCCACAGTCGGCGGACGATCTCGAGGAACTCCTCGCACCGCTCGTAGCGGGCGTCCTTGTCGAGGAAGTCGCCGTAGGCGCGCTGCTCGCGCGACTCGCCGCCGGTGACGACGTTGAGCATGAGCCGACCGCCGGAGAGGCTCTGGAAGGTGGCGGCCATCTGGGCGGCGAGGGTGGGCGAGGTCATGCCGGGACGGAACGCCACGAGGAACCTCAGCCGCTCCGAGAGCGGAGCGAGCATCGCGGTGGTCAGCCAGGCGTCCTCGCACCAGGCGCCGGTCGGGGTGAGCGCCGCCTCGAACCCGAGCTGCTCGGCGCTGCGGGCGATCTGCCCGAGGTAGGCGACGCTCGCGGGGCGGCCGCCCGAGCCGTGGGAGACGCCGTGGCCGCCGCTGACGACCTGCCGGCCGTCGCCGCCGTTGGTGGGCAGGAACCAGTGGAACTTCATGTCGATCCTCTCGCAGGGGGCTCGGCGCCGGTCGCAGTGGACCGCCATCTCCCGACTATCTTTATCGATCTTGTAGACAAAGTAGCAGCGGCCCCCGGGATCCGGCGGACCCACACTGCTCGACAATGTCGAGGGGGTGGCAGGCGGCTGCGTGCACGGATCGTGCCCACGGTCCGGAATGTGCCGGGTCGCGAGTGGCGGTCCCACCATTTTGTATAGTTATTCACTAGACTTTAGGGAAGACCCCCGGGGCGACCGGGAACCACCGGTAGGAGCAGAGCGTGCGGATCGAACAGCTGGAGTACCTCGCCGCGGTGACCGAGCACGGTTCGCTGCGCCGCGCGAGCGAGGCCATGCACATCTCCCAGCCGGCCCTGAGCGAGGCCGTGACCAAGCTCGAGAAGGAGCTGGGCACGACGCTGCTCGACCGGCGCCGCACCGGCTCGCGGATCAGCCGGCAGGGCCTCGACCTGCTCCAGAACATGGCGGAGGTCCTCGAGGCCGTCGACCGCCTGCGCCAGGCCGCGGGCCAGCAGTCCGTACGCCGGCGCGACCTCCGCATCGGGACGGTCAACACCGCCTCGTCTAGCCTGCTCGCCCCGGCCCTGCGCGACCTCCACGCGCGGCACGGCTCCGGAGGCGTCGAGGTGGTCAACGGGCGCCAGGCCGACATCCACCAGGGCCTGGCCGAAGGCTCCCTCGACCTCGGGCTCGTCAACGTGCTTCCGGGCGACGAGGTGCCGCCCACGCTCGTCGCCGACCGCCTCCTCGAGGGCACCCCGGTCGCCTGCCTGCCCGTGGGCCACCCGCTGGCCGCCCAGGATCGTGTCACCGTCGACGACCTGCGCGCCGAGCCGCACGTGCTGATGCGGCCCGGCTTCGTCATGCACCGCTATGCCCACCGCCTGTTCGCCGGCACGCTGCCCCGCACGACCTACGCCACGGACGGCGCCGAGATGGGCAAGGCGATGGTGGCTGCCGGGCTCGGGATCTCGGTGCTCCCCGACTTCTCGATCGTCGCCGACCCGCTCGTGAGGGCCGGCGTGCTCACCACCCGGCCCATCGAGACCGACCAGACGACGGTCACGCTCCTGATGATGCGTCGGCGGGCCGAGCGCGTGCCCGAGCCGCTGCGCGACCTGCAGCAGGCGCTGGTGCGGCAGGCCCGGGCCTACCTGGCGTCGCTCGAGCCGCCGGCGGCGGACCTGACCCCGGTGACGCCGATTCAGCAGCCGTGCACGAAGTCGGTCAGCGCCGTGAGCTGACCGGGGTCGGTGGACGGGATGACCCCGTGGCCGAGGTTGAAGATGTGGCCCTTGGCGCGGCGACCCGCCTCGACGATCTCCGCCGCCCGTGCCGTCATCACCTCGGTGGGGGCGAAGACCAGCGTCGGGTCGAGGTTGCCCTGCACCGCCCGGTCGCCGACGAGGGGGATCGCCTGCTCCAGCGGCGTACGCCAGTCCACGCCGACCACGTCGGCGCCGGCCTCCCCCATCAGCCCCAGCAGGTTGCTCGTGCCGACGCCGAAGTGGATGCGCGGCACACCGAGCTCGCCGGCGGCCGCGAGCACCCGCCGGGAGTGCGGCATCACCGAGGCGCGGTAGTCGGTCGGGGTGAGGGCGCCCGCCCACGAGTCGAAGAGCTGGACCGCCGACGCACCGGCCTGCACCTGGATGCGGAGGTAGGCCGCGGCGATCCCGGAGATCTTGCGCATCAGCGCGTCCCAGACGTCGGGCGCGCCGAACATCATCGCCTTGGTCTTCGCGTGCTCCTTCGACGGACCGCCCTCGACCAGGTAGGAGGCGACCGTGAAGGGCGCCCCCGCGAAGCCGATGAGCGGCGTCGCGCCGAGCTCGGCGACGAGCTGGCGCACGGCGCGCACGATGAAGGGGACGTGCTCGACGGTCAGGTCGGGGATCGCCTCGACGTCGGCGAGCGTGCGCACCGGCGAGGCGACGACCGGACCGACACCGGGCACGATGTCGAGGTCGACCCCGACCGCCTTGAGCGGCAGCACGATGTCGGAGAAGAAGATCGCGGCGTCGACGCCGTAGCGGCGCACGGGCTGCAGGGTGATCTCGGTGACGAGGTCGGCGTCCATGCACGACTCGAGCATCCCGATGCCCTCGCGCACCTTGAGGTACTCCGGCAGCGACCGACCCGCCTGCCGCATGTACCAGACCGGGGTGTGGGACGGCACCTCTCCGCGCGCAGCCGCGAGGAAAGGGCTCCGGGCCAGTCCGGGATGGGGCGTGCGGGGGGCGTCGGTCACCCCTGAATTCTCGCAGGTCAGGCGGCGTGGCGGCACATCGGCGAGGCCCGGCGCTGGCCTACTCTGGCCACATGGTGGCCCGTCACGAGACCCACCCGGGCAATGCTGCCGCGGCTGGGCCCGCGGAGTTCCGCTCGGCCGTGGAGTCGATGCGTCGGGCTTCGCTGCGCCCCGAGGTCTTCTGCGAGGAGATGCCGGCGCCCCAGCGCATCGCGCCCTGGTCGTCGGCGCTCAGCGCCGACATCACCGTCGACGAGGAGGACCTCGGCACCGGCCGGCTGATCCTGCTCCACGACCCGGCCGGCAACGACGCCTGGGACGGCACCTTCCGCTGCGTGGCCTACGCCCGCGCCGACATCGACCCCGAGCTCGGCGCCGACCCGATGCTGGCGGCGGTCGGCTGGTCGTGGCTCGAGGAGGCCCTCGACGCCCACGGCGCCGGCCACCACGCCGCCTCCGGCACGGTCACCTGCGTGACCAGCGAGAGCTTCGGCGCGATGGCCGAGGACGCGCGCACCGCCCAGGTCGAGATCCGCGCGTCGTGGACGCCCGACGTCGACGACGACGGCGAGCTCGACATGACGGCGCACGTCGAGGCATGGGGCGAGCTGATGTGCACCGCCGTCGGCCTGCCGCCCGTGCCCGAGGGCGTCACCGCCATCCCCAGCCGACGCGGACAGCGTGGCACCTGACCCGATGGCCGACGAGCCCCAGATCACCCCCGCCGACGCCCGGCCCGACGACGAGCCCGAGGCCCCCGAGGCCCCCGAGGCCCCCGAGGCGCCCCCCGCGCCGCTCCTCGAGCTGCGCGACGGCCTGCCCGCGGTGGTCGACACCGACGCCGGATTGCTGGAGGCGTGCGCGGCGCTGGCCGCGGCGACCGGCCCGGTGGCCATCGACGCCGAGCGGGCCTCGGGCTACCGCTACTCCAACCGCGCCTACCTCATCCAGCTGCGCCGCGAGGGCGCCGGCACGTGGCTCGTCGACCCGATCGGGATGACCACGCTCGCCCCGCTCCAGGAGGCGCTCGAGGGCACCGAGTGGATCCTCCACGCCGCCACCCAGGACCTCCCCTGCCTGCGCGAGGTCGGCCTCACCCCGACCAGCCTGTTCGACACCGAGCTGGCCGGGCGGCTGCTCGGCTACCCCCGCGTCGGCCTCGCCACGCTGGTCGAGACCGTGCTGGGCCAGCGGATGCGCAAGGAGCACTCCGCGGCCGACTGGTCGACGCGACCGCTGCCCGAGCCGTGGCTGGAGTACGCCGCGCTCGACGTCGAGGTGCTCGTCGAGCTGCGCGACCACATGGCCACGGAGCTCGAGCGCGCCGGCAAGGCCGAGTGGGCGCGCCAGGAGTTCGACCACCTGCTGGGCTTCGAGCCGACCGTGCGCGTCGACGCGTGGCGGCGTACGTCCGGGGTGCATCGCCTGCGCGGGCGCCGCGCGCTCGGTGCGGCCCGCGCCCTGTGGGAGGCCCGCGACGCCATCGCCGCCGAGCGCGACGTGACGCCGGGGCGGATCCTGCCCGACGCGGCGATCGTGGCCGCCGCCACCGCGATGCCGACCGACCGCCGGGCACTGCTGGCCACCCCCGGCTTCCACGGCCGCGGCGCGAGCCGCTACGCCGCGACGTGGGTCGACGCGCTGCGACGGGTCCGCGAGATGGACGAGGACGAGCTGCCCACCCGCGCACCGCGGGGCGACGGACCCCCGCACCCCCGCACGTGGGCCGAGCGCGACCCGGTCGCCGACCGGCGCTTCAAGGCCGCCCGCGAGTCGATGCTCAACCTGGCCGAGGTGCACCACCTGCCGGTGGAGAACCTGCTGACCCCCGACTACCTGCGCCGGCTGATGTGGGCGCCGCCGGCGACCCGTGAGCCGGCCGAGCTGGCCGAGGCGGTCCGTGACCAGCTGGCGTCCTACGGCGCCCGGCGCTGGCAGGCCGAGCTGGTCACCGGGGCACTGGTCGGCGCCATCCTCGGGGCCGAGCAGGAGCCCGAGCAGCAGTCCGCGCCCGCATCGGAGTAGGGACGACCCACTCCCGCTCGGGCTACTCCTCCGTCGGGGTCTCGGTCGGGGTCTCGGTCGGCTCGGGCGACTCCGACTCCTCGTCCTCCTCCGGCGCGAGCACCGTCTGCGAGACCTGGTCGATCTGCTCGGTCGTCGTGTCGAGGTCGAGCACACCGGGCGCGGTCACGAGCCGGTCGAGGAGGGGCGTGACCGCCTCCTCGAGCTCCTCGCGCCGGTCGATGAACGGCGGCACGACCATGTAGCGGATGCTGGAGTTGTAGGCCTCCGCGTTGGCCGGCTCCTCGCCGGGCGCCAGGAACTCCGGCGACGCGGCCACCGAGGTGTTGGCCGGAACGATGTAGCCGGTTGCCGCGACCGTGGCGATCGCCGCGTCGGACACGGCGTAGGCGATGAAGTCCGCCGCGTCGCCGGTCACGTCGGAGTCGGCGGACAGGCACAGGCCGCTGATGTCGCCGACGGTCGCCCGGGTGTCGATGACCGGCATCGGCAGCACGTCGAAGTCGAGGTCCTCGGCCTCCCGCATCTCCGGCACCAGGTTGCGGAAGCCGGCGACCATGGCGAGCTCGCCGCGCTTGAACAGCTTGACCGGCGTCGCGCGCGCCAGCTGGGCGTTGGTCGGCGTGATCGTGGGGTCGCGCAGGATCGCCAGCGTCTGGCTCAGCGCCTCGCGGGTGGAGTCGTCGGCGAAGGCGAGCGAGGTGGGCTCGCGGTCGTCGTTGAAGACCTTGCCGTCGCCGGAGTAGATGAACGGCGCGAGACCCTGGAGGGTCGGGTCGATCCACACCCCACGACGGTCGCCGCGACGGCTGGCGAACTGCGCGGCCGCGCCGAACTCGGCGAGCGTCCAGCGCTCCCGCACGCCCTCGTCGTTGGTGCTCGGGACGTCGAGGCCGCGGCGCTCCATCTTGTCGAAGTCGACGAGCCGGGTGTTGTAGTAGATGACCATCGGCGAGACCGAGTACGCCATGCACTGCAGCTCGTCGTCCATCGCGAAGGCGTCGACCGCGTCACGCGAGAAGCGGTCGCCGAAGTCGACGCCACGCTCGTCGAGCAGCAGGCTCACCGGCTGGAGCGCACCGGCCTCGACGAGCTGGTCGAGGTCGATGCGGGAGGTGAGGAACGCGTCGGGCGCGTTGCCGGCCAGCACGTCTGCCACGGCGGCCTCGTGGTCGGGCCACGACTCCAGCGTGACCCGGCGGTCGGTGGAGGAGGCGTTGAAGGAGTCGACGACGCTCTGGAACGCCGCCACCTCCTCCTCGCTGCCGTAGGCGCCGAAGGTGACCTCCCGCGGCTTCTCGGCCGTCTTCGTGGGCTTGCCGGACTGCCCCGCGGAGGGGGTCGGACGCGGCTCGGGCTCGTCCTCCCCGGTGCAGGCAGCCGTCGTCAGCGCGACCGCGAGGGCCGTGGCGAGCAGGGCACAGCGACGCAGGGAAGGGGTCCGGGACACGGCGAAACCCTATCGGGACAGGCCACGTCGGGCGGCCAGGACGGCAGTGAAGATCGTCTCGTCGAGCGCCGCGCCCTCGCGTCGTACGCCGCCACGCTCGAGGTGGATGAGCCGGTCGAGGCGCACCTCGCTGGGCCGGCCCCGCGCGTCCCACCCGCCCGTGCCGACATCCATCCAGTGGCGCCCCCACCTGGTCTCGTCGGCGGCGTCGCGGTCGTGGTCCTGGCTGCTCAGCATCAGCCCCACCCAGCCGTCGTCCTCCCCCGCCCCCGCGGTGTCGATGACCAGCACCGGCCGGTCCTTGCCCCGGCTCGGGTCGTCCTCGTAGGGCACCCACGCCCACACGACCTCACCGGGGTCGGGCTCGCCGTCACGCTCGGGCGCGTAGGTGCCCTCGCCCGGGGGCGTGGATGCCGTGGGCGTCCGGGGCATCGTGGGCATCGTGGGCGTCCCGTCGCGGGACAGCAGGCCGGCGACGCGGCGGCGGAGGCTCATGGGTCGAGCCTAGGCCTGCCGCCGTCGTAGGTGAGTGCGCCGGACTGGGAGCGCCTCACGGCGCGTGGCCGCTCGTAGCGGCTTATTTTGGGACCCGGGGCTGCCACAGCCCGACGCACTCATGGACATTTTAACGCGTCAGGTGAGGCTGCCGCGGATTTCCACCTGACCCGCGGCCTCGAGCTGCTCCGACAGCGCGAGCATCCGGGTGATCTCCTCGTGCGAGGCGGTGCCGAGGGCCGCGCGGCCGGCGGCGACGATGCGCGCGAAGGCGGCGGCGCGGAACAGGGTCACCGCGAAGTCGCCGCGCGTGATCCCGCGCAGCACGTCGTCCACCATCCGGCGCAGCTCGTCGGGGCCGGGAGGGTCGGCCACGCCGGCGACCACCCGCGCGACGTCGACGCGGCGCTGGCCGGCCTCGTAGTCGCCGGCCACGCGCTCGGGGTCGGCGTGCACCCACGAGCGCAGCAGGAACAGCCGCCACAGGCTCCCGGCGAGGGTGTCGGCGGGCGCCCCCGACCACACCTCGGCGAGCGTCTCGAGGCCCTCCGTGTCGGCGAGGTGGACCACCCGCTCGGCCAGCTCGGGGTCGGCCGAGCGGCGCGCGCCGCGCACCAGCACGGTCGCGGCGAGGTCGCCCGCCTCGCGCAGCTGCGCGGGGTCGGCGCCCCCGGCGATGTCGGCGAAGAAGCCGCCGCCGGGGGTCATCGGGCGGTGGTGCTGGCGACCGGTCATCCCGCCAGCCTAGAACGGGTCCGAACGGCTCAGCCAGCCGTTCCCATCACCTTGCGGATGCGCTGGTCGCTGACCTTGGCGGCCGTGCCGAGCTGCTGGGCGAACAGCGACACCCGGTACTCCTCGAGCAGCCAGCGGGCCTCGCGGAGGTGCTGGGGCATCGGCTGGCCCTCGGGCAGCGCCGCGACGGCGTGCAGCCACGCCTCCTGCAGCCCGGAGACCTGGTCCATCAGCTGGCGGTCGCGGGCGACCTGGGCGTCGAGGCGCTCGCGCCGGTGGGTCACGGCGGCGAGGTAGCGCGGGTAGTCGCGCAGCCGGCGCACCCCCGCCTCCCCGATGAAGCCGGGCGCCATCAGCCCCTCGACCTGCGCGCGCATGTCGGTGAGCGCGGGGAGGGTCATCAGGTCGGCGCGCCCGGAGATCGCCCGGTCGGTGGTGCGCCAGGCCTCCAGCACCCGCATCACCTCGTGCACCGCCGGGCCGAGGCCGGTGGCGACGGCGTCGCGGGCGTCGGCCACCACGGCGTCGTACGCCGCCTCGTCGCGCACCGTCGGGTGGCGGTCGACCACCTCGCCGACGATGCCGGCCCGCACGTCGTCGAGCAGGTCGGCCACCGACGGGTAGGGCGAGCCGACCAGCGCGAGCTTGGCGCGCTGGTCGAGCCCGGCGGCGGCGAGCACGTCGTCGACGGGCTCGGCCGGGCCGAGCGCGAGGAGCACCAGGCGGCGTACGCCGAGCCGGTGGTGCGCGGCGGCCACGTCGGCGGTCGCCAGCACCTGCAGGCCCACCGTCGAGCCCTCGTCGACGAGCGCGGGGAAGCCGCGCACCTCGTGGCCGGCGCGACGCTGCACGAAGGACTCCTCGACCGTGCCGAAGGTCCACGTCGTGCGGCCGGTGGCGCTGACCCCGGAGTCGGAGGCCACGTCGGCCATGGCCTGCTCGAACGTCGGTCGCAGCGGCTCCTTGAGCGCGTCGAGGTCCTTGCCCCGGGCGGCCTCGGCACCCTCCTCGGTCACCACCCGGTACGTCGGGCGGAGGTGGGCCGGCACCTTCGACCAGTCCCACGCCTCGCGGGGGATGACCAGGCTGCGGGTGCTGCGGGCGAACCGCTCGAGCGCGTCGAGGAGCGGCTCGGCGCCCGGCGGCGTCGCGGCGAGGAACTCGCGGGCGGTGTTGGGGGCGGGCACCATCGCGACGCGGAGGCTCTTGGGCAGCGAGCGGATCAGCTCGGTGACCAGCTCCTCGCGCAGCCCCGGCACCAGCCACGAGAAGTCGTCGGCGTCGATGCGGTTGAGGGTGGCGACGGGGACGTCGATGGTGAGCCCGTCGTCGGCGGCGCCGGGCTCGAAGTGGTAGCTGATCGGGAAGGTCAGCCCCGCCTCGTCGCTGTCGTGCCACTGCGTCGGGAAGTCGTGCGCGCGCACCTCGCCGGCGGTGTCGTGGGTGAGCATCTCGGGATCGAAGGTGAGCAGGTCGGGCTGCTTCTGCCGCGCGCGCTTCCACCACTGGTCGAAGTGCTGGCCGCTGACGACGTCGGCACCGACGCGCGCGTCGTAGAAGTCGAACAGCGTCTCCTCGTCGACGACGATGTCGCGGCGCCGGGCCCGGTGCTCGAGCTCCTCGGCCTCCTCGAGCAGGCGGGTGTTCTCGGTGAGGAACCGGTGGCGGGAGTCCCACTCGCGCTGGACGAGGGCGTGGCGGATGAAGAGCTCGCGGGCGAGCGCCGGGTCGACCGTGCCGTAGGACACGAGGCGGTCGGCCACCAGCGGGACGCCGTACAGCGTGACCCGCTCGCGGGCCATCACGGCGGCGCGCTTGCGCGACCAGTGCGGCTCGGAGTAGGTGCGCTTGACCAGGTGCGCGCCGAGGGTCTCGGCCCACTCGGGCTTGATGGCGGCGTTCTGCCGGGCCCACAGGCGCGAGGTCTCCACCAGCTCGGCGCTCATCAGGAAGTCGGGGTTGCGCCCCTTCAGCACGCTGCCGGGGAAGATCGCGAAGCGGGCGTTGCGGGCGCCGACGTACTCGCGCATCGGGCGCCGCTCCCCCGGCCGCGACTTCTCCCGCTCCTCCAGCGCACCGACGTGGCTCAGCAGGCCGGAGAGCAGGGCCTGGTGGATGCCGTCCTCGTCGTAGGCCGCCCCGCCCTCGCTGCTGCCGGTGCGGCCGAGGTCGAGCTTCATCTCCTTGCACACCTGGCGCAGCTGCGACTCGTAGTCCTGCCACTCGCGGATGCGCAGGTAGTTGAGGTGCTCGCGCTTGCACATCCGGCGGAACGCGCTGGAGGACAGCTCGCGCTGCTGCTGCTTGAGGTGGCGCCAGAGATTGAGCCAGGTGAGGAAGTCGCTGGACTCGTGCCTGAAGCGGGCGTGCAGCTGGTCGGCCTGCGCCCGCTGCTCCTCGGGCCGCTCGCGGGGGTCCTGGATGGACAGCGCCGCGGCGATCACCAGGACGTCGCGCAGGCAGCCGAGGCGCTCGGCCTCGAGGATCATCCGCCCCAGCCGGGGGTCGATCGGGAGCCGGGCCAGGCGCCGCCCGACCTGCGTCAGGCGGACCCCCGGCCGCGACGTCATGGCCTTCGGCGGTCGGGACCGGGGATCCTCATGACGTCCGGGCTCGGGGGCGGTCGAGATCGCGCCGAGCTCCTCGAGCAGGTCGGTGCCGGCCTTGATGTTGCGGCGGTCGGGCGGCTCCACGAAGGGGAACCGCGCGATGTCGCCCAGGCGCAGCGAGGCCATCTGGAGGATGACGCTCGCGAGGTTGGTCCGCAGAATCTCCGGGTCGGTGAACTCGGGGCGCGCCTCGAAGTCCTCCTCGGAGTAGAGCCGGATCGCGATGCCCTCGGACACGCGACCGCAGCGTCCCGAGCGCTGGTTGGCCGAGGCCTGGCTGATCGGCTCGATGGGCAGGCGCTGCACCTTGGTGCGCACCGAGTAGCGGCTGATCCGCGCAACGCCGGTGTCGACGACGTAGCGGATGCCGGGCACCGTCAGCGACGTCTCGGCGACGTTGGTGGCCAGCACGACGCGCCGCACGGTGGAGGGGTGGCTGGAGAAGACCCGGTGCTGGTCGGCGGCGCTGAGCCGGGAGTAGAGCGGCACGATCTCGAGCCGGTCGCTGCCGAGGGCGGAGAAGGCGTCGGCGGTGTCGCGGATCTCACGCTCGCCGGGCAGGAAGACGAGCACGTCGCCGGGCCCCTCGGCCGACAGCTCGCGGACGGCGTCGAGGATCGCCTCGGTCTGGTCACGCTGGACCGGCTCGCCGTCCTCGTCGTTCTCCGGCAGCTCCAGCAACGGCCGGTAGCGGACCTCGACCGGGTACGTACGCCCCGACACCTCGACCACCGGGGCGCGGAAGTGCTCGGCGAAGCGGTCGACGTCGATCGTCGCGCTGGTGATGATGACCTTGAGGTCGGGCCGGCGCGGCAGCAGCCGCTTGAGGTAGCCGAGCAGGAAGTCGATGTTGAGGCTGCGCTCGTGGGCCTCGTCGATGATGATCGTGTCGTACTTGCGCAGGTCGCGGTCGCGCTGCAGCTCGGCGAGCAGGATGCCGTCGGTCATCAGCTTGACCCGGCTGGCGCGGCTGGTGCGGTCGGTGAAGCGCACCTGGTAGCCCACGACGTCGCCGAGCTCGGTGCCGAGCTCCTCGGCGATCCGCTCCGCGACGGAGCGGGCCGCGATGCGCCGCGGCTGGGTGTGGCCGATCAGCTTGCCGCCGTCCGCCGCCCCGAGCCCGCGGCCGAGCTCGAGGCAGATCTTGGGCAGCTGGGTGGTCTTGCCGGAGCCGGTCTCGCCGGCGACGATCACGACCTGGTGGTCGCGGATGGCGGCGGCGATGTCGTCGCGGCGCGCGGAGACCGGGAGCTCGGCCGGGTAGGTGATCTTCACAACGGGCGCCATTCTCGCCCACGGTGGCAACCGGTGGGGCGGCGGTGGCGCCCGTTGCTGGGTGGATCAGGACTCCGAGCCGTCCTTGCTGTCCGGAGCGGTGTCGTCCGGCGAGGCCGGGTGCTCGTGGTCCGGCGCCCCGGGGCCGCCGAACATCCGTCCACCGCGCCCGTCCTGGCGGTCCCCGAAGTCGTGGTCGCCGAAGTCGTGGTCACCGAAGTCGTGGTCGCCGTGGTCGTGGTCGCCGAACTCGCGGTCACCGAACTGGCGGTCGCCGAAGTCGCGCTCGAACTCGTCGCCCTGCTCGCCGGGCTGGCCGGGCTGGCCGGGCTGGCCGGGCTGGCCGGGCTGGCCGGGCTGGCTCTGGTCGCCTGGCGCGCCCGGGTAGCCGTGCTCGCCCTGGTAGCCGCGGTCGCCCTGGTCGCCGCGCTCGTCCATCTGGTCCTGGCGCTCGCTCCAGCCGGGGTCGCCGGAGCCGAGGTCGTCGTCGGCAGAGGCGCTGACGGCGACGCCGCCGAGGCCACCGACGATCAGGCCGGCGATGGCGGTGCCGGCGAGCGCGGCCGTGCCGAAGCGGCGGCCGCCGCCGTTGCCGGAGGGCCGCACCCCGCGCAGGCGCTCGCGCATCCCGCGCCTGCCCTCGGGGCCGGGCGCGGCCGGCGCAGCGGTGGTGGGGTCGTTCTGTGCGTTGGTCATGGAGTCGTTCTGGGGAGTGGTCATCGCATCCGTGGTGGGGTTGGTGGGTGTGTCTGGGCTGGGACCGGCCTCGGGACCGGTCGTGGGGGCGGTGCCCGCAGGACGCATCGGCTGCGTCTCGTCGGGCTGCCGGCCCGGTGTCTGGTTCGTCATGTGACCAGCGTGCGCCGCTCGCCTGTGGCGCGCCTGTGGCGCGCCCCTGAGGGCGCCCAGAGATCCGCGCAGAGATCCGCCCAGAAAGCTCGGAGGCGATCTGGCCATCGATGTCGAGCACGCCGTGGCGGCTCCGTCCCCGGGGTGGACGCGGCGACAATGGCCGCACTGACAAGGAGACCGACCATGCCGAAGTACCTGCTCCTCAAGCACTACCGCGGCGCGCCCGCGACCGTGAACGACGTCCCGATGGACCAGTGGACTCCCGAGGAGGTCGACGCCCACATGGCGTTCATGGACGACTTCGGCAGGCGCCTGGAGGAGAGCGGCGAGTACGTCGACGCCCAGGCCCTGTCGATGGACGGCGCGTGGGTGCGCGCCGAAGGCCCCGGCAGGCCGCCGGTCACCGACGGGCCGTTCGCCGAGACCAAGGACCTCATCGCCGGGTGGTACGTCATCGACGTCGATGGCTGGGACCGCGCGGTCGAGCTCGCGAGCGAGCTGTCGTTGGCGCCGGGCAAGGACGGCAAGCCGATCCACGAGTGGCTCGAGGTGCGCCCCTTCTACGGCGCCCCCACCTCGACCGGCGACTGAGCGCCCCGTGCCCGACCCCTTCGACGAGGCGGCGCTGCGCCCGCTCGTGCCTGCGGTCATCGGGGTCCTCGTCCGTCGCGGAGCCGATTTCGCGACGGCCGAGGACGCCGTGCAGGACGCCCTCGTCGAGGCGGTCCGCACGTGGCCCGGCGACCCGCCGCGCGACGCCAAGGGCTGGCTGGTCACGGTTGCCTGGCGGCGCTTCCTCGACGTCGTACGCTCCGAGGACGCGCGGCGGCGGCGCGAGCTCGCGGTCGACCTCGAGCCCGCCGCCGGGGCCGTCGAGGCCGCCGACGACACGCTGTGGCTGCTCTTCCTCTGCGCCCACCCCGCGCTGTCCCCGGCGTCGGCGGTGGCACTGACCCTGCGCGCGGTCGGCGGCCTCACCACCCGCCAGGTCGCGGCGGCCTACCTCGTCCCGGAGGCGACGATGGCGCAGCGCATCAGCCGGGCGAAGCGCACGGTCTCCGACGCGGCGTTCGACCGGCCGGGCGACCCGGCGACGGTGCGACGGGTGCTCTACCTCGTCTTCAACGAGGGCTACGCCGGCGACGTCGACCTCGCCGCCGAGGCGATCCGGCTCACCCGGGAGCTGGCGCGGCTGCGCCCCGGCGACCCCGAGACCGACGGCCTGCTCGCGCTGATGCTGCTGCACCACGCGCGACGCCCCGCGCGCGTGCGCCCCGACGGCACGCTCGTGCCCCTCGCCGAGCAGGACCGCTCCCGGTGGGACACCGCGCTCATCGAGGAGGGCGTGCTCCTCCTGCAGGGCGCCCTGGTGCGCCAGCAGCGCGGCGAGTTCCAGCTGCAGGCGGCCGTCGCCGCGCTGCACGCCGACGCCCGGTCGGCGGCGGAGACCGACTGGGTGCAGATCGTGCAGTGGTACGACGAGCTGCTGGCGCTGACCGGCAGCCCGGTCGTCCGGCTCAACCGGGCCGTCGCGGTCGGGGAGGCCGACGGCGCCCGCGCGGGGCTGGCAGCGCTCGCGGAGGTCGACCCCGCCCTGCCCCGCCACCGCGCCGTGTCGGCCTACCTCCACGAGAAGGACGGCGACCTCGCGGCCGCCGCACGGCTCTACGCCGAGGCCGCCGGGCTGGCCACGGACGCCGCTGAGCGCACCCACCTCACCCGGCAGGCGGCACGGCTCAACTCGGCGCGCTGACAGCGACGACACAGCGGCCCCACAGGAAACCGGGGCAGGATGGACTCGTGCAGCAGCTCACCCGACCCGACGGCTCGCCCGTGCGCGTCCTCGTCGTCGACGACGAGGTCAACATCGCCGAGCTCCTCGCGATGGCGCTGCGCTACGAGGGCTGGGACCTGCGGATGGCGCACACCGGCAGCGAGGCCGTGGCGGCCGCGCGCGAGTTCCACCCGGACGCCGTGGTGCTCGACATCATGCTCCCCGACTTCGACGGCCTCGAGGTGCTGCGCCGCCTGCGCGCGGACGGCAACGACGTACCCGTGCTCTTCCTCACCGCCAAGGACGCCGTGGAGGACCGCGTCGCCGGCCTCACCGCCGGCGGCGACGACTACGTCACCAAGCCGTTCTCGCTGGAGGAGGTCGTGGCTCGGCTGCGCGGACTGATCCGCCGCGGCGGCACCGCGGCGCAGGCCGTCGCCGGCAACGTGCTGGTGGTCGGCGACCTCACCCTCGACGAGGACAGCCACGAGGTGCACCGCGGCGGCGAGGAGATCCACCTGACCGCCACCGAGTTCGAGCTGCTGCGCTTCCTCATGCGCAACCCGCGACGCGTGCTGAGCAAGGCGCAGATCCTCGACCGGGTGTGGCACTACGACTTCGGCGGCCAGGCCAACGTCGTCGAGCTCTACATCTCCTACCTGCGCAAGAAGATCGACGCCGGACGCCCCCCGATGATCCACACGATGCGCGGAGCCGGCTACGTCCTGAAGCCGGCGTCGTGAGGCGCCCGCTCCACCGGCCCGTCACGCTCACCGCGCGGCTGGTCGCGGTGGTGGTGCTCCTCGTCGCGCTGACCGCGGCCGTCATCGGCACCGTGACCACCCTGGCGATGCAGCGCAACCTCGACAGCCAGCTCGACGGCGACGTCCGAGTGGCCCTCGAGCGGACCATCCGCGGCTCGGACGGTCCCGGCCGCGGGCCGGGCCGCGGCGAGGACGGCTTCGGCCCGGGCCAGCAGTTCGGCTCCATCCAGGCCGTCGTCTCCGACGACGGCACCGCGTCGGGCCTGGTGCTGTCCGAGCAGGACGAGGACAGCTGGGGCGCCGCGACCGCGCTCAGCGACGACCAGCTCGACGTGCTCGCCGACGTCCGTGCCGACGGCGACGGCCCCGAGCTCCGCACCGTCTACGTCCCGGACCTGGGCCGCTACCGCGTCGGCGTCAGGGAGGTCTCGGGCGGCCGGGTGGTCGCCGGGCTCCCCCTCGCCGACGTCGACGACACGGTCGGCGACCTCGTCCGCCTCGAGCTGCTCGCCACCCTCATCGGCGTGGTGGCCGCCGCGGCGGTGGGGACGGTCGTCGTACGCCGCCAGCTCGCGTCGTTGCGCGAGGTCTCGGCCACCGCCCGCCGGGTCGCCGAGCTGCCGCTGGCGTCCGGGGAGATCGAGATGGCCGAGCGGGTGCCGGCGCGGCTCACCGATGAGCGCACCGAGGTCGGACAGGTCGGCTCGGCGCTCAACGCGATGCTCGACCACGTCGAGGACTCGCTCGACCGGCGCTACCGCAGCGAGCAGCAGGTGCGGCAGTTCGTGGCCGACGCCTCGCACGAGCTGCGCACCCCGCTCGCGACCATCGCCGGCTACACCGAGCTCGCCCGTCAGCGCCCGGAGACGATGCCCGCGGCGCTGACCAAGGTCGAGAACGAGTCGGCGCGGATGACCGCCCTCGTCGAGGACCTGCTCCTGCTCGCCCGGCTCGACGCGGGGCGTCCGCTCCAGCGCGAGCCGGTGGACCTCTCGCGGCTGCTGCTCGAGGCCGTCGACGACGCGCGTGTGGTCGACCCCGAGCACCACTGGCGGTTGTCGCTGCCCGACGCGCCCCTCGTCGTGGAGGGCGACGCCGCCCGCCTGCACCAGGTCATCACCAACCTGCTGACCAACGCCAGCCGCTACACCCCGCCCGGCACCACGGTGACGGTCGCCGGCAGCGCGAGCGGCTTCACCGTCCACGACGACGGCCCGGGCTTCGCGCCGGACCTCGCGCCCCACGCGTTCGAGCGCTTCACCCGCGGCGACGCGGCCCGCAGCCGCGGCGGGGCCGGTCTCGGCCTCTCGCTCGTCGAGGCGATCGTCCGCGCCCACGGCGGCTCGGTGGCGCTCGCCAGCCGGCCGGGCGACACCACGATCACCGTGGCGCTCCCGACCGTCCCGGCGTAAACGCCGGTTACGGTGGCCGGGTGAGCCTCACCACCCTCGCCGACAAGGTCGTCGTCATCACCGGCGCCGGATCCGGGATCGGCCGTGCGCTCGCGCTGCGCAGCGCGCGGGCCGGCGCCCACCTCGCGCTCGCCGACTGGGACGCCGGGCGGCTCGCCGAGACCGTCGGCCTCGTCGAGCAGGCCGGGGCGACCACGGTGTGCCACGACCTCGTCGACGTCTCCGACCGTGCTGCGGTCGCGGCGTGGGCGTCCGCGGTCGTCGAGCGGCTGGGGCGGGTCGACCTCGTGGTCAACAACGCAGGCGTGACCGCGACCGGCGACTTCACCGACCTGACCTACGAGGACCTCGACTGGATCGTCGGGGTCAACTTCTACGGGGTGGTCCACGGCTCCAAGGAGTTCCTCCCCCACCTCATCGCGAGCGGCAACGGCGCCCTGGTCAACATCTCCTCGCTCTTCGGCCTCATCTCCGCCCCCGGGCAGTCGGCCTACAACGCCACCAAGTACGCCGTGCGCGGGCTGACCGAGGCGATCCGCGAGGAGATGCTCGTCGCCGGGCACCCCGTCACCGTGACCTGCGTCCACCCCGGCGGCATCCGCACCGGCATCAGCCGCCACGGCCGCAAGGCCGCCGGCCTCGACGGCGCCCGCATCGACGCGCTGTTCGACGACAGGCTCGCGCGGATGTCGCCCGAGCGCGCCGCCGAGATCATCCTCGCCGGCGCGCTCGCGGGGAAGCCGCGGGTGCTCGTCGGCCTCGACGCCCACCTCGTCCACCACGCCGCCAGGCTTCTCGGCGCCCGCTACCAGGACGTCGTCGCCCGCCTGACCTCCCGCCGCCCCTGAGCCGAGTCGGCGCGTCCTGACCGCAGATCGCCGTCGAGTCGGCGGGTCCTGACCGTCATTCACCGTCGAGTCGGCGCGTCCTGACCGCAGATCGCCGTCGAGTCGGCGGGTCCTGACCGTCATTCACCGTCGAGTCGGCGCAACATCGCCGACCGTCCGGCAGGACGCGCCGACTCGAGCCCGCCTGCGCGTCAGAACGCGCCCACTCGACCCCGCCTGCGCGCGAGGATGCGCCGCCTCGACATGCCTGGCCTGATAGGGATGGTCGTATGGAGCCCGGGACCCAGATCCGCTGCGAGATGACCAAGTGGGGCGATCGGCCGCACTGGCAGCTGGTGGGCACCTACCTCGGAGCCGACGAGCACGGGGAGTGGCTCGGCTACCCGGCCGGCACCCACAACCACCGTCCGGGCCACGAGTTCCACGCGGCCGTCGACTCCGTGACGCTCGTGCAGCCCGACAGCTGGCACCTCGCGACGTTCCAGGCACCCGGCATCTGGTGCGACCTCTACATCGACGTCACCACCCCCGCAGCGTGGGACGGCACCGTGCTCCGCACGGTCGACCTCGACCTCGACGTCATCCGCCTCCCCGACCCCCTGCCGCCCGCAGCGGACGCGCCGTGGGACGTCGCCCCGGCCGGCCCGGGCGAGGTCTTCGTCGACGACGAGGACGAGTTCGCCGAGCACCAGGTGGCCCTCGGCTACCCCGCCGAGGTGGTCGCCCGCGCGCAGGCCTCCTGCGACGCGCTGGTCGCCGCCGTCCGCGCCGGCCTCCCGCCGTACGACGGCGCGCACCGGCGGTGGCTCGACGAGCTCAGCCGCCAGACCTCCGCCTGAGCGCGCGCCGCTCGGAGCGGCTCAGCGCCCGGAACGGCCCGACGAGCCGCGGCCCGGACAGCCGGCTCTCCAGCCGGCGTGCCTCCCGCTTGAGCGGCTGGGCGACGTACTCGCCCAGGATCACGCCGGCGGCGAGCGCGATCGCGACCGAGAGCGCCGTCATCAGCGCCAGGATGCCCTGCGAGATGTAGAGCCCGCCCTCGGCGAGGAACGTCAGGCCGCGGTAGATCGACAGGCCCGGCAGGAACGGCACGATCGCCGGCACCGCGACCACCAGCGGCGGGATCCGCACCCGCCCCGCAACGGCGTAGGCGACCAGGCCGATGAAGAACGCGCACGCGCCGGCCGCCGCCGCCCGACCGAACCCGGCCGCGGTGACGCCCTGCGAGACAGCGGCCGCGCCCGCGGTGATGAGCGCGATCGGCAACGCGGCGCGGCGCGGCGCGTACGACGCGATGCTGAACGCCGCCGCGGACACGGCGGCGCCGCCGAGCACGGCGGGCAGGTCGGACACCTCCACCTTGCCCGGCACCAGCTGGCCGAGCTCGAGGCCCACGCCATCGGCGAGCGAGATGCCGAGCCCGACGCCGGCGATGATGCCGGCGGTCGACATCATCGCCTCGATCAGCCGGGCGCTCGAGGTGAGGTAGAAGCCGGTGAGCGCGTCCTGCACGGCGCCCATCAGACCGATCCCGGCCAGCAGCAGGATGATGTTGGCCGTCACGACCACCGACGGGTCGACCTCGATCGGGCTCGCCGCCACCGCGGCGGCGAGGATCGTCGCGATCGCGCCGCCGGCGACCTGCTGGTAGAAGAACGGCAGCCGGCGCCGGGCGAGCACGATCTGCACCCGGTCGATCAGCGCGGCGGCCACTGCGGCCACCGCGGCCACCACCGGTCCGCCGCCGAGGAAGACGCCGACGGCGGCCGCCATCACCATCCACGCCACCGTCACCGCCCAGCGCGGGAAGGCGTGGCCGAGCGAGACGATCGTGGCCATCCGCGAGCGGGCGAGGTAGACGTCGGCCCGGTCGGAGAGGATGTCGCGCACCAGGTGGTCGACGGCGGTGAGGTGCTCGTAGTCGATGCCGCGGCGCTGCACGTGGCGCAACATCAGCGTCGGTACGTCGTCGGCCGAGCGCTGGTGGCTCATCGAGAGGGCGGTGAACGTCACGTCGATCTCGGCCGCGCGGAGTCCCAGGTGGTCGGCCACCGACCGCATCGTCGCCGTCACGTCGGCCGCGCCCGCGCCCGAGGACAGCAGCATCTCGCCGATCCGCAGGCACAGGTCGATCGTCAGGTTGTCGATGGTCCGCTGCTCCGCCGACGCGGCGTGGTGGTCGGAGCCCTCCGGTGCGTGCGATCGTCCGTCCTCGGGATCCATCCAGCCATGGTGGCAAACGCCCGCCCGGACCGGTCACAGGGGTGAGCCCCACCGCGGAGCGGCTACCTAGACTCGCCGCATGCGCATCGACTTCCACGCGTCGCCGGAGCCGACGCTCGGGGTGGAGTGGGAGCTCGCGCTCGTCGACCGGGCCAGCCGCGACCTCGTCAGCGTCGCCTCCGAGGTCCACGACCTCGCCGGCGGCCGGCTCGACCGGCCCGAGCGGCTCCACAAGGAGCTGCTGCGCAACACCGTCGAGATCGTCACCGGCGTCTGCGACAGCGCGAGCGAGGCCGTCGCCGACCTCCGCGAGACGCTGTCGGTCGTCGCTCCCGCCGCGGCCGAGCTCGGGGTCGACCTCCTCGGCGCCGGCTCGCACCCCTTCGCCGACTGGTCGCACCAGCAGCTCACCGAGGGCCACCGCTACGCCGAGCTGATCAACCGCACGCAGTGGTGGGGTCGCCAGATGCTGATCTGGGGCGTGCACGTGCACGTCGGGATGCCCGAGCGCGACCGGGTGATGCCGGTGCTGGAGTCGATGCTCACCACCTACCCCCACCTCCTGGCGCTCTCGGCGAGCTCGCCGATCTGGGCCGGCCAGGACACCGGCTACGCGTCCAACCGGGCGCTGATGTTCCAGCAGCTCCCGACCGCCGGGCTGCCCTTCGCGTTCGAGACCTGGGCCGAGTTCGAGAAGTGCATCGCCGACCAGACGACGACCGGGATCATCGACTCGATGGCCGACGTGCGGTGGGACCTGCGTCCCGCCCCGCACCTCGGCACGCTCGAGCACCGGGTCTGTGACGGCATGTCCGACCTGCAGGAGCTCGGCGCGCTCACCGCGCTGGTGCACTGCCTCGTCGTCGACCTCGACTCCCGCCTCGCCGCCGGCGAGGAGCTGCCGACCCTGCCGCCGTGGCAGGTGCAGGAGAACAAGTGGCGCGCCGCGCGCTACGGCCTCGAGGCCATCGTCATCGTCGACGACCGCAACCGCGAGCGGCTGGTCACCGAGGACCTCTTCGACCTGCTCGAACGCCTCACCCCGGTCGCGAGGCGACTCGACTGCGAGGCCGAGCTGCGCAGCGTCGCCGACATCCCGGTCCGCGGCGCGTCCTACCAGCGCCAGCGGGCGGTGGCGCACGAGTCCGGGGGCGACCTCGTCGCGGTCGTCGACGCCCTCGTCGCCGAGCTGGCCCACTCGCTGGAGGCCTGAGCCCGCTCCGGCCCGCTCCGGCCCTGCTGCCCTTGTGGCACCCGGCGGGGGGCGAGAGGATGCGCGGACCCCCTCGCCCCGCGAGGGCGGTGGCCGAGACGGAGGAGCAGCCGGTGGTGGACCCGATCGACCCGACGGCGACCGGCTTCCTGCTCGCCGAGAACCGCACCATGCCGATGCACGTCGGCGGCCTCCAGCTCTTCGAGAAGCCCGCCGGGGCCGGCCGCGGCTACGTCCGCGAGATGTACGAGCAGATGCGCGACGTCGAGCAGGTCGCGCCGCTGTTCCTCAAGCACCCGCACCGCTCCGCGCGTACGGCGGGGCAGCTCGTGTGGGTGCCCGACGAGCAGTTCGACATCGAGCACCACGTCCGCCACAGCGCGCTGCCCAAACCGGGACGCGTCCGCGAGCTGCTCGACCTCTGCTCGCGGCTGCACGGCACCCGCCTGGCGTGGGAGCGGCCGCTGTGGGAGGCGCACGTCATCGAGGGCCTGCGCGACGGCCGGGTCGCGATGTACACCAAGACCCACCACGCCCTCGTCGACGGCCTCTCCGCGATGCGGCTGATGGCGAGCGTGCTGTCGACCGACCCCGACGAGCGCGACATGCCCGCGCCGTGGGCGGTGCGTCCACGCCCGCCGCGCGAGAAGCCCGACAGCACCGCCGAGGCGACGCTGTCGGACCTCACCGCGGCCACGGTGCGTACGACGCTCGCGATCGCCGCCGAGGCCGCCGGGATGCCGGGAGCGCTGCTCCGCACCCTCAACAGGAGCGTGCGCAACGAGACCTCGGCGCTCTCGCTCTACGCCCCGCGCACCATCCTCAACCAGGGCATCACCGGCTCGCGCCGCTTCGCCGCCCAGGACTGGCCCGTGGAGCGGCTGCGCGGCGTCGGCCGGGCCACCGGCACGACGATCAACGACGTCGTGCTGGCGATGGTCAGCGGCGCGATGCGGACCTACCTGCTCGAGCTCGACGCCCTTCCCGACACGACGCTGATCTCGATGGTCCCGGTCGCGCTCAACGCCAAGCAGCCGCAGCTCGCGTCGGGCGACGGCGGCAACGCGGTCGGCTCGGTGATGGTGCAGCTCGGCACCCACCTCCCCGACCCGGCGGACCGCCTCGCGGCGATCCACCGCTCGATGACCAACGGCAAGGCCAGCCTGTCGGCGATGACGCCGACCCAGATCCTCGCGATGAGCGCGATCGGACAGGCCCCGGCCATCCTCGGGCCGATCTTCCGGATGCAAGGTGTCGTCCGCCCGCCCTACAACCTCATCGTCAGCAACGTCCCCGGCCCGCGCACCACCCACTACTGGAACGGCGCGCGGCTCACCGGCACCTACCCGCTCTCGATCCCGATCAACGGGATGGCGCTCAACATCACCTGCACCTCCTACGACGGGAAGATGTGCTTCGGGCTCACCGGGTGCCGACGGACGGTCCCCCGCCTGCAGGTGCTGCTGCAGCACCTCGACGACGAGCTGCTGGCACTGGAGCGCACGGCGGGCGTCGTCTAGCTAGCCGACGACGTCGAGGCCGTCGCCGAGCTGCTCGGCGACGGCGGCCAGCCGCGCGCGGGTGATGTCGGCGACCGTGCGCAGGCCGGCGAGCCGCGCGTTGGAGCCCTCCCGGGTCGGCTCGGCGGAGTTGATGCTGATGCACCGACGGGTGCCCCCGTCGGCGGCGTTGGCCAGGGCGACCGCGTGACCGGTGGTGCCGCTGCCGGCGAACGGGTCCAGCACGACGACGTCGTCGGGCAGGGTGGAGAGGATCCGGCGCACGAGGCCGGTGGGCTTGGGCGATTCGAAGACGTGGCCGACCAGTGCCTTGAGCTCCGCGACCGCGCTGTCGGTCGAGCCGATCTCCTCGGCGAGCCAGATGGTGCGCAGCTTCTTGCGGCGTCCGCCGTCGCGGTGCAGCCAGTCGCGCTGGAAGATGTCGGCGCGCTCGCCGGCGCGGCCGCGGATCACCCGGCACTCCAGGTCGTCGGGACGCTCCTCGACCCGCGGCCTCGACCACCGCCACACCGCCGGCCGGCCGTCTCCGAAGACGGGCGTCAGCACCATGCTCCCGTCGAACTCCGCCACCGACACCCGCCCGGTCACGGGGTCGCCGTGGAGCGGGTAGTGGAGGGTCGGCGTGCTCACCGGGTTGAACTTCTTGTTGGTGTTGCGCAGCGGGAGGTAGCGGAACCGGCGCCCATCGGGCGCGGTGAGCGGGAAGTCGTCCGCGTCCACGGCCTCGGCGCTGGTGCCGTCGACCAGGCAGTCGGGCAGGTGGCGGGCGTAGGCGAGGACGTACTCGTGGCTGGTCGCGAACCCGCGGCCGAGCTGGCGACCCTTGGGGTTGAGGTTGACCACCACCTGGGCGAGGAAGTTGGCCTCGCCGAAGACCTCGTCCATCAGCAACCGCAGGTGGGCGACCTCGTTGTCGTCGATGCTGACGAACACCGCCCCGTGGGGGGCGAGCACCTCGCGCACGGCCACGAGGCGCGGGCGCATCATCGCCGTCCAGGCGGCGTGGCGTCCCGCGTACGGGTCGGCGTGGGAGTCGTCGCGGAAGCGGTCGGCGTAGGCGAAGTCGTTGCCCGTGTTGTAGGGCGGGTCGGTGTAGACGAGGTCGACCGAGCCCGCCGGGAGCCGGGGCAGCACGTCGAGGTTGTCGCCGACGTGGAGCGTGTTGCACGCGGCGCCGGGACGTGGCGCGGGCTCGACGGACACGCGCGCCAGCCTAGGGCGTACGCCGGTCCCTCGCGGCGCGCGACCGGACCCGACAACACAATTGTCCCACCAGTCCCACGACGTCCTCTACTCTGGAACGCGTGCCTGCCTCCTCGCGCCGCTCCCGGCCGTCCTCCCGCCGCTCCGTGCCCACCCGCGCCCGGGCGCTGACGCTCGCCACGGCCGGCGTGCTCGTCGCCGGGCTCGCGCTCAACGTCGGCGCCGGACCGTCCGTGGCCGACGACCGCGACGGCGCCCACGGCCGGGCGCTGACCCACGGCGACGCCACCGGCTACCGGGGGCGCAACCAGACCTCCGACGGCAAGCCCGGCATCGTGGTCGGCCCGCCGGTCAACGCCCGCGGGCGCGCGGTCCAGGTGAAGAACGACCTCAGCTACGAGATCGCGCCCGGCGTGGTGCTGCGCGAGTGGGACCAGGTCGACGGGCGCCAGCCGATCGGGCAGGTGCGGATGAACCTGATCACCGTCAACCTCGACTCGCCCAACCTCTCCTTCGAGGAGCTCTCCCCCACGTTCGTCACCAGCCGCAAGAAGGTCAGCCAGCTCGGCGGGTGGAACGACGCGCTCGCCGCGGTCAACGGCGACTTCTTCGACATCGGCAACACCGACGCGCCGCTCGGCGTCTCGATCAACCGCGAGGAGGGCGTCCTCACCGGCTCGCGCGAGGGCTGGATCCCCGGGGTCAACTCGTCCCTGTGGTTCGACGACTCCGGGCCGCACGTCAGCCCGCTGAGCCTGGAGTACACGATCCGGCAGCGCCGGGCCTGGACGGTCAGCGGCATCAACCACCCGAGCATCCCCCCGGGCCAGATCGGCGTGTTCACCTCCGCCTTCAACCGCACCGCGGGCTACAAGGTGACCTCGGGCAAGAAGCGGGCGCGCGAGGTGATCCTGCACAAGAACCGCGTCATCTCCAACCGGCCCAAGCTCTCCAGCGGTCGCAAGATCAAGGGCAAGGAGCGCGTGCTGATCGGCACCGGCAGCGCCGCGGGCAAGCTGAAGAACCTCAAGCGCGGCAAGAAGATCACGCTGTCGCAGCGCATCGTCGGCGGCCGGCCGACGGTCGCCATCAGCGGTGACCGTCCCCTGCTCGTCAACGGCGTCCGCACGGTCGTCAACAACACCATCGCCCACCCCCGCACGGCGGTCGGCATCGACGCCGACGGCCGCAGGCTGCTCATCCTCGTGGTCGACGGGCGCTCGGCGGCGAGCCGCGGCTACACGATGGTCGAGCTGGCCGACATCATGACCGCGCTCGGCGCGGAGAACGCCATCAACCTCGACGGCGGCGGCTCCTCGGCGATGTACAGCCGCACCGGTGCCGGCGACTTCGGCATCGTCAACGAGCCCTCCGACGGCGCCGAGCGGCTCGTGCCCAACGGGTTCGGCGTGGTCTACCACGGCGAGCTGCCCCCGGTCGTGCCGATCCTGCCGCCCCCCACCGTCACGCCGACCCCCACCACGCCGCCGACCACCCCGCCGCCCGTCTCCTGAGGGTGGGCGGGCCCGGGCGGGCGGTCAGGCGTTGGGGGCGGCGAACACCACGACGTACGTCACCGGGGCCAGGCATTGGACGGTGCTCTTCGGCAGGGCCGGCACGACCTGGAAGCCGGCCTCGCCCGCGTCGATGGTGACGCTGCGCGGGGGCTCGCACCCGGTCGACACGACCGCCGCATAGGGCGTCGCGTCGGGCGAGCGGTCGCCCAGGTCTGCCGCGGCGGCGGCGACCGCGTCCGGGAGGCCGGCGTTGAGGTCGGCGACGAAGTCGGCCACGGCCTGCTCGGTGTCGAGCGCGAACGCCATCGTCGAGGGCGACCCCCCGCCCTCCGTCGCGCCGACGACGACCGCCTCGGTGACCCCGGCGGACCCCGCGACGTCGATGGGCTCGGCGCCGGCCGGCACCGACGGCGACTCAGAGGGCGACTCGGACGGCGTCGAGGAGGGCGACTCCGACGAGGTCGCGGGGTCGGACGGGCTCGGGGTGCTCGAGGAGCCGGCCGGGTCGGTCGCCGTCTCGTCGTCGGACCCGCACGCGGCGAGCGTCGCCGAGAGGGCCAGGGCGGCGAGGAGTGCGGAGGCGGACCGGGTGCGGGCGCCCGAGCGACGCGGTGAGGTTGTCATGGTGGTCCGACGATATCGACGCCGGCCCGGCTCCCCCGGCAGGCTCGCACGCGCGGCCGTCACCCCGGGTGCGGGACGTCGCGTCGACGCGTGCGGCCCGCACTGGCAGGCTGGGCGCCATGAGTGGCCCCGAGACCCAGGCCGAGCCGGTTCGTGCGGCCGTGCGCGCCTACGCCGCACGACAGCCGCAGCTCGTCGCGGCGACCGCCGGGTGGGTGACGCTGATCCGCACGTTGCTCGACGACGCGGGCATCGACTACCTGAGCGTCACCGGGCGCACCAAGAGCGTCGCGTCGTTCGCGGCCAAGGCCAACCGGGCCCAGGACGGCCGGCTGGTCTACTCCGACCCGCTGGAGCAGGTGACCGACCAGATCGGCGTCCGGGTCATCACCTACGTCCACAACGACGTGGCGGCCGTCGCCGAGCTGCTGGACGACGAGCTCACCATCCTCGACGACCGCGACCTCGGCGAGGAGACCGCGCGCGCGGGCCGCTTCGGCTACGCGAGCCGGCACCTCCTCGTGCGCACCGACGCGGCCGAGGAGCACCCCGAGCTCGTCGGCGAGCGCGCCAGCGTCCAGGTCCGCACGGTGCTCCAGCACGCGTGGGCGGAGTTCGAGCACGACATCCGCTACAAGGGCAACGTGCCCGAGGACGCCGCCGCCGACCTCGACCGCCGCTTCACCCTCGCCGCCGGCCTGATCGAGCTGGCCGACCGTGAGTTCGCCACGATCCGCGAGCGGATCCAGGCGGCCGCCCCGGGCAGCCACGCCGAGGCCGACGCCGACCACATCGTCGGGCAGGAGCTCGCGACGTTCCTCGCCGGGCACTACAGCGACGCCGGCTGGTCGCACACCGACCACTACGACTGGATCGCCGGGCTGCTCGCCGAGCTCGGCATCGACAGCGTCGACGACCTCGCCGACCTGCTCACCTCCGTCGACGCCGACGCGGTGATCCGCCGGATGGGCTACCGCTACCCCGCCGGGGCGGTGCGCCGCCTCGACGACGCGCTGCTCGCGATCTTCGGCGAGCAGTACGTCACCCTCGAGGGCAACAGCCACCGCGTGCCGTTGCTGCGCGCCCGGCTGGAGAAGCTCACCACCCCCGAGGGCTGACCGGGCGCTGCGCCCGGTCGGCCATCGGGGGTGGTGAGCTGGGCCGGAGCGGTCAGCCGAAGTAGGTGGCGAAGATCTCGTCGTAGGTGCCGTTCTCGCGGAGCTCGGCGAGCGTGCTGTTGATGGTGCGCAGCAGCGGGATGTTGCCGTCCTTCTTCACCGCCATGCCGTACTGCTCACCGGTCTCGAACTCGCGGGCGAGCTTGAGCCTGCGGTTGGAGGAGACGAACTGCCCGGACACGGTGTTGTCGAGCATCGCGGCGTCGAGCGAACCGGCCGCGAGCGCGGCCTCCAGGCCGGCCGCGTCGTCGAAGGTGACGATCTGGGTGGTCTTCGGGGCGAAGTCCTTCAGGTAGGTCTCGCCGGTGGTCTCCTTCTGCGCGCCGACCCGCATGCCGGCGAGCTCGGGCAGCGTGTCGAGGCCGGAGCCACGTGGCGTGATCAGGGCCTGCTTGGCGTCGAAGTAGGGGCTGGAGAAGTCGAGCACGCGCGCGCGCTCGCCGGTGATCGTCATCGCCGAGATGGCGAGGTCGCACACGTCGTTGTTGAGCGAGGTGCCCGAGGTGATGTCGTCGAACGACACGTCGATCACGTCCAGCTCGGCGTCGAGCTCGTCGGCGACCTCGCGCACCAGGTCGATGTCGAAGCCGGTCGGCTTGCCGTCCTTCTCGAACTCGAACGGCGCGTAGGGAATGTCGCTGCAGACGGTGAGCGCGCCGCTGAAGACCAGCGACACGTCGCTCAGCGCGTCGGCCTCGTCGGCGTTGGCGTTGCCGCCGCAGGCGCTCAGGGTGGCGATCAGGGCGACCGACGACAGGGCGGCGAGCGCGGTGCGGGCGGGGCCGGCGCGTCGGGGGGTGCGGGTCATGGCGTCAGTTCGCATTCACGGTGAGCGACTCACGCAGTCGCGTGAGGGCGTATTCGGTGATCTTCACGAGCGCACCCTTGGCCTGCTCGCGGTCGCGGGCGTCGAGGCTGATGATCGGCACGTCGGCGGGCAGGGCCAGCGCGGCGGCGATCTCCTCGGCGGGGTAGCGCGGGACGCCGTCGAACTCGTTGACAGCGACGATGAACGGGATGCCCTTGGACTCGAAGTAGTCGAGCGGGGAGAACGACTCGTCGAGGCGAGCCACGTCGACCAGCACGATCGCGCCGATCGCGCCGCGGCACAGGTCGTCCCACATGAACCAGAAGCGGCGCTGACCGGGCGTGCCGAATAGGTAGAGGACGAGGTCCTCGGCCAGCGTCAGCCGGCCGAAGTCCATCGCGACGGTCGTGGTGGCCTTGGTGGGCACCGCAGCGAGGTCGTCGACGCCCTCGGACTCGTTGGTGACGAGCGCCTCGGTGCGCAGCGGGTCGATCTCCGAGACGGCGCCGACGAGCGTCGACTTGCCGACGCCGAAGCCGCCGGCGATGACGATCTTCGTCGACGCGGCCGCCCGCTGTGCCTTAGTAGTTTCGAAGTCCACGGAGGGTCCTTTCGATGAGCTCGAGCCGCTCATCTGTCGACGTGCTGTCGGTGATGGTGGCCTGGATGCGGACCAGGCCCTGCTCGATCAGGTCGCCCAGCAGCACCCGGGTCACGCCGATCGGCATCTTGGTCAGGGCGGACACCTCGGCCACGGAACGCCGGTCGCAGACCTCGAGAACCTGCGCAGCGGACGGGGAGAGCACCGGGGCCTCCACCCCTGCCTGCAGGCGCAGCGTGGCCTCCATGGCCAGCTCGACCTTGGCAGCCGTCCTGCCTGCGGTGAGGGTGTAGGACCGGATCAACCGGGGGCGGTAGCCCTCGTCGTCCGGATCGTCTGGAGGCGTCACGGCTCGAGTCCGCTCAGACGCCCGTACCGACGCGGGCCTGGGCCTCGACGGTACGTCCCACGCGGTCCACCAGCAGGGCCATCTCGTAGCCCACCTGGCCGATGTCGGCCTCCTCGGTCGTCAGCACGGTGAGGTTGGACCCGTCGCCGACGCTCATCAGCATCAGGAAGCCCATCTCCATCTCGACGATGGTCTGCATCACCGAGCCGCCCTCGAAGAGGCGGGCCGCGCCCACCGCGAGGCTGGCGAGTCCCGACGAGACGGCCGCGACCTGCTCGGCGCGCTCGCCCGGGATGCTGGTGCTGGAGGCCATCAGGAGGCCGTCGGCGGACACGAGGATCGCGTGCGCCGCGTCGGGCACGTCGTCGACGAATCGCGACATCACCCAGTCGAGATCTCGGTCGTCACCAGCCGTGCTGGCGGCGGGGGCAGCGGAGGTGTCGTGAGTCATGAAGGGCCTGCTTCCGTGTGCTGAGTGGAACTTTGGGCTGCTCGTCGCCCGCGGGAGACACCCGCGGTGTGTGCCTGGAGGCGCCGGCGGATCGCTTCGGGGTCGCGCGTCTTGGCTGCGGTGGGCGGCGTCACGCTACCGGGAACGAGGCGCTCGCCGGGTGCGCGTCGCGGAAGTCCGACGGGCGTCGACTCCACGACCGGGGCCGGCTCGGTGACCTGCTCGGCGAGCTCCCAGCCGCGATCGACCTCGGTCTGGTGCCACTCGCCCTCGCCGTCACCGGCCAGCCAGCCCGAGCGCATCGACTTGAAGATCGGCGACTCGCCACCGGATCGGGCCGGCTCGGCGCGACGGCTCGGCAGGCCGAGGCTGCCCTCGGCCGCGTAGCCGTTGGCGGTGTGGCCGTCGGCCGCGTGCCCGTCGGGGAGGGGGGCAGCGGCGTCGTAGGACGCCACCGGCTCGGGCTCGGGCTCCGGGCGGGCCTCCGCGGCCGGCTCGGGCTCGGGCTCGGACTGGGCGACCGGCTGCTGCCGGACGGGAGCGCCCAGGCCCAGCGGGTCGTCGGCGTCTACCTCCACCTCGCGGTCGTGCTCGCTGCGGGCGGCGGGTGCCGGCTCGGCGACGTACGGGTCGGCGACGAACGGGTCGGGCCGTGCCGGCTCGGCCGTGAACGGCTCGGCGGGCGCGGGCTCGGCGTCGAACCGGTCGGCTGCGAACGGGTCGTCCAGCGCGCCGGCCGGGAGCGGGTCGGAGAGCGGGTCCGACAACGGGTCGGACAGCGGGTCGTGCGCCCGGGCGGGCTGCGCGACCGGCTGCTCGGCAGCGGGTGCGTCGAGCGGTGCCTCGGGCTGGACGTCGGGCTGGACGTCGGCCTGGGCGACGGTCTCAGCCGGGGTCTCTGCCTGCGTCTCGGCCGGGGTCTTGACCGGGGTCTCGGGGTGCGCGGCCTGCTGCTCGGCCTGCGCCCGCTGGCGCGAGGCGAGGGCGGTGATCGGGACGACCCGCGCGACGCGCTCGGCGCGCTCGGCGGGAGCCCGCTCGGCGGGGGCCGTGTCGGGCTTCACGCCGGAGGGCTCGGGCCGCTTGCCGAAGAGCGGGCCGGTGGCGCCCGAGGTCTCGGGCGGCGTGAACGCGTCCGCACCGGTGCGCGGCATGTTGGCGCCCGGATCACGGCGCGGGAGCAGCGTGTCGAGCGGCGGCCGGTCGGGGGTCGGCTCGGACGAGGCGGACGCGGCCGGGGCCGTCGGCGCGGTCGCCGGGGTGGTTGCCGGGGTGGTCGCGGAGGTGGTCCCAGCGTCGGGCGCTGTCGCGGCGGGCTCCAGCTCGGCCTCGGCCTTGGCGGCCCTGGCTCCGGCCTTCGCCTCGGCGGCGGCGGCGCGCTCGGCGGCCTTGGCCTCGGCCTTCTCGGCGCGGGCACGGTTGCGCGCCTCGCGCTTGGACAGGACCTGGGTGTCGCCGGCCGCGGCGCCGACGAGGTCGGAGCCGACGCTCGACGAGGCGGCGGCGCTGCTCGTGTCGGCCGCCGGGGCCGGGGCGCTCGCCCCTGCCAGGTCGGGGAGGACCGACAGCGGGAGGTGGACGGTGGCCGTCATGCCGCCACCGGGGTTGCGGGCCAGGCGGGTCTCGATGTCGTGGCGCTCCGCGAGGCGCGACACCACGAACAGGCCCATGCGGCGGGCGGTGTCGGGGGTGGCCTCGGCGCCGTGCTGCAGGTCGCTGTTGAGCTGCTCGAGCTCGGCGGGCGGCACGCCCAGGCCCGAGTCCGTGATCGTGATGCTCACCCCGTCGGGGCCCTGCTTGGCGGCCAACCGGACGGGCTCGGCCGGGGGCGAGAAGCTCAGGGCGTTGTCGACCAGCTCGGTGAGGAGGTGGACGACGTCCGCAGCAGCCTCGTCGCCGACGCGGGTGCTGAGGTTGGAGAGGATCTGCACGCGCTGGTAGTCCTGCACGCCGGAGGTCGCGGCCTGCAGCGCCTCGCCGACGGTCAGGCTGAACTGGCCGGCGGCACGGTTGGGAGCGTCGGCCAGGATCAGCAGCGAGTCGGCCGTGCGGCGCATCCGCGAGGCGAGGTGGTCGAGGCGGAACAGCGACTCGAGTCGCTTGGGGTCCTCCTCGTCGTGCTCGAGGCGCTCGATCTGCGCGAGCTGCTGGTTGACCAGGGAGGTCGAGCGGCGCGAGAGCGTGACGAACATGGCGTTGACGGTCTGGCGGAGCTGGGCCTCGCCGGACGCGAGGTGGATGGCCTGCCGGTGGAGGTCGTCGACCGCCCGGGCGACCTGACCGATCTCCTCGTCGGTGTCGACGTCGATGGGCCGGATCGGCTCGGGCTCCTGGCCGGCGCGGATCCGGGCGACCGCGTCGGGAAGACGGTGGCGGGCCACGGCGAGGGCGCCGTCGCGGACCCTGCTCATCGGGTCGAGGAGGCTGTGGGCGATGAAGAACGCCAGCGCGATCGCCGCGCCGAGGGCCAGGAGGGTGAGCACGGCGCCGATCAGGGCGTTGCGCTGCGCGGCACCGGCCGCGCTGTCGAGGGTCGCGGTCACGCCGCTGACGAGGCTCTCGGTGATCTCGTCGTAGGGCGTGTACGCGTCGCGGCCGTCGAGGTCGGTGGCGGCGTCGTCGCGGATCTGGCCGGCGTGGCGGGTGTTCTGCGTGCGGAGGAGGGCGGTCTGGTCCTCCACACCCTCCACCGACCCGGCGAGACGGTCGATGGCCGCGGCCTCGACGCCGATCTCGGAGAAGAGCTCCTGCGAGCTGGACTGGGACAGGGTGGTCGCGAGCAGGCCCTGCTGCAGCGCGAGGGAGAGCCGTCCGCTCATCGTCTGCGAGAGCTGCTCGAGGCGCGGCTCGGGGGTCTCCTGCGCGGCGTTCACGCTGGTGATGAGCTGCGAGACGCTGGACTCGAGCTGTCGCACGAGCGCGATCCACGTGGCCGGGCCGAGCGTCTCGGCACCCTCGCCGCGCATGGCCTGGCTGAGGTCGAGGAGGGCGTTGACGTGGGCGACCTGCAGGTCGTCGAGCTCGGCCTCGTCGCGGGCCTGCACCAGCGTCTCGGCGTTGTCGGAGATGTCGCTGATCGCATCGATCAGGTCGCCCTGGCTCGCGGCGCTGTCGGACTGCGCTGCCACCATCGCCGTCTCGGACGCGGTGAGGTAGTCGATCGCGGGCTGGATGACCGTCACCTGCTGCGCGCTGCGGGCAGCCTGACGCGAGTCGCCGTAGTCGCCGGAGACCCGCAGGCCGCCGAGCAGGGCCGCGAGCAGCAGCGGGATCGCGAGGGCCAGTGCCATCTTCCGGCCCAGCGGCCAGCCGGCGACCGAGAGACCCACACCCTTCCGGGTCCGGGCTGCGTCCTGAGTCATGTGTGCCTCGCCTGTCGTGAGCGCCTACGTCGAAGTCGAGAACGCGTCAGCGGGACCGACGCAGGCTCAACCTAAGGAGTTCGGCGACATCGCGTGGTGTTTTCGCAGAACTCGGGTCGCGGGGTGTATGGGAGCCGAGAGGTGCACGGACCTTCCACCGACGACCGGGATCGGGACCTCGGGACGCTCCTGCCTGGAGCGTCACCGACCCGGTCGACGCGCCCGAGATGCGCCGCAACGACCCGCCGCATCCTCGCCCAGCGGCAGGACAACCGCAACCCATTCGTCGACCGCCCCGGAGCGGCGCCCCGATCCGGGGCCGACGCCCGCGTCGGCAGCCTCGGGCGGGTCAGCCGCCGGAGCCGTGGTTGTGAGGCGGGACGACCGGCCCCTCGGAGGGCTGGACGACGACGAAGCCCGGACCCTGGAAGGCGTACTGGAACGCCTCGCCCGTGCCGCCGCGCACCAGCGAGCGCACGTTCATCGAGCTGACGACCTGCGGGACCAGGCTCGCCGACCAGCACACGGCGGCGTTGACGTCGACGTAGGTCGGGGACTGTGTGCAGTCCAGGATCAGCGGCTGTCCGTCGCTGGTGAGCGCGACGGTGCCGGCACCCTGGATCAGCGTGTTGAACATCCCGCCGCTCATCATCCCGGCTCCCTTGACCCGGTGGACGTCGTAGTCGAGCGTCGCGTCCATGGCGAGCAGCGCGGTGCCGTTGACCGAGAGCCCGTCGCCCTCGAGGTGGACCAGGAAGATGTCCTTGGCGCTGTCGGCGAAGAACACCTCGCCCTGCCCCGACACCGTCATCAGCGGCGTGTCCTCCGACGTCACCAACCGGCGCATCATCTTGCCGAGCGAGCCGGCCGACTTGTGCTCGAAGGACACCTGCCCCTGGTAGGCGACCATCGAGCCCTTGGCGGCCAGCACCGGCTCGCCCAGCACCGCTCGCAGCGTCTTGCGGTGGTGCAGGCTGAAGCGCTCGGTGGTCGCGTTCTCCTGGTTGGTCTGGTCGAAGAGCTCGCTGCGCATCGTTCCCCCCGGCGCTCGACGTGGTGGTCGGCGACCGCCCCGGGTCGCCTCGCAGGGCAGCCTAGCGACAGGCGCGGCGACGCTCAGGCACGGTCGACCTCGCTCTGCAGCTTGAGCACGGTCGTGCCGTCGTCCTGCTCGATGACGTAGGCCGGGTCGTCGTCGCTGCCCCTGCGGGTGACGTCCTGGCCCTTGGTCGTCCGGGAGATCTCCTCGTGGTGCACCTCCTTGACGGTGCCCTCGGCCCACGACGAGCCCCACCTCCACCTCACGCGCGTGCCGCTGCGGATCGCCATGGGCCCACGCTGCCACCGGGGGCGCGCCATCGCCCCACCCCTCAGGAGCGGACGTGCATCCGCTCGCCCTGCGGCCCGAAGATCGCCAGCACCTCGGCCGGCGTCGGACCGGGATTGCCGATCCAGTGGGGCGTACGGGTGTCGAACTCCACCACCTCGCCGGGCTCGAGCAGCAGGTCGCGGGTGCCGAGCACCAGGCGCACCCGGCCGCTGAGGACGTAGAGCCACTCGTAGCCCTCGTGGGTCTGCAGGGTCGGGCGGGGGTCGCGCTCGACCGGCAACACCATCTTGAACGACTGCAGCCCGCCGGGTCTGCGGGTGAGCGAGATGAACGTGCGTCCGTGGCGCACGACCGGCTTCGAGCGGATGCGCGGGTCACCGGTCTCGGGCGCGTCGACGAGCTCGTCGAGCGCGACGCGGTGGGCGCGCGCGAGCGGCAGCAGCAGCTCGAGGGTGGGCTTGCGCTGGCCCGACTCGAGCCGCGACAGCGTGCTCACCGAGATGCCGGTCTCCTCCGCGAGGTCGCTCAGGGTCGCCTCGCGCTCGAGCCGCAGCTGGCGCAGCCGGGTGCCCACGCCGCGCAGCACCTCCTCGTCGTCCACGACCCCAGTTTGCCACTTCGGCAAGGATGTTTGTCAATCCGTCACGGCAGGCGCATGCTCGCAGCATGAGCAAGAACGAGACGTACGACGTGGTGGTCATCGGTGGCGGCGCCGCCGGCCTGAGCGGCGCGATGGCGCTGGGCCGTTCGAGGCGGTCCGTCCTGGTCGTCGACGCGGGCGAGCCGCGCAACGCCACCGCCGCCCACGCCCACAACTACCTGGGGCGTGAGGGCGTCGCGCCACTGGAGCTGCTCGAGGACGGCCGCGCCGAGGTCGCGGCCTACGGCGTCGAGGTGCTCACCGACCGCGTGGTGGGGCTGTCCGGGGAGACCGACGCCTTCCTCGTGACGACCGAGGGGGGACGCCGCTACGGCGCCCGCCGGGTGCTGGTCACCGGAGGGACGGTCGACGAGCTCCCCGACGTGCCCGGACTGGCGCAGCGGTGGGGCCGCGACGTGCTGCACTGCCCCTACTGCCACGGCTGGGAGGTGCGCGACCGGCCGCTGGCGATCCTCGCGACCTCGCCGATGGCCGGCCACCAGGCCCTGCTGTTCCGCCAGCTCTCCGACGACGTCGTCGTGGTCGTGCACGACGGCGTCGAGCTGCCCGACGACGAGCTCGAGCGGCTGGGCGCGATCGGCGTGCGGGTCGAGCACGGCACGCCGCAGGAGGTCGTCACCGACGGCGAGCGGCTCGTCGGGCTGCGCCTGGCCGACGGCTCGGTGCTCGAGCGGGCGGCGATCGTGGTGGCGGCGCGCCCGCACGTGCGCGCCGACCACCTCGCCCCGCTCGGCATCGAGCCGCAGCCCGTCGAGATGGGCGGTGCCGTCATCGGGTCCGTGATCGCCGTGGAGCCCACCGGCGCCACCACGGTTCCCGGCGTCTTCGCCGCCGGCAACGCCACCGATGTCTCGATGACGCTGATGGCCTCGGCGGCCCACGGCACCCGGGTCGGCGCCTGGATCAACGGCGAGCTCGCGGCCGCCGACGCGGCTCGCGCCGTCGAGGCGCAGCGGGCCGAGATGTTCGAGCGGCCGGCGTGGGAGGGCCGCTACTCGGGCGAGCGCGTGTGGAGCGGCCGGGTCAACGCCCAGCTGGCGACCGAGGCGGCATCGCTGACGCCGGGCCGGGCGCTCGACGTCGGGTGCGGCGAGGGCGGCGACGCCGTCTGGCTGGCCGAGCAGGGGTGGGACGTCACGGCGGTCGACTTCGCAGACGCCGCACTGGCCCGCACCTCCGAGCACGCCCGGCAGGCCGGCGTCGGCGAGCGGATCGGCACCCGCCGCGCCGACGTACGCACCTTCGACCCGGCCGGCGAGACGTGGGACCTGGTGTCCTCGCAGTTCATGCACCTGCCGGACGGCGCGATGCCGGACCTCGTACGACGCCTCGCCGGCGCCGTCGCGCCGGGCGGCACGCTGCTGGTCGTCGGGCACCACCCCGGCGACCTGGCCACCGGCATGAGGCACGGGCACCGCTCGTTCCTCTTCACCCCCGAGTCGCTGCTGCCGGGCCTTCCGGACGGCTTCGTGGTCGAGACGTGCGAGACCCGCACCCGCACCCAGGCGCACCCCGAGTCGGGCGAGCAGATGACGGTGCGCGACTCCGTGCTCCGCGCGCGACGGATCGGCTGACCGGCCCCCTCGGGTCAGGGCAGGTCGAGCCTCGCCAGCACCATCGCGGCGAGCCGGTCGACCGGCAGCGCGGGGTCGACGTCCATCCCGTGCTCGTCGGGCTGCAGCGGCTCGAGGGTGTCGAGCTGCGACTCCAGCAGGCTCGGCGGCATGAAGTGGTCGCGGGCGTTCATCCGCTCGAGCAGCATGTGCTTGTTGCCGGTGCAGTGCACGAAGAAGGTGCCCTCGCCGCCGCGCCGCAGCACGTCGCGGTAGGCCCGGCGCAGTGCGCTGCAGGCGATGATCGTCGGCTCGCCGCGGGCGTCGCGCTCGGCGGTCCACGCGGCCAGCGACTCCAGCCATCCCCAGCGGTCGGCGTCGGCCAGCGCGATCCCCTCGCGCATCTTGGCGACGTTCTCCGGCGGGTGGAAGTCGTCGCCCTCGGCGAACTCCCAGCCCAGCCGCTCCTGCACCGCCCGGCCGATCGTCGACTTCCCCGACCCGGAGACGCCCATGAAGACGAGGTGGACGGGCGCCTGGTCGGCGGCCGTCATCCGACGGCCCAGATGCCGAGGGCGAGCACGAAGATGCTCACGCCGAGCGTGGTCTCGAGCACCGTCCACGTCTTCAGCGTGGTCTTCACGTCCATCCCGAAGAAGCGGCCGACCAGCCAGAAGCCCGAGTCGTTGACGTGGGACAGGACGGTGGCGCCCGCGGCGATCGCCAGGACGAGTGCCACGAGCTGCAGCGACGACGGGTCGGCGTCGGCGACGCCGGCCGAGATCAGCCCCGCGGTCGTGGTCAGGGCGACCGTGGCCGAGCCCTGGGCGACACGCAGGATGGTGGCGATCACGAACGCCGACACGATCAGCGGCAGCCCGATGTCGGCGAGCGAGTCCGACAGCGCCTCGCCGATGCCGCTGTAGCGCAGCACGCCGCCGAACATCCCGCCCGCGCCGGTGATGAGGATGATCGCGCAGATCGGGCCGAGCGACTCGTTGAGCAGGTGCTCGGTCTCGCCGCGCGAGTAGCGGCGCACGGCCAGGGTGTAGGTGGCGACGAGGAGCGCGATGAGCAGCGCCACCGGGGTCTGCCCGATGAAGATCAGCGCGTCGACGAACGCACCGTCGTCCGCGATCGAGCCGTTGGTGCGCAGCGTGGTGAGGATCGTGTTGGCGGCGATGAGGAGGACCGGGAGCAGCAGGATGCCGAGCACGTGCGCGAAGCCGGGCGGGTTGTCGGTGTCCGCCTCGCGCCCGCCGGTGAGCACCGAGTCGTCGATCGGGACGTCCACCTTGCCGAGCCAAGCGGTGGTCACGACGTACACGCCGACGAACCAGGCGACGACCGCCACCACGACACCGACGAGCAGGGTCAGCCCGATGCTGGCGTCGATCTCGGTGGCGGCGGTGACCGGGCCCGGGTGCGGCGGCACGATCGCGTGCATCGCGGCGAACGCGCCAGCGGCCGGGAGGGCGTACATCAGCACCGAGCCGCCGAACCGCTTCGCGACCGAGAAGATGATCGGGAGGAACACCACGAGCCCGGCGTCGAAGAAGATCGGCAGGCCGAACAGCAGTGCGGCGACGCCGAGGGCGAGCGGCGCCCGCTTCTCCCCGAAGCGGCTCACGAGGGTGTCGGCCAGCACCTGGGCGCCGCCCGTCACCTCCAGGATCCGCCCGATCATCACGCCCAGGCCGACCAGGAGGGCCACGCTGCCGAGCGTGCTGCCGAAGGCGGCGATCGATATCGCCGGCACGTCCGCCAGGGGAACGCCGGCGGCGACCGCGGTGCCGAGGCTGACGAGCACGAGCGCCACGAAGGCGTGCATGCGCAGCACGATGATCAGGACCAGGAGCACGGCGACGGCGAGCGCGGCGATCGTCAGCAGCGTGCCCGAGCCGTAGGCAGGGGTCATGGTGTCCACGGAGGGCCTTCCGAGGTGGGCGGTGGGTGGGCCCAGCGTAGGACCTCCGGCGCGCCGTGGGCAGACTCGATGACGGGCAAGGGTCCGTCTCGGTTCTGTCTAGGTCTCATCAAGCGCGTGTAGCCGCGCGGGGCGAGTGGGTAACGGCCCGGGCATGATCATCTCGGGCCACCTGCACCACCACCATCGCCCCAAGCCCTCGACCGACTCCTCGCGCCTGGCCGCGCGCGTCGCGGAGATCGATGCGCGACGACGCGACGCAGAGCTCAGCATCGACGCGCTCGTCGTGGCCTGGCAGGGAGGCGCGGCCCTCCACCGGGGCTCGCACTGGGACCGGTGGGAGGCCGCCGCGCACGACACCATCGACGTCCTCGCGGCCCTGCTCGGCGCCCTCGACCTCGCTCGCAAGGAGCTCGCCGACATCGACCGCACCCCGGTGGTGCCACGCCAGGCCGACCGGCGTGTCGATCGCTGACGGCTCTCCACAGATCGCCCCGACGGGGTGTCGCCGCGGCCCCGCGCCGGGCGACCATCCGAGCATGATCATCTCGGGAACCCTCCACCTCGACCCGGCCGGGCACGCCGCGGCCACCGCCTCGCTCGGTGACCGTCTGGCCGACCTCGATGCGCGGCGGCGCACGGCGGAGTCCGTCGTCGAACGCCTGCTCGCCAGCTGGCACGGCGACGCGGCCGCGGCCTTCCACGACCACTGGGAGACCTGGCGACGCACGGCGTCGGAGGTGGTCGACCAGCTCGGCGCGACCGTCGACGCGCTGACCCCCGCCCGCGCCGACGTCGTCACGGCCGACGACCTGTCCGGCGTCACGGGTGACGGTCTGAGGGCCCGACTGGGCGGGCGGCTGCCATGACCGCCTACGACGTCGACCTCGCCGAGCTCCGGTGCGCCGTGGCCGGGCTCGCGGCCTGCCAGCGCGACCTCCTCGGCCTGGCCGTCGACATCGACCACGCGCAGGAGCGACTTCAGTCTGGCTGGCAGGGCCGGGCGGGCGATGCGCAGGCCACGACCTACGGGGCCTGGCGCGAAGGGTGCGCCGACATGGTCACGGCGCTGGCGGCGATGCGCGGAGCCCTCGCCGCTGCGGACGACCACTACTCGTCGGCGGTCGACGGCGCCGTCGCCCTGTGGCGGCAGGTCAGCCGGTGACGACCCGGCCCGGGCGCACGCACCTCGCGTAGACGCCGAGCATCGGCTCGCCCGCGCGGTTGACCGGGCGCTCGCGGGCCAGTGCCCTCAGCAGCCGCACGTCGCGCTCCCCCGTCACCGGGTGACGGTCGACGACGGCACACCGTGGGACCGGGCCGCCGATCCGCACGGCCGCTCCCCCGACGACCAGCTCCCGCCCGGCCCACGAGTCCTCGACGTAGGGCTCGTCGGTCTCGACGACGAGCGTCGCCCGGAAGCGTGCCGCCTCGTCGACGAGCCCGTCGTGCCCGGTCCGGCGGGCGAGGTCGTGGAGCGATGCGGTGCCCACGAGGGTGAGCGGCTCGCCGAACACCACTCCTCCGCGCGGGGCAGCAGCGAGCGCCACCTGGAGACCGAGCCAGTCGGACAGCACCTCCGCGTGGGGACCGCTGGTGAGCTCGAGGACGACCTGCCGGCCCCAGTAGTCACAGGTGACACGGCGGCCGCTCGGGACGACGGGAGCAGAGACCGACTCCCCGGTGGGGAGCGTGACGTCGAGGACGCAGCCGTCGACGCGCGCCACGACACCGATCAGCGACGGGTGCTGCACGGTCTTGAGGACCCGCGCGCCGGCCACGTCGACGAGACACAGCGAGCGGTCACCGAGGGCTCCGTGCGCGTCCACGTCGATCGCCGGCAGGGACAGGTGGCGCATGCCCTTGACCGGCGCGAACCCGGCCTGGCGTACGACGAGCTCGGCCGGCATGCGGCCATGGTGGCACGCCGCACACGCCCGGCGTGGACGCATCTCGACCACCCATCCACCTCGCGTCCTCCGCGTCGGGGTGCCACTCCAGGCAGCAGCCGCCGGGATGTGGGTGCTCCCGTGCCCGACCCGGCTCGCGGCGACACGCACGGGCCGACCTCTGTGGGGATCGGGGGAGACCGTCGGGGAGCGGCGGTCATCCACAGATCGGCAGTCGGGGCTGTCACCCGCCTGCCCGGCTCGGCGAGGGTGGAGGGCGTGCGGATCAGTGTCGAGTGCGGCGGGTTCACCCGGGCCGCAGAGGCGTGCCTGGCGGCCAACCAGGTCGCTGCGGTGCTCACCTTGGCGCTCGGCGCTCGCCTGGCCAGTACGGCGGGCATGGCGGGCGACGACGCGACGAGCGCCGACTTCGCGACGGCCTACGACGCCGGCGCCGCCGAGGCCGCGGCGGCGTTGGCGGACCTCACCCACGCCTTCGCCGGCGCCGGGCGGCTGCTCGCGGCCACCCGCGGCCACCACGAGCGCGCGGAGAGCGCGGCCGCGGGGGTGCCCTACGACGGCAGCGGCAGGCTCGACGACGAGGTGTTCGCACGGATCGACGCCCCGACGACACCCTCCAGCCTGGGCGCCCAGGATCCGTCCCTCGGCCGCGTCGAGACCTGGATCCTCGACCAGGTCGAGGGGTTCGTCTGGCCGGGCGCCGACGCGGCGGCGCTGCGCGAGGCCGCGGCGGCCTGGCGACGCGCCGCCGCATCCACCGCGGGACTCGCTGACCACGTCGATGCCGCGAACGCCATGCTCGAGCTCCAACGCTCCCCCGAGGTGCCGCTCGCCGTCGACGTGCTCGCCGACCTCGGGGCAGTCGTCGGCGACACCGCGTGGCAGCTCGCGAGCCTGGGCACGGCGTGCGAGGACTACGCAGTTGCGGTGGAGGCGACGCACGACCGGACCCGCGCACTGCTCGCCGAGGTCGCCCAGATGGTCGTCGAGGGAGCCGTGGTCTCCGTGCTCGTCGCCGGCCTCTCCGGCGGGACGGTAGGCGGAGCAGCGGCGGCGGCAGCGGCGGCGCGGGTGCGGGCGCTGGCTCCCCGCTTCCACGCACTGCTGACGGCACTGCGGGCGGGGGTGGCGACGGTCGCGGCGAGGCTCGAGCGGGCGCGCGACGAGCTGTCGGCGGTCCGGGCGCGGCTCGACGACCTCGCCCGGGTCCCGGCGCGCGACGAGGCCGGCACGCTCAAGCACCCGGGAGCCTGGTTCCCCGACCGGATCACGCGAGCCAGCCGCCACCTCACAGACCCCCGGAGATTCGATCCGGAGGTCCTACGCGGACTCTCCGTGGAGGACGTCAGGACGCTGCTGTCGTCGTGGCAGGCGCAGCCGGCGGGTTCGGGGGTCGGCACCAAGTTCCTTGACCCCGACAACGTGGGCCGTCAGATTCGTGTCATGGACGGATATCCAGGCAACCGACCCGACCCCGTCACGCACGGTCCGTACGTGGTCGTGTCGCAGAATGGCACGAAGACCAAGATTCCGCTGGAGGGCAATCCACTGCTATGACGTCGACGACTGTCGGGCACCTGCTTGAGGAGCTTGAGGAGGAGTACACCTTCAACGGAGTCCTGCCGCTCTTCATGTTCGCCTGGTCGCTCGCCGGCCTCGGACACGACCGGTCGGAGTCCGACTTCGCCCAACTGTGCCGCGACGCCTACCGAGAGTTCGTCGACCAACATCCCGAGGCGCGCCTCGTCGAGCTGCCGTGGCCCATCGACGTTGCCCGTGCGAAGCCTGTGGCGGCCGACTCCGCCGTGAGTCTCGACCTCGACCCCGACGCGCCGCCCTCGACGTGGCTGCAGGCACTCGTGCATCCGGACCACGTGACTGGCTGACCTGATCTCGTGTCGCGTCGCCACCCACCGGCCACACTGGGCAGGTGTCCCGCTCCTCGACCTGGCTGACAATGCTCCTGACCGCGGCGATGCTCGCGGCCGTGGTGGCGTGGCATCCGGCCGAGCAGATGGAGACCGTGCGCCGGGCGATCGGGCTGGAGGCCGAGCGGCCGCTGCCCGCTCCCCGCGTCGACGGGCAGGGTGGTGCGTTCACGTGGGCGATGACGCAGCGAGGGAGCGGCGACCCGGTCGGCTGGGACCCGTGCGCGGAGATCCGCTATCGGATCAACCCGGCCGGCGAGCCTCCCGGCGGACGACGGCTGGTCGACGAGGCGATCAGGCGGGTGAGCGCGGCGACGGGACTCGCGTTCGCCGACGAGGGCGAGACCGAGGAGCGTCCGTTCCCCGGCGGCGTGAGGCTCTTCGGCCGACCGGACCCGGTCGTCATCGGATGGGGTGACGACGCCGAGTACGCCGACCTCGCCGGCCAGGTCGCGGGCGTCGGCGGGGCCGTCGCCGAGCGCGGGCCGGCCGGACACCTGACCTTCGTCAGCGGCAGCGTCGTGCTGGACGTCGAGGCCTTCACGCCCGCCGCGGTCGCCGAGCAGCCGCGCGTCATGGAGGCGATCGTGCTCCACGAGCTGGCCCACGTGGTCGGCCTCGGCCACGTCGACGAGCCGATGGAGCTGATGTACGCCGACAACACAGGTCAGGTGGAGCTCGGTCCCGGCGACCGCGAGGGTCTCGCCCGCCTGGGCTCACTGCCGTGCCGCTGACGCCTCCACGAGGTCAGCGCGCGTCGGTCGCCGACCCCGGGCGGCGCCTCAGAGGTGGTGCAGCTTGGGGTAGGGGTGCGCGATCCGCACGGACTTCGACCCGAAGTCGACGGTCACCGCGTGGCTGTCGAGGTGGGTCACCTGGCCGAGGCCGTAGAGGTCGTGGGTGACGCGGTCACCGACCGCGAACACCTCGACCACAGGATCGACAGCGGGCTTGAAGGGGCTGCTGGGGAGGTGCTTGGGCCGTCGGCCGGAAGTGCTCATCACCCTTAAGTATGCTCCTCGAGGCAAGGGACCCGGGCATCCGCGCCGAAACCGCTCGCCGTCACCCGCGCACCGAGCCGGCGGTCAGCCCCGCGACGAAGTAGCGCTGGAGGAACACGTAGGCGATCACCAGCGGCGCCGAGGCGACCAGGACGCCGGTGAAGAGCAGCGGGTAGTTGGTGAGGAACTCGCCCTGGAAGTCGAGCAGGGCGAGCGGCAGGGTGCGCTTCTCCGGCGTCTGGATGAACAGCAGGGGGTAGAGCAGGTCGTTCCACTGGATCACCACCAGGAAGATCGCGGTGGCCGCGATCGAGGGCAGCGACAGCGGCAGCACGACGGAGGTCAGGGTGCGCCACGGACCGGCACCGTCGAGGGCGGATGCCTCGTAGAGCTCCGGCGGCAGGGTGCGCATGAAGCCGGCGAGGATGAAGACCGCGACGGGCAGGCACACGACCGTCTCGATCAGCACCAGGCCGACCAGGCTGTTGAGCAGGCCGAGCTGGTCGAACAGGACGTACTGCGGGATCATGTTGGCCTGCGCCGGCACGGCCATCCCCAGCACCAGGAAGCCGTGGATCGCCCACCCGCGCCACCCCGGGATGCGGGCGATGCCGTACGCCGCCAGGATCGCGAGCAGCAGCGTGAGGCCCACGCCGCCCGCGGTGACGAGCGCGCTGTTGCGCAGCGCGGTGGACATCGCCTGCTCGCCCAGCACGGTGCGGAAGTTGTCGAGGCTCAGCGAGCCGGGCAGGCCGAACGGCGAGGCGAAGAGCTCGGGCGTGGTCTTGAAGCTGCCGGTGAGGACGAGCGACAGCGGCAGCAGGATGAGCAGGGCGTAGAAGCCGAGCAGCGCCCGGCGGCCCAGGGTGACGGTCACGGGGTGCTCACGCTCCCCTCTGGGTGAGCTTGAGCGCGCGCCGCTGCAGGAACGTGACGGCGAGGATGATCGCCATGAAGAGCAGCGACTCGGCCGCGGCATAGCCGAACTCGCCGTTGGTGAACGTCGTGTAGATGCGGGTCGACAGGATGTCGAGCGAGCGTCGCGGCGGGTTGCCGCCGAGGCCCAGGATGAGGTCGAAGGCCTTGAACGACTGGATGGTGGTGTAGGCGACGACGATCGCCGTGGTCGGCGCGACGAGCGGCCAGGTGACGTGGCGGAACTGGCGCCAGCGACCGGCGCCGTCGAGGCGGGCGGCCTCGTAGAGGTCCTCGGGGATCTGCTGCAGGCCGGCGATGAAGATGACCATCAGCTGCCCCGCGTGGGCCCACACCTGGGTCATCGCCACCCAGTAGATCGCCTGGTCGGGGTTGCCCAGGAAGCCCGACTGGAGCTGCTCGAGGCCCATGGCGCCGAGGGCCTGGTTGACCGGCCCGACGTTGGGGTCGTAGACGAAGCGCCAGATGAAGGCGACCGACACCGAGGACAAGATGGTGGGCAGGAAGTAGACCGAGCGCAGGAAGACCGACGCCTTGGTGGTGCGCAGCAGCATCAGCGCCAGGCCCAGCGACAGCAGCGTCTGCAGCACGACCACGACCAGCAGGAACTTCAGGTTGTTGGTCAGCGCGGTGGTGAAGAGCGAGTCGCCGCCCGTCGCGAGCTTGACCAGGTTGTCGGCGCCGACGCGCTCGAAGTCGGGGCTGAAGCCGTCCCAGTCGGTGGTCGCGTACTGCACCGCCTGCACCGTCGGGATGACGAAGAAGACGACGTAGAGGGCGATCGCGGGCAGGGGGAAGAGGTAGAGCGCCGGGTGTGGGCGACCCGGCCCGTCGGGCTTCCTCATCCGATCTGCTCGTCGACGATCTTCTGAGCCTCCTCGGCGGCCTGCTCCGGCGACTGGCCGCCCACCACGGCGACGCACGCCGCCTCGACCGCGGCCTCCACGTCGAGGTCGAGGAACTGGTAGCGCGGGGCGAGGGCGGTGTTCCTCGACAGCCAGGGCTCGATCCGCTTGAGGTCGGGGTTGGTGTAGTCGACGCCCTCGACCGCCACGTGCTGGGCGGTGCCGTTGGCGTACTCGCCGGCGACCTCGGGGTCGGAGAGGTGCTCGAGCCAGGCGACGGCGGTCTCCTGCTTGTCCGAGCTGCCGTTGACGCCGAGGATGAACGTCGCGTTGTGCACCCCCTCGAAGCGCGCCTCGTCGGCCGAGGTGGTGATCGGGGCGATGAGGTCCATCGCGAACTCCGCGCCGAGCGCCCGGGTGGCGGCGATGTGGTAGCTCCCGGTGGCCAGCATGCCGACCTTCTGCTCGGTGAAGAGCTGCTGCAGCGGCTCGGGCGCGCTGCCCGTCGCGTTCTTCTGCATGTAGGGCGCGAGCTCGGCGTACTGCCCGAGCGTCTTGAGGAACCAGTCGTCGGTGCACTTGTAGTCGCCGGACTCGATCTTCGTGCCGAAGTCGTCAGAGGGGGCGTTGTTCATGGTCATCGCGTTGAACAGCTGCGCGGCGTTGCCGGCGTCGCCGCCGGGCCAGGCGATCGGGGTGACGTCGGCCGAGCGCAGCTGCTCGCACAGGGCGAGGAAGCCGTCCCAGTCCTTCGGGAGCTCGGACACGCCGGCCTTCTCGAAGAGGTCGACGTTGTAGATCGGCATGAGGAACACGACCTGGTAGGGCAGGCCGTACTGGGTGCCGTCCTTCTGGCCCACAGGGGTGAACCGGTCGCTGTAGCGGGAGACGAAGTCCTGGTCGGTGAGCTCGGCGAAGAGGCCGGCGGAGACCATGTCCTCGAACTGCGCGCCGCGGAAGGCGGTGAGCGCGTCGCCGACCTCGCCGCCGCGCAGCCGCTGGATCGCGCTGGACTGGTAGTCCTGCGACGGCGAGATGTCCTGCGTGACCCCGGCATCGGCGTTGGACTGCACGAAGCCGGTGATGATCTTGTCGAAGACCTGCTGGTCCTCGGCGCGCCAGTGGGCGAACGAGATGGTGTCGGTGGCCGCGCCGCCCGAGGGAGCCGTGCCGCCACCGCCGGACGTCGAGCCGGGCCCGGCGCAGGAGCTCGCGGCGTACGCGATGCCCGCGGCACCCACCAGCCCCATGAAGGCCCGGCGGTCGATGCTGATCGGTCGGTGGGAGGAGGGCATGACGATGTCCTTTCGGCCTTTGACGACTAACTCGACCACCTTAGTCGGGTTAGGAGCTGGCCTCGACATCTCCTGGGTGTCAGGAGGTGCGCGACCCGAGAAGTCCCTTCACGTAGGCCGCCTGCCCCAGGTGCTGGAGGCAGTCGGCCTGGATGCTGATCAGTCGTACGCCGGCGGTGACCGGCGGGTCCCAGCTCTGGTCGACCTCCCGCTCGAGCTCCGCCTCGTCGACGGTCTGCAGGTAGCGCGCGGTCGCGAGCGTGACCTCGTGGTGGTAGTCCACGAGCAGGGCCGGGTCCTCGATGCGCAGGGCGTCGACCTGCTCGCTGGTGTGGCCGTACCCGACGTCGTCGGTGCCGTTGGGCAGGCCGAAGCGGTCCTGGAACCGCTCCCAGAGCTGCCGCTCGCCGGCCAGGTCGGCGATGTGGTCGTCCTGGACGCGGGCCAGGTGCCACAGCAGCCAGCCGATGGGGTTGCCGACGCCGTCCGGGCGGTGGTGCAGCGTCTCGTCGTCGAGGCCGTCGGCGATCGAGTCGTAGATCTCGGTGATCCGGCCGAAGCCCTCGGTCAGCACTCCTCGCGCGTCCATGGTCTCACTCCACCGCGGCCGCGGACCGGACCTGTGGCGCCGAGGACTGCTCGTCCTTCATGGCGTCGATCTCGGCGAGGATGCGCGTGCGCTCGTCGGCGCTGAGCGAGACCTGGGCCTTGGCGAGGCCCTCGTCGAGCTGCTCGGCGATGGTGCTGTCCTCGGCGCTGTACTGCCAGGAGGAGACCTCGTCGACCACGCGCTGCGCGGCCTCGATGGCTGCCTGCTTCACCTCGTCAGTCATGCGAACCACGGTAGTGAGGCGGTCAACCGTCCCTCGGGGTGTGCCGGCGGGCCGCGATCCTCACATCGCGCGCGCCAGGCTGCGTCGCAGCGACCAGGCAGCGAGGGCCCCCAGCAGGATCCCCATCCCCGCCAGCACGCCGAGCTCCGGCAGCACGTCGGCCAGACCCGCTCCGCGGCGCTGGACGTCGGCGAGCGCCTCGTAGGCCCACGCGTGCGGGGTGAAGCGGGAGATGGTGCGCATCGTGTCGGGGAAGAGCTCGAGCGGGAACATCGACCCGCCCAGCGCCGCGAGGACCAGCCCGATCCCGATGCCGCCGCCGTTGGCCGCCCCCTCGTTCTCCAGCAGGGTGCCGAGCAGGATCGCGGCACCCGCGGCAACGAGGCTGAAGAGCACCAGCACGAGCAGCGCGACCGGGAGGCTGCCCCAGCTGACGCCGAAGAGCAGGCTGGTCGCGAGCATCAGGTAGCCACCCTGGAACAGGCCGATCGCCCAGCGGCCGAGCACCTGTCCGGCGATCAGCTCGCCGGCCGTCACGGGCCCGGCCAGCATCCGCGACACGACGCCGAGCCGACGGGCCTGGATGAGGGTGGCGGACCCGCCGAGGCAGGCCAGGAAGACGAAGAGCAGCAGCTGGCCGGCGGCGCCGAGCTCGAACTGTCCCATCCCGTCGAACTCCTGGCTGAACCGGTCGACGCTCGTCACCTCCAGACGCGGGGCGGCGACCTCGCGCTCGGCGGCCGCGAGCGCCGCCGCGGCCCGCTCGGGTGGCACGCCGGCGGCCTCCAGCGCGAGCTGCTCCGCCCGTTGCGAGCGCAGCGCCTCGACGGCGGTGCGCACCTCCTGCTCGACGACCTGGGCAGAGCCCGACGACGAGCGCACGACCTCCAGCGTGACGGGCCCGCCCGCGTCGTACGCCGTCACCGCGTCGCCGTCGACGCGCACGGCCACGTCGAGCCGGCCGCGTGCGAGCAGGGCCAGCGCGTCGTCCCAGCCGGGGTCGCTGACCACGACGTCCTCGGTCTCGAGCTGACCGACCAGCGCGGACCGCAACGACGACTCCGACCCGCTCACCGCCACGCGACCCGCGGTCGCGTCCTCGCCGAACTGCAGGCCGATCATCAGCACCAGCAGCAGCGGGAAGACGAAGACGAAGAACAGGTTGGAGCGGTCACGCAGGAAGAGCCGGAGCTCGGCGCCGGCCACGGTCAGCGCGTTCCTCATGACAACGCCCCCCGGTCGGGGACGAGACGGGAGACGACCACCATCGCCACGGCGAAGCCCAGCATGATCGCCACCGGCACCCCGACGTCGGCGATGCCGCCGCCGCCGGAGGTGGCGCCGAGCCCGCGCAGCAGCGCCGAGACCGGGTTGAGGTCGAGCACCCGCGAGAGCGGCCCGGTCGCGGTCACCGGGAAGAAGGCACCACCACCGATGCCCAGCACGAGCGCGACGATCGAGGTCGCGATGCCCGCCTGCTCGGTGGTGCGGGCGACCCGGACGACCAGGAACATCACGGACGTCCCGGCCGCGGCCGCGCAGAGCACGAGCAGCGCGACGGCCGGGACCGAGCCGAAGTGGGCGTCGAAGAGGTAGCCGCCCAGCGCCAGCAGGATGCTCGTCGACACCACGCCGAGCACGAAGCTGACCAGCGCCTTGGACGCGATCACCACCCACCGCGGGATCGGCATCGAGCGCAGCCGGGCGAGCGTTCCGGCCTCCCGGTCGACCAGCAGCCCGCTGACGCCGAAGCTCACGGTGAAGAGGAGGAAGAGCCCGGCCTGCCCCGCGACCAACGCCGCACCCGCGCCGAGCTGCTCGTCGGACGCCTCGCCGCGCACGATGTCGTACGCCGGGGCGTCGGCCGTGGCCTCCTCCACCAGCGCGCCCACCTCGTCCTCCGGCACGCCCTCGGCCAGGGCCGCGCGGGTGGTGGCCGCGCCGCCGGCCATCTGGTCCAGCACCCCGTCGACGACCGACAGCACGACGTCGGCCTCGATCCCGGCGTCGTCGCCCCGCACGGCGTCGACGGTGACGGGCCTCCCGTCCTGGGCCGCCTGCCCGAAGCCCTCGGGGACGAGCAGCGCCAGCCCGGCGTCGCCGTCCTCGACCTGTCGCCGGGCGGCCGCGTCGTCGGTCTCGACGACGGTGACGTCGAGCTCGTCGGCGTCGTCGAGCGAGCGGATCGCCCCGACCAGCGCCTGCGCGACCTCGTCGGCCGCGGGAGCGCTCACCGCGACGGTGACCGGGGCGATGTCGACGTCCTCGGCCGCACCGAAGACCAGGTTGAAGACCGTCATCAGCGCCAGCGGCACGACCAGCGCGAAGATCAGGACCGACCGGTCGCGCAGCCGCTGGAGCAGGTCGGCACCGGTGAGCACGAGGAGCTGGCGCATCGTCGTCCCTAGTCCCGCAGGCCCTTGCCGGTGAGGTGGAGGAAGACCGACTCGAGGTCGGGTCGCGAGATCTCCACGTCGGCCAGCGTGACGCCGTGCGCCGCCGCCGTGCCGACGACCTGCGCCACGAGCGTCGAGGCGTCCTTGACGGTCAGCGACGCCGAGCGCCGGTCCGCCTCGACGCGCTCGACACCGGGGATGCGGCGCAGCTCCTCGGCGGCGTCCGCCAGGTCACCGCTGCTGCCGCCGAGCCGGATCGTGTCGACGCCACCGGTGAGCCGGACCAGCTCGTCGCGCGTGCCCTCGGCCTCCAGCCGGCCGGCGTCGATGATGCCGATGCGGTCGCAGAGCCGCTCGGCCTCCTCCATGTAGTGCGTCGTGTAGAGCACGGCCATCCCCTCGCCCGACAGCGCCTCCACCGACTCCAGGATCGCGTTGCGCGACTGCGGGTCGACGCCCACGGTGGGCTCGTCGAGGATCAGCAGGGTCGGCCGGTTGAGCAGGCCCACGCCGATGTTGAGCCGGCGCTTCATCCCACCGCTGTAGTGCTTGCTGCGGTCCTTGGCGCGGTCGGCCAGGCCGATGAGCTCGAGCACCTCCTCGACGCGCGCCTTCAGCGCCGCGCCGCGCAGGCCCTGCAAGCGGCCGAAGAGCATGAGGTTCTCGCGACCGGTCAGGTCGGGGTAGATCGCGAGCTCCTGCGGCACCAGCCCGAGGTGCCGCTTGGGACCGGTGGTGCGCGGGGTCATCCGCTCGCCGGCGACGGTCACGGTGCCCTCGTCGGCCGCGATGAGGCCCGCCGCCATCGAGATCGTCGTGGTCTTGCCCGCCCCGTTGGGCCCGAGCAGGCCGTAGGTCTCGCCCGCCGCGATGCGGAACGACACGTCATCGACCGCCGTCAGGTCCCCGAAGCGGCGCACGAGCGAGTCCACCACCAGCACGTCGTCACTCATCTGGGTCCCTCCCGTCACCCCCACGCTAGGGAACGCACGCGAGCGGGGGGAGGGCCGAACGTCACGCGTGCGAGCGCCGATCGGCGCTCGCCGTCCAGAACGCCTGGAGCAGCTCCTCGACACCGGGAGAGCCGAGCACCACCTGCGTGAGGAGGATCGCCACCACGCCGTCGGGATGCACGTACGCCGACGTGCCGGTGCCGCCGACCCAGCCGTAGCGGCCGACGACGCTCCACGGGTCGACGAGGCCGATGTCGACGCCGCCGCCGAAGCCCCAGCCCTGGCCGTCGAGGAAGAACCCGCCCAGCTCGCGGTGCGCGGGCGTGGTGTGGTCGGTGGTCATCTGCCGCACCGAGTCGGCGCTGAGCACGTCCCCTCCCCCGGCCCGCAGCATCCGGCCGAACGCCAGCCAGTCGTCGGCCGTCGTCACGAGACCGCCCGAGCCGGAGGGGAAGGCCGGCGGGCGCGTGAAGACCCCGTCCGGCTCGTCGCGGACCTCCAGGGCACCGCGAGCGTCGGCGCCGTACAGCGTCGTGAGCCTGTCCACCGTGTCGGGCGGCACGTGGAAGCCGGTGTCGACCATGCCGAGCGGCTCGAACAGGCGCTCCGCCATCAGCTCGGCGAGGTCCTGGCCGGCAGTTCGGGCGAGGAGGACGCCGAGCACGTCGTAGGAGGCGTTGTAGGTCCAGCCCTCACCCGGCTGGTGCATGAGCGGGATCTCGGCGAGCCGTCGCATCCACTCGTCGGGCGCCGGCACCTCGTGGATGTCGTCCGCCGCCTGGTGCAACCGCTCCATCAGCAGCGGCGTGACCGCCGACTCCCAGGTGCAGAAGCCGTGGCCCGCCGTCCCGGTGAGCAGGTGCCGGGCAGTGACGGGCCGCTCGCACGTGACCGTGTCGTCCAGTCGGCTCTCGAGCGTGCGCAGCACCCGCGGCTCGGCGAGCTCGGGGAGCAGGTCGGCGACCGGGGCGTCGAGGTCGACGCGTCCGTCCTCGACCAGCGTCATCGTGAGCGCGGCGGTCAACGGCTTGATGATGGAGGCGCCCCGGAAGATCGAGTCGCGGGCCATCGGTGCACCGCTCCCGCCCTGGACGCCGAGGGTGACCACCTCCACGTCGTCGCCGCGCGCGAGGACGGCGACGAGGCCGGGAACGGCGCCGGAGTCCACGAAGGGGCGCAGCGTCGTCTCGAGGTCTGCCATGGCCAGACCGTACGCCCGTCCCTCGGGGTGTGGCTGCTCCCGACAGCGACGGAGCACCGTGGGAGGCATGGCTGTGTCGAGCTTCCAGGACCTGCCGCTGGCCGACCGCGACCGCGAGTGGGACGGTGACGCCGCCGAGAAGCGGGTGCGCGAGTGGGCGGGCGCCGAGGACGAGCCCAACGAGAAGTATCGCGACGCCCACGTCTGGTACGACGCGGACAAGAAGGACAACTTCACCGCCTACAAGCTGCTGATCGCCGACGTGGTCGACGGCCGGCTGCGCGCCGTGCCACGCGGTGTGATGGCGGCCGGCAACGTGATGTCGGGCGGCCGCGGCGGGGTCGACCTGCCGACCAAGGACGTCGACCGCGTCAAGAGCCACCTCGCCAAGTACTACGACAAGCTGGGCGACGAGGCGCCGTGGGAGCGCGACTGACCGCTCGAGCGTCACCTCGTGGGACATGCCTCCGAGCCAGGGCCTGCGTCGGCAGGCGCCACAAGACGTCCGCCCGGATCTGTGGACACGCCCCGTGCGAGGTCGTGCACCTCGCCACCCGTGGCGCGATCCGTCCGATGCCCGCCGACGTCGTCGGTCTCCGGTAGTGGTCCGCGAGCCGCGCGGGCGCACGCACGGTTGTCACCGGCAGACTGCACACATGCGCGACACTGGCCGCTCTCCTCTCTCCCTGGACGTAGTGCACGACCTGATCGACTCGTGGGAGTTCGATCCCCGGGTCGAGACCCTCGGACCTGCGACCGAGCTGTTGTCCGAGATGGCCGTCGGAGACCCCGGCCGGCTCGACGTGCTGCAGGTGATCGCGGACCACCAGGCCATGCGAGGAGACGTCGACGCAGCACTCGCGACGCTCGACCAGGCAGGCCCCGTCTCCGACGACGATGGCCACGTCGTGCAGGCCATGCGGGTCGCCTTCCTCATCGAGGGCGGTCGCGGCGACGAGGCCGGCCCACTTCTCCAGGAGCTCCGTCGGCGCGGTGCCGTCCTGCCCGCCGAGGCAATCGAGCGCGTCGCCGACGCCCTCGAGGAGGACGGGCGTCTGCGCGAGGCGATGCGCTGGTTCACCATCGGGCTTCGTGACCTCGACCCCCACCAGCACCTGCCCGAGCCCGGCGAGCAATACGCGCTGCTCGGGCGATGGCGGGTGCGACAGGCACTCCAGCTGCCACCGGACCACTACGACATCCTCGCGCGGACGACGCTGGCCGCACGCCGCGCCCGGATGGACGACTGACGATCTCGGTCGGGCGGTGGGTGGGATCTGCGCCCACTACGCTCCACGGCATGGACCACGCGGCGGACCACGACCGGCGTACGCCGCCGCAGACCCCCTCGCTGTCCGCCCTCGTCGAGCGCGCCGCGCACCTCCTCGACCGGCCCGGCCGCGCCCTGCTGGGCATCGCGGGGCCGCCCGGTGCCGGCAAGACGACGCTCGCCGAGACGCTGGTGGGGCGACTGCGTGCGGAGCTCGGCCCGGAGGCCGTCGCGCACCTGCCGATGGACGGCTTCCACCTCGCCGACGTCCAGCTCGACCGGCTGGGCCGGCGCGACCGCAAGGGGGCGCCGGACACCTTCGACGCCGACGGCTATGTCACCGCCCTGCGCCGGCTGTACGACGAGCCCGACCGCACCCTCTTCGTGCCGGGCTTCGAGCGAGACCTCGAGCAGCCGGTCGCGGCGGCGATCGCGATCGAGCCGTCGGCGCGACTGGTGGTCACCGAGGGCAACTACCTCCTGCTGCCCGACGGCGGGTGGGAGCGCGTACGCCCGCTGCTCGCTGAGGCGTGGTACGTCGACGTGGACCCGCTCGTACGACGTGAGCGGCTGGTCCGGCGCCACGAGCAGTTCGGCAAGAGCCCCGACGCCGCCCGCGCCTGGGTCGAGCGGGTGGACGAGCCGAACGCCGACCTGGTCGCCGCGACCCGACCCGCTGCGGACCTCGTCGTCGATCCGGACGACCTCTGACCGCGGGGACGTCGCGCGTCCCCACGGCGAGCCTCAGTCCTGCGAGCCCTTGGGCGGGCGGCCGCGCCGGGGCACCGGGCCGGCGTCGCGGGGAGCACGGCCGGCGGCCCGGAGCGCGTCCCGGATCACCATCTCGACCTGGGCGTTGACGCTGCGCAGCTCGTCGGCCGCCCAGCGCTGGAGGGCGGCGTGCACAGCGGGGTCCAGGCGCACCAGCACCGGCTTGCGCTCGGGACCTCGTCGGGGAGCCTCCGGCTCCGTCTCCTCGCCCATGGCCGCGGCCCGGTCAGGTGTAGAGCGACCCGGCGTTGACCACGGGCGTCGTGCCCCGCTCGGAGCAGAGCACCACCAGCAGGTTGGACACCATGGCCGCCTTGCGCTCGGCGTCGAGGTCGACGATGTCCTTCCTCTCGAGCTGCTCGAGGGCGCTCTCGACCATGCCGACCGCGCCCTCGACGATCTTCTCGCGCGCGGCGATGACGGCCGACGCCTGCTGGCGCTGGAGCATCGCCTGGGCGATCTCGGGGGCGTAGGCGAGGGCGGAGATGCGCACCTCGATGACCTCGAGGCCGGCCAGCGCGATGCGGGCGGCGACCTCGGCGGCCAGCTCGCCGGAGATGATCTCGGTGTCGCCGCGGAGGGTCACCTCGTTGGCGGCGTGGTCGTAGGGGTGGCTCATCGCCACGTGGCGCAGCGCGGACTCGGCCTGCACCGCCACGAAGTCCTCGTAGTCCTCGACCGCGAAGGTGGCCCGGGCCGTGTCGGCGACCTGCCACACGACGATCGCGGCGATGTTGATCGGGTTGCCGTCGGCGTCGTTGACCTTGAGCTCGTGGGTCTCGAAGTTGTGCACGCGCACCGAGACGTTGCGGCGCGTGGTGAGGGGCACGAGCATCCGCAGGCCGGGCTTGCGCACCGTGCCGACGTAGCGGCCGAAGAACTGCACGACCCGCGTCTGCCCCGGCGCCACGATCGTCAGCGACGCGGAGAGCACCAGCCCGAGGAGCACCACGGTCGATCCGCCGAGGATCTGGCCGATGCCGCCGCGCCCGGCGTCGGCGTCGATGACGCCGAGCACGAAGAGCCAGGTGCCGAGCCCGATCAGCACCAGCGAGACCGCGAGGCCCGCGAAGCCGTCGATCGACCACGCCACGCGCTCCGTGACGTCCACCCGCGTGCCCTCGTGCCCGACCGGCCGGCCGGCGGGAGCCCCGCCCTCCGACTCGTCGACGTGTCCGGCGTCCTTGACCTGCTGCTCACCGCTCATGTGCACCCTCCGTCAGAATGTGATGGCAAAGTGATATCACATTTTACCGAGGTCGCGCTGCCTTTTCGAAGGACTCGTGGCGCGGGACCTCACGCGATCAGCACCCGCACCCCCCGCTCGCGGAGCTGGGCGATCGCGGCGTCCGACGCGGAGGCGTCGATCACCACGGTCCACGACGGCTCGACCGGCAGCCAGGTCGGCGCCGGCTGCCCGAGCTTGGACGCATCGGCCAGCAGCACGACCTGGTCGGCGACCGCCGCGGCACGCTCCTTGATCCACGTCTCGTCGACGGTCGGCTCCCCCAGCCCCCGCAGCGGGTCGACGGCATCGGCGCCCAGGAAGGCCACGTCGAACTGGTAGCGGTCCAGCGCCAACGCCGACAGCGGGCCGAGAACGCCGTGGCTGAGCGGCTGCACGCGTCCGCCGACAACCACCACGTCGACGTCCTCGGCCCGCGACAGCAGCAGCGCGGCCTCGAGGCCGCGCGTGACGACCGTCATCGGGCCGCGGTCCTCCAGCAGCTGCGCGAGCGCCAGGCAGGTGGTCCCGGCGTCGACGAACACCGTTCCCCCGGCCGGCACCAGGTCGACCGCCGTCGCGGCGATGGCCGACTTGGCGGCGAGGTTGAGGCGCTCGCTCTCGAGGAAGGACCGCTCGTGGAACACGTCGCGCGCCAGCGCACCGCCGTACGTCCGGGCGAGCCGTCCGTCGCGCTGCAGGGTCGCGAGGTCGCGGCGGACCGTCGAGGCGGAGACGCCGAGCCGCTCGGCCAGCACCTCGACGCTGTCCACGCCCTCGCGGACGAGGGCGACCACCGCGTCGTGGCGCTCCTGCGTCGCGCGTCGCACTCGGGTGTCGCGAGCCACGGTCCTCCTGCCGGGCGCCTGTGCTCAGGAGCCGTAGGTCGATCGGATGTTGTCGACGTAGGGCGCGTAGTCGACCGCTGCCAGGTAGGCCGAGAGCATCGTGCCGTGCCCGGCCTTGCCGGTGCCGGCGATGTCGAAGGCGGTGCCGTGGTCGACCGAGGTCCGCAGGATCGGCAGCCCCACCGTCACCGAGATCGTGCCGTCGAAGTCAAAGGTCTTGGCGGGGATGTGGCCCTGGTCGTGGAAGTGCGACAGGACGCCGTCGTACCTGCCGACGAGACCCTGGTGGAAGACCGAGTCGGCGGGGACGGGGCCGGACACCTCGATCCCGTTGGCCCGCGCATCCTCGACGGCCGGCGCCAGGTGGACGATCTCCTCGTCGCCGAAGGCCCCGTTCTCGCCGCCGTGCGGATTGATCGCCGCGATCGCCAGGCGCGGCTCCTCGACGCCGAAGACCTTCAGCGCAGTGTGGGCCTTGACGATCGACTCCCCCACCGACTCACGGGTGATCTGGTCGAGCGCCTTGCGCAGCGACACGTGCCGGGTCGTGAAGAAGATCCGCAGGTGGTGCCCGCCGGCTGCGTCGTTGCGCACCACGAACATGGTGTCCTGCTTTGTCACGCCGGTCAGCGCGCCGAGCATCTCGGTGTGCCCGAGGTGCTCCGAGCCCGCCGCCCAGATCGCCTCCTTGTTGATCGGGCCGGTGACGATGCCGGCGACCTTGCGGTCCATCGCGGCCTGGGTGGCGACCTCGATCGACGTCACGGCCGCGAGGCCGGCGCGCTTGTCGACGACGCCCCACTCGGGCACGTCGTCGCCCAGCACGCCGGTGTCGTAGCAGTCGATGACGCCCTCGACGGGCTCGACGTCGAAGGCGTCGACGACCCGCACCTCGACGTCGAGCCCCATCGCCTCCGCGCCGCGACGGAGCGCGGCGGGGTCGCCCACGGCCACACCGTGGTGGTCGCTCGCACCGGCCTGGTCGACGAGGGTCTTCGCGGTGATCTCCGGGCCGATGCCCACCGGGTCGCCGAGGGTCAGGGCGAGTACGTGTCGGGTCATGGTGGCTCTCCTTCTCTGCAGGCCTGCTGTGCGGGATCGGGGGGTGCTGTGGCGTCAGCGGCGCTCGCGCGACTCGGCCGCGGTGACCTGCCGGCGGTGGGCGTCGACCTGCGTGCGGAGGTGGTCGAGGCAGGCGACCGTGGTGCCGGCGTCGCCGATGAGGCCGCCCTTGGTCACCACCTGCATACCGTCCCACGGCCCGCCGACCAACGAGCCGGAGACCGCCAGCGGCTCCACCTCGTCGGCCACCTCGAGGCCGTGCGACCCCAGCTCGGCGAGGAGGGCGGCGGTCACGTCGCCCCCGGTGGCGAAGACGCCGTCCACGCGGTGCGACTCCAGCGCCCGGCGGGCCGCGCGGGCCAGGGCGAGCGGGATCTGCGTCGCCTCCTCCGGTGTCGGCGACCAAAGGTCCGACTCGTCGAGGACGGTGGCGAGCACGACGATGCCGTCGGCGCCGGCCCCGGCCAGCGCGTCGGCGAGCAGCTCGGCGGTCGCGTCGACGTCGGGAACGGCGTGCGCCCCGGGCGTACGCAGGGCGCGGGCGCCGCGCTCGGTGACGAGCTGGCGCAGCTGGAGCCGGGTCAGCTCGGTGGCGGACCCGGAGAGGCAGAGCAGCGGCGCGCCGGGGACGTCGTCGGCCAGCCCCATCGCCCGGGCGAGCGCCACGGACGCCGGCCCCGGGTCGGTGGTCGTCCACACCGTGTCCGTGCCGGCGGTCGCAGCGACCGCCGCCGTGGCGACCCGGTCGAGGTGGTCGGTCGTCGTGGCGTCGGCGACGATCACCTCCGCCCCCTCGTCGAGGTGCCGGCGGATCGTGCGGGCGAGCGCGTCGAGATCGCCGGTGACGTCCTCGAGGTGCACCGCGACCACGCGGAGGTCGGCCTGGTCGGTGAGCAGCGCGACGACGCTCGACGTACGCACGGGGCTGCGGGCGTCGCGCGCCACCTCGGTGTCCTCGAGCCGCCGCCCGTCGAGCAGCTGCATCGCGCCGATCGTCTGCCGGGACGCTTCGGGATGGGCCGGTGCGCAGAGCACCGCGACCTGCGCGCCGGTCAGCTCGCGGACGCGCTCGAGCACCTCGCGCGTGGTCGCACCGACGTGGCCGCGCAGGGTGGTGTCGATGCGGTTGCAGACCAACCGGGCCGGCCAGCCGGCGCGGACCACCCGGCCGACGCGCTCGCGCGCCCTGGCCGGGTCGAGGTGGCGGCTGTCGGTGGTGGCCACGACGGCGTCGAAGCGCGACACCATCTCGGCGACGACGTCCGCGTGCTCGCCGGCGCTCGCGGTGGCGGCGCGGAACCCGGCCCGGGCGAACCCGGCCGCGCAGGCGTTCGCCCCGGTCAGGTCGTCGGCGACGACGAGCACTCCTGCCATCTCACAGGACCGCGCCCGCGACGAGCACCAGCGGCAGCGAGCCGAGCCAGACGGCGGTCGTGATGCCGGACCAGCCGCGCAGGGCCGCGGTGCCCTCGAGACCGGTGAACCGGGTGACGACCCAGAAGTAGGAGTCGTTGAAGTAGCTGAACACCATCGACCCGGCGCAGCACGCCAGCGCGGCGGCGAGCGGGGACAGGTCCAGGCCCACCACGAGCGGGGCACTCACCGACGCCGCGGTGATCATCGCGACCGTGCCGGAGCCCTGGGCGACCCGGACCAGGCTTGCGATGAGGTAGGGCACGAGCACGCCGGGCAGGCTGAGGTCGGCGATCGCCTCCGCCAGCGCGTCACCCACGCCGGAGTCGCGGAGCACCTGGCCGAGGGCGCCGCCGGCGCCGGTGATCAGGATGATCAGGCCGGCGGACGCCGCAGCCTCCGCCATCCAGCTGTGGACCTGCTTGCGCGGGGTCCAGCGCGGGAGCAGGACGTAGACGGCGAGCACGATGCCGATGATCAGCGCGACGACGGGGTTGCCGATGAACGCCAGCACCTCGGCCCACTGCGAGGGCGTGTACTCGTCGTCGGGGCCGAGCGCCCCCTGGCTGTTGCGGTCGACGGCGGCGGCCACCGTGTTGAGCACGATCAGCAGCAGGGGCACGAGCAGCGGGAGGGCGGCCAGACCGAACGAGATGGTGTGCGGCTTCCCGCCCTCCGGCGGCTCACCGAGCTGGTGCACGGGAGCCTCGTCCACCATCGGGCTCTCGGCACCGTCCCCCGGCCCGTCCACGGTGGTCGTCGAGGTGCCGCCGGAGCGCGGCGAGGCGTGGGCCGGGACCCGGCCGTAGACCGCCTCACGGACCCCCTCGTTGAGCTCGCTCTCGAGCTTGGGCCCCATCCACGCGGCATAGAGGATGACGATCGGCAGCAGGAGGATCGTGAAGACGAGGCCGGCCAGGATCAGCCCGCCGAGGTCGGCCCCGAGGATGCCGGCCACGCCCAGCGGTCCGGGCGTCGGCGGCACGAGGTGGTGCGTCAGGGTCATGCCGCACCCGAGCGCCAGCGCCAGGGTGACGTAGCGCCCGTTGATCCGGCGCGCGATCGAGCGCGCGAGCGGGTTCATGATGACGTAGCCCGAGTCGCAGAACACCGGGATCGAGACGACCGCCCCGGTGCCCGCCATGGCCCAGTGCTCGCGGCCGCGTCCCAGCGCCTTGACGAAGGTCCTGGCCAGCGTGTCAGCGGCTCCGGACACCTCGAGGATCTTGCCGATCGCGACCCCTAGGCCGATCACGATGCCGATCGAGGCCAGGGTGTTGCCGAAGCCCGTGGTCATCGAGGTGATCGTGTCGAGGGCCGGCGAGCCGGCCACGAATCCGGTCACCAGCGCGGCGATCAGCAGCGCGACGAAGGCGTCGATCCTGGTGCGCAGGACCAGGAAGATGATCGTCGCGATGCCGAGCACGAGGGCGAGGAGCAGTTGCAGGTCCATCGAGAGCCTCCAGGGGCCGGGGTCCAACGGTCGGGGCTGCGGCTCATCCTCGACTGTGACGGCCGTCACAATCAAGAGGTCTGCGCAACTGAGTTGCGCACACTGCGCACGTCGTTCGGCCCCATGCCCCGCCCGGGTCCGTCACGGGTCGCGTCGCGCCAGCACCTCGAGGTAGTGCGGGTTGTGCATCACGCCCAGCACGTTGCCGAACGGGTCGACCACCGAGGCGGTCGCGAAGCCGGCCTCGCGCTCGGTGAGCGGCTCGTGCTCGGCGGCGCCCATGCGCAGGAGGGTGGCGAGGGTGCCGGGGAGGTCGTCGACGTGCCAGAACATCACCGCGCCGCCCGGCCCGTCCCCGGCAGAGCCCGGGGCGTACCTGCGGTCGATGATCCCCAGCTCGTCCTCGTCGTCGCCCACCCGGAACTCCACGTAGGCCGGCTCTGCCGGAGCCGGCGGGAACGAGTAGTAGGGCTGCACGCCGAGCAGCTCGGCGTACCAGGCGCTCGCCGCACCCAGGTCGTCGGCGAAGAAGCTGATGGTGGCGAAGCCTCGGAACATGCGCACTCCTCTGGTCGGGCCCCGGCGGGGCGTCACAGCGCCGATGCTCCCGGCAGGGTGCTCGCCCTCCTACCGCTCCGGGTGGACAGATCGGTACGTGTGCGGCGACGCCTGCCGGACTCGGTGGGCTCCTAACCCGCCGTCGTCCGGTGCCGATAGCGGCGTCCCACGGCGCCGGCGCGCACGTAGACCACGGTCGTGGCGACGTTGAGCACCACCGCCGTGGCGACGTACATCGCGAGGTTGAGCCCGGGCACGGCGTCGGCCGGGAGCGTGTAGGCCATCACCACCCGGGCGACCGCGTCGAGGAGCGTGCCGGCCGCCCACAGCGTGCTCGAGGTGCGCCACATCCGCCGGAACCACGCCTCGCGCTCCCACAGTCCCTCCCAGTCGCGCGGCCAGCCGAAGCGGCCCTCGGCCATCGGTCTGGCGAACTGGTAGGCGAGCGGGCGCTCGGCCCACCACAGGCTGGCGAGGAACCAGAAGCCGACGCCACCGGTGACGAGGGCGTCCTTGGCGAGCAGGAACCGCTCGTCGCCGGGCACCAACGAGATCGCGAGGCTCGCGAAGAGCAGGACGGTGAAGAACGCCTCGAGCCCGCTGGGCCGGTGGCCGCGCAGCAGCGCGAGGCAGGCCGGCACGAGCGACAGCACCGCGCCGACCACGAGGGCGGCGTAGACGCCGACGCCGGCCTGGCGCATCAGGTAGTAGAGCGCGGTGGAGCCGATGATGCCGAGGAGCGGCCGGAGGAGCGTCACGGGTCGGCCCTGGTGGCGCGGTCGAAGAGCTCGACCAGCTCGGCGGCGTACGCGGTGCAGTCGAGGTCGGGGTCGGCCTGCAGCTGGAACGGGACGCCCTCGACCGCGCGCTGGACCGTGCTCGCGACGACGTGCGGGTCGAAGCTGCGCATCTCCCCCCGCTCCTGGCCGTCTCGCAGGATCCGCTCGAGGTGGCTGACGTCGCTCGGCGCCGGGGTGCCCTGCCCCCAGGCGCCGGACACGACCACCTGGAGCAGCGCGGCCATCGGTGCGCGGTGGGTGTCGGCGTAGCCGACGACGCCCTCGATGTAGGCCCGCAGACGGCCGCGGGCCGTGTCCTGCCGCATGACCAGTGGGCCGACGTACGCGCCGAGCCCGGCGACCACGTGCTCGACCAGCGCGGCGACCAGCTCGTCCTTGCCCGCGAAGTGATAGCTGATCAGCCGGGTGCTGGAGAGGCCGGCGCGCGCGGCGATCCGCGCGAACGACGCGCGGGCGAAGCCCTCCTCGGCGACGACGGCGATCGTCGCCTCCAGCACCTGCGCGCGACGGGCCTCCGACGTGACCGACCGGTGGGTTACCTGCATGGATAAAAACTAACTCGCGCAAGTAATTCGCGCCACCCTGTTCCTTCCCCCTGTCCAGCGACCGCCGGCGGGTGTAGGCAGGGAGGGTGAGGCCGCCCGTCCTCGCGCCCGCACGACGAGGGAGATGGCATGGCCGCACTCGAGAGCACCCAGCTGCTGACCGAGCTCGAGCCGGTGGTCGAGGACAACCTCAACCGCCACCTGTCGATGGCCGACGAGTGGATGCCCCACGAGTACGTCCCGTGGAGCCTGGGCCGCGACTTCGCCGACCTCGGCGGCGACCCGTGGGAGGTGGCGCAGTCGCAGCTCTCCCCGGTCGCCCGCACGGCTCTCGAGGTCAACCTGCTCACCGAGGACAACCTGCCGAGCTACCACCGCGAGATCGACCGCGCGTTCGGCCGCGACAGCGCGTGGGGCACGTGGGTCAACCGGTGGACGGCCGAGGAGGGCCGCCACGCGTTCTGCATCCGCGACTACCTGCTCGTCACTCGTGGCGTCGACCCCGTCGAGCTCGAGCGCGCGCGGATGGAGACGATGGAGACCGGCTACGAGGCGATGGACAAGCCGCTGCTCAACGTGTGCGCCTACGTGTCCTTCCAGGAGCTCGCCACCCGGGTCTCGCACCGCAACACGGGCCGCTACACCGAGGAGCCGATCGCCGACCGGCTGCTCGCCCGCGTGGCCAAGGACGAGAACCTCCACATGATCTTCTACCGCAACCTCGTCACCGCCGCCCTCGAGCTCACGCCCAGCCAGACGATGCGCGCGATCACCGAGGAGGTCGTCGGCTTCGAGATGCCGGGCAGCGTCATCCCGGGCTTCTCCCGCAAGGCCGTGCAGATGGCCAAGGCCGGCATCTACGACCTGCGCATCCACCACGACGACATCGTCACCCCGCTGCTGCGGCAGTGGGGGGTGTGGGACCTGACCGACCTGGACGCCGACGGCGAGGCGGCCCGCGACGAGCTGGCCGCGGCCGTCGCCGCCCTCGACGACGAGGCCGCCCGCTTCGTCGAGCGCCGCGACGAGGCTGCCGCGAAGGTGGCGGCGCGACGCGGCTGAGCCGCGGTGCGGCTCACCAGCGGTTGCGGACGTCCTCGGCCCAGCCCACCACGTCGGCCAGGCGGATCCGCTCCCCCGCCTCGTCGCGCACGTCCCCCGACCAGTGGCCGAAGCACTGGTGGGTGCGCGAGGAGAAGACCTTGAGGTCGGTCACTGAGCGCTTGAGGTGGAACGGCGTGAAGGTGAGGTCGGCGGCCTCGCCGACCACCCGCCACGGCGCCATCCAGTCGTCGGTGTCGTAGCGCCAGTCGAGCTCCTCGCTGATCTTGCTCAGGCGGCCGTCGACGACCAGCGCGTTCTCACACATGCCCGTGCCGGCGGTCCACTTCGCCCCGACCTGGAGGCCGACCACGCGCCCGTCGGTGCGGCCCGAGCCGGCGCCCCAGTTCCAGTGCATCGAGTACGGCCAGCGTCCGCGCCCGTGGTCGAGCACCGCCCACGACTCGCCCGCGGGGACGTCGTACTGCTCGCCGTCGACCCACACCGTGCCGACGGCAGGACGCGCGACGTCCTTGACGGTGTACTGGAAGAGCCGGTCCGACCACGGCACGACGACGCCCAGGCTCTCGTGGCCGGGCGGGCGCTCGGCGGTGATGTCGACGCGCACCCGCGCGCCCGAGGCGCGGAGCCGGGTGCCGCCGTCGACCTCGTCGAGGTCGATGCTCACCTTCCTGGTGCGCGCGCGGGCCGGGCCGCCGCCGAGGGTGCCGGGCAGGGTCGCGCTGCGCCCGAGCACGCCGATGGCGTCGTGGCTGACCTCCTCGCCGGTGCGGCGGTCGAGCACCCAGATGCTGTGCACCGCGGCGTAGTCGATGTCGGAGAGGACGAGCGCGACCACGTGGGTCGGGGTGGTGACGCCCCAGTACTCCCAGCGCTTGTTGCGGCCACGCCCGAACCGACCGCGCCCGATCCCGTCGGTGGCGATCAGCGGCGTCCGGATCCAGCCGACCGCCTCGCGGTTGAGGCGCCCGTCGGCGTTCGTCAGGGACGTCGCGGCCGTGATCTCCCGCTCGCGCAGCTGCTCACCACTCATGGCGCAACCCAACCACCGCGCCCGCCTCGGGCGCTCGTCAGGTCACGAGCGCGATGATCTCCCCATGACGGAGCGCAACGTCCTCGGCGGCGACCTGGAATCCTGTGGCACCGACCCCCTCACCGGCTTCCACCGCGACGGCACCTGCACGGTGGGCCAGCAGGACGTCGGCCTGCACGCCTTGTGCGCGGTGATGACCGAGGAGTTCCTGGCCCACCAGGCCTCCGTCGGCAACGACCTGTCCACCCCGCATCCCGAGTGGCACTTCCCCGGCCTCGTCCCGGGCGACCGCTGGTGCGTCGTCGCGGTGCGCTGGCTCCAGGCGTACGACGCGGGGGTGGCAGCGCCCGTCGTGCTGTCGGCGACGTCCGAGCGCGCGCTCGACGTCGTACCGCTCGAGGTCCTGCAGGCCCACTCGGTCGACGTGCCGCCGGACCTCAGCGGGCTCTGACCCGATGACCCGTCGTCTCGGCAGGAGGATCCTCATGGCGCTCGTGGTCGTGCTGCTCGTCGCCGGGCTGGCCCTGGCGGCCGTCTGGGGACTGCAGCGGCAGCTGATCTACTTCCCCGACGCGAGTGACGTGCCGCCTGCGGACGAGGTGCTCCCCGGCGCCCGCGACGTCACCCTCCAGACGTCCGACGGGCTCGAGCTGGGTGCGTGGTACGTCGCGGCCGCTGCCGCGAGCGACACCGGGATGGCAGTGCTGGTGGCGCCGGGCAACGGTGGCAACCGCGCCGGACGCGCCGGTCTCGCGCGGCAGCTGAGCGATCGTGGATTCAGCGTGCTCCTGGTCGACTACCGCGGCTACGGCGCCAACCCCGGCAGTCCGAGCGAGAAGGGACTGGCCGCAGACGCCGACGCCGCGGTGCGCGCCCTGGACGACCTCGGCCATCCGCTCGACCGCACGATCTTCTTCGGTGAGTCGCTGGGCACCGGCGTGGTCGCAGGCCTCCAGCAGCGGCACCGTCCGGCCGGCATCGTGCTGCGGTCTCCGTTCACCGAGCTCGCGGACGTCGGTCGCCACCACTACCCGTGGCTGCCCGTGCGCACACTGCTCCGCGACCGGTTCCCCGTGCTCGAGCCGCTGGCCGCCAGCGACGTCCCCGTCACCGTGATCTACGGCGACCGCGACAGCGTGGTGCCGACCGAGCTCAGCGCGCGGGTCGCCGACGGCACGCCCGCCCTCGTCGAGCGCGTCGTGTTCGAGGGGGCCGACCACAACGACGCGGTCATGTTCGGTCGGCGGGTGGCCGAGGCAGTCGCGCGGCTCGCGCGCGAGGTGGGCTGAGCGCGGGTCCACCCACCGTCAGCTGCTCACCTCGTCACAGCAGGATGATGCGGTCCTTCACGCTGTCGAAGGTGGGGGGCTCGAGGCCGGCGAGGTTCATCAGGTCCTCGGGATGCTCGAACCTGGTCAGCTGCTGACGCGTCTCGACGATGCTCGTGGCCTGCGCGGGAGTGAGCCCGAGCGAGTGTCGCAGGACCTCGGCGGGTGCACTGTTGACGTCGACCAGTCCTCCGTCGTCGTACTGCCGGGGCAGGTCGGGTCGACCGATCCGCAGGTCCCTGGCCATGGCGGGATCGCGCCTCGCGATGGCCCGCGCGTCCTCGCGCTTGAGGCGCTCGGCCTGCACGTGGGCCACCGCGGCCGCGTTGGGGTCGTACGACGGAAGGGGCGGACCCACCGGCACGTGGCTCCCCCGAGGAGGCCACGCGACCTTCAATCCCATGACGAGGGCGTAGACGACGGAGCCGATCCACCCGACGAGGTAGAGCGCGAGGCCGAGGTCGGAGGACGGATCATCTTGTTCGTTGGTGCCGACGAGCACGAAGCCCAGGAACCATGCCACTCCGAGCCCGGCAGCCCACGTCCATGCCTGCCGCGTCCTCGCCCTCGCCGCGATGGCGATCAGCGGCACCACCGACAACAGGCCCATCGAGAAGGCGGGGAACACCCACAGCCACCTCAGCGGCCTGCGGCTGTCGGGGACTGCTGGCAGGCCGGGCTGCATCTGCTTGCCGCGGTCGTGACCTGCGGGTGGGCTGGGCTGCATGCGCGCGATCGTATGTCGTCGGTGCGCCCGTCGCCGCCGAACCGGCGGGTGCGGGGTCCGCGTGCGGGGCGCCGATGCACGCCCTAGGTTGGGCGCCATGACCCGCGTCCTCCTTGCGCCCGACAAGTTCAAGGGCTCGCTCACCGCGACCGAGGTCGCCGCCGCGCTCCAGCGCGGACTCTCGGGCGTGGCCGTTGACGTCGAGGTGGCCGTCTCGCCGGTCGCCGACGGCGGCGACGGGACGCTCGACGCCGCCGTCGCGGCTGGCTACGAGAGGGTCGGCGTCCGCGCGAGCGGGCCGACCGGCGAGCCGGTCGACACCGCGTGGGCACACCTCGCGGGCACGGCGATCGTGGAGATGGCCGACGTGTCTGGGCTGGTGCGACTTCCCGCCGGGAGGTTGGAGCCGATGACCGCCACCAGCCGCGGCACCGGCGAGCTCATTGCGGCGGCACTCGACGCGGGCGTGCGACGCGTCGTGCTCGGCGTCGGCGGCAGCGCGTGCACCGACGGCGGGGCCGGCCTGCTCCAGGCGCTCGGCGTGCGACTCCTCGACCAGTCGGGTGCCGAGATCGGCGACGGCGGCGGGGCCCTCGCCGCGCTGGCCGCCGTCGACCTGGGCGGGCTCCACCCGCGGCTGCGGGAGGTCGAGGTGGTGGTGGCGTGCGACGTCGACAACCCGCTCACCGGCCCGCAGGGCGCAGCGGCGACGTACGGACCCCAGAAGGGCGCGAGCGACGCGCAGGTGGCCGAGCTCGATGCGCACCTGGGCGGCCTCGCCGACCTGGTGGCGCACGCGACGGGTCGCGACGTCCGCGACTCGCCCGGCGCCGGAGCAGCGGGCGGCGTCGGGTTCGCCGCGATGGCTGTGCTCGGCGCCACGCTCCGGCCGGGGATCGACCTCGTCCTCGAGATGGTCGGCTTCGAGCAGACTCTGGCGGGAGCCGACCTCGTCGTCGTCGGCGAAGGCGCGCTCGACGAGCAGTCGCTGCGCGGCAAGGCCCCGATCGGCGTGGCACGGCTCGCCCGGGCCGCCGGTGCGCGAGTGGTCGCCGTCTGCGGGGTCAACCACCTGACCCCACCCGCCCTCGCGGCGGCCGGCATCGACGCGGCCTACGCCGTCGTCGATCGCGCGCCGAGCACCGAGGCAGCGATCCAGGACGCGGCGACGCACCTCGAGCAGTTGGCGGCCGACGAGCTGCCGCGCCACCTCTGACTCACACCACTCGCAGATGTCGTCGCCCGGCGTCGCCTGTGGCGGTCGCCAGCCGCCTGCCGATGGCCTCACTCCTCGACGCGCACCCCGCGAGCGCGGCGGCCCAGATCGGGCGCCACGACGTATGTCAGCTCAAAGCGCTCTGGGACGACGGCGCAGCCCCCTTCTCGGAGATGTCGCATGCCGAGCAGCGGCTGGCGCGAATGCTCTACTTCTCCCTGTGGTCTGACGGGGGTGGTTACCGCTCCGTCGAAGAGGGCTTGGAGGTGTTGCGCCGAGAGCCGGCGACACGCGCCGAGATATCGACGGTTGTCGACCTGAGTTACGAGGCCGCACGGCACGTCCCGTCCGACCTGCCGCCAGGGCTGACAGGTATTCCGCTCAAGGTTCACGCGAGGTACCAGCGTGAAGAAATCCTCCCGGCGCTCGACTTCCCGCGAAACCCCAACAGCTTCCGCGAGGGGGTGCTCTACCTTGAGCACCTCAACGTCGACGCCTTCTTCGTCACCCTGAAGAAGTCCGAGGCCGACTACTCTCCCACGACGATGTACGCCGACTACCCCATCTCCAGGGACCTGTTCCACTGGGAATCGCAGTCAACGACGTCCGTGACGTCCAAGAGTGGACAGCGCTACCTCAACGGATCAAGCACGGTGCTGCTGTTCGTGCGCCAGGAGCAGAAGGACGAGTTCGGGACGTCGCCGTACCTGTTCCTCGGCCCGGCCACGTACGTCAGTCACACGGGCGACCGCCCGATCGCGATCACCTGGCGTCTCGACGCATCGATGCCGACGGACTTCTTCAATCACGCGTCCGCTCTCGCGCGTTGATGCACCGGCCGGGGCCGTTCTAGGGGCACCTTGGCGTGCCAGCCACCACGAGCCTCATGACCCGCCTGGCCCGGCTCGTGCCAGACACAGCGAGGCCCCGGCGACGTATCGGTCGCCGGGGCCTCGCTCGCTAGCCGCTCAGGTCAGCTGCAGCCGCTGGTGGACCCGCAGCCCTCGCACACGTAGCACGAGCCGGCCGGGCGCATCTTCGTCCCGCAGGTCATGCAGAGCGGGGAGTCGACGGCGGTGCCGGTGAGCTTCTCGAAGAGCTCGGCCGTGGTCTTCGCCTCGCCCGTGGTGACCCGGGCCGGGACCTCGCGGGCCTCGGAGCCGTGGGTGTCCTTGGTCTCGAGGTCCTCGACCTCGACGACGTCCGCGGACGCCGAGGAGGACGCGGGCGAGGTGAGCTCGGACGCCGAGCCGGTCTCCTCGACGAGCGGCTCGTAGGAGCCGGTCTCGAGGTGGCGCTGGCGCTCCTCGGCGGAGTAGATGCCGAGCATCGAGCGCTCCTCGAAGGACAGGTAGTCCAGGGCGAGGCGGCGGAAGATGTAGTCCATGATCGACTGCGACATCCGCACGTCGGGGTCGTCGGTGAGGCCGGCGGGCTCGAAGCGCAGGTTGGTGAACTTCGAGACGTAGGTCTCCAGCGGGACGCCGTACTGCAGGCCGATCGACACCGCGATCGAGAAGGCATCCATGACGCCGGCGAGGGTCGAGCCCTGCTTGCCGAGCTTGAGGAAGACCTCGCCGAGCTGGCCGTCGTCGTGGGCACCGGAGGTCATGTAGCCCTCGGCACCGCCGACGGTGAACGACGTCGTGCGGGAGACGCGCGACTTGGGCAGGCGCTTGCGGACCGGGGCGTAGACGACCTTCTCCACGACCTTGGTCGCGGCGGCGTCGGCAGCGTCCTTGGCGTCGGCGGCGTCCTTCTTGGCCTTGCCGCCACCGTCGGACAGCGGCTGGCCGACCTTGCAGTTGTCGCGGTAGATCGCCGTCGCCTTGAGGCCGAGCTTCCAGGACTGCAGGTAGACGTCCTCGATCTCCTCGACCGTCGCCGACTCCGGCAGGTTGACCGTCTTGGAGATCGCGCCGGACAGGAACGGCTGGCAGGCCGCCATCATCCGCACGTGGCCCATCGGCTTGAGCGAGCGGGCTCCCATCGCGGTGTCGAAGATCTCGTAGTGCTCGGTCTTGAGGCCCGGGGCGTCGACGACGTGGCCGTGCTCGGCGATGTAGGCGACGATCGCCTCGATCTGCTCCTCCTGGTAGCCCATCTTCTTCAGGGCCCGCGGGATCGTCTGGTTGACGATCTGCATGGAGCCGCCGCCGACGAGCTTCTTGAACTTCACCAGCGAGAAGTCGGGCTCGATGCCGGTGGTGTCGCAGTCCATCATGAAGCCGATGGTGCCGGTGGGCGCGAGGACGGACGCCTGCGCGTTGCGGAAGCCGTTCTTCTCACCGGTCTTGATCACGTCGGCCCACGCCTTGGTGGCCAGCTTGTGCACCCGGCCGTCCTCGGTGTGCAGCACGCGTACGACGTCGTTGGCCGCCTGGTGCTTGCGCATCACGCGCTTGTGGGCCTCGGCGTTGCGGGCGTAGCCAGCGTAGGGACCGACGATGCCGGCGAGCTCGGCGCTGCGCTTGTAGGACGTGCCGGTCATGAGCGAGGTGATCGCGGCGGCCATCGAGCGGCCGCCCTCGGAGTCGTAGCCCAGGCCCATCGCCATCAGCAGCGCGCCGAGGTTGGCGTAGCCGATGCCGAGCTGGCGGTAGTCGACGGTCGTCTTGCCGATCGCCTCGGTCGGGAAGTCGGCGAAGCAGATCGAGATGTCCATCGCGGTGATGATGAACTCGACGGCCTTGGCGAACAGCGCCGCGTCGAAGGTGTCGTCGTCCTTGAGGAACTTCAGCAGGTTGAGCGAGGCGAGGTTGCACGAGGAGTTGTCGAGCGACATGTACTCCGAGCACGGGTTGGACGCGGTGATGCGTCCGGTCTCGGGGTTGGTGTGCCAGTCGTTGATCGTGTCGTCGTACTGCAGGCCCGGGTCGGCGCACTCCCACGCGGCCTGGCTGATCTTGCGGAACAGGTCGCGGGCGTCGACGGTCTCGATGACCTCGCCGGTGCCGCGCGAGCGCAGGCCGAACTCGGTGCCGTCCTCGACCGCACGCATGAACTCGTCGCTGACGCGCACGGAGTTGTTGGCGTTCTGGTACTGCACGGAGGTGATGTCGGCGCCGCCGAGGTCCATGTCGAAGCCGGCGTCGCGCAGCGCGCGGATCTTGTCCTCCTCGCGCGCCTTCGTCATCACGAACTCCTCGATGTCGGGGTGGTCGACGTCGAGGACGACCATCTTGGCCGCACGACGCGTCGCGCCACCCGACTTGATGGTGCCCGCGGACGCGTCGGCGCCGCGCATGAAGGAGACGGGGCCGGACGCCGTACCGCCGGAGGAGAGCAGCTCCTTGGAGGAGCGGATGCGCGAGAGGTTGAGGCCGGCACCGGAGCCGCCCTTGAAGATGAAGCCCTCCTCCTTGTACCAGTTGAGGATCGAGTCCATCGAGTCGTCGACCGAGAGGATGAAGCAGGCCGAGACCTGCTGCGGCGACGGGGTGCCGACGTTGAACCACACCGGGGAGTTGAAGGAGAAGTACTGGTTGACCAGCAGCCAGGTCAGCTCGTGCTCGAAGATCTCGGCGTCGGCGTCGGTGGCGAAGTAGCCGTTGTCGATGCCGGCCTTGGTGTAGGTCTTCACGACCCGGTCGATGAGCTGCTTGAGGCTCCACTCGCGCACGTCGGTGCCGACGGCGCCGCGGAAGTACTTGGTGGTGACGATCGTCGAGGCGTTGACCGACCAGAAGTCGGGGAACTCCACGCCGCGCTGCTCGAAGACGGTCTCGCCGGTCTTCCAGTTCTGCTGGACGACGTCGCGACGCTCCCACGTGATGGCGTCGTAGGGGTGCGTGCCCTCGGTGCTGAAGATGCGCTCCAGCTTGAGGCCCTTGCCCCTCGCCTTGGCGCGGGTGCTCACCGTCTCGGTCATGAGTTCCTCTGTCCCTCGTGGATGGAATGGTGCGGATGGGTGGTGCATGCGCGAGTCGACTCGCGGGGGTCTGGTGAGGCCCGGCAGGCAGCTTCCCCACTACCTGCCGGGCCCGTCTGGGGGTCAGCCGGTCTGCACGGGCTGATCGTCGGCGGCTCGCTCGAGCCGCAGCATCTTGATCTCGGCGTCGAAGTCGTCGACCGACTCGAACGCGCGGTAGACGCTCGCGAAGCGCAGGTAGGCCACCTCGTCGAGCGCCCGCAGCGGGGCCAGGATCGCGAGGCCGACGTCGTTGGCGTCGAACTCGGCCTGCCCGCTCAGGCGCAGGGCGTCCTCGACCTCCTGGCCGAGGCAGGCGAGCTGGGCATCGGTGACCGGGCGGCCCTTGCAGGCCTTCCGGACGCCGGCGATCGCCTTGTCGCGGTTGAACGGCTCGGTCGCGCCGGAGCGCTTGAGCACCGTGAGCTGCATCTTCTCGACCGTGGTGAAGCGGCGGTCGCACGCGGCGCAGGTACGACGCCGGCGGATCGAGGCGCCGTCGTCGGCCACCCGGGAGTCGAGGACCTTGGTGTCCTCGTTCTTGCAGTTGGGACAATGCATGGCGGTCCTCCTCTCGAGCGGTGGGCGCGCGTCATACACCCACATAACGGGGTGTCGACTGTGGATGTTCCTGTGGACAACTAGCCTCAGGCTGTGTGCTTCGCCCTCTGGCCTGTGCACCAGATGTGGATAACTACAGCGGTGTAACTACTAGATGTAGTGGTAACCGTACGCCCCGACCACAACGATGGCAAGCGAACGCGGATCCTCGCCGGATGTATTTCGTCGGCTCGACAAAACCGCAGGTCAGTGCGCGGCACTGCCCCTCGCGGAGCCGGTCGCGGCGGCGTGTCGGGTCGTCCCAAACTGGGCGAACTCCTGCCCCATGAGGCCCCGTCCGCCACAATGACTGCGTGTCGACGGCTGGGAAGCGAGCAGGTGCGCGGAGAGGCGCTCGGTCGCCGCGGACCCTCAACCGGGCCGCCCTCGCGCTCGGCGCCGCGATCACCCTGTGCGTGGTGGCGTGGGGCTACCTCGTCTACGCCGCCATCGACTTCGGTACGGCGGCGCGCGGGGCGTCGGGCGGCTCGGCCTGGCTGTTCATGGCGCTGGCCTGCCTGGGTGCGATCGCCTGCCTCTTCGCTGGGTTGATGCTGGTCGCCCGGCTGATGCGCGCCCTGGGGATCACCCAGACGCCACCCCCGGACGACGCTCCCCCGCGCCCCGTCGGCGGGAAGCGCGCCGCGCGCTGATCGTCGGAGCGCGGACCTACCCCTGCCAGGCCTCGGCCGTGTCGGCGGAACGCCCGCCGCTCGCTGATCGTGGAGCACGGACCTGCCCCTCCCAGGCCTCGGCCGCGCAGGCGGAAAGCCCGCCGCTCGCTGATCGTGGAAGATCCGAGTCACCTAGTGGCTCGGAACTTCCACGATCCGGGCTCGGCGACCACGCGTGAGGTCATCGCAGCACGAGCTGCGGGAGGGCCTCGACGATCTCGAGGCCCTGGCTGGCGCCTGCGACGGTGAGCGTCTCGTCGATCGCCGTCCAGCCGCCGTCCCCGATCCGGTGCTCCCCCGCGTAGGTCGTGTCCACCCGTACGGCGACCTCGCCGGTGCTCGCGTACTCGTGCGTGATCTCGAGGTCGGGGTGCGGGCTTCCCGGGCTGGCGGTGGTCGTGCTGGTGCCGTCGCCGAAGTAGTAGGTGTAGGACACCGGCACCGCCCGGATCACCACTGGTTGGCCGGCGATGGTCACGGACTGGTCGATCCCGGTGTGGTCGGGCGTGTAGAAGTTTGTCTGGAAGTTGACCAGGGTGCGGCCGCCGCGCGGCTGCACGACGAGCTGGGACGCCGGCCACTGGATCCGTTTGAACTCGCGAAGGATGAGCTTCGCCAGGTCGATCTCCTGGACCGCCTCCTCCGGGACGCACACATCGCCCACGTCGGTGCCGTCCATGTAGACGTCGTGCACGAACCCGGCCGCTCCGCCCTCGTTGCACTCCACGTGCTCGGAGCAGATGCCGCCATTGCCGCACTGGATCGAGACGACCCAGGTGTGACCATCACCGGAACCAGCCGTGTCGGTGTATTCGGCATAGCTCCATGCACATGACGAGTTCGCGCCAAGGATTCCGACCTGCATAGAGCAGCCGTCAGCATGGGCTGGCGCTTGGGAGCAAACGACGACCGATCCTGCGATGACAACCACCGCCCACAGAACCCTGCTCATCGGCGCCCGTACGCCGCGACGTACCAGTCGCCGGGCTCTCCATTAAGCGTGACCAGATACTTACCAACACCGGCAGGAAGCCGCTGGTCGACTGAACCGGATTCGGACCGAATGATGGTCTCAGGGGTGTTGAGATTCAGATGAAATGTCGGCGGGCGAGACGCGATCCGCCTTAGCAGCCCAATCTTCGTTCCGGAGAACTCAATCGAGCCGCCGGACCCATAGATCGACTCCACTTGCTTGGCAACACCGGCGCAGGCTTGGCAGTTGCGGGACAAGCGCTTGAACTCCTCCGCATCACCCGTGACCTGCATCCTGTCTCCCACCTCGACCCACCGCCGGATGAAGTCCTCCGGACTCTCGGCCTCCGCCGTCTCGGTCTCGGTCGGCGTGGGGGTGGGCGAGGAGCTCGTGGTCTCGGGGATCTTCGGCTCGGGCTCGGGGCCGTCGGAGCACCCGGCGAGGAGGAGCGGGACCGCGAGGGTGAGCGCGAGTGCGCGGCGTGGGTGCATGAAGTGCCTTCCCGAGAACTTCGTCAGCACGCTGAAACTACCCATTCGACAGCCCGCGCAACCACCCCCGCGACGAAAGCTGTGGACGACGACCCGAGAGGCGTGCGGAAATGCGCCGAGGGGCGGGCCCGTGGGCCCGCCCCTCGCCTTCCCCTGGTCCACCAGCCGGGGTCGAAGCGGCTGATGGAGGCCTCTGCGTCAGTCGGAGACGACTGGGACGCGGAGCTTCTGGCCGGCCGCGAGGCCGGCGGACTCGAGGGCGTTGAGCCGCTCGATCTCGGTCATCACCGAGCGGACGTCGCCGTCGGTGGCGATGTCGCTGGCGATCCCCCACAGGGTGTCGCCGGGCGCGACCTGGACGATCTCGGTCGGGGCCGGCTGGCCGGCCTCGTCGGTGCCGACCGCGCCGCCGGCGAGCATGAACGCCACGGCGAGGGCGAGGAACAGCGCAGTCAGGAAGACCACGAGCCGACCTCGGCGGGTCAGCCGCACGGTGGAGCGGGTGCGGGCAGCAGCCGGGGCGAAAGCGGGGGAAAGGCTGAGGGTGCTCATGGTGGCCTCCTGGGGAAGAATCAGCCGGTCGTCTCTGTCGAGCGAATGTCTAGTCGGACCCACCGACAGTGGCCTGGGCCACCGGGTGTCGATCAGACGTTCGATCGAACATGTGTACGACGGTAGAGCACGTGTTCGAACGGCGCAAGCACCTCGTCGAACAAATGTTCGGCGCGTCCCGAAGGAGCGTCAGCGACGCTTCATGGCCCGTCGCCCCTGCGCGGCGAAGAGCCCGGCCGCGTGCTGCATCAGGCCGGGAGCGAGCGCCGAGCCACGCACGACTCCCCCGCGCCACCCCGGCACCGCGCGCACCACACGAGCGGACCCCAGCAGGTCGACGGCTGCCGCGGCGACGGCCGCGACGGACAGGATCGGGCCGCCCGAGTAGGTCAGCTGGGAGCCCAGGCCGTCAGGGTCCTGGGCGGCGAGCATCGCGGTGTCGACCCCGTCCGGGCACAGCGCGTGCACGCGCACACCGCGGGGCGCCTCGGCGTTCACCGACATCGACAGCGAGACGACCGCGGCCTTGGTGGCGGCGTACATGCTGTAGCCCGGCACCGGCCCGAGGCCGGCGAGGGAGGCGACGTTGACCACGTCCCCACCCGCCCCGCCGAAGGCGGCGAGCGCCGCGCGGGTGCCCCATGTCGTGCCGAGCAGGTTGACCTCGACCAGCCGGCGCACCTGCTCCTCCGTCAGCGAGGCGAGCGCACCGTCGTCACCGACGCCGGCGTTGTTGAACCACGCCGCCAGGACACCGTGCCGCGCCGCCTCCTCGGCCACGAGCCGGTGCGAGGCGGGATCGCGTACGTCCTGGGCCAGGCCGGCCACGGCACCGATCTCGGCCGCCGTGGCGGCGGCCGCCCAGCCGTCGATGTCACCGATCACGACGCGGTGCCCGCGGGCGACCATCAGCTCCGCGATGCCCCGCCCGATCCCACGCGCACCACCCGTCACGACGCACGAGGTGGACGCGGTGGCCGGCGAGGTGGTGGACATGGTCGGACCCTAGCGACACGCGGCTTCGAACAGGTGTTTGATCCTGACGTGCGGAGAGGACTACGGTGGGCCCACCAGCTCCTCCCTGAAGCGGCGGACGGAGGGGGCAACCGTAGTGGAGGACGCATGGCCAAGCAGGACGACAAGAACGTCATCGAGATGCCCGACGGCCCCCCGGACGCCACCGGCCTGACCCCGCGCCAGCAGCGGGTGCTCGCCACGATCAAGGACTCCATCGAGGCCAAGGGCTACCCGCCCTCGATGCGCGAGATCGGCCAGGCCGTGGGCCTCACGTCGTCGTCCAGCGTCGCCCACCAGCTCCGCGTGCTCGAGGGCAAGGGCTTCCTCAAGCGCGACCCCAACCGTCCCCGTGCCCTCGAGGTGTTCCTCCCCGAGGTGATGGCCGCACGCCGCTCGATGTCGAGCGCCGAGGAGACGTCGGTCGACGAGACCGGCATCGGCGACGCGATGCCGGCGGCGGTCAACATCCCGGTCGTCGGCCGCATCGCCGCGGGTGGCCCGATCCTGGCCGAGGAGCAGGTCACCGACGTGTTCCCGCTGCCCAAGCAGCTGGTCGGCGACGGCACCCTGTTCCTGCTCGAGGTCTCGGGCGACTCGATGGTCGACGCGGCGATCTGCAACGGCGACTACGTCGTGATCCGCCAGGAGCAGACGGCCACCAACGGCCAGATCGTCGCCGCGCTGATCGAGGGCGAGGCGACCGTCAAGACCTTCCAGCGCAAGGACGGCCACGTGTGGCTGCTCCCCCACAACGACGCCTACGACCCCATCCCCGGTGACAACGCCACCATCCTCGGCGTCGTCACCGCGGTGCTGCGCAGCCTCTGACCCCTCACGCAGGGCCGGACGCGGCGGCGGCCACCAGCGCTGCGGTGAGCTCCTCGACGCCGGGCTGCGGGCGCCGCACCCGGCTCAGCGCGTAGACCGTGCGGGTCGGCGGCGCGACCAGACGTCGTACGACGACGCCCGCCGGCAGGCCCGGCACCAGCATGCCCGGCACCAGGGCGACCGCGAGCCCGGCCGCGACCAGCGCCACCTTGCCGAGGAGGTCGCCCGCGACCAGCTCGACCCTGGGCTCGAACCCGCACCGGCCCGCGGCCTGCTGGAGCAGGCTGCCCGAGCCGCGGTGGTCCTCGGCCCAGACCTCGTCGGCGAACGACGTGAGCCGCACGCGGCGGCGACCCGCGGCCAGGGCGTGCCGCGCGGGCACCACCACGCACATCTCGTCCTCGAGCAGTCTCGTGTGCCGCACCTCGGGGTCGCTGGGCAGCCCCGGCGGGTAGTCGGTGACGACCGCGACGTCGACGTCGCCGGTGCGCACCCGCTCGTGCAGCCCGGCGGATCCGCCCGAGCGCAGCGTCACCCGTGGCCCGTCGGCCGGCAGCGACCGCAGCGTGCGGGGCACGAGGTCGACGGAGGCGGACGGCACGGCGCCGAGGGTGAGCAGGACCGCGTCGCCGGCCCGGGCACGACGTACGGCGCCTCTCGCCCGGGCGACCTCACCCACCACCAAGCGGGCGTGCGGCAGCAGTGCCTGCCCCGCGGCCGTCGGGCGGACGCCGCGCGGCAGGCGCTCGAGCAGGACCTCGCCGAGGTCCTGCTCCAGGCTCGCCACCTGCCGCGAGATCGCCGACTGGGTGTAGCCGAGCTCCCCGGCCGCGGCCGTGAAGGAGCCCGCGTCGCAGACCGTCACGAACGTCCGCCATGCCGTCAGTGCCATGGGTGAAGTATGCGCCGATCGCATGACTGGATGCCCGATCTGCGCTTGTGGCACACCACCGCGGGCCCCAAAGTCGGTGCCATGAGCGATGACGTGGTGGTGCTGGGGCTGGGTCGGATGGGCCGGGCGATGGTGGAGAGGTTCGCGTCCGGCGGTGCGAGCGTCGCGTCGTGGAGCCGGAGCGGCGGCGGGACGGCGGGCACGGCCGTGGAGGCGGTGGCACGACCGGGGCCGGTCGTGCTCGCCCTCTTCGACGGTGCGGCCTGTCGCGCGGTGCTCGAGCAGGTCGCCGAGCACCTGTCCGGACGGCTCGTCGTCGTCACGAGCACCGTCGGGGTGGACGACGCCGACGAGCTGGCGTCGGTCGTGGTCTCGGCCGGCGGCCGTTACGTCCACGCACCCGTCCTCGGCTCCGTGCCGGCGGTCCGCGCGGGCACCCTGCGCGTGCTCGCGGGCGGTCGGGCCGCCGACGTCGAGGACGCGGTCGCCACGCTGGCGCCGGTGGCCGGCGACGTACGCCGCTTCGACACCCCGCGCGAGGCCGCGGCCGCCAAGCTGGTCGCCAACTCGTCGCTCGCCGGCGCCCTGCTTGCCGTGCGCGACTGTCTGGCCGGAGCCGTGGAGCTGGGACTACCGCTCGGCGCGGCTCTCGACGTGCTGGCTCTCGGACGGCTCGCCGACACCGTGGGGTCGGTCCGCGGCCGCCTCGAGCAGCCCGACGGGGAGGCCCACTTCGCCGTCGACGCGCTCGCGAAGGACCTCGGGCTCCTCGCTGCTGCCGGAGGACCGCCGGGCCCGCTCGACCGGCTGCGCACCCTCGTGGCGACCGGCCAGGTGACCGGGGACGACGACGTCTCCGCGGTGGCGCTGTCCGGTCCCGTCCGGAGCGCGACGCCGTGACGGGCATCGACGACGTGCTGGCGCCCCTGCACGCCTATGCCCGCGGGCACGCCACCGGTGACCCGTCGTGGTTCCGCGTCGCGTTCCTGCCCACCGCGCACGTCGAGGGGCTGCGCGACGGCACGTTCACGTCATGGCCGTTGGAGGACTACTGCGCGTTGTTCGACGGCGCACCGGCGCCCGACGAGGCAGACCGCAGCAGGACTCTCGACCACGTGTCCGTCTCCGGAATCGTCGCCACCGCGACCATGACGCTGCGCCACGGAGAGGCCGTCTTCACCGACATGTTCGTCCTGGTGCGGGTCGACGGCGCCTGGCGGATCGCCAACAAGGTCTACCACCGGCACGAGCCCTGACGCGACGCCGGGCGGCTCTCAGGGTCCGCAGGACACGATGGCGGCATGAGCAACGTCGAGAAGTCCTATGACTACGTCATCGTCGGCGCGGGGGTCGCCGCGGCGAGTGCCGTGAAGGGCATCCGCTCGCGTGACCAGGGCGGCCGCGTCGCCGTCATCGGGTCCGAGCCGGACAAGCCCGTCTACCGGCCCGTGCTCTCCAAGGATCTCTGGCTCAAGGACGACGAGACGCTCGAGGGTGCGTCGCTGGCCGGCCACCTCGACGACGACCCCGCCGTCGACCTGGTCACCGACACGACCGTGACCGAGATCGACCCCGGCACCCACGCCGTACGCCTCGCCGGCGGCAGCACCGTCGGCTACGGCAAGCTGCTGCTGGCCACCGGCGCCGAGCCCCGCCAGCTCCCCATCGACCCCGGCCCGCGGGTCATCTACTACCGCACCGCCGCCGACTACCAGCGGCTGCGGGCGATCGCGACCGAGGGCAGCCACGTCGTCGTCGTCGGTGGCGGCTACATCGGCTCGGAGATCACCTCCGCGCTGGTGCAGAACGGCGTGCAGGTCACGCTCGTGCTCGACCGCGAGGACGTGCAGGAGCAGATGTTCCCGCGCGCGCTCGCCGCCAGCCTCACCACGGCCTTCGCCGACCGCGGCGTCACCGTCGTGCACGGCTCGGTCGAGCGCGGCACCGAGGACGACGGCGGCGTACGGATCCGCCTCGCCGACGGCACCGACGTCGCGGCCGACGCCGCGGTCATCGGCGTCGGGGTCCTGCCGCGCACGGGCCTGGCCGAGGCCGCGGGGCTCGACGTGGACGACGGCGTGGTGGTCGACGAGCACCTGCGCACCAGCGACCCCGACGTGTACGCGGCCGGCGACGTCGCGTCCTACCCCGACGCGCTGCTGGGGCGGCGCCGCGTCGAGCACGTCGACCAGGCCGCGAAGTCCGGCGAGCACGCCGGCAGGGCGATGGCGGGCGCCGACGACGCCTACCGCTACACGCCGTTCTTCTGGTCCGACATCCTCGACGCCGGCTACGAGGCGGTCGGCGAGACGCGGAGCGACCTCGACCTGGTGGAGGACTGGAAGGACGGGCAGATCGGCACCGGCGTCGTCTACTACCTCGGGTCGGGGCAGGTGCGCGGCGTGCTGCTGTGGAACGTGTGGGACAGCGTCGACCGGGCGCGCGAGCTCATCGCCGAGACGGCGAGGCAGCCGGTGGGCGACCCGGAGTCGCTGCGAGGCCGCATCCCCCTTGGGTGACGGTGGGCCGGTGTAGCCTCGCGCCGATGTCACCCACCGGCCCCCAGACACCTGTAGCACCCGACCCGCTGGTCTTCCGCACCCGCCCGGGCAACCGGCGCCGGCTGACCCCGGACGCGCAGGCCGAGGTGGACCGCCTCGCCGCCTCGGGTGAGGCGTCCGCGTGGCTCAGCCCGCTGGCGTACAACCTCACGATCAGCCACAGCCACCGGTTCGTCTGGTACCGCGTGGCCAAAGTCGCCACCCGCACGATCCGCCACCACTGCGAGACGCACGGCGTGAGCATGGACGTCGACCACGCGATGCGGGTGCGCTACCCGCTGGCCAGCTTTGCCGACTACTTCGCCTTCGCCTTCGTGCGCGACCCGCTCGACCGCTTCGTCTCGGCGTGGCAGGACAAGGTCGTCGACCACAACTACTACGGCTTCGACCCGGCCACCCACGAGCGGATGCAGACGGTCGAGGAGTTCGCCCGCTGGACCGCGGGCCACGACCTGGCGGCCGTGCCGGGCACCGACCAGCACCTCACCCTGCAGAGCCGGATGATCGACCTCAACCGCGTCGACTTCGTCGGGCGGCTGGAGACGTTCGACCGCGACTTCGCCGAGGTGTGCGAGCGCATCGGCGCCCCGGCGGTGCCGACCGCGCCGAGGAACCAGACGGCGCCCGGCGGTCGCGACCGGCGGGCGTCGGCCGAGCTGGGCGAGCTGGTGGCGCGGATGTACGCCCGCGACTACCAGGTGTTCGGCTACGAGCCACAGGGCTGAGCCTCCTGGGCACCCGGAAGGCAGTTCGCGTGTCGGCACCCTGGTGCCGCGCGTGACCGTGGCCTGTCCCTGGCCGAACTGCCGACATGATGCCCCCCGGTGGGCCGACCGACAGCACTGACGGCCACGCACAGCAAGCGCGACCAGGGGCCTACGCCTGACCCAGCCGCTTCAGCGCCTGCCGGACGAGGGCGGGATCGGTGGTCGACCACATCGGCGGCAGGGAGGCCTTGAGGAAGCGGCCGTAGCGGGCGGTCTCCAGGCGCGGGTCGAGCACGGCGACGACCCCGCGGTCGGTGGTGGTGCGGATCAGCCGCCCGGCGCCCTGGGCGAGGAGCAGCGCGGCATGGGTGGCAGCGACCTGCATGAAGCCGTTGCCGCCGGCCTGGTCGGCGGCACGCTGGCGCGCCGACATGAGCGGGTCGTCGGGCCGCGGGAAGGGGATGCGGTCGATGATCACCAGCTGGCAGGTGTCGCCCGGGACGTCGAGGCCCTGCCACAACGACAGCGTGCCGAACAGGATCGTGTGGGGGTCCTCGACGAACTGCTTGGCGAGCTCGGGCAGCTGGGCGTCTCCCTGGGCGAGCGTCGTGAGGTGGGGCAGCCGCGCGCGTACGGCCTCCGCGGCGGTCTCCGCCGCGCGACGGGACGAGAAGAGGCCGAGCGTGCGGCCGTCGAGGGCGTCGACGAGCTCGCAGATCTCGTCGAGCTGCGCCGGGCCGAGCCCGTCGCGTCCGGGCTGCGGCAGGTGGCGGGCGACGTAGAGGATCGACTGCTGGCCGTAGTCGAAGGGCGAGCCGACGTCGATGCCCTTCCACGGCAGCGCCGTGTCGGGGTCGGCCGGGGGGACCTGCGAGTCGATGCGCTCGGTGGGCTTGAGGCCGAGGGAGGTGGCGACGGCGCCGAACTCGCCGCCCAGCATCAGCGTGGCGCTGGTGAAGACGACCGTCTTGTCGCTCAGCAGCTTGTCGCGCATCGGGCCCCACACCTGGAGGGGGGCGACGTGGAGCCGCGCCGGGAACCGGTCTCGCGCCTCGCCGAGCCACAGCACGTCGGCCTGCGAGCCGGCGGCCATCCGCTCGGCGTTGACGAAGATCTCCTGCACCATGCCCTTGGCCTGGGTGCGGCCGGCGTCGCCCTCCCCCTCGCCACCGGACTCGCGCGGGAACGCCGACAGGCACGCGCGGGCGGCGTCGCGGACGAGCACGAGCGCGTCGGAGAGCTGGGTCGACACCTGGTCGATGCGGCCGGGCGGCGTCGCCTCGAACGCCTCGGCCAGCTGCTGCGCGGCGTCCTCGAGGTCACCGGCCGGGTCGCCGTCGCCGTCGGTCCACCGGCTGGCGCGACGGGCGGCACGCTCGATGTCGGGCACCCCGAGCTCGTCGGTGGCCGCCTGGGTGACCCGTGCGGTGAGCTCGTGGGCCTCGTCGATGACGACGGTGTCGTAGTCGGGGATCATCGGCACGTCCTCGATCGCGTCGATCGCGAGGAGGGAGTGATTGGTGACGATCAGGTGGCTGCGGTGCGCCTTCTCGCGGGCCAGCTCGGCGAAGCACTCCGCCCCGAACGGGCACTTGCTCGCGCCGAGGCACTCGCGGTGGTTGACCGAGACCTGGCGCCACTCCCGGTCGGTGTGGCGCGGGGCGTTGTCGCGCTCGCCGCTGCCCTTCTGCTCCGACTCCTGCTCGGCCCACGCGCGCAGCTCGAGGACCTTCTCGGCCATGGCGCCCAGCGGCACGTCGACCAGCGTGCCCTGGTCGTCGGGGACGCCGGCGCGGACCCGGTGGAGGCAGGCGTAGTTGGACCGCCCCTTGAGCACGGCGTAGGACGTGTCGAGGCCGGGCACGTGCTTGACCGCCTCGACCAGCCGGGGCAGGTCGCGCTCGACGAGCTGGTGCTGCAGGGCGAGGGTGGCGGTGGCGACCACGACACGCTTGTCGTGGAGCATCGCCGGCACGAGGTAGCCCAGCGACTTGCCGGTGCCGGTGCCGGCCTGCACGAGGAGGTGGCGACCCTCCTCCATCGCCTCGGCGACCTCGGTGGCCATCTGCACCTGGCCGTCGCGCTGCTGCCCGCCGAGGGCGGCGACCGCCGTGCTCAGCACCTCGGCGACGGGAGTGCCGACGGAGGGAGAGGCGGTGGCGGTCTCAGGCACCAGAGCACCCTACGTGGCGGCGCCGACGCTCCGTCGTACGCCGTCCACAGCGGCGCTCAGTAGTTCTTCTTGCGACCGATCTGGCGCTCGATGCGGCGCTCGGGCTGGCCCAGCACCTTGGCCAGGATCTTGACCCGGTAGCGATAGGCGATCACGCCCAGGACGACGATCAGCAGGATCCACAACATGGGGCTGAGCGTACGCCGTGCGGCAAGACCTCTCCCGCGAGTTGCGGACTTCCGGGGGCATGCATGCCCCGAGAAGTCCGGGTTTCCCCGGTTGACCGGGGAAACCACCGACGCCACGGCGAGCGCCGCAGCAGCGAGGGGGTCAGACGACCGCGCCGGAGTCCTCCCGGGCCCGCTCGACCTTCTCCTTCTTCACCCGGCTCATCGGCCACTTCTCGTTGAAGTAGGTCAGCAGCGGTGTGGCGACCACGACGGAGGAGAACGTGCCGACCACCAGGCCGACGAGCAGCGCGATCGCGAAGTCCTGCAGCGAGTCGCCGCCGAGGAAGACGAGAGCGGCCAGGATGAACATCGAACCGAGGCCGGTGTTGACCGTGCGCGGGATGGTCTCGACGGCGGCCTTGTTGGAGATGTCGATGAACTTGTCGTCGGGCTTGGACCCCCACCACCGTTCGCGGATGCGGTCGAAGACGACCACGGTGTCGTTGACCGACAGGCCGACGATGGTCATCGCCGCCGCGAGGAAGATGCCGTCGATGGGCTTCTGCAGCCACGCGAAGAGCCCGACCACGAGGATCACGTCGTGCGCCATCGCGAGCACCGCGGCGACGCCGAAGGTCCACTTGAAGCGGATGGCGAGGTAGAGCAGCTGGGCGAGGAAGGCGACGCCGAAGGCGATGAGCGCGTTGTTGCGCAGCTGCTCACCCAGCGAGGCGCCGATCTGCTGGTCGTCGACCTTGTCGACCTCGCCGCCGACGGCAGCGAGCTCGTCCTCGATGCGCTGCTCCTCGTCGTTGGAGATCTCCCCGGTGCGGACGGTGAAGTCGGCCGTGTCGGCGGACTGGACGACGGCCTCGGGGAAGCCCGCGGCGGCGACGGCCTCACGCGCCTGGTCGACCGAGATGTCCTTGCTGACCGAGTAGTCGAGCTGGCGGCCGCCGGTGAACTCGACGCCGAGCTGCAGTCCCTGGGTCGCGATGCCGGCGATCGCCACGATCAGCGCGGCGGCGGAGATGCCGAGCCACGTGCGACGACGGCTCATCAGCTGGGGCTCCTTGCGGTCCAGCCACTCGCGGACCTTGCCGACCGAGCCGAGCCCGCTGACGGCCGGGTGACGCCCGACGGCCTTGTTGGAGACGGCGACGTCACACAGCACCCGGGCGATGATCAGCGCCGAGATCATCGAGGCGATGACACCGATGGAGAGCGTGACACCGAAGCCCTTGATCGGGCCCGAGCCGAGGAAGAACAGCAGGCCCGCGGCGAGGAGGGTGGTGATGTTGGAGTCGATGATCGCGCTCCACGCCTTGTTGAAGCCGACCTGGAGCGCCCGCCTCAACCCGGCGGATGGGTAGGCCTGGTACTCCTCCCGGGCTCTCTCGAAGACGAGCACGTTGGCGTCGATCGCCATGCCGATGGCGAGCACGAATCCAGCGAGGCCGGGCAGGGTCAGCGTGGAGCCGAGGCCGACGAGCATGGCGTAGGCGAGCAGGGCGTACGACGCCAGCGCGAGCGTCGCGGCGAAGCCGACGAGCCGGTAGACGAAGATGATGAACAGGCCGGTCAGCGCGATGCCGATGATGCCGGCCTCGACCGAGGCGTCGATCGCGGCCGCGCCCAGGGACGGGCCGACGAGGCGGTCGGAGATCGCCTTCAGCTCGAGCGGCAGCGCGCCGCCCTCGATCAGCGCGGCGAGGTCCTTGGCCTCGGTGGAGGTGAAGTTGCCCGTGATGTCGGTGGAACCGCCGCGGATGCCGACGTCGCAGCCGACGCCCTCGTTGACCTCGGGCGAGGAGATGATCTCGCCGTCGAGGACGATCGCGATGCGGCGCTTGGGGTCGCCCGTCGGATTGCAGGCGGCCTTGCCCGTGATGTCGGCCCAGGTGCGACCGCCCGGACCGTTGAAGTCGATCGCGACGACCCACTCGACGCTCTGGTCGCGCTGCACGGCGCTCGCGCCGCTGATCTCCTCGCCCTGGATGACGGTGGGCCCGACCTCGAGGCTGTCGCCCTGGTCGGAGGGCAGGACGAGGTTCTTCTTCTTGCTCGGCTCGGCGTCGGGCTGGGCGGTCGCGATGACCTCGTGGATCGTCAGCTTGGCCGTGGTGCCGATGCGCTCCTCGGCCTCCTGCGCCTCCTCGTCGCTGGTGACGCCCGGCAGCTCGACGAGGATGCGGTTGTCGCCCTGGCGGACCAGGGTGGACTCGGCGACCCCGAGGGCGTCGACGCGCCCGCGGAGGACCTGCAGCGTCTTGTCGACGTTCTCGGCGTTGGCCGGAGTCTGCTCGGTGCCCTCCGCCTCGAAGACGAACTGCGCGCCGCCCCGGAGGTCGAGACCGAGGTTGGGCTTGACGTTGAGGGCGAGCGCCGCGCACCCGGCCAGCAGGCCGAGCACGAGGATGAAGCGGACCCAGACACCACGTGACATGCGCGACATCCTCCACCACGAGTCTTCGAACGCCCCAATCAGGGCACCGAGGGCTCAACGCGCGGCCCCGAGCGAAGGTTCCGGACCCCCTCGACAGGGGTCGCCGCCCGGGTGTTGTGTGGTGAGACTGCGGCCGATCCACGGCCGCGCTCTCGGGAGGGCACATGTCCACACGCAGGAGAACGACCAGTGGCGTACGGCTGGCGGCCGTCGGCGCACTGGTGGCAGCAGGGTTGGCCGCAGGGGCCGGGGTCGCGAGCGGGGCGGGAGCACCCGACCGCGACGACGGGCGTCGCGAGGTCGCCCGCACCGCGTCCGACGACACCACCAAGATCGTGATGGTCCGGGCACCGGAGGTCGAGGACCGCAACGAGGTGATCGCGCTCGGTCTCGACGTCACCGAGCACGCCACCGAGCGCGGCATCGAGGTCGTCCTGCACGACGACAAGGACGCCGAGGCCCTGCGCGACGCGGGCTTCACCTGGACGGTCACCGTCGACGACCTCGAGGCACTCACGCGCGCCAACCGCCAGGCCGACCGGGCCTACGACGCCCGCGTCGAGACCTCCGCCCTGCCCAGCGGCCGGACGTCCTACCGCACCTACGACGACTACCAGCGCGACATGACCCGGCTCGCCCGGCTCTACCCCACGCTGACCAAGCCGCTCACCCTCGAGAACCCGACGGTGCTCGGCGAGCGCATCCGCGGCCTCGAGATCAGCGTCGACGCGCCCGACGTGCGCGACGGCAAGCCGGTCTTCCTGCTCATGGGCGCGCACCACGCCCGCGAGTGGCCCAGCGCCGAGCACACGATGGAGTTCGCCTTCGACCTGCTGGAGTCCTACTACGCCCGCGACCGCGCCGTCCGCAACCGCGCCCGCCGGGTGCTCGAGGACTCGCGCGTGATCGTGGTGCCGGTCGTCAACGTCGACGGGTTCAAGATCTCGCGAGGCGCGGCGCCGCTCGGCGACTTCAGCACCTTCGACTACGAGATGAAGCGCAAGAACTGCTCGATCTCGGCGGCCACCCCGGCCCAGTACCGGACCGGGACGTGCGAGGACAACCCCGCCGGCCGGCTCCGGGGCACCGACCTCAACCGCAACTACCCCGGCTTCTGGGGCGGGGGCGGCGCGAGCCCGATCTGGTCCAGCGACACCTACCGCGGCGACGGCCCCGGCAGCGAGCCGGAGTCGGACGCCGTGCGCAAGCTGATCTCCAAGCGCTCCGTGACGGTGATGATCTCCAACCACACCTACAGCAACCTGGTGCTCCGCCCGCCGGCCATCGCGGCCACCGGCCTCGCACCCGACGAGCCGGAGCTCAAGGCGCTCGGCGACGCGATGGCGGCGCAGAACGCGTACACCAGCCAGGCGTCGTACCAGCTCTACGACACCTCCGGCTCCACCGAGGACTGGAGCTACTGGATCACCGGCGGACTCGGCTACACGATCGAGATCGGCGACGAGGGCTTCCACCCCGCCTACGAGGAGGCCGTCGTCGGGGAGTACCTGGGCCAGGCCCCCGCGGACAGCGCCGGGCTCGGCGGCAACCAGGAGGCCTACTGGCTCGCCGCTGAGGCGGCGGCCGACGACGGGCTGCACTCCCGCATCCGCGGCACCGCGCCGGCCGGGCGCACGATCACGGTGTCCAAGCACGTCGTCTCACCGACGTCGCCGGTGATCCAGACCGACGGCACGGTCGGTGAGCCCATCCTCTACGAGGACACGCTCGTGACCGAGTACGCCACCGACCGCGGCGGCCGGTTCGTCCTCGACGTCAACCCGTCGACGCGCCCGCTCGTCGCCGGCCGCTACGGCCGCTACCCCGAGGCGCCGCCCCAGGCGCCGGTCACGCTCGTCAACCCCGCCGGCGTCCCGGCGGTGGGCAGCAGCGAGACGACGACGTTCGAGGTGCAGGGCCTGCCCGCGGCCGACAACGGCTATGCGGTGGTGACGGTGGGATGGCCCTCCGACGACGCCGAGGCCTACGACTGGGACTTCACCCTCATCGGCCCCGACGGTACGCCGGTGGGCTCGGGCGCGACGCTCAGCAACCCCGAGGTGATCCGGGTCCCCGACCCGCAGCCGGGCACCTACACCCTGGTGGCCGACAACTACGCGGGCGGCGACGCCGCCCACGACTGGACCGGCCAGGTGACGTTCGAGAGCCCCGACCCGCCGATCGACACCGGGGTCAAGGAGGCGTGGGTAGTCTCCTGCACCGATCGTCGCGACCGCGTGCTGGGCACGCGTGAGGTCGTCGTCGACCGGGGCGAGATCGTCGGCGTCGGCGACGTCTGCCGACGCGGCCGGCTCAAGGACTGAGGTCCGCCACGCCGCGTGCGCCCGCCGACGAGCTCAGCGGGCGTACGCGGCCAGCTCGCCGGCGAGGTCGGCGTTGGCCCGGCCCACGACGAGCGTGCCGTCGCCGGTGTGCTCCATCGAGCCGATCTCGGCCTCCTGGTGGATCCGGTTGACCAGGTCGCCGCGGTCGTAGGGCAGCAGCACGTCGAACTCGACCTGGGGGCGGGGCAGCTCGGACTCGATGGCGCGCAGCGCGTCCTCGATGCCCTCGCCGGTCTTGGCGCTCACCACGACGCTGTGCGGCTCGCGCGCCCGCAGCCGGCTGATCACCAGCGGGTCGGCCGCGTCTGCCTTGTTGATCACGATGATCTCGGGGACCTTGGTGGCCCCGATCTCGGCCAGCACCTCGCGCACCGCCGCGATCTGGCCCTCGGGGTCGGGGTGCGAGCCGTCGACCACGTGGAGCAGCAGGTCGGCGTCGGCGACCTCCTCCAGCGTCGAGCGGAACGCCTCGACCAGGCCGTGGGGCAGGTGGCGGACGAAGCCGACGGTGTCGGACATCGTGTAGATGCGCCCGTCGGAGGTCGTCGTACGACGGGTGGTGGGGTCGAGGGTCGCGAACAGCGCGTCCTCCACCAGCACGCCGGCGTCGGTCAGCCGGTTGAGCAGGGAGGACTTGCCGGCGTTGGTGTAGCCCGCGATCGCGACGCTGGGCACGTGGTTGCGGCGGCGGGACTGGCGCTTGACCTCGCGGGTGCCGCGCATCTCCTTGAGCTCGCGGCGCAGCTTGGCGATCTTGGTGTTGATGCGGCGCCGGTCGGTCTCGATCTTGGTCTCGCCCGGGCCGCGGCCGCCGATGCCGTCACCGCCGGCAGCCCGGCCTCCGGCCTGGCGGGACAGGTTGCCGCCCCAGCCGCGCAGGCGCTGCTTCATGTACTGCAGCTGGGCCAGCTCGACCTGCGCCTGGCCCTCCTTGCTCTTGGCGTGCTGGGCGAAGATGTCGAGGATCAGGGCGGTGCGGTCGACCACCTTGACCTTGATCTTGTCCTCGAGGTTGCGCAGCTGGCTCGGGGCGAGCTCGCCGTCGCAGATCACGGTGTCGGCGCCGGTGGCCTGGACGATCTCGCGGATCGCCTCGACCTTGCCGCGGCCGATGTAGGTGGCCGGGTCGGGCTTCTGGCGGCGCTGGAAGACAGCCTCGAGCACCTCGGAGCCGGCCGTCTCGGCGAGCGCCGCGAGCTCGGCCATCGAGTTCTCGGCGTCGGTCACGCTGCCCTCGGTCCACACGCCGACGAGCACGACCTTCTCCAGGCGCAGTTGGCGGTACTCGACCTCGGTGATGTCCTGGAGCTCGGTGCGCAGGCTCGCCACGCGGCGCAGGGCGTGCCGCTCGGCGAGCTCCTGCGCGCCGACGGTGAGCTCCTCGGGATCGGGCTCGTCCCAGGCATCGGTCGAGGCGTCGTCGGCGTAGCCGGACTCGATGTCGTCCTCGATGTCGTCCGCGAGCAGCTCGTCGTCGAGCTCGATCGTCTCGTCGTCCCAGCCGCGGGTGGCGTCGAGCGCGTCGCGCAGGTTGAAGTCAGGTGCGTTCGTCATATGCCGCCCAGCCTAGGTCGCGCCGCCTCGCCTGCGCGAACGGTTTCGCGCAGGGCTGACGGCGACGTCCGCCGGTACCCGCCAGCGCGGGTCGTACGCGTCCTGCCCGGCGCTGCGTCGTACGAACGCGCTGCGTCAGGCGCGGTGCCGGCCCGCCGGGGCGGGGGCGGCCGGCCCGGTGAGCGTGCCCACGTCGACGAACTCGTCGCAGGCGGCGCGTACGTCGGGGGGCGTGTGCGTCGGTCCGACCACCACGACCCTGACGCCCGCGGCGTGCAGGCGGTGGAGCAGGGGGAGCATCGAGGTCATGTCGCCGGCGACGACCACCTCGTCGACGGCGGCCTCACGGGCGACGTCGACGGCGTCGATGGCCAGGGCCACCCGGGCCTGGTCGTCGTCGTCGGCGAACTGGTGGAACGAGTGCAGCCCCTGGCGGCGCAGGTGCTCGACCCACGAGCCGAGGTCGGAGCGGCTCCAGTCGGCGTAGGCGCGGCACACCGTGATCGACCCGCGGCCGTCGAGGCGCTCGAGCAGCCCGGCAGCGACCTCCTCGGGGATGCGACGCGCGTCGATCAGCACGGCCAGCCGGCGCGCCTGCACCGGGTCGGGCCCGGCCGGCCGGCGCGGAAGGGCTCGCGTCGCGGGCGGGGTCGCGACGCTGGGACGCGGCGACGCCGGTCCCGGTGCCCGGGCCGGCGGTGGGACGGGATGCGGTGCGCCCCCACGGCGCGCGCCCACCCATCGTCGTACGAGCGAGGCGAGCTCGCTGTCGTCGCTGTCCGCGCCGGCTGTCGCCGGGCGCGGCTCCATCAGGTTGGTCATCGTGAGCCCCCCACAGGCTGTCCTGGATGTTCCCCCCAGCACGATCCTCCATCGCGGGCCGCGGCGGCGGCGATCGGGCGAATCCGGGCCGTCGGTCTGGACCAGTGGAGCCCGGGCGTCAGCCCGTCCCGCAGGGGGCAGGCATCACTTGGGAGGCATCCGGATGCCGCCGTCGACGCGGATCGTCTCGCCGTTCATGTAGGAGTTGGTCAGGCACTCCACGACCATGCTGGCGAGCTCCTCGGCCCGGCCCAGGCGCTTGGGGAACAGCACGTTGCGTCCGAGGTTGGCCTTGAACTCCTCGGGCTCGGGGAACGAGTCGTAGATCGGGGTGTCGATCAGGCCGGGCGCCACGGTGTTGAGCCGGATGCCGGCCGCGGAGAGGTCGCGCGCGACCGGGAGCGTCATGCCGACCACGCCGCCCTTCGAGGCGGAGTAGGAGGCCTGGCCGATCTGGCCGTCGAAGGCGGCGACCGAGGCGAGGTTGACGATCGCCCCGCGCTGGCCGTCGGCGTCGGGCTCGTTGCGGCTCATCACCGTCGCGGCCTGGCGGGTCATGTCGAAGGTGCCGATCAGGTTGATCTCCACGACCCGGCGGAACGCGTCGAGGTCGTGGGCCTGCTCGAGGAGCCCGTCGCGGCCGATGGTGCGCTGCGCCCAGCCGATGCCGGCGGAGTTGACGCACGCGCGCAGCGGCGCGATCTCGGCGGCGGCCTCGACGGCGGCGGCGACCTGGTCGGTCCTGGTCACGTCGACCGCGGCGAAGACGCCCCCGATCTCAGCGGCGAGCGCCTCGCCCTTCTCGGCGTTGAGGTCGGCGACGACGACCACGGCACCCCGCGCGGCGAGGGCCCGGGCGACGGCGGCACCGATGCCGCTCGCGCCGCCGGTGACGATGGCGGAGGATCCGGTGATGTCCATGCGTCGGATCCTAGGCGCCCGGTCGTTGCGCCGCGGCCACCGCCCCGAGGGGCCGGATCGGCACCTGCCGGAGCTGCGGGGCGGGTCGTCAGAGGTCGGTCTCGCCGCGGGCGACGAGCACCGCGGGGCCGGTCATCAGCACGCGGTCGTCCTCGGTCCACACGACGTGCAGCGTGCCGCCGGCCACGTCGACGCGGTAGGTGGTGCCGCGCGGGGCGTCGTCGGCCAGCGCCGTGGCGACCGCCACCGCGCAGGCGCCGGTGCCGCACGAGCGGGTCTCCCCCGATCCGCGCTCGTGGACGCGCATCGTGACGTGGCGCTCCCCGCGGCGCACCACGAACTCGACGTTGACGCCCTCGGGGAAGACGGCGTCGTCGTGCTCGGGAGGCTCGACGAGCGGTCCCGGCTCGGCGAGGTTGTCGACGTACGCCACCGCGTGGGGGTTGCCCATCGAGACGTGGCGCGCGGGCCACGTCCGGCCCATCACCGACACGCTCGTCTCCCCCAGCACCTCGGGGGCGCCCATGTCGACGGTGAGCTCGTCGCCGGACCGGTCGACGACCTTGACCCCGGCGCGGGTGAGGATCCGCATCGGGAACGGCTCGCCCTCGAGGTCGTGGAGGTAGCGGGCGAAGACGCGCACGCCGTTGCCGCACATCTCGCTGACCGACCCGTCGGCGTTGCGATAGTCCATGAACCACCCGCCGTCGCGGCGCACCGCCCGCAGCACCCCGTCGCCGCCGATGCCTGCGCGGCGGTCGCAGAGCGCGCGCACCCGCTCGGCGTCCATCTCGCCGTCGGCCTCGCCGTGGACCGTGCCGTCGGGGTCGGGCAGCACCACGAAGTCGTTCTCGGTGCCGTGTCCCTTGAGGAAGGGGTAGCTCACGCCGCCAGTGTGGCAGGCGGGGCGAGCCTCAGCGCGGGTCGACCACCTTGGCCGACCCCTTGCCGCGACGGCTGGGCTCGGCGACCGCGGTCATCCGCTTGCGGGGTCCGAGCTCGATCGCCGTCGCCGCCCCGATCTCGGCCGCACTGGTGAACGCGTCACCGGCGGGCGCCAGGGTGTGGCCGAGGGCCGTCAGCGCCGGGCCGTAGGCCGCGATGAACTCCGGCTCTGCCGTCACGCTGGCGGTGTTGCGCTGCGTGGCGCGCGGCGCCGCGATGGCCTCCTCGATGGTCATGCCGAGGTCGATCCGGTTGACCAGCATCTGCAGGACGGTCGTGATGATCGTCGAGCCGCCGGGCGAGCCGAGCGCCAGGAACGGCTTGCCGTCCTTCAGCACGATCGTGGGCGACATCGAGCTCCGCGGCCGCTTGCCGGGCTGGATGCGGTTGGGGTCGGCGGCGTCGTAGACGGTCGAGAAGTCGGTGAGCTCGTTGTTGAGCAGGAAGCCGTGTCCGGGCACGACCATGCCCGAGCCGCCGGTCTGCTCGATGGTGAGGGTGTACTCCACGACGTTGCCCCACCGGTCGGCGACGGTGAGGTTGGTGGTGGAGATGTTCTCCGTGTCGGCGTCGGTGGTGCCCTTGGCCGACGTCGGCGAGCACACGCCGTCGTACGAGGTCACGTCGCCGGCGGCGACCGGCTTGGTGGCGGCCTTGGCCGGGTCGAGGGCGCAGGCGCGCTCGGCGGCGAACCGGTCGTCGAGCAGCCGCTTGACCGGGACGTCGACGTAGGCGGGGTCGCCGACGTACTTGCCGCGGTCGGCGAAGGCCAGCGCGCTGGCCTCGAGGTAGTGGTGGAGCGCCTGCTCGGCGGTCATCGCGGAGAGGTCGTAGCGCTCGAGGATGTTGAGCGCCTCGCCGACCGTGGTGCCGCCGGAGGACGACGGCGCCATGCCGTAGACCTCGTGGCCGCGGTAGGTCGTGCGGCTCGCGCGCTGCGAGCGGACCGTGTAGTCGCGCAGGTCGCGGGCGGTCAGCCAGCCGGCCGGCACGGGGAGCGCGGTGCCCTTGGCGGTGCGCGGCTTGCGGACCACGTCCGACATCAGCCGGGCCAGGCGGCCGCGGTAGAACGCCTTGGGGCCGCGCTGGGCGATGAGGTCGTAGGTGTCGGCGAGCTCGGGGTTGCGGAACACCGAGCCGACCTTGGGCGCGTCGCCCCTGGGCAGGAAGAGCTTCTTGGTGTCGGGGAACGCCGCGAAGCGCACCTCGTTGTCGAGCGTCTGCTGGCGGAAGGTCTCGTCGACCTCGAAGCCGCGCCGCGCGACCTTGGTGGCGGGCGCGAGCGCCTCGGCCAGGGAGAGGGTGCCCCAGTTGGCGAGGGCCTTGTCCCACGTCGCCAGGGTGCCGGGCGTGCCGACGCTCGCGCCGCTCGTGACGAGGTCGGGGGTGAAGGTGTAGGGCTTGCCCGTGGCGGGGTCGATGAAGGCGTCCTGCGGCATCTTGCGCGGAGCCGTCTCACGGCCGTCGAGCGTGCGGACCTTGCCCGACCTGGCGTTGTAGAGCACGAAGTAGCCGCCACCGCCGATGCCGGCGCTGTAGGGCTCGGTCACGCCCAGAGTCGCGGCGGCCGCCACCGCGGCGTCGACGGCGTTGCCGCCCGCCTTGAGCACCTTGAGCCCGGCCGCACTCGCCTCGGGGTCGACCGTGCTGATCGCGCCGCCCTTGCCGACGGCCGTGGGGTCCTTGACCGTGGGTCGCTCGGAGGTCGGCGCCGGTGCGGCGGAGGGCGCCTGGGTCACCGGCTGGGCGGGCACCGGCGATGCGACGAGCGATGCGGCGACCGCCAGTCCGCTGGCGGCCGAGACAGTGGCGGTGACGCGGCGGGCGAGGTGGGGCATGGGGTTCCTCCCGAGAGTCGTTGGCCCCCACCCTGCCCGCGCCCTCACGGGTTGTCCAACACCCCTGCGGGCACCGGTCTCAGCGCACGACGGTGTAGCGCCCGCACAGGAAGTCGCGGTTGCGGGCGACCTCCTCGAGCCGCAGCTCGACGTGGCGGGGCAGGACGGGCGCGCCGCTGCCGAGGGTCACCGGGGCGTACTGCAGCCACACCTCGTCGAGCAGCCCGGCGTCGTGGAACTGACCGACCAGGTCGCCGCCGCCCACCACCCAGAGGTCCTTGCCGGCGGCGGCCTCGGTCATCTCGGCGTGCACGCGGCGCACGTCGTCGCGGTCGAAGCGGACGCTCGGCGGCGCCTCCGGGAAGGTGCGGTGGGTCAGCACCCACGTCGGCAAGGGCCCCCACGGGTCGTCGTCGTGGTCGAGGATCCACTGCCAGGTCGACGCCCCCATCACGCACGCGCCGAGGCGCTCGCGGAAGCCGGGGTAGGCCATCGGCCCGTCCTCGTCGATGTCGCGCGAGGTGAGCCAGTCGAGCGAGTGGTCGTCGGCCGCGATGAAGCCGTCGAGCGTGCAGCCGGTGTAGTAGATGGTCGCCATCGAGCCACCATGGCACCACCCACCGACACCGACCGGGTGAGCTCAGCCCAGCAGCGCCTCGACCGCCCCGACCGCCTTCTCGACGCGGTCGGGATCGTCGTACGCGACCCACACGATGCGCGGGTCCTTGCGGAACCAGGCGTCCTGGCGGCGGGCGAAGCGCCGGGTCGCGACGATCGTCTGCTCGATCGCCCGGTCGAGGCTGCGGTCGCCGGCGAGGTAGCCCATCACCTCCCGGTAGCCGATGGCCCGTGAGGCGGTGCGGGCCTCGGCGAGGCCGCGCTCGAGCAGCGCCTCGACCTCCTCGACGAACCCTCCGGCGAACATGTCCTCGACGCGGTGAGCGATCCGCTCGTCGAGCGTCGGCCGATCGATGTCGACGCCCACCTGCACCGTCAGCGGGTCGACGTACTCCAGCCGCGGGAGGCTGGCGCTGAACGGGCGGCCGGTGAGCGCGACGACCTCGAGCGCGCGCACGACGCGGCGCCCGTTGTCGGGCAGGATCTGCGCAGCCGCCTCCGGGTCGACCCCGGCCAGCCGCTGGTGCAGCGCGTGGCTGCCGACGCGCTCGAGCTCGGCCTCGAGCTCGCGGCGCAGCGAGTCGTCGGTGCCGGGGAACTCGAAGCGGTCGAGGATCGCGCGGGTGTAGAGCGCCGACCCGCCCACCAGCACCGGGGTGGCGTCGCGACCGCGGATCTCGGCGATCGCCTCGCGCGCCCAGCCCTGGAACAGCGCGACCGTCGCCGGCTCGGTGACCTCGTAGAGGTCGAGCAGGTGGTGCGGGATGCCGCGCCGCTGCGACGCGGGCAGCTTGGCGGTGCCGACGTCCATCCCGCGGTAGACCTGCATCGCGTCGGTGTTGACCACCTCTCCCCCGAGCCGCTCGGCGAGGTCGAGGCTGAGCCCGGTCTTGCCCGACGCCGTGGCTCCGACGACGGCGACGACGGGACGGGGCATGAGCCGATTGTCGCAGCGGCCCTACGGTGGGCGGGTGAGCGACCACTTCGCCCTCGTCCCGGCGTCCTACGTCTACCTGCTCCGCGAGACCCCCGACGGCACCGAGGTGCTGCTCCAGCGGCGCGGTCCGGTGCCCTACATGCCCGACCACTGGGCGGCGGGCGCCGCGGGCCACGTCGAGCCCGGCGAGACGGCGTACGACGCCGCGCGGCGCGAGGCGCTCGAGGAGCTGGGCATCACTGATCTCGACCTCGACTTCGTCCTGACCATGCAGCGCAGCCGGTTCGGACCCGCCGTTGAGGAGCGGGTGGACTGGTTCTTCACGTCGCGCTCGTGGGCCGGCGAGCCGAGGATCGTCGAGCCGGACAAGTGCGCGGAGCTGCGGTGGTGCCGCCTCGACGACCTGCCCGAGCCGATGGTGCCGCACGAGGCGCACGCGCTGGCGCACCTGTTCTCCGGCGTCGGATACCTCACCTTCGGATGGGAGGACCCTCCCGGCACGGGCAGCTAGAGGTCGATCTGCTCGCCGGCCGCCACGAGCTCCGCGAAGCGCGAGAGCTCCGTCTCGCCCTTGCACAGCATCTCGAGGTAGTCGCCGAAGTGCTGCTGCTGGGTGTCGAGCAGGGCGAGGATCTGCCCGACCTGGTCGACCGGCACCTCGTCGGTGTCGGGCAGCAACGTCGAGAAGCGCAGGTGGAGCGAGCGGTCGTCGTCGACCTCGAAGTGGCCGAGCACGAGGTACTGGGTGCACTCGTGGGCGGCGAGCCGTACGTCGTCGAGGTTGTCCGCGGTCGCGCCGTAGGGGTACGACGTGCTGACCATCAGCATCTGCATGCCGGCTGTCGGGCCGCGGAACGAGATGGCCGTCGCACGGGTCTCGTCGGGGTCGTCGCCGGTGAAGCCGATCTCGAGGAAGTCGTCGTACGGCGTGACGTCGTACCCCAGCGAGGTGAGTGCCTCGCCGAGCTGCGTGTTGTCCATCTGGTCCTCAGTCCCTCTTCTTGAGCGCGGCCACCCATGCCTTGTAGAGCTTGGGGCCGTTGGTGCGGTGCTCGTTCATCGTGGCCGGTGTCATGCCGGAGGCCAGCACCCGGTTGAGGGCCTGCTGCTTCTCGAGCGGGTCGGTGCCCGCGTTGACCCGGAGCATGTTCTTGGTCATCCGCTGGATCATCTCGTCGTAGCGATGCTCCTTGGCCTGGGTGCTCTTGGTGGACTTCGTGCCGTCCCCGCGGTCGTGGTAGGCCTGCTTGAGCATCCGGAAGCCCACCGCCCCCAGCTTGACCCCGGAGCCGGCCGCCTTGAGGCCACCACCGACGCCGGCGCCGACACCGGACAGCACGGCGATGTCGCCCGCGATGCCCGGTAGGGCCGTTCCGATGTTGAGCGCGGCCCGGCGGATCCGCTTGGCGGCCACCCGCTGAAGGTCCTTGGCCAGGAGGTACTCCTTGGCCTGGCGGTTCTTGTCCTTGCCCGCGGTGAGCCTGGCGTCGATGTCCGCGAGCTTGGTCCCGTGCGTCGCGGCGGACCTGGCGCTCGCGCCCGGACCCGCTGCCAGCAGGGCGGCGCGCTCGGCCTTGAGGGCAGCCCGGTCCCTGATGATCTTGTCTGCCTCGGGCTGGGCCGACGGGTTGCCGAACTGGTACCACGTCTTCTTCGGCGGCTTGCCGATCAGCTTCTCCTTGGTGGCGCGCTTGTCGTCGCGCATGTCGCCCCACGCGACCGCCGCGTAGGCGATCTTGATGCCCTGGGAGATCACGTCGAGGACGCCCATCGCGATGCCGATGCCGGGAGCGGCCTGCAGCATCGGACCGGTGACCGTGCCGAGGTGGTCCATGAAGGCGTTGATCGTCTCGATCGTGCCCTTGCCGGCCTCCAGCGCGGACCGGACGATATCGACGACCCGACCGCCGGTCTCGTCGCCCTCGAGGTCGTCGGCGTCGTTGATCAGCTCGACGATCTGCCTGACCAGCTCGTAGCCGCTCTTGATCACCCCGAGGATCCCGGCGATCTCGCCCAGGACCGCGTTGGCCGCCTTGGTCACGTCCGGCGCGGCGTCCCCACCCTGCGCGGTCTCGGCGATCTTGGAGAACGCGGCCGCCGTCGCCCCGACGCCGCCGACGTTGCCGATCAGCGCACCCGCCCGCTCCTGGCCGGTGGTGTCGGCGTCCATGAACATCTGGACGGTCTTGCTGATGTCGAAAGCCAGGTTGAACGTCGCGAAGGCGCCCCCGGCGTACGACATGTTGTCGCGGTGGGTGTCGGAGCCGACCTGGGAGCCGTGGGCCCGGGCGTTGCGGGCCTCGGACATGCTCTCCATGTAGTCGTTGGCGCCCACGATCTCGCCCATCCCGCCGCCGCCGGTGGTGACGAGGTCGCCGTAGTCGTTGGCACGGGCATGCTGGGCGCCGTCGTAGCCGGTCGTGACCGTGGGCGGGGCCCCCGGCACCGGCGGCGGCCTCTTGGCCGGCATGTTGGTGATCGTGGTGACCTGCGAGATGTCGCGGTTGCCCGAGCGGGTCGTCGGCATGGGGCGCACGCTAGCGGTCCGTGAGGCGCGTCGTGGCAGAACCCCCGATCCAGCCGCCGGGCCGGACCGCTCTGCTTGGATTGCGCCCATGCCGTCGCGTGCCCTCACCGAGCCCTCGGCCGCCGTGGACCCGTTGCGGTCGCTGGCCCTCGCTGCCGTCGACGCCCTCGTGAGCGGCATCGGCGCCGATGCCCCCGCGGACGCTGCCGACCGCGCGGCCGCGGCACTCGAGGCCGCACGGCTCGCGCTGCGCGAGGCGACCCTGGCCGACCTCCCGCTCGGCATCGTGGCCCGGCGCGCCGGCCTGCCCACCGCGGAGACCGAGGTGCTGGCGCTCCTGCTGGCGCTCGAGCAGGACGAGGGGCTCCAGCGCCGCCTGGTCGCCCTGACCAAGGATCCCGCCCGGCACCGCGTCGAGCTGTGGATGCTGCGCGGACTGCTCGGGGTCGACGCCTCCGTCGTCGGCCCGGGGTCGGCGCTCTCACGCTCCTGCCTGGTCGAGCTGGTGCCGGCAGGTGCGTTCGGTCGGACGATCCTCACCGTGCCGCCGAGGGTGCTGTGGGCCCTGTGGGGCGACTCCAGCGCCGAGCACGACCTGCCGGTGGACCTGCAGGTGGTCGTGGCGGCCGTCGACGCGGACACGGACGGCGTCTCGTCCGCCCTGGTCGTCGGCAAGGACGTCGTACGACGCCGCCAGCGTGCCGTGCACGCCCTCGGGTCGGCCATCTCGCTGGTCACCCCACCTCCGGCCAGCCCGGAGGGCTGGGACGCGCTCGTGCGCGAGGCCACCCTCGGCGGCGCCGCCGTCGTCCTGGAGACGACCGGACCGCTCGACCCCTACGGCCGCCGCACGATCGAGCGCTCGCTGCACGTCGACTGGGCCGTCTCGATCGAGCACCCGCTGGCGCTCGACGACCTGCCCCGCCGCCCGTGGCGGGAGTACGCCGCTTCGCGGCACGAGCCCACTGCGGAGGAGTGGGCCCACGCGGTGGGTGACGACGTCGAGCAGCTGCACCACCTCACCCCCGACCAGCTCGACCGCATGCGTCGCGCCATGGCGCTCACCGGCGGCGACGCCGCGGCGGCGTACCGACGGCTCACCGACGCGCGCCTGGAGGCGCTCGCCACCCACACCGTCCCGCGGGCCGGCTGGGACGACCTCGTCCTCTCCCCCGGCCGCAAGCGGCGGCTGCAGGACCTCGTCCTGCGCTACCGCAACGCCCACATCGTGTATGACGAGTGGGGCTTCAACGCGGCGCCGTCGCGCGGCCTGGTCGCGCTGTTCTCCGGCCCGTCGGGCACCGGCAAGACGCTCGCCGCAGAGGTGGTCGCGGGCGAGCTGGGGCTCGACCTCTACCGGCTCGACCTGTCGTCGGTCGTGAGCAAGTACATCGGCGAGACCGAGAAGAACCTCGACGAGCTCTTCGACGCCGCCGACATGGGCAACACCGTGCTGTTCTTCGACGAGGCCGACTCGCTGTTCGGCAAGCGCACCGAGGTCAGCGACGCCCACGACCGCCACGCCAATGTCGAGACGAGCTACCTCCTGCAACGGCTCGAGCGCTACGACGGGATCGTCGTGCTCGCCACCAACTACGAGAAGAACATCGACGAGGCCTTCCTGCGGCGCGTCCACGTGCGCGTCGACTTCCCCCTGCCCGGTGAGGCCGAGCGCGAGCAGCTGTGGCGCCGCAACCTCGCCACGGGCGCGCCCGTCTCCGCCGACGTCGACGTCGAGTGGCTCGTACGGCGCTTCGACATCTCCGGCGCCAGCATCCGCAACATCGTCGTCGACGCCGCCTTCATGGCCGCCGGCGAAGGCACCGAGATCAGCATGGCGCACCTCGTCCAGGGCGCCGCCCGGGAGCTGCAGAAGGTCGGGCGGATGGTGTCGAAGGACAAGTTCGGGGAGTACCACGACGTCGCCGCGAGCGTGCAGGGGTAGGTCCCGACCGCGCGCCGGGGACCGCCCCCCGGGGGTAGCCACCCTGGTGCGGGCGCGGCACGATCGGGGCATGAGCAACGAGGATCTGAGCCCGATGCCCGAGCCGTACTCCGAGGAGCCGCAGCTGGCCCCCGGCGGGGTCGACGCCCTGCAGGAGGACCCGGCAGACGCGGGCCTCGTGCGCGACCTGGACCCGGACGAGAACCCGGCGGTGGACGACGTGCTGCCCGACGAGATCGCCGAGCCCGACGAGAAGCCGCAGGCTCCCGAGGGCGAGGCGGAGGACAAGGAGTCCGACACGCCCCGCGAGGACGCGTCCGGGGAGCCCACCGCCGGCCAGCAGGCCGAGGACGGGTCGCCCGAGCCCCCTGCCTGACGACATCGTGGAGGATCCGAGTCACCTGGTGGCTCGGATCCTCCCCGATCCTCGCGGTTTCCCCGGTCAACCGGGGAAACCGCGACCCCCCTCACGCCGCCCGCTCGAGCGCGCACCCGCTCCCGCAGGACCTGGCCGGCGGCCAGCCGTCCCGTTCCAGCAGCGCCGAGACCTTGGCCGCGGTCGAGCACGGGCGGCCGACGACCTGGCCCCACGTGAGGCGTACGGTCTCGCGTCCCTCGACGGCCGCGTCCAGGTCGCGCTCGAAGTCGCGGTCGCGCTGCTCGGCCGTGTCGTGCCACAGGCGTCCGTCGAGCTCGAGCAGGCGTACGCCGTAGGACGCGTCGCGATAGACGACGCCGGTCGCGGTGCCGGCGCGCTGCTGCCGCTCGGCGCGCGGCAGCCCGTGGGGACTCTCGACGCGGGTGAGGAAGGCGTGCTCCAGGACCGAGCACGTCCCGTCGGCCACGTCGTGCAGCACCGCGGCGAGGAAGTCGCGACGCGGCGCCCGGGCGCGATGGGCGAGGGCCTGCTGCATGCGTACGGCCGTGGTGTGACGGCCCTGCACCGCCCGGGCGACCGCTCCGACGGCGGCGAGGTCCTCGGTCGTGCCCAGCGCGACGTCGAGCGCCGCCTCCTCGTAGCGCAGCCGGGGCGGGCCGAGGTTCCACCCGACGCGGTCGCGGAGCAGGAACGTGCGGGTGACGCGGACCCCCTCCGGCGCGACCACCCGACGGCTCCGCGGGACCACGACGTGGATCGGGCCGGCGTCGTCGCCCGGACGCCCGGGGCCGTCCGCCGCCCGCATCGCGGAGGCGCCCGCGAGAGCCGCGCCCAGCTCGACGCCCGCGACCCCGCGCGGGCTCGCGCAGGCGAGCACCGCACCCCAGGCCCGCTGGACCCACGCGGGGTCGCCGGTGTGGGCGACGTACACGCCCGGGTGCAGAGGCGCCAGCTCGCGGCGGCGCACCATCCGGCGCAGGTCCTGCGGCAGCAGGCCGACGCTCAGCGCCTGCGTGCGCGAGACGACGCCGTCCTGGGAGGCGAGCAGGGAGTCGAGATCGATCACCCGACCACGGTCGACGACCCCGCTCGTCGGCGGGACCCCGTGACGAGGATCTGTGGATGACGGGATCGTGGAGGATCCGAGTCACCAGGTGGCTCGGATCTTCCACGATCCGTGCGGATTCCCCGGCTAGCCGGGGAATCCGCAACCGATCAGCCGCAGGCGGGAGCGGGAGGCAGGGGGGCGGGAACGCCGACCGCGGGCATCCCGAGCCCGACGGAGGTGGGAGCCGCCGGGGCGGACGTACGCCGCTCCCAGGCGTCGCCGGCCCGGGTGCGGCGCACCGACCGGATCGCGCCGTCGGCGACGAGGTGGTGGGGGGCCGCGTAGGTGATCTCGACCTCCACCATGTCGCCGGGGCGCACGGAGTCGTCGGGCACGGCCGAGAAGTCGGCGGCGAAGTGGACGAGCCGGTTGTCGGGGGCGCGGCCGGACAGGCGCTTGGTCGCGACGTCCTTGCGACCCTCGCCCTCGGAGACCATCAGCTCGACGGTGCGGCCCACGAGCGTCTTGCTCTCCGCCCAGGCGACCTCCTCGACGACCTCGACCAGGCGCTGGTAGCGGTCCTTGACGACCTCCGGCGGCACCTGGTCCTCGAGCACGGCGGCCGGGGTGCCGGGGCGCTTGGAGTACTGGAAGGTGAACGCGGCGGAGAAGCGGGCGGCGCGGACGACGTCGAGGGTGGCCTGGAAGTCCTCCTCGGTCTCGCCGGGGAAGCCCACGATGATGTCGGTGGTGATGGCGGCGTGGGGGATCGCGGCGCGGACGCGCTCGATGATGCCGAGGTACTTCGACTGGCGGTAGGAGCGGCGCATGTCGCGCAGCACCTTGTCCGAGCCCGACTGCAGCGGCATGTGCAGCGACGGCATCACGTTGGGCGTCTCGGCCATCGCCTCGATGACGTCGTCGGTGAACTCGGCCGGGTGCGGCGAGGTGAAGCGCACGCGCTCGAGGCCCTCGATCGAGCCACAGGCGCGCAGCAGCTTGGAGAAGGCCTGGCGGTCGCCGAACTCCACGCCGTAGGCGTTCACGTTCTGCCCCAGCAGGGTGATCTCGGTGACGCCCTCGGCGACCAGCGCCTCGACCTCGGCGAGGATCTCGCCGGGCCGGCGGTCCTTCTCCTTGCCGCGCAGGGCGGGGACGATGCAGAACGTGCAGGTGTTGTTGCACCCGACCGAGATCGAGACCCACGCGGCGTACGCCGACTCGCGCTTGGTCGGCAGCGTCGAGGGGAAGACCGACAGCGACTCGAGGATCTCGACCTGCGCCTCCTCGGCGACCCGGGCCCGCTCCAGCAGCACCGGCAACGAGCCGATGTTGTGGGTGCCGAAGACGACGTCGACCCACGGCGCCCGCGTGGTGATCGTGTCGCGGTCCTTCTGCGCCAGGCAGCCGCCCACGGCGATCTGCATGCCCGGCTTGCCCGCCTTGACCGGGGCGAGCTGGCCGAGGTTGCCGTAGAGCTTGTTGTCGGCGTTCTCACGCACGGCGCAGGTGTTGAAGACGACGACGTCGGCCTGCTCGTCCGCCGGGGCGCGGACGTAGCCCGCGTCCTCGAGCAGGCCGCTGAGCCGCTCGGAGTCGTGGACGTTCATCTGGCACCCGTGGGTCTTGACCTCGTAGGTGCGTGCGGGGGTCTCTGCGACGGTGCTCATGACCGCTCAAGGGTACGGCGGGCCGCGGGGGCGCGGGCAATCGCGACGAGGATCGCGAGCCCGCCACCCACGGCACGGGCGAGCATGCCGCCGGGGCGCTCGCCCACGGCGCGCCTGTCATCCCAAAGGTGAAGTTTGTCGGGAAACCGACCTCGGCCGGGGAGCACTTCACTAGCCTCGGGCGGCCCGTCCGGCCCTGGGCGCGGTCGTTCGCGAGTGAGGATCTTGATGTCGGCTGTTCGTCGTGTGTCGTTGCTGGTCGTGACCGGGATGGGGGCGACCCTCCTGGCCGCCCTACCCGGCGTGGGGGCGGCGGCCGCTCCGCCGTTCAGCACGAGCATCGCCGGTCCCACCGGCACCGCCCCGTTGGTCGTCGCGAGCGGCGACCTCGACCGCGACGGCGACCTCGACCTGGTCACCGTCGACCAGATCGCGGGCACGATCACCATCCTGACCCGCGGCGCGGACGGGACGTACGCCGCCACCACGCAGGCCCTCGGCGCGGGTGTCGTCAGCCCGGCCGCGGTGGCGATCGGCGACGTCGACCGCGATGGCGACCTCGACCTGGTCACCGCCAACGAGGGCTCGCACAACGTCACCGTCCTCACCCGCGGCACCGGCGGCACCTACGCGCCCACGACCCACGCCCTCGGCCCCGGCGCCCGTTTCCCGACGTCGGTGGCCATCGGCGACCTGGATCGCGACGGCGACCTCGACCTCGTCACCGCCAACGAGGGCTCGGACAGCGTCACCGTCCTCACCCGTGGCACGGGCGGCAGCTACACCCCCACCAGCCACGACCTCGGCGTCAGCTCCGCCGGGCCGCGCTCGGTGGTGATCGGCGACCTCGACCGCGACGGCGACCTCGACCTCGCCACCGCCAACCGGGGGTCGAACACCGTCACCGTCCTGGCCCGCGGCACGGGGGGCACGTACACCCCCACCGCCCACGCTCTGGGCCCCGACGCGTCCTACCCGGTCTCGGTGGCGATCGGCGACCTCGACGGCGACGGCGACCTCGACCTCGCCACCGCCAACCAGTACTCGAACGACCTCACCGTCCTGACCCGCGGCACGGGCGGCACCTACGCCCCCACCACCCACGCCCTCGGCGCCGGTGTCGGCGCTCCGCGCTCGGTGGCGATCGGCGACCTCGACAACGACGGCGACCTCGACCTCGTCACCGCCAACCGGGGCTCGCACACCGTCTCCGTCCTCACCCGCGGCACCGACGGCGGCTACACGTCCACCCAGCAGCGGGTCGACAGCTCACCCGCCGGCCCGACCTCGGTGGTCATCGGCGACCTCGACAACGACGGGGACCTCGACCTCGCCACCGCCAACCAGTTCTCGAACAGCGTCACCGTGGTGACGAACGAGTCGGTGCACCGGCGTCCGTACGACTACGCCTCCACCGCCCACCGCGTCGGCGGCACTCCGGAGTCGGTGGCGATCGGCGACCTCGACAACGACGGCGACCTCGACCTCGCCACCGCTGACAACGGCTCGAGCACCGTCACCATCCTCACCCGCAGCGCCGACGGCAGCTATGCCTCCAGCACCCACAGCACCGGCACCAACACCGGCCCGGCCGCGGTGGCGATCGGCGACCTCGACGGCGACGGCGACCTCGACCTCGCCACCGCCAACTACACCTCGAACAACCTCACCATCCTCACCCGCAGCGCGGACGGCACCTACACCCCCAGCACCCACGCCACCGGCACCGGCCCGACCTCGGTGGCGATCGGCGACCTCGACGGCGACGGGGACCTGGACCTCGCCACATCCAGCTACGACTACAACAGCGACGGCGTCACCGTCCTGGCCCGCGGCGACGACGGCACCTACACCCGCCGCGACATCCCCGCGGGCAGGTACGTGCGATCGACGGTGATCGGTGACGTCGACAACGACGGCGACCTCGACCTCGTCGCCACCGACCAGAGCGGCAGCGTCACCATCCTGACCCGCGCGGACGGTGACTACACCGCCCAGAGCGTCCCCGTGAACACCACACCGGTCGCGGTGGCGATCGGTGACCTCGACCGGGATGGCGACCTCGACCTCGTCGTCGGCCACTACCTCGCCAGTGGCACGGTGAGCATCCTCACCCGCGGCCCGGACGGCACCTACAGCACGCACAGGCGGGACGCGGGTTCCTACCCGCATGCAGCGGCGATCAGCGACCTCGACTCCGACGGTGCCCCCGACATCGTCGTCGCGAACCGGAGCTCGAACGACGTCACCGTCTTCAGCCCCCTCCACGACACCACGCCGCCGGTCACCACCGACGACGTCCCGGCCGGCCCGGTCACCACCGCCACGGTCCGGGTCACCCTGACCGCCACCGACGCCGGATCGGGGGTCAAGGAGATCCGCTACGCCGTCGGCACCGACCCCGGCACCCCCACCACCCTCTACGACCCGGCCGACAAGCCCACGCTCAGCCACGGCGAACGGATCAGCTACTCCGCCGTCGACCATGCCGGCAACACCGAGACCGCTCGCACCTCGGCCCCGCTCCAGGTCGACCAGGTCCCACCGACGGTGACCCTCACCGCCCCGGCCGGGCCCGTGACCGGGGAGTTCACCGTGACCGCGACGTTCTCCGAGAGCGTCACCGGGCTGCAGGCGGGTGCCTTCGACGTCGACAACGGCACCGCCGGCACCTTGACCGGCACCGGTGACACCTACCACCTCACTGTCACCCCCACCGCCGAGGGCACGGTCACCATCGACCTGCCCGCGGGCGTCGCCACTGACGCCGCCGGGAACGGCAACCTCGCCGCGGCCGGGCTGGCCGTCACCGTCGCCACGTCCACGACGCCCCCGACCCCCACGACGGCGCCAACGACCGAGCCCACGCCGGAGCCGCCGAGCACCACCCCGGCCGCGAGCCGCTGCACCATCACCGGCACCCCCGGCGACGATGTCCTCCACGGCACCTCGGGCGACGACGTCATCTGCGGCCTCGGTGGCAACGACCGCATCCACGGCCTCGGCGGCAACGACCGCATCCACGGCGGCGCCGGCGACGACACCATCCACGGGGGCACCGGCGACGACACCCTCCTCGTCGGCCGTGGCAATGACCGCATCCACGGCGACAGCGGCGACGACACCCTCCGGGGCGGGCGCGGCGACGACCGGCTGCGCGGAGGCGGCGGCGACGACGCCCTGCGAGGTGGGCGCGGCGACGACCGGCTGCGCGGCGGCCCCGGCCGCGACACCCTGCGAGGCGGGGCCGGCGACGACCGGCTGCGCGACGGCCGCGACCACCTCACCGCAGCCCTCACCGCAGCCCGCCCCGCCGCGCGACCGGACCCGCGCCTGGCTGGGTGACGCGACGAGTGGCGCGAGGGCCGACCCAGCCGGGCGGCGCCCGGGGCCGCCTAGGCTCGCAGCATGCCCCGCATGCACGCGCTCGAGCTGCTGCCCGACGAGGTGGGGCGCGACGTCGTACGCCGTGACTGGCAGGCGCTGCGCGACGCCGGGCTGCCCTCCCAGCTCGACCACCGCGGGGTGACCAACAGCCCGCACGTCACGGTCCTGGCCGCGCCCGCCCTCCACCCGGACGACGAGCAGCGGGCCGCGGACCTCCTCGGGCCGTTGCTGCCGGTGGAGGTGCGGGCCTCTGGCCTCGCCCTGCTCGGCGGCACCCGGGTCTCGCTCGTCCGGGTCCTCGACGTGCCGGACGCCCTGGTGCGGACCGTGCTCGACCTCCGCTCGGAGGTGCGTGACGTCCAGCACGTCGGGTGGCTCCCCCACCTCACGCTGGCGCGGCGCATCGCGCGCGCGGACGCGGGCCGCGCGGTCGGCGTCCTGGGCCACGAGGACGTGGTGCTGACGCTGTCGTCGCTTCGCCGCTGGGACCCCGACGCCGGAATCGTCACCACTCTGTGATGGTCCGAACGGGCCATGCCTGATGGCCCGGACGGTCCACCTGCCGATAGGTTGCGCCTATGACCGCGCAGCAAACGGCCACCGTCAGCGCCGGCCGGGGTGAGCCCCTCGTCGTGCTGAAGGGCGTCCAGAAGCACTTCGGACAGCTCCACGCACTCCGCGACATCGACCTCACCGTCAAGCGCGGTGAGGTGGTCGTCGTGATCGGCCCGTCCGGATCCGGCAAGTCCACGCTGTGCCGCACGATCAACCGGCTCGAGACCATCGACGAGGGCACGATCACCCTCGACGGCCAGGACCTGCCCCAGGAGGGCAAGGCGCTCGCGGCGCTGCGCGCCGAGGTCGGCATGGTCTTCCAGAGCTTCAACCTCTTCGCGCACAAGACGATCCTCGAGAACGTGACCCTCGGTCCGACCAAGGTGCGCGGCATGGGCAAGGCCGCGGCCGAGCAGAAGGCCCGCGAGCTGCTCGAGCGCGTCGGCGTCGAGCACCAGGCCAACAAGTACCCCGCGCAGCTCTCCGGCGGCCAGCAGCAGCGCGTGGCCATCGCCCGCGCCCTGGCCATGGAGCCGAAGGTGATGCTCTTCGACGAGCCCACCTCCGCGCTCGACCCGGAGATGATCAAGGAGGTCCTCGACGTCATGGTCGACCTCGCCGAGCAGGGCATGACGATGATCGTCGTCACCCACGAGATGGGCTTCGCCCGCACGGCCGCCGACCGCGTCGTGTTCATGGCCGACGGCGCGATCGTGGAGGAGAACACCCCCGAGGAGTTCTTCACCAACCCGAGCTCGGACCGCGCGAAGGACTTCCTGGGCAAGATCCTCAAGCACTGAGGCCCACTTCCATCCCCCCGCAGCTCCACACCCGGAACCCACCGACGGCCTCGGGCCGCGAACCGAAGGAGAACAACGCATGAGATTCATCAGGACGAAGGCGGTCATCGCCACGGCGGGACTCGCCCTGTCGCTGGCAGCCTGCGGCGACGCCGGCGATGACACCGAGGGCGCCGAGGTCGAGGTGACCGAGAACGCGGCCGACAACTTCGACGACGGCACCCGGATGAAGGAGCTTGCCGAGGACGGCAAGATCAAGATCGGCGTCAAGTACGACCAGCCCGGCCTCGGCTTCAAGGACGCCGCCTCCGACGTGCCCACCGGGTTCGACGTGGAGATGGCGAAGGTGCTCGCCGCGAGCCTGGGCATCGACCCGGAGACGGACGTCGAGTGGGTCGAGACGATCTCCGACAACCGCGAGCCCTTCCTCGAGGACAACACCGTCGACCTCGTGCTGGCGTCGTACTCCATCACCGACGAGCGCCGCCAGGTCGTGGGCCAGGCCGGCCCCTACCTCGTCACCGGCCAGCAGCTGCTCGTGAAGGCCGACAGCGACATCGACGACGTCGCCGACGTCAAGGGCAAGGAGGTGTGCTCGGTCACCGGGTCCACCTCGCTCGACAACATCGAGGCCGAGGGCGCCAAGCCGGTCGGCTTCGACACCTACTCCGAGTGCGTGGAGAAGGTCCTCGACGGCACCGTCGAGGCCATGACGACCGACGGCACCATCCTCGCCGGCTACGCCGCGCAGAACGAGGGCGAGCTCAAGGTCGTCGGCGACGAGTTCTCCGAGGAGCGCATCGGCGTCGGCTACTCCCAGGACTACCCCGAGATGTGCCAGTGGATCGTCGACACGATCACCGAGGCCTACGACGACGGCAAGTACGAGGAGGCGTTCAACGCCACCCTCGGCCCCTCGGGCGTCGAGGTGCCCGAGCTGCCGGAGATGGACTCCTGCGAGTAGTACCCACCTGACCGGATCCCGGGCCCGCCGTCCTCGGCGGGCCCGGGGCCGTGTCCCCCACCCGGACCCGCGCAGGGGCCGGGCCCGACCGAGAGAGGAGTGGCGTGAACGCCGTCCTGGACAACTTCGACCTGGTGCTGAGGGCCTTCGGCTACACGGTCTTCCTCTTCCTGGTCTCCGCCGTGCTCTCGCTCGCGCTCGGCACGCTGCTCGCCGCCATGCGCGTGGGCCCGGTCTCGGTGCTGCGCATCTTCGGCACGGCCTACGTCACCCTCGTGCGCAACACCCCGCTGGTCATGATCTTCCTGTTCTTCCAGCTCGGCGCCGGCAAGATCTTCGACGCCCTCCGCTTCACCTGGGTCGACATCCACATCGGCCCCTTCGACTTCACCTCGTTCTTCAGCGCCGCGGTCGCCGCCCTCAGCCTCTACACCGCGGCCTTCGTGTGCGAGGCCATCCGCTCCGGCGTCAACGCGGTGCCCCTCGGGCAGGCCGAGGCCGCCCGCGCGATCGGCCTGCCCTTCACAGGCGTGATGAGCCAGGTGGTGCTGCCCCAGGCGATCCGCGCCTCGGTGCCGCCCCTGGCCAGCACCCTCATCGCCCTGCTCAAGAACACCTCGGTCGCCGGCGTCTTCGGCGTGATCGAGGCGGTGGGCCGGATGAAGGGCTTCACCAACGACTACGCCGACCAGCGCTGGGGCATCTTCATCGCCTTCGCGATCGGCTACATCATCCTCGTCGAGATCATCTCCGCCATCTCCACGATGCTCGAGCGCCGTTGGAAGGTGGCCTGACATGAGTGCCGAGGTCCTCTTCGACGCCCCCGGGCCCGCGACCCGCAAGCGCCACCGTGCCTACAGCGTCGCGTCCGCCGTCGCGCTCGTGGCTGCGCTCGCCTTCGTGGTCTACCGGCTGCAGGTCACCGGCCAGCTCGAGTACGACAAGTGGGAGCCGTTCCTCACCCCTCGCTACATCGAGGCGATCCTGGTCGACGGCCTGCTGATCACGCTCCAGATGGCCTTCAGCGCCGTCATCGGCGCCGTCGTCTTCGGCGTGCTCTTCGGCGTCGGCAAGCTGTCCGACCACGGCTGGGTGCGCTGGCCGTGCTGGGTCGTCGTGGAGTTCTTCCGCGCGGTGCCGGTCATCATGCTGATGATCTTCTGCTTCTACGCGATCTTCGGCGGCATGGACGAGCTCAGCCGCCGCACCTACTGGTCGGTCGTGCTCGCGCTCACGCTCTACAACGGCGCCGTGCTCGCCGAGGTCTTCCGCGCCGGCATCAACGCCGTGCCCAAGGGCCAGGCGGAGGCGGCGTACGCCATCGGCATGCGCAAGACGCAGGTCATGACGATCGTGCTGCTGCCGCAGGCGGTCAAGATCATGATCCCGGCGATCATCAGCCAGATGGTGGTGGCCCTCAAGGACACCAGCCTCGGCTACGCCGTGGCCGGCCTCGGCCTCACCCGCATCGCCAAGCCGATCTACCAGAGCTTCGCCAACCACGTGCCGACGATCATCGTCATCACGGCGATCTACGTGATCGTCAACCTGCTGCTGACGTGGCTGGCCACCTGGCTCCAGCGCAAGTTCGTCGGCGAGAAGAAGGTCCTCGAGGTGAGCATGGTGGGCGAGTCGACGGCCGACGCCAGGCCACCCGCCTGAGGGCCCGTTCCTCCGGTCGGCGCCACGCCTGCGCCACGCTGTCCGTCGGCTCAGGCGCGGCGCGCGGTGATCACGCGGACGTTGCCGTCGTCGTCAGCGACGGGCTCGACGGCGTCCCAGCCGGGCAGGCGGGGGATCCGCTTGCTCCAGTAGGGCCCCTGGCCGAGCCCGATCTCGAAGCAGAGCCAGCCGCCCGGGCGCAGCCAGTCGGGCGCCTCCTGCACCAGCCGGCTCACGATCGACATCCCGAGGCTCCCGCCGTCGAAGGCCATCCGCGGCTCGTGCTCGGAGATCTCGGCGGCCATCTCGCCGACGCGCGCCGAGGAGATGTAGGGCGGGTTGCACACCAGCACGTCGACCCGGCCCCGCAGCCCGGACGGGAGCGCGTCGAAGAGGTCACCCTCGTGCACGGACACCCGGTCGGCGACGCCCGCGAAGACCATGTTGGCCCGCGCCAGGCCGACGGCGGCCGTCGAGAGGTCGGCGGCGTGCAGCGTGGCCCCCGGCGCCGCCACCGCGACCACGGCGGCGAGGTTGCCCGCGCCGGTGCAGAGGTCGATGACGAGCGACCCGTCGGTGGCGCGGACGAGGTCGAGCGCGGTGCGGCCGAGGATCTCGGTCTCGACCCGGGGCACCAGAGCCTCCGGGCCGGCGAGCAGCTCGAGCCCCATGAAGCCCTGCCGTCCGGTCAGGTGGCCCAGCGGCGAGCCGGCGACCCGCCTCTCCACCAGCGCGGCCAGGAGGCGCTCGCCCTCGTCGCCCAGGCGGGCCAGGGGACGCCGGACGGCTGCGGTCACCGACAGCGGCGTCCCGGCGGCCACGGCCCACAGGGCCCGCAGCGTCGACTCGGGGGTCTCCTCCGGATGGTCCGGGAGGATCGCGGCGTCGGCCTCGAGCCGGGCGAGGTGGTGGTCGTAGAGCGCCGGTCGCTCGCCGGCGCCGGTGGCGGGCTCGGTTGCGGTGCTGGTTGCGGTGCTGGTTGCGGTGCCGGTTGCGGTGCTGGTCATGCGGCGTCCCCTTGCGTCAGGAGGTCGAGGAATCGGGCGGCGAGCACGGCGGAGCCGGTCGCGTTGAGGTGCTGCCGGTCGGCGTCGGCCCACCCGAGGGCCAGGGAGGTGAGCCGGGTGCCGTCTGCGTCGGTGCTCTCGACGGCGGCGATGTCGAAGAGGTCGTCGCCGGCGTACGCGTCGCGGACGAGGGCGTTGAAACGCTCGCGGGCGGCGTTGTCGTCGCCCCGCACGAGCACCGCGAGGCGCTGCCGGATGCCGGACGGCGCGGCGGTGAGGGGCACGGTCGCGTGGACGAGCCGGACGTCGGGGTAGTCGCGCTGGAGGGCGTCGAGCGTGTCGCGGTAGGCCGCGAACAGCTGCTCGACGTCGGTGTCCGCGGTCACGTCGGTGTAGCAGAGCTTGACCAGCGCGACGTCGACCTCGTCAGCGAGGCCGGCGCGCATGGCGTCGTCGAAGTTGGCGAGCTTGCCGAGCGGGTCGCCGTTGGTGCCGATCTCGGCGTGGACCACCGCGCCACGGCCCTGCGGGAGGTCGGGGGCGGGGTCGCCGACCGAGACCTGGACGACGTCGGGCCCCGGGACGCCCGCGGCGGCGTAGAGCCGGTCGAGGCCGCCGAGCAGGTTCCAGCCGATCGACATGTGGGCGATGAACACGCGCTGGTCCGCGGCGTCGGCGAGCTCCGCGGGCGCGACCGTGGGTGCCGCGGTGTCGGGCGTCGGCTCGGGCTCGCGCGGCCCCCAGAAGCGGACCAGCACGACCGCACCGACGGCGACGACGAGCGCAGCCGCGAGCAGCACCCGCCCGGCGGCGCGTGCCCCGCTCCTCCTGCGCTCCCTCAGCACCCGCCCACGGTAGGGACGGCACGCACCCGCGGGAGGCGCACGGCGTCGAGGTGCCCCGATTCTGGGGACACCGCCTCAGCCGCGCTGGAGCACCTCGACGCGGTTGCCGTGGCCGTCGTGGGTGTGGAGGCGGACGTGGCCCGGGAAGGAGTCGCGCTCGCGCTCGTCGACCACGAAGCCGAGCCGGCGCAGCCGCGCGGCGACCTCGGCCAGGTCGTCGACGACGAAGGCCGGGTGAGCCTTGCGCGCCGGCGCGAAGGGGGCCTCGACGCCGACGTGCAGCTCGGCCGCCACCTCGCCCGCGTCGTCGTACGCCCGGAACCAGCACCCGCCCCGGGCGACGAGGTCGGCCGGCTTGTCGACCTCGGTCATGCCGAGCGCGTCGCCGTAGAACCGGCGCGCCGACTCCTCCCCACCGGGCGGGCACGCGACCTGCACGTGGTGCAGGCGCATCAGACCAGCACTCCCGGCGACTTGCGCGCGACCACGAAGATGCGCCGGAACGGCAGGATGACGCGACCGGAGGCGTCGGCGGGGTAGGCGGCGCGCAGCAGCGCCTTGAACTCGTCCTCGAAGTGCGGGCGCAGGTCGTCGGGCAGCGCGAGCAGCGTCGGCCGGGCGCCGGTGCCCGACACCCAGTCGAAGACCGGGTCGGGGCCGGTGAGGACGTGGAGGTAGGTCGTCTCCCACGCGTCGACCTCGCAGCCGAGGTCGAGCAGCACGCGGGCGTAGTCGTCGGGGTCGTGGCTGGCCGGCACCCGGACGCCGCGCACGTGCTCGGCGTAGGGCGCCCGCGCGGCGAGGTCGGCGCGCATCGTGTGGCTGGGCTCGTCGAAGTTGCCGGGCACCTGGAAGGCGAGCCACCCGCCCGGCTGCACGCGGTCGAGCAGGCCGGGCAGCAGCTCGAGGTGGTCGGGGATCCACTGGAGCGTGGCGTTGGAGACGAGCACGTCGATCGGCTCGCGCAGCGCCAGCGGGTCGGGCTCGGCCCAGTCGCGGAGGTCGCCGATCTCCCACTCGATGCCCTCGACGGAGCGGGCGGCCGCGATCATCTCCGGGCTGCTGTCGACGCCGGTGACGCGGGCGGTGGGCCACCGGTCGGCCAGCAGGGCGGTGAGGTTGCCCGGGCCGCAGCCGAGGTCGACGACGACGCGGGGGTTCTCCGCGGGCACCCGGGCGAGCAGGTCGACGAACGGCCTGCCGCGCTCGTCGGCGTACGCCAGGTAGCGGTCGGGGTCCCAGGTGTGGCTCATGTCGTCTCCTCCTCGCGCGAACACCGAGTGGTCCGGTGGCGAGCGGGTCGCCCACACGCGTGCGCTGACCTCATACCCGCCGGACCACCCGGCTAACATATCTTGATGTCGAGATAAGTGCACTGTGGCCAGAAACAGTCTCGATGTCAAGATTCTCGACCGATCTGGCACGATGTCTCCATGCGTGACGAGGTGGACGACCTGGTCGAGGCGTGGGGCCGCGAGCGCGGCGACCTCGACCTCGCACCCGTCGAGGTCTTCTCGCGCATCAGCCGGCTGGCGCGCCACCTCGACCTGGCCCGCCGCGACGCGTTCACCGCCCACGGCATCGAGTCGTGGGAGTTCGACGTGCTGGCCGCGCTGCGCCGCGCCGGCCAGCCGTACGAGCTCTCCCCCGGCAGGCTGCTGCGCGAGACGCTCGTGACCAGCGGCACGATGACCAACCGGGTCGACCGGCTGGCCGCCCGCGGCCTGGTGGAGCGGCTCCCCGACCCGCACGACCGGCGGGGCGTGCTGGTGCGGCTGACCGCCGACGGCAAGGCCGCGGTCGACGGCGCGTTCGAGGCGTTGCTCGCGGCCGAGGCCGACCTGATGTCGGACCTGTCCGACCGCGACCGCACCGAGCTCGCCGCGCTGCTGCGCTCGCTGCTCGCGCCCTTCAGCTGAGCCCTACTCCACGACCTCGGAGGCCTCGAGCCACTCCAGCTCCAGCTCCTCCTTCTCGGCGGCGAGCTCGCTGAGCTGCCCGCCGACGCGGGCGAGCAGGTCGTAGTCGGAGAGGTTGGCCTCCATCTCGGCGTGCAGCTCGGCCTCCCGAGCGGCGATGCGCTCGAGCTGCTTCTCCACCCGGGCCAGCACCTTGCGGGCGGCGCGGTCCTCGGCGGAGCCGGGCCTGGCCTTGGTGGCGTCGGCGCCTGCCGAGCCCGCCGATCCCGACGCCGGCGCCCCGGCTCCCGAGGCCGGTGCGTCATGCGAAGGCGTACCCATGGGTGCCGGTCCGGATGACGCAGCGCCGGGACCGGGCGCAGCAGCGGGACCGGAGGCGTACGAGGAGGCGGAGGAGGGCCCGACCGACGGGGCGGCCGGGAGGGCCGCGCGGCGCTCGAGGTACTCCTCGACCCCGCGGGGCAGCATCGAGACCTGCCCGTCGCCGAGCAGCGCCCAGATCGAGTCGGTGACGCGCTCGAGGAAGTAGCGGTCGTGGGAGACCACGACGAGCGTGCCGGGCCAGGAGTCGAGAAAGTCCTCGAGGACGTTGAGGGTGTCGATGTCGAGGTCGTTGGTCGGCTCGTCGAGGAGCAGCACGTTGGGCTCGCTCAGCAGCAGCTTGAGCAGCTGGAAGCGTCGCCGCTCCCCACCCGACAGGTCGCCGAGCCGCGCGGTCAGCCGGTCGCCGGTGAAGCCGAAGCGCTCGAGCAGCGAGGTGGCGGTGACCTCCTGACCGTCGAGGGTCTTGGTGACGCGGCGGATCGACTCGACGGTCGGCAGCACCCTCGCCTCGGGGTCGATCTCGTCGAGCGCCTGGGTGAGGTGCTGCATCTGCACCGTGCGGCCGTGCTTGACCCGGCCCACGTCGGGGGCGAGGGTGCCCGAGATGAGCGAGAGCAGCGAGGTCTTGCCCGCGCCGTTGACGCCCACGATGCCCACCCGGTCGCCGGGGCCGATGCGCCACGTGGCGTGCTCGAGCAGCCGCCGCTCGCCGCGGGAGAGGTCGACGTCCTCGATGTCGATGACGTCCTTGCCGAGCCGCTGGCTGGCGAAGCGCTGCAGCTCGATGCGGTCGCGCGGCGGGGGCACGTCGTCGATGAGGGCGTTGGCCGCCTCGATGCGGAACTTCGGCTTCGACGTACGCGCGGGGGCGCCGCGGCGCAGCCAGGCGAGCTCCTTGCGGGCGAGGTTGAGCCGCCGCGTCTCGGTGGCGGCCGCCTGCCGCTGGCGCTCGGCCTTGGCCAGCACGTAGGCCGCGTAGCCGCCCTCGTAGGCGTCGACCGCGCCGTCGTGGACCTCCCACGTGGTCTGGCACACCGCGTCGAGGAACCACCGGTCGTGGGTCACGACGATCAGCGCGGACGGCAGCTGGACGAGGTGCCCGGCCAGCCAGGCGACGGCCTCGACGTCGAGGTGGTTGGTCGGCTCGTCGAGGACGATCAGGTCGTGGCGCGAGAGCAGCAGGGCGGCCAGGGCGCACCGGCGGCGCTCGCCGCCGGACAGGCCGACCACGGCGCGGTCGAGGGTGACGCCGGCGAGCAGCTCCTCGACGACCTCGCGGGTGGTGGAGTCGGCCGCCCACTCGTGGTCCTGGCGGCCGCCGAGCACCGCCTCGCGGACGGTGTGGGTGTCGACGAGCTCGTCGCCCTGGTGGAGGTAGCCGATCTCGATGCCCCGGGTGCGCGAGACGCGTCCGGAGTCGGGCTCCTCGAGGCCGGTCATCACCTCGAGCAGGGTCGTCTTGCCGTCGCCGTTGCGGCCGACGACGCCGACGCGCTCGCCCACCGAGATGCCGAGCGAGACGTTGTCGAGCAGGGGCCGTACGCCGTAGGACTTCGAGACGCGCTCGAGGTTGATCAGGTTCGCCATGTCCGGGCGATCCTCTCAGGTGCACCCCACTCGGCACGGATCGGCGCACGTCCCCCTCACGAGCGCTGCCTGAGGGAGCGCTGCGTGAGGGGGACGGCCCGTCGGCGTCACGAGTCGGAGTGACCGCCGTCCGCGGAGGATCCCTCAGCCAGGGTCGGCGCGGACGTGCCGTTGGCGCCGGAGTACTTCTGGATCAGCGACTCGACGTCGAGGCCGGTGGTGGCCTTGAGCATCTCCATGGTCTGCACGAGGTTGTTGGTCACCTGCTTGGGCAGCTCGCCGGCGCCGTCGGCCGAGATGACGGTGAGCTTGTCGATGTTGCCCATCGGGCGGGCCAGCTCGGCGGCCACCTTGGGCATCACCTCGATGAGCATCTGGAGCACGGCGGCCTCGTTGTAGCCGGCGAAGGCGGCGGCCTTCTTGTCCATCGCCTCGGCCTCGGCTTGGCCGGCGGCCAGGATGGTGGCGGCCTGGGCCTCGCCCTCGGCACGGAGCGCGTCCGCCTCGGCGACACGGCGGGCCTTCTCGGCCTCACCGCGCTTGGCGCCCTCGATGGCCTCGGCCTCGGCGAGCGCCGAACGACGCGACTTCTCGCCCTCACCGGTCAGGCGGGCCTTCTCGGCCTCGGCCTCGGCGTTGGCGATCGACGAGGCCTTGCGGGCCTCGGCCTCGAGGATGGCGGAGGCGCGACGACCCTGTGCCTCGGTCTCGACGCGGTAGCGCTCGGCGTCGGCGGGCTTGCGGACCTCGGTGTCGAGCTGGCGCTCCTTGAGCGCCGCCTGGTGGACCGCGACCTTCTCCTGTTCGAGCAGCACGGCCTGGTCGCGGTCGGCCTGGGCGAGCGGACCGGCGGCCGCGGCCTGGGCGTTGGCGGCGTCGGTCTCGGCCTTGATCTCGGCGTTCTTGAGGGCCAGGGCGCGCTGGGTGACCGCGATCTCCTGCTCGGCGGCGATGCGCGCCTGCTCGGCGGCCTGGCGGGCGTTGGCCTCGGCGATGGAGGCGAGCTGGTTGAGCTTGGCGGCCTCGGGACGCCCGAGGTCGGCGAGGTAGGAGCCGTCGTCGGTGATGTCCTGGATCTGGAAGGTGTCGAGCACCAGGCCCTGGCCGGTCAGCGAGGACTCCGACTCCTCGGCGACGCGCTGGGCGAAGGCGGCGCGGTCGCGGATGATCTGCTCGACCGACATCGAGCCGACGATCGAGCGCAGCGCACCGGCGAGGACCTCCTGGGTGAAGGTCTCGATCTCGCCCTGCTGGCTGAGGAAGCGCTGACCCGCGGCGCGGATCGAGTCCTCGTTGCCGCCGACCTTGACCAGCGCGACGCCGTCGAGGTTGAGCTTGATGCCCTGACCGGACACCGCGCCACGGATCTGCACCGAGATCCGGCGCGAGGACAGGTCGAGGGTCGCGAGACGCTGCACGAACGGGATGACGAACACGCCCCCGCCCATGACGACCTTCTGGCCGGACAGGTCGGTGGAGATCTCACCCGTCTCGGGGTTGCGCACCTCCCCCTTGCCCTTGCGTCCGGTGACGATGAACGACTCGTTGGGCCCGGCCACCTTGTAGCGCGTGGTGACGAGCAGCGCCAGCAGCACGAGGAGGACGACGAGGCCGATCGCCGCGGCGACGACCGGGGACAGTCCGAACATGGGCAGTGCTCCTAAGAGGGGCGTGGGGTGGGCGGGTTCAGGGAAGGAAGAGCGGCTCGACCTGGACGGCCGTGGGCGAGATGACCTGGGTGACGCTGACCTGGGTGCCGGCTGGCACGGCGACGCTCGAGCGGGCGTTGAGGCGGGTGATGTGGCCGCCGACGCTCAGCGACACGACACCGAAGCCGCCCTCGGGGATCGCGCTGACCACCTGGCCGATCCGCTCGAGCATGTCGGAGGTGCGCACCGAGTCACCCTCGCCGTCGCCGTGGAGGAAGTGCGACGCCCGCGCGGCAAGCCAGCCGAGCAGGACGCCGAGCACGAGGCCGATGACGACCGCGAGCGACGTCGACCCGGTCGTCTCGAGCGCGATCGCGCCGCCGAAGCCGAGGGCGCCGAGGAAGCCGGCGAGGGCCTCGGTCGAGAAGAGGCCCGCGCTGAGGCCCTCGAGCGCGCCGTCGAGGACGTCGCCGAGGACGAGCGCCACGAGCAGCAGCAGCACACCGACCGCGCCCACCACCAGGAACACGCTCACGATGCCTCCCCCCAGGCGATCAGTGCGACGTCGTCGACGCCGCGCACAACATAGCGACATGCTTCCCCGCCCGCAGCGGTTCATGCCACCCGGTCAGGACCCCATTCGTGGACCTACCGCTGGTCCCACCCGACGTCGTGCGTGCTGACGGCGTGCGCGCCCGCGACGGGGCCGACGGCGCTCAGCACGACGTCGTACGACGCGGACAGCGCGGCGAGCACCTCCATGGAGCCCTCCTGGGAGTCGCAGAGGAAGACGCAGGTGGGGCCGGAGCCGCTGACCATGCCGCGCAGGGCGCCCTCGGCCTCGCCGCGGTCGATCAGGTCGCCGAGCTCGGGGCGCAGGTCGACGGCCGGCTCCTGGAGGTCGTTGTGCAGTGCGCGCGCCAGCCGGACGGGCTCGCCGCTGGCCAGGGCGGCGAGCAGCTCGGCCGGCTCGGCGGGCTGCGCGGGCGCGTCGGGGTGGAGCCGGTCGAAGTGCCGGTAGACCTCCGGGGTGGAGAGGCCGACGGCGGCCGGGACGACGACCCACCACCAGGTGCCGTGGTCGACGATCGGCTCGACCACCTGGCCCCGGTCGCGGCCACGCGCCGTTCCCCCCACCAGCGAGAAGGGGACGTCGCTGCCGAGCCGGGCGGCCTGGGCGAGGAGCACGTCGTCGGGCTGGCGCAGGTCGTGCAGCCGGTCGTGCGCGAGCAGCGCGGCCGCCGCGTCGGCGGAGCCGCCGGCCATGCCGCCGGCGACGGGGATCTGCTTGGCGATCTCCACGAGGTGGGCTCCCCCGCACGGTGCCTCGCCCAGCGCCCGCAGCGCGATGTTGGTGGCGTCGGTCGGCACCCCGGCCACGTCGACGTAGGACGAGCCGACGACGGACAGCGAGTCCTCGGGGGCCTCGGAGACCGTGACGTCGTCGTAGAGCGAGATCGCCTGGTAGACGGTGTCGAGCGGGTGGAAGCCGTCCTCGCGCGGCGCGCCGACGCCGAGGTGGAGGTTGATCTTCGCGGCCGCCCGGACGGTGATGCTCACTCCGCCGCCCGGTCCCGGGTGGCCGCCAGCCCTTCGGCGATCCGGGCGAAGTCGCCCACGTCGAGCACCTCGCCGCGCGCGGTGGGATCGACACCGGCCGCCTCGAGCGCGGCGGTCGCCGCCTCGGCCGAGCCGGCCAGTCCGCGCAGCGCGGCGCGCACCTGCTTGCGGCGCTGGGCGAAGGCGGCGTCGACGACGGCGAAGACCTGCTCGCGGGTGGCGGTCGTGCGCGGCGGGTCCTGCCGGGTCCACGCGACGAGCCCGGAGTCGACGTTCGGAGCAGGCCAGAAGACGTTGCGGCCGATCGTGCCGGCACGGCGCACGTCGGCGAACCAGGCGGCCTTCACGCTCGGCACGCCGTAGGTCTTCGACCCCGGCGGCGCGGCGAGGCGGTCGGCGACCTCGGCCTGCACCATCACCAGGCCCCGCTCCAGCGAGGGCAGCAGGGTGAGGAGGTGGAGCAGGACCGGCACCGAGACGTTGTACGGCAGGTTGGCCACCAGGGCCGTCGGCGGCGGCCCGGGCACCGACTCCACCCGCATCGCGTCGGCCAGCACGACCTCGAAGCGGTCGGCCTGGCCGGGGGCGTACGCCGCGATGGTGGCGGGCAGCCGCTCGGCGAGCAGCGGGTCGACCTCGATGGCGATCACCCGGCGGGCGACCGCGAGCAGCGCCAGGGTGAGCGAGCCCAGGCCCGGGCCGACCTCGACGACGACGTCGTCGTCGGTGATGGCGGACTCGCGGACGATGCGGCGCACCGTGTTGGCGTCGATGACGAAGTTCTGGCCCCGCTGCTTGGTGGGGCGCAGGTCGAGCTCCGCGGCCAGCTGACGCACCTCGGCCGGCCCGAGGAGCCTCGGGCCGGCCGGGTTCGTGGTCATGATCGCGAAGCCTAGTGGGGTGTCCCCGGTCAGCGCGGCAGGCCCAGCTTGGCCGAGCAGCCCGGCCACGAGCCGTAGCCGCCGGTGGCGTCGCGCAGGCGCGTGGCCACCGCGATCTGGGTCTCGCGGGAGGCCTGGTGCGGGTAGCCGGTGCCGCCGTAGGCGCGCCACGTACCGAGGTTGAACTGCAGGCCCCCGTAGTAGCCGTTGCCCGTGTTGATGGCCCAGTTGCCGCCCGACTCGCACTGCGCGAGCGAGTCCCACACGGTGCTGCCGCCGGCGAAGTTGGCGACCAGCTCCTCGGGCTCCTCCTTGGTGCCGACCCGGACGATCCGCGGCAGGGCCTTCACCTTCACGTCGGCCTTGACGACCGTGCGGGCCCGGAGCTCGCCGTTGACGAAGCGCAGGCGGTAGGTGACGTTGCGGACGCCGTCGCGACCGGCGCGCACGACCTCCTGCTCGCCCTCGAGCATCGAGGAGTCCTCGCGCTCGACGACCGGGGCGTCGACCACCTCGCGGGCGACCTTCTTGGTGACCACGCGGATGTCGGTGACGACAATCTTGTCGCCGTCGGCGATCTCGGTCCTCAGCGAGGGACGCACCTTGTCGTGCTTGTCGATCTCGAAGCCGGCGGTGTCGAGCACGTCGGCGACCGTCATCGCGGCCATCTTGTGCTTCCTCAGCTGCTTGGCGCCCAGCTTGAGGTGCACCACCTTGGGGGTGACCACCTCGAGGGCGAGTCCGCCGCGACCGATCGAGGAGCTGCGGCTGGCCGACAGGTCGGCGCCGGCGAACCGGCGCCCGATCTCACCGAGGGCGCTGGCGACGTTGGTCGAGTTCACCCAGTAGGTGTGCTCGGTGCCGTCGACCGAGAGCTCGAGCGGGCGCCCGAACTGCACGGCGATGGCCGAGCCGTCGCTCACGGGCTCGTCGACCGCTGGAGCGACCAGGTCCTTGTCGGTGAGCTCGACACCCTCGGCCTCCAGGACGTCGCCGACGGTGCCGCCGATGGCGGTGACCTGCCGGGTCTCCCCGTCGAGGGTGAGGGTCACGTCCTTGGTGAGGGCTGCGTAGCCGACCGTCGTTCCTCCGACGGCTGCCACGACGAGCGCCCCGAGGGTCGCCAGGACGGTCTTGGACCTGCTGAGCTGCGCGAGACGAGAGCGCACGATTCTCCGAACGTCGTTCTGTCCGGGCCTCGGGGGCAGCACCCCCCGGTCCGAGCGTGCGCGGCATCCACGAGGAAATGACCGTGGGGAGACGTGCGACGTGCGAGCGGGGGTCTCGCAGAACCGGCCCGATCCGGTCCTCGTGCTGCCGAACATCGCTCCCGATCCCGGCCAACAATCACAAGACGATAACGACGACGGACGATGACGCAAACTCCTGAGGGGAGATTTCCGGGGAGACCCTGCACACGTCCACCCGTGGGAAGGGGCCGCTCGCCGGTCGTCGGAGCCCGCTACCAGGGCCCCCCGAAGGCCGCCTCGGTGGTGGCGTCGATCGCCCGGCAGAGGTCCGCCAGGTCGGCCTGCAGCACCTCGGCCATCGCCCGCACGGTGTGCGGGACCAGGTAGGACGCGTTGGGTCGTCCGCGCCACGGCGTCGGGGTCAGGTAGGGCGCGTCGGTCTCCACCAGCACCCGGTCGAGCGGCGTGATCGCCAGCGCCTCGCGCAGCGGGGCGGCGTTCTTGAACGTCACCGTGCCCGCATAGCTGAGGTACGCACCGCGGTCGAGGCACCGGCGCGCGAAGGAGGCGTCGCCGGAGAAGCAGTGCATCACCCAGCGATCGGGTGCACCCTCGTCGTCGAGGACGCGGAGCACGTCGTCGTGGGCGTCGCGGTCGTGGATGACCAGCGTCTTGTCGAGCCGCTTGGCGAGGTCGATGTGGCGGCGGAAGCTCTCCTCCTGCGCGGCGCGGCCCTCGTCACCCGTGCGGAAGGTGTCGAGCCCGGTCTCGCCGACGGCGCGCACCTTGGCGTGCGACTGGGCGAGCCGCTCGATCTCGGCCAGCGCCTCCTCCAGCCGCCCGGCCTCGGCGAGGCGGGGCGCCTCGTTGGGGTGCAGCGCGACACCGGCGACCAGGGCGTCGTGCTCGGCCGCCGCCGCCACGGCCCAGCGGGCGCCCGGGAGGTCGCAGCCGATCTGCACGATCCGCGGCACCCCCACGGCCGCAGCCGCCGAGATGGCGTCGGCGGTGTCGAGCCAGTCGCCGTCGGCGATGTCGAGGTGGCAGTGGTTGTCGACGACCGGGTGCGGCAGCGGCTCCGGCGCGGGCGGGCGCTCGCGGTCGCGTCGGGCTCCCGACCGCTCCTCGGTGGCCGCCCGGCTGCGGGTCGGTCCCTGCTCGGTCCCGTGCTCACCGGTGGACAACGTCGTACACCTCCCGCTTGGGCAGCCCGGCCCGACGGGCGACCTCGGCGATCGCCTCCTTGCGGGTCGAGCCGGAGGCCTCCAGGCCCGCCACGGCCGCGCGGAGCGAGCCGGGGTCGGTGTCGACGGCGGGGGCGCCGCTGGAGCCCTGCACCACGATCGTCACCTCGCCGCGCACGCCGTCGGTGGCCCAGGCGGCCAGCTCGGCCAGCGGACCCCGGCGCACCTCCTCGTGCGTCTTGGTGAGCTCGCGGCACACCGCGGCGGGGCGCTCGTCGCCCAGCGCGTCGGCCATCGCGACCAGCGCGGCCTCGGTGCGGTGCGGCGCCTCGAAGAAGACCATCGTCCGCTCCTCGGCGGCCAGGGCGGCCAGGCGGCGCCCGCGCTCCCCGGCCTTGCGGGGCAGGAAGCCCTCGAAGCAGAACCGGTCGACCGGCAGGCCGCTGACGGCGAGGGCCGTGAGCACCGCGCTGGGTCCGGGCACCGCCGTGACGCGTATGTCGTGCTCGACCGCGGCCGCGACCAGCCGGTAGCCGGGGTCGGAGACGCTCGGCATCCCTGCGTCGGTGACCAGCACGACCCGCTCGCCGGCGAGCAGCGCCTCCAGCAGGACGGGGGTCCGTGCCTGCTCGTTGCCCTCGAAGTAGGACACCACCCGTCCGCCCGGCGTGATGCCCAGGTCGGCACAGAGCCGCTTGAGCCGCCGGGTGTCCTCGGCGGCGACCACGTCGGCCCCGGACAGCTCCGCCGCCAGCCGGGGCGGTGCGTCGCCGGCCTGCCCGATCGGGGTGCCCGCGAGGACCAGGACGCCAGTCAAGCGGGGTCCCCGCGGCGTTGTTCGGAGGAGCGAAGCGGAGGAGAAGAACGTCGGGGGGTGCTCATGGGTTCACCGTAGATGCTCGCCGCCGGGGTGCCCCTCCCGGCTCCGGCGCGGCCGGCCACGACGCGGCTGCGCCCGGCCGTGCGTACGCCGGGGGCCTCTCCCGGCTCTGGCTAGAGTGCCTCGCGTGACTCCGACAGCCGCCGAGCGGAATCGCCCGCGCTGGCGCTCGGAGGACCCGGTGCTCGGGTGGGCCGGCGCGCTCTGCCTGGCTGCCCTCGCCTTCTTCCTGCGGCGCTGGCACCTCGGCACGCCGCACTCGTTCGCCTTCGACGAGACCTACTACGCCAAGGACGCGTGGTCGCTGCTCAACCACGGCTACGTGCGCGACTACGTCGAGGACGCCGACAAGACGATCCTCAACGGCAGCCTCACCGGGCTGTTCGAGGACGGCCCGTCGATGATCGTGCACCCCGAGGTCGGCAAGTGGCTGATCGCCGCGGGGATCAAGGTCTTCGGGATGGACCCCACCGGCTGGCGCACGGCGTCGGCGGTCGTGGGCGCGCTCATGGTGCTGCTGATGTGCCGGTTCGTCCGTCGCGTCACCGGCTCCACCGTGCTGGGCCTGGTCGGCGGGCTGCTGCTCTCGATCGACGGCCTGCAGCTGGTGCTGTCACGGCTGGCGCTGCTCGACATCTTCCTGGCGTTCTTCACCCTCTGCGGCGTGCACTGCGTGGTCGCGGACCGCCAGTGGCGGCGCGACCGGCTGGCGTCCGGCGCCGGCCGTCGCGGGCTCTTCTGGTGGCGTCCGTGGCTGGTCGCCGGGGGCGTCGCGTTCGGGCTCGCCTGCGGCACCAAGTGGTCTGCCGTCTATAGCCTCGCCGTCTTCGGCCTGCTCGCCTGGCTGTGGAGCGCCGGCGCGCGCCGGGCGTTCGGCCAGCGCCGGCCGCTGCTGCGCTCGGTCGTCCTCGACGGCATCCCAGCGTTCGTCGCCCTCGTCGGCGTCGCGCTGGCGACGTACGTCGCGTCGTGGACGGGCTGGCTGATCCACGCCGACGCCTACGAGGAGGCGTTCAGCAACACGCAGTACACGGCCTACGGCGGCGGCGAGCCGTGGCCGACGGCGAGCGAGCCCGACGCCGAGGGGCTGGGCGAGGTGGCCCAGTCGCTGCGCTCGCTGTGGTCCTACCACCAGGACGTCTACACGTTCCACAGCCACTTCCTCGACGACTCCACCCACGTCTACGCCTCCAAGCCGTCGACCTGGCTGGTGATGGGCCGCCCGGTCGGCGTCGACGCCCAGACCGACATCCAGCCGGGGTCGCAGGGGTGCGAGGCGCCGTCCGGCTCGAGCTGCATCCGCCAGGTCCTGCTGATCGGCAACCCGGTGATCTGGTGGGGCGGCTGCCTGGCCATGGTCGCCTCGCTTCTGCTGTGGATCGGCGCGCGCGACTGGCGCCACGGTGTCGCCGTCGCCGGCCTCGCGGGCACCTGGCTGCCGTGGTTCGCCTTCGACGACAGGCCCATCTTCTTCTTCTACGCGATCACCGCGCTGCCCTTCCTGGTGCTCTCGATCGTGCTCGCGATGGGCCACCTCATCGGCACCTCCGACGTCCCGACGCCGCGACGCACCTTCGGCGTGGTGGTGGCGGGCAGCTACACCGTGCTCGCCCTCATCGCGTTCGCGTGGTTCTGGCCGATCTGGACCGACGTCCTGCTGACGAAGTCGGAGTGGGACGCCCGCATCTGGTTCCTGCGCTGGATCTGACCCACGCCGGCTCGCAACCCGGCACGAAGTGTCGAGGTTCTCTCAAGATGACCCGCACTTCGGCGTGCGCCCATTTCCTTTCTGCTCGCGCCGGATGACGATGGGGCGTCCCGAGCTGTCGGGATGTCGACGCGAGGGAGGGTGCGCTGCGATGGACTCCACGATGATCCACGTGTGCCTGGAGACCGAGGGAGCGCCGACGGGCGACGGTCACGAGATCGGCGCACGCTGGGTGTGCTCGTGCAGTGACAACTTCGTCTACCGCGAGGGCTTCAACCGCGCCGGACACAGCTGCGTCCAGTGGTGGCCCGCACCCGCGATCCCGCAGCCGCGCCGGTCGGTGCGTCGCGGACTGCTCTTCGGCCCGCGCAAGGGCTGACGCCCGCAGGGTCACACCACTCCCCCGGGGGCCGCTCGGGCTGCCGTCTCCAGGCGCCCGTCACAGGGCTGCCGTCACCAGGCGCCGGGGAACCGCGCCGACCCGGCGATCGCGAACAGCGAGACCACCAGCGAGACGGCGACGGCGATCAGCGCCGCTTCCCCCATCCACCGCCGACCGGGCACCGCCACCAGCACCAGGCCGGCGACCCCGACGACGGCCGGCAGCACCCAGAACGACAGGACGGGCGAGAACAGCCCGGCCAGCACCGCCAGCCCCACGCCGACGGCGACCGCCCAGACCAGCGGCACCGGTCGCGGTCCGCGCGGCAGGCCGACCTCGGTGACATGACCCGACGCCGGCAGCTGGTCGGGGGCCAGCACCCGCAGCAGCAGGGTGATCGTCGCCGGGTCGGTCACCACGACCACGTCGCGGAAGCGGTCGGCGACCGCGTGGCGTCGTACGACCTCGTCGAGGCGGTGCCCGCGGTCCACGTCGGGGAAGCGCACCGGTGCGAGCAGCACCTCGGGACGGGCGGCGCGACCGAGCGCCTGGACGACGCGCTTGCCCTCGATCGTCGGGGCGGTGACGACGGTGGCGGAGGAACCGAGACCGGACCGCACGCGCGCGAGCTCGTCGGCGTCGGCCTGCGTGCTGACCACGAGGATCCGCTGGTAGTCGGTCACGCTCAGACGGTAGTCCGCCCGTTCCACGATCGGCGTCGCGGCGGCAGACTGTCCCCGAGTCCCCGATCCCTCTGGAGCAGACCATGCCCGTCACCCGAGGTTTCCACCGCCGCCGTCCCGAGCCGGAGCGCGGCCGGCTGCCACCGGGGCAGTACGACACCGGGTCGTCGTGGCCGGTGCTGAGCGCCGAGGCCACGCCGCACCAGCCGGCGGAGACGTGGACGCTGAGCGTCGACGGCCTGGTCGAGTCGCCGCGCACGTGGACCTGGTCGGAGCTGCACGCCTTCCCCGGGTCGACGTTCTTCGGCGACATCCACTGTGTCACCACCTGGTCGAAGTTCGACACCACCTTCAGCGGCGTCAGCGTCGACGACCTCCTCGGGGTCGCGAGGCCGGAGGACTCGGCCGGCTACGTCATGGCGCACTCGGTCACCGGCTACACCACCAACCTGCCGCTGGCCGACGTCACCGGCGGCAAGGCGTGGGTGGTGTGGAGCTTCGACGGCGAGCCGCTCCCCCGGCAGCACGGCGGGCCGTTGCGGCTGCTGGTGCCGCACCTCTACTTCTGGAAGTCGGCCAAGTGGCTCTCCCGCCTCGAGCTGATGGCCGAGGACCGGCCGGGCTTCTGGGAGCAGAACGGCTACCACGACCGCGGCGACCCGTGGCTCGAGCAGCGCTACCAGGGCGACTGACGTGGTCCCGGCACCGCTGGCGGCCTGGACCGACGGCCGCATCATCGACAAGGACATGCCCACGCCGAGCACGGTGCGGCTGCGGATGCACGTCGACGGGCGGCCCCGCCACCTGCCCGGGCAGCACTACCTGGTGCGGCTGCGTGCCCCCGACGGCTACACCGCCCAGCGGTCGTACTCGCTGGCCTCCGACACCGACGACCCGCTCCTCGAGCTGCTCATCGAGCGGCAGCCGGGGGGCGAGGTCTCGGAGTTCCTCGCCGACGTCGCCGAGGTGGGCGACGTGCTGGAGCTCCGCGGGCCGATCGGTCGCTGGTTCGTCTGGGACACCGAGACCCCCATCCTGTGCCTCGTCGGCGGCACCGGGGTGGTGCCAGCCGTCGCGATGGCGCGCACGGCACGACGGCTGGGCCGCACCGACCTGCTGCGCATCGCCGCGGTGGGCCGCAGCCGTGAGGAGCTCCCCTACGCCGCCGAGCTCGAGCGGCACGGCGCCACGATGGCCTGGACCCGCGCCGACGTCGACGGCCGGCCCGCCGGACCGTTCACGGTCGAGGAGCTCACCCCCCTGCTGGAGGGGGTCGAGCTCGGCTTCGTGTGCGGCTCGGCCCGGTTCGCGGCGTACGCCGAGGAGCTGCTCGTCGCGTGCGGCCTCGCCCCCGGCGCGATCCGGGTGGAGCGCTTCGGGCCCACGGGCGACGACCCGTCCTGAGCCGGGGGACGCGACGCCCGCCCCGACCCTGCCTCCGGGGCTGCCTCCTGGGGCGTCCGCGTCCCGACTCGAGCGGTCACATGCCCGCTCAACCACCCGGATCCGTGTGTCCCAGCGGGGACGAGGGTGTCCTAGTTGTCCCAGGCCGGCCTCCGGGGGTCCGCGTCCCGACTCGAGCGGTCACATGCCCGCTCAACCACCCGGATCTGGGTGTCCCAGCGGGGACGAGGGTGTCCTAGCCGCCGCGGCCCCACGGGTCGGCGCACGTCAGCGTGGGAGGCGGAGACCGCCTGGGTGGGGAGCGGTGCCTTGGACAGGTTCCACTCCACCCCCAGTGGCCTTCGCCTCCACGCTCGTGCTGATCGTGTCGTCACACGATCTCGACCAACGTGCCTGGACATCACAGCTGATATGTAGGCACCTGCTGTCAAGGGCAGGTTGAGGCGCCCGTCCCACTGATGGTGGGGCGGGCGCCTCG
>NZ_JBZGDV010000008.1:0-250964 GCF_058355585.1 Nocardioides sp. Z13_37 | reverse complement strand
AGCCACACCCCACTCGGGGGTTCTCTTCACGTCAACGGCCTGAGCCTGCAACCAAGGTCATGGCCGGGTACATCTAGTCGGTCCCACAATCAGCAGACGGATCAGATCAGGCCCTCGGACTCGAGGAACTCCGTGGCGACGTCGTCCGGCTGCTCGCGGTCGACCTGGACGCTGACCAGCAGCTCGCCGAGGGTGTCGTTGTCGAGCGCGGCCATCAGGTCGTTGAGCGCGCCCTCGACCTCGGGGTTGTCGGCCAGGAACTGCGTCGAGACGGCCGGAACGAGGTTCTGCGCGGGCTGGATGCCCAAGTCGTCCTCGAGCAGCAGCAGGCCCTGCTCCTCCAGGGTGCCGTCGAGCGTGCTGGTCTGGCCGAGCTGCGCCTCCCCGTCGAGCACCGCCTGGAACGTCTCGGTGGAGGCGTAGCCGAGCGGCTCGAGGGTGATGTCGATGCCGTAGGTGTCGACGAGGCCCTTCTCGCAGTCGGTGCGGCCCTTGCAGTCGGGGGCGGCAGCCAGGGTCACCGCCTCGCCCTCGAGGTCGGAGAGCTTGGTGACGCCCTGGTCGTCGGAGAGCTCCTGGCTGGTGAAGTAGCCGTTGGCCGAGAACGCCTCCGACGGCTCGAGCAGGGTGATGCCCTTCTCCTCGAGCAACGAGGCGCCCGCGTCGATCGTCTCCTGGGCGTCGCTGGTCGACAGCGGCTTCGCGTCGGGGCCGTTGGCGTCGGTGTTGAGCTGGTCGACGATGCCGGCGACGTACTCCGGGGCGATCTGGACCGAGTCGGGCATCTCGTTGAGGTAGATCGGGCGGGTGTCGACCAGGCGGGTCTCGACGTCGTAGCCCTGCGCCTCGAGGACCTGCTGGTACATCGCGGTGACGAGCGCGGCCTCGTCGAAGCTCTGGCTGCCGATCACGACGGAGGTGTCCTTGTCGCCGCCGGAGCCCGAGGTGGGCTCGTCGTCCTCCGCGGCGAGGTCGTCGCCGGCGCACCCGGCGAGGAGAGCGGTCAGGGCGAGAGCGGTCACCGCCAGCAGCGGACGTCGTACGTGCATGTCATTCTACCTTCTGTGTCCCGTGGCCGAGAGCCACGCGTGTCCGGTGATGCGAGCGGGTCCGCTCAGCTCCCGGCGGGAGCCTCTGCCACCGTAGTCGAGGGCACCGACGGGGCGTCGTCACGATTCGATGACGAGGCGCGCGACATCGGGTCGGCGGCACGCTGGACCCGGGCCGCGGCCAGCTCGAGCAGGAGGGCGACCACTGCGACCACGACCGCGGCCGCCATGCCCTGGGCGTAGTCGTTGCGCGCGAACCCCTCGGTGATGATGCGTCCCAGCCCGGGCCCGGCGACCAGCGCCGCGATCGTCGCGGTGGCCCACACCTGGACGAGCGCGAGCCGCACGCCGGAGGCCACCACCGGCAGCGCCAGCGGCAGCTCGACGCGCCAGAAGCGCTGCAGCTGCGACATCCCCATGCCGTCGGCGGCCTCCTTCACGTCGGAGGGCACCTCGCGCATCCCGACGTAGCCGTTGGTGATGAGGGGCGGGAGGGCGAAGAGCACGAGCGCGATGAGGGTGGCGAGCCCGGCCCGGCCGTAGGGGCCGAAGTCGGCGGAGCCGGGCCAGTCGGCCGCGACCAGGAGGGCCAGGAGCGCGAACGTCGGCACGGCGCGTCCGACGTTGGAGATGTTGACGGCCAGGAAGCCGCCCCTGCCGAGGTGGCCGAGCCACAGGGCGAGGGGCAGCCCGAGCAGGATGGCGGCGACCAGGGCCGTGGCGGTGAGCAGCAGCTGCTCCAGCAGCCGGGCGACCAGGCCGCCGGAGCCCGTCCAGCTGGCGGGGTCCAGGAGGTAGTGCCAGGTGTCGGCGAAGAGGTCCATCAGCGCGCCCCCGCCGTCCACGGCGTCAGCACGCGCTGCAGCACGACGATCACGGCGTCGAGCACGACGGCCAGCACGACGCACAGCACCGCGGCGGTCAGCAGCTCGGCGCGGAAGTCGCGCTGCACGCCGTGGGAGATCAGGTCGCCGAGCCCGCCGTAGGCGACCAGCGTGCCGACCGTGGTGAGCGCGACCGTCGACACGGCCGCCACCCGCAGGCCGGCCATCACCACGGGCAGGGCGAGGGGCATCTCGATGCGGGTGAGCATCCGCGCCCGTCCGTAGCCCAGTCCCGTGGCCGCCTCCCGCACGTCGTCGGGCACCGAGCGCAGCCCGTCGAGGAGCGCCCGGACCAGGATGGTCAGGGCGTAGAGACCGAGCCCGATCACGACCGTGGCGGCCGAGAGCCCGGTGAACGGCACCAGGAGCGGCAGCAGGGCCAGCGACGGCACGGTGTAGATGCCGGTGCTGACGCCGAGCACCAGCGACTCCAGGCGCGGCAGCCGCCGCGCGAGCAGCGCCAGCGGCAGGGCGATGACGATGCCGAGCGCGAGGGCGGCGAGCGTGATGGCGATGTGCTCGACCAGCGCGTCGGTGATCTGCGTGTGACGGTCCTCGACGTACTGCCAGCAGAACCACTCGTTGACGAAGCGGCTGTAACAGCTCGGCCCGGAATCGGCCGCGGCCAGTATGGTCACCGCATGGACGCTACACGGGGCGGCGAGTCGATGATCCGGCTCGAAGGCGTGGGCAAGACCTACCCCGACGGGACCGTGGCCGTCCACGAGCTCGACCTCGACGTGGCCCGCGGCGAGATGGTCTGCCTGGTCGGGCCGTCGGGCTGCGGCAAGTCGACGACGCTCAAGATGATCAACCGGCTCATCGAGCCGACCACCGGCCGCATCTGGCTCGACGGGCGCGACGTCACCGACGTCGACCCGGTCCAGCTGCGCCGCGGCATCGGCTACGTCATCCAGCAGATCGGCCTGTTCCCCCACCAGCGCATCGAGCAGAACGTCATGACGGTGCCGCTGCTCTACGGCGAGTCCAAGGCCACCGCCCGCGAGCGGGCCCACGAGCTGCTCGCGACCGTCGGCCTCGAGCCGGAGCAGTACGCGCGTCGCTATCCCCACGAGCTGTCCGGCGGCCAGCGCCAGCGCGTCGGCGTCGCCCGCGCGCTCGCCGCCAACCCGCCCGTGCTGCTGATGGACGAGCCGTTCGGCGCCGTCGACCCGGTGGTGCGCGGCCGCCTGCAGGACGAGTTCCGGCGGCTCCAGGCCGAGCTGGGCAAGACGGTCGTGCTGGTGACCCACGACATCGACGAGGCGATCCGGATGGGCGACCGGGTGGCCGTCTTCGCCGCGGGCGGCCGGCTCGCCCAGTACGCCACCCCCGGCGAGCTGCTGGCCCACCCGGCCGACGAGCAGGTCGCCGACTTCGTGGGCGCCGGCGGCATCCGCACCCTCACCGTCACCCGGCTCACCGTGGAGCACCTCGAGCCGATCGACGGGGTCTCGACCGGCGACCTCGGCTCGGCCATCGACATCGACTCCTCGCTCGAGGAGGCGCTCGCCGCGATGCTGCGCGACGACAAGCCGATGATCGGCGTGCGGCGCGGCGCGACGTTCGTCGGCGTGCTCACCCCGGCCGGGGTGCACCGGGCGCTGCGCCGGTCGATGCGCTGAGCGGCGCTCAGCCGGCCGTCGTGGTCGTGACGCTCCGGTGCCACGACTCCGTGACGTAGGACGTGGCCCAGCCCATCGACGTGTAGAGGCCGTCGGCGCCGGTCGGCGAGTCGGCGTCGACCTCCAGGCCGACGCGGTCGCGTCCGCGCGAGGCGGCGTCGGCGATGATCGTGCGGAGCAGGCCGGTGGCCACGCCGCGCCCGCGTGCCGACTCGAGCACGCCGAGGTAGGCGACGTAGGACCCGTCGGGGCCGGTGTCGGACTCGCTCACCGAGCCCACCAGGGCGCCGGCGGCCTCGGTGCCGCCCGCCTCGTCGGTGATCTCGGCCAGCCACCAGTGGTCCCAGCGGTGGCCCGGGTCCTCGCGGAGGCGGTGGATGAACTCGTCGAACGTCTCCTCCGTCGAGTTGAAGTGGTCGGTGAAGGCACCCTCCAGCACGTCGTGCACCGCCCGCAGGTCGGCCTCGTCGGGCATCCCGCCGGACTCCGGGCCGCCCTGGCGCTCGACGAGGCGGAAGACCACGCCCTTTCGCTCCCAGCGCGCCGGGTCGGGCACCAGCTCGGCCTCCGACGGCTCCACCGGGCGGCTCATCTGCCACCAGGTGCGGACGCGCTCGAAGCCGGCCGCGGCGAGCCAGGCGTGCTGCCGCTCGTCGTCGGCGAAGGCGCCCGTGTCGATCTGCTGCACGGGCACGCCGCGGGCCGCGCCGACCGCCTCCGCCTGGGTCTGCGCCCACGCGAACAGCACGTCGCTGCAGCGCGCGGCGACGCGCTCGTCGAGGTCGCGGGCGACGATGTGCACGAAGAGCATCCGCCCCGAGGCGCGGTCGTGGACGCTCCCCCACGACTGGATCCGGCCGTCGGGGTCGCGCAGCACGACGTTCTCCCGCATCGCCAGGCCGCGGTCGGAGACCTCGACCCGCACGGCGTTCTCGCCGGAGCTCGCCCACCCGCGACCGGCGCGCTCGTGCTCACGCAGCAGCTCGACGAGCCGCTCGATCGTGGCCGGGTCGTCGCCGTCGGGAGTCTCGGCCTGCCAGCCCGCCGGGAGCCCCGGGTCGTCGGGCAGCGCGTCGGTGGGGTCGCTCTCGAACCGGTTGTCCTCGGGGATCACGACGACCCATTCTTCCGTACGCCGTCGCGGCGGGCTCGGCTGGCTCAGGCGCTGCGGTGGTCGCGGCGCGCCGCGGCGGCGCGGAGCACGTCGAGCTCGGCGCGGAGCACGTCGATCTCGGCCTCGAGCTCGGCGACCAGCACGATCGCCTCGGCAGCGCGGCCCTCGGCGTCGTCGCGGCCCCGCTCGGCCTCGTCGCGACCGCGCTCGGCGGCGTCGGCGCGACGGGCCTCCTGGCCGCGCTTGAGCGTCTGCTCGGCGGCGTTCTTCTGCGCGCTCGACAGGGCGCGCTCGAGCACGTCGATCGCCTCCTCGCGCTCGTCGATCTTGCGGCGCATGTCCGCGGCGAACGCGGCGGACTCGGCCGTGCGGCGCTCAGTGAGCTCGCGGTACTGCTGGGCCTGCACCGCGCTGTCGCGGGCGGCGTCACGCCGGGCCTGCATCAGCTCGGTGTGCGTGATGCGGGTGGCGGCCGCGCCGGCGAGCACGGCCACGACGGCAGCGACAGCGGTCAGCGTCGCCGAGGAGGACGCGAGCGCCCCGACCACGAGGGCCGCGCCGGCGACGAGGAGGGCGACGGCCACGACGAGGCGGGTGCTGCGCTGACGGCGGCGAGCAGGCGTCCGCGACACCTGGGACTGCTGGGGCTGCTGGGAAGGCATGGCGCCACCCTAGGGCTGCGACGGGCCCCCGTCCGCGCGACACGCACGCTCGAGTGCCAGCGAGGCCACACTCACCCCCGTCGCTCCGGCAGCCGCGACCAGGGCGCGCAGCATCCAGCGGTCGGCGTACTGCGACTCGTCGCCCAGCCAGCCGACGGCGTAGCCGACGTAGCCGGCAGCCACGAGCGTGCCGGCAAGCGCGCACGCACGGGCCAGCACGAGCCGGTTGACGGCCTGCTGCGGCTCGAGCCGCTCCCCCCGCACGTGCACCGTCTGCCACGTGTGCCAGGCCAGGAACGTCATGATCGCGGCGACCATGACGAGCACCAGCGCCTGGGCCCACGACACCAGCGGCGGCCGTCCGGTCAGCGCCTCGACCAGCGGGTGCATGCCCCACCCGAGCACGAGGCCGACGACGGCGCACGCCGTCAGGGCGCCGGCGGAGGTGGGGCGCAGCGTCCCGCGCGGCTCCGGCGGGTCCCCGTCCGGGCCGTCGGGCCCGTCGGAGCCGTCGGGCCCGTCGGAGCCGTCGGGGCCGGGGGTGGTCACTCGGGGTCCCTGCGGCGTCGCGAGGGGGAGCGGAGCGGCGGAGCGGGACGCCGTGGGGTGATCACTCGACCTCGAGGGTGAGGTCCTCGCGCCTCTTCACGCCCGAGGAGTCGGAGGCGTCGAGCAGCTCGGCGATCGGGCCCCGGTCCGGGAAGACCGCGTCGGGCTCGAGGTCGTACCACGGCTGCAGCACGAAGGCGCGCTCGTGGGCGCGGGGGTGCGGCAGCCGGAGGAAGTCCTCGTTGGAGCGGCGGTCGCCGACGACGATGAGGTCGACGTCGAGGGTGCGCGCGGCGTTGGGGACGTCGCCGCGCTCGCGGCCGAACGCGTCCTCGATCGCCAGCGCCCGCTCCATCAGCCGCGCGGCCGGGAGCGTGGTGTCGGCGAGCAGGACGGCGTTGAGGAAGGGGCGCGAGCCCTCGGGGGCGTCGATCGGCTCGGTCTCGTAGACCGGCGAGACGCCCGTGACGAAGAAGTCGGGGGTGTCGGCCAGGGCGTTGACCGCGCCCTGGAGGGAGGCCAGGCGCTCTCCGAGGTTGGATCCCAGCGCAACCACCACGCGACGGATCGGGTGCATCTCGCCGGTGAGGGCGTCGGTGTCCACGATGTTGGGGTTGGGGGTCTCAGTCATGAGCGTTGCCTCGCGTTCTGGTGATCGTCAGCGCGACGTCCGAGTACGTCGCGTCGATGGGCGCATCAGGTTTGTGCAGCGTGACTCGCGCCCATTCAACACGAGAGTCCGTCAGGCACACATCGGCGATGCGTTGGGCGACGGTTTCTATCAGGTCGACCGGGTCGCGCTCGACGGCAGCCTTGACGTCGGCGGTCAGCGAGCCGTAGTCGACGGTGTCGGCGAGGGCGTCGGAGGAGGCCGCGGGGCGGGTGTCGATGCCCAGCACGAGGTCGACGACGAAGACCTGGCCCTCGCGCCTCTCGAAGTCGAAGACGCCGTGGTGGGCGAAGCACTCGATGCCCCGGACCGACAGCTCATCCGTCATGTGCGACCTCCATCGCCTCGACCACCGCGAGCGCGTCGCGGGTGGCTCGTACGTCGTGCACGCGCAGGCACTCGACCCCGCGGGCGGCCAGCAGGGCGACCAGCGCGACGTGGGCGTGCTCGCGCTCGTCGACCGGTCGCAGGCGGCCGTCCTCGGCCAGCAGCGAGCCGAGGAACGACTTGCGGCTGGCGCCGACCAGCAGCGGGCAGCCGAGCTCGTGCAGGCGCTCCAGGGCGGCCAGCAGCTCCCAGTTGTGGCGCGGCTCCTTGGCGAAGCCGAGGCCGGGGTCGAGCAGCACGCGTGAGCGGGCGATGCCGGCGGTCTCGACCGCCTCGAGCCGCTCGGCGAGCTCGCGGCGCACCGACGCCACGACCCCGTCGGGCGAGTAGTCGGTGAAGTCGCGCATCCGGTCGGAGTGGGCGCGCCAGTGCATCGCGACGTAGGAGGCGTCGCTCGCGGCGACGACCTCGAGGATCCGCGGGTCGGCCAGGCCGCCGGACACGTCGTTGACGATCCGGGCACCGGCGTCGAGGGCGGCCTCGGCGACCTCGGCGCGCATGGTGTCGACCGAGAGCAGGGCCCCGGCGTCGGCGAGCTCGCGGATCACGGGCACGACCCGGTCGAGCTCCTCGGCGACCAGCGGCCGGGTGGCGCCCGGCCGGGTCGACTCCCCGCCGATGTCGAGCAGGTCGGCCCCCTGCTCCAGCAGGAGCCGTCCGTGGGCGACCGCTGCCTCGGTGGTCGCCCACCGACCGCCGTCGGAGAAGGAGTCGGGCGTGACGTTGACGATCCCCATCACCCGGGGGACCCGGGCGGCAGGGGGTGCGCCCTGGCTCACCTGGACCCGGAGCTGATGAGCGCCATCGCCTCGGCGCGGGTGGCCTGGTGGGTCAGGAACGCGCCGCGGACCGCGGAGGTGATGGTGCGCGCACCGGCCTTCTTCACCCCACGCATGGTCATGCACAGGTGCTCGGCCTCGATCACCACGATCACGCCACGGGCCTCGAGGATCTCCATCAGCGAGTCGGCCACCTGAGTGGTCAGCCGCTCCTGCACCTGCGGGCGCTTGGCGTAGACGTCGACGAGCCGGGCGAGCTTGGACAGGCCGGTGATCTTGCCGGTCTCGGCCGGGATGTAGCCGACGTGGGCGACCCCGGTGAACGGCACGAGGTGGTGCTCGCACATCGACCACAGCTCGATGTCGCGGACCAGCACCATCTCCTCGTGGCCGATGTCGAAGGTGGTGGTCAGGACGTCGCGGGCGCTCTGGCGCAGGCCCTGCGTGAGCTCGGCGTAGGCACGCGCCACCCGCGCCGGGGTCTCGCGCAGCCCCTCACGCGCGGGGTCCTCGCCGATGGCGTGGAGCAGCTCGCGCACGGCCGCCTCGGCGCGCGCCTGGTCGAACTCGGGGACCTCCCCCGGCGCGCGCTCCTGCCCGGAGATCGGGTCGGTCACGGCGCGTCCGGGCGCGGGGGCGTGGGGGTGTCGGGGTGGATCTCAGGGATGCCGTGCACGTCGCCGCCGGCGCCGGGGGGCGTGAGGATCGCGCCGCCCTCGTCGTTCTGGGCGGCCGCGTCGGCGTGCACCCGGTCGCGGATCGCCTGCGGGATGTCGACCGGCGGGATCGACGACGGCACCCGCTCGGGCGACCCGGTCCAGGCCGGCCGGTTGGGCCGCTTGGTGAGCGCCTCGAAGATCGTGGCGATCTCGGCCTTGTCGAGGGTCTCCTTGTCGAGCAGCGCGAGCACCAGGGAGTCGAGCACGTCGCGGTTGGTCTCGAGGATCTCGAACGCCTCCTGGTGGGCGTGGTTGAGGAGGGTCTTGACCTCCTCGTCGACCGCGGCGGCCGTCTCCTCGGAGTAGTTGCGCGTGTGGCCCATGTCGCGGCCCAGGAACGGCTCGGAGTTGCTGTCGCCCAGCTTGACCGCGCCGAGACGCTCGGTCATGCCGTACTGGGTCACCATCGCGCGGGCCAGGTTGGTGGCCTTCTCGATGTCGTTGCCGGCACCGGAGGTGACGTCGTGGAAGATCAGCGCCTCCGCGGCCATGCCGCCGAGCATGTAGGCCAGCGAGTCGAGCATCTCGCTGCGCGTCTGGGAGTACTTGTCGCGGTCGGGCAGCACCATCGTGTAGCCCAGCGCGCGACCGCGCGGCAGGATCGTGACCTTGTGCACCGGGTCGGTGCCGGGGAGCGCGGCGGCGACGAGCGCGTGTCCGCCCTCGTGGTAGGCGGTGATGAGCTTCTCGCGCTCGCTCATCAGTCGCGTACGACGCTGCGGCCCGGCGATCACGCGGTCGATCGCCTCGTCGAGCGCCTCGTCGGTGATCATCTTGGCGTTGCTGCGCGCGGTGAGCAGCGCGGCCTCGTTGAGCACGTTGGCCAGGTCGGCACCGGTGAAGCCGGGCGTGCGGCGCGCCACGCTCAGCAGGTCGATGTCCTGCGCGATCGGCTTGCCGCGCGAGTGGACCTTGAGGATCTGGTGACGGCCGTTGAGGTCGGGGGCGTCGACCTGGATCTGCCGGTCGAAGCGGCCCGGGCGCAGCAGCGCGGGGTCGAGCACGTCGGGACGGTTGGTGGCCGCGATGAGGATGACCCCGCCGCGCACGTCGAAGCCGTCCATCTCGACCAGCAGCTGGTTGAGGGTCTGCTCACGCTCGTCGTGACCGCCGCCCATGCCGGCGCCGCGGTGGCGGCCGACGGCGTCGATCTCGTCGATGAACACGATGGCGGGCGGGTTCTCCTTGGCCTGCTCGAACAGGTCGCGCACGCGGCTCGCGCCCACACCGACGAACATCTCGACGAAGTCGGAGCCCGAGATCGAGTAGAACGGCACGCCCGCCTCGCCCGCGACGGCGCGGGCGAGCAGGGTCTTGCCGGTGCCGGGCGGGCCGTAGAGCAGCACGCCCTTGGGGATCTTGGCGCCGACGGCCTGGAACTTGGCCGGGTCGGTGAGGAACTCCTTGATCTCGCCGAGCTCCTCGATCGCCTCCTCGCAGCCCGCGACGTCGCTGAAGGTCGTCTTGGGCATGTCCTTGGTGATGAGCTTGGCCTTGGACTTGGCGAACTGCATGACGCCGCGGCCGCCACCGCCCTGGGCCTGGTTCATCAAGAAGATGAACAGCAAGATGATCAGCGCGAACGGCAGCAGGGTGGCCAGCAGCGAGCCGAGGAAGCTGGGCTGGGGGACGGTCGAGTTGTACTTCTCGATCGTGCCGGCGGCCTTCTGCTCCCGGACCGCGGAGAGGAGCTCCTCCTGCTCGCCGTCGATGTACTGCGCGACGACCTTGTCGCCGTCCTCGCGGGTGCCCTTGTCGAGCGTGGCCTGGATCTCGAAGTCGGCGCCGTTGAACTCGATCTCCTCGACCTTGCCGTCGTCGATGTAGGAGGCGAGGGTCGAGGTGTCGACCTCGTCGTAGCCGTCGCTGGGGGCGAGGAACTGGATCGCCAGCAGCACCGCGAAGGCGGACAGGACGATCCACACCCAGGGACCCTTGAATATGCGCTTCACAGGCAACTTTCAGCTGTTCGGAGGTGGAGAGGCGACGCTACACGCCGCCCGGGACCCCATTGTCTCAGGCGGGGTGAAGCGGGGCGAGCCGTTCGGGCCCGTTCAGGAGTAGACGTGGGGCGCGAGCGTGCCGATGTCGCGGAGGTTGCGGTAGCGCTCGCGGTAGTCGAGGCCGTAGCCGACGACGAACTCGTTGGGGATGTCCCAGCCGACGTACTTGGGCTCCACGGGCATCGAGAGGGCCTCGGGCTTGCGCAGCAGCGTGGCGATCTCGACGCTCGCGGGGTTGCGGCTGGAGAGGTTGTTGACCAGCCAGCTCAGGGTCAGCCCGGTGTCGATGATCTCGTCGACGATCAGCACGTCGCGCCCGCTGATGTCGGTGTCGAGGTCCTTGAGGATGCGCACCACGCCGCTCGACTTGGTGCCCGAGCCGTAGGAGCTCACCGCCATCCAGTCCATCTCCAGGTGCCGCGGCATCGACCGGGACAGGTCGGCCATCACCATCACCGCACCACGCAGGACGCCCACCATCAGCAGGTCGCGTCCCTCGTAGTCCTCGGTGATCTGGAGGGCCATCTCGGCCAGCCGCTGCTGGATCTGCTCCTCGGTGAAGAGGACGTTGACCAGGTCGTGCTCCACGTGGGACGAGTCCATGGCGTCAGCCTAGGGCCACGGCCTCGAGGACCAGCAGCCCGTCGCGCCGGAGCGCGCGGACGTGGCCGGGCAGGTCGATCCACTTCTGTCCGCGCCAGTCCACGAGCAGCCGGTCGACGGCGAGGACGTGCTCGCGCGTGAGCTCCGAGGGCGGGCAGCCGGCGTCGAGGGCGGCCCGGTGGACGACGCGGTGGCGGAGCGCGGGCGGCTCGGCACCGAGGACCGCGACGTCGAGGCCGCCGGCGCGGCGCGCACGCGCCAGGGCCTCCTCGGCGAGGCGGTCGAGGAGCGCGGTGTCCTCACGGAGCTGCTCGGCGGTGCGGGCGAGCGTCTCGGCGATGCCGGGCCCGAGCTCGTCCTCGAGGACCGGCAGCACCCGCCGGCGCACCCGGACCCGGGTGTAGCCGGGGTCGTCGTTGTGCGGGTCGTCCCAGACTTCGATCCCCTCGACCTGGCAGGCGGTGACGGTGTCGTCGCGGCGTACGCCGAGCAGCGGGCGCGCGAAGACCCCGAAGCCGGGCCGCATCCCCTGCAGCGATCGCCCGCCCGAGCCCCGGGCCAGGCCGAGCAGCACGGTCTCGGCCTGGTCGTCGAGGGTGTGGCCGAGCAGCACCAGGCTGGCGCCGAGGTGCTCGGCGACCTGCTCCAGGACGGCGTACCTCGCCTCGCGGGCGGCGGCCTCGGGCCCCAGCCCGGACGCGGCGTCGACGGTGACCCGGGCGGTGAGGGTCTCGTCGACACCCATCGCGGCGAGCTGCGCGACGACGCGGTCGGCCTGGGCGGCCGAGCCCTGCTGCAGGCCGTGGTCGACGGTCACCCCGACGACACGCGTGCCCAGCCGGCGGGCCTCGAACACCGTGGCCGAGGCGAGGGCGAGCGAGTCGGCTCCCCCGCTGCACGCGACCGCCACGGTCGCGGGGGCGTCGAGGCGCGCGAGGCTCGCGCGGACCGGCAGCCGGACCGCGGCGACCGAGGGGTGGAGCGTCACAGCACCCGGGCGACCCAGGCGTCCGGGTCGGCGATCTCCGCCTTGGACGGCAGCGCCTCGGGCCCGCTCCACACGGCGTTGAAGTCGTCCATGCCGACCTTGTCGACGACGTGGCGCACGAAGATCGCGCCGTCGCGGTACTGCGCCATCTTGGCGTCGAGCCCGAGCAGGCGGCGCAGCAGCTTGTCGAGCGAGCCGACGCCCTTGCGGCGCTGGTTGAACTTGCGGCGGATGTCGGCCACCGACGGGATGACGGTGGGACCGACGCCGTCCATGACCACGTCGGCGTGGCCCTCGAGCAGGGACATGACGCCGGTGACCCGGTCGATGATCTCCTTCTGCTGGGGCGAGGAGACGAGGTCGATGACGCTGCCGTCGCCGCGGCGGATCGACTCGGCGCCGCGGCGGATGCCGTCGAGTAGCGCCGTCGGCTCGATGGTGTCGGCGACCGCGTGCATCTGGGCCATCAGGTGCTCGCCGAGCCAGGGGTTGGCGGTGAACTGGACGCGGTGGGTCTCCTCGTGCAGGCACACCCAGAGCCGGAAGTCGGTGGGGTCGGCGCCGATCTCGCGCTCGACGTGGACGATGTTGGGAGCCACCAGCAGCAGCCGGCCGTGCGGGTCGTGGAACGGGTCGAACTGGCCCAGCACCTTGCTGCTCAGGAACCCGAGCATCAGCCCGACCTCGGCGCCGGTCACGCGGGTGCCGAGGGAGGCGGCGAACGCCGAGGGCGGCCCCTTCTTCTCGACCAGCTTGTCCACGACCGGGCTGAGCAGCTTGGCGAAGCCGTCGGCGTTGGCACGCAGCCAGCCCGTGCGGTCCACGACGAGGACAGGCGCGGTGCCGGACGCGGTGTGCAGCCCGGTGAAGTCACGTACGAGCGGGGTGGAGCGGGCCGCGCCCTCGCGCAGCTCGACGACGGCCGCGGCGGCCTCGTCGGGCGACACGTCCGGTCCTGGCCCGGCGACCCGGGATCCCACGGTGACGGCGAAGTCCCAGTCGACGAGGTTCATACCGCGACACTAGCCGGGGCCCCGGTATCGGCCCGCCGTCCGAGCGGGCCCGTGCGACCACGGTGGAGGCAGTTCGCGGCTCGCGGCGGCCGGCTGGGCGTACGACCGCCCGGCCGCGGTGCGAACTGCCTGCGACGTGGTCGCGGCGCCGCCACGACCGACGGAAGGCCTCAGCCGGTCAGGCCGAGCAGCGGCAGGCGGCGAGGGCGGCGGCGGCCCGGTCGAGGGCCTCCTGGGCGTCGTAGCGCTCGTCGGGCGGGGACCTGTCGGCCCCGAAGACGAACGCCAGCGGCTGCCCGTCGCGGTCCACGGCGACGCCGGCCAGGGCGTGCACGCCGGTGAGCGTCCCGGTCTTGGCGCGCACCAGGCCGAGGCCCGCCGCGGGGCCCTCGGTGAAGCGGTAGGTGAGCGAGCCGGTGAAGCCCGCGACCGGCATCCCGGTGACCAGGCTGCGCATCGCCTCGCCGCCGGTACCGGCGGCGTGCTGGATGAGGTCGATCAGCGTGGCGGTCGAGACCCGGTTGCGGCGCGAGAGGCCGGAGCCGTCGTGCACCTGCGCCCCGGAGACGTCGACCCCGACGCCGCGCAGGGTCTCCACGACCCCGGCCGCGCCGGCCTCGAACGACCCGACCCCCGTGGTGGCCAGTCCGACGTGGTGCGCCACGACCTCGGACCCCTCGTTGTCGCTGACGTCGAGGATCCGCTCGGCGAGCTGCGACAGGGGGGCGCTCTCGACCGCGGCCAGCTCCTCGGCGCCCGGCGGCGCGACGACGCGCCGCGGCTCGCCGCCCACCCGGAGACCGGCGTCGCGCAGGCCGTCGGCGAACGCCCGGGCCGCCGCCAGCGAGGGGTCGTCGTGGCGGCCGTCGCCCTCGGCCTCGCGGCCGCTGTCGACCATCAGTGCGGTGATGGGGCTGACGATGTCGTCGGGGACGTAGTCGCGGCGCCATGCGGGGTTGTCGGTCGGCCCGGTGAACAGGCTGTCGTCGAAGCGCACCCGGACGCGGCCACGGCCGCCGAGCGCATCCGCGACCTGCTGGGCGAGCGTCGTGACGTCCGCGCGGGCGGGGTAGGTCGACTCGGCCTCGGCCGGCGTGAGCGGCGTGCTGGCCAGCAGCGGGTCTCCGCCGCCGACCAGGACGACGTCGCGCGGGCCGGCGCCGCGCACGACGCGGGTGGTGAAGGTGTGGTCGGGGCCGAGCGCCTCGAGGGCGGCGCCCAGGGTGAGCAGCTTGGTGGTGGAGGCGGGGAGGTAGCGGCCGTCGCCGGTGGTCCACTCGGGCGAGCCGGGGGCGAGGGGTGCGACGGCGCCGACGACGTGGCGGCCCAGGTCGGGGTCGGCGAGGTCCTCGGCCACGGCGGCGGCGACCCGACCAGGGACGATCGCGCTCCCCGGGCCGAGGGCGGCGGCGCCGGCGCCGGGCGGCGTCCAGTCGGGAAGCTCGAGCCCCGCGGGCGGCAGCACCTGCTCGGGCTCGGTCAGCGGGTCGGCGGCGAGCCCGGGCAGGTAGCGCTGGCCCCACTCGAACCGGTAGGCGCCCAGGCCGGCCGCGAGCAGGGCGAGGACCAGCAGCGTCGGGAGCCAGTGCCGGAGGGACGGGCGGCGGGACGGGCGGCGGGAGTGGCGTAGGTCACGTCGCACTCTTTTCGGCCCCTCTCGCTTCGCACATCGGCCCCATTGTGCGCGACACTGCCCCAGAACCCATGCGTCGGGCCGGGCCCGAGTCGCGAGAGGGCCCGAAGACGTGCCGAGGAGTGTGGAGGAAGACGTGCTGACGTTCGACGTGGTGGTGGAGATCCCCAAGGGTGAGCGCAACAAGTACGAGGTCGACCACGAGACGGGCCGCATCCGCCTGGACCGCATGCTCTTCACCTCGACGGCCTACCCGGCCGACTACGGCTTCATCGAGAACACCCTCGGCCAGGACGGCGACCCCCTCGACGCGCTCGTGATCCTGCAGCAGCCGACGTTCCCGGGCTGCGTCATCGAGTGCCGCGCGATCGGCATGTTCCGGATGACCGACGAGGCCGGCGGCGACGACAAGGTGCTGTGCGTGCCGAGCCACGACCCGCGCCTGGAGCACCTGCGCGACATCAACCACGTCTCCAAGTACGACCGCCTCGAGATCCAGCACTTCTTCGAGGTCTACAAGGACCTCGAGCCCGGCAAGTCCGTCGAGGGGGCCGACTGGGTCGGCCGCACCGAGGCCGAGGCCGAGGTGCACGCGTCGTTCGAGCGCTTCACGACCGAGGGTCACGGCAACGACCTCGACAACCTGGCCGACGACAGCCTGGGCGAGAACGCCTGAGGCTGCCGTCGCGCGCGCTGTAACGCCGGGTTAGTGCTTGTTCCCACCCGGATATATCCGGGTGGGTACAGCTCGCAACCCGGCGTTACAGCCGCTCAGGCGGCCGCGCCCGACGCGCCGACCGTCGCCGCCGGCTCCAGGGCCTCGGCCAGGATGTCGGTGACCCGCCCGACCGGGCGCACGTCGAGCTCGGCGAGCAGCTCGGCCGGCACGTCGTCGAGATCCGGGCGATTGCGCTCGGGGACGAACACCGTCGCCAGCCCGGCGCGCTGGGCGGCGAGCAGCTTCTGCTTGACGCCGCCGATCGGCAGCACCCGCCCCGAGAGCGTGACCTCGCCGGTCATGCCGACGTCGGAGCGGACCGGTCGACCGGTGAGCAGGGAGACGAGGGCGGTCACCATCGTCACGCCCGCGGACGGCCCGTCCTTGGGGATCGCGCCCGCCGGGAAGTGGACGTGGATCGAGCGCTCCAGCGCCGCCGGGTCGATGCCGAGCTCGCCCGCGTGGGCGCGCACCCACGACAGCGCGATCGAGGCCGACTCCTTCATCACGTCGCCGAGCTGGCCGGTGACGGTGAGCCCCGCCTGGCCCTCGGCCACGGACGTCTCGACGTAGAGCACGTCGCCGCCCAGGCCGGTGACGGCGAGACCGGTGGCGACGCCGGGGACGTCGGTGCGCTCATGGCTGTCGGGGGTGAAGCGCGGGCGGCCGACCAGGTCCTTCAGGGACGCCTCGTCGACGTCGATCCGCTCGACCTCGCCGGTCGCGAGCCGGGTGGCGGCCTTGCGGAACGCCTTGGCCAGCAGCCGCTCGAGCTGGCGTACGCCCGCCTCGCGGGTGTAGTTGGCGGCGAGCTCGCCGAGCGCGCCCTCGGAGACGGTGACCTCGTCGGGACGCAGCGCGGCCCGCTCGAGCTGGCGCGGCACCAGGAAGTCGCGGGCGATGGCGACCTTGTCGTCCTCGGTGTAGCCGTCGATGGTGACCAGCTCCATGCGGTCGAGCAGGGCCGAGGGGATCTGCTCCACCACGTTGGCGGTGGCGATGAAGAGCACGTCGGACAGGTCGAGGTCGAGGTCGAGGTAGTGGTCGCGGAACGTGTGGTTCTGCGCCGGGTCGAGCACCTCGAGCAGCGCCGCGGCGGGGTCGCCGCGGTAGTCGGCGCCGACCTTGTCGACCTCGTCGAGGAGCACGACGGGGTTCATCGAGCCGGCCTCCTTGATCGCCCGGACGATCCGACCGGGCAGGGCGCCGACGTAGGTGCGGCGGTGGCCGCGGATCTCGGCCTCGTCGCGCACGCCGCCGAGGGCGACGCGCACGAAGCGCCGGCCCAGGGCGCGGGCGACCGACTCGCCGAGGGAGGTCTTGCCGACCCCGGGAGGACCGGCGAGCAGCACGACCGCGCCGGAGCCGCGACCGCCCACGACCTGCAGGCCGCGCTCGGCCCGGCGGGCGCGCACGGCGAGGTACTCGGTGATGCGGTCCTTGACCTCGTCGAGGCCGTGGTGGTCGGCGTCGAGCACCGCGCGGGCGGCGGCGACGTCGTGGGAGTCCTCGGTGCGCTCGCTCCACGGCAGCTCCAGCACCGTGTCGAGCCAGGTGCGGATCCAGCCGGCCTCGGGGGCCTGCTCGCTCGAGCGCTCCAGCTTGTCGACCTCGCGCAGGGCGGCGTCGCGCACCGCCTCGGGCAGGTCGGCGGCCTCGACCCGGGCCCGGTAGTCGTCCGAGCCGTCGGGCTCGCCCTCGCCGAGCTCCTTGCGGATGGCGGCGAGCTGCTGGCGCAGCACGAACTCGCGCTGGTTCTTCTCCAGGCCCTCGCGGACGTCCTGGCTGATCTTGTCGTTGACCTCGTCCTCGGTGTCGTAGGCGCGGGTCCACTCGACGAGCAGGCGCAGCCGCTCGCCCACGTCGGGCGTCTCCAGCACCTGGCGCTTCTGGTCCTCGGAGAGGTAGGGCGCGTAGCCGGAGGTGTCGGCGAGCGCGTCGGGGTCGGCGAGGCGTCGTACGGTCTCGATCACCTGCCACGCCTCGCGGCGCTCGAGGATGGAGACGACGAGCGTGCGGTACTCCTCGGCGAGCGCGCGGACCTCGTCGGTGACGGGCGTGGTGGGGACCTCCTCGGCCTCCACCCACAGCGCGGCGCCCGGGCCGGTGACCCCGGCCCCGATGGCGACGCGGCGCTCGGCGCGGAGCACCGCGGCGGGCCGGCCGCCGGCGAACCGGCCGACCCGGTCGACCACGGCGACGACGCCGTGGGTGGCGTAGCGGTCCTCGAGCCGGGGAGCGACGAGCACCCGGGTCGGCTCGTCGTCGGGGTCGGAGTCGTGGGCGAGGCGGGCGGCGTCGATGGCCGCGCCGGCCTGGTCGTCGAGCGCGATGGGCACCACCATGCCGGGGAGCACGACCGTGTCGCGGAGGAACACCACCGGGAGGGCTGCGGGGAGCGAGAGCGTCTGCGTCATGCCCGTTCCAACGTGCGGCCCGGCGTCCTCGATACCCGGCGGGGTTTCGCCCACCGCGAACGCGGCTCACCGCCGCAGCGGCACCTCCTCGACGACCCGGCCGAGCTTGTCGGGGTTGCGGACGAGGAACAGCTGCGTCACCACGCCGTCCTCCACCAGCATCGTGCCGACGCCGTCGCGGTGGCCCGCCACCACGAACTGGATCGCCGGCGAGCCGTTGAGCCACACCGGCTCGAGCTCGAGCGCCTCCGGGGCGACGGCGGTCAGGAAGCGGAAGACCTTGTCGCGCCCGTGGATCGGGTTGAGCGCGGCCTTCACCCGGCCGCCGCCGTCGGTCATCAGCACCACGTCGGGGGCCAGGACGTCCATCAGCCCCTGCAGGTCGCCGGTCTCGGTGGCGGTGCGGAACCGCTCGATCACCGCGTCGCGTTCGGCGGCGCTGACCGAGGCCCGGGGACGCCGCTCAGCGACGTGGGCCCGCGCGCGGGCGGCGATCTGGCGCACGGCCGGCTCCGACTTGTCGACGGCCTCGGCGATCTCGGCGTACGGCACGGCGAAGACCTCGCGCAGCACGAAGACGGCCCGCTCCGTCGGCGGGAGGGTCTCCAGCACGAGCAGCATGGCGGTCGACACGCTGTCGGCGAGCTCGATGTCCTGGGCGACGTCGGGCGCGGTGAGCAGCGGCTCGGGCAGCCAGGTGCCGACGTAGTCCTCGCGGCGCCGGGCGAGGGTGCGCAGCCGGTTGAGCGCGAGCCGGGTGGTCATCCGCACGAGGTAGGCCCGCGGGTCGCGCACCTCGGCGACGGGCACGTCGGACCACCGCAGCCACGCCTCCTGGAGCACGTCCTCGGCGTCGGCGGCCGAGCCGAGCATCTCGTAGGCGACGGTGAAGAGCAGGCTGCGGTGGGCGACGTAGGGATCGGCGTTCACCCGGCGATCGTCCCAGCCTCACCGGACCTCACGGCGAGCGGCAGCTCGCAGACGTCGCTGTAGCCCTGGGAGGCCAGGCCCATCGCGGCGTTGAAGCGCGAGCGCTGGTTCTCCACCGCGACCATCATCGTCAGCTCGACGACCGCGGCGTGGCCGAGGCGCTCGTCCAGGCTCGCGACCATCTCGTCGGTGACCTCCGGGGGCGTGGCGGTCATCGCCTCGGCGTACGCCATCACGTCGCGCTCGAGGTCGGTGAAGACATCCGACTCGCGCCAGCGCGGCACCTCGCGCACCTTGGCCTCGTCGAGTCCATTGGTGTGGGCCAGGAAGTAGCCGAAGTCGAGGCACCACGTGCAGCCGATCACGCCGGCGCTCGCCATCTCGGCGTAGGTCTTGAGGTGGGGGTCGAGTGCCTTCCATCCCGCGACCTTGCGCTCGAACCCGAAGACCGCCTTGGCGACCGGCCTGTTGTGCCACAGGACGTAGGCGTTGTCGGGGACCGCGCCCCACATGCGCCTGGCGACGCGGGTCAGGAGGGCTCCGTAGGCACCGTCGAGCGTCGCCTTCGGGATCCGGAACTGGCTGGGCATGTCATCTCCTCTGCATCGACTCATCGACGACCTGTCGATGGCATGGAGACACCGCCCGGCTCAGGTCTGTGACAGGTCCCGGGACAAGAACGCGTCGACGGCCCTGGCCACCTCGAGATGGATCTCGGCGGTGCGCACCGCGTCGGGCGTGGCCATGGCGTGGTCGGCGTCGGGCACCTCGAGGACCTCGCACCCCGCGTCGGCGAGCTCGCGGGCGACGGAGGCGTCCCAGAAATCGTCCTCGAGCCCGCCGACGAGCAGCTGGCGCCCGGGGTTGGCCGCGATGCCCTCGGCGACGACAGGGTCGACGAGCAGCGGGGTGAGCCAGATGCCGTCGAGGCCGCGCTCGGCGGCGTACGACGCCGCACGGGTGCCGAGCGACTTGCCGACCACCAGCACGCGGTCGGCGTCCTCCTCGTCGAGCGCGGCGACCACCTGCCGGCGCACCCACGCCTCGGCGTCCTCGTCGCCTCGGATGGTCGAGTCCCACCAGAGCTCGCGCACCGTGAGGTCGTGCTGCAGCAGCGCGCGGGTGGCGAAGGCGAGCAGCGGCGCGCTGGGCGGGTAGGCCCGGCCGGGAGCGACGACGGCGAGGCCGCGGCTCGCGCCGGCCGGCTCGTGGCGCGTGGGCAGTCCGTCGATGGTCATCGCGCGTCGTCCTTCCTGGCGCGGAAGTGGCCGACCCCGCCGTGGAGCGTGAGGTCGACGTCGCGGCAGCCGTACTGCCGCAGCCAGGCGACCGCCTCGGCCGACGTGCACATCGGGCCGAGGACGCCGGTGAGGCGGCCGACCCGGCGCAGCGGCTCGTGGCGCGGCCCGGTGTCGGTGAACAGCGAGCTGCCGGTGAGCACGGCACCGGGGGCGAGCACCCGCACCATCTCGGCGAGTGCGCGACCCGGGTCGGGGAAGCAGTGCAGCCCGGTGAAGGAGACGACCAGGTCGAAGGAGGCGTCGGCGAACGGCAGGGCGCCGACGTCGGCCCGCGTCGTGCTGACCTGGTCGGCCACCCCGAGGCGGGCCGCGGTGGCACGGGTGCGGTCGAGCATCGTCGGGGAGATGTCGGCCGCGACGTAGTCGACGCCCTGGCCCGGGCGCAGGCCGCGCAGCGCGACGCCCGACCCGGCCGGCACGTCCAGCACCCGCGCGCCGCGGGGCAGGGTGCCGATCTCGGCGGCGGCGGCGTGGAGCCGGGACAGGTCGCTGCCGACGGCGGCGCGCCAGAGCACCCGGCCGACGCGGTCGTGCTCCACGAGCCAGGGGTAGAGGTAGGACCACAGCGGGTCGTCGCTCCAGCCGCCGAGCCCGGGGAGCCGCACGTCAGGCGTCCGAGCCGGTGGGCGGGCCGAGCAGGTCGGGGCTGCGCAGCACCTCCGGCGGCACGCCGAAGGCGTCGACGAGGTCGACGGCGAGCGGCCGCACCTTGCGGCAGAGCGCGTTGATCTCGCGGCTGATCGCCTTGGAGCGGGCGCTGGAGAGCCGCCCGTGCTCCATGAACCAGGCCCGGTCGGCCTCGATGGCGCTGAGCGCGTGCAGGTCGCACAGCAGGTTGAGCGCGACCTTGAGGTCGCCGTCGGGCAGGTCGGCGGTCTTCTGCACGAACGCCTCGAGCACCAGCCGCTCGGTGTGGGCGCGGGCCGCGGCCATGACGTGGTCCTGGACGCGGGAGAAGACGGCGCCGGGGTCCATCCCGCGGTCGATCCCGCGCTTGAGGCGCCGCGCGACGCCGCCGATCATGTGCTCCTCGCGGAAGCGCAGCATGGCGAGCTGGTAGTTGGGGTCGAGCAGCCCGGCCTCCTGGTCCCACGTGTCGCCGCCGGGCAGGAGGTCGCGCACCGACTGCACCAGCTTGTGCACGGCCGTGCGCTCGACCACCGTCTCGACGGCGAGGCCGGCGACGAAGCGGGCCATGCCGAGCTGGTCCATGTCCTCGAACTCGCCGGAGTAGTCGGTGAGCAGGCCCTTGGCGACGAGCTGGAGCAGCACGTGGTTGTCGCCCTCGAAGGTGGTGAACACGTCGGTGTCGGCCTTGAGGGCGGCGAACCGGTTCTCGCTGAGGTAGCCGGCGCCGCCGCACGCCTCGCGGCACTCCTGGATGGTGCGGGTGGCGTGCCAGGTGCCGAGTGCCTTGGTGCCGGCCGCGCGCGACTCGAGCACCCGGCGGGCGTGCTCGTCGCCGCCCTCGCCCGAGAACACGTCGTGCAGCTGGGCGGCGACGACCTCCTGTGCGACGTGCAGTGCGTAGGTGCGCGCGAGCAGCGGCAGCAGGCGGCGCTGGTGCATGCCGTAGTCGAGGAGCACCTGCTCCTCGCCGGGCGAGGTGGCCTCGAACTGGCGGCGCCGAGCGCCGTAGCGCACGGCGATGGTGAGGGCCACCTTGGCGGCGTTGATGCCGGCGCCGCCGACGCACACGCGACCCTGCACCAGGGTGCCGAGCATCGTGAAGAAGCGCTTGTTGGGGTTGTCGATGGGCGAGAGGTAGCGCCCCTCGGGGGTGACCTCGGCGAACTGGTTGAGCAGCGCCGTGCGGGGCACCCGGACGCCGTCGAACCAGATGCGGCCGTTGTCGACGCCGTTGAGGCCCATCTTGGGACCGCAGTCCTCGATGCGGACGCCGTCGAGCACCCGACCGTCCTCGTCGCGGAGCGGGACGAGGAGGGCGTGCACGCCGTGGCGCTCGCCGCCGACCTCGAGCTGGGCGAACACGACGGCGAGCCGGGCGTGTGCGGCGGCGTTGCCGATGTAGTCCTTGCGGCTCGCGTCGTCGGGCGTGGTGACCACGAACTCCTGCGCCTCGGCGTCGTACGTCGCGACGGTGCCGAGCGCCTGCACGTTGGAGCCGTGCCCGGTCTCGGTCATCGCGAAGCAGCCCATGGTGCGGCCGGTGACGATGTCGGCGAGGTGGGCGTCGTGGTGGTGCTGGGTGCCGAGCTGGAGGATCGCGCCGCCGAACAGGCCGAACTGCACACCGACCTTCACGAGCACCGACAGGTCGCCGAGCGCGAGGGTCTCGAAGGCCGCCACGGACGCGCCGATGTCGCCGCCACCGCCGTACTCCTCCGGGAAGCCCATGCCGGTCTGGCCCGTGCGGGCCATCGTCAGCACGACCTCCTTGACGCGCTCGCGGAAGTCGGCCGTGGTCATCTGCTCCTGGTCGAGCAGGATCTGGGCGTGCTCGACGAGGTTGGCGCGCACCAGGTCGCGGGCCTCGCGGTGCGGGCCGTCGAGGAGCGTGCGGAGGTCGTGGACGTCGACCTCGGGCTGGCGGTAGCCCGCGTCGTCGGCGTGGACCGCGTCGTCCTCGATGTGCGCGGGCCCGGCCTCGGGCGCGGTCTCGGGCTCCACGGTGGGCAGCTCGTCGGCGAGGGGCGGAACCTGGTCGGTGGCCATTCACCAACGGTAGCCATGCAGGTAGGTTCACCGCGATGAACGTGTCGGATGCCACCCCACCGGGCGAGCCGCTCGGGTCGATGGCCTACAACTTCGCCGTCGTTGGCGTGCAGAAGGGTGGGACGTCGACGCTCGCGGTGACCCTCAACCAGCACCGCCTGGTGTGCCAGCCGCCCGAGAAGGAGCGCCACTACTTCGACGACGAGACCGTCGACTGGTCGGCGCCCGACTACGAGCGCGACTACACCGCGCCGCGTCGCGCCCGGGTGCACCGGCTGCTCGGGGACGCCTCCCCCACCTACCTCTACTGGCCGCACGCCCTCGAGCGGATGCGGGCCTACAAGCCCGACATGCCGCTGATCGCGGTCTTCCGCGACCCGCTGGAGCGACTGTTCTCCCACTGGGTGATGCTGCGCTCGCGCAACCTCGCGTGGCCCGACTGGCCCGACTTCCTCACCGAGTGGCCGCACACGTCGCTGCCCGACGCCGTGCCCGACGACGTACGCACGATGCGGTGGCGGCACATGACCGGCATCGCGCGGGGCTTCTACGGCGAGCAGCTGCAGCGCGGCTTCGAGCTCTTCGATCGGCGCCAGTGGCTGCTGCTGGAGCTGCGCTCGATGCTCGGCGACTTCGAGGCCACGGTCCACCGCACGACCGACTTCCTCGACCTGCCCCGCTTCGAGCGCGTACCGCCCCTGCAGAACTGGCACGCCGGCGCCGAGCAGGTGCCCGGCACCGCGCCGACCGCCGACGACCTGTCGCGGGTGGCGGAGGTCTACGCCCGTGACCTCGCGCTCTTCGAGGAGCTCTCCGACATCGACACCTCGGCCTGGCCGACCCGGCTCATCCTGGACGGCGAGCTCGACCCGGGCGAGCTGGCGGCGCGGTTCGCGCGCAAGGTGCGCTGAGGCCAGCTGGTCGTCGACCCCGGTCGTCGGCCGGTCCCGTTCGTCGAGTCAGGGGCGGGCGAAGAAGTTCGGTGCCCGCCAGGAGTACATCGACTCCCGGGTCACCGGGCGGCCGGTGCGCGGCGCGTGGATGATCTGCCCGTCGCCGGCGTAGATCGCGACGTGGTAGATCGAGCTGGGGTTGCTCGACGATCCCCAGAACACGAGGTCGCCCGGCGCGACCTGGCTGGCGCTGATCGTGGTCGACTGGGCGTACTGCGCGACCGAGTAGTGCGGCAACGCCGTGCCGCCCGCGGCCCACGCCCCCTGGGTCAGGCCCGAGCAGTCCCACGCGTCCGGCCCGGCGGCGCCCCACGTGTACGGCTCGCCGATCTGCGAGGTGGCGAACGCGATCGCCGCCGCGGCGCCGGTCGTCGCCGGCGGCGGGGGCGGGGTGGGCGTTGGGGTCTCGGTCGGGGTGGGCGTTGGGGTGGGGGTCTCGGTGGGGGTCTCGGTCGGGGTCTCGGTCGGGGTCTCGGTCGGGGTCTCGGTCGGGGTGGGGGTGGGCGTCTCGGTCGGGGTCGGGGTCGACTGCTCGGCCTCCTCCTGCTCCGCCTGCGCCTGCGCCTCCGCCTCGGCCTGCGCCTGCGCCTGTGCTTCGGCCTCGGCCTGGGCAGCGGCGGCCGCCGCCTCGGCAGCTGCCTGCTCGAGCGCGGACTGGCGCCTCTCGGCGAGGCGCACGCTGATCCCCTCGAGCTCGGCGAGCTCGGCGATCAGGCCGGCCTTGGTGTCCGCGACGGACTGCGCCTGTGCGGTGGCGTCCGCCTCGGCGGCGGCAGCAGCGTCGCGCGCCTGCTCGGCCTCCGCCTCGGCGTCGTCGGCCCGCTCGGAGGCCGCGGCGGCGGTGGACGCCGTCACGTCGGCGACGGCCGACGACGCGACGAAGGCGTCGTACTGGTGGTCCAGCGCGTCCGAGGTGGTGCCCATGGTCACCGTGCGGGCGAGCAGCGACTCGACGCCGTCTGCCTCGACGATCGCCGACAGGCCCTGCAGCTGGGTGCCGTCCTCGTAGGACTGCACGACGGTGGCGGCGTAGAGGTCGCGCTGCGCCTCGACGTCCTCGCGGGCATCGTCGGCGGCGGCCTGCGCCTCCTCGGCGTCGGCCCGTGCCTGCTCGGCACGCCAGCGGGCGCCGTTCCACGCCTCGGCGGCGCGAGCGGCCTGCTCGGTCGTCGCGTCGAGCGAGAGGTTGGCGCGGATCAGGTCGGCCTGGACGGCCGCGACGTCGCGCTCCTTGGCGCTGGCCCGGTCCTGGGCAGCGGCCACGTCGGCCTCGCTCGGCACCGGGTCGCCGTCCGCGTGCGCCGCGTGCCCGCCGCCCACGGCGAGGCCGGCGACCAGCACGACCGCACCGGCCCAGCGCGCGGCCGTACGGTGCGTCGGCTCGTGGTGCTGCGGTGCGGTGACGGGCACGGGGCTCCCTGGGGTCTCGGGCCCGTGCGACTTCCCCTTCGCACGGGCAACTCCCGCCACGTTAGAGAACTTTCGTCACACTGGGAACACTTTCCCCAACTTTCTCACATTCGCCCGGCGTGTCGCCTTGCAAACTACACTGTTGTAGTTCTAAGGGTCGCCCGGTCCCGCCCCGGACGGACAGCCGACGCGTACGCCGATCACTCGGCGTCGACGGGCACCTGGCTGGTCGTGGAGGTGGGATGGCTCGTCAGGCCGTGCCGATCGAACTTCTGCCCGCTCGCGAGTCCGCCGAGCCAGAAGGAGAAGAGGGCGATCACGACGCCGGCGAGGTCGTCGGCGATGTAGTGCCAGCCGAAGTAGAGGGTGGCGACGACGGTGATCGCGAAGTTGGCCCAGAACACGACGTGGAGGACCTTGTTGCGCAGGGTGTACTGCACCATCAGGGCCACGAGCAGGGTGATCGCGACGTGGAGCGACGCGAAGCCGGCGACCGACTGCACGGCGCCCTCCGCGCCGTCGCGGATGACGCCCTTGCGCCCGTAGAACAGTGACTCCATCAACGCGCTCGAGCCGGTCTCCGGCAGGTCGGCGTAGAGGTAGCTGTACTGGAAGCCGGGGCCGAGGGTCGGCAGCGCGTAGTAGGACGCGGTGCCGAGCGACCACGCCAGGCACTGCGAGGTGGCGAACCAGTAGCCGAAGGTGATGTTGCGCGACCAGACCAGCCAGGCTGCCAGCGCGAGCGGCACGAGCGGCAGGAACCACAGGTAGATCGTGGACAGGATGTGCGCGGAGAAGCCCGTGCCGAGCAGGGTGTGCAGGATCGTCGCCGGCTCGTGGCCGAACACCAGCGCGCGGTCGACGAGGTGCAGCTCGCGGTCGTACTTGTCCTCGCCCATGATGAAGGGCAGGAACGACTTGAGGTTCCGGTAGCAGACGTAGGTGATGTAGAACGACACGAGCCCGAGCACCACGAGGGTGATCCGCTCGCGGTCCCAGTGGGTGCGGATCCGCTCGCGCACGACGTCGGGCATCAGTGCCGGATTCATCCGCGACTGCCACAGCGTCCGCGGGAGCAGGTCGAGCAGGAACGCGCCGAGGATCAGCAGCGGCAGCCGGAGCCACGAGGGGCCGAGGAAGCCCTCGGGGTCGACCAGCGGCCGGTCGAGCACGATCGCGGCGGTGACGGCCAGGACGCCCATCGTGGCGGCGACTCCCACGAGGAGGGCATAGGCCGGTCTGTACACGCCCGTCAGTGTAGGGACGGATCAGGGGTCGGGTGTGATCGGCAGCACAGCGAGACGGGTCGGGTCGACGCGCAGCGACACCGGGTCACCGGGCGCCACCCGGCTGCCGAGCGGCGCGACCGCGTCGGTCGTGCCGACGCCGTCGACGGACACCACGAGGCGGACCAGCTCGGGGGTCACCCGGGCCGACTCGACCACGGCGGGCAGCGAGCCGGCCGGGTCGACGACGAGGGCCGAGCGCCGCAGCGCCACGGCGGCGGCCGCGGGCAGCCCCGCGGCGCCCAGGACCCGGCCGGCCGGCCCGTCGCGGAGCACGCGCGCGTAGCCGAGGAAGAGGGCGGTCTCCTCGTCCACGGGCTCACGCCAGACCTCGTCGATCGCGCCGTGCTGGACGACCCTCCCGTCGCGCATGACGGCGAGCCGGTCCGCGAGCGCGAACGCCTCCTCGTGGTCGTGGGTGACCAGCAGGGCGGTGGTGCCCGCGGCGCCGAGGATCTCGCGCAGGTCGCCGGCCAGCCGCTCACGCAGCGTGGTGTCGAGCGCCGACAGCGGCTCGTCGAGGAGGATCAGTCGTGGCTCGACCGCCAGCGCGCGGGCGAGCGCCACCCGCTGCCGCTCGCCGCCGGACAGCGTGGCGGGCAGCCGGTCGTCGTAGCCGGCGAGGCCCACGAGGTCGAGCAGCTCCCGCACGCGGGCGGCGACGCGGGCCGACGGCGTACGCCGCAGGCGCAGCGCGTAGGCCACGTTGCGGGCGACGGTGAGGTGGGCGAAGAGCTGGCCGTCCTGGAACATCAGGGCGAAGCCGCGCTTGTGGGTGGGCACCCCGGCGAGGTCGGCGCCGCCCCACGAGATCGACCCGGAGGCGAGCGGCTCCAGGCCGGCGACGGCGCGCAGCAGGGTGGACTTGCCGCACCCCGACGGCCCGAGCACGGCGAGCACGTGGCCGGTCGCCAGGTCGAGCGAGACGTGGTCGACGGCGACGGTGTCGCCGTAGCGGACGGTGGCGTCCTCGATCTGGAGCATCGTCAGAACGCTCCCACACCCGGCACGCGCAGCCGCTCGACGGCCAGCATCACTGCGGCGGTGGCCGCGGCGAGGACGACGGACGCGGCCAGCGCCATGCCGTAGTTCATCTCGCCGGGGTGCCCGATCAGCCGGAAGATCACGACAGGCAGGGTCGGGCTGGTGTCGCGGGCGAGGAACGACGTCGCTCCGAACTCGCCCAGCGAGGCGGCGAAGGCGAACCCGCTCGCCGCGAGCATCGGCTTCCAGACCACGGGGAGGTCGACGGTGAGCAGGGTCCGCCACGCGGACGCACCGAGCGACGCGGCGGCCTGCCGCTGCCGGTCGTCGATCCCGCCGAGCACCGGGGTGAGGGTGCGCACGACGAGCGGCAGCGCCACGAGCGCCTGCGCCATCGGCACGAGCAGCGGCGAGTCGCGCAGGTCGAGCGGCGGTGAGTCGAGGGTGATCAGGAAGCCGAAGCCGAGCGTCACGGCGCTGACCCCCAGCGGCAGCATGAAGAAGGCGTCGAGGGTGGAGCGCACGCGCCGCTCGGCGACGGAGTGGGAGCGCCGGGTGACGATGACCGAGACCGCGACCCCCACCAGCAGCGCCATCCAGGTCGCGTCGACGGCGGTGCGCAGGCTGGTGGCGAGCGCCGCCGTGACGGGCACGAGCAGCGCCTGGTTGTCCCCCGCGGTGGTGAGCGCGCGGTAGTTGTCGAGCCCCCAGCCGTCGCCGACGTCGAGCGAGCCGGCGACCAGAGTGAGGATCGGCAGCAGCATCGCCACGAGCACCAGCAGCGTCGCGACGACGACGGGCGCGTCGGAGCGGCGTACGGCCCGCGCGGGCGTCACGGCCCGCTGCGCGGTCGGGTCGGGCGTCGCGCGCAGCCGCGCGGCGAGCGCCAGCAGGCCGATGACGACCACGATCTGCAGCACCGACAGGGCGGCCGCCGCCCGGAGGTCGAAGATCGTGGTGGTGAGCAGGTAGATCTCGGTCTCGACGGTCGCGTGCCGGACCCCGCCGAGGGTGAGCACGATGCCGAACGCCGTCGCGCAGAAGAGGAAGACGATGCTCGCCGCGCCGACGATCGCCGGCCGCAGCGCCGGGAGGGTGACCGTGCGCAGCACCTGCCACGGCGAGGCGCCGAGCGCGGCCGCCGCCTGGCCCGGGCGGGGGTCGAGCGACTCCCAGGCGACGCCGACGGTGCGCACCACGACCGCGATGTTGAAGAAGACCAGGCCGCACACGATGGCGACGGGCGTGCCGTCGAGGCCCAGGAAGCCGAGCGGGCCGCCCTCGCCCAGCAGCTGGCGGAAGGCGACGCCGACCACGACGGTCGGCAGCACGAAGGGCACCAGCAGCGCCGCGCGCACCGCGGTCCGTCCGGGCAGCGCGAGCCGGTGCAGGGCGTACGCCGCCGGCAGGCCGAGCACGACCGCGAGCAGCGTGGAGACGGCCGACGTCCACACGGTGAACCAGGCGACCCGGTGCACCCGCGGGCGGGCGAGGACGTCGAGCACCGCCCCCGGCGCGAAGCGCCCGTCGACCACGAACCCCTCGGCCAGCATCCCGCCCACCGGCAGGACGAAGAGGACGCCGAGCACCAGCACCGGCCCCGCGGCCAGCGCGAGGAGCGCGGCGATGCGCCTCATCGCGAGACGACGTCGGTCCACTCGGTCAGCCACTGCTCGCGGTTGGCGACGATCTCGTCCGGGTCCACCTCGTAGGGGTCGCTCGGCTGCGGGGCGAACTCGGCCCACTCCTCCGGCACGCTCGCGCCGGGCATCACCGGGAAGACGTACATCGACTCGGGCAGCGCCGACTGGACCTCGTCGCTCAGCATCCACTCGACCAGCGCCGCGGCGCCGTCGGGGTTGTCGGCGCCGGCCAGCACGCCCACGTACTCCACCTGCCGGAAGCAGGTGTCGAGCAGGGCCGCGGTCGTCGACCTCCCGTCGCTGACGGTGAAGGCCGGGGAGGAGTCGTAGGAGACGACGATCGGCCGGGTGCCGTTGTCCGAGCCGGCGGTGAAGTCGCCGTAGTAGGCGTCCTCCCACCCGTCGACGACCTTGGCACCGTTGTCGAGGAGGTCGGTCCAGTAGTCGGGCCAGTCGTCGCCGAAGGCGGCCACGGTGGCGAGGAAGAAGGCCATGCCGGGGCTGCTGGTGGAGGCGCCCGGGGTGACCAGCAGGTCGCGGTAGTCCTCCTCGACGAGGTCCTCGAGGGTGCGCGGGGGCTCGAGGCCCGCCTTGTCGAACCAGGCGGTGTCGATATTGACGCAGACGTTGGCCGAGTCGACCGGGACCAGCCGGTCGCCGCCCTCGGGCAGGGCGTACTCCGCGGGCGGCGTGGCCGTCGTGGTGACCTCGGCGAAGGCGCCCTCGCCGAGCGGGCGGGACGCGAAGGTGTTGTCGATGCCGAAGGCGGCGTCGGCGATGGGGTTGTCGGCGGTGAGGCTGAGCTTGGTGGCCAGGGTGCCGGCGTCGCCCGCGCCGCGGACCTCGAGCTCGTAGCCGGTCTCGGCCTCGAACGCCCTGACCAGCTTCTTGGGCAGGTGGAAGGACTCGTGCGTGGCCAGGACGACGGTGCCGCCGCCGTCCGAGCCCGCTGCCGACGAGGACGACTCGGTGGCGGTGGGCCCGTCGTCGTCCGCCCCGCCGGAGAGGCTGCACCCGGCGAGCGCCAGGACGGTGGCCGCCGTGAGGGCAGGGCGGAGGATTGCGTGCTTCATCTGGACTCCCTATCGCCGGTGCTAACCGGATCAGGTTCAGAGGGTCTGCGGCTGGTCCGCACTCTCAGCACGCCTGCACGTGCTCCCCTGTCTTCGTGCCGCCCACCCTAGCGCCGCCCCGGTGCCCATGGGCACGACCCGCCCCTACGCTGCGTGCATGCCGAGCCGTCGCCACGACCTCCTCGCCCGCGTCGTGCCCGCGCTGCGCCGCTCCCGCGAGCTCGACGACGAGCCCACCGAGCGCGCCCGGGTCGAGGCGTGGCACCGCACCCTCGACCGCAGCCTGCCGACCCGCGCGGTGCCGGGCTTCGCCCGCCGCTGGGAGGTCTCGGCCGCGGACATCGGCTTCCCCTCCTACGTCCTGTCGCCGCGGGGACGCCCGGCCACCCGCACGCTCTACTACGTGCACGGCGGCGGGTTCATGGCGCCGATCGATCCCTTCCACGTGCGCTACGCGACCCGCCTGGCCGACGCGATCGGCGCGCGGGTCGTGCTGCCGGACTACCCCCTGGCCCCCGAGCACACCTGGGCCGACTCCCACGACGCGCTGGTCGAGGACTCCGCGAGGTGGGCGGCCGCGGACGGCGGCGCGGTGCTGGCCGGCGACTCCGCCGGCGGCGGGCTGGCGCTCGCCCTGGCGCTCTCGATGCGCGATCGCGGCCTGCCGCCCGCGACGTCGCTCGTGATGCACGCGCCCTGGGTCGACCTCACGACCTCGACGCCCGAGACCGTCGCCCTCGACGCGATCGACCCCTGGCTGTTCATCGGCAAGCTGCAGGCGTACGCCGCGTGGTGGGCCGGGTCGTCCGACGACCTCGCCCGGCCCGAGGTGTCCCCCGCGCTCGGCGACCTCGCGGGGCTGCCGCGCGCCCTGATGCTCTACGGCACCCGTGACCTGCTGGCCCCCGGGTGCCGCCTGCTGGCCCGCCGCGCCGCGGAGGCGGGGTGGGACCTCACGGCGGTCGAGGAGCCCGGCCTGATCCACGTCTACGGCCTGCTGCCGGCCATCCCCGAGAGCGCCCGCGCCTTCCGCCAGGTGACGGAGTTCGTCCGGTGAGGGTGCTGGTCGCCGGCACCGACGGGCTGCCCGCGCGCACGGCGTACGACGTGTGGCGGCTGCGCCAGCAGGTGTTCGTCGTCGAGCAGCACTGCCCCTACCCCGACCTCGACGGTCGCGACTTGGAGGCGAGCACCCGCCACGTGGTGCTGCTCGACGACGGCGACGAGGTGGTGGGCACCCTCCGCGTGCTCGAGGACGGGGACGCGCTGCGGATCGGCCGCGTCGTCGTCGCTGCGGCCGCCCGCGGGCGCGGGCTCGCGGCGCGGATGATGCACCAGGCGATGGCGCTGTGCGGCGACCGGGCGGTGCGCCTCGACGCCCAGACCCCGCTGACGGCGTTCTACGAGGCGTGGGGCTTCGAGGTGGCGGGCCCGGAGTTCGACGAGGACGGCATCATGCACGTCCCGATGAGGCGGGAGGCGCGGCCGCGACCATGAGCACCGGGCCGAGCACCTCCTCGCGGACCAGCCGCGAGTCGGGCGACAGCCCGCCCACGACGGTGGGCGCGAACCACCACCCGGGACGCTCGAGGGGCTGACCGCCCAGCGCGACGTCGCCGCCCTCGCTCCGGGCGAGGTCGAGGTAGCGCCGCACCCGGTCGCGGGCCACGGACGAGCGCAGCGGTCCGCAGACGGTGGCGGGGTCGGCCGGGTCGCCCACCGCGACGGCCCGCATGGTCTCGACGGCCACCTCAAGCGCCTCGGCATGGCGGTGCGCCGGCACGACCACGCTCGCCGGGAGGCGGCAGCCCTGGCCCGCGTTGGCCGCCACCGCCGACGCGGCGCGGGCCACGACGCCGGCGAGGTCGGCGTCCTCGCCGACCCGCACCGACTGGGCGCCGCCCACGTCGAGGTGCAGCCGCTTGCCCGCGCCCTGCCCGGCCTGGTGCACCCGCTCGGCCACGACGGCAGACCCGGTGAACGACACCTCGTCGACGCGGTCGTGGGTGAGCGCGATGGCGACGTCGACGTCGCGGGTGGTCACGACGTTGAGCACCCCGCGCGGCAGCACGTCGAGGCCGATGCGGCCCAGCTCGATCGCGGCGCTCGCGGCCTCGGCGGCGGGCTTGAGCACGACGGTGCCGCCCGCCGCGAGCACCCGCCCGACCTCGGCGAGCGCCACGGCCAGCGGCGAGGTGGCGGGCGTGACCACAGCGGTCACCCCGGCCGACTCGCCGCGCCGGGGCGCGGCGGCCGCCATGGTCGCGATCGCGGCGTCGAGATGGGCCTCGCGCAGGGCGACCGGCACCCCGGTCTCGGCCGCCATCAGCGCGACCAGGGCGTCGGCGTGCTCGGCCACGGCGGCGGCGAAGCGGCGTACGGCGTCGGCGCGCAGGTCGGCGTCGCTGCTCCACTGGGTCGCGTCGAAGGCGCGCCGGGCGGCGCCCACCGCCGCCCGGACGTCGACCACCCCGGCATCGGGCAGGTCCCACAGCGGCTCGCCGGTCGCGGGGCTGCGGACGGGGAAGACCCAGCCCTGGTCCGTCGGGCGCTCCGTGCCGTCGATCGGCAGCCCTCGGGCACGGGCGTGCTTGCTCATGCGGAGAACTCCATCACGGCGCGGGTGCGCCCCCACCACCCCGGTGGGGCACGCCGCAGCCGTCGGGTGGCTAGCCTCCTCACCATGCGCGACGACCTCGGGGCGGACGTTCCCCTGCAGGCCCCCGCCACCCGTATCGTCTCCCTCGTCCCGAGCCTGACCGAGGCCATCGCGGCCACGGCGCCCGACCGGCTGGTGGGGGCCACCGACTGGTGCACCCATCCCGCCGACCTCGCGGTCGCGCGGGTGCGCGGCACGAAGAACCCCGACCTCGCCGCCGTCCGGGCCCTGTCCCCCGACCTGGTCGTGGCCAACATGGAGGAGAACCGCGAGCTCGACGTGCGCCGCCTCCGCGACGCCGGCGTCGCCGTCTGGGTGACGCGCATCGAGACCGTCACGCAGTCGCTCGAGTCGATGTCGCGACTGCTCACGAGCGCGCTCGACGTGCCCGACCCCGACTGGCTGGTCGCTGCCCGGACGCTGTGGGGCACGCCGTCGCCGCGACGGCTCTCGGTCGCCGTCCCGATCTGGCGCGACCCGTGGATGGTCGTCGGGTCGCCGACCTACACCGACGACCTCCTCGCCACCGCCGGCCTGGTCAACGTCCTCGCCGACCGGGACGGGCGCTACCCCACCGTCACGCCCGACGAGATCGACCGCGCCGGCGCCGACCTCGTGCTGCTGCCCGACGAGCCCTACGTCTTCACCGCCGACGACGGACCGGAGGCCCTGCGCACCCCGACGCGGCTGGTGTCGGGTCGGCTGCTGACCTGGTACGGCCCGGCGATGGTCGAGGCGCACGCCGCGCTGGCTAACCTCCAGACATGACCCGCGACCCGATCGCCGAGGCCCACCGGCAGTGGGTGTCCCACGGCTGGGCGGAGGCGGCCGACGGGATGGCGATGGTGACCTCGCTCGTGCGCGCCCAGCAGCTGCTGATGGAGCGCATCGACGCGGTGCTGCGTCCGCGGGGGCTGACGTTCGCTCGCTACGAGGTGCTCCAGCTGCTGTCGTTCAGCCGCGGCGCGGCGATGCCGATGTCGCGGCTCGGGTCGCTGCTGCAGGTGCACCCCACCAGCGTCACCAGCGCGGTCGACCGGCTGGTGGGACAGGGCTACGTCGAGCGCGTGCGCAGCGACGAGGACAAGCGCGTCGTCCGCGCCGTGCTGACCGAGGCGGGCCGCGAGTCGGTCCAGGAGGCGACGCTCGCGCTCAACCGCGAGGTCTTCGAGGCGCCCGGGCTGCCCGCCTCCGAGGTGCGCGACCTGACCGATCGGCTGAGCGCGCTGCGGCTCGGACTCGGCGACTCCTGAGGATCCCCTCGCCGAGGTGACTTCCGAGTAATACTTGGAAGTCCTAGTATCTCCGTATGGCCGACCTGCACATCCCCACCCACCCGATCCGACTGGTGACGGCGTCCGCCCTCTTCGACGGGCACGACGCCTCCATCAACATCATGCGGCGCATCCTGATGAGCCAGGGCTGCGAGGTGATCCACCTCGGGCACAACCGCTCCGTCCAGGAGGTCGTCGACGCGGCGCTGGAGGAGGACGCCCAGGGCGTCGCCGTGTCGTCCTACCAGGGCGGCCACGTGGAGTACTTCGAGTACCTCGTGGAGTCCCTGCGCGCCGCCGGCGCCGACCACGTGCGGGTCGTCGGGGGCGGTGGCGGCGTGATCGTGCCCAAGGAGATCGCCCGCCTCCGCGAGTCCGGGGTGACCATCTTCTCGCCCGAGGACGGCCAGCGGCTCGGCCTGGTCGGGATGATCAACACCGTCGTCGCCGACTGCGACATCGACCTGTGGGGCGACCGGCAGGTCACGGCCGAGCAGGTCCTCTCCGGCGACCGCTTCGCCGTCGCCCGCGCCATCACCGGCGCCGAGGGCGGCCACCTCGACGAGGCGCTGCTCGACGAGGTCCGCAGCGCCGCCGCGCGCCGCGTCGTGCCCGTGCTGGGCATCACCGGCACCGGCGGGTCGGGCAAGTCGTCGCTGACCGACGAGATCATCCGCCGCTTCCGCACCGACCAGCAGGACAAGCTCCGCATCGCGGTCGTCGCGGTCGACCCGACCCGGCGCAAGGGCGGCGGCGCGCTGCTCGGCGACCGCATCCGGGCCAACTCCCTCGACGGCGACCGCGTGTTCTTCCGCTCGCTGGCCACCCGCGGCGCCCACGAGGTGCCCGAGCACCTCGCCGACGTGATCGCGGTGCTCAAGGCCGCCGGCAACGACCTGGTGATCGTCGAGACGCCCGGCATCGGCCAGGGCGACGCCGGCATCGTCCCGCTGGTCGACCACTCGCTCTACGTCATGACGCCGGAGTTCGGTGCCGCCTCGCAGCTGGAGAAGATCGACATGCTCGACTTCGCCGACAGCGTTGCGATCAACAAGTTCGAGCGCCGCGGCGCCAAGGACGCCCTGCGCGACGTCGGGCGCCAGCTCGTGCGCAACCGCGAGGCCTTCGGCAAGCAGCCGCACGACATGCCGGTCTTCGGCACCAGCGCCGCGACGTTCAACGACGACGGCGTCACCGCGCTCTACCAGCACCTGCGTGCCGAGCTCGCCGGCGCCGGCCTCGAGGTGCAGGAGGGCACGCTGCCGACGGTCGACGTGCGCCACTCCTCCGGCATCCGCCAGGTCGTCCCGGCCGACCGCGTGCGCTACCTCGCCGAGATCACCGAGACGGTCCGCGGCTACCACACGCGCACCGCCGAGCTCGCCGAGGCCGCCCGCCACCTGCAGCGCGTCCAGCACGTCGCCGACCAGCTCGGCGACGCCGACGCGGGCGGGGTGCCCGAGCTGCTCGAGAGCGCCCGCAAGGGCGTACCCCACGAGGTGGCCGACCAGATCGAGCGCTGGCCGGCGGTCGTGGAGTCCTACTCCGGCGACGAGCAGGTGGTCGTCGTGCGCGACAAGGAGATCCACACCAAGCTGACCCGCGAGTCCCTCAGCGGCAACAAGATCCCCCGCGTCTCGCTCCCCCGCTCCACCGACCACGGCGAGCTGGTGCGCTACTGGCGCAGCGAGAACCTCCCCGGCTACTTCCCGTTCACCGCTGGCGTCTTCCCGTTCAAGCGCGACAACGAGGACCCGGCGCGGATGTTCGCCGGCGAGGGCGACCCGGCGCGCACCAACCGCCGCTTCAAGATCCTCTCCGAGGGCCAGCCGGCGACCCGCCTCTCGACGGCGTTCGACTCCGTCACCCTCTACGGCCGCGACCCCGACCCGCGCCCCGACGTCTACGGCAAGGTCGGCACGTCCGGCGTCTCGGTCGCCACCCTCGAGGACATGAAGGCGCTCTACGACGGCTTCGACCTCGTCTCCCCGTCGACCAGCGTGAGCATGACGATCAACGGCCCGGCGCCGACGGTGCTCGCGTTCTTCCTCAACACCGCGATCGACCAGCAGGTCGACGCCTTCCGCGAGCGCGAGGGCCGCGAGCCGTCGGCCGAGGAGCGCGCCACCCTCGCGGCGTACGCCCTCGCCAACGTGCGCGGCACGGTGCAGGCCGACATCCTCAAGGAGGACCAGGGCCAGAACACCTGCCTGTTCTCCACCGAGTTCTCGCTGCGGATGATGGCCGACATCCAGGAGTGGTTCATCGCCAACGGCGTGCGCAACTTCTACTCGGTGTCGATCTCGGGCTACCACATCGCCGAGGCCGGGGCCAACCCCATCAGCCAGCTCGCGTTCACCCTCGCCAACGGCTTCACCTACGTCGAGGCCTACCTCGCGCGCGGCATGGACATCGACGACTTCGCGCCCAACCTGTCCTTCTTCTTCTCCAACGGCATGGACCCCGAGTACAGCGTGCTGGGCCGCGTGGCCCGCCGCATCTGGGCGGTGACGATGAAGGAGAAGTACGGCGCCTCGGAGCGCTCGCAGAAGCTGAAGTACCACGTGCAGACGAGCGGGCGGTCGCTGCACGCGCAGGAGATGGACTTCAACGACATCCGCACCACGCTGCAGGCGCTCATCGCGATCTACGACAACGCCAACAGCCTGCACACCAACGCCTACGACGAGGCGGTGACGACCCCGACCGAGGAGTCGGTGCGCCGCGCGCTGGCGATCCAGCTGATCATCAACCGCGAGTGGGGCCTGGCGATGAACGAGAACCCCCTCCAGGGGTCGTACGTCATCGACGACCTCACCGACCTCGTCGAGGCGGCCGTGCTCGAGGAGTTCGACCGCATCAACGAGCGCGGCGGCGTGCTCGGCGCGATGGAGACCGGCTACCAGCGCGGGCGCATCCAGGACGAGTCGATGCTCTACGAGCACCGCAAGCACGACGGCTCGCTGCCGATCATCGGCGTCAACACCTTCGTCAAGGAGTCCGCGGCCGACGCCCAGCCGCAGGAGATCGAGCTGGCCCGCGCGACCGAGGTCGAGAAGGAGTCGCAGCTCTCCCGGGTACGGGCGTTCCAGTCCGCGCACGGCGCCGAGGCCCAGGAGGCGCTGGCCCGGCTCAAGGACGCGGCGATCTCGGGCGACAACGTCTTCGCCGTCCTGATGGACGCCGCCCGGGTGTGCTCGCTCCAGCAGGTCACCGAGGCGTTCTTCGAGGTGGGCGGGCAGTACCGCCGCAACGTCTGACCCGTCTGCCGGTTCATCAAGGTATGTCGGCCAACCCGCACTTCCCACGATCAATTCAGGCCGTGAAGTGCGGGTTCGGCTGCATACCTTGATGAACCGGCGCCGGTCAGCCGGGGTCGGCGGGGCCGGCCGCCGGCAGGTCGAAGCGGAACACCGTGCCGCCCCCGGGCGGGATGGGCAGGCACTCGATGGTTCCGCCGTGGCGCTGGACGATCGTCTGGCAGATCGACAGGCCCATGCCGGTGCCACGGAAGTGGGCGCGGACGGCCCCGCTGCGGTGGAAGCGCTGGAAGATGAGCGCGCGCTCGTCGTCCTCGACCCCGACGCCGCGGTCCTCGATCTCGACGACCACGCGCGAGCCCTGCCGACGGGCGCGCACGGTGATCGAGGCCGGCTCGCCGGGCCGGGCGTACTTCACGGCGTTGCCCACGAGGTTGCCGACCAGCTGGCGCAGGGCGACGGGATCGGCGTGCACCGACGGCAGGTCGGGGTCGGCCTCGAGCACGTCGTCGGGGCCGAGCATCCCCGACACCTGGTCGAGGACCCCGCCGGGACCGGACAGCGGCACGTCGCGGGCCGCGAGCTCGCCCGACTCCGCGAGGGCGTGCTCGAGCAGGTCGCGGATCAGCTCGCCCATCTGCTCGGCCGCCCGCTCGGCCCGGCGCAGCGGCTGCAGGGCGTCGGAGCCGGGCTCGAGGTCGTCGGCGGCGAGGGAGAGCCACGACCGGACGGCCGAGAGCGGCCCGCGCAGGTCGTGGGCCGCGGTCGAGGCGAACCCGGCGAGCGGGCGCAGGCCCGAGCGGTGCTCGGTGACCTCCCGCAGCACCAGCAGCACGCCGGGGCTGCCGGTGGTACGCGAGAGCTCGGCCTGCGACACCGCGACCACGACCTCCTCGCCGCTGCGCAGGGGGATCACCACGTCGCCGACCCCGAGCTCGGCCCGAGCGGCTCCGGTGCGGGCCGGGTCGGGGTCGCGCAGCAGCGCCACCATGCCGGCGAGCGCGTCGGTGTCGCTCGCGCCCGGGCTGACCCGGTGGGCGAGGCGGCGGCTGGCACCGTTGCTGCGCTCGACACGTCCCTGCGGGTCGAGCACGACGAGCCCCTCGTCCATGCTCTCGGTCATCTCGGCGAGGAGCTCGGCCTGCTCGGCCGCCTGGGCGCGGGCGGCGGTCTCGGCCGCGTAGGACTCGTCGACCCGGTCGCCCAGCGCTCCCACGGCCAGGCCCGTGACCAGCACGGCGACCATGAACAGCTGCGACACCAGCACCTGGTCGACCAGGTCCTCGACGGCGGCGAAGGGCCCGTGACCGGTGAGGCTCAGCGCGAGCGCGATCACGCCCAGCACGAGGCAGTGCAGCGCCGCCGGGAACGTCGGGAAGCGCGCGGCGGACCACACCGCGAACGCGATGACGAGGAAGACGATGGGGTAGGGCTGCAGGAACAGCACGACGGTCAGCGCCACCGACACGACCCACAGCAGCGCCAGCTCGCCGCGGGTGCCGCCGTGGATGCGGGCCGCGATGGCCTGGGTGCGCCACTCCCACGCCAGGTGGCCCACCGCACCCACGGTGAGGACCCCGGTGATGTGGCGCGCGAACCACGCGAGGGGCGTCACCGCCGTCACCATCGAGCCGTCGAGCCACAGCCCGAGCGTCCCGACCACGGCGCCGAGGGCGCACCCGACGGACGCCGCCGCCGCGGTCACGGTCAGGTTGCGCGGCGACCGGATGCTCGCCGTCCCGCCGGTGCCCAGCATCGTGGGGCACCAGCGGCGCAGCAGCAGGCCGGTCACCCCCGTCTGCAGGACGACCGACACGGCCCCGAAGAGGCCGACCAGGGGCGAGACCCCGGTCGCGACCACGACGACGAAGTGGATGGCCAGCAGGGGGGTGAGCACTCGCGCGGCGCGGCGCGGCGACTCGGCGAGCAGCCAGAGCAGGGCCACCCCGGAGCCCGGCCAGATCAGGCTGACGACCTGGCCCTCGACCGCGGTCATCCGTCCGACGACGGTGAGCACGGCGTACGCCGCGGCGAAGGCGACCGCCCGTGCCGGCGACAGTCCCCTCGTCATGGGCAGGAGCCTACGGTCAGATCTGTCTCGGAAACGCCGAAGTCGCGCGACAGCGCCACCTCGTCGGGTCCACACTCGGTGCCATGTCCCTGCGAAGCCTCGTCGCGGACGACGAGCCCGACATCCGTGACTTCATCGGTCACGTGCTGGAGCGGGCCGGCCACGAGGTGGTCGTGGTGGACGACGGCGCCGAGGTGCTCACCCGCGCGTCCGCGGAGCGCTTCGACCTCGTCGTCATCGACCACCACATGCCGCGGATGACCGGGCTGGCGGTCGCCGCGGAGCTGCGCCGCACCAGCCCGGCCACCAAGGTGCTGATCATGTCGGGCGACCTCGACGTGGGCGCCGAGCACGCCCACTTCCTGCCCAAGCCGTTCAACCGGCGCGAGTTCATGAGCGCCGTCGACACCCTGCTCGAGGTGCCGCGGGACGCCTGAGCCCGCGCTCAGCGCCCCGTCGTGGACAGGGTGAGGCCGGTGTCGGCGTCGAAGATGTGGGCGCGGTCGAGGTCGACGCTCACCGAGACGCGCTCCCCCGGCACGCCCGTGACCGTCGGCCGGGCCTTGACCTTCACCATCTCGGCGCCGACCTTGACGTCGACGACGGTGCGGTCGCCGAGCGGCTCGAGCCCGTAGAGCTCACCGGCGAGCGTGGCGTCGCCGCGCTCCTCGACCGACACGTCCTCGGCGCGCAGGCCCAGGAGCAGCGGCCGCCCGTCCTCCGCAGTCGTCCACCGCGGGCGCGGCAGCGACCAGCCCTCGGCGCCCACGAGGCGGTCGCCCTCGGCGCGGCACGCCAGCAGGCTGATGCGCGGGCTGCCGACGAAGCCGGCCACCCACTGGTTGGCGGGCCGCTCGTAGACCTCGGTGGGCGTGCCGACCTGCTGCACCCGTCCCTCCCGGAGCACCGCGACCTGGTCGGCCATCGACAGCGCCTCGACCTGGTCGTTGGTGACGTAGACGAAGGTGCCACCGAGCGCCCGGTGGATGCGGGTGAGCTCGGTGCGCATCTCGACGCGCAGCTTGAGGTCGAGGTTGGTGAGCGGCTCGTCCATCAGGAACGCCCGCGGGCGCCTGACCAGCGCCCGGGCCAGCGCCACCCGTTGCTGCTCGCCGCCGGACATCTGCGCCGGCCGGCGCTGCAGGAGCCGCTCGATGTGCAGGAGCCCGGCCACCTGCTCGACCGCGGCCGAGATGTCGCTGGAGGACACCTTGCGCGCCCGCAGCGGCGAGGCGATGTTGTCGTACGCCGTGAGCCGCGGGTAGAGGGCGTAGCTCTGGAAGACCATCGCGAGGTCGCGGGCGGCCGGGGTGTCGGCGGTCGCGTCGCGCCCGTCGATGTGCACCGAGCCCTCGTCGAGCTTCTCCAGCCCGGCGATCGCGCGCAGCGTCGTGGTCTTGCCGGCTCCCGAGGGCCCGAGCACCACGAAGAACGAGCCGTCCGGCACGTCGAGGGTGACGCCGTCGAGGGCCTGCACGTCGCCGAACGCCTTGCGCAGCCCGTGTGCTGACACGGTTCCCATCAGGCCACCAGCTCTTCCGTGCTCGTGTCGTAGACCGGCGGGGTCCCGCCGGCGTGTCGCAGCCCGACCTGCTCGTCCGTCGCGAACCGCGCGGTCGGTGGCATCCGCACCCGCACGTCGCTCTCGCCGCCGTGGTCGACGACGTAGATGATCTCGTCGCCGAGCGCCTCGGCCGACACCACGCGGGCCGGGACCGTGCGCTCGGCACCGGGCGCCGTGACCTCGAGCGCCTCGGGGCGTACGCCGGCCACCAGCGACCGGTCGCGCGGCAGCCCCTCCGGCGGCGTGAGGACCAGGCCGCCGGGACCGCGCAGGGCGCCCTCGGACACCTCGACCTCGATCAGGTTCATCGGCGGCGAGCCGATGAACGCCGCGCAGAACAGGCTCGCGGGCCGGTCGTAGACCTCCAGCGGGGTGCCGACCTGCTCGACGCGGCCCTTGTTGAGGATCGCGATGCGGTGCCCGAGCGACATCGCCTCGACCTGGTCGTGGGTGACGTAGACCATCGTGGTGCCGAGCTCGGCCTGCAGGTGCTTGATCTCGGTGCGGACGTCGGCACGCAGCTCGGCGTCGAGGTTGGTGAGCGGCTCGTCCATCAGGAACGCCTGCGGGCGCCGGACCAGCGCGCGGGCCAGCGCGACGCGCTGCTGCTCGCCGCCCGAGAGCCGCTGCGGGCGGCGGTCGAGCAGCCGCTCGAGCTGCATCATCCGGGCGACCTCGTCGACGCGCTGCTTGACCTCCTTCTCGGGCTTGCCCTCGGCCCGCAGCGGGAACGCGAGGTTGTCGCGGGTGCGCAGGTGCGGGTAGAGCGCGTAGAACTGGAACACCATGGCGATGTCGCGCTGCGCGGGCGGCAGGTCGTTGACGAGGGTGCCGCCGATGCGGATGTCGCCCGACGTCTGCCGCTCGAGCCCGGCCATCGCCCGCAGGGTGGTGGTCTTGCCGCAGCCCGACGGGCCGAGCATCACGAAGAGCTCGCCGTCGCCGATGGACAGGTCGACGTGCTCGACCGCCACGGTCCCGTCGGGGTAGCGCTTGTGCAGGGAGGTGACCTCGATGCCGGCCATCAGCGACGCACCGCCCCGAGGGTCACGCCGGCCACGAGGTGCTTGCGGACCAGGTAGGCGAAGACGAGCACGGGCAGGGCGAACACCACGGCGGACGCGGCCACCAGGCCCCAGTCGACGGTGGTGCCGCCGATGAGCCCGGCGATGGCGGGAGGCGCGGTGCGCACCTCCTGGCTGGAGGTGAGGAAGATGGCGAACACGAACTCGTTCCAGGAGAAGATCAGGGCGAAGACCGCCGTGGCGGCGATGCCGGGCACCAGCAGGGGCAGGGTGAACTTGTGGAACGCCTGCAGCCGCGTGTAGCCGTCGAGCATGGCGGCGTCCTCGTACTCCGAGGGCACCTCGTCGACGAAGCCCTTCATCATCCAGATGGTGAACGGCACGTTGAAGGCGGCGTAGATGAGGATCAGCCCGAGCTTGCTGTCGATGAGCCCCACCTCGCGGTACATGAGGAAGATCGGGATCACGACGACCACGGGCGGCATGAAGCGGGTCGAGAGGATGAAGAAGAGCTGGTCCTTCTTCGCCTTCAGCGTGAAGCGCGAGTAGGCCCAGGCCGCGGGAACGCCGAGCACCGTGGCCAGCACGGTCGACGCACCGGCGACGATGACGGAGTTGAGGAACGACCCGGACAGGTCCGAGCGGCCCCCGCCCGGGGCGACGAACACGTCCTTGTAGTGGTCGAAGGTGATGTCGAAGCCGAAGAACTTCGCGGGCACCGCGTAGACGTCCCGGTTCTCCTTGATGGACGTCTCGAGCATCCACAGCACCGGGAAGAGCATGGCCACGGCCAGCGCGGTGAGCAGCAGGACCTCGACCACCATCCGGCCCCGGCCGCCGCTGCGCCGTGCGCGCGCCGACGGCTCCGTGACGGGCGCGGGCACGGCCTCGTCGATGGAGATGGCCATCAGCCCTCCTTCAGCTTGTTGAGGTAGCGCAGGTAGAACTGCGCGAGGACGATGACGACGAGGACCATGAGGATCCCGTACGCCGACGCGGTCCCGGTGCTGAAGCCGAGGAACGCGACCTTGTAGACGTGGAACGACAACGTCTCCGTGGAGACCCCTGGCCCGCCGCTGGTGAGGATGTAGACGAGGTCGAAGAGCCGGAACGCCTCGATGGCGCGGAACATGACGGCGATGAGGAGCAGCGGCCACACCATCGGCAGGGTGATGTGGCGGAAGCGGAACCACTCCGACGCCCGGTCGATCGACGCGGCCTCGTAGAGGTACTTCGGGACCGCGGTCAGCCCGGCGAGCGCGATCAGCATGATGAACGGCGTCCACTGCCAGGTGTCGACGACGATCAGCGAGATGAGCGCCGTGCGCTGCCGGGTGAGCCACTCGACCTGACCGATGCCGAGAGAGCCGAGCATGCTGTTGATGACGCCGAACTGGGCGTCGAGCATGAACTTCCAGAACAGCCCGACCACGACCGGCGACAGCATCATCGGCACCAGGAACATCGTGGTCAGCACGCCCCGCCCGTGCGTACGCCGCGAGATCAGGTAGGCGATCGCGAAGCCCAGCACGGTCTGCAGCGCCACCGCGCCGACGACGTAGAGCAGGGTCGTCAGGGCCCGTTGGTGGACCTGGTCGGAGGTCAGGATGTCGGTGTAGTTCTGGAACCCGATGAAGTCCGCGGGCGCGTCACGCGTCGCGGAGTAGTCGGTGAAGGACAGGTAGAGCGCCCACAGCAGCGGGAAGACCGACATCGCGAGCAGCAGCAGCAGGGCCGGCGAGATGAAGGCCACGGCCAGGCCGCGGTCGCTCAGGCGGGGGGAACCCCCCGGTGCAGGAGTCGTCGCAGACTCCTCCTGCACCGGGTGGTCCGTCGTCGTCGTCATGGGTTCAGCTCACAGCCCGCCGCCGCCCGCGGAGTCCAGCACTTCCTGCTGCTCCGAGGCGATGTCGTCGAGTGCCTGCTCCGGGTCCTTGGCCCCGTTGAGCGCGGCGTTGACGTTGGTGTTCTCGATGTCGATCAGGCGGGCGTACTCCGGCACGTTCCACATGTCACGCATGCGGGAGACCGAGTCGGCGTAGACCTGGTTGAACGGTCCGGCCTCGAGGAACTCCGAGGACTCGAGCGCGTCGGTGCGTGCGGGGACGCCACCGGCCGCGGCCCACTTCTTCTGGATGTCGGCCTGCTCGAACCACTTCATGAAGTTCAGCGCCTCCGCCTGGCGCTCCTTGGGAGCGTAGGCCGAGATGTGCATGCCCATGCCGCCGAGCGGCACGAGGTCGGTCTCCTGCGAGGGCAGCGTGGCGAAGCCGAGCTTCTTCTCGATCTCCTCGCGCGTGCCACCCAGCGTCGACTGCTCGGGGTCGAGCAGGCCACCGCTCGCGGCGATCCAGTTGAACGCGATGCAGGCCTTGCCCTGCGCGACCGCGGCGTTGACCTCGTCGATGAACCAGTTGCCCGAGCCCTTGGCGGTCAGCGGCTTCATCTCGTTGACGAGGACGTCCATGGCCTTCTGGCCGGCCTCGTCGTTGATGACGCCCTCGATCGTCTTGTCACCGGCGTTCCAGAGGTTGCCGCCGTAGACGCCGTTGACCGTGTTGTAGGTGACGGCCGCGGCGTCGGAGCCGTTGGCCTGGTGGAAGGCCAGGCCGCTGACGCCGGGGTTGTCCTCCTGGCACTGGCGGGCGACGTCGATCATCTCGTCCCAGGTCTTCGGGGGCTCGTCGCCGATGAGGTCCTTGCGGTAGATCATCGTCCAGGTGTCGCCGAGGAGCGGCAGGCCGTAGAGGCTGGCGTCCTCGTCGCGCTGCCCGGTCTCGGCCTGCGGGTACTGGCCGTAGGCCGCGAGGAGGTACGGGTCGTAGGCGTCGACCTCGATGTTCTCCTCGACGAAGTCGGTGAGGTCGAGGATGTTGCCGTTGGTCACCGCCTCGCCGATGTGCTGGGAGTCGAGGATCGGGATGTCGAAGTCGGTCTGCCGCGCCGCGAACTGCGTGAACATCGCGTCGTGCCAGTTGGCGTTGGGCACGGTGTTGACCTCGATGGTCACGTTGGGCCGCTCCTTGGTGTACTCCGCGTTGGCGAAGTCCTCCAGCGCCTGGGCGGGCGGCCACTCGAACCAGATGAAGCTGAGCGTCAGCGGGTCGTCGGTGAGCTCGGGGATGGTGGCCGGGGCAGCCGGACCGGCGGCGTCGGCCTCCGCGTCGTCGCCGTCACCGCCGCCGCCGCAGGCCGCAAGGGCCGTCGCCACGAGGATGGCTGCCGTGGCCAGGCGTGCCTGCCGTCCGGGGAGGGACCTGCGTCCCGCTCGCTGTAGGTACCGCATCTGCTTCCTGCTTCCTGCTCGGGGTGGGGTGATCGGGTGGGTGATCGGGTGGTGCTGGGACTGCGCCGAGACGGGTGGTGCGACTGGTTCTGCGACTGGTTTCTGCGACTGCGTGGTGGGATCGGGGGTGATGCGTCACCAGGACGTGGCGACGTACTGGGCCTCCATGAACTCGAGGAGGCCCTCGGTGCTGCCCTCGCGGCCGAGGCCGCTCTGCTTGGTGCCGCCGAAGGGCGCGGCGGGGTCGGAGACGAGACCGCGGTTGAGCCCGACCATGCCGCTCTCCAGGCGCTCCGCGAGGCGGAGACCGCGGGCGAGGTCGCGGGTGTAGAGGTAGCTGACCAGGCCGAGGTCGGTGTCGTTGACGACCGGCAGCAGGTCGTCCTCGCGCTCGAAGCGGACCACCGGGGCGACCGGTCCGAAGACCTCCTCGTGCAGCACCCGGGCGTCGGCGGGCACGTCGACCAGCACGGTCGGCGGGTAGAACGAGCCCGGCCCACCGGTGGGACGGCCGCCGATCATGGCGCGGGCGCCGCGGTAGACGGCGTCGCGGACGAGCAGGTCGACCTTGCGCACGGCGTGGTCGTTGATCAGCGGCCCGCACTGGGTGGCCTCGTCGGGGCCCGGGCCGACCCGGATCGCGGACATCCGGGCGATGAGGCCCTCGACGAACTCGTCGTGGACCGAGGAGTGGACGAAGAACCGGTTGGCGGCGGTGCACGCCTGGCCGCCGTTGCGCATCTTGGCGACCATCGCTCCCTCGAGCGCCGCCTCGACGTCTGCGTCGGCCAGCACCACGAACGGAGCGTTGCCCCCGAGCTCCATCGCGCACTTGAGGACGTTGTCGGCGGCCGTGCGCAGGAGCACCCGGCCGATCTCGGTCGAGCCGGTGAAGGAGACCATCCGGGTGCGCTCGTGGGTCAGCATGGCCTCGACGACGGGGCCGGGGCGGGAGGTGGTGACGACGTTGAGGACGCCGTCGGGCAGCCCGGCCTCCTGCAGCAGCGCCGCCACGGCCAGCGCCGTCAGCGGGGTCTCGGCGGCGGGCTTGAGCACGGTGGTGCATCCCGCCGCGAGCGCCGGGGCGATCTTCCGGGTGGCCATCGCGGCCGGGAAGTTCCACGGCGTGACGAGCACGCTGACCCCGACGGGCTGGTAGGTCACCAGGAGCCGGTTGGCCCCGCTTGGGGCCTGGCCCACCTGCCCGCGCAGCCGGACACCCTCCTCGGCGTACCAGCGGAAGAACTCCGCGGCGTAGGCGACCTCGCCGCGTGCGTCGGCGAGCGACTTGCCGTTCTCGAGGGCGATGAGCAGTGCCAGCTCCTCGCTGCGCTCGAGCATCAGGTGGAAGGCCCGCATCAGCAGGTCGGCGCGGAAGCGAGGCGACGTGGCGGCCCAGTCGGCGGCGGCAGCGGACGCGGCGTCGACGGCGGCCACGGCGTCGGTGGTGTCGGCGTCGGCGACCGTGGCGAGCACCGAGCCGGTCGACGGGTCGTGCACCTCCAGCCGGCTGCCGGTGCCGGCCGGGCGCCAGGCGCCGGCCACGAACAGGTCGGTCGGCACGTCGATGGCGTCGACCACCGGGCGCAGCACCTCGTCCACGACGGTCATCGCGCACCTGCCGGGGCGGTGAGGTCGGCGGACGGCAGCACGGCCTCGCGCAGGGCCGCGCGGTCGCCGGAGTGTGCGGCGCGGACGATGCGCTCGAGGCCGTCGACGTCGAGCGGACGCGGGTTGTTGGCCACGAGCCGCTCGGCGCCGCTCGCCTGCTCGGCGGTCCACCGGATCTGGTCGGCGGGCAGGCCGATCTCGGCCAGCGTCGCCGGGATGCCGACGGAGGCGAGCAGCGCGGCGACCCGGTCGATGGCCTCGTCGGCCAGGTCCTCGGCGGAGGCATCGGGCGAGGCACCCATGGCGAGCGCGATCGCCGCCATCTCGGGCACCCGGGCCGGACGGTTGTACTCCATGACGTAGGGCAGGAGGGCGCCGACGCCGATGCCGTGCGGGGTGTGGGTCAGGGCGCCCACCGGGTACTGGATGGCGTGCGCGGCCGCCGTGCCCGCGGTGCCGAGGGCGAACCCGCCGGCCGTCGCGCCGAGCATCATCGCCTCGCGCGCCTCGACGTCGTCGGGGGTCGACCAGGCGCGGTGCAGGCTGCCGGCGATCAGCCGGACCCCGAGCAGCGCGTAGGTGTCGGTCAGCTCGTTCTTGCCCACGAAGACCCGCTCGGTGGCGAGCTCGGTCGTCAGCGGGCGACGCACGGCGGTGAAGGCCTCCACGACGTGCGAGAGCGCGTCGGCGCCGGCGCTGGCCGTGAGGCCGGGCGGGCAGCCGAGCGTGAGCTCGGGGTCGCACACCGCGACCTGGGGGATCAGGTGGGGGCTGGAGATGCCCACCTTGCTGACCCGGTCGGGATCGGTGAGCACCGCCACCGGGGTCACCTCCGAGCCGGTGCCCGCGGTGGTCGGCAGTGCCACGACGGGCACCACCGGCCCGGGCACCCGCAGCTCGCCGTAGTAGTCGGACGGCGAGCCGCCGTGCGCGAGGAGCACCGCGACCGCCTTGGCCAGGTCGAGGCAGCTGCCCCCACCCATGCCGACCACGACGTCGGGCTGCGCGGCGGCCGCGAGCTCCGCGCACTGCGTCACCTGGTGCACCGGCACGTCGGGCTCGACCTCGGCGAAGGTCGTGACGTGCACCCCCGCCTGCTCGAGGACGCCCACCAGCTGGGCGAACTCCGGGGTGGCGCCGAACCGGGCGTCGGTGCAGACCAGCGCACGCGACCCGAGGGCGGCGGTCACCGTTCCGAGCGCATGGCGCTGCCCGGCTCCGAACAGGACCTGGCGAGGACCGCGCAGGACGCCGAGCAAGCTCATGGGGGCTCCGTGGTGAGAGGAGGGAATCGGGGGAGGGAATCGGGGAGATCGGTGGATCGAGTGCGCGGATCGGGTGTGACCGGGTGTGACCGTGTGGCCGGGTGTGACCGGGGCCTCGTCGCCCCGAGGCAGACGCCCGGACCCTTTTCCTATACGATCCGATCGCTGCGAGAGCATGATCCACGGAACCGGCCGCTGTCAACAGGTCCGGCCACGACACGCAAGAAGGGACCGGACGGCATGGACGAGGCGAGGACGGACGAGCCCCACGCGTCGTGGGTCGCCCCCACCGGCGAGCCCCGGCGCCTCGAGCGGCCGCGCGGGCGGCTGGCCGACGAGGTGTACGACGCGCTGCTGGGCCAGCTGATGTCGTTGCGCATCGAGCCGGGCTCCCGCGTCACCATCGACGCCCTGGCCCGCGAGCTGCGGGTCTCCCAGACGCCGATCCGCGACGCGCTCAACCGGATGGAGGCCGACGGCCTGGTCGTCCGGGTGCCGCACGCCGGCTACCGGATCCCCCCGCAGATCACCCGCGACCGCTTCGAGGACATGGTCGAGATCCGCCTCCTCCTCGAGCCGTCCGCCGCTCGCCACGCGGCGGAGCGCGCCACGACCGGCCAGGTCGACGAGATGCGCCGGATGCTCGACGACATGGCCCGGCTCGTGGAGGGCGACCGCCACGTCGCCTACGGCGCCTTCGGCCTGCGCGACGCCGCCTTCCACGACCTGGTGGCCGACAGCGCGGGCAACCAGGTCGTGCGCGAGGCCCTCGCGCGCCTGCACACCCACGTCCACCTGTTCCGGCTGCTCTACGACGCGGAGGTCACCTTCCTCGCGATGGGCGAGCACGAGGAGGTGGTCAGCGCGATCGCCGCGCGCGACCCCGACGCGGCCGCCTACGCCATGCGCCGCCACATCCTGCTGTCGAGGGACCGGTTCCGGCGCCTCTTCGACGAGTCCGAGCAGGATCTGGACGGACCACCCCTTGACGGGGCCGGGCCCGCACAGCGATCCTGAGCCGTCCGATCCGATCCGATCTGATCCCAGTCTCGGGTCGATCGGGTCCGGACTGCACGTCCTCCCGCCCCCTCTGCCAAGGAGATCCAGGTGCCCAGAGCACTGCTCATGACCGGCGACGCCGCCGAAGAGCTCGACACCATGTACCCCTACTACCGCGTGCAGGAGGGCGGGTGGGACGTCGACGTCGCCTCGCTCACGATGCGCGACATCCAGCTCGTGATCCACGAGTTCGACCCCAACAGCGACGCCTACGTCGAGAAGAACGGCCGCAAGCTGCCCGTCGACCTGACGTGGGCCGAGGTCGACCTCGAGCGCTACGACGCCCTGATCATCCCGGGCGGCAGGGCACCGGAGTGGATCCGCGTCGACGCGGACGTCCGCCGCATCACCGAGCACTTCTTCGCCCGCGACCTGCCCATCGCCCTGGTCTGCCACGGCGCCCAGGTGCCGGCGGTCTACGGGCTCCTGAAGGGACGCAGCACCGCGTGCTTCCCGCCCATCACCGGCGACATGGAGAACGCCGGGGCGACGGTCGTCGACGCCCCCGACTGCGTCGACGGCAACCTGGTCTCCTGCCGCGGCTGGCCCGACATGCCGCAGTTCGGCCGGGCCATGATGGAGGTCTTCGACAAGTCCATCGGCGGCGCGTCGGCATGAGCCGTGGCCTCCCCGCGGAGGCCACGGCGGGCAGGGCGGTGGAGCGGGTCGTCGAGGTCGCCGGCTCCCCCGTCCACGTGCACGAGACCGGGGCCGGGCACGCCGTGCTGATGCTGCACGGCTCCGGCCCCGGCACGACGGGCGCCGGCTCCTGGGCCGCGACGGCGGCGGCGCTGGCCGGCTCGCACCGCGTGGTGGCGCCCGACCAGGCCGGCTTCGGCCGCACCCCGGTGCCTGCCGGCTCGTCGGGCGGTCGCCGCACCTGGACCGAGCAGGCAGCCGGCCTGATGGACGCCCTCGGCGAGACGTCCTACGCCGTCGTCGGCCACTCGATGGGTGGCGCGGTGGCGCTCGCCCTGGCCGCCGCCCGGCCGCAGCAGGTCACCCACGTCGTGGCCGTCGGCACCATGGGCGCCCCCGGGGCGCCGCTGTCCGCCGACCTCGACGCGGTCTGGGGCGCACCCCCCACCCCCGACGGGGCGCGCGACATGACGAGCCGGCTCGTCCACGACCAGCGCCTCGTCACGCCCGAGGCGGTGGCCGCCCGCACCGCGGCGATGCAGGCGGGCGCGGCGGCGTTCGCGACGCTCTTCGAGCCGCCCCGGTCCCGGTGGGTCGACGACCTGACCCTCTCCGCCGACGAGCTGGCGGCCGTCCGGGCGCCCGTGCTGCTCGTCCACGGGGCACAGGACCGCCTCACGCCGCTCGGGACGGCGGCGCTGCCGTTGCTCGAGCACCTCGACGACGTACGCCTCCACGTCCTGGGCCGGTGCGGCCACGCGCCCGCCGTCGAGCAGCCCGCGGCCTTCCAGGAGCTGCTGGCCGGCTTCCTCGCCCGCTGAGCGGGCGAGGTCGGCTCGACCTCAGAGGTTGATCGTGATGTCCGCGTCCTTGCGCAGGTCCTTGACCAGCGCGGTCGCGACCTTGCCGACCTGCTGGGACTCGGCCTGCTCGACGAGCTGGTCGCGCACCTGGTCGAAGGGCGGGATCTCCTGCCCGCCGCCGGTCGCGGCCTGCTGCTTCTTGGCCTGCGCGTAGATCTTGCGCAGCTCCTTGTCGGTGGGCTCGAGCGGGCCGTCCTCGTCGGCGACGAGCTGCACGACCATCGCCTGGGTCTCGACCTGCTCGCGGGCCTGGTCGGCGCTCAGGCCCTGCGCCTCGACGGCCTCCAGGAGCTCGTCGGCCGACGCCATGCCGTTCTGCTCGGCCAGGTCGGCGAGCTCCTCGTCGACTGCCTCGTCGCTGACCTCGAGGCCACGCGACTCGGCCTCCTGGAGCAGCAGCTCGGTGTCGACGAGGTTGTCGGCGGTCTGCTTGCGCAGCGCCTCCTCGTCGGGCTCCTCGCCGGTCATCTGCGCCTGGGCGGCGGCCTGCTGGAAGGCGGCCTTGTAGATCGGCACGAACTCCTCCTTGGTCACCTCCTCGCCGTTGACCTCGGCGACCACGTCGGGGATCGCGTCGAGGTCGGGCTGGGGGCCCTCGGCGGCCCCGTCGGAGGCGCTCGCGGACGGCGAGGAGCTCGACGAGGAGTCCTTGGCGTCGTCGGAGGAGTCCGACCCGCCGCAGGCGGACAGCGTGAGGACGGCGGCGACCGACAGCGCGCCGATCACGGTGCGGGTGCGGGAGGTCATCAGGGAGAACACGGAGGAAGTCATCGGTGACGACGGTACGCACCGAACCTGAACGCCGTCCTCAGGGTCCTCAGGCTGGACCGGTCAGAGGTCCTCGAGGGAGTCGGGCACGGTCAGCGCATCGGGGTCCCGGCGCACCGGGAGCTGGGCGAGCGCCGTGCGCACCAGCGTGAGTCGCGCCGCGACCGCCACCTTCTGCCGCAGCCGGCCCACGCCGCTCTCGCCCAGGGTCTGCTCGACGGCGGCCGCGATCTGGGCGTCGGTGAAGGTGGGCCGGGTGCCCGCCGGCACCTCGACGTCGGGCAGGGCGAGCAGCACGGGCAGCACCTGGCTGCCGACGGCCTCGAGCAGGTGGTAGCGCTCGATCTTGCTCATCGACTCCCAGGCCGCCTCGCCCTTGGCGCGGCGCCCGACCTTGCCGCCGGCCACGATCTTGGCGGCGGCGGTGACGGCCACGGTCAGCTCGTGCTCGGTGAAGCGCATGGCTCCAGCATGCCCGACCGGCCGAGGCCGGGACGGCCCCAGGGTGGATCGGCTCAGTAGTGGGCGGTCATCACGTGCTTGACGCGCGTGTAGTCGTCGAAGCCGTAGCCCGACAGGTCCTTGCCGTAGCCCGACGCACCGAACCCGCCGTGCGGCATCTCGGAGACGAACGGGATGTGGGTGTTGACCCACACGCAGCCGAAGTCGAGCTCGCGGGTGAGCCGGTCCGCGGTGCCGACGTCGCGGGTCCACACGCTCGCGGCGAGGCCGTAGGGGACGCCGTTGGCCATCGCGAGCGCCTCGGCCTCGTCGTCGTACGACTGCACGGTCAGGACGGGGCCGAAGACCTCCTCCTGCACGATGCGGTCGTCCTGGCGTACGCCGGCCACGACGGTCGGTGCGAAGAAGTAGCCCTCCTCGCCGTGGCGGGCACCGCCCGTCCGGACGCTCGCGTGGGCGGGGAGGTCGGCGAGGAACGACTCGACCTTCGCGAGGTGACTGGCGTTGTTGAGCGGGCCGTAGTCGGCCTCGTCGTCCGACGGCGGGCCGGGGCGGGTGCCCTCGGCCTCCTTGACCAGCAGCTCGACGAGCTCGTCGTGCACGCTGCTGTGCACGATCACCCGGGTCGCGGCGGTGCAGTCCTGGCCGGCGTTGAAGTAGGCGGCCGCGGCCACCATCTCGGCGGTCCGGGCCAGGTCGGCGTCGGGCGCCACCACGACCGGCGCCTTGCCGCCGAGCTCGAGGTGGACCCGCTTGAGCGACTTCGCGGCCGACAGCGCGACCTCCGTGCCGGCGCGCACCGAGCCGGTGATCGCGACGAGCCCGGGGGTGGGGTGCTCGACGAGGTAGCGGCCGGTGGAGGCGTCGCCGTTGACCACGTTGAGCACGCCGGGCGGCAGGATCGCGCCGGCGATCTCGGCCAGCAGGACGGTCGAGCGCGGCGTCGTGTCGCTGGGCTTGAGGACGACCGTGTTGCCGGCGGCCAGCGCTGGCGCGATCTTCCAGATCGCCATCGCGAAGGGGTAGTTCCACGGGGTCACCTGGCCGACGACGCCGATCGGCTCGCGACGGATCGCCGAGGTGTGGCCCTCGAGGTACTCCCCCGACGACTTGCCCTCCAGCATCCGCGCGGCGCCGGCGAAGAAGCGGAGCTGGTCGACGCCCTGGTCGACCTCCTCGCTCGCGATGTGGCGCACCGGCTGCCCGGTGTCGCGGGCCTGCACCTCGCTGATCTCGTCGCGGCGCTCCGCGATCGCGGCCGCCAGGTCGAGCAGGTGGCCCTGGCGCGCGCCGGGGGTGAGCCGCTTCCAGGAGGCCGACGCCCGCTCGGCGGCGGCGTACGCCCGGTCGACCTCCTCGTGCGTCGAGACGGGCGAGCGCCCGTCGGGCGCGCCGGTGACGGGGTCGACCAGCTCGATGAACTCGGTGGTCGCCGACGCGACGAGCTCGCCGTCGATGAAGTTGGGGATCGTCTGGTCGGTCGGCTGGTCGGTCATGGCTCTCCTCGGCAGGCGTCAGGCGACGTAGATCTTGCGGATGGTCTCGTGGACGACCCAGGTCGTGTGCTCGCCGGCGCGCAGGCGTACGACGCTGCCCGGGCGCAGCTCGACCTGCTCGCCGTCGTCGTCGAAGGTCACGGTCGCGGCGCCCGAGAGCACCACGAACACCTCGTCGACCTCGACGTCGGTGGCGGTGCCCGGGGTCATCTCCCACACCCCCACCTCGACACCGGACACCGCGGCCAGCGCGCGCGAGCCCGCCGCCGGGGTGCCGTCGAGGACCGTGCCCGGGTCGAGCGGCGCGGTCGGCACGGACGCGGCGGTGTCGAGGACGCGGGTCGCGACGGAGCTCATGGCTGCATCGTCTCCAGCAGGGCGCGACGCGGCGACCGACGATCTGTCGTCACTTCGCCCCTCCGCCCAACAGTTCGTCCGCCACGAGGGCGACGTGCAGCGAGACCCGGACGTCCGGGTCGTCGAGGTCGGCGCCGAGGATCGACTCGATCCGGGCCAGCCGGTCGTAGAAGGCGGCGCGGGACAGGTGCAGGCTCGCGGCCGCCTCGGTCTTGCTGGCCGGGTGCAGCACGAGCGCGCGCAGCGCCGCCACCAGCTCGGTGCGCGCCCCGTCGGCCCGGTCGTGCTGCAGCAGCGGCCCGAGCTCGCGCTCGACGAAGAGGCGCACGCGGTCGTCCTCGCCCAGCAGCGCCAGCAGCCCGCGCAGGTGCAGGTCGGCGAGCCGGTGCACGCCCGGGTCGTGCTCGCGCCTCACCGTGGGAGCGGCGTCGGCGACCTGCCCGGCCTCGGCCACCGTGCGGGCGACCCCGGCCGGGCCGGGCACGGGGCGACCGGCAGCCACCAGGACGTCGTGATGGGCGAGCACCCGCGCGGCCAGGCGATCGACCAGGTCGTCGGCCGACGACGCGGGGGCGCTCGAGACCAGCACCCGCAGGTCTCGCTCGACCTCGCAGACCAGGACGGGCAGGCGCAGCGCGTGGGCGGCGCGCACGACGGTCGCGGCCACCTCGTCGGGGTCGGCGGCGGGCGTGGCGCCGACGCGCGGGCGGACCACCACGCCGGTGAGGGTGCGGCGGCCCACCGGGAAGCCGGCCAGCTCGCACCGGCGCCGTACGTCGTCGGAGCCGGGGTCCTCGGTCAGGCCCGTGAGCAGCTCGAGGTGCGTGCGGCGCATGAGCGTGCCGCGGTCGCGGTCGTGCAGGCGATGCAGCGCGAGGGCGGACGCGGCCCGTTCGGCCACGGCCACGAGCCGCTGCGACGGCGACTCGGGCGAGCCGATCACCAGCCGTCCCCACGCCCGGTCGGTCGTGCCGAGCCGGGTGACGAGCCACCCGTTGGCGGCGTCCCAGCCGGTGCGGCCCGTGACCTCGACGCGGCGGGAGCGGGCCGGCCAGCCGTCGAGGAAGCCGCCCCCGTCGTCCGGGCCGGCGAAGTAGTCGAGCGGGCGGTGCTGGGCGTTCTCCACGACCACCGGCGCGTCGGCCAGGCGCTGCACCGCACGCAGGATCTCGGCCGGGCTCGCCAGGTCGTAGCCCAGCTCGGTGAACGTCTCGTGCACGCGCTGGGCCTCGCGCAGCTCGGCCAGCTGGCGGTCGACCACCCGCTCGCCGATCTCCTGGGCGAGCGCGGCGAACCGGGTCTCGCGCGCCAGCACGACGAGCGGGAGCCCGTGCTCCTCGCAGGCGGCGACGAGCGGGTCCGGCAGCGTCGAGGCCCACCGCCGACCGAGCTCGACCACCACGCCCGCGCTGCCGACGTCGACGAGTGCGTCGACGAAGGCCGCGAGCCCGGCGGCGTCGTCGTCGTCCGGGAGGCCGGTGCCCATCGTGAGCAGCAGGTCACCGGCACGCAGCAGCTCGCCGACGTCGAGGCGCTCGGTGGCGTGCACCCACCGGATCGGCCGGTCGGTCCCGCTCGCACCGGCGACCACCTCCGGCGCCGCGCGGCGCAGCGTCGGCAGCTCCAGCGCCTCGCGCAGCGTCACCCCCGGCGTCACGTCGACCACGACCGCAGCCTACGGCCGGCGGGGTGACGATGTGTCCGGCAGCCGGCGGCCATACCGACGATCCGACACCCGCGCGCGGGGCGTACGACGAGCAGGATGAGCCCATGAGCACCCCGAACCCGCAGGACGTCGTGCACTGGGCCGACGGCGCGCCGCTGACCGGCTCCCCCCTCGGCTGGGCCGACGTGACCAACCCCGCCACCGGCCGGGTGACCGGCCGCGTCGCGCTGGCCAGCGAGGAGGACGCCGCCGCCGTGATCGCCGCCGCGTCGCGTGCCGCAGCGCAGTGGGCCGCCACCTCGCTCGCCCGGCGCACGCAGGTCCTCTTCTCCTTCCGCGAGCTGCTCAACAGCCGCAAGGACGAGCTCGCCGCGATCATCACCAGCGAGCACGGCAAGGTGCACTCCGACGCGATGGGCGAGATCGCCCGCGGCCTCGAGGTCGTGGAGTTCGCGTGCGGCATCTCCCACCTGCTCAAGGGCGGGCACAGCGAGAGCGCCTCGACCGGCATCGACGTGCACTCCAAGCGGGTGCCCCTGGGCGTGGTGGGCATCATCAGCCCGTTCAACTTCCCCGCCATGGTCCCGATGTGGTTCTTCCCGATCGCGATCGCGGCCGGCAACACCGTCGTGCTCAAGCCGAGCGAGAAGGACCCGAGCGCGGCCAACTGGATCGCCGCGCTCTGGCAGGAGGCCGGCCTGCCCGACGGCGTCTTCAACGTGCTGCACGGCGACAAGACCGCGGTCGACGCGCTGCTCACCTCGCCCGACGTGCAGGCGATCAGCTTCGTCGGCTCGACCCCGATCGCGGAGTACGTCTACGAGACCGCGAGCCGCCACGGCAAGCGCGTCCAGGCGCTCGGCGGCGCGAAGAACCACATGGTCGTCCTGCCCGACGCCGACCTCGACCTGGCCGCCGACTCCGCCGTCAACGCCGGCTACGGCAGCGCCGGCGAGCGCTGCATGGCGATCAGCGTCCTCGTCGCGGTCGACCCGATCGGCGACGAGCTCGTCGCCCGGATCGCCGACCGCACCCGCACGCTGCTCATCGGCGACGGTGGCGCCGACGCCACCGCGGCAGGCGGCGACAAGGAGGCCGACATGGGTCCGCTCGTCACCCGGGCCCACCGCGACAAGGTCAGCTCGTTCATCGACTCGGGCGAGGCGGCCGGGGCCAAGGTCGTCGTCGACGGCCGCGACGTCGCGGCCCGCGGCGGCGAGGAGGGGTTCTGGCTCGGGCCCACCCTCTTCGACGACGTCACCCCCGACATGGACATCTACCGCGAGGAGATCTTCGGCCCGGTGCTCTCGGTCGTGCGCGTCGGCAGCTACGACGAGGCGGTCGCGCTGGTCAACGCCAACGAGTACGGCAACGGCACGGCCGTCTTCACCAACGACGGCGGCGCCGCCCGCCGCTTCGAGGCCGACGTGACCGTCGGGATGATCGGCGTCAACGTCCCCGTCCCGGTGCCGGTCGCCTACTACTCCTTCGGCGGCTGGAAGCGCTCGCTGTTCGGCGACACCCACGCCCACGGCACCGAGGGCGTGCACTTCTTCACCCGCGGCAAGGTCGTCACCACACGGTGGATCGACCCCGCCAACCGCCCCGAGGGCGGCCTCGAGCTGGGATTCCCGCGCAATGACTGACACGACGATGACTGACACGACGATGACTGACACGACGGTCGCGTCCGACCTGGCCGGCACCCACGACGCCGCCCGGGCCTACGAGCTCGACCGCGCCCACGTCTTCCACTCCTGGTCGGCGCAGGCCGAGATCAGCCCGATGGTCGTCACCCGCGCCGAGGGCAGCCACGTGTGGGACGGCGAGGGCAGGCGCTACCTCGACTTCTCCTCCCAGCTGGTCTTCACCAACCTGGGCCACCAGCACCCGCGCATCGTGGCCGCCATCCGCGAGCAGGCCGCGCACCTGTGCACCATCGCCCCGGCGGTCGCCAACGGCACCCGCTCGGAGGCCGCCCGGCTGGTCGCGAGCCACACCCCCGGCGACCTCGACCACGTCTTCTTCACCAACGGCGGCGCCGACGCCAACGAGCACGCCGTACGCATGGCACGGCTGCACACCGGCCGGCACAAGGTGCTCACCACCTACCGCAGCTACCACGGTGGCACGCACCTCGCGGTCAACATGACCGGCGACCCGCGCCGGTGGGCCAGCGACCAGGGGTCGACCGGCACGGTGCACTTCTTCGGCCCGTTCCTCTACCGCAGCCCCTTCCACGCCACCACCGAGGCCGAGGAGTGCCAGCGCGCCCTCGAGCACCTCGAGCAGGTCGTGGCGCTCGAGGGCCCGGCGACGGTCGCGGCGATCGTGCTCGAGGCCATCCCCGGCACCGCGGGGATCATGGTCCCGCCGCCGGGCTACCTGGCCGGCGTGCGCGAGATCTGCGACCGGCACGGCATTGTGCTGATCGCCGACGAGGTGATGTCGGGCTTCGGGCGCAGCGGTCGGTGGTTCGCCGTCGAGCACGGCGAGACCGTGCCGGACCTGCTGACCTTCGCCAAGGGCGTCAACTCCGGCTACGTCCCCCTCGGCGGGGTCGCGATCAGCGACGCCATCCACGCCACGTTCGCCCACCGCGCCTACCCCGGCGGCCTCACCTACTCCGGGCACCCGCTGGCGTGCGCCGCCGCGGTCGCGACGATCCGCGCGATGGAGGACGACGACGTCGTCGGTCGCGCCGAGCGGCTCGGCGCCGAGGTCCTCGGCCCCGGCCTGCGCGAGCTGGCGGACCGGCACGAGTGGATCGGCGAGGTGCGCGGCACCGGCGCCTTCTGGGCCGTCGAGCTCGTCAGCGACCGCGAGACGCGCGCCCCGCTGGCGCCCTACGGCGGCTCCAGCCCCGAGATGGCCGCCATCGTGACGGGCTGCCAGGAGCGCGGGATGCTGCCGTTCAGCAACTACAACCGCATCCACGTCGTGCCGCCGCTGACGAGCAGCGACGAGGAGGCGCGCGAGGGCCTCGCGATCCTCGACGCGGCGCTGACCGCGGCCGCCGGCTGACCGACGACGTGCCCCGCCCCCACCGGCACGCCACGGCGTACGAGCGGCACGCGCCCGACCCGCGGCTCGTCGAGCGGTCGCTGGCCGGCAGCCGGCTCGGCGCGTTCTGGCTCGACGACGTGGGCGCGACGCCGGCCCACGAGCCGCTGACCGCCTCCACGCGCGCCGACCTGACGGTCGTCGGCGGGGGCTACCTCGGCCTGTGGGCGGCGGTGCACGCCAAGCGCCGCGACCCCGGCCGCCGGGTGGTGCTGCTCGAGTCGCAGACCATCGGGTGGGCGGCCTCGGGACGCAACGGCGGCTTCTGCGAGGCGTCGCTGACCCACGGCGAGGACAACGGGCGCTCGCGCTGGCCCGAGGAGTACGACGTCCTGGAGCGGCTGGGCACGGCCAACCTCGACGCGTTCGAGGCCGACGTGCGCGACCTCGACCTGGCCTGCGAGTGGGAGCGCACGGGTGCGCTGTCGGTCGCGGTGGAGGAGCACCAGGTGGAGTGGGTGCGCGACTCCGCGCACTTCCTCGACCGCGCACAGGTGCGCGCCGCGATCGACAGCCCGCTCTTCCTCGCGGGCGAGCGCGAGGCCGGCACCGCGCTCGTCCACCCCGCCCGGCTCGCCGTCGGCCTGGCCCGGGCGGCCGCCGACCTCGGCGTCGAGGTGCACGAGCACTCGGTCGTGACCGGCGTACGCCGCTCAGGCGCTGCCGTCGAGGTGGCGACCGACCGCGCCACGGTCACGTCCGACCACGTCGTGCTCGCCACCGGCGTCTTCCCCGGCCTGCTGCGCCGCAACCGGCTGATGACCGTGCCGGTCTACGACTACGTGCTCGTGAGCGAGCCGCTCACCGCCGACCAGCGCGCGTCGATCGGCTGGGCCGGGCGCGAGGGTCTCGGTGACCTCGCCAACCAGTTCCACTACGCCCGCCTGACGGCCGACGACCGCATCCTGTGGGGCGGCTACGACGCGATCTACCCGGCCGGCGGCCGCCTCCACGTACGCCACGAGGACCGGCCCGGGAGCCACGCGCGGCTGGCCTCGCACTTCCTGGCGACCTTCCCCCAGCTCGAGGGCATCCGGTTCACCCACCGCTGGGCCGGCGCCATCGACACCTCCACGCAGTTCGCGGCGTTCTACGGCACGACCCACGGCGGCCGGGTGGCCCACGCGGCCGGCTTCACCGGCCTCGGCGTCGGCGCCACCCGCTGGGCCGCCGAGGTGCTCCTCGACCTCCTCGCCGGCCGGCCGACCGAGCGCACCCGGCTGCGGATGGTGCGCGAGCGCCCCCTCCCCTTCCCGCCCGAGCCCCTCGCCTCGGCGGGGATCAACCTCACCCGCTGGTCCCTCGACCGCGCCGACCACCGCGGCGGCCGGCGCAACGCGTTCCTGCGCGCGCTGGACCGGGTGGGACTGGGGTTCGACTCCTGACCTGGCTCCGCCAGTCAGGACCGGACGAGCCCCATGCGCCGGGCCCGCGCGAGTGCGTCGGGCACCGTCACCCTGCTCACCTGGCCCGTGCGCTTGTCGACCAGACGGGGCCCGTTGGCCACTGGCCCGGGCTCGCCACGGCCACCACTGGTGTCGAGGACCAGCAGCAGGTAGGAGGTCTCGTCCTCCTGCGCCCGCCTGCGGTCGACGCGCAGGTGGGAGGAGTCCAGCGTCGCCTCGACGGCCTCGATGGCCTCGTCCAGATCCATGTGGCCGCCTTCCGGAGGAGTGAGGACACAACCCTGGCCAGGCGGCTGGAATTCCTCCTCCATCGGGATGAGGTCGACGCCGGGCGCTGCGTCGAGGATCGTCCCTCGCCCTGCGGATGCATCCGGCAGGCCGACAGGTCGCTCGGGCGGGTCCAGTGGACAATCGACCCGGCTCGGGAACTCCTCGACCCCCGCGGACAGGAGTGAGGTGTGAGCACAGGACACCGTGACCTCCGCCGGAGGCTGCGCCAGGGGGACCGGGCGGCGTTCGACGCCGTGTACGCCGAGCACGTGGACGGCGTCTTCACGCTGGCGCACCGCCTGACGGGCAACTGGGCGACGGCCGAGGACGTCACCTCGGAGACGTTCCTCGCGGCGTGGCGCACCCGGGAGCTGATCGCCGACGACGAACGGCCCCTGCGGCCGTGGCTGTGGGGGATCGCGACCAACCAGGCGATGAACGCACGCCGCAGCCGACGGCGGTTGACGAGCTTCCTGGCGCGTCGTCCGGGCGAGGAGTCGGTGCCGGACCTCGCCGAGGAGGTGGTCCAGCGCCTCGACGACGCCGACGTGCTGGCACACGCCGCCCGGGTGATCGGGTCCTTGCGCCGGCCGGAGGCGGAGGTCATCGCGTTGTGCGTGTGGTCCGGACTGACCTACGCCGAGGCCGCGGAGTCGCTCGGCGTGCCGATCGGCACCGTGCGGTCCCGGCTGTCACGCGCCCGCGCCCGGCTGCGCGAGCTCGTCGCCGAGCCCGACCCCGCAGCCGTCCCGCACCCCACCCCCGACCCCGAACGACCCGTCCGAGGAGGACGACCATGACCCACGACCTCGACGAGCTCCGTCGCAGCCACCCCGCGCCCCACGACATCACCCTGTCCCCCCTCCACCGCGCCCGTCTCGGGTCGCGCGTGGACCTGGCGATCGACCGGCACGAGGCCCGGCGCAGGGTCGTGCGTGGCATCGCCGGGCCGGCCACCGTGCTCGCCTGCGCGACGGCTGTGGCGACGGTCGCCGTGCTCGCCCTGACCGGCGACTCGCCCGCACCCCGTCCCGAGGCGACGCGCGCGGTCATGACGTCGGTGGCAGCGACCCGGGTGCTCGACGGTGCGGCCGACCGGGCACTGGCCTCACCGGCGCCGACGGTCCGCGAGGACCAGTTCGTCTACACGCGCAGCGCGGTGATCACCAACGAGGGCAGGCTCGGCGAGGGCGTCGTGCTGGGACCGGTCCACGAGCGGGAGACCTGGCTGGGCCAGGACCCGGGACCGTTCGGCTGGCAGGACGACGTGATCCGCGAGCTCGGACAGGACTGGCCGCTCGAGTCGGGCGGGCCGTCGCCCGCCGGCGCGCGCCGCCCGACGTACGCCTGGCTGGCGCAGCTGCCCACCGACCCGGACGCGCTCCTCGACGTCCTCGACCGAGCGGCGGCGCCCGTCGACGGCCAGGAGCAGCAGCAGGCGACGTTCGAGCTCATCGGGTCCCTGGTCTCGGAGCAGCTGGTGCCGCCCGACACGGCCGCGGCGCTCTTCCGCGCCGCCACCCGCATCGACGGGATCGAGGTCGAGCGCGGCGCCACCGACGCACTGGGACGCCGAGGGATCGGCATCACCCGCAGCGACGCGCGCTTCCACACCCGCACCACGTGGATCTTCGACGCGAGCACCTACGAGCTGCGCGGCACGCGGTGGTTCTTCACCCACGCCGACGGATCGCCCGACACCCTCTTCGGCGCCACCGCCGTGCTCGAGACCGCCGTGGTCGACCGAGCCGGGCAGGTCCCCGGCTCACAGGCCGGCTGACCACTCGACACGTCCCGTCCCCGCTAGGACACCCGGATCCGGGCCGTTGAGCGGGGACGTCCCCGCTCAACCCGGCGCGACGCGCGCGGCCGCACCCGCGGCGGCCAGGGCCGGTGGGACGAAGCTCCATCGGGTCGGACCGGCCACTGGACACGTCCCGTCCCCGCTAGGACACCCGGATCCGGGCCGTTGAGCGGGGACGTCTCCGCTCAACCCCCACGCGACGCGCGGCCGTACACCCCGGGGCCGGGGGCGGGGGTCAGCGCCCGAGCTCGCGCACCGCCGGCACGACCTGCTCGCCGAGGTCGGCGAGGAAGCGGTGCTGGTCGTGGCCGGGGCCGTGGAAGACCAGGTGGTCGAAGCCGGCCTCGACGTAGGGGCGGACGGCGTCGACGACCTCCTCGGGAGTCGTGGCGACGATCCAGCGCGAGGCGACCTGCTCGATGGGCAGCTCGTCGGCGGCGGCGGCCATCTCGACCGGGTCGTGGAGCCGGTGCTTGTCCTCCGCGCTGAGCGAGAGGGGCGCCCAGAAGCGGGTGTTCTCCATCGCCTCCTCACGGGTCGCGGCGTAGGACAGCTTGATCTCGATCATCCGGGCCAGGTCGCCCGACGAACGCCCGGACGCGGCGAGGCCCTCGTCCACGGCCGGCAGCAGCTTGTCGGTGTAGAGGTCCATGCCCTTGCCGCTCGTGCAGATGAAGCCGTCGCCCACGCGCCCGGCGTACTTCGCCATCTGCGGCCCACCGGCGGCGACGTAGATGGGGACGCCGCCCTCGGGCCGGTCGTAGATCGTGGCGTCGACGGTGCGGTAGTGGTCGCCCTCGAAGGTGACCCGCTCGCCGGCCCACAGCTCGCGCATGAGGCGTACGGCCTCGCGCAGCCGAGCCCAGCGCTCCTTGAAGTCGGGCCACTCGGCCAACCCGACGGAGATCTCGTTGAGCGCCTCGCCGGTGCCCACTCCGAGCACCACCCGGCCGGGGCTCAGCAGCGCCAGCGTCGCGAACTGCTGGGCGAGCACGGCGGGGTTGTAGCGGAAGGTCGGGGTCAGCACGCTCGTCCCGAGCACGACGCGCTCGGTGCGCTCGCCCATGGCCGCGAGGGCGACGAGGGCGCTGGGTCCGTGACCGCCCTCGTGGCGCCAGGGCTGGAGGTGGTCACTGACCCAGACGCTGTCGAGGCCGACCTCCTCGGCGCGTACGCCGAGCTCGACGAGCTCGCGCGGTCCGAACTGCTCGCTCGAGGCCTTGTAGCCCACGGCCAGGGGCACGGAGGTCGTCGTCATCGCGCCATCGTGGCACGGACGTGGCAGCGTGCGGCAGCACCCGCGGCGGTCAGGGTCCCGGGACGAAGCTCCGACAGGTCCGGCCGGCCACTGGACACGTCCCGTCCCCGCTAGGACACCCGGATCCGGGCCGTTGAGCGGGGACGTCCCCGCTTAACCCCGCGCGACGACGGGCCGGCGGCCGGCGACGCGCCGGCCGGGTGCGACGGGTCAGGCCGCGGACGTACGACCGAGCAGGTTGGCCCGGAGGTCGGCCAAGATCCGCGCGAGCACGCGCGACACCTGGGCCTGGGTCAGCCCGACGGCGTCGGCGATCTCCTGCTGCGTCTGCTCCTGGAAGTAGCGCAGTCGGACGATGCGCCGATCACGCGCGGAGAGGGTGCGCATCAGCGGCTCGAGCGTCATCTTGGCCTCGGCCCGCGCGAGCGCACGGTCCTCCTCGCCCAGCAGGTCGCCGAGCGTGGAGGAGCCTTCGGCCACGGTGGCGTCCAGCGAGGTGGGGGTGAAGCAGCCGTCGGCGGCCAGCGCCTCCACGACGTTGTCCGGGTCCTCGCCGAGGTGCGCGGCGATCTCACTGGGGCGCGGCGAGCGGCCGAGGCGGGACTCCAGCTCCTCCTGCGCGCCCGCGATGCGGGTCTGCAGGTCCTGGATCCGGCGTGGCGGCCGGACCATCCAGCCCGAGTCACGGAAGTGACGGCGCAGCTCGCCACGGATGGTCGGGACCGCGAACGACAGGAAGTCGTGCCCGGCGCCGGGGTCGAAGCGCTGCGCGGCCTTGGTCAGCCCGAGCAGGGCGACCTGCTCGAGGTCGTCGAGGTCGATGCCACGGTTGCGGTACCGGGAGGCCATGCTGCGGGCGACCGCGGCATTGGTCTCGATGAGCTGACGGGTCAGCTCCCGGGCGTCTGCGTCCCCGCGAGTGCCGCGGAGGTCGGAGACGATGGCGTCGGTGCGGCGGGCGCGGGCCCTGCCCTCGAGGGGCTGGACGGAACGGGACTGGACCGGGATGAACCCAGCGGGAGCTTCAAGAGCGATCGACATGGTGACCACGTGCTCGCTTCCTGGTGTGGATGGTGCTTGCCGTGGTCTCCAGCAAGGACGATCCGGTCCAGAGTCGCATGGTCTGGACCACCACGACAGCCGGAAAGCGAAAGCTCTTCACCCGTCAGGATGTGTGGCGCGCCAATGTCTGTCCAGGGTTCTCGCCGAAGACCTGGCGGTACTCCGCGGCGAACCGCCCGGGGTTGAAGAAGCCGAACCGCGCGGCGGCGTCGCCGACGTTGGTCACCGACCCGTTGCGCAGGGCCTGGTGGACCAGGTCGAGCCGGACCTGGCGCAGGTAGGCGTGCGGCGTGCAGTCGAGGTGGCGCCGGAAGGCGTACTGCAGGGAGCGCGGTGTCACCGAGCAGGCGCGCGCGATGTCGGAGAGGGTGAGGTCGCCGTGGGCGCGCTCCTCGATGAGGCGCTGCGCGCGGCGGACCGTGGCCTGGGTGGCGTCGCCGACGTCACGCACTGCCATCGCGTCGGCCACCAGGTTGTTCTCGAACGTGTGGAGCAGGCTGTTGGCCAACAGTCGCGACGACTCGACCTGGGCCAGGGAGTCGACCGGCGCGGACAGGGGGAGGCTGAGCCGGTCGACGACGGCGCGCCACTGCGCCGCCGCGGCGGGCGAGCGGGGCACGTAGCTGGCGAAGGTGAGGTCGGCTGCCGTCTTGTCGGGCTCGATGTCGGCGATCGCGGAGTCGAGTGCCTCGGCCGACACGCTGATGTTGCGCACGTCGTAGCCGTTTCCCCTGCCGCTGAACGGCATGTCCCAGCCGGCGGCGAGCACGGTGTCGCCCTCCCGTCCCTGGTCGGTGACCGAGTCGCGGGTGTACTCGAGCTCGCCGGCGAACACGTCGACCACGACCAGCGTCGGGATGGGCTCGGCGTCGAAGCGGACGGGGGCGTCGATCTGGAGGCGGTCGAACGACACGCTGCCCCGGGTCCGCCGCTGGTGGTGCACGGTGCCCATCTGGCCGCCCAGCCCGAGCGAGGCGCCGTAGGCCGTGTCGAGCCACTCGCGGGCCTGCTCGCCGTCGCCCTCGAAGTCGAAGGCGTCGGGAGACCCTCGTCGGATGCCTTGACCCGGCACGGGCACCTCCAGCACTGGACGTGCGATCGACCCGTGGCTTGAGTCCTCGTCGAGACTAGCCCACGATCCCTCGCCTGCCCACCAAGGGCGCTGGACCCCGTTCTGTACAGTGGTGGTCGATCAAGTGGTTGAACTCCGCCCTGTGTCCGCGGACCTACGTCATGTGAAGGTGACGATGTCTGGGACACCCCTACCCGAGGGCGGGTCGACGCCCCCCGCCGACGCTCTGCGCGACGAGGTCGCGCACCTGCACGAGGCCGTGAAGTCGCAGCGCGACATCGGCATGGCCATCGGCCTGCTGTCCTCGCGCTTCGCCTGCAGCACCGAGCAGGCGTGGCGCACGATCCTGCGCGTCTCGCAGGACAGCAACACCAAGGTGCGCACGGTGGCGCGGGTCCTGGTGGCCACCCACGACGGCACCGCGTCCGCCGAGGAGCGCGAGGTGCTGGCGGGCTTCGTGGCGCACCTGCCCTCGTCGGGATGGCCGGAAGGGCAGCCGCCCGGGGAATAATCCCCTCCCATGAACATCGACGACGCCGCGCTGGCCGACAGCCTGCGCCGGCTCTCCCAGCCGCGCGAGGACGACGGGAGCATCGTGTCGGCGCTGCAGGTCGTCGTCGCCGCGTGCGTGGACCTCTTCGGCGTGGACGGCGCCGGGATCCTCATCGCCGACGAGCAGGACATCCTGGTCTACGCCGCCGCCAGCGACGGTCCCGGCCGGCTGCTCGAGCAGACCGAGGCCGAGGCCGGCGAGGGGCCGTGCACCGAGGCGTTCGTCCAGGGCGCGGTGGTCAGCAGCCGCGACGTGACCGCGGAGGTCGAGCGGTGGCCCGTGCTCGCCCGGGCGATGGCCGCGCAGCCGGTGCGCGCGGTGCTCGGCACGCCGGTGCGGATCGGCGGGGTGCCGGTCGGCACCCTGGACGTCTACCGCAGCCACCCCCACGACTGGGACGACAGCGAGGCGGCCGCGCTCGGCCGCTATGCCGAGATCGTCTCCACCACCCTCGCCGCCGCCCTGCAGGCCCACACGGCGGGCGAGCTCGCCCGGCAGCTGCAGTACGCCCTCGACTACCGGGTGATGATCGAGCGCGCCGTGGGCTACCTGATGGCCAAGCTGTCGCTCGATGCCGTCGGCGCCTTCAACGCCCTGCGCCACGCCGCCCGCAGCAGCCGCACCAAGATCGGCGTCGTGTCGCAGCACGTCCTGGAGACCGGCTCGCTCCCCGACTGACGGCCCGGGCCGGACGGCCCGAGGCGCGGGCCCCCTCCGTGGGGATGGACCCGGGCCAGATCGCACCGGCGATGGTGCATGACACCTCCGCGCTCGGGTACGGCTGCGCGTGACCACCTCCGACCTGACGACGGACGCGCCCGCGCCCGCCGCCGCACCCGTGCCGTGTCCCCGCACCGGGCGCCTCGTCGTCGCCTCGGTGCCCGCCAACCACGTCTACGTCCGCCACCTCGCTCCCGAGGACGGCTCGGGGCCGGTGCGCCTGCCCGACCCGCGTCCCGCCGGTGCGGCGGCGACGCAGCAGTGGTGGCCGCCGGTCATGCTCGACCCCGCGTGGGTCGAGGACCACGACTTCGACGTCTTCCACCTCCACTTCGGCTTCGACGCCCGCAGCCCTGCCGACCTCGAGGAGCTCGTCGCCGCGCTGCGCAGGCGCGGCAAGCCCCTGGTGTTCACCGTCCACGACCTGCGCAACCCCCACCACCTCGACCGCGAGGCCCACGACCGCCACCTCGACGTCCTGGTGCCCGCGGCCGACGCCCTCATCACCCTCACCGCCGGAGCGGCCGCCGAGATCCGCGAGCGCTGGGGCCGCGACGCGGTCGTGGTGCCGCACCCGCACGTCGTGCCGTTCGAGACGATGCGGCGCGCCGCCGCGATGCGCGAGGTGCGCCGCCGCGGGCCGCGGACCCGGGAGTTCCGCGTCGGCATGCACGTCAAGAGCCTGCGCGCCGGGATGAACCCGCACGCGCTGCTGCCCGTCCTCGTCGAGACCGTCCGCGACCTCCCCGGCGGAGTGCTGCAGGTCAACGGCCACCGCGACGTGCTGCTCCCCGGCGGGGCGCGGTACGACGCCGCGCTGGCCGAGGCGCTGCACGACCACGCCGCGCGCGGCGAGGTCGACCTGCGGGTCCACGACTTCCTCGACGACGACGCGCTCTGGGCCTACCTCGCCTCGCTCGACGTCTCGGTCCTGCCCTACCGGTTCGGCACCCACAGCGGGTGGCTCGAGGCGTGCCGCGACCTCGGCACCGCCGTCGTGGCGTCCTCGTGCGGCTACTTCGCCGAGCAGGGCCCCGTGCTGACCTACGGCCACGACGAGGCGCACGTCGACGCCGCCAGCCTCGCCGCCGCGCTGCGGGACGCCCACGCCGGGCGCGCCAACGCCCCGGTCGAGGTGGAGGAGCGCCGTCGCCAGCGCGCGGCGATCGCCGTCGCGCACGCGGCCGTGTACGACGCGGTGGTGGGTCAGCGGTGAGGATCTGCCTCATCGCCTCGAGCCGCTACCCCATCCGCGAGCCCTTCGCCGGGGGGCTGGAGTCGATGACCTGGACGACCGCGCGCGGCCTGGCCGAGCGCGGGCACGACGTCACGCTGTTCGCCGGCCCCGGCTCGGACACCTCCCTGCCGGTGCGCCTGCTGCCCTTGGCGTCGGTCGAGGTCAGCCCCGCCGCGATGGCCGACAAGTTCGCCCCCGGCCACGGCTGGCTGGCCGAGCACCACGCCTACCTCGCCCTGATGCTGACCCTCGCGCGCACCGGCGCCGAGGACTACGACGTGGTGCACAACAACAGCCTCCACCACCTGCCCATCGCGATGGCGCCGGCGGTCGACGTGCCGATGCTCACCACCCTCCACACCCCGCCGCTGCCGATGATCGAGTCGGCCCTGGCGCTGTGCACCCGCCCGCCGCGCTTCGTCTCGGTGAGCGAGTGGACCGCCACCTCCTGGCGCCACGCCGTCGACAGCGACGTGGTGCTCAACGGGCTCGACCTGCGCGACTGGCCGGCCGGACCGGGCGGGGGCCCGGCCGTGTGGTCGGGCCGCATCGTGCCCGAGAAGGCGCCGCACCTGGCGATCGCGGCCTGCCGCCTCGCCGGCGTACCCCTCGTGGTCGCCGGGCCCGTGCAGGACCCGGCCTACTTCGAGCGCGCCGTCGCGCCCCTGCTCGGCGACGACGCCCGCTACGCCGGGCACCTCGCGCAGCGCGAGCTCTCCGAGCTGCTCCGGCAGGCGTCGGTGGCCGTGGTGACGCCGATGTGGGACGAGCCCTACGGCCTGGTCGCCGCGGAGGCGATGGCCAGCGGCACGCCGGTCGCGACCTTCGCCCGCGGCGGGCTGGGCCAGGTCGTGTCTCCCCAGGGCGGCGTGCTGGCGGCCCCCGGGGACGTCACCGCCCTGGCCGAGGCCGTCGTGGCGGCGGCCCGGCTGGACCGGCACGCGGTCCGCGCCCACGCCGAGTCCACGTGCAGCGCCGACGCGATGGTGGAGGGCTACCTCGGCCTCTACGCCGAGCTCACCCGCCGGGACGACGCGGCGTGAGCGGGCCGAGGGCAACGATCGGCTACTACGTCCACCACGTGGGTAGCGGACACCGGCACCGCGCGCAGGTCCTCGCCGCGCGGCTGCGTCGCGAGGGCGTCGCGGTCACCGGCCTGTCCTCGCTCGAGCGCCCGGCCTCGTGGGTGGGCGACTGGATCCACCTCCCCCGCGACGACGACGCCAGCCCCAGCGACGTCACCGCCAACGGCCACCTGCACTGGGCCCCGCTGCTGCACGACGGCACCCGCTCCCGCGCCGCAGCAGTCTCCGCCTGGCTCGAGGAGGCACGTCCCGACCTCGTCGTCGTCGACGTGTCCGTCGAGGTGCTGCTGCTCGCCCGGCTGCACGGGGTCCCCGCCATCGCCGTGGTGCTGCCCGGACGCCGTGACGACCCGGCCCACCTGCTCGGCCTCGGCGTCGCCGAGGTGCTGGTCGGCTTCTGGCCGCGAGCCGCGCGCGACATGACCCCGGGCCTGCCGGACGAGCTGCGCGAGCGGCTGGTGCCGGTCGGCGCGCTCTCGCGTCACCCGGTGCGCCCCGCACTGCCCAACCTGCCGCACCCCGGAGAGCGCACCGTCGCCCTGATGCTCGGCTCGGGCGGCCACGACGTCAGCGTCGACGACGTACGCTCCGCCCGCCTCGCCACGCCCCGCTGGCGCTGGCACGTGATGGGCGCCGATCGCGGCACCTGGGTGGAGGACCCCTCGGCCGTGCTGGCCGGCGCCGACGTCGTCGTCACCCACGCGGGCCAGAACGCGCTCGCCGAGACAGCGGCGGCCCGCCGTCCGGCCGTCGTGCTCCCGCAGCAGCGTCCCCACGACGAGCAGCGCACCACCGGCGCCGTGCTCACCCAGGGCTGGCCGGTCGTGGTGCGCACGGCCTGGCCGCAGGCCGAGGAGTGGACGTCCGTCCTCGACCACGCGGCGGCGCTCGACCCGCGGCGCTGGACGCAGTGGTGCGACGGGTGGGCCGCGGACCGGTTCGCCGGCGTCGTGCTCGCCACTCGCGACGACGTGCGCACGAGGACCTCGTCGTGACCCGCGTCGCCGTCGTCACCATCGCCCACGGCCGCCACGCACACCTCGCCGCGCAGCACCGCTCCCTCGCCGGCGGCACCGTGCGACCCGACACCTACCTCGCCGTCGCCATGGCCGACACCGGGATCGCCGACGAGCGGGTGGACGGCCTCGCCCTGGACGTCGTCCGCATCGACCGCGGTCCCGGCGGCCGCCTGCCGCTGGCCGCCGCGCGCAACCTCGGCGTCCGCACCGCGATCGCCGACGGCGCCGACGTCGTGGTGCTGCTCGACGTCGACTGCCTCGCCGGCCACGACCTCGTGGCGTCGTACGCCGACGTGGTGACCAGCCGGCCCGGCTCGGTCTGGTCCGGGCCGGTGACCTACCTGCCTCCCCCGCCGCCCGGCGGCTATCCCGCCGACCCGGTGGACCTCGCCGCCTGGGACGACCCGCACGCGGCCAGGCCTCGCCCGGCGCCGGGCGAGCTGGTCGAGCACCTCGAGCCCGACCTGTTCTGGTCGTTGTCCTTCGCCGTGGCCGCGCCGACGTGGGAGCGGCTCGGCGGCTTCTGCGAGGACTACACCGGCTACGGCGGCGAGGACACCGACCTGGCCCGCTCGGCCCGCGCCCGCGGCATCGGCCTCGGCTGCGTGGGCGGCGCCCGCGCCTACCACCAGCACCACCCGGTCAGCAGCCCGCCGGTCGAGCACCTCGATGACATCCTGCGCAACGGCCGGCTGTTCCACGAGCGGTGGGGCGAGTGGCCGATGACTGGTTGGCTGGAGGAGTTCGAGCGGCGAGGACTGGTGTGCCGCGAGGATGGGCACTGGACCCGGAACACCCCCCGATCACACCGCAGATCGCACCGGAGATCACCCAGCAGATCACCCAGCGAAGGAGACCGCATGAGCACGACGACCCGGACCGTGGCCGCGACCCCCGAGCAGGTGTGGGAGGTGCTGTCCGACGGCTGGCTCTACCCCCTCTTCGTCGTCGGCGCCTCCCGCATGCGGGACGTCGACGAGTCGTGGCCGTCCCCCGGCTCCGAGCTGCACCACAGCGTCGGCACGTGGCCGCTGCTCATCGACGACACCACCGAGGTGGTCGAGGCCGAGGAGGGCGAGCGGCTGCTGCTGCTGGCCCGCGGCTGGCCCGCCGGGCAGGCGCACGTCGAGTTCCTGCTGCAGCCCGACGGCGACTCGACGGTCGTCACCATCAACGAGGACGCCACGGCAGGGCCGGCTCTCCTGATGCCCAAGCCGCTGCGCGACGTCCAGCTCCACTGGCGCAACGTCGAGACCCTGCGGCGGCTCGCGTTCGTGGTGGAGGGCCGGACGCAGTGAGCGACGGCCCGACCGGCACCTGGGACGCCGTCGTCGTCGGCGCCGGGCCCAACGGGCTCGTCGCGGCCAACCTGCTGGTGGACGCCGGCTGGCGGGTGCTGGTGCTCGAGGCGCAGCCCACGCCGGGCGGCGCGGTGCGCAGCGACCGCGAGGTCCACCCCGACTTCGTCCACGACACGTTCAGCGCCTTCTACCCGCTGGCCGTGGCCTCGCGGGCGATCGCCGACCTGCGGCTCGAGGAGCACGGCCTGGTGTGGGAGCACGCGCCCGCCGTGCTCGGCCACCCCTTCGGCGAGGACAGCTGGGCGGTGCTGCACCGCGACCGCCACGTCACCGCGGCCGGTCTCGACGAGCTCCGCGCCGGCGACGGCGACGCGTGGCTGGAGCTGTGCGCCACCTGGGACCGCATCGGACCCGCGCTGGTCGACGGACTCACCTCGCCGTTCCCGCCGGTGCGCGCCGGTGCCCGCCTCGTCCCCGCCATCGCCCGCGCCGGCGGCCTCGACACGGTGCGCCGGCTGGCCACCCCGGTCTCCTCGCTGGGGCGCGAGCTCTTCGCCGGCCCCGCCGCCGCGCTGCTCCTCGCCGGCAACGCCGGCCACGCCGACTTTCCGCTCGCCTCGCCCGGGTCGGGGGTCTTCGGCGTGCTGATGACCATGCTCGGCCAGACGGTCGGCTTCCCCGTCCCGCGCGGCGGCGCGCAGCAGCTCGCCGACGCGCTCGTCGCCCGCTGCACCAGCCGCGGCGCGGAGCTGGTCACCAGCACCGAGGTCACCGCCGTCGACGTCCGCGGCGGCCGGGTGGTCGGCGTACGCACCCGCGACGGCCAGTCCTACGCCACCCGCGCGGTGCTCGCCGACGTCTCCGCCACCCGCCTCTTCGGCGGTCTGGTCGCCGAGGAGCACCTGCCCGACCGGCTGGTGCGCGGCATGCGCGACTTCGAGCTCGACCCCGGCACCGTCAAGGTCGACTGGGCGCTCTCCGGCCCGGTGCCGTGGCGCAACCCGCCGGTGCACGCGCCGGGCACGGTCCACGTCGCCGACTCGGTGGAGGAGATGACGCAGACGCTCGCCCAGGTCTCGTCGGGGGTCGTGCCCGACCGGCCGTTCCTGCTCACCGGCCAGATGACCACCAGCGACCCCACCCGCTCGCCCGCCGGCACCGAGTCGTTCTGGGCCTACACGCACGTCCCCCAGCCCGGCCGCACCCGCAGCGACGCCGGCGGGGAGGTCACCGGAGCGTGGGACCACGACGACGCGCAGCGCTTCGCCGACCGCATGCAGGCGCGCATCGAGGCGGTCGCGCCGGGCTTCGGCGACGTCGTGCTCGAGCGTCGCGTGCTCGGCCCGCACGAGCTCGAGGCGCGCGACGCCAACCTCGTCGGCGGCGCCGTCAACGGCGGCACGTCGCAGCTGCACCAGGAGCTCGTCTTCCGCCCCGTGCCGGCCATGCGGGGACGCGCCACCACCGGACTGCCGGGCCTCTACCTCGCCTCGGCGTCGGCGCACCCCGGCGGTGGCGTGCACGGTGCCGCCGGCGCCAACGCCGCGCGCGCCGCGCTCTGGCACCGGCGCACCCGGCGGCTGCCCGGCCGCCCGTCCTCGTCCCCCTCGACCTCACCCGGAGGCCCGCGTTGACCGACCACATGACCTTCGGGTCGCTGACCATCTCCTTCGACGACCGGGTGCTGCGGCCGCGGGAGTGGACGGCCGCGCAGTCCGACTGGGTGGCCGAGCTCGCCGACGCCGCCCCCGGCGGGACGGTGCTCGAGCTCTGCGCCGGCGCCGGGCACATCGGGCTGCTGGCGGTGGCGTCGTCGGGACGTCGCCTGCTGTGCGTCGACGCCAACCCGGTCGCCTGCGACTACGCCCGCGCCAACGCCGTCGCTGCCGGCATGGCCGACCGGGTGGAGGTCCGCGAGGGACGCCTGGAGGAGGCGCTGGAGCCCGGGGAGAGCTTCCCGTTGATCATCGCCGACCCGCCGTGGGTGCCGCGCGAGCAGACCAGCCGCTACCCCGAGGACCCGATCACCGCGATCGACGGCGGCGACGACGGCCTCGACGTGGCCCGCGCCTGCCTGACGGTCGTCGACGAGCACCTCGCTCCCGGCGGCTCCGCCGTGCTGCAGGTCGGCACCAAGGCCCAGACCGACGTGCTGCGGCAGGAGCCGTGCTTCACCGAGGGCCGGCTCGCGATGGTCGAGGTGCGCCAGCAGGTGCGCGGGGTGCTGGCCCGGGTCGACCGCGCCTGAGCCGAGGGCTCAGGCCGACGCCTTCCCGCCCGGGGCTCAGGGGCGCGGGATGACCTTGTGCGTCCCGTCGCACCAGGGCAGGCGGCTCGACTTCTCGCAGCGGCACAGCGCCACGACGGGCCGGTCGACGGCGTGGACGGTGCCGTCGAGGTCCTGCACCGACTCCGCGCCGCGCAGCAGCATCGGCCCGTGCGGCACCAGCACCACGTCGGGGTGGTCGAAATCGCGCGCGGTCACCGGCCCACGCCCCAGGAGGTCAGCATCGCGGTGGCGAAGCGGGCCTCGACGTCGAGGCAGGTGAACGCGCCGAAGAGGATCTCGGGGAGCTGGTCGGGCTCGTCCTCGGCGAGGGTGCCGCAGATGTCGCGGGCCGCGAGGTGCTCGTGGATCGCGTCGGCCTCGACGTGCTCGTCGTAGTAGGCCGACATCGGCCCGTCGAGCTCGAGCCGCTCGAGGCCCTGCACCATCTTGCGCGAGGGCAGCGAGCTGGTCATCTCGAACGCCGCGAGGTGACCCATCGCCGCACCGCGCAGGCGGCGGTGCAGGCCGAACATCGAGCCGGCGTTGTTCATCTCGAGGTTCTCGGTGATCGCGTCGTCGACGTAGGCGCCGTACTCGGCGCGCAGACCGATGGCCTCGAGACCGCGCGCGAAGAGGTGGGAGTGCAGCCGGTTGGGGTCACCGTCGCCGTACTCGTCGAACTGCAGCGCCATCAGCGCCGCCTTGGCCCGCACGGGCAGCCGGGGGACGACGAAGGCCGACGGGTCGGACTCCTTGAGGTGGTAGACCGAGCGCTGTCGCAGCAGCTCGAGCACCTGCTCGCGGTCGGCGTGCCGCCGGACGTGGTCGGCCAGCGACGGCCCGTCGTCGGCCGAGACGAGGTCCTCGAGCGCGGTCGGCACGTCGGCGGGGGCCGGCGGGGCGGAGACGGAGGCCTCGGCCCACCGCGCCCGCAGCCGCTCCTCGAGGGCGGTCTCCAGGTCGCGGCGCACGGCGAGCAGCTCGGGGTCCCACTCGGCGTGGTCGTCGGCGTCCTCGAAGCCGCGGAAGGACAGCTCGTGCAGCGTCCACAGCGAGATCGCCTCGTCGTCGCGCGAGTCGGCCTCGGGTGCCGTGCGCCCGAGGCCCGGCTCGGCGAGCCGGGCGACGAGCCACTCGCTCAGCACGCCGCGTGGCTTGGGCAACCTCACGGCCGGAACACCACCTTGACCATGCCGTCCTCCTTGTCGCGGAACGTGCGGTAGGCCTCGGGGGCGGCGTCGAGGTCGAGGTGGTGGGTGGCGAAGGACTCGACGCCGAGGACGTCGTCCTCCTGCTGGAGCAGGGCGAGGATGTCGTCGCTCCACCGGCGGACGTTGGCCTGACCCATTCGCACCTGGACCTGCTTGTCGAAGAGCTGGAACATCGGCAGCGGGTCGGTGGGGGCGCCGTAGACGCCCGAGATGCTGATGGTGCCGCCGCGGCGCACGCTGTCGATGCAGCTCATCAGCGCGGCGAGGCGGTCGACGCCGAAGTTGAGCATGACCTTCTCCTGCACCTTCTTGGGCAGGAGACCGAGGGCCTTCTGGGCGGTCTCGGCGACCGGCGAGCCGTGCGCCTCCATGCCGACCGCGTCGATGACGCCGTCGGCTCCGCGACCGTCGGTCAGCCGGCGTACGGCGTCGCCCACGCCGTCGACCTCGGTGAAGTCGATGGTCTCGGCGCCACGGCCGTGGACGCGGGCCAGCCGCTCGCGGACGGAGTCGACGACGATGACCCGCAGGCCACGGTGCAGGCCGATGCGCGCCGCCATGTCGCCGATCGGGCCGGCGCCAACGACGAGTAGCGTGCCGCCGGGCTCGACCCCGGCGTACTCCACGGCCTGCCACGCGGTGGGCAGCACGTCGGAGAGGAAGAGGAAGCGGTCGTCGGGCGGGCCGTGCGGCACCTTGATCGGCAGCGTGTCGCCGAACGGCACCCGCAGGAGCTCGGCCTGGCCGCCGGGCACCTGGCCGTAGAGCTTGCTGTAGCCGAAGAGGCTGGCGCCGGTGCCGGTGTCGGTGTTCTGGGTGGTCTCGCACTGGCTCTGCAGGCCGCGGCTGCACATCCAGCACGTGCCGCAGCTGATGTTGAACGGCACGACGACGCGGTCGCCCGGGGTCAGGCTGGTCACGGCCGACCCGACGTCGCGGACGATGCCCATCGGCTCGTGGCCGACGATGTCGCCCGGCGCCATGAAGGGCGCCAGCGGGTCGTAGAGGTGCAGGTCGGAGCCGCACAGCGCGGTCGAGGTGATCTCGACGACGATGTCGGTGCGCTCCTCGATCGCTGCGTCGGGGACCTCCTTGACCTGCATGTCCTGCTTGCCCTGCCAGGTGACTGCCTTCATCGAGCAAAGACCTCCTCGGTCCGTCGTGGCCTCGTGCGCGGTGGTCGCGCACCCGGTCGAGTTCCCCAGTGCCCCGGACGGCGCCGTCCATGCGTGGCGCTGCTCACCCGTGCATGGGTCGGCGGGCGCCGGGGAACCAGTGGAGCCGACCCCGCAGACCGACCGAACGAGAGGTGCCCCCGTGCCCGGCGACCGCGAGCCGACCGACCAGCCGACCGAGCCGACCGACGAGGAGCGCGCCCAGCGGATCGCGGACCTCGCGACCTCACGCGGCCTGCGGGTCGCCGCCGCGGAGTCGCTCACTGCGGGCCGGATCTCGTCCTTCCTCGGCCGGGGCGAGGCCGCCAGCGAGTGGTACCGGGGCGCGGTCGTCGCGTACGACGAGGAGGTCAAGTTCGAGGTGCTGGGGGTGGCCCGCGGGCCCGTCGTGACGGCCCGCTGCGCGCGGGAGATGGCGGCCGGCGTGCGCCGGCTGCTCGGCGCCGACGTCGCGCTGGGCATCACCGGCGTGGGCGGGCCGGGTCCGCAGGAGGACCAGCCGGCCGGCACCGTGCACCTCGCGATCGCCACCGGCGAGGGCACCCGCGAGCTCCTCGCCCGGCTCGACGGCGACCCCTCCGAGGTGGTCGCCGCAGCGACGAGCCTCGCCCTCGACGAGCTCGCCGCCGAGCTGGCGCGCGTACCGTCCGGCGACTCCTGACCCGCCCATTGGCAGGTGGCGGCGGGGCCGGGCGGTCTGTGAACCTCGGTGGCATGGACGACACGCCCTCCCCCGAGCACCGACGGCCCGACGGCGTCACCGACGAGACCGTGGAGGCGGTGGGCAAGCTGTCCGCCGCCCTCGACCACGTCGAGGACGCCCGCGGGCACCTCTACGCCTTCCATCGCCTGATGGGCAGCGCCGAGACGACGATGGAGGAGGCGACCGCGCTGGTGCGCGAGGCCGGCCACGACGAGCTCGCCGACGCCCTCGACCGCGACCTCCTGGGCCAGAACCCACTGCCTGGCATGTGGTCGTTCCAGATGGTCGAGGCCTTCGACGACGGGTTCTACGCCCGCACGAAGGGCCTGCACCAGCGCATCCTCGACGAGCTCATGAACGGCCAGCGCCACGTCTTCGAGGCGGAGATGAAGGAGCTGCGGCGCACCCGCGGCAACGAGGGCCACGAGGCGCGCCCCGCCGACGTCGAGGACCACCCGGAGTTCGACGACTGAGCTGCAGCGGCGGGCGGGCGTCGGGCGGGCGTACGCGCGATCCGGCCAACTTGGCGGGGAAGTCTGACACCTGGAGGGGGTTGCAACCCCCTCCAAGTGACGAAGTCCCCGCTCGAGCGGGGACTTCGACGACCAACGCGCGGCGAGCGGGGACTTCGACGGCCAACGCTCGGAAGGTCAGGGCTGGGCGCGGAGCTGGGGGAGGACGTCGGAGCCGTAGGCGGCGAGCATGTCGGCGTAGTGGGGGCCCATGTTGGCGACGTAGACCTCGGTGAAGCCGGCGTCGACGAAGGGGGCGTAGGCCGCCACGTGCTCAGCCACGTCGGGGCCGAAGGCACCCTGCTCGGCGAACGCCTCGCGGGTGACCAGCTCGCTGGCCTGCTCGAAGTGCTGCGGGCTGGGCAGCACCTGGCTGAGCTCTCCGGGCACGCCGGAGTTGGGCCACAGCTCGTAGGCCGCGTCGATCGCGGCGTCGCGGGAGGGGCCCCAGGCCACCTTGAAGCCGGCCTGCGTGGGGGCGTCGGCGCCCTTGGCCGCGCGGAAGGCCTCCACCGACTCACCGTCGGGCTGCGTGGTGATGAACCCGTCGGCGATGCGGCAGGCCACGTCGAGGGCCTTCGGGCCGAAGGCGCTCATGAAGATCGGCGGCGGCCGGTCGGGGAGCGTGTAGATGCGAGCGGTGTCGACGGTGTAGTGGCGGCCCTCGCGGGAGACCACCTCACCGGTCCACAGCTCGCGGATCACGTCGACGGCCTCCTCGAGCATCTCGAGGCGCTGCTCGGCGTGGGGCCAGCGGTCGCCGAGCACGTGCTCGTTGAGCGCCTCACCCGTGCCGACGCCGAGCGTGAACCGTCCCTCGCCGAGCAGCACGGCCGACGTCGCCGCCGCCTGGGCGACGATCGCCGGGTGCGTGCGCACGGTGGGGCAGGTGACGGCGGTGGTGACCGGCAGGTCGCAGACCTGGGCGATCGCGCCGATCATCGACCAGACGAACGGCGACTGCCCCTGGGCGTTGGTCCACGGGTGGAAGTGGTCGCTGATCCACAGGCTGTCGAAGCCGGCCCGCTCGGCCAGGCGCGCCTGCTCGAGCAGCTCCTCGGGGGCGTACTCCTCACAGGAGAGGAAGTAGCCGAACCGGGTCATCGCGCCGCGTTGGCGACGAGCCGCGGCCGCGCGACCTCACGCTCGGGCGCCATCAGCAGTCCGTGCTGGATCGCCCACAGGACGGCCTGCGAGCGCGAGGTGACCTCGATCTTGGAGTAGGCCCCGCGGATGTAGGACTTCACCGAGTTGATGCTGAGGTTGGTCTCCTCGGCGATCTCGCGGTTGGCCTTGCCGGCGGCGATCATCGAGAGCACCTCGGTCTCGCGCTGGGTGAGCGGCCACTTCTCGGCCGCCACCTTCTCGGCCTCGGCCTGGCCGGTCCACGCGTCGACCACGACCCGGCCGTCGGCGATCTGGAGCAGGTTCCACACGAGGCGGCGCGCCGGCAGCCACTTGCTGACGAAGCCCGCGGCACCGCGCGACATCTCGGTGGACACGGCCTCGGGGCTGCAGTCCCAGCCGAAGGCGACCATCCGGGTCGGGAAGCGCTGGGGGGCGGGGCGGACGCCGGCGGTGCGACGGTGGGGTTCGTAGAGGGTCAGGTCGCACAGCGGTGCGGGACCGTCGACCCGGTGGGACACCACGGTGACCAGTGCGGAGTGGGGCTCGAGCATGGCGCGGAGGCCGTGCACGACGAGCTCGCTCTCCTCCATGATCGCCACCTTGACGTGGCGCGTGACGGGGGCGTTGGGTCGTTGCATGTCCGGCTAGTACCCCGAAGGGCGTGGCGCATGCACGCCGAGCTCGTTCCGGTCCGGCTAGGTCAGCAGCGCGCGGGCGACGCGGGCCGCCTCGGTCTCGGTGACGCCGGCCTCGGCGGCCGCATCGCCCAGCATCCGGGCCGCGACGTCGGTGGTCACCGCCATCCGGGCCGCGACCAGGCCCACGGCCACGTCGACCAGCCGCTGCTCGCGCAGCCGCTCCGGGGCCAGCTCGGCCCGCCGGAGGCTGTCGAAGCCCAGGTCGGCGTTGGTCACCGCGCCGGCCTGCCACACGCCGAGGGCCTCGACGAGCCCGTCGATGCGGTCGCGGAACGCGTAGGCCGTGGAGGCGTAGAGGTCGATGTTGAGCACGGCCCGGCCGTGCTCGACCACCGGGAGGGACACGGTGCTGGCGATCCCGTCGAACGCCCGCTCGCGGGCCATGTCGGCCCAGTCGACCTCGTCGAGCGGGTGTGAGGGGCCCGGCGGTCCGGGCCCGGGGCCGGCCCGGCCGTGGTCGCCGTGGTGGGCGACACCGGTCGCGGCGCTGTCGACGAGGGTGAAGGTGAGGTCCTCGTCGAGCAGGGTGACGCTCAGCGCGACGCAGTCGGGCACCGCTCGCAACGCCCAGCCCTCGATGATCCGCAGCAGGCCCTCCATGTCGTCGACCGACAAGGTGACGTACTCGTCCAACGCCTCCCGGCTCTGCGGCAGCAACTCCACGGCGATCCCCTCGACACATCGGTGGTGGCTGAACCATCGATGCTGCCCCTACGCCCATGGCCTCACCACACCCGCTGGGGCGATGATGCATGCCCACTCCCCGACCGGGGTACGACGCGCGGGTGAGCTCGGAGACCCACCAACAGCCCGTCGTCGTCCTCGACCTGGACGGCACCCTGGTCGACTCGGTCTACCAGCACGTCGTCGCGTGGCACGGCGCGTTCCGCGATGTCGGCCTGCACGTCAGCTCGGTCCGCATCCACGAGGCCATCGGGATGGGCGGAGACCGGCTCGTGGGGCACGTCGCCGGGGACCCCGCCGAGGCCGCCGTCGGCGACGACGTGCGCAAGCTGCACGACGACTACTTCGCGGCGGCGCTCCGCACCGTGTGTGCCCTCGACGGCGCCGCCGACCTCGTCGAGTCGCTCGCCGGCCACGGCCACCGGGTCGTGCTGGCCAGCTCGTCGGAGGCCGACCTGGTCGACGAGATGCTCGACATCGTCGGCATCCGGCGCCACCTCGCCGCGGTCGTGACCGGGTCGGACGGCGCGGCGACCAAGCCGGCGCCCGACATGGTCGCGCTCTCCGTCGAGAAGGCGGGCGGGGGCACGTCCGCGGTCGTCGTGGGCGACGCCGTGTGGGACGTGCTGTCCGCCGAGGCCGCCGGGCACGCGTCCATCGGGCTGCGCAGCGGCGGCATCAGCGCCGACCGGCTGACGTCCGCCGGCGCGGCGCGGGTCTACGACGGCCCGCGCGACCTGCTGACCCGCCTCGAGGGCGGCCCGCTCCAGATGCACTGACGCGTCCCGTCCGCCCGGCACCGCGCGGACGGCGTCATGGGCGGCTGCCCCGGCCGACTGCGCCGGCCCGGACGTGTACGAAGCCCGCCGGAGTCACCTCGCACGGCGTACGGGAGGTAGAGACCGGCGGGCCTCGCGCCTGGCCGCCGCGATCGCGACGACCGCGGCGTGTGGTCGATGTACCCCCTGGGGTAGGGGTTCATGCACCCCCTGCACCGATTTTTCCGCAAACGAGCGCCGGGAGGACTACTCGCCGGGGGCGGGGGTACCGCTTCCACGTGCCCGACCCCACCCCAGGAGACCAGATGAGTCCGTCCGACGACCGGTCGCACGAGCCGTGGACCGACCCGCAGACCCACCTCGACACCGACCCGGTGAACGCCGAGCCCGCCCACCCCGAGCCCGCCGAGCCCGCCGAGCCCGCCGACGCGCAGCCGGGCTCGCGGCCGCAGGGATCCGACGAGCCCGCGGAGGAGGTGTCGTGACGTCGCTGTGGCTCGACCGGGCGACGCCCGTGACCGACGACCCGCTGCCCGCGCCGGGCGCCACCCTCGACGCGCTGGTCGTGGGTGCGGGCCTCACCGGCCTGACGACAGCCCTGCTGCTGGCGCGTGCCGGGCTGCGGGTGGCGTGCGTCGAGGCACGCGAGGTCGGTGCCGTCACGACGGGCCGCACCACCGGCAAGGTGTCGCTGCTCCAGGGCACCCATCTCTCCCGCATCCGCCGGCACCGCTCCGAAGAGGTCGCGGCGGCCTACGTCGACGCCAACCGCGAGGGCATGGAGTGGCTGCTGCGCTTCTGCGACGACCACGGCGTGGCCTACCAGCGCCGCACCGCGGTGACCTACGCAGCCGACGAGCGGGAGCGCTCGTCGGTGGAGCAGGAGCACCGGGCGGCCGCCGACCTCGGGCTCGCCGTCGAGTGGCACGACTCCCTCGACGTGCCGTTCCCCCACGTCGCCGCGACGACGCTGCGCAAGCAGGCACAACTCGACGCGATGGACGTCCTCGGCGCGCTCGTCGAGCAGCTGCGCGCCCACGGCGGCACCCTGCACCAGGGACACCGGGTGCGCTCGGTGTCGAAGGGCGGGCGGCCCACCATCCGCCTCGAGAGCGGCAGGGCCCTGACGGCCGACCACCTCGTGCTCGCCACCGGCACGCCCATCCTCGACCGCGGGCTGCACTTCGCCCGGCTCGAGCCGCAGCGCTCCTACGTGCTCGCGCTCACCGGAGCCGAGCCGCTGGAGGGCATGTACCTGTCCGCGGGCTCCGACGCCCGCTCGGTGCGCGAGGCCCCGGGCGGCACGCTCGTCGTGGGCGGCGCGGGGCACGTCGTGGGGCGTACGGACTCCCACCTCGCCCACCTCGAGGCCCTCCGGTCGTGGTCGGCGACGTGGTACCCCGGCACCACGGAGACCCACCACTGGTCGGCGCAGGACTACAGCAGCCCCGACGGCGTGCCCTACGTCGGCCCGTTGCGGCGGGGCGGCGACCGCATCCACGTCGCGACCGGCTACGAGAAGTGGGGCATGACCAACGCCGTGGTTGCCGCCCGCACGATCTCCTCCGACGTCCTGGGCGACCTGCCGCCGTGGGCGCAGGTGCTCAGCGCGAGGCCGCCGTCGGGCACCAGCGCCGCCGAGGTGGCCCGGATCAACCTGGGGGTCGGCGCGGCCGTGGTCAGGGGGGCCGTGCGCACCGCCCGCGAGCGGATCCCCGGAACGGCCGGTCCGGCGCAGGCCCGCGCGTGCGGCGTCGTCGGCGTCTGCACCCACCTCGGCGGGCTGCTGAAGTGGAACGACGCCGAGGACACCTGGGACTGCCCCCTGCACGGCTCGCGCTTCACCCCGGACGGGGAGGTCCTCGAGGGGCCCGCCACCCGGCCGCTCCTCAAGCGCACCGAGACCACCCCCGAGACCACCCCCGGGATCGCTCCCGACGAGGGAGACCGGGTGGAGTGATGACGGAGTGATGACCGGGATCCGCCGGGCGCTCCTGCTCGTGACCGACGCCGTGCTCCTGGCGGGGTGCGCCCGGGTCTCCGACGACTTCCCGGCCGACCCCTACCAGCCGCCGGTCAGTAGGAGGTGAGGCTCGACTCCCGGGGGCGCCCGGTGGTGAGCACCCGCGCGGCGACGAAGCCGCCGATGGCACCGAAGAGGTGGCCCTGCCACGAGACGCCGGGCTGGCCGGGGAGCACGCCGAGCAGGGCGCCGCTGTAGAGCAGGAAGACGGCGACGCCGATCATGATCTCGGTGGTGCGCCGGTTGAGGAAGCCCCGCACGATCAGGTAGACGATCCAGCCGAAGATCAGCACGGACGCCCCCGCGTGCACGCTGCCGGGCTGCGCAAAGAGCCACACCCCGATCCCGCCGACGACCCAGATGATCGCGGTCGCCGCGATGCCGCGGGCCACGCCGGTGGCGAGGGTGAGGAAGCCGAGCACGAGCACGGGGATCGTGTTGCTGACGAGGTGGTCGAAGCCGAAGTGCAGCGTCGGGGCGAGCAGGATCCCGACGAGACCGTCCTCGCTGCGCGGCTGCACGCCGTAGGAGTCGAGCGGGTGGCCGGTCGCGGTGTCGAGGATCTCCAGCAGCCAGAGCAGCACGACGAACCCGCCCGTCACCAGCGCGGCGCCCTTCCAGGCGGGCTCACGGGACGGCTGGCGGGCGGGCTGCATGCCCCTCATCGTGACAGCCGGGCCGAAACCGGCCCGGCTGCGCCGGGGTCGCGGACCTGCCAGGGGACGGGGCCGACCTCGGTGCCCGGGTCGAGGGCGGCGCGGGCACAGAGGCGTCCCTGGTCGCGCAACGGGTTGGTCACGGTGAGGATGCCGGCGGCGAGGGCGGCGGGCGAGGCGTCCCAGCCGGCGATGGTCGCGGTGGGGTGCGTCGGGTGGAGGGCGTCGCGCGCACCCAGGGCGAGCTCGTCGCTCATCGCCAGGACGACCGGCGAGGCGCCGACGGGGAGGCGGGGCAGGAGGGCGCGCATCGCGGTCTCGCCCTGACCGCGTCCGTTGCGCTCGACCACCGCGACGGGGGTGCCGCTCCAGTCGTGACCCGCTGCCACGAGCGCGTCGCGGAAGCCGTGGAGCCGGTGCCGCGTGACGGGGAACGGGACCGCGCTCGGCACCGCGCCACCGGTGAGGACCTCCGCCGTCCGTCGGCGGTCGAGCGGGAAGCTCACGACGACGGGCACGTCGCCGCGGGCCAGCGCGGCGGCGGCCACGGCCCGGGCGGCGGCGCGGTCGTCCGAGCCGACGCACGCGATGCCGGGCACCTCCGGCCCGCCCTGGATGGCAGCCGGCCGGCCGCTCTGCGCCACGGCAGCCAGCACGGGGTCGTCGTCGGTGGTCGTCCACAGCACGTAGGCGTCGACGGCCGCCGCCAGGACGCGGTCGACGTCCGAGGCGTCGCCGTGCGTCGGGATCAGCACCATCCCGAGCCCGTCCTCGACGCAGACGTCGGCGACGCCCGCGAGGAACGTCGATGCCTGGGGGTCGTCGAAGGCGTAGGCCAGGTGCTCCCCGAGCACGACACCGACCTGGCCGGTCCTGCCGGAGCGGAGCGCGCGGGCCGTGGCGTCGGGGCGGTAGCCCAGCCGCCGGGCCGCCTCCATCACGCGCGCGCGGGTCGTCGCGGCCACGCGGTCGGGCCGGTTGAACGCGTAGGAGACGGTCATCGCCCCGACCCCGGCCTCGGCCGCGACGTCCTTGACGGTGGGTCGGTCCCGTCGGGTTGGCATGGGCCAAGCCTATGCGTATCGTTACACAGATGTCGATGCGTAACGTTACACAAGTGGCCGCGCCGCCGGTGCGTCGTGCTCGCCGGCGACCGCCCGGCGTCACGGTGGCGGCCTACGCGGCGTTCGGCGCGTTCGGGACGTTCTGGGGCGCGTGGGGCGCCGCGCTGCCAGCGATCAGGTCCCAGGCGGGGTTGACGGACGGGCAGCTGGGGACGGCCCTGCTGTTCGTCGGCGCGGGCGCGCTCCCGGCGATGGTGGCGACCGGGTGGCTGCTCGAGCGGTGGGGCCTGCGGCTGGCCGCGCTGCTGCTCGCGCTGATGGCAGGCGCCGGAGTGGTCATGGCGCTCGCTGCTCGTGACCTCGTCTCGGTGGTCGTGTGCCTGACGCTGGTCGGCGCGACGTCGGGTGCGGCGGACGTCGCCATCAACACGCTGGCCGGGCATGCCGAGCAGCGCACCGCTCGTGCCGTGCTGACCCGGGCGCACGGCGTGTTCTCGCTCGCGGTCGTCGTCGCCAGCCTCGGCGTCGGTGCCGCGCTCTCCCGGGAGCTGGGTCTGCTGAGCGCCTTCGCGCTGGTCGCGGTCGTCGTCGTCGCCCTCGCCGGACTCGTCGGCGCCGCGCGGCCCGACAGCTCGGCCGGCGCCGCCGACCGACGCCGGGGCGGGCCGGAGCGGACCGACCCCGAGGGCGGCGGACGCGCCATCGGCGTGCTTCCCCTGGTCGTGGTGGGACTGGTGGGGGCACTCGCCTACGCCACCGAGAACGCGCACCAGAGCTGGGGGGCGGTGCTCGTCACCGACGTGTTCGCCGCCACGCCGCAGCTGGCCTCGCTGGCCCCCGCGACCTTCGCCGCCAGCGCCGCACTCACCCGGCTGGCCCTGGCGCCGCTGTCGAGGAGCCATCCGCTCCTCCTCCTGACCACCGGTGGCGCCGTCGCGGCGGGCGGCAGCGTCGTCGTGGCCACCGCCCCCACCGTCACCGTCGCCCTCCTCGGGCTCGCCGTCGCTGCGGCCGGGACGGCCACGCTCTTCCCGACCCTGCTCAGCCACGTGCTCCGCGACACCTCGCCGTCCCGCCGGGCGCGGGCCACCTCCGCCATCGCCACGACCGCCTACCTCGGATACCTGCTGGGTCCGGCCTACGTCGGCCTGGTCGCCGATGCGTTCGGCCTGCGCAACGCCGTCCTCGCCGTGGCGGCGACCGCGCTCGTCTTCGCCGCCACCGCCGCCCCCGCCGGGCGGTGGGCCCGTCGCGCGACCTCCTGACGCGCGCCCCGATCAGCGTTCTCGCGAGCTGCTGTCCGGCAGCATCTCCGGGCACCGCCCGCCGGGCGTGGTGAGCAGCTCGTAGTGCCAGACCTCGTTGGCGAAGGCCTGGCAGAGCCCGTACGCCGACCCGTGGTCCGCCATCCAGAGTGCGCCGTCGGTCGGGCCGATGTCCACGGCGTCCCCCGTGACGTGAGCAGAGACGTCCGGCGAGGCGACCCACCGGCGGGCCTCCTCCGCGGAGCCGTACCTGTCCACCGCCTCCTCGAGGAGCCTCTCCTGGTGGGCCCTGCTGCGCCACCCGCTGGTCACGTGCACGTCGACCCCCGCCGTCCGGGCGTCCTCCGCCGCTGCCATCACCGCCTCGAGCAGGGCCGGGTCGAGCCGGCCGAGGGCGGCGTCGTCGTGCAGCCCCTCCCCCAGCTCGCGCGCCGCGGCCTCCGGGGGCGTCGCCCGCGCGGCAGGCCGGAGGATGCCGTTGCCCCCACCCGGCGAGTCACAGGCGAAGACGGCGACGCAGACGGCGGCGAGGGTCAGGGCGAGGAGGAGACGGGTCCCGGTGTCGATCACGCGACGACGCTAGGAAGTCCACCGCCCCCGGGGCCTCCACCCGAGGTGCCGACCCGGGAGCCGCAGGTGCCGCGCGACTCAGACCCCCGTGTCGGACCCCGGGCCGCCGGGCGCGGGCCTCAGCAGCAGCGTCCGCCCGCCTGGTGCTCGCGCTCGTGGTCGCGGCGGCGCTCGAACTCTCGCCGCGACATCGGCGGCTCGCCGAAGGCCTCGCACTCCGCGACGTAGTCGTCCCACCGGGCCTCCCCGGTCAGCTCGCGGACGTAGCGCCGCAGCGTGCGCGCCGCCTCCGCCACCCGGGTCACCGCTGGCTCCCCGCGTCGACGCCGCGGCCCGCGGCCTCCCACTCGCGCACCGCCTCCTTCTCCTCGGCGGTGGCGATGAAGTCGGAGGGCTGGACCAGGTGGGACTCCTGCCACGGCACCTCGGTGGTGGGCAGGCCACCGGCACGCACCGCCTTGATCCAGATGACGAAGGCATTGAGGACCACCACGACCACCAGCAGCGCGAAGAGCGCCTGCAGCGTGCCGTTGACGGTGGAGTTGAAGACCACCTGGTTCATCTGGTCCACGTCGGTCGCGGGGGCGAGCAGCTCGCCGGCGTCGAGGGCGTCGGCGTAGCGCTCGCGCTGGGTGAAGTAGCCGATGGCCGGGTTGTCGGAGAACACCTTCTGGTAGCTGGCGGTCATGGTCGTGACCAGGTCCCACGCCAGGCCGACGCCGGGCACCCAGGCCCACTTCACCTTCCCGTGCTTGATCAGCAGCGTCACGCACAGCGTCAATGCGATGGCCGCGAGCAGCTGGTTGGCGATGCCGAAGAGCGGGAACAGCTGGTTGATGCCCCCGAGCGGGTCGGTCACGCCGACGTAGAGCATGTAGCCCCACAGCCCGACCACCACGGCGCTCGCCGACCACGCGGCGGGCTTCCAGGACAGGTCGGCGTAGCGCGGCCACAGGTTGCCGACGGTGTCCTGCAGCATGAACCGCCCGACCCGGGTGCCGGCGTCGACCGCGGTGAGGATGAAGAGCGCCTCGAACATGATCGCGAAGTGGTACCAGAACGCCGCGAGCCCGCCGCCGAACGCCTCGGTGAAGATCTGCGAGATGCCGAGCGCGAGCGTCGGTGCGCCGCCGGTGCGGGAGATGAGGGTCTGCTCCTCCACCGCGGCGGCGGCCGCGGTGAGCTGGTCGGGGGTGATGCTGAAGCCGAGGCCCGAGACGAACTCGGCTGCGGTGGCCGGGTCGGCCCCAGTGGCGCCGGCGGGGCTGTTCATGGCGAAGTAGAGGCCGGGGTCGATGACGCAGGCGGCGATGAGGGCGCTGATCGCGACGAACGACTCCATCAGCATCCCGCCGTAGCCGATCATCCGGACCTGGCTCTCCTTGGCCACCATCTTGGGCGTGGTGCCCGAGGAGATGAGGGCGTGGAAGCCCGACAGGGCGCCGCACGCGATGGTGATGAACACGAACGGGAACAGCTTGCCGGCGAACACCGGCCCGTCGCCGTCGATGGCGAAGTCGGTCACCGCCTCCTGCTGCAGGACCGGTGCGGCGAGCACCAGTCCGATGGCGAGGAGCACGATCACGCCGATCTTCATGAAGGTCGACAAGTAGTCGCGAGGCGTGAGCAGCATCCAGACCGGCAGGATCGAGGCGACGAAGCCGTAGACCACCAGGCCGATCGTCAGTTGCTCCTTCGACAGCGTCAGCGCCTCCTCGAGGCCCATCTGCTCGACGTAGCCGCCGCCGATGATCGCGAGGAGCAGCAGGGCGACACCGATCGCCGTGACCTCCGAGACCCGGCCCGGTCGCAGCACCCGCAGGTAGTAGCCCATGAACAGCGCGATGGGGATCGTCAGCCCGATCGAGAACACGCCCCACGGCGACTCGGCGAGCGCGTTGACGACCACCAGCGCGAGCACGGCCAGGATGATGATCATGATCGCGAAGACCGCGATCAGGGCGGCGATCCCGCCCACGAGGCCGATCTCCTCGCGCACCATCTGGCCCAGGCTCTTGCCGTCGCGGCGCATCGAGAAGAAGAGGACGACCATGTCCTGCACGGCCCCGGCGAAGATGACGCCGACGATGATCCAGATCGTGCCGGGCAGGTAGCCCATCTGGGCGGCGAGGACCGGGCCGACCAGCGGGCCCGCCCCGGCGATGGCGGCGAAGTGGTGGCCGAAGAGCACGTGCCGGTCGGTGACGTCGAAGTCGCGGCCGTTGTCGTGCCGCTCCGCCGGGGTGGCCCGGGTGTCGTCGACGCCCAGCACCCGGTAGGCGATGAAGCGGGAGTAGAAGCGGTAGGCGATCGCGTAGGAGGACAGGGCCGCGAAGAGGATCCAGAGGGCCGAGACCTCCTCGCCGCGGGAGAGCGCCAGGACGCTCCAGCAGACGGCACCGACGACGGCGACCGCGCTCCACACCGCGATCGCCTTGGGGCTCATCCGGGACCGGCCGCCCGGGGGTGACGGCGATCGGGGCGTGCTGGTCGACTGGGTGGCCATGGCGCGACTCCTCCGTGCTCAGGCGCGCCCCGGCGGGCCGCGAACCCTCCCCAGATCAGTACCCCGCGCCCCGACCCCACCGCAAGGTGTTCGGCGCTGCGAAACCCGGCCCGGGTGATCGGACGACCCGGCGGCGGATCGGTGCCACGATGGGCGCCATGGAGGTCGAGATCGCCGAGGTCCGCGACTTCCTCGCGGGGCACGCGCCGTTCGACGGGCTGCCCCCGGGCGTGCTGGCGGCCCTGCCCCGCCGGTGCACCGTGCGCTACGCCCGGCGCGGCACCGTCGTCCTCGACGTCGGCGAGCCGGGCGAGGGCCTGTACGTCGTGCGCTCGGGCGCCGTGGAGGTGCGCGACGAGGCAGGTGGGCTCGTCGACCGGGTCGGCACGGGCGAGGCGTTCGGGATGAGCTCGCTGCTGGAGCGCCGGCCCACGCGCCACCGCTGCACCGCCGTCGAGGACACGCTGCTGCTGGTGCTGGAGCCGGAGGCGTTCGACGAGCTCTGCCGGGCACACCCGGCCGTCGCCGCCTTCTACGCCGCCACGCACCACGCGCGGCTCACACGGGCGATCCACCACCTCCAGCGGGCGACGTCGGGCGGCACCGCGCTCGGCACCCGGGTCGGCGACCTGGTGACCCGCCCCGCGGTGACCACGGCTCCCGACACGTCGGTGCGCGACGCCGCGGCCACCATGTCGCGGGCCGGGGTCTCCAGCGTCCTGGTCGTCGAGGACGGCGAGCTGCGCGGCATCGTGACCGACCGCGACCTGCGCACCCGCGTGCTCGCCGCCGACGTGCCGCCCGACACGCAGGTGCGCGCGGTGATGACCCCCGACCCGGCCACGCTCTCCCCCGACGCGCCGGCGTTCGAGGCCCTGCTCGAGATGGTCGAGCGCGACATCCACCACCTCCCGCTCACCGACGAGGCCGGACGGCCGGTCGGCCTGGTGTCCACCACCGACCTGGTCCGGCTCGAGAACGCCGACCCCGTCCACCTCGCCGCGGCGATCGGGAGGCAGACGACCCTGGCCGGCGTCGTCGCCGAGGCGCCCGGCATCCGCACGGTGGTCGGCCGGCTCGTCGAGCGCGACGTCACCGCCGCGGACGTGTGCCGGGTCGCGACCGCGCTCGGCGACGCCGTACGACGCCGGGTGGTCGCGCTGGTCGAGGACGAGCTCGGGCCGCCGCCGGTGCCCTACAGCTGGGTCGTGCTCGGCTCGGCCGCTCGCGACGAGGAGGGGCTCACCGCCGACCAGGACCACGCGCTCGTGCTCGCGCACGAGCCGGACGAGGCCGCCGGCGCGTGGTTCGCCGAGCTCGCCGAGCGGGTCACCGCGGTGCTCGAGCAGTGCGGCTGGCCGCGCTGTCCGGGCGAGGTGATGGCGACCAACCCCGAGTGGCGGCTGAGCGTGACGCAGTGGCACGACCGGTTCGCCCGGTGGTCGCGCGAGCCGCAGCCCGACGCCGTGCTGCGGGCGGCGATCTTCCACGACATGCGCCACCTCGCCGGCGAGCGGCGGCTCGCCGAGCAGGTCCACCTCGCGTCCGTGCAGACCGCCTCCCCGCGCCTCCTCGGCCACCTGTCGCGGCAGGCGCTGTCGATGCGCCCGCCGCTCGGCTTCTTCCGCGGGCTGGTGCTCGAGCGGCACGGCGAGCACCGCGACACCCTCGACATCAAGCGCCCGATCTCCGCCGTGGTGCAGCTGGCCCGCATCCACGCCCTCCGGGCCGGGTCGCCCGCCCTCACCACGCGACGTCGGCTCGACGCGGCGGTCTCGGCGGGCGTCCTCGACCACGAGACCGCCACCGAGCTCGCCGACGCCATGGAGCTGATGTCCTACCTGCGCCTGCACCACCAGGCGGCGCAGGTCGGGGCCGGGCGGGTGCCGGACAACAACGTGCGCCCCGCCGACCTGACGCAGTGGCAGCGCCGCCACCTGCGCGACGCGTTCGAGATCGTGCGGTCCGCCCAGCAGACCCTGTCCAGCCGCCTGCCGCCGGGGTTCGAGTGAGGGCGCGCCGTCCCCTCCTCGCCCGCCGCCCGCGCGGGCCCGACCGCTACCCGCCGGGCCCGCTCCGCGAGCTCGCGGCGGTGCCCGCCCCGCCGGACACGACCCCGGTGTCGCGGCTCGAGCTCCTCGCGCTCGACGTCGAGACGACCGGCCTCGACCCCCGCACCGACCACCTGCTGTCGCTGGGGTGGGTGCCGGTGGTGGGCGGACGCGTGCGGCTCGCCGAGGCGCGCGAGCACCGCGTACGTCCTCCCGACGGCGTGGGCGTGGGGGCCTCGGCCACCTGGCACCGCCTGACCGACGACGGGCTCTCCGACGCCGCCGCGCCTGCCGACGTCCTGCCGGGCCTCCTCGCCGACCTGCGCGGCCGGGTGCTGCTCGCCCACCACGCGCCGATCGAGGTGGGGTTCGTCGCCGCGGCCACGCTGGCGGCGTACGGTGCGCGGGCGCCGCTCACCGTGGTCGACACCCTCGCGCTCGAGCACCGGCTGCGGGCCGACGTGAACGGGGAGGTGCAGGGGTCGCTGCGGCTCGACGCGGCTCGACGCACCCACGGGCTCCCCCGCTACGCCGCCCACGACGCCCTGACCGACGCGATCGCCGCCGCCGAGCTGCTGCTCGCCCAGGTCCCCGAGCTCGAGGAGCGGCTCGGCCGGGAGGTGCTGCTGCGCGACCTGGCGCCGAGGCGGTCGGGGTAGCGGCCCGGGCTCACGCCGCCGGCGGCTCCTCGACGGGCACCAGCTGGTCGGCGATCGCGCGCGCGACGCCGATGGGGTCGGCCGGCGCACCGCGCAGCAGGCCGGCCAGCGCGCCGTCGTAGACGACGACGAGGCGGTCGGCGACGGCGTCGGGGGCGGCGAGGCCGGCCTCGCGGGCGAGCCCGCTCAGCCGCGACGTCAGGGCGGTCGTGTCGGCCTCGACCAGGGCCTGCACCGGGTCGCCCGCGCGGCCGGCCGGCCGCTCGGAGGCCGTGGCGAGGAAGCAGCACCACTGGGTGGCGCCGGAGGAGCGGCGGAAGTCGGCGAGCGCGTCGAAGAGCGCGAGCAGGCGGCCCCGGGGCGACCCGGCCGCCTCGATCGCGGCCTCCCACTGCGCGGTCCACGCCGCGAGGCGTCGCTCGAGCACGGCCGCGAGCAGGCCGTCCTTGCTGCCGACGTGCTGGTAGAGGGTGGCGATCGCGACGCCGGCCTCGCCGGCCACGCGGTCGACCCCGGTGACCGCGATGCCGTCGCCGAAGAACAGCCGCTCCGCGGTGTCGAGGATGCGCTCGCGCGTCTGGTCCCTGCCCACGATGGAAGCATAACGACCGTTCTGATAGAACGGTCGTTATGCCTGCCGAGCCCGCCCTCACCCCGCCGCCCGCGCGCGGCGGCCTCGCGGTGGCGGTGCTCGGCATGGTGCTGATCGCCTCGACCTACGGCATGGCGCGCTTCGGCGTCGGCCTGTTCGCTCCCCGCCTGGTGGCGGAGCGCCCCGACCTCGCGCCGGTGGTGGGGTGGGCTGCGGCAGCGCAGTTCACGTCGTACTCCCTGGCCGCGGCGCTCGCCGCCCGGCTCTCCGACGTCCGGCCCCGCAGCGGGGTGGCGCTCGCGGGCGCCGCGGCGAGCGTGGGGTGCCTGGGCGTCGCGACGACCGCGTCCGCCCCGTGGCTGGTGGTCAGCGTCTTCGTGGGGGGCACGGGCGCCGGGTTCGCCTCGCCCGCGCTCGTCCGGGTCGTCGACGCGGTGACGGCTCCCGGGCGGGCCGCCGGCGCCCAGTCGCTGGTCAACACCGGCACGGCCGTCGGCGTGGTCCTCACCGGCGTGCTCGCCCTCACGGTCCCGTCCGTCGCGGCCGCCTGGCTGCTGATGGCCGCGGTCAACGCCGCGGCCGCGGGAGGCGTGCTGCTGCTGGTGCGCCGCAGCCCCGGCCCCGGGGCCGCGGCCGCCTCGGGCATCTCGTCGTCGTACGACTGGCGCACGCTCGCGACGCCGGCCGCGGGCGCCGCGGTCGTGGGGGCCGGCTCCGCCGTGATCTGGTCCTTCGGCCCGCTGCTCGCGACCCGGTCGGGCCCGATCGACGGGTCGCGGGTGGGGTTGCTGTGGATCGCCCTCGGGGTCGGCGGCCTGCTCGGCCCGCTCACCGGCAGGCTGGTGGAGCGCTGCGGGCTGCGCGGCGCCTGGGCGGTGTCGGTCGGCGCGGTGGTGGGTGCCAACCTCGCCCTGGCCGCGGGGCTCGCCCTCGGGCTCGCGTGGGCGACCTACGCCGCGATGGCCGGCTTCGGGGCCGGCTACATGTGCCTGTCCGGCGTGCTGATCCTGTGGGCCCGCGAGGCGTGGCCCGACGCCGCGGGGCGCGGCACCTCGCTGCTCTTCATCGCGCTGGCCGTGGGCCAGGCGGTGGGCGCGGCCGGGCTCGGGGCGTGGCAGGACGTCGCCGGTCCTGTCGGCGCCGCGCTCACGGCCGCGCTGGCGTGCGCCGCGGGGGTCGCCCTCGTCGGGCGCGCTCTGTCGGAGGCGCCGGGCGCGAAGCGCCACTCGAGCGTCGCGCGGTAGGCCTCCCCCGGTCGCAGCACGGCCGACGGCCACTCCGGCCGGTGGGGCGAGTCGGGGAACAGCTGTGGCTCGAGCGCGACGCCGTCCCCCTGGCGGTAGCGGCCGCCGCCGACCGAGCGGCGGGCGCCGTCGAGGACGTTGCCGGTGTAGACCTGCACGCCGGGCTGGTCGGTCCACACCTCGACGCTCGTACCGGTCGCCGGGGAGGCGAGCGCCGCGGCCCGGCGCAGCCCGGTGCCGCGCACGACGTAGTTGTGGTCGAGCCCCCGGGTGGCGACCATCTGGGGGTGCTCGGCCCGCAGGACCGGCCCGAGCACCGTCGGCCGGCGGAGGTCGAACGGGGTGCCGGCCACCGGGGCGTGGTCGCCGAGCGGGATCCCGGTGTCGTCCACCGGCGTGTAGGCGTCGGCCTCCACCAGCAGCTCGTGGCGGTCGATCGTCCCCGTCCCCTCGCCGTCGAGGTTGAAGTAGGCGTGGTTGGTCAGGTTGACGACGGTGGGGGCGTCGGTCGTCGCGTGCATCGTCACCCCCACCGCGTCGCCCTCGACGCGGTAGCGCACCCGCACCGTCACCGTGCCCGGGAAGCCCTGGTCGCCGTCGCGGCTCACCAGCGCGAGCACCGCCTCGTGGGTGTCGTGCGACTCCACGTCCCACGGGCGGACGTCGAACCCGTCGGGGCCGCCGTGCAGGCTGTTGCCGCGGTCGTGCGTGCGCACCTCGACGTCGCGGCCGTCCAGCGCGAACCGGCCCCCGGCGATCCGGTTGGCGTAGCGCCCGATGGTGCCCCCGACGTAGTCGCTGCTCGCGAGCCGCTCCTCGACGTCGGGGTGGCCGAGCACCACGTTGCGACGCTCACCGTCACCGCACCGCACCACCAGCCGGTGGACCGTGGCGCCCAGGGTGAGCACCTCCACGACGGGCCCGGGCTCGGCGCCGATCGTCAGCAGGCGCACCTCGCGCCCGTCGGGCATCCGGCCGAACACCCGGTCGCGCGTCCCCTCGCTCACGCCCCCATCCTCGGGCATCGCGCCCCGGCTCCGCCCGCGCGACCCGCGCGAGCCGACGGCCCCGCGGTCCGCTCCGCTCCCCCCTGGGGGTGGTTTGTGGGCAAAGCCCGGCGGCGCGCGCCGGCGCGACGTACGGTCGTTCGCGCATGGGGGGCCGGATCCGGGACCCCGCCGGGCCGGGGGGCTGGCGGGAACCGGGCACGGCACACCGCGTGCCGCGCCGGGGGATCGCGACGAGTTCGTCGGTTCGCCGGACAGCGCGGCGCGCGGCCCCTAGGCTGCCAGCGCCGGTCGCCCACCGCGGCGTCCGGCGCGGGCCCTGGCCGTCGGTGCCCCCGGCCGACCGAACGGCGAGTCCACCTCCCGGCTACGACTCGAGGTCGACCAGTCGCCGGGTGCGGGTGATGTCCGCCGCCACGTCGACGACCTTGCGGTTGGCGGTCATCGAGGCGCGCCGCAGGTAGTCGAACGCCTGGTCCGCGGTGATCTCGAGGCGCTCCATCAAGATCCCCTGCGCCTGCCCGATCACGAGCCGGTTGTGCATCGCGAGACCGAGCTGGTCGATCTGTCGCTCGGCCGCCGTGACCACCGCGAGCTGGGCGGCGAGCGCCTGCCCGATCGCGACGTCGTCGGCGTCGAAGCGCTTGCCGTCACGGGCGTAGAGGCTCAGCGCGCCGAACGACTGCTCGTCGGTGTAGACAAGCAGCGACATCATCGACCCCATCCCGAGCTCGGCGTGCACCCGCGGGGCCCACCGCGGCCAGCGCCGGTCCTGGTCGAGGGCGGTGCTGACGAGGGTGTTCTGGTCGCGCATCACGTCCAGGCACGGCCCCTCGCCGAGCTCGTGCTGCAGCTCGTTGGCGCGCTGCACCACGTCGTCGCTGCCGACGGTGGTGGTCAGGGCGCGCTCCCGGTTGATCGTCACGCCCGCGTGGTCGCACCGGGCCACGAGCGTGACGGCGGCGTCGACGGCGAGCTTGATGCGCGCGTCCTCGTCGGGCGCGGAGCGCAGTGCATGGGCGAGCTGGCTGAACTCGTTGATGCGCCTGCTGGCATCACTCACCATGGCTTCGATCACCTTGTGCGAACTCCGAACTGTGTCGACCAGATGATAGTCGCGGCACCGAGGGACGTCACCGGTACGCCCGAGCCGGCACGGGTGCCCCGCCCGTCAGGACAGCCGGAAGACGTGGACGACGTGGGAGGTGTCGACCAGCGTGTGCGGCGCGAACGCGTGGTAGGCCCACACGTGGACCCACGCGTTGCCGGTGCGCACCGTCAGGTAGGTCTTGAGCATCCCGGGAGCCAGGTAGGTGAGCACCACGAAGACCAGGGAGAGCAGGACCGACCGCGGCGAGTCCAGGACCGCCCAGGCGTCCCACACGTGCAGCGCCGCGTAGGTGAGCCCGCCGCACAGGACCGTCGCCGCGACCGACCCGGTGAGGCGCAGGAGGCGCGGGACCAGGATCGCGTAGAGAAAGACCATCGCCGGCAGCACCGTGCCGAGCAGGTAGAGCACGAACGTCAGGGCGGCTCCCCGCGCCAGGACGCCTGCCGGGAGGTCGAGGCTCTCCGGCTGGAGCACGACGACCTGGAAGCAGGTCTCGAGGGCGAGGACGACGGCGACCACCAGCAGGTCGTTGCGACGGTCCACCGACCTCAGGCCGAGCGACGTCGCGTCGTAGCGCCGCCGGAACCAGACGAGCGGGACGATCGCGTAGACGACGAGGTTGTAGGCCGCCCACGCGAGCACCTCGAGCCTCTCCACGTGGGCGTGGGTGCCGAACAGGGTCCCCGCGAGGTGCAGGCCGAACGGGCTCCAGCCCATCGCAGTGCCCAGCAGGTGGCCGCCACCCAGCGCGAGGGCGCCGTAGCCGAGCAGGCCCAGGGTCTCCCGCCACGCCTGCGTGCGCTCCGGCGAGCGCTCGGCGACCCGGGGATCGGTGCGGCGGCGGGTCAGCCGCCTCACCACGAGCATCAGCACCAGCACCTCGGCGAGGGCCACGTTGGTCTCGACGAGGACGTCCCCCGTGGTCAGCCCGGCACGCACCGGCCAGTCGAACGGCAGCGACCCGGGCGCGGCGAGCCAGGCGTACGCGTTGGCCGCGAGCCACAGCACCGCCGCCACCACCAGCGCCCGGCGCGCCCGCGGCGTTGCGGACCTGGTGTCGGTCGTCGTGCTGAGGCTCATGGGGACCCCGGTTCTGTCACAGGTGTGATAGAAGCAAGCTAGCACACCTGTGATAGACAGAGCCGTGCCCCGAGTCGTCGACCGCGAGGACCGCCGCCGCCAGCTCGCCGCTGCGGTCTGGCGGGTCGTCCGCGACGAGGGAGTGGAGCAGGCCTCGGTCCGCAACGTGGCACGGGAGGCCGGGTTGTCGACCGGGTCGCTGCGCCACTACTTCGCCAGCCAGTCCGACCTCCTGCGGTTCGCGATGCACCTGGTCATCGAGCGGCTGGAGGCCCGGGTGGCGGCGCTCGACCTGCCCGACGACCGCCTCGCGGCCGCGAAGACCGCGCTGGCCCAGCTGTTGCCGCTCGATCCGGAGCGGGCGGTCGAGAACGAGGTCTGGCTCGCCTTCTCGGTCAGGGCGATGGTCGACGACGACCTGCGGGCGCTGCGCGACGACGCCTTCGACCGGCTGCGGGCGGCGTGCCACCGGTGGGCCGGCGCGCTGCTCTCGGACGCCTCGCCGGAGGTCGTCGACCTCGAGGCCGAGAGGCTCTTCGCGCTCGTCGACGGGCTCGCGGTGCACGCCGCGCTGCGACCCGACGCCGCCTCCGTGTCGGGGATGCAGGCGGTGCTGGACCTGCACCTCGAGGCGCTCGCCCAGCGGGCGGTCAGTCCCCCGGGTTCTCCCCGCACGCCTCGTCGAGGTGACCGAAGGCCACGGTGACCCACGCGGGGGCGCCGTCCTCGTTGCCGTGCTCCGCGACGTGGTCGGCGGCGTCGGCGGCGTCGCCGAAGACCCGCTCGACCTCGGCGTCACCTCGTTCGGCGACGTCGTGGAGCACCTCCGCGGCCCGCCCCACGTCGCCCGCGGCCATCGCGTCCTCGACGGGCCCCCGCACCTCCGCGCACGCCTCTGTCATCGACAGCTCGTCGCCGCCGCACCCGGCCAGGGCGAGACCTGCGGCGAGCGCCAGTCCGAGCCGAACCATCAGCACCCCCCTCACCCTCGTCGAGCCGCGTCGCGAGCTCGCCCTCTCGAACGTACTGGACATCGGCGCCGGGAAGAGGCGGCGGCTCATCGGCCGACGCGGAACGTCCAGGTCGCGACGCGCCGGTTGCCGGCGGCGTCCACGACGACGAGTCGCGCGGTGTGCCGGCCGAGGGCGAGCGGGCGGCGCGGCGTCCACCGCACCTGCCCGCGCCGGGCGACGTGGCGCACCGGCGCGACCCGGGCGCCGTCGACCTGCAGCACGACGCGTCGTACGGACGAGTGGGCGTCGCGGATCTTGGCCCTCAGCGTCGGGGTGCGGTCGGTGGTCACCGACGGCCGCACGGCGCGGACGACGGGAGCGGTGCGATCGACGGTCCACTCGTGCGAGGCCGGGGTGGCGTCGGTGTTGCCGGCCGCGTCGCTCGCCCGCACCAGGAGCCGGTGCCGTCCCTGGCCCAGGCCGGTGAACCGGGCCGTGGCGGGGCACGCCTGCCACGCGCCACCGTCGAGGCTGCACGTGAAGGTGCTGCCCGCCTCGGTGCTCGACAGCGTGAACGTCGCGCGCTTGGCACGGACCACGCCCGCGGGCCCGCCGCTCACGGCGGTGTCGGGGGCCACGGTGTCGACCGGGGTCGGCCCGGGGGGCGCGGCCACGGTCACGGCCACGGTCGCGATGTCGGTGTTGCCGTGGCCGTCGGCGACCGTCAGCTTCGCGGTGTGGGTGCCGCCGGCGGTGTAGACGTGGTGCGGGTCGGTGCCGCGGCCGGTGCTGCCGTCGCCGAAGTCCCAGGCGTAGGTGAGTCCGGCGACGCTGGGCGCCAGGTCGACGCAGCCGATGCGGAGCGCGGGGTTGTCGGGGTCGTGGATGACGATCGAGACGGCCCGCTCGTTGGCGCGCTGGGGCTGGACGACCTCGACCAGCCCGCTGCGGCCCTGGGCGTCGGAGGTGAAGGGCAGCCAGATCTCGTTGTCCTCCTCGAAGGGAAGCGACTCGTCGAAGCGGAAGTGCGCGCCGGCGTTGTTGGACGAGCAGGCCTCCTCGTGCACGTGCACCATGTGCATGGCGCCGGCCTTGAGGCCGCTCACGTCGAGGGAGGTGGAGGTCGCGCCGCGCCGGCGCACCATCGTGGCGGTGCCGGTGAGACCGGGATAGCTGATCAGCCCACTGGCGAACGCCCGGAACGGCCCGCTGGTGCTCACCTCGGCGGAGAAGGCCACCGCCAGCGGCGCCGTCCCGGAGGCGGGGGCGGCCGTCGCGGCGAGCTGTGGCAGCCCGTGGTGCGCGTGGCCGTCCGTCACGGTGATGTCGACGCTGTCGGTCCCGGTGACTCCGTCGGCGTCGGTGGCGGCGAGCGTCGCGGTGTAGCGCCCGGGCGAGGCGTAGGAGTGCTGGTGCTCGGCACCGGCGCCGGTCGCGCCGTCACCGAAGTCCCACACGTAGGTGAGCTCGCCGTCGCCGGTGTGCTGGGCCGAGCCGCTGAAGGCGACGTCGAGCGGCGCCGGCCCGGTCGTCGGGGTCGCGCTCGCGTCGACCGTCGGCGCCTCGCCCCCGGGCTCCCCGGACTCGGTCACCACGACCGTGCCGGTCATCATCGTGCCGTGGATGGAGCAGGTGTAGGAGTAGGTGCCGGGCGCGGTGAACGTGTGCCGGACCGGGCCGTCCGGGTCGTCGGGTGTGCGGTACTCCTGCACCGGGGGCACCCAGGTGCCGGCGGGCGTGTCCACCGACGTCAGGTCGTGCTCCTGGCGGGCCGTCGGCCACTCGAAGCGCCACTCGACCGTGTCGCCGACCGCGATCGTGACCCGCGAGGTGCCGGTGTCGCGCGAGCGCCAGCTGTTGCCCTCGGCGTCGTCGACCGCGTCCACGATCCAGGTGCGCGCCGCCTGGCCCGCGCCCGGCGCGGACTGCAGGGGCGAGCCCGGGAGCGCGCCGGCCGCCACGAGGCCGGAGAGCACGAGGACGGCGGTCACGGCAGTCGTCACAGCGGCCCGCAGGGCCCGGCGTGAGGTGAGCATCACACGACGCTAGGGCGGTGGCGTGGGCACGGTCAAGAACCGCGTCCTACCATGTGAACGGACCAGCCAACACGTCCACACCTGTGGACGCCAGCGACGCCGTAACGGCCCCCGCGGGAGTCCCGCGGGGGCCGTTCACGTCTCGCACCGGGTGCGGCTCAGGTCAGCGGACCCAGAACCACTGCCGGACCTGGCTCCCCGAGGTGCTCGCGTCGCCCTTGTAGGTGACCGACACGTAGTGCCTGCCGACCTTGAGGTTGCGCGTCACCTTGAGGACGTAGCGGCCCTTGGCGTTGACCCGGGCCACCTTGACCAGACGACCGTCGATGCGGATCTGCACCTTGCCCCTGGCCGGGACGCCTCGCAGCGACGCGACCTTGGTGACCACCCTGAAGTCCTGCTTGTGGGTGAGCACCTCGGGCTTGATCTTCACCACGGTGCGCGAGCGCGCCTTGCGGGTCGGCCCCGCGTCGACGACCACGGTGACGTCGGCGGACGACGCACGGTGGCTGGCGTTGCCGGCGTAGCGCAGCGTCAGCACGTGCTGCCCGACCGGCAGGGACCGCGGCGGCAGCACCACGGTGCCACGGCCGCCCGCGACCGCTGCGGTCGCGACCAGGGCTCCGTCCTTGCGCAGCTCGAGCGTCCCGGACGCCGTCTCCGGCGAGACGGTGACCGACACCGAGCCGCTTGCGCCGTAGGTCACCGGCAGCGCCGCACCCGCGACCGCCGTGGTGGCCGGCCCGTCACCGGGCTGGCCCGGACCGCCGCCCGCCGCCTTCTTCACCGTGATGGTCACCGTCGTCGCCGCCGAGGTGGCGGTGCCGTCGCTGGCCCGGTAGGTGAAGACGTCGGTGCCGGAGAACCCGGCCCGCGGGGTGTAGGTGAACGACCCGTCGGCAGCCAGCACCACCGTGCCGTTGGCCGGCTGGGTGAGACCCGTCGCGCTCAGGCTGTCGCCGTCGGCGTCGGTGTCGTTGCCCAGCACGCCGGGCGCCGGGAGCACCAGCGGTGCGCCCTCGACCGCGTTGAACGCGTCGGGCTGCGCGACCGGAGCCCTGTTGACCGGCGGCACCTCGGCCTTCCGCACCGTGATGGTCACCGTCGTCGCCGACGACGACGCGATCCGGTCACTGACCTGATAGGTGAAGGTGTCGGTGCCCGAGAACCCCGCCCGCGGCGTGTAGGTGAACGACCCGTCGGCAGCCAGGACCACCGTGCCGTTGGCCGGCTGGGTGAGACCCGTCGCGATGAGGCTGTCCTCGTCCGCGTCGGTGTCGTTGCCCAGCACGCCGGGCGCCGCGACGGTGAGGGGGGTGCCCTCGTCGGTGCCGTAGTCATCCGCGCCACCGACCGGTGCCCGGTTGGGCGGCGGGCAGGTGGCGACCTCGGCGACCTGGTCGGCGTCGAGCTCGTAGCCGTAGATCCGGAAGTCGTCGACCAGCTCGGTCGGCTTCGGGTCGGGGTAGCTGGTGTTGCCGATGAAGTTGGCCGTCGTGCCACCCTCCCCGACGTCACCCATGTCCACCGGGATGGTGTTCTGCGCCATCAGCTCGCCGTCGAAGTAGATCCGGCCGGTCGTGCCGGGTCCGTCCGCGGACGGCCCCAGGGTGACCACGACGTGCGTCCACTCGTTGAGGGGAAGATCCCCCTCACCGGGCAGCTGGATGCGGTGGTCGAGTCCGTTGTCGACTCGCAACGTCGCCGCGAATCCCCGGTCCCCGCCCAAGGTCGAGGACTGGAGCAGCAGGTACTCCTGGGTGCTCTTGCCGATCTGGACGTGGGTGGTCCAGTTGGGCAGGGCAGTGGGTCGGATCCACGTGGACAGAGAGAACTCCGCGTCCATGCCGGCCGTGATGTTGTCGGGCAGGTTGACGTGGCCGGTGCCGTTGAGCGACACCGCACCGGCGCACTGCCCGGTCCCCCAGCCAGCGCCCTGCACGAGCGTCGCCGCTCCGACGGACGCGTCGATCCCCGAGTTGTGCACGGACGTGCCCTGTCCCTCGTCGAACCTGTAGTGGACGGGGATCCCCGCGGACGGCGGCGGCCGGGACACGACGTGGGTGGTGGAGGCCTGCGAGTCGCGCCAGCCCTCCCCGGCCACGAAGCGCACCTCGATCTGGCGCTGGCCCTGGCCCAGCGTGAGGGGCGGGAACGCCACCGCACCGTCGACGACGTCGACCGGCACGCCGATCCGGCCGCCGTCGACCCAGAGCTCGGCCTCGCCCTCGGGGTCGCCCGGGACCTCGTCGGTCACCGTCGCGGAGACCGTGAGCGGCTCGTTGAACGCGGAGGGCGACTCGGGCGTGACCGTGAGCGTGGTCGTGGTCTCGAGGGCGGTGCCCTCCTCGTGGAGCGACGTGACGTCTGCCTGGGTCAGCGTGGACTCGTAGAGCCGCACGTCGTCCATCAGCCCGTCGAACGACGGGTCGTCGACGTAGCCGTTGCGCCCCAGCCAGTTGTTGGCCGTGGGCCCGACGTCGCCCATGTCGATGGTGAGGTCGTCCTCGGACGCGATGACCTCGCCGTTGAGGTAGAGCGTGCCCGTCGCGCCCTCGCGGGTGAAGACCACGTGGTTCCACTGTCCCTGCACCACGTCGACCTCGTCGGGCGCCTGGACGCGCTCCTGGAGGTCCGAGCCCTTGGCCTTGAAGGTGGCCGCCAGGCCACGGTCGCCGCCGCTGGTGCGCATCTGGATCTGGAAGAAGCTGCCGGCGTCACCGAGCCCGTCGCCGATGTGGAACAGGTTGATCCAGTCGCCCATCGTGTCGGGGCGCACCCAGAACGAGGTGGTGAAGTCGTCCGCACCCTGCAGCAGGTTGTCGGGCAGGTCGGCGGTGTTGGCGTTGGGACCGCCCGGCAGGTCGAGGGCGCCACCGATGACGCCGTCGGCCGCCCACCCGGTCTCGCCGGTCAGCTCGGCCGACCCGACGGACTTGTCGGTGCCGGTGTTGGCCGCCGTGCGACCCTCCTGCTCCTCGAACTCGTAGTTGACCGCGACGTCTCCGGTGCCGGGGTCGACCGCGGTGATGACGAGGTTGTCGATCATCATCCCGGCGTCGCCGTCGCCCGCCTCGAGGCGGAGCGTCTCGGCGCGCTTGCCCGCGGTGAAGGTGCTCACCCAGGTGCCGTAGACGACGTCCTGCCCGTTGCCCTGCGAGGGCAGGTCGGTGCCGGCCGTCAGGGTGTGGTCGAGGGAGCCGATGGACACCCGCGCGTTGGCGGGACCGGCCGGGGCCGGGGACCTGCTGTCACGCGCGTAGCGCAGGTGGATGCGGTAGTCCCGCCCCGGGTCGAGGCCTTGGACGACCCGCGAGAGCGCGCCCGACTGGCCGAGGGCCAGGCTGTAGCCCACCTTGCCGAGAGCGCCCTGGCTGGCGTGCTGGGCGGGAACCAGCTGGACCTGGCTGTCGACGTTCCACGGGGCCATCCGGCCGCTGTCGGGGGCGATGTCGGCGATCGCGCCGGCGTTGCCCGGGAAGCGGGGGTACTCGAACATCTCGACGACCTGCGGGGTGCGCTGGTCCATCTTGACCGTGGGGTCGATGTCGAGGATCGAGGCGACCGACGGGGTGCCGTCCTCGTCGAAGACGAACACCATGTAGGCGCCCGGAGGGGCGTAGGTGGCGTCCACGGGCGAGGTGACGGTGATCCCGTCGGGGCCCTGGACGAAGTCGAGGTCCTGGAAGTTCTGGTCGTTGTTGAAGCTGTGGGTCACCGACCCGTTGCGGACCAGGGTCACCCGGGAGACCGAGGTGGAGGCCTCGATCTCGAAGGTGCCGTCGTAGCCGATCTTCTTCGGCGCGCTGGTGATCTCCGGGCGCTCGGCGAGCCCGTTGCCGTCGAACAGGTAGGCCGGGGAGTAGTACTCCACGTCCGTGTAGTTGCGCGGACCCGGAGCGCCGCCGCCGCCGATCATGACGCGGCCGTCGGGCAGGAGCAGCGCGGTGGAGTGGTAGAGCCGGGCGTGCTCGTAGGGCACCTCGATCGTGGTCCACTTCCCGGTGTCGGGGTTCCAGATCTCGGCGTTGGTGACGTAGCCGCCGTTCTCCGCGTTCTGCCGGCTGCCGCCGGTGACCAGGACGTCGCCGTCGGGCAGGATCGTCGAGTTGGCCCAGTGCCGCTGGTACTTCATCGGCTCGGTCGGCTCGATGACCGGGTTGGCGGTGCCGCCGGGAGTGGTCAGGTCGACGGTGAAGCCGGCACGGGCGCCGTCAGGGCCGCCGCCGTTGGCCCACCAGCCGCCACCGACCTGCAGGATCTTGCCGGGCCGGTACATCGCGGCCGTCGACGTGGCGCCGACCGGGTTGCCCTGGGCGCCCTGGTTGGCGATGTTCGCCGGGAGCTCGCTGATCAGCGTCAGCTCGCCGGTGCCGTCGTTGCCGTCGGGGTCGAGCTCGTACATCTGGGTGCCGGTGATGTTGAACAGCGTGCCCTTGCCGGGGGTCACGAAGGCCCTGGGGTACCACCAGCGGTTCTGGTGCCTGCCGTAGGCCGCCTCGCTCTTGGCACCGGTCAGCAGCTTCCAACTGGCGCCCTCGTCGGGGGTGTAGACCTCGGGGGTCAGCACACCCGGACCGCCGGGGCCGCCGCTCAGGCTTCCGCCCTGGACGACGACGGAGCCGTCGGGCATGGTCGTGCCGGTGGGGTACCACCGGGCGAAGTGCATCGGGGCCTCGTTCTGCAGGCCGTTGTTGGTGTCGTAGCTGGTGACGCCCATCGACCCGTCGTTGGGCGCGTTCTCGCCGAGGCCGTCATCGCCTCCGACGGTCAGTACCTTCTTGGTATGGGGGTTCTGCACCTGCATGGAGCAGAACAGGTCGGTGTAGGTGGCGTTCTCGATGATCCCGGCGCGCAGCTCGGCGCGGGTCATGTCCATGCTCCTCGGCTCGGCCGGGTCCCAGATGTCGATCTCGACCTGGCCGCCCTGGTAGATCGACTCGTCGCCGGTCCAGTCGAACGCGCCCGGCCCGCCCTGGCCGCCCTTGCTGCCGAAGGACTGCACCTTGCCGTCGGTGGTCAGCGCCATGTTGATGGGCATCAGCGGCCACGGCACGACGCCGCTCCACGAGCCCTCCTCGGACTTCACCGGCGGGGAGCAGTCGGCCTCGAGCAGGCCCGCCGCGTAGGCGAGGCCGTGCCTCATCTGCGTGCGGACGAACGGCTCGGCGTAGGAGGTCTCGGTGTGACCGAGCCCGGAGTACCACGAGCGGCCGGCGTCGATCTCCTGGCACCAGGTGATCGGGTGCGTGGTGCCCTGGCGACCCATGCCGTAGGAGAACTCGTCGGCCTCGAGCAGGGTGCGCACGTGCGGGGCGGGGTTGACCGTCCAGTCGTACCACTCGTCCTGGCGGTTGATCCTGGCCGGGAGGCCGGCGGTGAGCGGGTGCTCCTCGTCCTTCACGACGACGTCACCGGGCCGCACGCCGGGGTTCTCGGGGTGTCCCTCGGACATCGCGCCGACGAGGCGCAGGTAGAAGGGGTTGACGTCGTGCTCGCTCTGGCCCACCGACCAGCCGGTGTAGTGCATGCCGGTGAAGCCGCCACCGCCGCGGATGTACTCCTCGAGCGCGGCGCGCTGCTCGAGGTTGAACAGCACCCCGCCGGTCTGCATGAACGACACGGTGTCGACCGTGGCCAGGTTGGCGGTGTTGAACGCCGACGGGTCGTCCGTCGCCTGGATCTGCACCTCCTGGTCGTACTCCTCACCCAGGTCGTCCACGAGGTCGCGGATCGCCTGGACCCCCTCGTCCCACGACTCGTGGTATCCGGTCTTGTAGAACAACAGCACCCGGAGGACGCCGTCGTCCGCCGGGGCGGCGGCAGCTGCCGGCGCGGCGGAGACGGGTGGGGCGACGACGCCGGCGACCGCCAATGCGGCCGCGAGCGCCACCGCGGGGGTGAACGACTTGGGTATGGACTTCACGCGTTGTGACGCTCGCGCGCGAAGGGAAGGGCGATGCTTCATCTCGGGATCCCTCGGCTTGGCTCGGATGACGCGAGGGCAGGCGTCGCTGCGCCGCGCTCGTGGGCCGAACGTATGACCGTCGTCACACAGAGTCAAGAAATCCGTCCAGCATTCTGGACGATCTGGACCAGTTGTCCACGTACATGGACGATCAGCCGATTTCGCCGCGCCTGAGGCCCGAAACCGTGCGCATCGTCCGACCGGCGACCGCCCGTCGGACAGCGGTTGTGTCCGTCGTCACTGGTTCCATATGCTGACATCCGTTCACACATCCGACCTGAGTCGTCACCGTCGTCTGCCGTGCAGGCGGCCCGATCGAAGGAACCTCCATGCCCAACATCACCGTCGAGCTGCTCCGCGGCCGCACCATCGAGCAGCGCCGCGCCTTCGCCGAGGCCGTCGCCGACAGCGCGGTCGAGATCCTCGGTGCGCGCCGCCAGGACGTCCGCATGGTCTTCAGCGAGATCACCCCCGACATCGTCGCCAACGGCGGCGTGCTGGCGAGCGAGGACCAGTCGCGGGCCGGCGTGGTGGCCGCCCTCGACGAGAAGGGCTGAGCCCGCCCGGCTCGCGCGGCCGCGACCCGACACGACACCACGAGGGGCCCCGCCGGATCACTCCGGCGGGGCCCCTCGCGCGTGCGGCGTCGGCCCGGGTCAGCGCACGACCCGGATCCGCTGCCGGTCCCTGCTCCACTCGGTGGAGGCGTCACCGCCGTAGGTGACCGCGACCATGTGCCGCCCGACGTTGAGGTTGCGCCGGATCTTCACGACGTAGCGACCCCGGTCGTCGAGCCGGCCGACCTTGACCCGGCGGCCGTCGATGCGCACCTTGACCGTGCCCGTCGGCGGGGCGGCCTTGCCCAGCACCGTGCTGACCTGCACCACGACGCGGAAGTCCTGCTTCCACGACAGCCTCTTCGGCCTCACCTTCACGAGGGTCCGCGACGCCACCCTGGTGGCGGGCGTCGCCTCCACCAGGACCGTGACCTGTCCCGTGGACGCCCGGTGGGTCGCGTCGCCGCCGTAGTGCAGCGTCAGCGCGTGCTGGCCCACGGGCAGGGACCGCTGCGGCAGCACCACCGAGGCACGCCCGGCCGCGACGGTGCCGGTCGCGAGCACGTCACCGCCCCGACGCACCTCCACCAGTCCGGACGCCGTCTCCGGCGAGACCGTGACCGACAGCGCGCCGCTGGCGCCGTAGGTCACCGGCAGCGCCGCACCCGCGAGCGCCGTGGCGGTCAGCCCGTCGTCGTCAGGCAGGCCCGCACCGCCGCCCGCCGCCGGCTTCACCGTGATGCTCACCGTGGCGGGGGCCGAGGTGTCCTGGCCGTCGCTGGCGCGGTAGGTGAAGACGTCGGTGCCGGAGAACCCGGCCTGCGGGGTGTAGGTGAACGAGCCGTCCTCGTCCAGCACGACAGTGCCGTGCGCCGGCTGAGTGGCGTCGATCGCCGTCAGCTCATCGCCGTCCGCGTCGGAGTCGTTGCCCAGCACGCCCGGCGCCGGCAGCAGCAGCGGCGCACCCTCCACCGCGTCGAACGCGTCCGACTGCGCCACCGGGGCCGCGTTGACCCGGATGGTCACCGTCGCCGGCTCCGAGTCGGCGACGCCGTCGGTGGCCCGGTAGGTGAAGGTGTCGGTGCCGGCGAACCCGTCGCCCGGGGTGTAGGTGAACGAGCCGTCCTCGGCCAGGTCGACGGTGCCGCCGGCCGGCTGGGTGAGGCCCGTCGCGCTGACGTCGTTCCAGTCCGGGTCGGTGTCGTTGGCGAGCACGCCGGGGGCGTCCACGGTGAGGACCTGGCCCGCGCCGGTGGCGTAGGAGTCCTCCACCGCGACCGGTGCCGCGTTGGGCGGGGCGGCGGCGTGCAGGTCGGCGACCTGCTGGGCGCTCAGCTCGTAGCCGTAGAGGCGGAAGTCGTCGACGAGCTCAGCCGGGCGGGGGTCGTTCCAGCTGGTGTTGCCGATGAAGTTGGCCGTCGTGCCTCCCTCCGCCACGTCGCCGATGTCGACCGGGATGTTGTGGCGCGTGGCGGCGTCGACGAGCACGCCGTCGAGGTAGATCCGACCGGTGGTGCCTCCGCCCGACGGCGACGGGCCGAGGGTCACCACGACGTGGGTCCACTCGTTGAGCGGCAGGTCGTCCTCGCCGGGGAGCATGATGCGGTACTGCTCGCCCTCGTCGACGCGCAGCGTGGCCGCGAAGCCCCGGTCACCGTTCATGACCGACGACTGCAGCAGGAAGAAGTCCTCGGTGCTCTTGCCGAGCTGGACGTGCGTGGTCCAGTTGGGCAGGGCGGTCGGCCTGATCCAGGTCGACACCGTGATCTCCTCGTCCATGCCCGCCGTGATGTCGTCGGGCAGGTCGATGTGGCTCGAGCCGTCGACCGGTCCGGCCGGACCGCCGGGCAGGGAGACACCGTCGTCGTAGCGGCCCTCGGTCCACGTGGACGCACCGACCAGGGTCGCCGGACCGACGGACCGGTCCGTGCCGTAGTTGGCGGCCGACGTGCCCCGGCCCTCGTTGAAGGTGTAGTGGATCGGGGCGTCCGTGCTCACCACCGCCCGCCGCACGGTGTGGGTGGTGGTGGCACGGGAGTCGCGCCAGCCCACGTCGCCGGTGAACCGGACCTGCACCTGGTGGGCACCCGCCGACAGGGTCAGCGCGGGGAACTGGGCGGCCCCGTCGTCGAGCTCGACCGGCGCTCCGACGCGGGCCCCGTCGACCCACAGCGCGGCCTCGCCCTGCGCCGCGTCGTCGTTCTCGTCGGTCACCGTCGCGGAGACCGTGAGCGGCTCGTCGACGAGGGACGGCGAGGCGGGGTCGACCGTGAGGGCGACCTCGGTGTCGAGGGCGGTGCCGTCGGCGTGGAGGGCGGCCACGTCCTCGTCGGTCAGCGCAGACTCGTAGAGCCGCACGTCGTCCATCAGCCCGTCGAACGACGGGTCGTCGACGTAGCCGTTGCGCCCCAGCCAGTTGTTGGCCGTGGGCCCGACGTCGCCCATGTCGATCGTCAGGTCGTTGCGGCTCGCGACCACCTCACCGTCGAGGTAGAGCGTCCCGCTCGCGCCGGAGCGGGCGAAGACGACGTGGTTCCACCGGCCCGCCACGACGTCGACCTCGTCGGGCGCCTGGACGCGCTCCTGGAGGTCCGAGCCCTTGGCCTTGAAGGTCGCCGCGATGCCACGGTCGCCGTTCTCGGTGCGCATCTGGATCTGGAAGAAGCTGCCGGCGTTGCCGAGCCCGTCACCGAGGTGGAACAGGTTGATCCAGTTGCCCATGGTGTCGGGGCGCACCCAGAACGAGGTGGTGAAGTCGTCCGCACCCTGCAGCAGGTTGTCGGGCAGGTCGGCGGTGTTGGCGTTGGGACCGCCCGGAAGGTCGAGCGCCCCGCCGTGCACGCCGTCGGCCGCCCACCCGGTGGCGCCGACCAGCGTGGCCGCCCCCACGGACGCATCGCTGCCGGTGTTGGCCGCCGTGCTGCCGGACTGCTCCTCGAACTCGTAGTGCACCGGCACCTCGGACGTGCCGGCGTCGGGCGCCACACCGTCCTTGATCTCGATGCCGCGGAAGTCGACCGCGTGGGACGCGCCCCGGTTCTCCAGCCCGATGAACCCGTTGGTGGCCAGGGGCTGCGCGCTGGCGTAGGTGTTGACCAGGGTGTCGTTGAGGAAGACGCGGACCTGCGAGCCGGTGAGCTGCACGAGGTAGGAGTTCCACTCGCCAGCCGGACGCTCCGCGGCTGCGACGGCGTCCTGGTCCGGAGCCTGCGCCGTGCCGCCCGTGGGCACGATCGCACCGGTGTCGGTGCCGATGGGGATCCTGATGCCGCCGACCGGGTCGGCGCCGGTCCGGCTCGTGGAGGCGAGGTAGACGCTCGACTCGTCGTCCGCGCCGTCGCGGCGCCAGTCGAGCCTCAGCGTGTAGGGCGCGGACTGCTGGGTGGTGAACCACTCCGCGCCACGACCGCGGATGGTGCGGATCGTGCAGTCGGTCTGGCGCCCGAAGCCGCCGGAGCCGGCCTTGCGCCAGCCGTCGAACGACTCGAAGGTGCCGTCGAAGAGGGCGCGGTAGCCGGGACGGACGGGGGTCCCCGCGCAGGGGTCAGGAGTGGTCCCGCCGACCTGGATGGCGTCGAAGTTGAGCCGGCAGAAGTCCACCGACCGGTCGCACTCCAGCGCCAGCGTGTTGGCACCCTCGTCGAGCGTCACCTCGGTCGACACGAAGTCCCAGGCCTCCCAGTCCTGGAGGCTGGTCATCGGGAACGCGAGCTGCTGGCGCGTGCCGTTGGTGCGCAGCCCCATCGACCGGGTGACGTTCTCGCCGGCGCCGAGCGGTCCGGCGGCGTAGCGCACGTGGACGGGGTAGACGCCCGCCTCGGGCACGGTCACCGTCATCGTCGAGGCCATCCCGGTCTCGCGGAACGTGTAGGACCCCTGGCCCGAGAAGTTGCCGTGGTCGCCGGAGTTGTAGGCCGGGCCGCCGCTGATCACGCCGTCCTCGACCTCGACCCAGGCGGCGACGTCGTCACCGGGCGCGGCAGCCGCCGCGGCGGGCGCCGCGGTGACGCTGCCGAGGCCGACGACCAGGCCCAGCGCGGCGAGGGCGGCGGTCGCCGGGCGGCGGATGGCCCGGAGCGGGCCGGGGCGGGCAGACCTGCGGAGAAGCTTCATCACGGATCCCTCGGGTTGGGCTCGGCTCGGCGCGAGGGCAGGCGTGCCAGGAGTGCCGGCGCTCGACGTGTGGGCCGACCGTATGACCGTGGTCACACAGAGTCAAGAAGTCCGTCCAGACTGGTGAACCATGTGGGTGATGTGTCCACGTATGTGTACCAGTGTCTAGACAGAGGGTACGTCGAGCGCGCGGTGGCCCAGGTCGAGCAGCGACCTCACGACGCGGGCCTCGCGCGAGCGGTCGAGGCGGGCGAGCGGCACGGCCACGCTGATGGCGTGGACCGGGGCGCCGGGAGGCGCGAGCGCCACGGCGAAGCACCGGATGCCGGGACAGACCTCCTGGCTCTCCACCGCGTAGCCGCGCACGGACGCCTGGTCGATGGCGGCCAGGACGGCCGCGCGGTCGGTGCGGGTGTGCTGGGTCATCTTCGCGATCGCGTCGGGCACCAGCGCCTCGCGCACCGCCGTGGGCCGGGTGGCCAGGACGGCCCGACCGAGCGAGGTGGACCAGGCCGGCAGGCGCCGCCCGACCGCCGAGGCCATCCGTACCGGGCGGGTCGACTCGCGCTTGTCGAGGCAGATCACGTGGGCGCCGTCCATCCGGCCGAGGTGCACGGTCTCCCCGGTCTCGGCGGCCAGCCGGTCCAGGAGCGGCGCCACGCGGGCGATCACGGGGTCGTCCTCGACGTAGGCCGCGCTCACCGCCACCGAGCGGAACCCCAGGCGGTAGGCGCCGCGGGCGTGGTCGAGCTCGAGCCAGCCGCGCTCGGTCATCGTCCTCAGCACCGCGTGCATGCTGCTCTTGGGGATGCCCATCCGCAGCGACAGCTCGGCCCGGGTGGCCGGGCCGTGCGCGGCGATGTCCTCGAGCAGGTCGAGGACGCGCGCGGCGGACTTGACCGGGGTCCCGCCCGTCGCGCCGGACCGGTCGTCGTGGGTGGTCATCTGGGCGCGATCACTCGTCGCCGACGCTGAAGGCGAACGTCTGCACGGGGTTGTCGAACTCGCTCACCCGCAACGACACCTGCACCCGCCAGGTGCCCGGCGCCGGCAGCACCACGTCGCCGGCGTACTCCCCCGGTGCGATCGACTCGAGGGCGATCTCGCCGAGGTCGATGTCGTCGGACTCGACGCGGATCTTCGGTGCGTCGAAGCCCTCGAAGGGCTCGCCTGCGGCGTCGCGCGTCGACACCGACACGGTGTTGGCCCCCGTGGCGAGCGGGTCGAGGGTCACCTCGACCTCGTGGTCGCCGAGCATGCCGGTCTGCACCCCCGGCTCCGCGGCGCCGGCCGAGTCGGCGCCCCGGCCGGCCTCCGGGTTGCGGTCGACCAGCATTCCGGTCACCAGCAGCAGCACGACGAGCAGGGCGGCCTCGGCCGCGGCGGCCCGGACCACGAGGCGCGTGCCCGAGCCGAGGTCGCCCGACGGCGTCGCGGCGCGCACGCGCGGCAGCACGGCGTACCTGTTCCACCCGGCGATGGCGACCACGAGCAGGGCCACGCCGATCTTGATCGCGAGCAGCCGGCCGTAGCCGGTGTCGAACAGCGCGGTGAGCGATCCCATGATCCGCCAGGCCAGCACCGTGCCGGAGACGACGAGGACGGCCAGCACGCCTGCGGCGACCGTCGAGAACCTGGCGAGCACCTCAGCCGCGACCGGGCCACGCCCGGCGAGCACGGGCAGCACCAGCACCAGGGCGACCAGCCCGCCGAGCCACACGCTGGCGGCGAGCAGGTGCAGCATGTCGACGCCCACCACGAGCGCCTCGGGCGAGGCCGCCCGGGTGTGCCCGGTCAGTGCCGGCGCGCAGGCGGCCACGACGGCGGCCGCCAGCGCGACCCGCCCGCGCGTGCGACCGGGCCCGGCGGCGCCCACCACCATCAGCGTCGCGAGCAGCACGCCCAGCGCCACGCAGGCCGCGACGACGTACTCGGTGCTCGCCATCGTCGACCACGCCGCGGACTCCATCAGCGAGTCGGCGCCGCCGCCGGACTGGTAGAGGGCGGTGAGCGGGAGCCCTGCCAGCCACGCCGCCGCGGTCAGCGGCGCGGCGACGCGCAGCACCCGGACCAGTCGTCGGCGTGCCCGCGTGTCGTCGTCGGCGGCAGGCAGCACCGCCGCGACGAACCACGCCAGCCCGACGCACAGCAGCAGGCCGACGTAGCCGAGCCACCGCGCGGCCGTGAGGGTCCGCGGCACGTCGTCGGTGGGGGTGGCGGCGGCCGGTGGCACCTGCACCGTCTCGCTCGCGGCGCCGATGGAGAAGCTGAGCGACCCGCTGACGGGGTGGCCGTCCTCGGAGATGACCCGCCACACCACCACGTAGGTGCCGTCGCCGACCTCCTGGTCGAGGCCCACCGTGAGCACCTTGCCCTTGACGGCCGAGGAGGAGGGCACCACGCCGCCCACGGCGTCGAACACCTGGACCCCGTCGGAGACCCCGGCGACCGCCTCGGTGAACGTGAACGCCATCTGCTCGGGGGCGGCGTCGAGCACGGCCCCCTCGGCGGGGTCGGTGCTCACCAGGTCGGCGTGGGCGCTCGCGGGAGCGCCCGCGCCGACCGCGAGGGCGACGACGAGCCCGGTGAGGAGCACGGCGACCAGCCGCGCGAGTCGCGGGAAGGACACCCGCCGCCCGTTCATGTGCGGCGGCGGTGGGGCACGAGGCTCGCGGCGCCGAGTGCGACGCCCGGCACCGTCACGGCCGCCAGCCGCGTCAGGTGGTGTCTCATCGCTCACATCCTCGGGGATCGGCAGTCGTCGGGGGCGGCGTGTCCACCGCTCAGCGGCGCACGCGGGCGCTGCCGCCGCCGGCGAGCGCCCTGACCTCCTCGCGGGTGACCATGGAGGTGTCACCGGGAGTCGTCATCGCCAGGGCGCCGTGGGCGGCGCCGAGCTCGAGGCACGTCTGGAGGTCCTCGCCCTCGAGGAGCCCGTAGACGAGACCGGAGGCGAACCCGTCACCGCCTCCCACGCGGTCGTAGATCGCGAGGTGGTCGCGTGCCGTCGACTGCAGGACGCCCGTGTCCGGGGACCAGGCGATGGCCTGCCAGTCGTTGTCGCTGGCACTGTGGACGCCGCGCATCGTCGTCGCGATGACCTTGAACCACGGCATCTTCTCCGCGACGGTGGCGACCATCGCGGCGAAGCTGTCCATCGGCAGCTCGCGCAGGTGCTCGTCGACGTGCTCGACCTCGAAGCCGAGGGCGGCGGTGAAGTCCTCCTCGTTGCCGATCATCACGTCGACGTGCGAGGCCAGCCGGGTGTTGACGTCGCGGGCGAAGTCGGGCCCACCGATCCCCGCCCACAGGCTGGGCCGGTAGTTGAGGTCGAACGACACGACGGTGCCGTGGCGCTGCGCGGCGGCCATCGCCTCCTCGGCGACGGCAGCCGCGTTCTCCGACAGCGCCGCGAAGATGCCGCCGGTGTGCAGCCAGCGCACGCCGCGACGCCCGAAGAGGTCGTCCCAGTCGACGGTGCCGGGCGTCATCTGCGCGATCGCCGTGTGCGCCCGGTCGGAGACCCCCACCGCACCGCGCACGCCGAAGCCGCGCTCGGTGAAGTTGAGGCCGTTGCGCACCGTGCGCCCGATGCCGTCGTAGGGCTCCCACCGGATGAGCGAGGTGTCGACCCCGCCCTGCATGATCAGGTTCTCCACGAGGTGGCCGATCTCGTTGTCGGCCAGGGCGGTGACCACCCCGGCACGCAGGCCGAAGACCTTGCGCATGCCGCGCGCCACGTTGTACTCGCCGCCGCCCTCCCACGCCTCGAACCGGCGCGCGGTGCGGACGCGACCCTCGCCGGGGTCGAGGCGCAGCATCACCTCGCCGAGCGCGACGATGTCGAGCTCGCACTCGGCCGCCGGACGGGTCTCGATCATGCGTGCGCTCCTTGGGGGTCGTGGTGGGACAGGCGGGACGTGGCGGCGCAGCGCGCCGCGACCTCCGCCCACTGGCCGGCGGCCAGCAGGTCGGGGGCCACCATCCAGCTGCCTCCGACTGCGGCGACCGCGCCGTGGGCCAGGTAGGCCGGCGCGCTCGCCTCGGTGATGCCGCCGGTGGGCACGAAGCGCACCTGCGGGAAGGCGGCCGCGAGCGCCTTGACGGCGGGGAGCCCGCCGGTGGCCTCGGCGGGGAAGAACTTCACGGTGTCGAGACCGAGGTCGAGCGCGCGCATGATCTCGGACGCGGTGCTCACCCCCGGGACGACGGGCAGGCCGAGCTCCTGGCACCGGCGCACGACGCCGTCGCTGAGGCCGGGTGAGACGACGAAGCCCGCGCCGGCCTCGTGGGCGAGGTCGACCTGCGCCGGGGTGAGCACCGTGCCGGCACCCACCACGAGGTCGTCGCGCGCCGCCAGGCGGCGCAGCACCGCGGCCGCGCCGGGCGTGCGGAACGTCGCCTCGGCGACGGGCAGGCCGCCGCTCACCAGCGCGTCACCGAGGGCGTCGGCCCGGTCGGGGTCGTCGAGGACCACGACGGGCACGACGCGGTGCCCCCGCAGGACCTCCATGAGGTCCCGCGGGGTGTCGCCAGCGGTCATCGGAGCTCGGCGATGACGGTCTTGAGCTCGGTGTAGTCGTCGAGCCCGAACGACCCGAGCTCGCGGCCCCAGCCCGACTGCTTGTAGCCGCCGCGGGGCAGGGTCACGTCGTCGGCGTGCCAGGTGTTGAGCCACACGGTGCCGGCGCGCAGCCGGCCGCCGACACGGTGGGCGGTGCCGAGGTCGCGCGACCAGACGCCCGCGGCCAGGCCGTAGACGGTGTTGTTGGCGGCGGCCACGACCTCGTCCTCGGTGTCGAACGGGATGGCGGTGATGACCGGGCCGAAGATCTCGTCGGTCTGCACGGCCATCTGCTCGGTCACGTCGGTGATGAGCGTCGGGGAGAAGAAGTAGCCGCGCTCCTTGGCCGGGTCGGGGCTGCCGGCGGTGATCGTCGCGCCGTCCGCGACGGCGCCACGGACGTAGCCCATGACCTTCTCGTGCTGCTCCTGCGAGACCAGCGGGCCCATCGTGGTCGCCGGGTCGAACGCGTCGCCGACGGTGATGGCCCGAGCGGCCGCCGCGACGCCCGCGATGACCTCGTCGAAGACGTCGCGCTGGACGTAGAGGCGCGAGCCGTTGACGCAGCACTGGCCCTCGTTGAAGTAGCCGGCGAGCGCGGCGCCCGCGACGGCGGCCTCGAGGTCGGCGTCGTTGAAGATGATGTTGGGAGCCTTGCCGCCGAGCTCGAGGGAGACCTTCTTGAGGTTGCCCGAGGCGGCTGCCGCGATCTTCTTGCCGACCTCGGTGCTGCCGGTGAAGGCGACCTTGTCGACGCCGGAGTGCGCCACCAGGGCGGCGCCCGCGTCGCCGAAGCCGGGCAGGATGTTGACGACGCCGGCGGGCAGGCCGGCCTCGAGCAGCAGCTCGCCGAGGCGCAGCGCGGTCAGCGGGGTCTGCTCGGCGGGCTTGAGGACGACGGTGTTGCCGGCGGTGATCGACGGGATGATCTTGAAGGCGGCCATCGTCAGCGGGAAGTTCCACGGCACGATCCCCGCGACGACGCCGATCGGCTCGCGGCGCGTGTAGGCGTGGAAGTCGCGCCCGGGCACCGACATCGGGATCGTGGTGCCCTCCATCTTGGTGGCCCAGCCGGCGAAGTAGCGGAACAGCTCGGCGGCGACGCCGACGTCGCCGCGCGCGGAGGCGAGACTCTTGCCGTTGTCGAGGGACTCGAGCTGGGCGAACTCCTCGGCGTGCTCGTCGATCAGGTCGCCGATGCGCCACAGCAGGTGGGAGCGGTCGCGAGGGGAGAACCTCGACCACGGCGAGCCGTGCTCGAAGGCGGTGCGGGCCGCGACGACCGCGCGGTCGGCGTCCACGGCGGAGGCCTGCGCGACCTTGACGAGGACGTCCTCGGTGGCGGGGTTGACGGTGTCGAAGGTCTGCCCGTCCTTGGCGTCGACGAGCTCGCCGTCGATCAGGAGCTTCTTCGGGGAGGAGAGGAACGACTGGACGGCAGGGAGGAGCGAGGTGGTGTCGGACATGGTGGCCTTCCGAGGGTCGGAGCGGAGGGTGGGGACGTACGTCGGGGAGTCAGGGGGTCGGGACTACTTGATGATCAGCACCTTCGAGCGGTCGAGGGTCAGGGCGACGGCGGCGACGATGATCGCGCCGTAGAGGATCTGCTCCCACGCGGACGGGACGCCCACGATGGGCAGCCCGACGCGGAGCAGAGTGATGACGAGGGCGCCGACCAGCGAGCGCCACAGGCTGCCGTGACCGCCGGTGATGGCGGTGCCGCCCACGACGATCGCGGCCACCGCCGGCAGCAGCAGGTTGTCGGCCATCGTCGGGCTGCCGCTGAAGTTGCGCGACACGAGCATCACCGCGGCCAGACCGGCGCACGCGCCCGAGACGATGAACGCGCCGACCTTGACGAGGTCGACCGGCGTGCCGGCCAGGCGGGCCGCCGACTCGGAGTAGCCGGTGGCGGTCACCCAGCTCTGCAGGGGGGTGAGCTTGAGGACCAGGGCGATGGCGGCGACCACGACGACGGCCACGAAGAACGACATCGGCACGACCCCGGCGACGTACATCGTGATCCACTTCGTCGCCTCCCGGTCGACGATCCGGATCGGCCCGGCGTCGGAGATCACGAGGGCGACCGCCGAGAAGATGCTGAGCCCGCCCAGGGTGACGATGAACGACGGGATGCGCAGCACGACGTGGGCGATGCCCTGCACCGCACCGAGGGCTCCGGCGGCCGCGATGACGGCCGGCACGGTGAGGCCGCCGAGGTCGGGCAGCCACATCGCGAAGAGCACCGTCGACAGCGAGCACAGGGCCGCGATCGACAGGTCGATGCCGCCGCAGAGGACCACCAGCGTGGCGCCCGCGGCGAGGACGACGAGCGGGGCCGACGTGCGGACGACGGCGATCATGCTGCGCTGGGTGAGGAAGTCCGGGTCGGCGATGGTGAGCGCAGCCAGCAGCGCCAGGAGCGCGATGAGCGGCATGAACGACGTCAGCCGCTGGCCGACCGTGGGCCCGCCGTGGACGGCGGGCTGCTCGGCTGCCGGGGTGGCGAGAACGGGGGTCGTCACTCAGACCATCTCCTTGACCAGGTCGAGGGGGGTCGGCTTGGCGCCCGAGGGGCAGGCGACCTCCTTGGTGGCGCGACCGTCGTTCATCACGATGATCCGGTCGGACATGCCGATCGCCTCCTCGAGGCTGTCGGCCAGCAGGACCGTGGCGACGCCACTGTTGGCGAGCTCGCGCATCAGCCGGTAGACCTCCGAGCGGGCCCCGATGTCGAGACCGCGGGTCGGGTGGTCGAGGAGGAGCAGGCGGATGTCGCCGGCGACGAGCCAGCGAGCCAGCACCACCTTCTGCTGGTTGCCGCCGGAGAGCCGCTGGATCGCGGTGCCGCGGTGGGGCGTGCGGATGGAGAGCCGCTCGATCCAGCTGTCGACGAGGGTGGCCTGCTTGCGCGGCGCCACGAGCGGACCGGTGCAGCGGGCCTTCTGCTTGGTGAGGGTCATGTTGTCGGCGACCGACATCGGGCCCACCATGCCCTCGATCTTGCGCTCCGCCGGCACGTAGCCGATGCCGGCGGCGCAGGCAGCCCGCGTGCCGGTGAGCTCCAGCTTCTCGCCGTCGAGGGTGACCTCGCCCGAGGTGGTCGGCTCGGCGCCGAAGAGCGCGCGGCAGACGTCCTCGCGCCCCGAGCCGTGCACGCCGACGATCCCGACGATCTCGCCGGCGTGGACATCGAGGTCGACGTCGCGGAACGTCGCGCCCGAGAGGTTGCGGACGCTGAGCATCGGACGGCGCTCCTCGTCGGCGCGACGGGCGGCCGTGTCGTGGTAGTGGTCCTCCGAGCCGGTCGAGCCGATCATCATCCGGTGCAGGTCGCCGGGAGCGGCGCCCTCGGTGGGCACCTCCCCCACCGACTGGCCGCCGCGCAGCACGGCCACGCGGTCGCAGACGTCGAGCACCTCGTCGAGGCGGTGGGAGACGAAGACGACCGACGCGAACTCGCGCAGCCGGCGCACCTGGGCGAAGAGGGTCTCGATCTCCTTCGACTCCAGCACCGAGGTGGGCTCGTCGAGGATGATCACCGGCGCGTGCTGGGAGCGCTCCTCGATCCGCAGCACCTTGGCGATCTCCACCATCTGGCGCTCGGCGAAGCTGAGGGTGTCGGTGCGGGCCAGGGGGTCGATGTGGGAGCCGATCTTGTCGAGCTGCTCCTGCGCCAGGCGGCGCATGGTGTCCCAGCGGTAGAGCCCGCGGCGCACGCCGGGCCCCTCGCTGCCGAGCACGATGTTCTCCGCCGCGGTGAGGTTGGGCACCAGCGACTGCTCCTGGAAGACCATCCCGATGCCGTGGTCGGCGGCCTCGACGACGCTGCGCAGGCGCACCTTCTCGCCGCGGACCCAGATCTCTCCGGCGTCGGGTCGGACGAGCCCGACGAGGGCCTTGAGCAGCGTCGACTTGCCGGCACCGTTCTCGCCGGCCAGGCCGAGCACCTCGTGCTGGCGCACGACCAGGTCGACGCCGTCGAGGGCCTTCACGCCGGGGTAGTGCTTGACCAGCCCGCGCACCTCGAGCGCGTGGACCGGAGCCGCTGCGGGCACCTCGGGCGCCTGCTGGACATCGGTGGTCACTTCGTCACCTGGTTCCTTCGACGTTGAGGGAGGACGGCCGCGGCGACCGCGACGACGACGATGAGGCCCTGCACACCGCCCTGCCAGTAGGGGCTGACGCCCACCTGGACCAGGCCGTTGGTGAGCACGGTGACGAGCAGGACGCCGACCGTGGAGTGGAGGATGCCGCCGCGACCGCCCGTGAGCAGGGTGCCGCCGACGACCGCCGCGGTGATCGCCGCGAAGTCGTAGCCGCGTCCGGCCTGGACGAGCCCGGCGCCGAGCTGGCTGGTGACCATGACCCCGGCGAGGGCGTAGAACGCGCCGGCCAGGGTGAACGCGGCCACCTTGTAGGGCGCGACCTTCACGCCGGAGAGGGCGAGCACCTCCTCGGCGCCCCCGATCGCGAACGCGTAGCGCCCGAGACGGGAGTAGCGCTGGACCAGGTAGCCGAGCAGCACGCAGCCGGCGGCGATCCAGGTGAGGTAGGAGAAGCCGAGCAGGCGGTCGACCGCCCACGACTCCAGCATCGTGTCGGAGATGTTGGGCTGGACGCCGGCGAACATCAGCGTGGCGATCCCGAGCCCGATGGCGGAGACGCCCAGCGTCGTCATGAACGACGGCACCTTCAGCAGCACCAGGGCCAGCCCGCTCAGGCAGCCCAGCGCGGCGCCGACCAGCACGGCGAGCAGCACCCCGAGGAGACCGAGGTCGTTGTCGTTGCGGTTGTTGGCGACGAGCAGGGCGACGGCGATCGCGGAGGCCCCCATGACACCGGGGGCGGAGAGGTCGATCGACCCCATCATCAGCACGAACGTGATGCCGCAGGCCACGACGGCCAGCACGGCCGCCGTGTCCATGATGTTCTGGACGTTGCCGAGCGTGCGGAAGTCGGAGCTGAGGGCTGCGAACACACCGAAGATCACGAGGAGCGCGACCGGGGGACCGGCGTCCCGCAGCGACACCCCCCGCCGAGGCTGGGGGCGCGTCGCGACGACCTCGACGTCCTCGGCGGGGGATGTCATGGTCACGAGATGGCGCCCTGCGAACGGCTGAAGAGGTTGTCGCAGGCGAACTCGGACTCGTCGACCTCGGGGGAGATGAAGTCGGCGACGTTGTCCTCCTGGATCAGGAACTGCTCGGCGAACCAGGCGCGCTCGGAGATCTCGTCGACCTCGAGCTCGCCGGTGGCGACGCAGTAGCCGATGGCCAGGCCGATGCCTCCCTGCCACGGGCCGTCGCTGGAGACGGTGGCGGTCATCGAGCCATCCTCGATGGCGGTCAGGGCGTCGGGGACCGCGTCGATGCCGACGACGGCCACGTCGTCGCGACCGGCCGCCTTCAGGGCCTCGAGCGCGCCGAGGGCCATGTCGTCGTTGGCCGCCCAGATGCCCTTGATGTCCTTGCCGTGCTTGGTGAGCAGCGTCTTGGTCACGTCGAGCGCCTCGGCGCGGGAGAAGTTGGCCGTCTGGTCGTCGAGCAGCTCGACGTCCGGGTTGGCCGCCAGCGACTCCTCGAGGCCGGCGAAGCGGTCCTTGGCCGCGCCGGTGTCCAGGATGCCCTGGAGGGCGATGATGCCGCCCGAGCCGCCGATGGCCTCGGCCAGCGCGTCACCGATCTGCTTGCCGGACTCGACACCGTTGTAGGTGATGTGGCTCAGCCACTGGTCGTACTCGGTGACGTCGAGGTCGGCCGGCTTGTTCCACTGGGTGACGAGGTAGGCCCCGGCGTCCTGCGCGCCCTCGACGATCGGCGGGGTGTCGGAGTCGCCGTTCGGGAGGATGTTCATGACCAGGCACTCCGTGTCGCCCGCGAGCAGCTGGCTGATCTGCTCCTGCTGCTTGGTGGAGTCGCCGTCGTAGGTCATCCGCTCCTGGCTGAGGTCGACCGACTCGGCGAACGCGTCGCCACCGTCGAGCCAGGCAGCCTCGTACGGGTTGGACTCGTTGCGGACCTGGCCCACGAGCGTGATGTCGGACGGGCTGCAGCCGCCGGCCTCGGCACCGCCGCCGGACGAGCCGCCTGCCTCCTCGCTGCAGCCGGTGAGGGCAGCGGCTGCCAGCGTCAGGCCGAGGACGGCCGCGGCTGGACGAGATGTGAACTTCATCATCGATCCTTCTTTCTTGGTGCCAGAGGCTCCGGCAGGGGTTGAGGTCCGAGAGGGGGGTCGTGGTGCCGCGGGGGCGGCTCCGGGGTGGGCGTCCGGGTCGGGGACGGGTCGGTCAGCGGGCCATCCAGCCACCGTCGACGACCAGCACGTGGCCGTTGACGTAGTCGGCGGCGGAGGAGCTGAGGAACACGGCAGCGCCTGCGATGTCGGCGGCGGTGCCCCACCGGCCGGCGGGGATCCGCTCGAGGATGGACCGCGAGCGGTCCGGGTCCTCGCGCAGCGCGGTCGTGTTGTCGGTGGCCATGTAGCCCGGCGCGATGGCGTTGACCTGCACGCCCGCCGGGCCCCACTCGTTGGCGAGCGCCTTGGTGATCCCGGCGACGCCGTGCTTGCTCGCGGCGTACGACACCACCCGGATGCCGCCCTGGAAGGCGAGCAGGCTGGCGACGTTGACGATCTTGCCGTGGCCGCGCTCCACCATGGAGCGGCCGATGTGCTGGGACAGGAAGAACAGCCCGCCGAGGTTGGTGTCGACCACGCGCTGCCAGGACTCCGGGGTCAGGTCGACGGTGTCCTCGCGCTCGATGATGCCGGCGTTGTTGACCAGGATGTCGACCTGGCGGGCGGCGGCGACCTCGGCGCCGACCCGGGCCACGGCCTCGTGGTCGGAGACGTCGAGGTCGAGGACGGCGGCCTCGCGACCGAGCGCCTCCACCGTCTCGCGCGTCGCGTCCTGGCTGCCCGGCCGGCCGAGGAGCACCAGGTCGGCGCCCGCCTCGGCGAGTCCGACCGCAACGGCCCGGCCCAGGCCGCGGCCGGCGCCGGTGACGACGGCCGTCCTGCCGTGCAGGTCGAACGGGGAACGACGCGTGGTCGCGGTCTGCGTGGTCACAGGTCTGCCACGTCGACGGGGGTCAGGTCGGTGTAGGTGTTGTTCTCGCCGGCCATGGCCCAGATGAAGACGTAGGAGCCGGTGCCGGCGCCCGAGTGGATCGACCACGGCGGCGAGATGACGGCCTGGCGGTTGCGCACCACCAGGTGCCGGGTGGCCCCGGGCTCGCCCATGAAGTGGAAGACGCGGTCGTCCTCGTCGAGGTCGACGTAGAGGTAGACCTCCGTGCGGCGCTCGTGCAGGTGCGGCGGGAAGGTGTTCCAGACCGAGCCGTCGGCGATGACGGTCAGGCCGAACTGCAGGACCGAGGTCTGGAGCTCCTGGCCCCAGGCGTAGCGGTAGAGGTTTCGCTCGTTGGCGCCGCCGGCGCTGCCGAGGGAGAGCGGCTCGACGTGCTGGTGGCTCAGGAACGTCGTGGGGTGGGTCGCGTGCGCAGGGGCCGAGACGAAGTAGAAGGCCGCGTCGGTGCCGGTGAAGGAGACCTCGCTGCCCCGGCCCACGAAGATGCCGTCGAGGTGGCCGAGCTCGAACTTCTCGCCGTCCACCAGCACGTGCCCGTCGCCGCCCACGTTGATGACGCCCAGCTCGCGGCGCTCGAGGTGCGAGTCGGTGCCGAGCACGTCCCACGCGGGGAGGTCGAGCTGGCCCCCGGCCGGGACCGCGCCGCCGACGACCATCCGGTCGTCGTGGGTGTAGACACCGTGCACCTCGCCGTCGAGGAACAGGTCCTCGCAGAGGAAGTTGTCGCGCAGGTCGGCGCTGGTCGCCGTCTCCACTACCGACGGTGACGTGGAATAGCGAACCTGGATCACTTGTGGACACTCCTCGCGTCTCTGAACTTCGTTCGGGGGGCTGAACTGACAGGGACGCTATCGTGAGCACCATCACAGGTCAACAGCAAGAAATCAATCCATGTACGTGAACCGTCCATGTATGTAAACTCTTGTCAAACAGGGGTCGACGCACCCCCGGACGGTGGGCGGCAGTGGCTGCTCCCGGAACCCATCACAGAAGAGGCGACCTGCCATGGACACATCTGCCGCGCCGACGCCCTCGGGCAGCGCCCCGGTCAAGTCGGCAGCACGTGCGCTGGACGTGCTCGACGACCTCGCCGCCAACGGGCCCGGCACGCAGCTCCAGCTCGCCACCCGTCTCGGCATCCCCAAGAGCAGCCTGCACGCGCTGCTGCGCACCATGACGGCGCGCGGCTGGGTGCAGACCGACCCGACCGGCAGCGTCTACCAGGTCGGCATCCACGCCCTGATCGTCAGCTCGGCCTACCTCGACGGCGACCCCGTCCTGGCGCGCGCGAGCTCGTGCATGGACGAGATCAGCGCGGCGACGGAGGAGGCGGTCCACCTCGGGCGCCTCGACGGCGCCGACGTGGTCTACACCGCCAAGCGCGAGTCGATCCACCCGCTGCGCATGCACTCGGCCGTCGGCCGCCGCCTGCCGGCGTACTCCACCGCGCTGGGCCGCGCCATCCTCGCCGAGCAGCCCCTCGCCGTTCGCGAGGAGCTCATCCCCGAGGAGATCACCGCCCTCACGCCGCACACGACGACCGACAAGCAGCGCCTGCTCGAGATCATCGACCACGCCTCGGTGGCCGGCTACGCGGTGGAGCGCGAGGAGTCGTGCATCGGCGTGCGCTGCTTCGCCGTCGCGCTCCCCTTCGACCGCCAGAGCATCGACGCGCTGAGCGTCTCGGTGCCGATCAGCCGCCTCACCAACGGCCGCGAGGACTTCATCATCGAGACGCTGCTCAGCGTGAAGGCGCGGCTCACGCTCCTCCACAGCAACAGCATGGTGCGCTCCCCCGCCTGAGACCGCACGTCGGGCTAGGCGGAGCCCTCGTCACCTGCGCGCGCCGACGCGGTCAGGTCCGCCGGGTCGGGCAGCACGAGGTTGAAGCGGCGCCGCTGCGCGCTGATCACCACGTCCTCGGACTCGGCCGCCCCCGTGCGGGGGTCGAGCGCGGTCAGGACGTAGCGACCCAGCGGCGGCATCCCGATCTCGTAGTGGCCCTCGTCGTCGGTGCGGGTGGCGCCCGCGGACTCCCCGGACGAGTCGGTGAGCACGACGAGCGCGTCGCTGAGGGGCCAGCCGCCGCGGGAGATCACCCCCGCGACCGTGAGCCGCTGGTCGAGGTGCAGCACGGGCACGGTGTCGGGTGAGAGCTGGCGCAGCTCCGAGCGCGCCGCCCAGCCCTCGGCCGAGCAGATGACGAGGTACTCACCGGCGCCCGGCAGCACGACCGACCAGCGGCCGTCGTTGTCGGTGCGGGCCCAGTCGGCCTGGCGTCCGCGGCGGTCGAGCATCGAGACCACCGCCAGCCGGGCCGGCCTGCCGTCCGGGCGCTGCACCCGACCTCGTACGACCACCTCGGCGCCGATGTCCGCGCGGCGCACGGCGTCGCCGCGCACCCCGGCCCGGGGCGCCCCGGGCACCTCCGGAGCGCCCGCGAGGACGGGCGCGATGCGGGCCGGAATCATGAACCCGACCCCGGCGGCGGCGAACGCGACGGCCGCGGCGAGCCAGCTCATCGAGTGCAGGGCGGCCTCGGACGGGTAGGCGTCGCCGGCCACGACGCCGGCGGCCAGGATCGCGGCCACCGTCGCCGAGCAGGTGGACGTGCCGATGGCGCGGACGACCGTGTTGAGGCCGTTGGCGGCGGCCGTCTCGCCGATGGGCACCGACTGCATGATGAGCACCGGCATCGCCGCGAAGCTCACCGCGATGCCGACCGAGACGATGCACACCCCGATCACGAGCTGGGCGAGGCTGGCGTCGAGCAGGACGCGGACGACGTAGCCGAAGCCGGTGATGCACAGCCCCGCGACGAGCGTGATCCGGGCGCCGAACCGGCGCGTGATCGACGCCGACACCGGCGCCATCAGCACCATCAGCACGCCGCCGGGCAGCATCGCCAGGCCCGCCTCGGTGACGTCGAGGCCGAACCCGACGCCGGTGTCAGCGGGGATCTGCAGCTGCTGGGTGGCGACCAGGAGGTTGGTGAACATCGCGAAGCCGGCGAGCAGCGAGGCGATGTTGGTCAGGAGCACCGGGCGCCGGGTCGAGGTGCGCAGGTCGACCAACGGCTCACCCGTCCGCAGCTCCCACGGCGCCCACAGGGCGAAGAAGAGGACCGAGACCGTGAAGGACAGCAGCGTCCACTGCGAGGTCCAGCCCCACGAGCCGCCCTTGGAGATGCCGAGCAGGAGCGACGTCAGCGCGATGGACATCAAGATGGCGCCGGTCCAGTCGAACCGGGCCGGCGTGCGCACCCCGGACTCGGGCACCACCAGCATGACCAGCGCCAGCATGACCGTGGACATCGCCACGCTGCCCCAGAACACTGCCTGCCAGTCGAACAGCTCGTAGATCACGCCCGACAGCGGCAGCCCCACCGCACCGCCGATGCCCAGCGTCGCGCTCATCAGGGCGACGGCGCCGCCGATCCGCTCGGGCGGCAGCTCGTCGCGCATCATCGAGATGCCGATCGGGATCAGCGCGGGCGCGAACCCCTGCAGGGCACGGGCCACGATGAGCACCGCCAGCGAGTCGCTCATCGCCCCGAGCAAGGAGCCCGCGAGCAGCACGAGGAGGGAGACCACGACCATCCGGCGCTTGCCGTGCATGTCGGCCAGGCGCGACAGGATCGGCGTGGCGACCGCGCTGGTCAGCAGCGTGACCGTGACCAGCCAGGAGGCGTTGTCCGCGGTGGTGCCCAGCAGCCTGGGGAAGTCGGGCAGGAGCGGCACGACCAGCGTCTGCATCAACGACACCGACGTGCCGCACAGGGCGAGCACGAGCACGATGAGGCCCGAGCGGCTCGACCCCTCGGGGGCCGTGCGGGTGTCCCTCCGGACCGCCGCGGCCGTCGACGTCATCGGCACGACCGCCCCTCGACTCCCATGGAGGCGACCCTAGCGTCGCCGGCGGAGCGCCCGGGCGCCGCGCCCCCGGGATGGGAGCGCGCCCGCGGGCCGTCGCGACCTCGGTCAGGCCTGCTCGCCGGCGGCCACCCGGCGGCGAGGCCAGGCGTGCGCGACCGCGACGACGAGAGCGGCGGCGGCGCCCAGGATCCACCAGGGGAAGCCGGCCGCGCCACCCGGCCCGGCACCCTCGACCGCGGCCGGCGGCACCTGGGCGAGACGCTCCCCCGTCACCAGGATCCGGTGGCTGTTGACGCCGAGCGGCGTGCAGGTCACGAGCATCACCCGGTCCTTGCCGGGCACGGGGCGCAGCGCCTCGGTCTCGTCCGGCTCGACCACCTTCGTGCTGGTGACCTCGTAGGCGATCGCGGTGCCGAACACGTCGACGACGAAGTCGTCGCCGACCGTGAGCTTGTCGAGGTCGTCGAACATCGTCGCCTCGGGCAGGCCGCGGTGGGCCGCGATGACCGCGAGCGTGCCGCGACCGCCGACCGGCAGGTGGGATCCCTCGAGGTGGCCGGCTCCCTTCGCCAGCACCTCGTCGGAGGTGCCGTGGTAGATGGGCAGGTCGACGTCGATGTCAGGGATGACCACGTGCCCCATCACCCCGGAGCCGTTGAGGTCGAGGATCGAGTCGTAGTCGAGGGTGGCATCCCCGGAGGTGCCCCTGCCGGCCGGCTTGCGGCTCCCGGCCTCCAGCAGGGCCCCGCTGGTGAGGGCGGCGTTGTAGCGCTTCGCCCGCCGGACGTGCGCCGCGACCTCCTCCGGCGAGGCCTGGCGCAGGTCGGCCTTGTAGTCCCTGGTGACCTCGGCCTGGTTGACGGCGCTGAACCAGCTCGCCGCGCTCGGGTAGAGCAGCAGCCCGCTGCCCAGCACGACGAGCAGCGCCACCACGACCGACCCCACGACGGACGAGGCCGCCCTTCCCCCGTCGCGGGGGGAGGGGCGACCCGTCCGTGCTGCGTGCGTCGGCACTGGTGACTCGTCGGTCGGTCAGGCCTGCGCCGTGCGGCGGCGGTTGACCACCGAGAGGGCGATTGCCAGGCCGAGCACGAGCGCGCCGCCCGCGAGCAGCGCGGCGCGACCCTGGCCACCGGTGGAGGGCAGCGCGGGCGCCACCTGCTGCACGTTCTCGATGGTGAGGTCGACGCCGGTCGTGGCGCCGGTGCGGACCTTGACGGGGGTGTAGGCGTCGTCACCGCTCGGGGTGACGAAGCCGGCCGGCGCCTGGACCTCCTTGAGGACGTAGCACCGTGCGTCCGCGCTCGCCTTCTCGTTGACGCTGTCGCTGACGAACAGGCCCTTGACCGAGATCCGGCCGTCCGCGTCCGAGGTGAAGACCGACGTGCCGTCCACGGTCAGCGGCGACCCGGTGGGCCGGGCCGCGGTGCAGTCCGCGGCGTACGGGTCAGCGGCGGCGTAGACCTCGAACTTCGCCCCCGCCAGACCGGTCCCGGGGCTGGCGGCGTCGGTCTTGTCGATGACGAGGTCACCCCAGTTGGTCTCGACGGTGTTGGACGTGATGCCGCCCGTCTCGGAGGGGTCATTGACGAACACGGTCGCCTCGTTGGTGATCGTGCCGTCGCCGATCGACTCGACCGTGCCCTCGAACGTCGTCACCAGCCGCTGGTCGCCCTGGGTGGCGAGCCAGGCCAGGCCGGCGGGGGTGAAGACCACGCGCACGGTGTTGCCGTCGACCTCGACGGCGTAGTGCGACGCGTCGACGTCCTGGCCACCGAGGCTCACGCCGGCGACGCCGACCGAGCCCAGGCGGGCGTCGAGGGTGTCCTGCACGACGTAGTTTTCGAAGCTGGTGCCGGGGGTGAGGCCGGGCACCCGCGTGGTGACCGGGAAGGACACCGTGCTGCCGAGGCCGAGACCGTCAGCGGGCTGCGCGGTGACCGACTTGGTGATGTCGACGAGACCGTTCTTGGGGTAGACGTGCACCTCGTAGAGCCAGCCGTCCTGGAACGGGAGCGGGATGGTGACGACGAACGGGTTGGCCCGCTGAACGACGGATGCGGGAGCGTCGGTCTCGACGACCACGTAGGCACCGATCCGGTCCAGGTCGAGCCGGGTGGTGCCGTCAGCGCCGGTGGTGCCGACGTCCTTCGCGGCACCGATGGTCCACGGGCCGCTGGGCGCGCCGGGGCCGCCGGTCAGTGTGCTGCCGTCGGCGGAGACCTCGAGGTCCTCGAGGTGGTCCCAGGTGCCGGGCACGGTCAGGTCGACGGGCTTCCCGCTGGCGTCGACGATCTCGTAGACGGTGAACTCCGCCCCCTCGACCGGCGCGGACGGGATGGGCGTGCCGGTGCCGTCGGGGTTCTGCTCGGCGTCGGTGCCGACCTGGTTCTCGTGCTTGTGCACGATGATCGAGCCCGAGGCGTCCTCGTCGATGTTGCCGAAGCTCGGCGCGGCGTCGGCGCCCGTCGCCATCCCCAGGGTGGCGCCCACGGTCAGCGTCCCGGCCGCGAGCGCGGCGAGGAAGCGCCTCCTCCGGTTCATGCCTGTGTGTGACACGGGTGTTCATTCCTTTCTGGGCGTCCGCGCTGATGAAGGGAGCAGGCGGACGATCTGGCGCCACGGACGTGGCGCAGGCTGGGGCCAGGTGACGTGACGTGGGTGGACATCAGCTGCGGCGGGCCCGTCGGGTGCGAACGCCGCGCCGGAGGCCGAGGAGCGCACCGAGGGACAGCAGGAGGATCCCGCCGCCGAGGTAAGCGTCCCGGCCGAGGCCACCGGTCACCGGCAGCGACAGCGACGGCACCGACTGGTTGACGAACCGGTAGACGGCGTGGGTCCCGGCCCGGAGGGTGACCGCGTCGTCCGGGTCGACCGCCCGCCACGTGCGCCCCCCGTCGGTGCTCAGCTCGATCCGGTCGAGGTGGTAGCCGTCCGGCGCGCCGTCCGTGGCGCGCTCGCCGATCCGGTAGGGCTGGTCCGGACGGACCTCCCAGGTGGGCGCGGCTTCCAGCGACGCGGTTCCTGGCGTCTCGTGCTCGGCAAGGTCGAGGTCGGACGCCTGCGGGCGCGCGCCGAGGGTCCAGTCGCCGGGCTCGGCGTCGCCTCCCTCGACCTCCTTGAGGAGGGAGAGCCGAGCCGTGGTGTTGGTGAGCGTGCAGGAGACGTCCTGGCCCGGGCGCAGGGTCACCCCGTCGTCGGGCGCGGTGACCTCACGACCCGTCCGGTCGTCGACGCACTGCCAGCCCTCCTCGGTGGCGACGTACTCGTCGGGGCCACGCTCGCTGAGCTGGTAGGTCACGTCCGCAGAGACCCCGACGGTGGTGCCGGTCGTCGCGTCCCGGTGACCGGGCAGCGCGTCCGCCGGGCCCGTCGCCGACAGCCCCCAGTCGTCCGGCGACCGCTCGCCGTACTCGACCTCCTTGAGCAGGGTGAGGCGCTGGTCGCAGCTGACCTCGTTGGTGACCCGGTAGCGGTTCGTCGACTGCGGGAGCGTCACCGTCGCGGTCGCCGTGCCGCTGCGCAGGTCCACGCCACCTTCCGGCAGGCCGTCGCCGGTGAGGGTGCTCCGGGTGACCGTGCAGCCGGCGATGGCGTCGTCGATGGCCACGGTCTCGCCGATCCGGACCTCGTCACCGGGCTGGTAGCCGCCCTGCCACACGCCCCACTCGGGGTCCGCGTCGGCCACCGGGTCGAGCGTGGGACGGGCGTCGAGGCCATCGGGCTGGTCGCCGTGCGGGTAGCGCTCGCCGTCGACGAGCCACGCCTTGTCCACCACCAGGCGGGCAGGCAGCTCGAGCCGGTAGTCCTCGACCTCGCCGCTCCGGGACACACCCGTGGGCTGCTCGGCGGCGGCGCGGTCCTCGGCGATGCGCACCCGGAGGTAGGTGTGGCTGCCGTCCGGGCTGGCACCGGCCGGCACCGTCCACTCCAGGTCGACGGTATGCGGGCCGCCCGCGGCGCACTCCGCGGTGGCAGAGCGCTCCTCCGCGTCGAACGTCCCGTTGCCGTTCCAGTCGATCCAGGCCGAGACGTACGACGTCCCGGTCGTCGGGCCGTAGCAGGCGACGTCCTCGACCACGAAGGGCTGCGGGCTCGCCGCGTCGAGCAGCGCCACGGGCAGGGCGAACCCGTCGCGGGCGAGCGTCGTCGCGCCCAGGCCGTCCTCGTCCGCACGTCCCGTGACGTCGTCACCGTCCGCCGCAGCGGTGCCACGGTGGGTCGGCTCGGCGTCGACGACCTCGCCGAGGATGCTCCGCCGCGGCAGCTCGTAGCGCGCCTGGGGGGCGGTGGACAGGTTGGTCGTGACGCCCTTGCGGATCTCGCCGTCGGTCCATCGGGGCTGGAGAAGAGCGCCCGCCTCGCCGTAGCTGGTGGGGGCGTCGCCGAAGTCGGTGTTGAGCACGTAGCCGAGCGCGATCGCGCTGTAGCCACGGCCCTGGGTCTCGACCCGGGCGGCGACCTGGGAGGCGCCCGACGTGTTCTCCAGGAACGCGACCGCGGTCGGGCCGTGGCCGTTCGGGTCGGGAGTGGGCCAGGCGTTGCCGTTCTGGTAGGTGCACTCCTGCCCGTCGACCCCCATGCGGAGGGCGTTCCCCTGCCAGGTCGCCACGCTCGACACCTGCGTGCAGGTGCGCTCCTGCTCCAGCAGGCGCCACGTCGCGGTCGTGTCGGTGGCGCTGGCCTGGACCCACTCCGGGCCGTTGTTGCTCCACGTGTTGGCCGTGTTGCGGGCGCTGGATGCCTCCGCGTCGGCGAAGACGATGCCCTCGAGAGGGAGCGGCTGGCCGTCGAGGCTGGCGCTGCAGGTGAAGTCGAACGACATCCGCGCGCCGTCGGTCTGCGCGTCGGTGACCGGGACGGGCGCGCTGTCACGCAGGCCCGGGTTGGGGTTGCCGAGCCCGATCACCATCGAGTTGGGGTTGCGGAAGTCGTCGGGGAACACCGGCTTGCGACCCTGCGTCGGTACGGCGTACCCGGGCCCGCCGACGTTGTAGAGGTCGTCGAGGGCGTCGCCGGCCCAGCTGCCCGGGGCGTAGGCGACCAGGGGCGGGGTGAGCGTCTCCCCCGTGTTGGAGCCGTGCTGGCCGGTCCCGAGCGACTGCTCCCAGCGCAGCCCGCTGACGGTGCAGTCCACGCGCAGGGTCTGGCTGCCGACCCGGCGGGTCGAGGTCACCGTCTTCGTGCTCTGGGGGTTCTGCAGCACGACCTCGTTGTTCCGGGTCCCCCACTGGACCCAGTCGATGACGTCGACGTACGCGCCCTTGCTCGTCGGGCCGGCGAACACGGCCTCGGCCGTCTGGCGTCCGGCGACGCCGTCGACCATGCCGAGCCCTGCGGTGGCCAACGCCAGCACGACAGCTGTCCGGACACCGGTCCCGGGGGTGTGGGTCCGGCGGCGCCGATCCTGGTACGTCATCGTCTCGAGCTCCCAGCGCAGTGCTTCCTGGTGCAGCCGCGATCCCCCGAACATCTGGCGCTGCATTATCTGCGTCGGCAACTATAGGTATGGAAGATATCCACCGGTAATCGTCTGGGGGTGACGTCACGCACACGCCGGGATCCTGCTCCCGGGCGCGCGATGGCCTGCGCGCGCCCAAGCGGCGCGGCGTGCGCGGCGTGCGCGGAGTGCGCGGAGTGCGCGGAGTGCTACGCGCCCTCGGCGAGACGGTTGAGGTAGGCGAGCACGTGGCGGGCCTCGGTGGCGCTCTTGAACTGCGCGAGGCTCTGGCGGACCAGGGCGCGGTGCTCCTCCACGACCTCACGCGCGAGGTCGAGGCCCGCGGCCGTGAGCGACACGAAGACCACGCGTCGGTCGCTCTCGTGGGCGCTCCGCTCGACGAGCCCCTTCTCGACCAGGCGGTCGATGACCTTCGTCGCGGAGCCGCTGCTGTAGAAGAGGGCCTGGGCGAGCTCCTGCGTGCGCGAGCGGTGGCCCTCGGCCTCGAGCAGGCGCCGGAGCACGTCGAACGTGGGCTTGCTCAGACCGTGCCGGTCCCTCAGATGGGCCTCGAAGATGCGGATCAGCCGGTCGTGGGCGTAGACGAGGGCGCGCCACGCCTCGTTGACGTCGTGGCCGCTCTCGCTCATGGCCGCCTTTCCGCGCGGGTGCAGGTGTCCGCGGACGTCCGGCCCGCGGCGCGGACTCTACCGTCGTACGGGTCTCCGGCCGGGACGCTTCCAGCGCACGGCTCCGGTGTCGGAGTGTCGACCACAGGACGCGGGATGGAGCTCACCAGCGCCCGTGGACCTGCTCCCTGATGCGCCGGTCGTAGAGGTCGCGCACGCCGTCGACGAACGAGGCGGGCAGCTCCTGGACCAGGCCGGCGGCGGCGTTGGCCCGCGCCTGGTCGACGTTGCGCGCGCCCGGGATGACCGTCGAGACGCCCGGCTGCTGCCAGACCCACGCGATCGCGGCCTGGGCCGGTGTGACGTCGAGTCCCGAGGAGGACACGAGCGCCGCGAACTCCTGCGCCGCCTCGACGCCCGTGGCGTAGTCGACACCGGAGAAGGTCTCGCCGACGTCGAACGCGCTGCCGTCGCGGTTGTAGGTGCGGTGGTCGTCCTGGGCGAAGGTGGTGTCGAGGTCGTACTTCCCGGACAGCAGCCCCGACGCCAGCGGCACCCGGGCGATGATCCCGACGCCGGCAGCCCGGGCCGCGGGGAGCACCTCGTCGAGCGGCTTCATCCGGAAGGCGTTGAGGATGATCTGCACGCTGGCGACGCCGGGCCGGGCGATCGCGCTGAGGGCCTGCGCGCACGTCTCGACGCTGACGCCGTACGCCGTGATGACGCGCTCGTCGACGAGGCGGTCCAGGACGTCGTACGTCGCGTCGTCGTCGATGACCTCGCTCGGCGGGCAGTGCAGCTGCACGAGGTCGATCGTGTCCACCCCGAGGTTCGTGCGGGACCGGTCGAGCCAGGAGCGGAGGTGGGGCTCGACGTAGTTGGCCGGCACCTGGTCCATCCGGCGGCCGATCTTGGTCGCGACCGTGAAGCCGGCGTCCGGGTGCGCGTGGACGAAGCGGCCGACCAGCTGTTCACTGCGGCCGTCGCCATAGACGTCGGCGGTGTCGTAGAACGTCACGCCGGCCTCGGCCGAGGCCTCCAGCACGGCCATCGCGTCGGACTCGCTGACGTCGCCCCAGTCGGCGCCGAGCTGCCACGTGCCGAGCCCGACGACCGAGGCGGAGAAGGGCGTGCGCGGGAGGGGACGTGACTCCATCGTTGCTCCAGTCATCAGGCAGGGCCCGAGAGGGCGCGGTCGGGATTACCGTAGTAGGCGCCCGGTCCGTGCTTGCGGCTGAAGTGCCGCTCGAAGAGGTGGTCGGGCGACGAGGCCGCTGGGTTGAGCGTCAGCGTGCGCATCGCCATCTCGGCCACGGCCTCGAGGATCACCGAGTGCTCCACCGCCTCGGCGGCCGTCGCGCCCCAGGTGAACGGCCCGTGGCCCGCGACCAGCGCGCCTGGCACGCCGAGCGCATCCGCTCCCATCACCTCGACCAGCACGCGGCCGGTGTTGAGCTCGTAGTCGCTCGCGCACTCCTCGGCCGTGAGGGTCCGGGTGACCGGCACGGGCCCGTTGAAGGTGTCGGCGTGGGTGGTGCCGAGCATCGGTACCGGCCGGCCTGCCTGGGCGAAGGAGACGGCGTACATCGAGTGCGTGTGCGCGACGCCGCCGAGACCGGCGTGCTCGAGGTAGAGCAACCGGTGCGTCTCGCTGTCGGTCGACGGCTTGAGGTCGCCGGTGAGCACGCGTCCCGTCTCGACCTCGACGGGCACCAGGTGCTCGAGGGCGAGCTCGTCGTAGGGCACACCCGACGGCTTGATGACGTAGACCCCGCGCTCGCGGTCGAAGCCGCTGACGTTGCCCCAGGTCAGGGTGGCCAGGCCTTCTCGGGGGATGACCTGGTTGGCCGCCAGCACCTCGTGCAGGAGGTCGTCCGAGACGGGGCCCGACATCACAGCCCCTCCGCGAGCCGGTGGTAGGCGGCGTTCCACCGCAGCTCGCGCTTGAAGCTGCGGGGGGTCGTCTCGTCATCGATGACCACCAGCTCGACGCCGGTCATCTCGGCGAGGTCCTCGAACGCCTCGACGCCGATCGCCTTCGACAGCACGGTGTGGTGCGGGGCGCCCGCCATCAGCCACGCCTCGGCGGACGTCGACAGGGAGGGACGCGGCTCCCACACCGCGCACGCCACCGGCAGCAGTGGCAGGTCGGCGTCGGGCTCGACCACGTCGATGTCGTTGACCGTCAGGCGGAACCGGTCTCCCAGGTCGGACAGGCCGGCGACGACGCCGCGCCCCGGGTCGGCGGTGAAGCGCAGGCGGACCGGGTCCTCGCGGCCACCGATGGAGAGCGGGTGCACCTCGAGCGACGGCCTCTCGGTGGTGATGGTGGGACAGACCTCGAGCATGTGCGCGCCGAGGATCTTCTCCTGCCCCGGCACCAGGTGGTACGTGTAGTCCTCCATGAACGACGTGCCCCCGGGTAGCCCCGCGGCCATGGTCTTGGTGGCGCGCAGCAGCACCGAGGTCTTCCAGTCGCCCTCACCGCCGAAGCCGTAGCCGTCGGCCATCAGCCGCTGGACCGCGAGGCCCGGGAGCTGGCGCAGCCCGCCGAGGTCCTCGAAGTTGGTGGTGAAGGCGCCGAAGCCCCCGGAGGTGAGGAACTCGCGCAGGCCGAGCTCGATCCGCGCGCCGTAGCGCAGCGAGTCGGCGCGCTCGCCGCCCGGCCGCAGCTCGGGCGCGACGGCGTAGGCGTCGACGTACTCGTGCACCAGCTTGTCGATGTCGGCGTCCGCGATCTCGTCGACGACGGCCACCAGGTCGTTGACGCCGTAGGTGTTGACCGAGACGCCGAAGCGCAGCTGTGCCTCGACCTTGTCGCCCTCGGTGACCGCGACGTCGCGCATGTTGTCGCCGAAGCGGGCGAGCCTGAGGTGCGACAGCTCGTGGCGGCCCAGGGCGGCACGCGCCCAGACCGCGACCCGCTGCGCGACGCCCGGGGAGTCGACGTGCCCCGCGACGGTCTTGCGGGCGACGCCGAGGCGGGACTGGATGTAGCCGAACTCGCGGTCGCCGTGGGCGGCCTGGTTGAGGTTCATGAAGTCCATGTCGATCGTGGACCACGGGAGCTCCATGCCGGCCTGGGTGTGCAGGTGGAGCAACGGCTTGCGCAGGGCGTCGAGACCGGCGATCCACATCTTCGCCGGCGAGAAGGTGTGCATCCATGCGATGACACCGACGCACCCGGGGTCGGAGTTGGCGTCGAGCATCTGCCGGTGGATCGACGCCGCGTCGAGCAGCACCGGCTTCCACACCACGGTGACCGGCAGGTCGCCTCCCGCGCCCAGGCGATCGGCGATGGCCCGCGACTGGGACGCCACCTGGTCCAGGGTCTCCGGACCGTAGAGGCCCTGGCTCCCGGTCAGGAACCAGACCTCGGGGGTGGGGACGGACGTCATGCTCATGCGGGGTTCCCTCCGTGGGTGGCGATGGCAGCGGCGCGGCGGGCGACGGCGTGGCGCCGGATCGCCTTGAGCCGCCGCATCGTGGTGGTCGCGCGGCCGAAGTGGTCGTGCAGCGCGACGTACTGCTCGAACAGCAGGTCGTACGCCGCCGCGCGCGCCTCGTCGGGCACGTAGACGTGGCGACGCACCTTGCCCATCTGCTTGGCGGCGGTCGGCACGTCGTCGTAGGCCCCCGCAGCGACCGCGGCGTGGATCGCCGAGCCGAGCGCCGGTCCCTGCTCGGAGTCGATGATCGACAGCGGCAGGCGGGTGACGTCGGCGTAGACCTGCATGAGCAGGGCGTTCCTGGCCAGTCCGCCCGCGACGATGAACTCCTCGACCGGGACGCCGCTGTCGCGGAAGGTCTCGACGATCATGCGCGTGCCGAAGGCGGTCGCCTCGAGCAGCGCCCGGTAGACGTCCTCGGCCCGGGTGGCCAGCGTCTGGCCGACGACCAGGCCCGACAGCTCGTGGTCGACGAGCACCGACCGGTTGCCGGAGTGCCAGTCGAGCGCGACGAGCCCGTGCTCACCGATCTCCTGCCCGGCGGCGAGCCGGGTCAGGTGCTCGTGCACCGACTCCCCCGCCGCCGCGGCCGCCGCGGCGTAGGAGGCGGGCACGCCGTGCTCGGCGAACCAGCCGAAGATGTCGCCCACCCCGCTCTGGCCGGCCTCGTAGCCCCAGAGCCCGTCGACGATGCCGCCGTCGACGACGCCACACATGCCGGGCACCTCGCGCAGCACCTCGGCGTTCATCACGTGGCAGGTCGAGGTGCCCATGATCGCCACCATCTGGCCGGGGCCGACGGCCTGGGCGGCGGGCGCGGTGACGTGGGCGTCCACGTTGCCGACGGCCACGGCGATGCCCTCGGGCAGGCCGGTCCACGCCGCGGCCTCCGCGGTCAGCGTGCCGGCGCGCTCGCCCAGCGCGCCGATGGGGTGCTCGAGCTTGTCGGTGACGAAGCCACCGAAGCCGGGCGCGAGCGCGGTGAGGAATCCGGACGAGGGGTAGGCGCCGTCCTGGCCGTCGAACGTCTGGAGCTGCCCCTTGTAGCCGGCGGTGCAGGCGTTGCGGACGTAGGTGCCGCACAGCTGCCACACGATCCAGTCCGCAGCCTCGACCCAGTGCGCCATCCGCTCGTAGAGGTCGACGTCCTCCTCGAACAGCTGCAGTCCCTTGGCGAACTCCCACTCCGAGGAGATCAGCCCGCCGTAGCGCGGGAGCCAGGGCTCGTTCCGCTCGCGGGCGAGGCGGTTGATCCGGTCGGCCTGCCCCTGGGCGGCATGGTGCTTCCACAGCTTCACGTAGGCGTGCGGCCGCTCGCCCAGGCCGTCGACCTCGTTGAGCGGGGTGCCGTCGGCGAGGGTCGGCACCATCGTGCAGGCGGTGAAGTCGGTGGCGATCCCGATCACCTGGGCGGGGTCGATGCCGGCGGCCTCGACCGCGGCCGGGACGGCGACGCGCAGCACCTCGCGGTAGTCCTCGGGCACCTGCAGGGCCCACTCCGGTGCCAGTGGGAGCTCGGTGCCGGCGAGGTGGGCGGGAAGCGACCGCTCGAGCACGGCGTGCGGGTAGGGGTGGACACCGGTGCCGAGCTCCGCGCCGTCGGAGACGCGTACGACGACGGCGCGCCCCGACAGGGTGCCGTAGTCGACGCCGACGACGTACCGCTCGCTGGGGTCGGTCATGGTGAGGACGTCCTCTCGACGGGTGCGGCGCTGCTGGCCCGCACCACGAGCTCGGGCTTGATGAGTCGGTCGGGGGCGGGCTCGTCGGCGATGGCGGCGCGCAGGATCTCGATCGCACGACGACCGACGGCCTCGAAGTCCTGTCGGACCGTCGTCAGGGGCGGGATGAGGTAGGGCGCCTCGGGGATGTCGTCGAAGCCGACGACGCTCACGCCTCGCTGCCCGCCGGGCACGGTGCGGCCTGCCTCGCTCAGCGCGCGCAGGAGACCCAGCGCCATCTGGTCGTTGGCGCAGAAGACGGCGGTCACCTCCTCGTCGGCCGCGATCTCGCGCCCCACCTCGAAGCCACTGGCGGCCGACCAGTCGCCGGTGACGTGCTGGGACGGGCGGAGCCCGGCGGCGTACATCGCGTTCTGCCAGCCCTGCAGGCGGGCGCGTGCCTCGGTCCAGTCCTGCGGGCCCGCGACGTGGACGATGTCGGTGTGCCCCAGCTCGATGAGGTGGCGCGTGCCGAGCTCCGCGCCGGCCACCTGGTCGACGCCGACGGTCCAGCGGGTCCTCAGCGGGTCGCCCTCGACGACGACCACCGGCACGCCCCACTGCTCCTGCGCGCGAGCGACGCCGACCGCGTCGTCGGTGGCCGAGATGAGCACGATGCCTTCGACGCCCTGGTTGCGCAGGTGGTCGATCGCGTCGACGAGCTCCTCACGGGACAGGCTCTGGAGGTTGGCCGAGCTGACGAAGTAGCCCGCGTCGCGGCCGGCGGCCTGGATGGTGCGGTGCACGGTCGAGGGACCCCAGTAGCCGCTCTTGGAGCCGATGACGCCGATGGTCGCGGACCTGCGGGTGACCAGCGCTCGAGCGGCCGTGTTGGGGCGGTAGCCGAGCTGGCGGATCGCGTCCTCGACCTTCTCCCGCGTCGCCGGGCGCAGGTTGCTCTGCCCGTTGATGACCCGGGAGACCGTCTGGTGGGAGACCCCCGCCAGCCTGGCCACGTCGGCCATGACCGGCGTACGTCGCTGGTGCGCCGGCGGCATCTCCGGCGTGGGTGAGGTCTCGGTCATGCCCGGCGCCTGGTGGCGAAGCGCTGCACGACCACGAACGCCAGGAGGAGCACCCCGGTGATGATGCGGATCCAGTAGGAGCTGAGGGTGCCGTCGAAGGAGATGAGGGTCTTGATGATGCCGAGCACCAGCACGCCGAGGAGCGAGCCGAGGACGTAGCCGCGGCCGCCGGTCAGCAGCGTGCCGCCGATGACGACCGCGGCGATGGCGTCGAGCTCCATGCCGATGGCGTGCAGGCTGTTGCCCGAGAGGATGTAGAGGGAGAACAGCAGGCCGGCCAGCGCGGCGCAGAAGCCACTGATCACGTAGACGCCGACCTTGGTGGCCGCGACCCGCAGGCCCATCAGCATCGCCGAGCTCTCGTTGCCGCCGATCGCGTAGACCGTGCGGCCGAAGCGGGTGCGCGCCAGGACGTACGCAGCGACGGCGACCGCGACGAGCGCGATGATGGCGGTCCACCGGATGTAGTAGTCGCCGATCCAGACGGTCCTGAACGCCAGCTCGGTGAAGGTGGGGTCCTTGATCGAGATCGACTCGACGCTGATCAGGTAGGTGAGCCCGCGAGCCAGGAACAGCCCTGCGAGCGTGGCGATGAACGGCTGGATGTCGAAGTAGTGGATGAGCAGGCCCATCAGCAGCCCGAGGAGCGTGCCGGTCGCGAGCACGGCGACCATCGACAGGTAGGGCGACCACCCCATGTCGAGCGTCTTGGCGGCGATCATCGTCGACAGCGCCACGACGGAGCCGACCGAGAGGTCGATGCCGCCGGTGAGGATGACGAAGGTCATCCCGACGGCGAGGACGACGAGGAAGGCGTTGTCGATCAGCAGGCTGAGGAGCACCTGGGGGTCGGTGAGCCCGTCGTACCGCAGCCCGCCGAGGCCGTAGAGGCCGAGGAAGAGCGCCGCGGTGGCGATGATCGGCAGGTAGCGGTGGGGCGGGCGGTAGGTCCGGACCCGGTCCCAGGTCGACGCGGTGGGGACGGTGACGGCGCTCATCTCGGGGTCCCTGCGGCGTTGTCCGACGGAGGAGCGAGGCGGGGGAGGCGACGAACGCCGTGGGGTGGGTTCATGCGGGGGAACCTGCCTTCGCGAGGACGGGGGTGGGTGCGTCCGGCCGGCGTACGCGCAGCAGGGCGCGCGCCTTCGGCGACTGGAGGAGGCACACCGCGATGACGACGATCGCCTTGAAGAGGTAGTTGACCTCCGAGGGGATGCCGATGTTGGGGATCGTGCGGGCCAGGGTCGCGATGAACAGCGCGCCGACGAAGGTGCCGGCCAGCGAGAAGCGCCCGCCCATCAGCGACGTGCCGCCGATGACGACCGCGAGGATCGCGTCGAGCTCGATCCACAGGCCGAGGCTGTTGGCGTTGACGGAGTTGGTGTTGGCCGCGATCACGAGGCCGGCCAGACCCGCGCACAGACCAGAGAAGGCGTAGACGGTCCAGATGATGGTGCGGGCCCGCACGCCGGCGAGCCGACTGGCCTCCGGGTTGATGCCGACCGCCTCGATCAGCATGCCGAGCGCCGTGCGCCGGGTGAGGAGGGCGGTGAGGAGCACCATGGCGAGCGCGACCAGGAAGGCCAGCGGCAGCGTCAGCACGAAGCCCGACGCCAGGTCGCTGAACCAGGGGTTGTTGACGGTGGTGATCTGGCCGTCGGTGATGGCCATCGAGATGCCGCGCCCGGCGACCATGAGGATCAGCGTCGCGATGATCGGCTGGATCCCGAGGACGGAGACGAGGAAGCCGTTCCAGGCACCGAGCGCGAGGCACACGACGATGGCGTAGGTCATCGCCATGACGGCCGTGACGAGCGCGCCCTCGTCGCCGGCGCCGATGATCCGGGTGCAGGCGACCGCGGCCGCGATGGCGGCGATGGCGCCGACCGACAGGTCGATCCCGCGGGTCGCGATGACGAGCGTCATGCCCAGGGCGACGAGCATCACCGGTGCGCTGTTGCGCGCGATGTCGACGAGGTTGCCGTACAGGTGGCCGTCCTGCATCCGGACGTCGAGGAACGCGGGCTTCGCGATGACGTTGACCAGCAGCAGCACCACCAGCGCGAGCACGGGCCACACGAGCTGGTGGCGCAGCACCCGTTGCGCGCGGGTCGGGGACTCAGGCACGGGACTGCCCCTCCTCGCGGGCCTCGCCCGCGATGATCTCGAGGACGTCGCGGACGCTGACGTCGTCGTTGGCCTGCTCGTGGATCTTGCGACGCTCGCGCATCACGACCAGCCGGTCGCTGAGGCGCAGCACCTCCTCGAGCTCGGCGGAGATGAAGACGACCGAGAGCCCCTGCGCGGCGAGCTCGGCGACCTTGGCCTGGATCTGTGCCTTGGCGCCGATGTCGATGCCGCGGGTCGGCTCGTCGAGGATGAGGATCTCCGGCTGGGTGATCAGCCACCGCGCCAGCAGCACCTTCTGCTGGTTGCCGCCCGACAGGTTGCGCATCGGGGCCGTGGGGTCGGGCGGTCGGATGTCGAGGGCCTCGATGTACTCCTTGACCAGGCGGGCGCGCGTGGCCTGCGGGATCGGGCGGAGCCAGCCGCGTGAGGCCTGCAGGGCGAGCAGCATGTTGTCGGCCACGGTCAGGTCACCGACCACGCCCTCGGCCTTGCGGTCCTCGCTGGAGAACGCGATGTTGCGGTCGATCGCGTGTCGCGGGCTGCGCAGCCTGCGCCGGGTGGAGCGCACCGACAGCTCACCGCTGTCGGCGGTGTCGGCGCCGAAGAGCAGCCGGGCCAGCTCGGTGCGGCCCGAGCCCAGGAGGCCGGCGATGCCGACGACCTCGCCCTCGAAGAGCTCGAGGTCGGTGGCCTCGAGCGTGTTCTTGCGGCCGATGCCCACCGCCTTCAGCAGGGAGGTGCCGGACTCGGCGTCCGCGTGCGGGGCCGCGCGGTCGAGTCGGTCGAGCACCTCGAGCTCGCGGCCGATCATCAGGCGCACGAGCTCGAGCCGACTTGTCTCGGCGACCATCCGCTCCTCGACCAGCGTGCCGTTGCGCAGGATGGTCATGCGGTCGGCGATCTCGTAGACCTGGTCGAGGAAGTGGGAGACGAAGACGATGGCCACGCCTTCGTCGCGCAGCCGGCGCATGACGGTGAAGAGCTTCTCCACCTCGTCGGCGTCCAGGCTGGAGGTGGGCTCGTCCAGGATGAGCACCTTGGCCTCGACGTCCACCGCACGCGCGATCGCGACGAGCTGCTGCACCGCGATCGGGTGCTCGTCGAGGACCGTGCGCGGGTCGATGTCGATGCCGAGGTGGAGGAGCGTACGGCGGGCGCGGCGGTTCATCTCGCGCACGTGGACGGCCCCGAAGCGGCGCGGCTCCCGACCGAGCAGCATGTTCTCGGCCACCGTCAGGTTCGGCACCAGGTTGACCTCCTGGTAGACGGTGCTGATGCCCGCGGCCTGCGAGGCGGCCGGGGAGGAGAACTCGTGCTCCTCCCCGTCGACGAGCACCGTGCCCGAGTCGATCGTGTAGACGCCGGTGAGCGCCTTGATGAGGGTGGACTTGCCCGCGCCGTTCTCGCCCATCAGCGCGTGCACCTCGCCGGGGAACAACCGCACCGAGACGGCGTCGAGGGCGCGGACGGCGCCGAAGGTGATGGAGATGTCGCGCATCTCGATCACCGGCCGCTGGTCCGTCCCGGGCCGAGCGGCGTGCTCCGGCTGCGTCCTCATCTGGGTCATCTCGTTCCTCTCAGGCATCTCGGACTGATGCTGTGTCGCGCCCCGGGCGGGGTGCGGCACGGCCCGCGGGCGGCGCGGGCCGCGCGGCGGATCAGTACTGCCGGTCGGGCAGCGCCTCCTTGGCCTGCTCCTGCGTGAAGGTGCTCTCCTCGGTCACGACGCGCTCGGGGACCTCCTCGCCGTCGAGGACCTTGGCGGCCAGGTCCATCAGCTGGGGACCGAGCAGCGGGTTGCACTCGACGATGAAGTTGATCTTGCCGTCGGCGAGGGCCTGCATGCCGTCCTTGACCGCGTCGATCGTGATGATCTGGATGTCCTTGCCGGGCTCGAGGCCGGCGGCCTCGATCGCCTCGATCGCGCCGAGGCCCATGTCGTCGTTGTGCGCGAAGACGACGTCGATCGAGTCGTCGGACTGCAGGAACGACTCCATGACCTGCTTGCCGCCGTCACGGGTGAAGTCGCCGGTCTGCGACGCGGTCACCTCGATGGTGTCGTCGGCGCCGATCGTGGACGCGAAGCCCTCGGCGCGGTCGATCGCCGGGGCCGCGCCGGTCGTGCCCTCGAGCTGGACGACGGTGACTTTGCCGTCACCGTCCACGTCGGCGTCCTTGGCGTTCTCGACCAGCCACTCGCCGGCCTTCTCACCCTCGAGCACGAAGTCGGAGCCCAGGAAGGTCACGTAGAGCGAGGTGTCCTCCACGTCGACTGCGCGGTCGGTCAGGATGACGGGGATGTTGGCGGCCTTCGCCTCCTGGAGGACGGCGTCGAAGCCGGTCTCCACGACAGGGCTGAAGGCGATGACGTCGACCTTCTGCTGGATGTAGGACCGGATCGCCTGGATCTGGTTCTCCTGCTTGCCCTGGGCGTCGGTGAACTTGAGGTCGACGCCCTCGGCGTCGGCGGACTCCTGGATGGACTTCGTGTTGGCCGTGCGCCAGCCACTCTCGGCGCCCACCTGGGCGAATCCCATCGTGATCGTGCCGTCGTCGCTGCCGCTCTCGGACCCCGACGCCGCATCGGAGTCGCTGCCACAGCTGCTGAGAGCGAAGGTGCTCAAAGAGATCGCCGCCGCGGCGGCCAAGGTCTTCTTCACCACTGTCGTTCCTCCACATCAAAGGGGCGTCTCGCCCGTGTGACTGGCGTCACATGCCTTGAGTGTGAGCGCTAACATTCCACCGGTCAAGCCCCCGCGGGTCCGCGTTGTCACGAGATGTGAGCGCTCACCTGACACCGCCCACGGCAGTACGACGGTCGGCAGTCCGCCACGGCGTGCCCGTCGCCCGCGTCGAATGCGCCGGGGTGCCGGCGCCTCACCTGCTGCCGGGCGCCGCCCGGCGCGCGGGTGCCTGCCCCGAGGAGTCCGCTCGCGGCCTATCCGCGCCGCGGCTGAGCGCTGGGCGCAGCCGTGGATCGCCGCACCGTCAAGGTGGGCACGATCGGGTCCAGCACCGTGTCGCGATCACCGCGCACCGCGGCGAGCGCCACGCTGAGGGCACGGCGGCCCAGCTCGGCGAAGTCCTGGGACACCGTGGTCAGCGCGGGCCAGTAGTACGCGGCCTCCGGCACGTCGTCGAAGCCCACCACGCTGACGTCGTCCGGCACCCGTCGGCTGGCCTCGTGGAGCGCGTTGAGGAGGCCGAGCGCCATCGAGTCGTTCCCCGCGAAGACCGCAGTGACGTGGGGATCGTCGGCGATGAGCACGCCGGCACGGTGCCCGCTCTCCGGCGACCAGTCTCCGGCCAGCTCGGGGCCGGGCAGCAGGCCGCGCTCCTCGTGGGCCCTTCGCCAGCCGGCCCGCCGCTGCTCGGCCTCCACCCAGTCGGCAGGACCCGCCACGTGGGCGACGTGGCGGTGCCCGAGGTCGAGGAGGTGCCCGACCGCGAGCATCGCCCCGGCCACCTGGTCGATGCCGGACGACAACGGCGTCCCGGCCTGCACACCCTCCACGGTGACGATCGGGATCGGCAGCTGCAACGAACGGGTCAGCTCCGCGGCCTCCCGGTGGGCGACCGCGACGACGATCGCCTCGACCGCCTGGTCGCACAGCCGGTCGACCGCGTTGCCGAGGAGCTCGGCGGAGAACTCCGGCAGTCCCACCAGCGAGACGTCGTACCCCGCCTCGTAGCCCGCCTCCTGCACGCCGAGGGCGATCATGCTGGGGCCGTGGAGCGCCAGGTGGGCGGTCACCATGCCGATGCGCCTCGAGCGGTTCGTGGCGAGCAGCCGGGCCGCGAAGTTGCGGCGGTAGCCGAGCTCCTCGATGGCAGCGAGCACCCGGAGCCGCGTCTCCTCCTTGACCAGGGACGCGTCGTTCAGCACGCGGGAGACGGTCTGGTGCGAGACGCCCGCCCGCTCGGCGACCTGGGCCATGCTCGGCGACCGGGACGGCGTGGCCCTTCCCCGCTCCCCCATGTCAGGCATCCTAGGGCGGCTCAGCGCGCTGATCTCGAAGGAGGTCCCTGCGCGGCGCCAGCCACCACCGGTCGGTCCCGGACATGGAGGACTCCCCCGGGGTCTCGGGTCCCCGGGGGAGTCGGAGCCGCCTGTCAGAATCGAACTGACGACCTAATCATTACGAGTGATTCGCTCTACCGACTGAGCTAAGGCGGCGTGGCCCGCCGAGCGTGCTCAGTGGACCGCGGGCGAGTATACGGAAGAGGCCGGTCCGCACCGAATCACGGGTGGGGTGCACCGGCTAGGTTCGAGAGACTGTCCCATCCCCAACTTCCGGGAGGCACGATGCCCACTCGCACCGCACGCACGGCATGGAACGGCGGACTCCAGGACGGCTCCGGCCAGGTCGAGCTCACCAGCTCCGGCGTCGGCACCTACGACGTCAGCTTCCCCAAGCGCACCGCGGAGGACGCGGGCGGGACGACGAGCCCCGAGGAGCTCGTCGCCGCGGCCCACTCCTCCTGCTACGCCATGCAGCTCTCGGCGCTGATCGCAGAGGCCGGCGGCACCCCGCAGTCCCTCGAGGTCACCGCCGACGTCTCCCTCGGCGAGGACAAGGAGGCCGGCGGGTTCAAGCTCACCGGCATCAAGCTCACCGTCCGCGGCGAGGTGGAGGGGCTCGACGAGGCCGGCTTCACGCAGGCCGCCGAGAAGGCCAAGGCCGGCTGCCCGGTCAGCAAGGCGCTCGCCGCCGTCGACATCACCCTCGACGCCGCCCTCGAGGGCTGACGCCGACTCAACGGGCTGCGGCGCGTGCCTCGCGTCGCAGCTCGGCCAGTCGCTCGCGCAGCGCCGGGTCCCGCATCACCTCGGCGACCGTCGGGCAGTCCTGCGGCCCGGTCGTCCCGGGGACGCACAACGAGCAGGTCTCCCCCGGGCGCAGGGGGCAGCGGGCCTCGGCGGTCGCCATGGGCCCACGCTAGGCAGCCGCGACGTGCGGTCGTAGGGCCGAAGGTCCTCGCTGCCCCGCGTCAGGGTCGCGTCCGACCGGGGGCGAGTCAGCAGGTCGTGCCGTCGGCGGGGACGTCGCCGTCGATGAGGTAGTCCTCGATGATCGTGTCGATGCACTCGTTGCCGGCGTTGTAGGCGGTGTGGCCGTCGCCGTCGCGCTCGATCAGGACGGCGGAGTCGAGCTGGGCGGAGAGGGCCTCGGCCCACTCGAACGGGGTGGCAGGGTCGCGGGTCGTGCCGAGCACCAGGATCGGGGCGGCACCCTCGCCGCGGATCTCCAGCGGGTCCTCGCTGGACGTCACCTCGACGCCGCTGCACGTCGCCATCCCCCACGCGAACACCCGGCCGAAGGTCGGCGAGGCCTCCTCGAACTCCTCGAACAGCGAGGGGACCTTCGAGAACGGCACGGAGGTGGGGTCGTCGAGGCAGTTGATGGCGTAGTTGGCCTCCACCGAGTTGTCGGCGAAGCTGCCGTCGGGGTTGCGCGAGGCGTAGGCGTCGGCGAGCGTCATCAGGGCCGAGCCCTTGCCGTCCAGCGCCGAGGTGAGGGCCGTGCTCAGCAGGAACCAGTAGTCACGGTTGTAGAGCGGCGTGATGATGCCGTAGAACGCGTTGCCCACCGTCAGCTCGCGGTCGCCCGCCGGCAGCGGCTCCTCCTCGATGCTGTCGAGGAGGTCCCTGATGGTGGCGAGGCCCTCGTCGACGGTGTCGCCGAGGAAGCAGTTGTCGGTGGTGTCGAGGCAGTTCTGCACGTAGGCGCGCAGCGCGGTCTCGAAGCCGGCGGCCTGCTCGAGCGCGAGCGACTTGGCGTCGAGGGAGACGTCGACCGCGCCGTCGAGGACGAAGCGACCCACCCGCTCGGGGAAGAGCTCGGCATAGGTCGCGCCGAGCTTGGTGCCGTAGGAGGCGCCGAAGTAGGACAGCGTCTCCTCCCCCAGCGCCGCGCGCAGCACGTCCATGTCGCGGGCGGCCTCGGTCGTGGTCACGTGGGCGACGACGGGGCCGGAGCTCGCCGCGCACTGCTCGCCGAAGTCCAGCACGGAGGCGCGGTAGTCGGCGCGCTCGGCGGCGGTGTCGGGCGTCGGGTCGGCGCTGAGGTAGGCATCGAGGTCTGCGTCGCTGAGGCAGTCGACCGGCGCCGACTCGCCCACCCCGCGCGGATCGAAGCCGACGATGTCGAACGCGTCGAGCAGCGCCTCGCGGAAGACCTGGCCGCCCGCCGCGGCGTACGTCGTGCCGCGGGCCCCGGGGCCGCCGGGATTGACCACCAGGGAGCCGACCCGCGCGCCGCGGGCCGGGACGCGGAGCAGCGCGAGGTCGATCGTCTCGGCCTGCGGGTCGGCGTAGTCGACCGGCACGGTGAGCGTGCCGCACTCGTGGTCGTCGTTGCTCTCGCAGGGCTGCCAGTCGATGCGCTGGGAGTAGAAGTCGGCGAGGTCGGGCGCGGGTGGCTCGGTCACGCTCGCGGGCGGCGGGGTGGTCGGCGACGGCGTCGGCCGCACCGCGGGCCCGCTGGAGGAGTCGGGCGAGCCCTGCACCGCGAGGCCGACCGCGACGAACGCGGTCAGCGCCAGCGCCATGACCGCGATGATGGCGAGCACCTTGCGCATCAGCGACCCCCGGGCAGCTGCAGGGCGACGGTCATGGACTCGAGCGCCAGCTGAGGGGGCACGTTGAACTCCAGCATCTGTTCGCGGGCGGTGAAGATGGCGTCGATCATGCGGAGCAGCTGCTCGGGCGACGCCGCCCTGGCGAGGACGGCGACGTCGTCGCGCAGCTCCTCGTTGACCAGCAGCCCGGGCGCCCCGACGGAGACCGCGATCGCGTCGCGGTAGACCGAGACGAGGTCCATCAGGGCCCGGTCGATCACGTCGAGCACGCGGCGCTTGGCCTTCTGCTTCTGCAGCTTCTCCAGGCCCGCGAGCGCGGCGCGGTAGGAGCAGCTGGTCGTGTCCTTGCGCTCGCTGCCGAAGATCGCCTGCAGCTCCTCGAGCTCGCGGCGCTCGGCGTCGGCGGTGATCGCCTCGGTCTCGGCCTTGGCGAGCTCGGCGAGGCTGGTCGCCGCGGTCATGCACGCGCCCAGCGACGTCAACCGGGCCGGGATGCTGGTCACCTCGCGCCGCCGCGCGCGGGTCTGCTCGTCGAGGGCCAGGGCGCGCGCCCGGCCGATGTGGCCCTGGCTGGCGCGCGCGGCGAAGCCGGCCATGGTCTCGGAGATGCCCTCGTCGCGGGTCAGGAACGCCGCGACGTCACGGGTGCCGGGCGTCGCGAGCGTCAGCGTGCGGCAGCGCGAGCGGATGGTCGGCAGCACGTCGCGCACGGTCGGGGCGCACAGCAGCCACACCGTCTTGGGCGTCGGCTCCTCGATCGCCTTGAGGAGCGCGTTGCCCGTGCGGGGGTTCTCCGGGGTGCCGAGTCGGTCGGCGTCCTCGATCACCACGATCTGCCAGCGGCCGATGGACGGGAACTTGGCCGCCGACTGCACCAGGTCGCGCATGTCGTCGACGTAGAGCACGGAGGTCTCCGACTTGACCCAGGTGATGTCGGGGTGGGAGCCCCGGAGGCCGAGGCGGCACGCCTCGCACTCGCCGCAGCCGGTGCGCTGCTCGCACTGCAGCGCCGCCGCGAACGCCCGCGCGACGTTGGAGCGCCCCGAGCCCGGTGGGCCGGTGAAGAGCCAGGCGTGGGTCATGCCCTGCCCGGCCGCCGCGCGCTGGAGCACCTCGATCGTCGGCCGCTGGCCGACGAGGTCGGACCACACGGTCCCGGCCGCGGTGCTCACGCCCGCTCCAGGAGGGGCGCGATCCGCTGCTGGACGGCGGCGGCGATCTCCTCGCGCGGGGCCCGGGCGTCGAGCACGACGTAGTGGTCGGGGTCGGCGGCCGCGAGGTCGAGGAAGCCCTGGCGCACCCGCTGGTGGAACTCCGGCGACTGGCCCTCGATCCGGTCGCGCTCGGTGAACCGGTCGAACCCGGTCTCCGGCGCCAGGTCGAGGACGATCGTCAGGTGGGGGCGCAGGTCGGCGGTGGCCCACCGGGCGACGGCCTCGACCTCGGCCACGTCGAGGGTGCGGCCCGCCCCTTGGTAGGCCAGCGCGGAGTCGACGTAGCGGTCGGTGATGACGACCTCGCCGCGGGCCAGCGCGGGCAGCACGACATGGTCGACGTGCTCGGCCTTGTCGGCGGCGTAGAGCAGGGCCTCGGTGCGGTCGGACAGCTCGCCGGTGGCCGGGTCGAGCACGATGCGGCGCAGCTCCTTGCCGACCGGGGTGTCGCCGGGCTCGAAGGTGAGCAGCACGGACGAGCCGCGGGCCACCAGCCAGTCGCGCAGGAGTCGCGACTGGGTGGACTTCCCCGCGCCCTCGCCGCCCTCGAAGCACACGAAGAGCCCGGTCTCCGAATACACGCCTGCGCTCACGGGCACACCCTACGGGCGGGCTGGGACAGCGCCGGGGTCAGCCTCGGCGGACCCTGATGGTCCGCTTGGCCAGCACCTTCCTCGATCCGGGCGCGGTCAGCTCGACACGCACCTTGACGACGCGCCCGGGTCGCAGCGAGCGGATCCCCTTGCGCGACAGCTTCACCATCACGGTCTTCTTCCGCCCCGCCTTGATCCGGTACGCCTTCTTCGAGGCGATCGCCTTGCCGCCCTTCGCCAGCTCGAGACCGGCCCGGCCGGCGCAGCCTCCTGCGGCGCCCTTCGGGCAGACCACGCGCACCGCGACCTTCGCCCGCCGCACGGGGGTGACGCCCTTGGCCTTGGGCAGCTTGCCGACCGCCCGCGTGGGCGTCGTCGGCGGGGTCATCGTGACCCCGTCACCGAGGTCGACGTCGGTGGTCTGCAGCTCGTCGGTGGTGACCCGGACGATCGAGTTGTTGGTCTCGTCGGTGAACCAGATCGCGCCGTCGGGACCGAAGGTCAGCGAGGTCGGCTCGTAGTTGCCGACCGAGCTGATCGCACCGACACCGGTGGCCGAGATGTGGCCGATGCCGGGTGCCGCGCCGCGGTTGGTGAACCACATCTGGTCGTCGGGACCGCGGACGATGTCGTGCGGTGCGGACCGCGACCCCGTCCGCCAGATCTGCGTGGTGCCGCTCGCCTGGTCGAGGTATCCGACCGATCCGTCGGCGGGGCTGGCGAACCCCGGCGTGGTGCTGCGGGTGAACCAGATCGAGCCGACGGGCCCGCCCGCGAGACCCATGGGGTAGGTCGCGTCCGAGGGGAGCGGGTAGGTCACCCCGTTGTTGGCGTCGGGCCCGACCTTGACCAACGTGGTGAGCGCGGCGCCCTGGCACCACATGGAGCCGTCCGTGGCCTCGCCCAGCAGGTCCTTGCACTCCGGCGCGTTGGCCGCCCAGGTGACCGGCTGGCCGGGAACGGCGCGGACGATCCCGGACTCGTCGTAGTTCATGGTGATCCAGGCCGCGTTGTCGGGTCCGACCCGCACCGCGCCGCCGTAGGGCTCACCGCCCAGGTCGTAGACGTCGAGGCCCCCGGTCGCCGGGTCGAGCCGCGCGGCCTTCCACCCCTGGTCGTAGACCACCCAGACGCTGCCGTCGGGCGAGACGTCGAGGTCCATGACGCGCGCGCTGGCGACCGTCGTCGGCCCGAGGGGGAACTCGGTGATCGCTCCGCCCGGGGTGATGCGTCCGACCTTGTTGGCGTCGCGCATCACGAACCACATGGTGCCGTCCGGCGCCGTGGTGATCCGGCCCAGGCCGGCGTTGCTGGTCGGCACCGGGAACACGCTGACCGCCGCACTGGCCGGCGCGGACGCCTGGACCACGAGGAGGGGGCTCAGGAGCAGGGTGAGCGCGGCGAGCAGGGTGGTCCGGGAGGTGTGGGATGTGGTGGCCATGGCGTCACTTCCGTCCACGGTGGCGCGATCCCCCCATGGTCACGCGTCCCACCGTGGCCCCACCCAACCACCAGCGCCGGCCGCGCACCAGAGACCGAGGAATGAAGTGCGCCGTCAGCGCTGCCGGCCCGGCTTGATCGCCGCGGTCACGGCGCCGGCGTACGCCTGGTAGCCGGCGAGCGTCGGGTGGAAGGCGCCCGGGTCGGCGGGACCGAGGATCCACGGGTCGGGCGCGTTGACGCCGTGGCCGACGAACCGCGACGTCACGTCCACGACGTCGAAGCCGTGCCGGCGCGCGGCGGCGGCGATGACCGAGTTGAGCAGGTCGGCGCCGTCGTTGAGCGCCTCCTGCTCGGCGGGGGTGGCGCCCAGGTAGGCGCCGTGCTCGGGCGAGAACAGCCGGGGGTAGCCGGTGACGATCACCCGGGCCTCGGGAGGGGCCGCCTCGATCCCGTCGTGGAGCGCGTCGAGCAGGCCCGGGAGCTGGGTGACCACGCGACCCCGCACGACGGCGAGCGCGCCGGCGCACGCCGCGTCCGAACCGCCCAGGCAGGCCACGACCGCCGACGACCACCCGATGTCGTTGCCGCCGATGCTCAGCAGCACGAGGTCGGTGTCGTCGTCGAGGGCGTCGAGCTGCCCGCCCGCGACCAGCGAGGTGGTCGTCGCCCCGGCGCACGCGACGAAGTCGTCGAGGTCGAGCCGCGCGCGCCCGTCGACCAGCACGCCGTAGGCCGACTGCGAACGCCCGCACGCACCGTAGGGCGGCACGCCGTAGCCGGATCCGTAGGAGTCGCCCAGCACGTCGTACGTCGTGCGCGACGGCGCGGACGACGCGGGGGGCGCAGCCACCGTGGCGAGCGGCAGCAGCAGGGCGACGAGCAGGGCGAGGCCGCGCAGGCGGGGGGTCATCTCCGGACGGTACGTCCGCGAGCTCGCGCGGTCACCCCCCGTGCGGGGGGAGGGCCTCAGGACTTCTTGGCAGCCTTCTTCGTCGTCGTCTTCCTGGCGGTCGTCTTCTTGGCAGCGGTCTTCTTCGCGGCGGCCTTCTTGGCGGGCGCCTTCTTCGCGCCCTTCTTGGCCGCCTTCTTGGCCGGACCGCGCTCGCGGCGCTCGGCGAGCAGCTCAGCCGCCCGCTCGAGGGTGATCGACTCGACCGTGTCGTCCTTGCGGAGGGTGGCGTTGTACTCGCCGTCGGTGACGTACTCGCCGAAGCGTCCGGCCTTCACCACGACCGGCTGGCCGGAGACGGGGTCGTTGCCGAGCTCCTTGAGCGGCGGGGTGGCCGCGCCGCGGCCGCGCTGCTTGGGCTGGGCGTAGATCGCCTTGGCCTGGTCGAGGGTGATGTCGAAGATCTGGTCCTCGCTGGTGAGCGAGCGCGAGTCGGTGCCCTTCTTGAGGTAGGGCCCGTAGCGACCGTTCTGCGCGGTGATCTCGGTGCCGTCGTCGTCGACGCCGACGATGCGGGGCAGGTCGAGCAGCTTGACCGCCTGCTCGAGGGTCACCGTGTCGAGCGTCATCGACGAGAACAGCGAGCCGGTGCGCGGCTTGGCCGACTTGGGCGCGTCGTCGGGCAGCACCTCGGTGACGTAGGGCCCGAAGCGGCCGTTCTTCGCCACGATCTGGAGGCCGGTGTCGGGGTGGTTGCCGACCACCTGCTCCTCGCCGGCCGGGTTGGCCAGCAGCTCCTTGGCCTTCGCCACGGTGAGCTCGTCGGGCGGCAGGTCGTCGGGCACGTTGGCCCGCACCGGGGCGCCGTCGCCGTCCTCGGGCGCCGGGCCCTCGACGTAGGGGCCGTAGCGGCCGACCCGCAGGTTGATCCCATCCCCGATGGGGAAGGTCGCCATCTCCTTGGCGTCGATGTCGCCGAGCTCGGTCACCAGCGTCTTGAGGCCGGTCACGTCGCCGGAGCCGTAGTAGAACTCCCCCAGCTCGCTGGCGCGGTCGCGCCGGCCGCTGGCGATGTCGTCGAGGACGTCCTCCATGTCGGCGGTGAACTCGTAGGACACCTGGCGCGGGAAGTGCTCCTCCAGCAGCCGGACGACCGAGAACGCCAGCCAGGCCGGCACCAGCGCGGTGCCCTTCTTGTAGACGTAGCCGCGGTTGAGGATCGTGCCGATGATCGAGGCGTAGGTCGACGGGCGGCCGATCTCGCGGTCCTCGAGCTCCTTGATGAGCGTCGCCTCGGTGTAGCGCGACGGCGGCTTGGTCTCGTGGCCCTCGGGGGTCAGCGTGGCCGCCGAGACACCGGCGCCCTCGGTGAGGTTGGGCAGTCGCGTCTCTGCGTCGTCGCGGCGCTTGGAGGCGTCGTCGATGTCCTCGACGTAGGCCTTGAGGAAGCCGTGGAAGGTGATCGTGCGACCGCTCGAGCTGAAGACGACGTCACGGCCGTCGTCGGCGGCGCCGCCGATGCGGATGGTGACGGAGTTGCCGACGGCGTCCTTCATCTGCGAGGCGACGGTGCGCATCCAGATCAGCTCGTAGAGGCGGAACTGCTCGCCGGACAGACCGGTCTGCGCGGGCGTGCGGAACGTGTCGCCGGCCGGCCGGATCGCCTCGTGCGCCTCCTGGGCGTTCTTCACCTTGGAGGCGTAGGTGCGCGGCGAGTCGGGGAGGTACTCGGCACCGTAGAGCTCGCGCACCTGGTCGCGCGCGGCACCCACCGCGGCGCCCGAGAGCGTGGTCGAGTCGGTGCGCATGTAGGTGATGAAGCCGTTCTCGTAGAGCCGCTGCGCGACCGACATCGTCACGCTGGCGCTCATGCCGAGCTTGCGGCTGGCCTCCTGCTGCAGCGTGGTCGTGCGGAAGGGGGCGTACGGCGAGCGGCGGTAGGGCTTGGACTCGACCGAGCGCACGGCGTACGACGCCTCGCCCAGGCCGGCGGCGAGCGCCTCGGCGTCGGCGCGGCTGAGGTGGACGCGCTCCGCCTTGCCCTTGAGCTCGCCGGTGTTGTCGAAGTCGGCGCCGCGGGCCACCCGCACGCCGTCGACGCTGTAGAGCTTGGCGGGGAACATCCGCGGGTCGTGGCCGGTGCCGGCGTCGAAGGTGGCGTCGAGGTCCCAGTAGGACGCGACGCGGAACTTCATCCGCTCCCGCTCGCGGTCGACGACCAGGCGGGTGGCCACCGACTGCACGCGGCCCGCGGACAGGCCCGACATGACCTTCTTCCACAGCACCGGGGAGACCTCGTAGCCGTAGAGGCGGTCGAGGATGCGGCGCGCCTCCTGGGCCTCGACGAGGTCCTCGTTGATCTCGCGCGGGTTCTCGACCGCGGCGAGGATCGCGGGCTTGGTGATCTCGTGGAAGACCATCCGGTGGACCGGCAGGCCCTTCGGCGGCTTGAGCTCGTCGAGCAGGTGCCACGCGATGGCCTCGCCCTCGCGGTCCTCGTCGGTGGCGAGGTAGAGGGCGTCGGCCTCCTTGACCAGCTTCTTCAGCTTGGCGATGTGGCTCTTCTTGTCGCGGGGCACGACGTAGTAGGGCTCGAACCCGTTGTCGACGTCGACGGCCAGCCGGCCCCAGGGCTTGTCCTTGATCTTGGCCGGGGTGTCGGCGGCGTTGTTGGGCAGGTCACGGATGTGACCGATCGAGGACTCGACGACGTAGTCCGCGCCGAGGTACCCGCCGATGGTGCGGGCCTTCGCCGGGGACTCGACGATGACGAGCTTTGCCACGTGTGTTTGCTCCCTCAAGGTGTGCGCTGCGATGTTGCTCAGCGCCGCAACGGTAGCGCCACATTCCGAGATCGCCACTCCTCGCAGTCCACAGTGAGCGCCCGGGAGGGGACCGGCGGTGCCCCGGCAAGGTGCCCGGGGACGGCTCGGGCCCCACGCCACCAGGACGCGGGGCCCGAGCACGTCAGGCTGTCTGCCGGGTCAGAACTCCAGGCCCTCCAGGTAGCGGAACCCCGTGTTGGCGGTCGCCGCCGGGTGGAAGTCCGGGGTGTCGTTCTCGACGATGTACTCCTCGGCCTGGTGCTTCTTGAAGATGGCCGGGAAGTCGATGACGCCGAGGCCGAGGTCGGCCATGTCGCCGGGCTCCTGCTCGTAGAGCGCGGCGGCGTCGGCGCCGTGGCGGTCCTTGACGTGGTACTGGCGGACCTCCTGCGGCGCCGAGCGGATCACGTCGATGGCGAACCGCAGCGGGTCGGCCGCCCCGGTGTTCACGCCACCGGTGTAGGCCCAGTAGAGGTCGACCTCGAGGTGGACCAGCCGACGGTCGAGCTCGCTGGTGAGGATGTCCCACGGCGTCAGGCCGCCGCCGAGGTCGATCGTGAACTCGTGGGCGTGGTTGTGGTAGCCGTAGCGCAGCCCGCGCCGCCTGGCCGCCGCTGCCTCGGTGTTCATCTGCTCGGCCCACCGCTGCCAGTCGGCCTTGCTGGTGGAGTTGAGGTAGGGCACGACGATGTACTTCTGGCGGAAGGTGTTGGCGTCGTCGAGCTTCTTGTTGAGCTTGGCCGGGTCGAGCCGGGTGGCGTCGCCGTCGACCGTGCTGATCTCGTCGTGGCTCGAGGAGGCCCAGATGCCGCGGGCGTCGAACTCCGCCTTGAGCTTGGCCGCGGTGTCGAGACCGGCGTTGGGGTAGAGACCGGCCCGCTCGACGCGCTCGTAGCCGAACTTCGCCAGCTGGTCGAGCTGCTGCAGGACGCCGGCGTTGTCGGTCATCGCGTCCCGCAGCGTGTAGAGCTGGATGCTGATCAGGTCGGTCGGCACCTCCTTCTGCCGTCCGTGATCGTGGCCGTGGCCGTGGCCGTGGCCCTTGCCGGGGTGGCTGCCGGGCTTCCCGGCGAACGCCGGGCCACCGGCGAGCACCGCGGCGCCGGCTGCACCCGCCGCGGCACCGCGGATCAGGCCTCGGCGACTCGCGCCCTTCCTCTCGAGCGACTCGCGCAGGGCGGCGTCGCCGTCATATCCGTAACACATCTGTGCCTTCTTCCTGGTTTGTCGGGGAGCTGTCGGAGCTCTGCGTCAGCCGGCCGGGTCGAGCACGACCTCGGCGTAGCCGCTGAGGCCGGGCACCGACCCGGTGTCGGTGTACTCGGCGACGAAGACGGCCGCGAGGTCGTCGGTGGCCGGGTCGTGGCCGCCGGGCACGGTCGTGACCAGCGAGCCCGAGCACCCCGTGGCCGTGGACTGCGGGTGGCCGTGGGTGTCGTGGCCGAGCACGTACGTCACGGTGACGCGGCTGCAGTCGACGGGCTCGTCGTCGGTGATCTTGAGCTCGTAGGCCACCGTGTCGCCGAAGCGGAACGGCTGGTCCTCGACCGGGGTGACGAACTCGATCTCCGGGGCCTGGTTGCCCACGAGGACGTCGACGTCGGCCGAGGCGCGGCGTCCGCCCTTGTCGGTGACCCGCAGGGAGGCGCGGTAGCTGCCGTCCTGGGTGTAGGTCCAGGTGCCGCTGCGCTTGCGGCTGTCGACCTTGCCGTCACCGTCGAAGTCCCAGGCGTACCGCAGCTTCTTGTCCCCGTCGGGGTCCTTGGTGCCCTTGCTGCTGAACGCCACCGTCAGGGGCGCGCGGCCGGCGGTGGGCTCCGCGGTGATCTTCGGGATCGGGCTGCGGTTGCCGCCCTTGCCGACGAAGTCGATGCGCGAGAGCTGGGCGTCGGGGTTCTCCGCGAAGTAGCCGTCGCCGTACTCGAGCACGTAGAGCGCGCCGTCGGGGCCGAACTCCATGTCCATCGGGTTGTCCACGACGAAGCCGCGGAGCACGTCCTCGATGCCGACCTTGGTGCCGTCGACGTGGATGCCCTTGATGTAGTCGCGGGTCCACTCGTAGAACAGCGGGGTGCCGTCGTAGCGCTCGGGCCACGCGACGGGGTTCTTGCCGCGGGTCAGCTTGCGGTCGAACTGGTAGGCGGGGCCGGCCATCGGGGCGATGCCGCCCTTGCCGAGCTTGGGGAACTGCTTGGACTTCCCGTAGGAGTACCAGACCTCCGGCTGCTCCACCGGCGGCAGCCGGCGCTTGCCGGTGTTGTGCACCGAGGTGTTGACCGGCGCGGCGCAGTCGAACTTCTTGCCGCTCTTGTCGGTGGCGAAGTTGTAGTCGGTGTAGGGCAGCTTGGCGGTGGCGCAGTAGGGCCATCCGTAGTTGCCGGGGCCGTCCACGATCGCCCACTTGCCGTGACCCGCGGGGCCGCGGCTGGCCTTCGACTTCTTCGCGTCGGGCGAGTAGTCGGCGACCCACAGGTCGTCGGTGCGGGGGTCGATCTCGATGCGGAACGGGTTGCGCCAGCCCATCGAGTAGATCTCCGGGCGGGTCTTCGGCGTCCCGGGCTTGAACAGGTTGCCCTTGGGGATCGTGTAGCCGCCCTTGGCCTTGGGCGTGATCCGCAGGATCTTGCCGCGCAGGTCGTTGGTGTTGGCCGAGGTGCGCTGGGAGTCGAAGGCGGGGTTGCGGTCCTTGCGCTCGTCGAGCGGCACGTAGCCGTCGGACTGGAACGGGTTGGAGTCGTCGCCCGTGGACAGGATCAGGTTGCCCGCCGAGTCGAAGACGATGTCGCCGCCGACGTGGCAGCAGATCCCGCGGTCGACGGGGACGTCGAGCACCTTGCGCTCGGAGCCGAGCTTGACCTGGCCGTCGACGAAGCGGAACTTCGAGAGCCGCAGGAAGCCCTTGAAGGCCTCGAAGTCCGCGGCCGTGCCCTTCTCCGGTGCGTCGCCCTCGTTGATCGAGGCGGTGCTCTGGTCGTCGGCGGGCGTGTCGAGCGGCGGGGAGTAGTAGAGGTAGATCCAGGTGTTCTTCTTGCCGTCGAAGCCCGGGTCGAGGGCGATGCTCTGCAGGCCCTCCTCATCGTGGAGGTAGACCGGGATGCGGCCGGCGACACGGTTGGTGCCGGTCTGGGCGTCGTTGTGCCAGATCACGCCGGCGCGGGTGGTGTGCAGCACGTCGCCGTCGGGCAGCACAGCGAGGTCGATCGGCTCACCCGGCCGGTCGTTGAGGGTGACCTTCTGGAACTGCTTGGACGGCGGTGGCGCGGCAGTGTCGTCGTGGCCCTCGTGCGCCGTGGCGACGGTGGTCACGGACAGCAGGGGCAGGCAGAGGGCGGCGCCGGCGGCGGCCGTGAGCCCTGCGCGGAGGGGGTGCTTCATCAGTGGGTTCTCCTGTATCCCGAGGTGGCAAGGAGCCGATGTGCAACGTAGGCATGTGAGCGGCGTCACGTCAACGAGCGAACGTCTTTTGACCACCTGCCGACACAAGCGCGCCGACCGAACCACCCGGCGGGGTGGCCCCCGGCTCACTCCCCGGTGGGGCGGAGGGGGTCGTGGCCGAGGAGCATCAGGGCGCGGCGCACGGAGTCGTCGTACGCCTCGGGCTCGGGCTCGTCGCCGCGGATGGTGCGCACCTGGTCGACCACCAGCTGCATGGTGTCGACGTCGTCGGGGGTGAGGTCGGTGCGCCGCTTGGCCAGGATCGCGACGACCGACTCGCCGACCTCGAGCTCGGGCAGGCCGGTCTCGGCCGTGCCGTCCTCTGCGGCCGCCTCGGTGCGCAGCCAGTCGGAGAGCTCGCGCGAGGTCATGTTGACCACCTCGTGGAAGTCCTCCCAGAGCTCGTCGCTGACGTGGGACTCGGCCATCACTGCTCCTCGGTCTCGGTGGTCTGGTCCTGGCGGGGCAGTACCCACACGTGCCCGACCCAACGAACCGGGCTCAGCCGAGCGTCAGGAAGCCCTCGCCCAGCAGCTCGCGCACCGTGGGGACGTAGGTCGCCCGGAGCTCGGCCTCGTCCCGCCCGAGCAGCGTGCCCAGCGCGCCCAGCACCTGCCCCAGCGTCAGGTCGCCGTCGCTCGCCCCGACGAGCGCGGCCTCGACGGTGTCGGCGGTACGGGCGCGCCGGAAGCCGCGCTGCTGGCGCAGCACGATCGCCTCCGGGTCCTCGGCGCCGGGCCGGCCGATGGTCTCCTGCTGCACGTCCTCGCGGGCCCGCAGCCGGGTCGCGAGCAGCGCCTCGTCGGAGAGCCCGCGCAGGTCGGCGACCGACTCGCCCCAGGCGTGGATCGCCGGGCCGATGGGCTGCTCCACGTCGTAGGGCCACTCGAGCAGGTCGTGACGCGAGCCCACCTGCCCGGTGCCGCCGAGCCGGACGTTGATCCAGCCGAACCCGACGCCCTCGATGCCGACCTCCTCCAGCCACGACAGCCAGGTGTCGTAGCGCTCGGCGTAGCCGGGGCGGCCGTGGTGCCCGCTGTCCTTGAGCCACAGCTCGACGTAGGCCGCGGGGTCGAGCGTCTCGCGCTGCACGACGAGCGCGTCGCAGTCGTCGCGCAGCCAGGAGCCGATCCGCTCGTCCCACGGGCGGCCGTCCACGATCGCCCAGTTGGCCAGCACCTGGAGCCAGCCGCCCTCGGTGAGGTGGTCGGGCCCGGTGCGGACGATGTGCTCGACGACGCGGTCGCCGGGCAGGCCGGAGTCGCGGTAGACCAGCCGCTCCCCCGTCGCCGGGGAGATCACGAAGGGCGGGTTGGTGCTGATCAGGTCGAAGCGCTCGCCGGCCACCGGCTCGAAGAACGACCCGTCGCGGACGTCGACCTCGACGTCGTTGAGCGCCGCGTTGAGCCGCGTCATCCACAGCGCCCGCTCGTTGACGTCGGTGGCCACGACGGCGCCCGCGTGCGCCGCGAGGTGCAGCGCCTGCACCCCGCAGCCGGTGCCCAGGTCGAGGGCGCTGCCGACCGGCTCGCGCATGGTCAGCTGCGCCAGGCTCGTCGACGCGCTGGAGATGCCCAGGACGTGGTCGGGCCCGACGGCGACCGGCGCGCCGTCGAGGCCGGGGGTCAGGTCGGAGACCACCCACAGGTCGCGCTCGTCGGTGGCGTACGGCCGGCAGTCGGTGCGGGCGGCCACCTCGGCCACGCTCTGCTCGAGCAGGCCGGCGTTGCAGAGCCGGTCGACCAGGCCCGGCAGCGCCCGCTCGGCCGCGTCGCGCGCGACCGGCGCCTGCAGCAGGAACAGGCGGACCAGGGTGTCGAGCGGCGAGCCCGACGTCGTACGCCGCAGCGCGGGCAGGGTCTCGTTGCGCCCGAGCGCCCGGTGGGCCTCCTCCCCGATCGCCTCGGCGACCCGGTCGTAGGTGAAGTCGGCGGCGCGCAGGGCCTCGCGCAGCGGCGCGGCGAGGTCGAGGTCGGACGGCATGGCACCAGCCTCGCAGACCCGCCGTGCCACGATGCAGCGGTGCTCGAACGACCCCCGGACGTGAGCGACGACGAGGTGCTGGCGCTCGTCCGTCGCCACTGGGAGCCGCGCGCGGGCGCCGTCGAGCACCTGCCCGTCGGCTGGGGAGCGCACCACTGGCGGGTGGACGTGGCCGGGGAGCCGATCCTCTTCCTCACCCTCGACCCCGACCTGCCCCGCCACACGCGGGCCACCCTCGAGGCGGCGTACGCCTCGGCGGCCGCCCTCGACCTCCCCTTCGTGTGGCCATCGCTGCCGAACACCGACGGTGCCTTCACCGTGTCGCTGGGCGCGCGGACGGCCAGCGTGACCGGCTGGCTGGAGGGCGAGCGACCGGAGGCGTCCGTCCCGGAGCTGCCCGACCTGCTCGCCGCGCTGCACGCGGCGCCTGTGCCCGCCGCCGCACGCGCGTGGTCGAGCGAGATCCCTCCCGACCTGCCGGTCCTGCTGCGCGACCTGCTCCAGCGCGACTGGGCCGGGCCACTCGGCCCGGCGGCGCGCGAGCTCGTGCTCGACCACGTCGCCGCTGTCGGCGGCTGGGCACGCGAGCACGCGCGGCTGCTCGCGCTCGCCGACCCGGCGTCCTACGTGGTCACCCACGGCGAGCCGCACGTGCGCAACCAGTGGCTGGCCCGGGGTCGTACGTGGCTCGTCGACTGGGAGTCGATGCTGCTGGCGCCGCGCGAGCGCGACCTCGCCACGCTGGTGCGCGAGGGCCGCGACGTCGACCACGACGCGCAGATCGTGCGGCTGTTCGACCTCGAGTGGCGCCTCTCGGAGATCTGGTCGTTCGCCCAGTGGCTGCAGGGGTCGCACCCCGGTGACACCGACGACCACACCGCGCTCGGTGGGCTGGCCGACGAGCTGACCCGGCCCCACTTCGGCGAGCGCTGACGTCGGACGACCCCTCCGGTGGACGCCCGCCCCGGGCGGCCCCGGCGTGACTAGAGTCACCGCGTGCTGGAGCGGATGGGCCGGTGGGTGCACCGCCGGCGGACGGTGGTGCTGGCCCTGTGGGCGGTGCTGGTGGTGGCGGGTGCCGTGCTGGGCGGATCGGTCTTCGACCGCGCCGAGGACGTGGGCCCGCGCGCCGGGGCCGAGTCGACCGTCGTCGACCAGCGGCTCGATGCCCTCGACACCGAGGGCGAGCAGGTGGTCGCGGTGCTCTCGGGCGCCGACCCCGTCGACGCGGCCACCAGCGAGGCGGCCAGCGAGGTGCTCTTCGCGATCCGCGAGCTGCCCGGCGTGGTCGACGTCCGCGACCCGTGGACGACCGGCGCCTACGAGCTCACGGCCGAGGACCGCAGCAGCGCGGTGGTCGAGGTCGACCTCGACCACGCACTCGGCGACGACGATGCCCTCGCCCTGGCCGACCGCATCGCCGACGCGCTGCGCGAGACGCCCTTCCCCGACGTCGCCGTCGGCGGCGACCTGCTGGCTGAGCGGACCTTCACCGACCAGGCCATCCAGGACGCGGCCCGCGGCGAGGGCGCTGCCCTCGTGGTGCTCCTCGTGCTGCTCGCCGTGGCGCTGGGCGGACTCGTCGCCGGCGTGCTGCCGGTCGCCGCGGCGCTCGCCGCCGTCTCCGTCTCGCTGCTGGCGCTCGCGGGCCTGGCGGGCGTGACCTCGGTCAGCGACTTCGCGGTCAACGTCGTCACGGTGCTGGGCCTGGGTCTCTGCGTCGACTACAGCCTGCTCGTGCTGGCCCGCTTCCGCGAGGAGCGCGCGGCCGCCGGTCGTCGTCCGGACCTCGAGGCGGTGCTCGGCAGGACGCTGGCCACCGCCGGGCGCACAGTGCTGGTCTCCGGCGTCACGGTCGGCTCGGCCGTGGCGGCCCTGCTGCTGCTGGGCGACCCGCTGCTCACCGGCATGGCGGTCGGCGGGCTGGTCGCGGTCGCCGTCGTCACCGCCGCCGGCCTCACCCTGACCCCCGCGCTGCTGGCCGTGGCGCACCGGCGGGTGCCCGCCGCCGACCGCGGCGCGTGGGGACGGCCCGCGCGTGCGCCCGAGCGCTCGGTGCTCGCCCGGCTCGCGCGCCTGGCGCAGGCGCGTCCGTGGCCCGTCCTCCTGGCCTCGACCGGGTTCCTCCTGGTGCTGGCCGCTCCCCTGCTCGGCCTCGAGCTGGGCGCCTCCGACGCGCGGTCGCTGCCCCCTGGCAGCGAGGCCCGCACCGTCGTCGAGGTGATCGAGCGCGACTACCCCGACGTCGCGACCGCACCGATCGACGTGCTGGTCGACGCGCAGCCCGACGATCCGCGGCTCACCGCGCTGGCCGAGGAGATGGCGGCGCTCGACGACGTGGAGGACGTCTTCCTGCGCGACGGCCTGCCCGACGGCTGGAGCCGCTACACCGTGATGCCCGAGGGCACCACCAGCGGACCGGCGGCGCAGCGGGTGGTCGCCGACGTCCGCGCGCTCGGCGACGACGTACGCGTGCAGGTCGGCGGGCCCGCCGCGGAGCTGGTCGACGCGCGCGCCGCGCTGGCCGAGCGTGCGCCGCTGGCCGTCGCGGCGGTCGTGCTCGTGGCCGGCCTGCTCCTGCTGCGGCTCACCGGGGCGCCGGTCATCGCCGTGAAGACCCTGTTGCTCAACCTGCTCTCGCTGGCGGCCATGCTCGGGATCGTCACGCTGGTCTTCCAGCACGGCTGGGGCGGCCCGCTGCTCGGCGGGACCGCGACCGGCAGCCTCGACCTGACCACGCCGCTGCTGTTGTTCATGTTCGCCTTCGGGCTCTCGATGGACTACCACGTGTTCCTCGTCGCCCGCATCAAGGAGGAGTGGGACTTCCCCCCTCCGGCGCGTCGCAACCGGCCGGTCCCCGCACCCGGCGCCCGGGCAGCCAACGACCGCGCGGTGCTCGCGGGCATCACCGCGTCCGGCCCGGTCGTCACCCTGGCCGCGCTGGCCATCTCGGTGGTGTTCATCGGGTTCGCCGCCGGCGAGCTGGTCGCGGTCAAGGAGGTCGGGGTCGGCATGACCGTGGCGATCCTGCTGGACGTCACGGTGGTCCGCGGACTGCTGCTGCCGGCGGCGATGACGCTGCTCGGCGAGCGCAACTGGTGGCGTCCGGGGCGCTGACGCCTCGGTCGCCCCCCGGCGTACGACCGCCGGCTCGCGAGTCCCGCCCCGTCCGACTCCGGAACGCCGACGGCGGCCGGTCGCAGGAGCGACCGGCCGCCGGGGCGGGTGGAGCGACCCGGCCCTCGCGGGGTCCGGGGTGGTGCGGGTCAGGCGTGGTGCGGTGCCAGCGAGCTGGAGCCGGTGTTGTCACCGTCGTCGGCGATCGCGACCTCGCGCCGCTTCGAGATGACGACCGCCACCGTGATGATCGCGACCGCGGCCAGCGCGATCACGATGCGCAGGACGTCGTTCTGGTCGTCGCCGACGCTCAGGGAGACGACCGCGCTCGCGATGAGCAGGGAGACCAGGTTCATCACCTTGATGAGCGGGTTGATGGCCGGTCCGGCGGTGTCCTTGAAGGGGTCGCCGACGGTGTCCCCGATGATCGTGGCCTCGTGGGCGGCCGAGCCCTTGCCACCGTGGTGGCCGTCCTCGACCAGCTTCTTGGCGTTGTCCCACGCCCCACCCGCGTTGGCCAGGAAGACGGCCATCAGCGTGCCGGTGCCGATCGCTCCGGCGAGGAAGCCGGCCAGGGCGGTCGCGCCGAGGCCGAAGCCCACCGCGATCGGGGCCAGCACCGCGAGGATGCCGGGCGTCACGAGCTCGCGCAGCGAGTCCTTGGTGACGATGTCGACGACCTTGCCGTACTCCGGTCGACCGGTGCCCTCCATGATCCCGGGGATCTCGCGGAACTGGCGGCGGACCTCCATCACGACCGCACCGGCAGCGCGGGCGACCGCGTTGATGGCGAGGCCGGAGAAGAGGAACACCACGGCCGCACCGAGCAGCACGCCGACGATGACCGCCGGGTTGAAGACGCTGAAGTCCAGTAGGTAGGCCTCGTCGATGCCGACGTTGGCCTCGGCGAGCGACTCGAACACCGACGTGGCGTACGAGCCGAACAGCGCCGTCGCGGCCAGCACCGCGGTGGCGATCGCGATCCCCTTGGTGATCGCCTTGGTCGTGTTGCCGACCGCGTCGAGCTCGGTGAGGATCTGCGCGCCCTCGTCGCTCACGTCGCCGGACATCTCAGCGATGCCCTGCGCGTTGTCGGAGACGGGACCGAAAGTGTCCATCGCGACGATGACGCCGACGGTCGTCAGCAGGCCGCAACCCGCCAGGGCGACGGCGAAGAGGGACACCGTGAGGGCCGCGCCGCCGAGGAGGTAGGCGCCGAAGACCGCGGCGCCGATGACGAGCGTGGTGTAGACGGCCGACTCGAAGCCGACGGAGAGGCCGGACAGGATGACCGTGGCCGGGCCGGTCAGGGAGGTCTTGCCGACGTCCTTGACAGGGCGGTACTCCGTGCCGGTGTAGTAGCCGGTGAGGGCCAGGATGCCTGCGGACATCACGATGCCGATGACCACTGCGGAGGCGGCGATGAAGCGGGGGTCACCCTCGGCGCCGGCGAGGTCGACGGCGATGTTGGTGAACTCCGCGAAGCTGCTCGGCAGGTAGAGGTAGGACAGCACGACGCTCGCCACGGCGGCGATGCCCGACGAGATGTAGAACGACTTGTTGATCGTCGTCAGGCCGTTCTCGTCCGCCTTGGGCTTGGTCAGGTAGACGCCCGCGACCGCGGTGAGAGCACCGATGGCCGGGATCAGCAGGGGGAAGACGAGGCCCTTGTCACCGAAGGCCTGCGAACCGAGGATCAGCGCGGCGACCAGCGTGACGGCATAGGACTCGAAGAGGTCGGCGGCCATGCCGGCGCAGTCGCCGACGTTGTCGCCGACGTTGTCCGCGATCGTGGCGGCGTTGCGCGGGTCGTCCTCGGGGATGCCCTGCTCGACCTTGCCGACCAGGTCGGCGCCGACGTCGGCAGCCTTGGTGAAGATGCCGCCGCCGACCCGCATGAACATGGCGAGCAGCGCGGCACCGAAGCCGAAGCCCTCGAGCACGTCGGGCGCCTCGTCCTGGAAGAACAGGACGACGAGGCTGGCACCGAGCAGGCCGAGGCCGACGGTCAGCATTCCGACCATGGCGCCGGTGCGAAGGCCGATGGTCATGGCGGGCTCGCGGCCGGTGGTCTCTGCGGCGGCAGCGACGCGCAGGTTGGCGCGCACGGCGAGGTTCATGCCGAGATAGCCCACCGCCGCCGAGAAGCCTGCGCCGATGATGAAGAACACCGAGCGGAAGATGCGCACGGTGGTGTCGTCGGCCGGCAGCACGAGCAGCGCGAAGAACGCGATCGCGGCGAAGATGGCCAGGGTCCGGAACTGCCGCTGCAGGTAGGCGTTGGCGCCCTCCTGGACGGCCTGGGCGATCGTCTTCATGTTGTCGGTGCCCTCGCCCGCGGCGAGCACCTGCGACCTGAACATCGCGGCCAACCCGAGCGCGGCGAGCGCGATCAGGGCGACGACGACCACCAGGACGAGGTTGCCGCCTTCGAGCTCGGGCTTGGCAACGACCGCGGGCAAGATCCCCGTCATGCGTGTCCTCCTCGGACTTGAGCTGCTGCTGGAAAAGATCCGTGAACGCGCCGGAGTCTACGCAGACGTGACCCAGATCACGGGGCAGCGTGACCCAGACCACACTGGGGCGCCGGATCCGGGCATGACAAAACCCCTCCGGACACGTCCGGAGGGGTGGTGGCGCGCGGCGCAGGGCCGGGCTGCGGGACAGCCGGCGGGTCAGGCCCCGGGGGCCATGCTGATGGAGTCGTGGATCACGAAGACCTTGGCCAGCCCGGTGATCCGGAAGATCTTGAGCAGCCGCTCCTGGGTGCAGACCAGGTCGAGCGAGCCGTCGTGGGCGCGGACCTTCTTCAGGCCGCCGACCAGCACGCCGAGGCCGGTGGAGTCGAGGAACTCGACCGCCTCGAGGTCGATCACGATGTCGTAGGTGCCGGCACCGACGAGCTCGGTGATGCAGTCGCGCAGCTTGGGCGCGGTGTAGACGTCGATCTCGCCGCCCACCGCGACGACGGCACGGCCATCCACCTCGCGTGTCGCAAGGGTGAGATCCACGACTGCTCCCCGGTCCCCGAACTCGTTCGGACAGTACGCCTGTGGGCACGCACGTGCCCCTGTGTTCTTTCGGGTCGTATCAAACCACGAGTCCCACGTGTTGCGCAGGAGTCCTCTCCACATGGTGTCGCGATGGTGGCGGACGCCACCTCCGGCAGCGTCCCCGCCCTTTGCCAGACTGCGCGGGTGAACCCCTCCCGTCCCGGCGTCCTGCCGCCCGTCGACGCGCTGGTCCGTCGGCTGGCCGGCGTGCCCGGGCGCGAGGACCGGCTGCGGCACCTCGAGGTGCTCCCGGCCCGGGAGGCGGTGCACGAGGACTGGCCCGGGTGGGTGCCCGACGACGTGCGGGGCGCCTTCGCCGCCCAGGGCGTGGCGCGGCCCTGGCGCCACCAGGTCGTCGCCGCCGACGCCGCGCACGCCGGCGACCACGTGATCCTCTCGACGGGCACCGCGTCGGGGAAGTCGCTGGCCTACCAGCTCCCGGCGCTCTCGGCGATCCGCGCGGCCCGTGGTCCGCGCGGCGAGCGCGGCGCCTCGGTGCTCTACCTCGCCCCCACCAAGGCCCTCGCCCACGACCAGCTCGCCGGCCTGTCGTCGCTGGGCCTCGACGTACGACTGGCCGCCCACGACGGCGACAGCTCGCGCGAGGAGCGCGACTGGACCCGCGACTTCGGCGAGTACGTCCTGACCAACCCCGACATGCTCCATCGCTCGCTGCTGCCCGCCCACCACCGGTGGTCGCGGCTGCTCGGCTCGGTGCAGTACGTCGTGGTCGACGAGTGCCACCACTACCGCGGCGTCTTCGGCGCGCACGTGTCCCACGTGCTGCGGCGTCTGCGGCGGGTGTGCGCGATGTACGGCGCGCACCCGACCTTCGTGCTGGCCTCGGCGACGGTGGCCGAGCCGGAGGTCACCGCGTCGCGGCTCACCGGGCTCGACGTGGTCGCGCTGACCCGCGACGACTCCCCGCGCGGCCGGGTCTCGCTCCTGCTCTGGGAGCCGCCGTTCACCTCCCACGTCGGCGAGAACGGCGCCCCGGTGCGCCGGGCCGCGTCGTCGGAGGTCGCCGACCTGCTGGCCGACCTCGTCGCCGAGGACGTCCGCACCCTCGCGTTCATCCGGTCGCGGCGCGGCGCCGAGCAGGTCGCGCTGTCGGCCGCCGAGCTGCTGGCCGAGGTCGACCCGTCGCTGCCGGGACGCGTCGCTGCCTACCGCGGCGGCTACCTCCCCGAGGAGCGGCGCGCGCTCGAGGCCGCGCTGCGTCGCGGCGACCTGGTCGGGCTGGCGGCGACCAACGCCCTCGAGCTCGGCATCGACATCAGCGGCCTGGACGCCGTGCTGATCGCCGGCTTTCCCGGCACCCGGGCGGCGTTCTGGCAGCAGGTCGGGCGGGCCGGGCGCGGCGCCCAGGACGCGCTCGGCGTGCTGGTCGCCAAGGACGACCCGCTCGACACCTACCTGGTGACCCACCCCGACAAGCTGATCGGCGCACCGGTCGAGGCGTCGGTCTTCGACCCGGCCAACCCTCACGTCATGGGCCCACACCTGTGCGCGGCCGCGCAGGAGCAGCCACTCACCGAGGCCGACCTGCCCCTCTTCGGCTCGACCGCGCGGGACGTGGTCGACGAGCTGACGACGCTGGGGCTGCTGCGCCGCCGGCCGCGGGGATGGTTCTGGACCGACCGCAGCCGGGCCGCCGACCTGGCCGACATCCGGTCGGCGGGCGGGTCGACGGTGCAGCTGGTCGAGGCCGGCACCGGCCGGGTGGTGGGCACGGTCGACGCCGGCGGCGCGCACAACCAGGCGCACGCCGGCGCGGTCTACGTCCACCAGGGCGAGACCTGGCTGGTCGAGGACCTCGACCTCGAGCACCACGTCGCGACCATGCGCCGCGACGACCCGACCTACTCGACCACCGCTCGCGAGGTGACCGACATCAGCATCGTCGCCACCCGTGAGCGCCGCTCGTGGGGTGGCTGCGAGCTCGCGCTCGGCGAGGTGGACGTCTCCCACCAGGTGGTCTCGTTCCTCAAGCGCCGCCAGCCCGGCGGCGAGGTGGTCTCGGAGGAGCCGCTCGACCTGCCCGAGCGCACCCTGCGCACCACGGCGGTGTGGTGGACGGTCCCCGACGACGTCGTGGCCGAGGCCGGGCTCGCCGCCGTCGACGTTCCGGGCGCGGCCCACGCGGCCGAGCACTGCTCGATCGGGCTGCTCCCGCTCTTCGCGACCTGCGACCGCTGGGACATCGGTGGCGTCTCGACCGCCCGCCACGCCGACACGGGCCTGCTGACCGTCTTCGTCTACGACGGCCACCCCGGCGGTGCCGGCTTCTCCGAACGCGGCTTCCACACCGCGGTCGCGTGGCTCCGCGCCACCCGGGAGGCCATCGCGAGCTGCGAGTGCGCGAGCGGCTGCCCGTCGTGCATCCAGTCGCCCAAGTGCGGCAACCAGAACAACCCCCTCGACAAGGACGGCGCGATCGCCCTGCTCGATGCCCTCCTCTCGGGGGCACCGCGAGAGGGCGAACAGGGCTAGATTCACCTCATGGTGATCCTCGGGCTCGGCCTCCTCATCCTCGGCGGCATCGCGGTGCTCTCCGCGATCTTCGTCAGCGAGCCGGGCAGTGGGGGCGAGCTCCTCGGCTTCGACGTCACGACGCTCGAGTCGTTCCTCGTCGGGGTGGCCGCCGGCGCCGCGATCCTCTGGGGCTTCGCGATCCTCAAGTGGGGCACCCGGCGCAGCCTCGCCCACCGCCGCGAGCGCAAGGAGCTCACCAAGCTCAACGAGAAGCTCGACCGGGTCGAGGCCGATCGCCGGGTCGACGACCCGGAGCGCCGCGACACTCCCTGACCACGGGGGCCTAGCGACGCCGCGGCGTGGCCCGGGCGTCGAGCCGGCGTACGGACTCCCGCACCGCGCCGTGCAGCATGATCTCGAGGTCGCCGGCCACGCGGTAGGGATGCTCGACCATCCCGTCCGCGACCCATCGCAGCACCACCGCGAGCACCGCCGAGGTGTAGAAGTCGAGCACCAGGACGCGGTCGTGGGCGTCGGCCGGGCCGCCGCCGTCGCTGTCCATCACGGCCTCGGTGACGGGCCGCATCTGCGCGAAGAGGAAGCGCTCGAGCCCGTCGCGGCCCAGCCCGTCGAGCACCGCGAGCGTCGAGGAGCGGTTGTCGCGCAGGTAGAGCAGCAACCGGACCAGGCCGTCGGCCCATCCCACCTCGGACGCGAAGGTGCGGACCTGGGCGGCGACCTCGGTCTCGAACACCCACACGGCGAGGTGCCGCACGTCGGGGAAGTGGTAGTAGAACGCCTGCCGCGTCAGTCCGCAGTCGCGCGCCAGCTCGGTGACCGTCACCTTGTCGAGCGGCTCGGTGCGCAGCCGGGCCTTGAGCGCGGCCGCGAGGGCGTCGCGCGCGCCCTGCCTGTGCGCCTCGGCGCTCCCGTCGGCCATGCCTCACGGTACGGCCCGGACGCCTCTGGACACATCGCGTCAGGTGTCTAGTGACGCCCGGCGCCGGGATTCCTACCGTGGAAGCAAGACGGCAGGTGTGCCGCAGGCAGCGACGGAGGAGGTCTCGTGTTCTTGTTCGAATCCATTCCCTGGTACTCGTGGGCGATGTGGGGCGCCGTCCTGGTCGCCCTCATCGCGCTCAACGAGGTGACGCGGCGCTGGAAGTGGGCGGGGCTCGCCTTCTTCGTGGCGCTGCCCCTGTTCCTGACCGTGTTCGTGTGGCCCACGACGGCCGGCGAGGGGTCCTCAACGGGCACCTGGTTCCACTGGGTGAAGGTGTACTCCGCACTCATCGGGTGCCTGGGATTCATGCTCATCCGCTACGTCCCGCGGCTGGCCGAGAACCGCTGGATGCTGATGTTCCCCGCGCTGATCCTGGCGATCAACATCGGCGAGGCGGTCATCCGTGACTTCCAGGTGGCGGGCCTGCAGGGCATGCACGACGGCGTCTTCATGGTCGGCGGTGCGTGGAACTACATGAACGGCATCGCCGGGATCATCAACTTGGTCACCATCTGCGGCTGGGCCGGCATCATCGTCTCGCGCGACCGGTCCAAGGACATGATCTGGCCCGACATGATGTGGTTCTGGATCGTCGCGTACGACCTGTGGAACTTCGCCTACGTCTACAACTGCGTCGGTGACCACGCCTTCTACGCCGGTGCGGCCCTGCTCATCTCCTGCACCATCCCCGCCTTCTTCATCAAGAAGGGCGCCTGGCTGCAGCACCGCGCGCACACGCTGGCCCTCTGGATGATGTTCACGATGGCGTTCCCGACGTTCGTGAGCTCGTCGCAGTTCGCCGTCGAGTCGTCGCACAACCCGACCGCGCTGTTCGTCGTGTCGGCCCTGTCGCTGGCGGCCAACCTCGCCGTCCTGGCCTACCAGGTGTTCGTCATCGTCACGCGGCACCGCAACCCGCTGCGCGACGAGCTCTACACCCACTTGCGGTCGTACCGCGAGGTCCGCGACGCGAACCTTCCCCTCGAGTCGCCGGCGCTCGCGCCGTCGTCGCGGGAGACGGACCGACTGGTCACGGTCTGAGCGCCGCGCGCCGGCCCCCGGCCGGACGCGCAGTGACACCCACCCGCCGTGGTCGAGCCTGACGGCTCGGCCACGGCGCCGTGTCATCACCCCGGCCCCGCCCGCGCGTCGGCAGTCACCCGCACCTCCTGCCACGGGACGTCGGGGCCGGCGACCGCCACCGTGACGGTGACCTCCCGGCCGTCGAGCGAGCAGCGCTCGAGGGCGGCCCCATGGGCGCCGGCGACCCGGCCCGCGGCGGCGCAGGGGTCACCCGCGCGGCTGCTGCCGGCGAGCGCGGCGGCGGCACCGAGAGCGGCCAGGTCGGCGACACCCTGCGCGCGCCGCTGCGCGGTGACCAGCCCGCCGGCGGCGGCAAGGCCGGCCGTCACGAACAGCAGCACGCCGGCCATCGCGACCACCAGCACGGTCGCGCCGCCCGCGTCCTCGGCTCGCGCCGACCGGCGCGTCACGACGCCTCGGCCAGCGCGACGGCGTCGGCCGAGACCGTCACCCCGGGTAGCGATCCCAGCAGGCCGCCCGGCCCCGTGACGCGCGCCGTGGTGGTCACCACGACCTCGTCCTCCCCGACCCGGACGTGGACCCGGGCGCCTGCGGGCGCGATGCGCTGCGCCAGGGACGTCGCCGCGGCGACGTCGTCACCGCGGGCGACGGCGCGTGCCGCCTCCCGCGAGGCGTCGACCACCCGCACCTGCGCAGCGCCCAACGCCAGCATCCAGACCAGGCCGGCGGTCAGTGCGACGAGCAGCGGGACGCCGATGGCGAGCTCGGCCGTGGCCGAGCCCGCGTCGTCCCCGGCGAGCGGTCGCATCAGCCGATGCCGAGCAGGCTCATGACGTGCTTGAACAGCCGCTCGAGCAGCTGGTCGCCGAAGGCGCCGGTCAGGAGGGTGTAGAGCAGGCCGGCGAACCCCGCCCCGGCCGCGGTGCCCACCGCGTACTCAGCGGTGGTGATGCCGGACTCGTCGTGACGCTGGACCAACATGTGCTCCCCTGTCGTCGGGGGCTCCCGATGAGCCCCGCCGACACCACGGTCGGGGGTGGGGCGGCCGGGCGCACCCGACCGGACGTCAGCCTGTGGAGACGGCCCGGGACGGCCGTGCTGTGGACGGAAACCGGCCCGGTCCGTCACAGGGTCACCGAGCCGAACAGCGAGGCGACCGTCGGGACGACGCCCAGGAGCATGAAGGCCGGCAGCAGGCACGCCCCGAGCGGGACCGCGGCCGCCACCCCGACGCGGCGGGCGGCGTCCTCGGCGCGGGCGAGCGACTCGCGCTGCAGCTCGTCGGCCAGTCGCTCCACGCTCTGCACCACCGACGCCCCGGAGACGTGCGAGCGGACCATCGCCCGGGCCAGCGGCGCGAGCTCGCGATCGTCGGCCACGGCCGACCAGGCGTCGGCGCCGGCCGCTCCCCAGCGCGATCGCTCGACGACCGGGACCAGCCGGTCGGCGGCCGGCCCGGGCAGCGCGGCGCACACCTGGGCCAGTCCGGACACCGGTGCCGACCCGGCGCGCAGCGTGGCGGCGAAGAGGTCGACCAGGTGCGGCAGGGAGCGCTCCACCTCCTCGCGCTCGCGCCGCGCCGACGGGGCCTCCGCGGCGGCCAGCACCTGCCGTGCCGCCACACCCGCCGCCACCGCGGCCAGGGCCCCCACGAGCCCGCCGACGAGCAGCCAGGCGCCGAGCGCGACGCCGACGACCGCGAGCGGCCGCATCCGGGGCGTCGCCGGCCCGCGCACGCGGGTCGCGGGCTGAGGCGGCGGAGGGGGCGACGGCACGAGCACGGCCACCGCCAGCGCGGCGCACACCACGCTCGTCCACGTCACCCAGGTCACGGTGCCGCCGCCCGGTCGGCGAGCCGCTCGATCCACCACAGGCCGAGCGCCACGAGGGCGAGCCCGAGGACGCCGCACGCCAGGCCGATCGGCGTCGTGAGGAGGAACGACCACGGGTCGGAGCCGGCGCCCGAGCCCATCAGCAGCACGGCGACGGGCAGGCACGCGACGAGCCGGGCGGTCGCCCGTGCCGAGGCGAGCTCGGAGTCGACGAGGCGGCGGGTGCGGCGCCGGGCCCGCAGGCCCGCTGCCGTCCGTTCGAGCGCCGCGGCGAGGCCGTGGCCGGAGTGCTGCGCGACCTGCCACGCGCCCGCCACCCAGCGGAGGTCGGCGGCACCGCGCCGCTGCGCCGCCAGTCGGCGCATCGCGTCGGGGACGTCGGCGCCGAGCCGCATGGCCTCGACGACCGGGCCGAGCGGTGGCCACCGCTGCGCCCCCGCGGCGAGCGCGGCCTCGGGTGGTCGCCCGGCCGCGAGGTCGGCGGCGAGCAGGTCGCACACCTCGAGCACGGCCGCCTGGTCGGCGGCGACCGAGCGGCGAGCCGACGGCATCCGCGCGGCCAGGACCCGGGCCAGGCCCTGTCGGCCAGGCCGGCTCGGTCGTCGCGGTGGCGCGGGACCCGCCGCCGGCACCGCGAGGGCGACGGCGCCGGCCAGCAGGAGCGCCACCACCCACGCGCTCACCACGCCACCGATCGCAGCCGCGCCGCCAGCGCGCCCGCGGCCGGCCCGCGCACGACGCGGTCGGCCTCGAAGGTGGCCGCGGTGCGGAGCACGACCAGCCCCGAGGCGTCGCGCTCGGGCACCCCGAGCTCGAGGACCCGGCGGCGGCCGTCGCGACCGCGGCCGAGATGGATGACGACGTCGAGCGCCGAGGCGAGCTGGCTGTGCGCGGCCGAGCGGGGCAGACCTGCGGCAAGCGACAACGCCTCGACGCGAGCCGGCACGTCGGCGGCCGAGTTGGCGTGGAGGGTGCCGCAGCCGCCGCCGTGGCCGGTGTTGAGGGCGGCCAGCAGGTCGACGACCTCGGCGCCGCGCACCTCCCCCACCACGAGCCGGTCGGGCCGCATCCGCAGCGCCTGTCGCACCAGCACCTGCAGCGAGATCTCGCCGGCGCCCTCGATGTTGGCCGGACGCCCCTCGAGCCCGACCACGTGCGGGTGGTCGGGGCGCAGCTCGCTGGCGTCCTCGACGAGGACGATGCGCTCGCCGGGATCGACGAGCGACAGCAGCGCCGAGAGCACCGACGTCTTGCCGGTGCCGGTGCCGCCGGTGACGAGGAAGGCGCACCGCGAGTCGACGATCTCCTCGAGGAGGAACGCACCGTCCGGCGGCACCGCTCCGGCCGTCACCAGCTCGGGCAGCGTCCACACCCGGCCCCGGGGGACCCGCAGGGACAGCACGGTGCCCGAGCGGGCCACCGGCGACAGCACGGCGTGGAAGCGGGTGCCGTCGGCGAGGCGTACGTCGGCGTGCGGGGTCGCGTCGTCGAGCCGGCGCCCGGCCGAGGCCGCCAGCCGTTGCGCCAGGCGGCGCACCGCGGCGTCGTCGGGGAACGACACCGACGCGCGCTCCAGCCCACCGCCGCGGTCGATCCAGACCTCGCCGGGGCCGTTGACGAGCACGTCCGTCACGTCGGGGAGGCGGAGCAGGTCCTCCAGCGGACCCGCCCCGAGCACGTCGCGGCGCAGCAGGTCGTGCACCGCGAGGACGGTCGCGTCGCCCACCGGTGCCCCTGACGCACGCAGCGCCTCCGCGACCCGGTGCGGGGTGAGCTCGCCGGCCGATCCCGCGAGCCGGCGCCGCACGTCATCGAGCACGGCTGGCGGCACCGCCGGAACCGCCGGCACGGTCGCCGGCCCGGACGTCGTGCCCGTGGTCGTGCCCGCGGTCGTGGCGGCCATCGTCACGGTCGTCCTCTCCGGGGCGCTCATGCCGCGTCGGCGAGCAGGTCGCGGGCAGCACGGGCCAGCGGCCCGCGCCCGGTCAGCGGCCCCAGCCCGCGGTCGAGCGACGCGGCCAGCCCTCGCTGGTCGGGGACGACGGCGGCGACGGGGAGCCCGGTCACCCGCTCGGCGTCGGCGTCGCCGAGCGCGCCCGGGCGCAGGACGAGCGCCGCCCGCCCGGTGCCGCCGAGGTCGGCGACGAGACGCGCGGCGGCCGCCACTCCCGGGACGGTCGCCGGCGTCACCACCAGCAGGTCGTCGCAGCGATCGACGAGCTCGGCGCGCGACGCGCCGCCGTGACGCGCCAGGTCGAGGACGACGAGGTCGTGGCCGCGCACGGCGGCGGGCAGGACGCGGCGGGCGGTCGTCGGGTCGAGCTCGCGGCGCAGCCCCGACCAGGTGAGGACGCCGAGGTGCTCGCGCCGCGGGACGCCCTCGCGCAGGGCCCTCGCGCCGAGGCGGCCGGCCGTCTCGGTCAGGGCCTCCCACCGGACGCCGGCGAGGTCCTCCATGCCGAGCAGCCGGTCGAGGCCGGGCCCGAGGGGGTCGCCGTCGACGAGCAGGGTGGGGGCGCGCCGCGCGTGCCACTGGGCGAGCGCGCAGGCGAGGGTCGTCGCTCCCGCACCGCCTGCTCCGCCGACGACCCCGACGAGACGGCCGGGCGAGGCCCGCTCGCCGACGTCGGCGAGCTCCTCGGAGAGCCACGCGGCCCCCTGGGGCAGGTCGGCGACGGAGGCCGCACCGAGCTCCACGGCGGAGCGGAAGGCGGTGTCGGCGAGGCCGACCCCGACGACGTGGACGCCCGCTCGTCGCGGTGGTGCGAGCCCGGCCACCGCGGCGGCGAGGTCGTCGCCGACCAGCACCAGGTCGGCGTCGCGCCAGGCGGCCAGCGACAGGGAGGGCTCGGCGCACACCTCGACCCCGGCCCCCGCCGCCGCACAGAGGGGGACGACCGAGTCGTGGACGATCGGGGACCGGGTGATCAGGAGGACGGACATGCGGCCAGCGTCGCCGCCGGGCGCGACGCCGGAAAGCCCGCACCCGCGCGGCCTGTGGACGATGGCCGCCGGCCGGCAGCTGTGGACGTCGGCTGGCCCGACCGAGAACGGCGCAAGCCCTCGGCGTCGCGGGTCGGCGCCTACGATGGCCACATGACCCGCCCCCAAGCGGCCTTCTTCGACCTCGACAAGACGATCATCGCCAAGTCGAGCACGTTGGCCTTCAGCCGCGAGTTCCAGGCGGGCGGGCTCATCTCGCGGCGCGCGATGCTGCGCTCGGCGTACGCCCAGTTCGTCTTCTTCACCGGCGGCGCCGACCACGACCAGATGGACAAGATGCGCGAGTTCATGTCGCAGCTGTGCGCCGGCTGGGACGTCGCCACGGTGCGCGACATCGTCCACGAGACGCTCAACACGATCGTGGAGCCGCTGGTCTACGACGAGGCGGTGACCCTCATGGAGGAGCACCGGGCCGCTGGGCGTGACATCGTCATCGTCTCCGCCTCCGGCGTCGAGGTCGTCGAGCCGATCGGCGAGATGCTCGGCGCCGACCGGGTGATCGCCACCCGGATGGAGATCGTCGACGGCCACTACACCGGCAACATCGACTACTACGCCTACGCCGAGGAGAAGGCGCGGGCCATCGAGCACCTGGCCGAGACCGTCGGCTACGACCTCGACGAGTGCTACGCCTACAGCGACTCGGTCACCGACGTGCACATGCTGGAGGTCGTCGGGCACCCGTTCGCCGTCAACCCCGACCGCGAGCTGCGCCGCATCGCCGCCGCGCGCGACTGGCCCGTGCTGTTCTTCGTCCGCCCGGTGGCCCTGCGCCGCCGGCTCCCCGTGCCCCCGGCCCGACCCACGCTGGCGGCCCTCGCCGTCGGCGGGGCGGTGGCGGCGGGTGGGTTCATGTGGGCCCACCGACGACGACGCGCGGCTGGCTGAGCCGACCCACCGGCGCCGGGCAAAGTCAACCCTTGAAGGTCGCCGCGGACAGGGCTAGAACTGAGGAAGAACTCCACAGCAGCACGTGATCCGGGTACCCACGCGGCGATCCACCCATCCGATGGGGTGCTGGCCAGTTCGGGGTCTGCCCGAGGCAGCGATTGAGAAGTGCACGCTTGGTAGCCAAGGTGTCACGTGTCGGCGGCGGCACCCGATCTACGCGAGCGGGTGCCGCTCGCACGTCCGGACGCAGCTAGCCGCGCAGCGGCGAGGCCTCGGCGCCGGCGGCGAACGCCTCGGCACCGTAGAGCGCCCACGCGTGCACCCCGCTCGGCCCGCCCTCGCTGTAGGCGCGCAGGTTGGACTCGTACGCCGCGCGGAGGGCGAGGTGCCCGGCCTCGGGGACGACGAGCGACTTCGAGTCCACGCCGCGCGAGACCAGCACGAGCCGCTCGAGCGCGCGGGCCACGATGCCGTTGTGGGAGGCGAACGGCGCGGCGGTCGCCACGTCGGCGTGCGCGACGGCGGCCACCAGCAGGGCCGGCGCCGCGCTGTCGGCGAGCAGCAGCTCGGCGACCCCGCGCAGCCGGTCGGCGGACGCGGCATCGCGCGGGCGACCGAGCTGGTCGGGCGGCAGTGCCGACGAGGCGACCACGGTGTGCAGCCGCGCGATCGCCTGCAGCGGCGCGGTCTTGAGCAGCGGGGCGAGCGCGAGCATCGACGCCGAGAGCCGGACGGCGTCGGCCGCGATCTCGTCGGCCTCGCCCGCGCGCACCTCCTCGAGCGTCGAGGACGACCCCTCCAGCACCGCGCTCGCGTGGGCGCCGCGCAGCAGCGACTCGGCGGTCAGCTCCGGCGACGTGCGCCGCAGGCCGCGGTCGCGCAGCATCGCATCGATCCCGTCACGGGTGCCGGCGTAGGCCGAGGGCACTCCCTCGAGGTCGACGAGCCAGGCGAGCGGGTCGGTCATGGGGACGACGGTAGTCGCGACCGATTCTCGCCCCGGCGCCGGATCCACCCCACCCGATGCCGTCGATCGGCGCGGGCCCGGGGCAGGTCGCTGGCGCGTCGGGCCGGGGCTCGCTTGTAGCCTGAGGTGGATGAGCGACGACCACCGCGAGACCTCCGCCACCGTCGACCTCGCACGGTCCTTCGGGGCGGTGGCCGAGGCGTACGACCGTGGCCGGCCGAGCTATCCCGCCGAGGCCGTCGCCTGGCTCGCCGGCGGCGATGCGAAGGTCGTCCTCGAGCTCGCGGCCGGCACGGGCAAGCTCACCCGCCAGCTCGTCGACCAGGGCCACGCCGTCTTCGCGACCGAGCCCGACGAGGCGATGCTCGAGGTGCTGCGCGAGCGGGTGCCGGAGGTGAGCGCGAAGGTTGCCGCCGCGGAGTCGCTCCCGGCCAACGACCGCTCGGTCGACGTGGTCGTGGTGGGCCAGGCGTTCCACTGGTTCGACCACGAGGCCGCCCTCGCCGAGGCGGCCCGCGTGCTCAAGCCGGGCGGCCACCTCGCGCTCGTGTGGAACAGCCGTGACGAGCGCATCCCGTGGGTCCGCCGGCTCGGCGACCTCCTCGGCCGCCAGGACCTCGACACCAGCTCCGCCGGCCACCTCGTGCAGAGCGAGCTCTTCGGCTTCGTGGAGGAGGCGACCTTCAAGCACTGGCAGGAGGTCAACCGCGAGACGATCCTCGACCTGGCGCGCTCGCGCTCCAGCTTCGCGGCGATGGAGCCCGACGAGCGCGAGCACAACCTCGCCCGCGTGCGCGCCTTCTACGACGACTACGGCCGCGGGATGGACGGGATGCAGATCCCCTACGTCACCCGCTGCTACCGCGCGGCGGTCACCGGCGGCGACGACACCGGCCCGGGCCCCGACGAGCGCGATCCGGACGGCCCGGCCGTGAGCGACGGCACCGACACCGACATGCTGCTCATCGACTTCCGCTAGGGCCACAACCTCCTGCGGATACGGTGCGTCCCACCGGCGACCGGCTGACACCAGATCTCGGGGGACCCCATGCGACGTACGACCTCACTGACCGCCACGGCACTGATCAGCCTCACCGCGCCGGGCCTGGTCCTGCTCGGACCGAGCGCCGCCAGCGGCGCCGCCGACACCTGCCAGGGCCGGACCGCGACCGTCGTCGGCTCCGGGCGTGCCGTCACCGGCACGGAGGGACCCGACGTGATCCTCACCAACGGCGCCCGGCTGGTCCACGCCGAGGGCGGCGACGACCTCATCTGCATCACCGGGCCCTACACCGGGAAGTACGACCCGGTCACCGTGTTCGCCGGTGATGGCAACGATGTGGTCGACGGCACCGGCTCGCCGCGGCAGGAGGTGCACGCCTTCATGGCCTCGGGCGCGGACGTCTTCCGGGGCGGCGGCGCCCGAGACATCGTCTCGCTCGACTATCCCGATGCCGCCGGTGGCGTCGACACCGTGGACGGCGGAGGCGGCTCCGACTCGATCGGCATCCAGACCGGCCCCGGCGACGTGGTCATCGACAACGCGGCCGGGCACTTCACCTCGGCCGGCGAGGTCCGCACCACGTGGGCGGACGTGGAGGGGTTCCAGATCCGCCAGTCCGCGGGGTCGCAGCGGTTGACCTTCGTGGGCACCGACGCCGACGAGTCGGTCTCCTGGTCCTCGGCCCGCGAGGCCACCGTCGACGTGACCCTGGGCCACGGGGACGACCACTGGTCCAGCCCGACCCCGCCGTCCGCCTCGAGCCGTCTCCTCGGCGGCCCGGGTCGCGACAGCATCTACCTCGCCTCCGTGGAGGCCGGCATCGACCTCGACATGCCGGCCGGCACCCTGAGCGTCGCGGCGGCTGCGCCCTACGTCGTGACGGCCTCCGACTTCGAGGACGTCGACCTCTTCGCCCCGAGCGTCACCGTGCGCGGCACCGACGGCCCGAACGACATCGGCCTCACCGCCTGCACGGGCGTGGTGCGCCTCGGCGGCGGTGACGACTCGGTCCGGCGGCAGTACGACTCCCTCTTCGAGTCCGACATCAGGTGCGCGGAGACCCTCACCGCCAACGGCGGCTCCGGCGACGACGAGCTCTCCGGCACCCGGGGCGACGACACGCTAAAGGGCGGCTCGGGCAAGGACGTGCTCAAGGGCGGCTTCGGCAAGGACCGCCTCGTCGGCGGGCGCGGCCACGACCGGCTCTTCGGCCAGGCCGACGACGACGTGCTGCTCGGCGGCCCGGGCCGCGACCGGGCCGACGGCGGCAAGGGGCGCGACCGCTGCGTCGCCGAGCGCGAGAGGCGCTGCGAGCGCTGAGCCCCCAGCACGGGTCGCGTGCCGAGCCCGTCGTCGTACGCGCGTGGCCACGCACTCGACCCGGGACGGTTAGTGTCTCGCCATGGCCTGGAGATGGCGGCGTACGTCGCTGGGCGGCGAGGCGGACCGCGCCGCCTTCCGCGCCCTCCACAACGCCTCCCTCGCCAGCCCGGCGCTGCGCGCGGGCCTGACCACCGCGAGCGCGGAGCGCTCCGTGCACCACCTGCGCGCCCTGCTCGGCACGCCGGCCGCCGGTCTCGGTGACACCAGCGGGCTGCTCGCGTGGGACGGCCTGGGCAGTCACCACCGCCCCCAGCTGCCCGCCACGATCGGGCAGGTCGCCGAGACCGGTCGCACGATGATCGTCGACGCGCGCACCCTGGTCTGCGACGACGGCGGCTGCCAGGTCCGGCAGGCCATCGTCAGCCCGCTCGTCGTGGACGACACCCTCGTGGGAGCGCTCGTGGTCGGCGCCCCGCACACCACCGGCGGCCTGGTGCGGGCGGCCGACGAGGTGGCGTCGTGGGTCAGCGGCCAGCTCGAGCTCGCCGAGCTCGACCTCTCCCGCACCAGGCTGATGGAGGCCGAGGTGCGGGCGCTGCGCGCGCAGATCAGCCCGCACTTCATCTACAACTCGCTCGGGGCCATCGCCAGCTTCGTGCGCACCGACCCCGACCGGGCGCGCGAGCTGCTGCTCGAGTTCGCCGACTTCACCCGCTACTCGTTCCGCCGCCACGGCGAGTACACGACGCTCGCCGAGGAGCTGCGCTCGGTCGAGCGCTACCTGCTGCTGGAGCAGGCCCGCTTCGGTGAGCGGCTGCAGGTGACCCTGCAGGTCGCGCCCGAGGTGCTCCCCGTCGCGGTGCCCTTCCTGTGCATCCAGCCGCTCGTGGAGAACGCCGTGCGCCACGGTCTCGAGGCCAGCGCCGACAAGGCCGACGGCGTCGGCCGGCTCTCGATCGTCGCGCGCGACCACGGCCAGGAGTGCGTCCTCGAGGTCGAGGACGACGGCACCGGCGAGGACCCCGAACGCGTCCGCCAGGCGCTGGCAGGCGACGCGTCGATGGACTCCATCGGCCTCGGAAACGTGGACGCGCGGCTGCGCAACGCCTACGGGGACGACTACGGTCTGGTCGTCGAGACCGCACCCGGGGCGGGCACGAAGGTGATCGTCCGGGTGCCGAAGTTCGCCCCCGGAGTGCAGGTATGACACAGCTGAAAGTGCTCGTCATCGACGACGAGCGTCCTGCCCTCGACGAGCTGGCCTTCCTGCTCGGCCGCGACCCGCGCATCGGCGAGGTGCGCAGCAGCGACTCCGCGACCGAGGCGCTGCGGGTGCTGCAGGCCGAGGAGGTCGACGCGGTGTTCCTCGACATCCAGATGCCCGGCCTCACCGGCCTCGACCTCGCGCAGGTGCTCTCGCGCTTCCGGTCGCCGCCGCGGGTGGTGTTCGTGACCGCCCACGAGGAGCACGCGGTGGCGGCCTTCGAGCTGCGCGCGGTCGACTACGTCCTCAAGCCGGTGCGCGAGGAGCGCCTCGCCGAGGCCGTGCGCCGGGTGGTGGAGGCCGCCGCCCCGGCGCCGTCGGGCGACGTGCAGATCCCCGTGGAGCGTGGCGGCGTCACCCGGTTCATCAGCCGATCCGAGATCACCCACGTCGAGGCGCAGGGCGACTACGCGCGGCTGCACACCGCCGACGGCTCCCACCTCGTGCGCACGCCGCTGTCGTCGCTCGCCGAGCAGTGGGCCGCGGCCGGCTTCGTGCGCATCCACCGCTCCGTGCTGGTCGCGCTCCCCCACGTCGAGGAGGTGCGCAGCGAGAGCGGGCGGGTCAGCGTCGTCATCGGCGGCGTCGAGCTGCCGGTGAGCCGGCGCCACACCCGCGAGCTGCGCTCGGTCCTCACCCGGCGCGAGACATGAGCGAGCCGCCCGTCGAGCGCGTCCGGGTGACCGGACCGCCGCGGCGTCGAGCGGACGTCGTACGTCCCGCCGGCACGCGCGAGATCGACGCGGAGACCGCTCTGGGCGAGGTGTTCATGCGCTCGCTGCTGCGCGAGCAGCTCATGCTCGCGCTGCGGGTGCTCGCCGCGCTGGCCGTCACCGTGGGCATGCTGCCGCTGCTCTTCCACCTCGTCCCCTCGCTCGGCGACGCGCGAGTGGGGCAGGTGCCGCTCGCGTGGCTGCTGCTCGGGGTGCTGACCTATCCGTGGCTGGTGCTGCTCGGCTGGCTCTACCTGCGCCGCGCCGAGGGCCACGAGCGCGACTTCGCCGACCTCGTCGGGTCGGCCGGCGCCCCCGGACCGGCGGACCCGCCGTGAGCACCGACGTGGTGCCCGGCATCGTCGCCGTCGTCCTCGTCTCGATCGCGACGCTCGCGATCGGCACCTGGGGGCTGCGGATCTCGCGCACGACGAGCGACTTCTTCGTCGCCTCGCGCACCGTCCGGCCGCGGCTCAACGCGAGCGCGATCGGCGGGGAGTACCTCTCCGCGGCGTCGTTCCTCGGCGTCGCCGGGCTGCTGCTCACCTTCGGCGCGGAGATGCTCTGGTACCCCGTCGGCTGGACCGCGGGCTACCTGGTGCTGCTGGTGCTCGTGGCCGCTCCCCTGCGCCGCTCGGGCGCCTACACGCTGCCCGACTTCGCCGAGGCGCGGCTGGGCTCCCGCGACGTGCGCACGCTCTGCTCGGTGCTGGTCGTCGCGATCGGCTGGCTCTACCTGCTGCCGCAGTTCCAGGGCGCCGGGGTCACCCTGCGCGCGACGATCGGTGCGCCGCCGTGGGCGGGCTCCCTGGTGGTCGCCCTGGTGGTGCTCGCGTCGGTGAGCCCGGGCGGGATGCGGTCGATCACCTTCGTGCAGGCCTTCCAGTACTGGCTCAAGCTCACCGCGCTGCTGGTGCCGGTCTTCGTGCTGATGGCGGTGTGGGTGGCCGACGGCGCGGCCGACCCCACGGCAGCCGCCCCGCACTCGTGGTCGATCCCGCTGGCCTCGCCGGGCGGCGGCATCGGGCTCTACACGACCTACTCCCTCATCGTCGCAACGTTCCTCGGCACCATGGGCCTGCCGCACGTGGTCGTGCGGTTCTACACCAACCCCGACGGCCGGGCCGCGCGTCGTACGACGCTCGCGGTGCTCGCGCTGCTCGGCATCTTCTACGTCCTCCCGCCGGTCTACGCCGCGCTCGGGCGCATCTACGCGCCGGGACTGGTCTCGGGGCGCTCCGACGTGCTCGTGCTGGAGCTGCCGTCGCTGATGGTGGGCGGCGCGCTGGGAGCCGTGCTCACCGGCCTCGTCACCGCCGGCGCGTTCGCCGCGTTCCTCTCGACCAGCTCGGGGCTGACCATCGCGGTGGCCGGGGTGCTGTCGCAGGACGTGACGGGACGCCGGTGGGGCTCACGCCGGCTGGGCGGCGTGGCGGCCTTCCGCGTCGCGGCGGTGATCGCGGTCGTCGTCCCGCTGCTGCTCTCCCTGCCCGCCCAGGACGTCGCGGTGGCGCGCACGGTCGGCCTCGCGTTCGCGGTCACCGCCTCGACCTTCGCTCCCCTGCTGATGCTCGGTATCTGGTGGCGCGGGCTGACGCCGGCCGGCGCGGTCGCCGGGCTGCTGGTGGGCGGCCTGGGCTCGGGTGCGGCGGTGGCGTGGACGCTCGCGACGTCGTCGTCGACCGGCTGGACCGCGGCGCTGCTGGGGCAGCCGGCCGCGTGGTCGGTGCCGGCGTCGTTCCTCACGATGGTCCTGGTCTCCCGACTGACCCGCGCCACCGTCCCGGCCCACGCCGGCCGCTTCATGGTGCGACTCCACACGCCCGAGGCGGTCGAGCTCCAGCGCTGACCCGGCCAGCGGCAGCCGGGGCCCGGTCCACCACGAAGGCAGTTCGCGCGAGAGGGGGCACCCGTCACGCTCAGCCGCTCGCGTCGAGCCGCCCAACTGCCTGCAGGGTGGTCACTCCTGCCGGAGGTGGAACTCGTTACCGCCGGGATCCGCCAGCTCGACGTCGTCGCCGCGTGAGACGACCCTCGCGCCGAGGCCCACCAGCCGGTCGACCTCGGCCTCGAGGTCGTCGGTGACCAGGTCGAACCACATCCGGTTGCGTCCCCGACGCTCGTCCAGCGGCGGCCCGCCCCACGCGATCTTCGGCCCGCCTCCCGGTGGCTGGATCGCGGTCTCGCCGTCCTCGTCGTGCACGAGCGGCCACCCGAGCACCGCGGACCAGAACACCCCGACGTCGCGGGTGCCGTCGCAGGCGAGCTCGCCGAGGAGCGGCGTGCCGGCCAGCCAGCGGTTGCCCTGCTCGATCACGCAGAAGGCGTTGCCCTCCGGGTCGGCGAGCACGACGTGGTCCTCGTCAGGCCGCTGCCCGACGTCGAGGTGGGCGGCACCCAGCGCGAGAGCCCGGGCGACGGTCTCCTGCTGCGTCGAGGAGTTGCTCGTCAGGTGGAGGTGGACCTGGGCGGGCAGCCGGACCGGCTCGTCGGAGTCGACGAAGGTGATGCCGAACGGAGCGTCGGGACCGGGCAGGAGCCCGGACCCGGCCCGGCGCCAGCCGAGCAGGCCGCCCCAGAACGTCGCGGCGACCTCCACGTCCGCGGTACGCACGGCGAGCGCGCGCAGGTGGGCGGTCATCCGGTCATCCGGTCAGTCCAGGGAGCTCGACGAGCTCCGGGCGCATCCCGGCCAGCACCGCGAGCTGCTCGGGCGTGACGTACGACGGGTTGCTGCCGGCCGGCATCCGCAGCACCTCCATCGCGGCGAGGTCGGGGTGCCCGACGAGCTCGGAGCGCAGCAGCGGGTCGCCGAGCGGGGCCAGGACCATCGGCATCACGCCGTCGCGGGCGGGCCCGGTGGTCCGGCCGTGGGCGTAGAGGCCCGCCGGCTGGTCGGCCTCGCTGCCGCTGACCCACAGCAGGACCGGCTGTCCTGCCTCGACGAGGTCGGTGCGGTAGGTCGGACGCGCGCACCACGTCTCCACCCCGGCGAACCCGGCGCGCACGTGCGCGCGGGTCGACGGCGCGGCACCGGTGGCCTTCACCAGCCAGGCGCCGAGCGTGTCGGACGAGAGGGCACGGGCGGGCATGCCCCGAGCCTCGCACGGTGCGAGGAACGCCGCCTCACACGTAGGGGTCGGTCACCTCGCGCAGGCGCACCAACGCCTCCCGCAGCCGGGCCGTGAGCTCCGGGCCGAGGTGCTCGTCCCACTCCCTCTCCACGGCCTCCACGACCTGCCCCGCGTGCTGCGCGGCCTCGCGGCCCCGCGCGGACAGCCGGATCAGGCGGGCCCGGCCGTCGTCGGGGTCGGGCACCCGCTCGACGATGCCCTCCCGCTCGAGGGCCGCCACGAGGAGGCTGGCGGTCTGCTTGGTGACCTGGGCTCGCTCGGCGAGCTCGGTCAGCCGCGATCCCTCGTCGGCGATCCGCTGGGCCAGCCGCGACTGCGCCGCGGTGACGTCGTAGCCCGCCTCGCGCATGGCGCGCAGCACCCGCTCGTCCATCGCGCGGTAGGACACGTACATCAGCGTGGCGAGATCCATCATTCCCCTTGACATTGGTCAGTGATGCTGACCATATTGGTCAGCATCACTGACGATCATAAGGGACACCTCATGAGCAACAGACTTCCGCCCGTCCGGGTCGCCCGGGCGGCCACCTCCGCCCGCACGGCGATGCAGGGCCTGACCCGGCGCATGGTGCCGCCGCAGGTCGGCGTGCTCGAGCTGGTCTCGGGCCTCATCAGCGCCAACACGGCGTACGCGCTCGCGCGGCTCGGCGTGGCCGACGAGCTCGCCGCCGGCCCGAGGACGGGCGCCGACGTGGCCGCCGGTCTTGGCACCCACCCCGACGCGACCCACCGGCTGATGCGGGCCGCGGCCGGACTGGGGCTGCTGCGGCAGGACGGCGACACCTTCGCGCTGACGCCGCTCGGCCAGACGATGCGCTCGGACGTGGACGGCTCGATGCGGGCCGTGGTGCTGATGATCGGCGACCCGCGCTACCAGTCGGTGTGGGGCCGGCTGCCCGAGGCGGTCACGACCGGCACCGCGCAGGCGGAGGCGGTGCACGGGGTGTCGATGTGGGAGCTGCTCGACCGCGACCGCGACTACGCCGACATCTTCCACGAGGCGATGTCTCGGCTCACCGCGCTCGACTGGCCCACCGTCGCCGCGGCCTACGACTTCACGCCCTTCCGGCGGATCGTCGACGTCGGCGGCGGCCAGGGCCAGCTGCTCGCGCTGGTGCTGGGCGCCGCTCCGCAGGCCGAGGGGGTGCTGCTGGAGCAGGACGCGCTGCTGCCGGTCGCCGAGCGGCGGCTGCGCGAGGCCGGGGTGCTGGACCGGTGCCGGCTGGCGGGCGGGTCGTTCTTCGACCGGGTGCCCGACGACGGCGACCTCTACGTGCTGCGCCGCGTCGTGCACGACCTCGACGACGACCGGGCGCTCGCCCTCCTGTCCACCGTGCGCGACCACGCGCCCGCCGACGCCACCCTGCTGCTGATGGAGAGCGTCGTCCCGCCCGGCGGCGCGCCCGACTTCGCCAAGTCGCTCGACCTCGACATGCTGCTCTTCGTCGGCGGGCGCGAGCGCACCGAGCAGGAGTACGCCGCGCTGCTCGAGCGGGCGGGCTTCCGGATGACGCAGGTCGTGCCCACCATCTCCACCATCTCGCTCGTCGAGGCACGACCGGCGGCCTGACGCGGACCCGCGCCGGCGGCGTGGGCCCCGGCACGGGATCGACTCAGCCGCGCAGGCCCTCGCGCAGCTCCTCGAGCGCGTCGGCGAGGCCGACCCGAGGCGTCCAGCCCCAGCGCTGGGCGCGGTCGGAGACGATCCGACCCGTCCACGCCGGTCCGTCCTCCCAGACCGGCTCCAGGCCGAGCGCCTCGGTCACCGCACCGAGGTAGTCGCGGTAGGCGGCCGGCGGGCCGGCGACGTTGACAGGTGTGCACCCACCCGCGAGGGGTCCGGCGTCGGGGTCGTCCGCCGTCGCGATCGCGCCCGTGGCGAGGTCGGCGGCGAGGTCCGCGAGGTCGGTGACGTGCACCCAGGCGAACGCCTGGTCGGGGTTGGCGTGCCGCTCGGCCTCGTCGTCGCGGATCTCGGCGGGGCGCACCGAGTTCCAGATCGAGGTGTCGCCGGCGCCGAGGATGGCAGGCGGGCGCAGCAGCACCCGGGTGATGCCGCCCAGCCGCTCCAGCGCGGCATCGACGTCGCGCTTGACCACGCCGTAGGCCGACGCGTCGTCCGGCACACGCGGCGAGGACTCGTCCACGTCGCCCATCCCGGGGCTGCGGTCGTAGACGCCGGCGGTCGAGACATGGACCAGGAGCGGCACCCCGGCGTCGACCGCGGCCTCCGCGATCGCCACCGTGCCGTCGAGCCCGACGCGGCGCTGGTCGTCGCGCCCGCTGCCGAGCGGGTGCACCGTCGTGACGAGGGCGTCGGCGCCCGCGACCACGCTCGCCGCGAAGGCCGGGTCGGTGAAGTCGCCGACGTGCTCCTCGACTCCCGGATGCTGCGGCGCGGTGCCCACGCGGCGTACGACGGCACGCACCGTCGCGCCGCGCTCGCTCAGCGCGGAGACGACGTGGCTGCCGACGAAGCCGTTGGCACCGGTGACCACGACGACGGGAGAGGTCACGACCTGGGAGCTCATGCCCCCACCATGGCAGCCGGGCCCTGACGGCACGTCGCTCGCACGTCGTCCGGGCGCCCGACGGCAGGATGGTGGCCGTGAGCGACGCCTACGACATCCGCACCGGCCCCGCCGCCATGGACCTCTACCGGGTCCACCACTGGCTCAGCACCGACGCCTACTGGGCCACGGGCCGCAGCCGGGAGACCGTGGCGACGGCCGCGGAGCACTCGCTCAACTTCGGCACCTTCGCCGCCGACGGGCGGCAGGTGGCCTACGCGCGCGTCGTCACCGACCACGCCAACTTCGCCTGGCTGTGCGACGTGTACGTCGACCGCGACCACCGCGGGCGCGGCCTCGGCACCGGTCTGGTGGCGGCAGTCGTCGAGCACCTCGACGCGCTGGGGGTCGGGCGGACGCTCCTGGCCACGCACGACGCGCACGGGGTCTACGCCGGCCTCGGCTTCGGCGCCCTTCCCGATCCGGGCATCTGGATGGTCAGGACCCCCGACCCGGGGTGAGCGTGCCCCGAACGCACGAGGAGCCCCGACCGCAGCGCGGTCGGGGCTCCTCGAGGTGTGTCAGATGACGCTGACGTTCTCCGCCTGCGGGCCCTTGGGGCCCTGCGTGACGTCGAACTCGACCTTCTGGTTCTCGTCGAGCGACTTGTAGCCGCTGGACTGGATCGCGGAGAAGTGGACGAACACGTCCTCGCCGCCGCCGTCCTGCGCGATGAAGCCGAAGCCCTTGTCAGCGTTGAACCACTTGACGGTGCCCTGAGCCATGATGATGTTCCTTTGTTCTCGCATCGGGGGCACGTTGCCTCCGAGCTGCTGAAGACATCCATTCCGTACTGATGTCCAGCGAACCGAAAACCAGGAAAACGAGATACGAGCCGCAGCATCCTGCGCGGCCAGGTCGGTGGTGCCGACCCTTCAACACGTTCAGCGTAGCGCACCGAGCCGCGAACGCCACTTCGGCGACTCGGCGCCTCCCCGCGGGAGGCTCAGATCCCTAGCGGATCCCTAGCGCCGCAGCAGCAGCGCGGCGTCGCCGAACTCGTGCCAGAGGTAGCCCTCGGCCACCGCGGCGTCGTACGCCGCCTGGGCGAGGCGCCCGCCCGCCACCGCCTCGACGAGCAGCAGGTGCGAGGCCATCGGGTCGTGCCAGCCGGTGACGAGGCCGTCGACGACGCGCGGGGGCCGGGCCGGGGTGACGACGTGCGAGGTCCAGCCGCGGCCGGCGACCACGTGCCGGCCCCGGACCGACGACTCCACGGCCCGGGTCGCGGTCGTCCCCACCGCGACCACCCGCCCGCCGTTGTCCCGGGCAGCGCCGATCACCCTCGCCGAGGTCGGGGGCACCTCGAACCACTCCGGCCCCGGTGCCTCGCCGGCCTCCTGCGAGGAGACCCCCGTGTGCAGCGTGACCGGGGCGAACTGCACCCCGGCCACGACGAGCCGCGTCACCAGCTCAGGCGTGAACGGCCGCCCGGCGGACGCCATCTCGGCGCTCCCGGGCCGCGTGCCGAAGACGGTCTGGTAGGCGTCCAGCGGGTAGGGCCGGTCGAGGTAGCCGTAGGCGATCGGCCGCCCCGTGCGCGCGAGCAGGTCGTCCAGGTCGCCCCGGACGGACGTACGCCAGAGCCGGTTGCCACGCCCCGTCGGCGACGACGGTGCGCTCGCGGGCCACGGCTCGACCAGCACGAGCCGGACGTCGCCGATCGCGACGACTTGTCCGGGCGTCGCGTCCAGGAGGGCGCGCGAGGCGTCGGGCGCGGTGCGCAGCTCGACCACGCGGTCGCCGTCGTCGAGGCGGTGCGCCACGTGCAGCACCACCGCGTCGCCGTCGAGCGTCGCGTCCACCTCGCCGGGGACCGTCGCCGAGGTGTTGACCACGAGCACGTCGCCCGCGTGGAGGTGGTCCGGCAGGTCGCGGAACCTCCCGTGCGAGAGCCCGTCCGGCGTGCCGACCAGGAGCCGCACCTCGTCTCGCGCGAGGCCGCGCTCCTCGGCCGGGCGGGGCGCGAAGGTGGACGCGGCGAACCTCGTGCGCGGGGTCTCGTCCAGCGCAGTCACGCGACGTCCGCCGCTCGGTAGCGCCCCGACTCGGGCCGTTTCGCCAGCAGGGCGAGCAGACACGGCACGACGGTGTCGGGGAGGGGGCGGTCGGAGATGTCCTCGCCCGGGAAGGCGTCCTGGTGCATGGCCGTGCGCATGTCGCCCGGGTCGACGGCGTACGCCCGCAGGCCCGTCTCGGCGCCGTAGGTCAAGGTGACGTGGTCGAGCGCGGCCTTGCTGGCGCCGTAGAGCCCCCAGGTCTCGTAGTGCTGGACCGCGGCGTCGGAGCTGATCGAGAGGAGCACGCCGTCCGCGGTCCGCAGCCACGGCAGGAGCGACGAGGTCAGGACCAGCGGCCCGCCCACGTTGACCCGCCAGACCTGCCGCAGGTCGTCGACGCCGACCTCGGCCAGGGCTCGCATGGGCAGCGGGCCGAGCGTGCTGGCGTTGTGGACGAGCAGGTCGAGCCGCCCGCGCTCCTCGACCTCGGCCACGAGTCGGCCTCGGTGGTCGGCATCGGTCACGTCGCCGACCACGACCGTGACCTCCGGCGGGAGCCCCGCCTCGGTGAACTTCTGCGCGCTGCGGCCGTCGGTGATGACGTCCCAGCCCTCTCGGACGAGGGCCTGCGCGAGGGCGAGTCCCAGCCCTGTGGATCCTCCGGTGACGAGTGCCACCGGTGTCGTTGTCGTTGTCATGCGGCTATCGTTCAAGTTGAAGTTAACTTGAGTTCAAGGGGTCAGGATGGACGGCCGGGATCTTCTTCCGATGGGCGAGGTCACCAGGCGCAGCGGCTTCGCGGCGTCGGCGGTGCGCTACTACGACGCCGAGGGGCTGATCGAGTCGCAGCGCTCGGCCGGGGGGCAGCGACGGTTCGAGCGCAACGTGCTGCGCCGGCTGGCGTTCATCCGCGCCGCCTCCAACGTCGGCCTGACGATCGACGAGATCCGCGACGAGCTGGCCCGGCTGCCTGGCAACCGCACGCCCACCAAGGGCGACTGGCACCGGATCTCCCAGCACTGGCGCGGCCGGCTCGACGACCAGATCGCCGCGCTCCAGCGCCTGCGCGACGGGCTCGACGGCTGCATCGGCTGCGGCTGCCTGAGCCTGCGCAGCTGCTCGTTCTCCAACCCGGGCGACGTGCACGGCGCGAGCGGCCCCGGCGCGCAGCTGCTGCCCGACACCCTCCGCAAGCCGCACCCGACCCGGCGGTCCGGGGGCTGACCGACCCTGGGGCGACCGCTCGTCGTGCGACAGCGACCGCTGGGCGACGAGCGGCGCCCACCGACCGACCGGCGCGGGCGCGAGACTCCCCCGTCCGGCGTGAGCGGTGTCACCGTGACGGCGGTCACATCTCGGTGACCCCGGCGGAAGGACCCCTCCGTGACACAGCAAGACCGGGCTGAGCGCCACGATCCCATCTACGACAGGCTCCACGCGACCCCCGAGTTCGCCGAGCTGCGCCACCGCTACCGCAGCTTCGTCTTCCCGGCCACGGCCGCGTTCCTCGTGTGGTACCTGCTCTACGTCGTCCTCTCCAACTGGGCCGGCGACTTCATGTCGACCAAGGTCGTGGGCCACATCAACGTCGCCCTCATCTTCGGGCTGCTGCAGTTCGTGACCACGTTCGGTCTCGCGTGGTACTACGCGCGCTACTCGCAGTCCAAGCTCGACCCGCTGGCCCGCCAGCTCGACGCGGACTACCGCAAGGGAGGAGACGCCTGATGGACACCCAGGTCCTCACCACGATCCTGTTCCTGTCGGTCGTCGCGCTGACGATCGGCATCACGTTCTGGGCGAGCCGGCAGACCAAGACGGCCGCCGACTTCTACTCCGGCGGGCGCTCGTTCTCGGGCCTCCAGAACGGTCTGGCCATCGGCGGCGACTACATGTCGGCCGCGTCGTTCCTCGGCATCTCCGGTGCCATCGCGGTCTACGGCTACGACGGCTTCCTCTACTCGATCGGCTTCCTCGTGGCGTGGCTCGTCGCGCTGCTGCTGGTCGCGGAGATGCTGCGCAACGCCGGGCGCTACACGATGGCCGACCAGCTCGCGTTCCGGATGCGCCAGCGGCCCGTGCGCACGGCGGCGTCGATCTCGACCGTCATCGTCTCGATCTTCTACCTGCTCGCCCAGATGGTCGGCGCCGGCTCGCTCGTCGCGCTGCTGCTCGGCGTGGACAGCCAGGCGATCAAGAACATCACCATCATCGGCGTCGGCGCGCTGATGATCTTCTACGTCGTCGTCGGCGGCATGAAGGGCACGACCTACGTCCAGATCGTCAAGGCCGTGCTCCTGATGGTCGGCTCGGCGCTGATCGTGGTGCTGGTGCTCGCGAAGTTCGACTTCAACCTCTCCGAGCTGCTCGGCGCGGCCGCCGACAACTCCGGCAAGGGCGAGGCGTTCCTCCAGCCCGGCCTGCAGTACGGCGCCACCTTGACCTCGCAGATCGACTTCCTGTCGCTCGGCCTGGCTCTCGTGCTGGGCACCGCCGGCCTGCCGCACATCCTGATCCGCTTCTACACCGTGCCCACCGCGCAGGACGCCCGCAAGTCGGTGCTCTGGGCGATCGGCCTGATCGGGGCGTTCTACCTGATGACGCTGGTGCTCGGCTTCGGCGCCGCGGCACTGCTCGACCGCGACCAGGTCGACCCGCTCGAGGGCGGCAACCAGAACCTCGCCTCGCCGCTGCTCGCCGAGGCCGTGGGCGGCGGGGACGGCTCCACGGGCGGCGCGGTGCTGCTCGCGCTGATCGCCGCGGTGGCGTTCGCGACGATCCTCGCGGTGGTCGCGGGGCTCACCCTGGCCAGCTCCTCCTCCGTGGCGCACGACCTCTACAAGGGCGTCATCAAGAAGGACCAGCCGGTCACCGAGAAGGACGAGGTGAAGGTCGCCCGCATCGCGGCGTTCGTCATCGGCGCGGTGGCCATCGCCCTGTCGATCCCGGCGCAGCGGCTCAACATCGCGTTCCTCGTGGCGCTGGCGTTCGCGGTCGCCGCCTCGGCCAACCTGCCGGCGATCATCTACAACATGTTCTGGCGGCGCTTCAACACCCGCGGTGCCACGTGGAGCATCTACGGCGGCCTCATCGCGGCCGTCGGCCTGGTGTTCTTCTCGCCGGTGATGTCCGGCCTGCCGACGTCGCTGTTCCCCGACGCCGACTGGGCGATCTTCCCGCTCAACAACCCCGGCATCATCTCGATCCCGATCGGCTTCCTGCTCGGCTACATCGGCACGGTCACCTCGCGTGATCCCGAGGCCGAGGAGCGCTTCACCGAGCTCGAGGTCCGCGCCCTCACCGGCGCCGGCGCCGAGCAGGCCGCCCAGCACTGATCCGGCCCCGGCCGGCTCATCACCGGTGGTCCCCTCGCCGATCCGAGTAGGTTCGGCGGCGAGGGGACCACCCCGCCCTTCTTCCAGCCCCGACCCAGCACGCGTCCTGCACGAGGAGAGAGCCTTGTCCGAGCAGACCCTGTCCAACCTGATGCACGAGGACCGGCGCTTCGAGCCCCCGGCCGACCTGGCCGCCGACGCCAACGTCAAGGAGGAGGCCTACGCCCGCGCCGACGCCGACCGCGAGGCGTTCTGGGCCGAGGCCGCCGAGCGGCTCGACTGGGGCCGGAAGTGGGACCAGGTCCTCGACTGGACCGACCCGCCGTTCGCCAAGTGGTTCGTCGGCGGCACGATCAACGCCTCGGTCAACTGCGTCGACCGGCACGTGGAGGCCGGCAACGGCGACAAGGTCGCGATCCACTGGGTCGGCGAGCCGGAGGACGACACCCGCGACCTCACCTACGCCCAGCTCAAGGACGAGGTCTCCAAGGCCGCCAACGCGCTCACCGAGCTCGGGGTGCAGAAGGGCGACCGGGTCGCGATCTACATGCCGATGATCCCCGAGGTCGTCGTCGCGATGCTCGCCTGCGCGCGCCTCGGCGCCCCCCACACCGTGGTCTTCGGCGGGTTCTCCGCCGACGCCCTCGCCTCGCGGATCACCGACTGCGAGGCCCACGTCGTCATCACCTCCGACGGCGGCTACCGCCGCGGCGCCGCCAGCGCGCTCAAGCCGGCCGTCGACGAGGCCGTGGAGAAGACGGGCGACCTGGTGCGCAACGTGCTCGTCGTACGCCGCACCGGCCAGGACGTCGACTGGGACGAGTCTCGCGACGTGTGGTGGCACGAGGCCGTCGGCAACTCGTCGGCCGAGCACGAGGCCGAGATGCTCGACTCCGAGCACCCGCTGTTCGTCATGTACACCTCCGGCTCCACCGGAAAGCCCAAGGGCATCCTGCACACCACCGGCGGCTACCTCACCGGGACGTCGTTCACGCACTGGGAGGTCTTCGACCTCAAGGACGACGACGTCTACTGGTGCACCGCCGACGTCGGCTGGATCACCGGCCACTCCTACATGGTCTACGGCCCGCTCGCCAACGGCGCGACCCAGGTGATGTACGAGGGCACGCCCGAGAAGGGCCGCTGGTGGCAGATCGTGCAGGACTACAAGGTGACGATCTTCTACACCGCGCCCACCGCGATCCGCACCTTCATGAAGCAGGGCCGCGAGATCCCCGACGGCTACGACATGTCGTCGCTGCGCCTGCTCGGGTCGGTCGGCGAGCCGATCAACCCCGAGGCCTACATCTGGTACCGCGAGGTCATCGGCGGCGACCGCTGCCCCGTGGTCGACACGTGGTGGCAGACCGAGACCGGCCAGATCATGATCAGCCCGCTGCCCGGCGTCACCGCCGGCAAGCCCGGCTCGGCGATGAAGGCGCTGCCCGGCGTCGCGGCCGACGTCGTCGACGACGACGCCAAGTCCGTCGGCCACGGCAACGGCGGCTACCTCGTGCTCAAGGAGCCGTGGCCGGCCATGCTCCGCACGCTGTGGGGCGACGACCAGCGGTTCAAGGACACCTACTGGTCGCGATGGCCCGGGCTCTACTTCGCCGGCGACGGCGCCAAGCTCGACGACGACGGCGACATCTGGCTGCTGGGCCGCGTCGACGACGTGATGAACGTGTCGGGCCACCGCCTGTCCACCACCGAGATCGAGTCGGCGCTCGTCTCGCACCCCAAGGTGGCCGAGGCGGCCGTCGTGGGCGCGGCCGACGAGACCACCGGCCAGGCCGTCTGCGCGTTCGTCATCCTCCGCGACTCCGCGGGCGACGGCGGCGAGGACATCGTCGAGGAGCTGCGCAAGCACGTCGCCAAGGAGATCGGCGCGATCGCCAAGCCGCGCCAGATCATGGTGGTGCCCGAGCTGCCCAAGACCCGCTCCGGCAAGATCATGCGCCGCCTGCTCAAGGACGTCGCCGAGCACCGCGAGGTCGGCGACGTGACCACCCTCGCCGACTCGACCGTCATGGACCTGATCAAGTCGAAGGAGAGCGCCGCCCCGGCCGAGGACTGACCCCCACCCCTCCCCCGCCGGTCTCTCCACCCACCGGTATCTAGGGACGTTCTGGTAGGTAATCCGGCCTTCCGACCTACCACGACGTCCCTAGATAGGTCCGCTCGCGGTCCGCTCGCGGTCCGCTCGCAGCCGGCTTGCGGCTGGCCACGGGAGGCTCGCGGCTGCGGGCCGGCCGGCGGGGGGACGGTCAGCGGGTGGCGTCCTCGCTCGCCGTCTGGTCGGCGGCCTGGTCCGGACGTACGCCGCGGGTGGCGAGGAGCAGGAGCACGACGCCGACGACGGCCGCGATGAGGGAGGCGAGCAGGATCGCGATCTTCGCCTCGGCGGTCAGCAGCTCGGCGCCGGGGAAGGACAGCCCGGCGATGAAGATCGAGACCGTGAACCCGATGCCGGCGACGGCGCCCAGGCCGAGGACCATCGACCACGGGGTGTTCTCCGGCAGCTTGGCGATGCCGAGGCGCACGGCGAGGAACGACGTCAGCAGGATGCCGACCGGCTTGCCGAGCACCAGGCCCAGGACGATGCCGAGCCCGACCGGCTCGGTGAAGACCTCGCCGATCGCGCCCAGCTCGACGCCGGCGTTGGCGAGCGCGAAGACCGGCAGGACGACGTACGCCGACACCGGGTGCAGCGTGCTGACCAGCCGCTCGACGACCGAGACCGACTCCTTGAGCAGGAAGCGGAGACGGGTGAGCTCGTCGGGGTCGAGCCGGCGGTCGCGCAGCGCCTCGGCGGCGTACTCGCGGGCGACCTCCTCCTCCAGCAGCGGCTTCGCCGGCGCCAGCAGGCCGATCGCGACGCCGGCCAGGGTGGCGTGCACGCCCGACTGGAGCAGGGCGAACCACACGACCACGCCGAGGACCGCGTAGACCACGACCGTCCAGACCCGCACCGCCCGCAGCGCGGCCATGACCGCCAGGAGGGCGACCGCGATCGCCAGCCAGGTCAGCGACAGGTCGCTGGTGTAGAACACCGCGATCACCAGGATGGCGCCGATGTCGTCGACGATCGCGAGCGTCAGCAGGAACAGCCGCGCCGCCGACGGGATCCGTCGCCCGAGCACGCCGAGCACGCCCACCGCGAATGCGATGTCGGTGGCCATCGGGATGCCCCAGCCGGCGTTGCCGGCGGCGCCGGGCGGGTTGAGCGCGAAGTAGATGCCCGCCGGCACGGCCATCCCGCCGACGGCCGCGAGGATCGGCAGGGCCGCGGTGCGCGGGTCGCGCAGGTCGCCGTTGACCAGCTCGTACTTGATCTCGAGGCCGACGACGAAGAAGAAGATCACCATCAGGGCGTCGTTGACCCAGTGCTGCAGCGTCTCGTCGAGGTGCAGCGGCCCGACGTCGATGGCGAGCCGGGTGTGCCAGAGCGCGTCGTACGACGACGCCCACGCGCTGTTGGCCCAGATCAGCGCCGCGGCCGCGGAGAGCAGCAGCAGGATCGAGCCGGCCGCCTCGACGCGGAGGAACTCGCGCACCGGGCGGGCGACGAGGCGGGCCAGCGGCTTGTCGCTGGCGATGTAGACCGGACCGGACTTCCACAACCTGTCGTGGGTTCCGGGCTCGGCGTGTCTGCGGTGTGAGGCCATGCGTCGGCGCATCCTTCAGGGGTCGGCGGGGCACTGTGACCGCGGATATCCACCACGGGCCGACCAGACTTCCCGGCTCACCTGTGGCCCACTGTAGTCGGGGCGCTGCCGCGCGCGGCCCGTTGGTAGGGTCGCAGCACCCAGCCCCGGCGTACACCGAAGGACAGCTCCCCATGGCAAACGAACCGGTCAAGGACACCGATCCGACGCTCGGAAAGCTCGTCATGGACGCGCAGCGGGACGTCTCGACGCTGATCTCCAAGGAGATCCAGCTCGCCAAGAGCGAGCTCAAGGTGAGCGTCAAGCACGGCGGCGTCGGCATCGGTCTCTTCGCCGGCGCGGCCTTCCTCGCCGTGCTCGCGATCATCATGCTGTCGGTGGCGATCGCCTACTTCATCCACTGGAACGGCGCGGGCCTCGACCTGCACTGGGCGTTCCTGATCGTCTTCGGCTTCTACGTCCTCGTCGCCGCGGTCCTCGCGATGATCGGGCTCAAGCAGGTCAAGCAGGTCAAGGCGCCTGAGCGGGCGATCGAGCAGGGCCGCCAGATCCCCCAGGCGCTCAAGGGACAGCCCTGATCTAGCGCACGCAGGTGCCGGTGTCGACCGGTGCCTCCCGGGTCAGACCGGCCGCCGCTGAGTCGGCGAGCTGGTCGGCCGTCAGGGCGTAGCCCGTGTCGGGGTCGCTGACCGATGCCGCGAACACCATGCCCGCGACGTCGCCCGCCGACGTCACGATCGGCCCGCCGGAGTTGCCCGGCTGGATGAGCGCCCGCAGCGAGAAGACCTGCCGGATCACGGTGCCCTCGCCGTAGATGTCGGGCGAGCGGAGCCGCTGCTCGGCGCGGATGCGGCCCGACTCCACGGCGTACGGACCGTCCTGCGGGTAGCCGAGGACCGCGACCGGGTCGCGGGGCTCGGCCTGGGTGTCGAAGGCGAGCGGCGACGAGCCGGTGTCGGGGAGCGCGAGCACGGCGACGTCGAGGTCGGCGTCGTAGAGCACGACCGAGGCGGTGAGCGTCGAGCCGGCGACCTCGACCTCCGGGCGGGTCACGCCGGCGACGACGTGGGCGTTGGTCATCAGCCGGGTGGGGGCGTAGAAGAAGGCGGTGCCCTCGACGCCGCTGCCGCAGCCGTTGGTGCCGCGGACCTTGACCACGCTCGGCTCGGCGGCCAGCACGTCGGGGTCGGCGAGCATCCGCGGGTCGCCCGCTCGGACCGCGACGATCCGCTCGGGCGCGAACGGCTCGAGGTAGCGCGGGAAGAACGTCGTGCCGACCACGTTGTTGAACGCCTGGAGGACCCGGCCGGAGTCGGTCGGCAGCACGGCGTCGACCTTGGCGAGCACCGTCGAGTCGCGCACCAACGGCGTGATCGCCCCGATGCGGGTGCCGGAGACGGCGACGCCGAGGGCCCAGGCGACCAGCAGCACCGCGACGGCGCTCAGCGCCGACCCGCCGATGGCGTCGACCGCGCGGATGGGTTGCCACGTGATGCGGTCGCGCGCCCGCGCCCCGACGTACTGGAAGAGGGCCTGGCCCAGCGACGCGCAGATGATCACGATGAACAGCGCGCCCAGCGAGACCCACAGCGACGGGGCGGCGTCGCCCAGCGCCAGCGGCGCCACCCAGATGCCGACGAGGCCGCCGAGCAGCAGCCCGGCGGTGGCGCTCGCGCCGGTGATGAAGCCCTGCCAGTAGCCCGAGAGGGCGTAGATCCCCACGAGTGCGAGCAGGCACCAGTCGAGGACATTCATTGGCGCTACTCCTCGAGCCGGGTGTTCTGCGGGGTGTTGGGGGCCAGGTCGGTGCCCCGGGGGACACCCTGCAGCATGTGGTCGGGCAGGTCACGCACCCGCGCCCGGTCCCAGTCGTCGGCCCACCCGAGATGGCTGAAGAGGCGCGCGACGATGCCGGCGGTGAAGCCCCACAGGATGACGTCGCGCTCGGGCCCGATGAGGAACCCCGGGCCGAGCCAGCCGCTGGGGTGGCGCACCGTGATGCGGTTGTCGGCGTCGAGCAGGTCGGCGATCGCGACGTGGTGGATCTCGTGGACCTCGTCGGGGCTCGCGATCCGCACCTCGCCGCGGTCGCGCCAGTAGCCGAGGACCGGCGTGACGGCGAAGTTGCTCGGGGGCAGCCAGAGCTCGGGCAGCTCGCCGAAGACCTCGACCTCCGCCGGCTGCAGGCCGATCTCCTCGTAGGCCTCGCGCAGCGCCCCCTCCACCGGCGTCTCGCCGGCGTCGAGCGACCCGCCCGGGAACGACACCTGCCCGGGGTGGGAGCGCATGTGGTGGTTGCGCTCGGTGAGCAGCAGCTCGCCGCGGTGCGCGAGGTCGTCGGGCGACGAGGGGTCGGCGTCGCGGTCGGCGAAGACCATCAGGACGGCGCCGCGCCGCGGGTCGCTGTCCTCCGGCGGCATGAACCGGGTGAGCTCGTGGACGGTGATCGTCGACGCCGCCTCGACGACCGGCGCCAGCCAGCCCGGGAGCGAGCCGCTCGTGCCGCTGGGCGGGGTCGCGCTCACAGGTCGATCTCGAGGTGCTCGGCGACCAGCTCGCGCACGTCGTCGACCGAGTCGACGCCGCCGGAGTCCTGGCCCACGACGACGCCGTCCTCGTCGACGAAGACGAACGCCGGCAGGCCGCGCCGGGCCACGGCGAAGGTGTCCTCGGTCATCAGCTCGCCACCCGGGTCGGCGACCGAGGGGTAGGTCGCCCCGGTCTCCTCGGCCAGCGTGAGGGCCGCGGCGGGGTGCACGTCGTTGAAGTCGACGCCGAGCACCGGCACCCGGTCGCCGTGCTGCTGGTGGAACGCCTCCAGCGCGGGCATCTCCTCGCGGCACGGACCACAGTTGGCCTGCCACACGTTGATCACGACCGGACCGCGCAGGGTCGAGAGGTCGACGTCGGGCCCGCCGCCCAGGCACGGCAGGGTCAGCTCGGGCAGCCCGCCCTCGACGGGGGCGCCGGTGCCCGGCTCGCACGCCTCCATGCCGATGCGCGCCTTGGTCTCGCGCAGCGCGGGGGTGTCGACCTCGACGTCGGGCGGGCGTACGTCGACGGGTCCGCCGTCGGCCGAGCACGCCGAGAGCACGGCTGCGACCAGCAGCCCCAGGACGACCTTCTTCATGCGGGCCTCATGCGGGTCCCTGGGTCGTGACCAGCTTCTCCGCCTCGACGGGGTCGGTCGGGCCGATGCCGTAGGACGGGCACAGGCCGGCCACCGGGCAGGCGCCGCAGGCGGGCTTCTTGGCGTGGCAGCGACGGCGCCCGTGCCAGATGAGGTGGTGCGACAGCATCGTCCAGTCGCGCTTGGGGAAGAGCGCGCCGACGGCGTGCTCGACCTTGACCGGGTCGGTCTCCTCGGTCCAGCCCAGGCGCCGCGCCAGCCGGCCGAAGTGGGTGTCGACGGTGATGCCGGACTTGCCGAAGGCGTTGCCGAGCACGACGTTGGCGGTCTTGCGCCCCACGCCGGGCAGGGTGACGAGGTCGTCGAGGCGGTCGGGCACCTGGCCGTCGTAGCGCTCGACCAGCGCCTGGCTCAGCTTGAGCAGCGCGTCGGTCTTCTGCCGGAAGAAGCCCAGCGGGCCGAGCAGCTGCTCGAGGTGCTCGCGCGGCGCGGCCGCCATCGCCTGGGGCGTGGGATAGGCCGCGAAGAGGGCCGGACTGGCGGCGTTGACCCGGCGGTCGGTGGTCTGCGCGGAGACCACGGTGACGACGAGGCACTCGAAGGGAGTGGTGAAGTCGAGCTCGGCGCGGGCGTCGGGATAGGTCTGCGCCAGGATCCGGTCGACCTTGCGGGCCCGGCGCACCAACGCGGTGTCGGGCTTGGGGATGACGACCGGGACGGCCTTGCGGGCGGGGGCGGGCACGCGCTCAGCCTACGGTCCGGCCCCGACACCGCCGAAGCCGGCGAAGAGTCCGCCGCACCGACCGGTGTGGCGCCTGTGAGCCGGACCACGGCTAGGATCGGAGGTGATCCCGAGCGTGACCCGTCGGGACACATCCGACCGGGAGGAATGACGTGGACAACGACGTGCTTCGGCAGGCACCGCTGTTCAGCTCGCTCGACGACGAGGCAGCGACTGCACTGGGCGGATCGATGGCCGAGACCCGGCTCCGTCGCGGTGATGTCCTCTTCCACGAGGGCGACTCCGGCGACAAGCTCTACATCGTCACCGAGGGCAAGGTGAAGCTCGGCCGGTCGTCCTCCGACGGCCGGGAGAACCTGCTCGCGATCATGGGCCCCGGACAGATGTTCGGCGAGCTCTCCCTCTTCGACCCGGGCCCGCGGTCGGCGACGGTCACCGCCGTCACCGACGCCTCGTTCGGCTCGCTCTCCCACGACGACCTGCTGCGCTGGCTCGACGGCCGCCCGCAGGTGGCGCGGGGCCTGCTGTCGCAGCTCGCGTCCCGCCTGCGCAAGTCCAACGATGTCGTCGCCGACCTGGTCTTCTCCGACGTGCCGGGCCGCGTGGCCAAGGCGCTGCTCGACCTGGCCGACCGCTTCGGGCGCACCGCCGACGACGGCGTCCACGTGCACCACGACCTCACCCAGGAGGAGCTCGCCCAGCTGGTCGGCGCCTCCCGCGAGACGGTCAACAAGGCGCTCGCCGACTTCGCCTCGCGCGGCTGGCTGCGCCTGGAGCCCCGCTCCGTCGTGATCATGGACATCGAGCGCTTGGGCCGCCGCGCCCGCTGAGCCTCGCCGTCGCCTGACCCCGCAGCCGGGCTACCGCGGGTCGCGGCCGGCGAAGGCGGCCAACCGGTCGTAGGGCGACGCGTCGTCGGGCGCGTCGACCGGCGACCCGAAGGCGTCGCCGCGGTTGTCGGCGGTCAGCGCCTGCTGCACGAACGCCAGTCCGCGCTCGGCCACCTCGTCGTCGAGCGGCGTCAGCAGTGGCCGCCCGAGCGCCCGGACGAGGTCCCAGGTGTGCACGGCGAGCTCGGCGCTCTGCCAGTCGGCCTGGCCGACCTGCTCGTCGGGCTGGGTGTGCCAGTGGTGGAGCAGGTCGTCGGCGTGCGTGCGGAAGTGGGCGGCCAGCTGGGAGGCGTCGACACCGGTGCCGGCACTCCAGTCGACCTCCTCCCCACGCCCCAGCTGCAGGAAGTGCTCCGGCGCGGCGGCCAGGTGGTCGGCGAGCTCCCGCACGGTCCACCCCTCGCACGGCGTCGGCCGGTCGAGGTCGTCGTGGTGGACGGCGGCGAGGGCATCGCCCGCCTGGTCGAGGGCGTGCGAGAGGACGGCGACGGGCTGGCGCGGGTTGTCCATGTGCCCACCTCACTCCTCACGCCCACCGGGCGCAAGGGCTCACGCGTCGTCGAGGTAGGCCAGCTGGGCCCGCACCGACAGCTCGGCCGCGCCCCACAGCACGGGGTCGACGTCGGCGTAGACGATCTCGACGATCGCGCGCGGCAGCGTCTCGTGCGGGAAGGACGCGCCCTCGCGCTCCACCGCGTGGAGGTCGCGCAGCGCGTCGCGCACCTGGTCGAGCCGCTGGCGGCGGTGGGCGAGGTAGTGGTCGAGAGCGCCGAGGGCGTCGTCGATGACCGGGCCGTGCCCGGGCCACACGGTCGTGATGCCCTGCTCGCCGCACAGGGCGTGCAGCCGCTCGAGCGACGACAGGTAGGCCCCGAGCCGGCCGTCGGGGTGCGCCACCACGGTCGTGCCGCGCCCCAGCACGGTGTCGCCGGTGAGCACGGCGCGGTCCTGCGGCACGACGAACGACAGCGAGTCGGACGTGTGCCCGGGCGTCGCCACGACGTGCACCTCCAGCCCGCCGACGGACACCACGTCGCCCTCGCCGAGCCCCTCCGAGCCCAGCCGGTGCGCCGGGTCGAGCGCGCGTACGCCGCACCCGTGCCGCTCGGCGTACTCACGAGCCGCCTCGCTGTGGTCGGCGTGGTGGTGGGTCAGCAGCACCACCGCGACGTCGCCGGCCGCCGCGTCGATGGCGTCGAGGTGCGCGGCGATCGAGGGCCCGGGGTCGACGACGACCGAGCGCGACGAGCCGGGGTCGCGCAGCACCCACGTGTTGGTGCCGTCGAGGGTCATCACGTCGGCGTTGGGCGCCAGCACGCAGGTGCCGGTGTCGCCGAAGCTCCCGCCGGTCCAGACCCCGTCGGTCATCGCGCGGCCATCAGCGCGACGTAGGCCGGCGGCGTCGAGAGGATGAAGTCGTCGCCGTCGGCGACCACCTCGGGGGTGAACATCTCGACCCGGCGCTCGCGCGACTGCGCCAGCACGGCGTCGGGGTCGGCCTGCTGGCCCACCTCGAGGCAGGTCAGCCAGGTCGGGGGAAGCATCGCGATGTCCTCGCGCTCCACCTGGTCGACGGCGTCGAGGGCGGGGAGCCACATCACCGACGACGACTCGCTCGACACGTCGCGGGTCACCTGACCCTCGGGCAGCCGTGCGACGAAGAACCAGGTGCGGTAGCGGCGGGGCTCGAAGACCGGGGTCAGCCACCCCGACCAGGCGCCGAGCAGGTCGGTGCGCAGCACCAGCGAGCGCTCCTCGAGGAACGACGTCATCGAGACCTCGCGCGACTCCAGGGCGACGCGGTCGGCCTCCCAGTCGTCGCCGGTCGTGTCGGCCACCACCGAGTCGGCACCGGCGCCGGCGAGCAGGACGCCCGACTCCTCGAACGTCTCGCGCACCGCGGCGCACACGAGCGCGATGGCCTTCGGCTCGTCGCAGTCGAGCCGGGAGGCCCACTCGGCCGGCGACGGCCCCGCCCAGAGGCCGCGGTCGACCAGCTCGTCGTCGAAGTCGCGAGGGTCGACGCCGCCGCCGGGGAAGACGCACATGCCGCCGGCGAAGGCCATCGAGGTCTGGCGGCGCAGCAGGTAGACGTCCGGCCCCCGGCCGGACGCGGACGGGCGCAGCAGCACCACGGTGGCCGCGTCGCGCGGCTCGGCCGGCGTCGCGTCACCCGCGGCGTACGACCTGGCCTGGGCGACGAGGGCCTCGGGGAGCGGGAGTCGCTCCATGCTCAGACTTCGACGACGATCTCGACCTCGACGGGCACGTCGAGCGGGAGCACCGAGACGCCGACGGCGGAGCGGGCGTGCTTGCCCGCGTCGCCGAAGACCTCGCCGAGCAGCTCGGAGGCACCGTTGGCGACCTTCGGCTGGCCGGTGAAGTCGGGCGTCGAGGCGACGAAGACGACGACCTTGACCACGCGCTTGACCGCGTCGAGCGAGCCGACCTCGGCCTTGACCGCGGCGAGGGCGTTGAGGGCGCACTGGCGCGCGCACTCGTAGCCGACCTCCTCGCTGACGTCGGCACCGAGCTTGCCGACGGCGATCATCTCGCCGTCGCGGGCGGGGAGCTGGCCGGAGGTGAAGACGAGGTCACCGCTGCGGGACGTCGGCTGGTAGGCCGCGACCGGCGGGACGACCTCGGGGACGGTGATCCCCAGCTCGGCCAGGCGTGCCTCGGCTCCCACGTCAGGCCCCCGGCTTGGCGCGCTTGAGGAACGCCACCAGGCCGCCCTGGGCGTTGGTGTGGATGGCCACCAGCTCCCAGCCGTCCTGGCCGAAGTTGTTGAGCATCAGGGCCTCGTTGTGGAGCGGAATCGGCGCCACCTGGTATTCCCACTGGGTCATGGCTCGCACCCTACTCGGGACGGACGAGCGCGGACCCGGGGTCCTCCCGTGGGCTGACGCGACGCCACCGCGGGCTGGTTAGGGTCCGAGTCATGGACCAGCACCCGTGGCGCCTGGGACCGCGCGCACGGCGGTGGCTCGACCTGTCGGTCATCGGCGGCCTGGTCGTGCTCGGGACCTTCGGCCACCTCGCCTCCGGCGAGCCCGTGGCCGCGATCTTCACCGCCGCCGAGCTGGTCCCGCTGCTCTGGCGCCGGAGCCACGCCTGGGGCGTGTTCCTCGCGGTGGCCACGGCGTCCGCGCTGCAGGCCGTGGCCTACCACGAGCCGGTCGTCGGCCAGCTCGCCTTCCCCGTCGCCGTCTACGCCGTGGCTCGCTGGTCGCCGCGCTGGCAAGGAGTGGCGGCGCTGCTCGTCGGCTACGCCGCCTCGCTGGTCGCGGCGATCCGCTGGACCCTGGGCTTCGGCGGCGACATCACCGCCGGCACCATCGTCCCCTACGCCGTGACCATCGGCGCTCTCGTCACGACCGCCTGGGCGCTGGGCTTCGCGGCCCAGGAGCGGGAGAACTACGTCGCCTCGCTGGTCGCGCGCGCCGAGCAGGCCGAGCGGATGGCCGAGCGCGAGGTCGAGCTCGCCGCCCGCGACGAGCGCTCGCGCATCGCCCGCGAGATGCACGACGTCGTCGCCCACGGGCTGTCGGTGATCGTCGTGCAGGCCGACGGCGCGCGCTACGCCGCGGCGAAGGACCCCGCCGTGGCGGTCGGCACCCTGGAGACGATCTCCGCCGCGGGCCGCGAGGCGCTGACCGAGATGCGCCGCCTGCTCGGACTGCTGCGCGAGGGCGACACCGGCGTGGCGCCGCAGCCCGGGCTGGGCGACGTACGCCACCTGGTCGAGGAGGCGCGCACCGCCGGCATGCGGGTCACGGCCGACCTCCCGGACCCCGCGCCCGAGGTGCCCGACGGCGTCGCGCTGGCGGCCTACCGGATCGTGCAGGAGGCGCTCACCAACGTGCGCAAGCACGCCGGACCGGACGCGAGCGTGGACGTGCGGGTCACCGCCGGCCGCGCGATCACCATCGACGTGCGCGACGACGGGCGAGGTGCGGCGGCGGGTGCCGACGGACGCGGGCTGGGCCTGGTCGGCATGCGCGAGCGCGCCGCCGTCCACGGCGGCACCCTCGAGGCCGGCCCGGCGCCCGGTGGCGGCTTCGCGGTGTCTGCGAGGCTGCCGCTGTGAGCGAGCACCCCACGACCGACCGGATCCGGGTCTTCCTCGTCGACGACCAGCAGATGGTGCGCGCCGGCTTCCGGATGCTGGTCGAGAGCCAGGACGACATGGAGGTCGTCGGCGAGGCCGGCGACGGCGCCGAGGCGCTGGAGCGACTCTCGGTCACTGCCGCCGACGTGGTGCTGATGGACGTCCGGATGCCCCGCGTCGACGGGGTCGAGGCCACCCGCCGGCTGCTGGCGACGGCCGAGCCGCCGCGGGTGATCGTGCTGACCACCTTCGACCTCGACGAGTACGCCTTCGCCGCGATCCGCGCCGGGGCCTCCGCCTTCCTGCTCAAGGACGCCGCCCCGCCGGACCTTCTCGGCGCGATCCGGGCCGTGCAGGCCGGCGACGCCGTCGTCGCGCCGAGCACCACCCGCCGGCTGCTCGACCACTTCGCCGCGCTGCCCGACCCCGCCACGACGGGGCACACCGACGAGCGCCTCGCGCAGCTGACCGACCGCGAGCTCGAGGTGCTGACCCTCGTCGCCCGCGGCCTCAGCAACACCGAGATCGCCGCCGACCTCGTCGTCGCCGAGACGACCGTGAAGACCCACGTCGGCCGGGTGCTGGCCAAGACCGGGTCGCGCGACCGCGTCCAGCTCGTGGTGCTCGGCTACGAGTCGGGCCTGGTCACCCCCTAGCCCGCACGGCGCGTACGGGGGTTGACCTTCGAGTTGGTCGAGGCCCGACGATGGTCGGGTGAGTGACCCGGAGCTGATGTCGATCGGCGCGTTCGCCAGGCTCGCCGGGCTGACCGCGAGCGCGTTGCGGTTCTACGACGACGCCGGTCTGCTCGAGCCCGAGCTGGTCGACCCGGCGACGGGCTATCGGCTCTACAGCGAGGCGCAGCTCGTGCGTGCCTCACAGCTGCGGCAGCTGCGCGCGGTCGGGATGCCGCTGCCCGTGATCGGCAGGTTCTTCACCGCAGGCGCCGCGGAACGGGCCCGCCTGATCGGCGACCAGGTCGCCAAGGTCACAGCAGACGCCGCGGGCGCCCGCCACGCCGCCGCCACGCTCGAGGCATCCCTCGACGAGGAGGCTCCCCTCGTCCTCTGCGAGCTCCCCGGTCCGGTGCTCGCTGCTGCCGTCGACCAGGTCCTGGCGACCACGGTCCACGACCCGGAGATCCCGGTCCTGCGTGGTGTGCGACTGGAGGTCGAGCCCGACGCCGTCGCGCTGACTGCGACCGATCGCTACCGCCTCGCCACGCGGACGCTGGTGCCCGACGACCCGGCCGCCAGTCCCTGGGCAGGAACGCTGGCGGGCGAGGATCTCCAGGCGGCAACCTCGCTGATCCGTCGAAGCCCCCGCGTGGTCCTGGAGGCGGGCGAGCGGACCCTGGGCCTCCGCCTGGGCGACGGCACCGTCGCGCACTGCCGCCTCCTGACCCAGGCCTTCCCCGACCACCGACTCCTGGTTGGCTCCCTCGCGCCGGTGACGCACCGGGTCACCGTCGGGACGCAGCAGATCCTCCGGGCGCTGGAGCGGCTGGCTCCGGAGACGGTCGGTCTCCGGGTCGCCGACGGCCGGCCGAGCCTGCTGCTGGCCGACACCGCCCTGGGCCTCGACGGATCGGCGACCGGGCCCGATCTCACCATCTGCTTCGAGCTCACCACCCTCTACCCGGCGTTGAGCCACGCGCTCGGCGGCGACGTGATGCTCGACCTCCGCGGGCCCGACCAGCCAGCCACCATCCGGTCGGCCGACGACGGCGACCTCACCACGCTCGTGATGCCCAGCCGTCGGACCCCTGCCCCGTCCGGCAGCACCACCGCCTGAGAACGACCGCCAGAGAACGACGACGAGGACGGAACCACTCCCATGACCGCACCCGCTGCCACACCCGACCCCACGATGGAGGCCATCGGCGCCGCCGTCGTCCTCGGCCACGAGGGCGACACCGAGTCCGCGCGACGCGACCTGCTGGCCATCTGGTCCCGGGTCGGCGCGGCCGGCGACCCGTACCACCGCTGCACCCTCGCCCACTACCTGGCCGACCTCTACGAGAGCCCGGCCGAGGCACTGGTCTGGGACGTCCGCGCGCTCGACGCGGCCGACGCGCTCACCGACGAGCGCGCCCAGCAACATCACGCACACCTCCAGGTGGCCGGCTTCTACCCCAGCCTGCACCTCAACATCGCCGACAACCTGCGCCGACTGGGCGCGTTCGGCGCGGCCGCCGAGCACGTCGACGACGCTGCCCGGCACGCCCCCGCGCTGGCCGAGGACGCCTACGGCGACATGCTCCGCACGGCCATCAGCGAGGTCCGGCAGGCCATCGAGGACCGCGACACCGAGCGCCGCGCATCGGCCCCCGGTGCAGCGCCCTGACGCACAGCAACGCGCCGTTGTGGCGGCTGCCCGCGACCAGCCCTGGCCTCCTTGCCCCCAGCCCGCACCACTCCCCCGTCCTACCCCGGTCGTACGCCGACCCGCGGGGTGCGACCGCAGGGGGACGGGAGGTCCGTGCCGGGGACCGACGACCCGGGGGCCGCGAACGACGAGCGTTGTCCCCATGACGACGACACCCGACCTGACCACCCGCACGGCGGCGAGCGCCCGCGGGCTGACCCGCACCTACGGCGCCGGCGACAGCGCCGTGCACGCCCTGCGCGGCGTCGACCTCGACCTGCCCGCCGGGCGCTTCACCGCGATCATGGGCCCGAGCGGCTCCGGCAAGTCGACCCTGATGCACTGCCTGGCCGGCCTCGACGCCGCGACGAGCGGCACGGTGAGCGTCGCGGGACGCGACCTCGCCGGGCTCGACGACACGGCCCTGACCCTCTTCCGCCGCGAGCACATCGGCTTCGTCTTCCAGGCGTTCAACCTGCTCCCGATGCTCACCGCCGGGCAGAACATCGTGCTCCCGCTCGAGCTCGCCGGACGCGACGTCGACCGGGAGCGCTACGACCAGGTCGTCGGCGTCCTCGGGCTCGCCGACCGCCTCGGGCACCTGCCCAGCCAGCTCTCCGGCGGCCAGCAGCAGCGCGTCGCGATCGCCCGCGCGCTGGTCACCCAGCCCGACATCGTCTTCGCCGACGAGCCCACCGGCAACCTCGACAGCGAGGCCAGCGCCGAGGTGCTCGGGCACCTGCGCCGATCGGTGCGCGAGCTCGGCATGACCGTCGTCATGGTGACCCACGAGCTCGCCGCGGCGGCGTACGCCGACGACGTGGTGGTCATCCACGACGGCGCGGTCACCGCTCACCTCACCGACCCCGGCCAGGACGAGCTCGTCGCGGCGCTGCGCGGGAAGGGCGCCTGATGCGCACCGTGCTCCTGGCGTCGATGCGCCACCACACCCGTAGGTACGTCGCCGCGTCGATCGCCGTGGTCATCGGCGTCGCCTTCATCGTCGTCATCGGCGTGCTCACCGCCGCCACCCGGTCCGGGCTGACCGAGGACACCGGCGCGCCCGTCGCGGGCGTCGACCGGGTCGTGTCGACCTACGACACCGACGAGATCACCCGGCTCGTGGACGCCGCGGCCGAGGGCGGCTTCGCGGCGCTCACCCTCGGCTACGCCATGGAGCCGGTCTCGCGTGACGGCGTCCAGCTCGCCGAGTCGACCAACGTCGCCGAGGTCGCCCTCGACCCGCGCGTGCAGTGGCAGCCGCTCGAGGAGGGGCGCTACCCCACCGCCGCCGGCGAGGCCCTCGCGGACGTCAACGCGGCCAAGGTCACCGACGTCGGCATCGGCGACGTGCTGCGCGTCGGCAGCGGGGCGGCCGCGACGGACGTCGAGGTGGTCGGGCTGGTGGACAGCCCGGCTTCGTTCAACGCCGCGCTCTACGTGCCGTGGGACGACCTGCGCCGCTTCGAGGACACCCTCTGGGTGGACGCGGTCGCGTGGGGCGGGCCGGAGGCCGTGGCCCGCGAGGCGGCGCCCGAGGCCACGGCCGAGTCCTCGGCCGAGTGGGTGGCCGAGCGTCAGGCGCAGATCACGCGCGGGGTGGACGTCATCGCCATCATGGCCCTGCTGTTCGTCGCGATCGCGCTGTTCGTCGGCGCCCTGGTCATCACCAACACCTTCGCCATCCTCTTCGCCCAGCGCATGCGCGACTTCGCGCTGCTGCGCTGCGTCGGCGTCACCCGCCGGCAGCTGCGACGCGCCATCCGGCTCGAGGCCCTCGTCCTGGGCCTGGCCGCCTCGGCGGCCGGCGTCGCCCTCGGGGCCGCCGCCGGGGCGGGGCTCGTCGTGCTGGTGCGCAACTGGTTCGCCGACATCGGCGCGCCCGCGCTCGACCCCGTGTGGACCGCCGCGGCCTTCGCCGTGGGGACCCTGGTGACGCTGGGCGCCGCCTGGCTGCCGACGCGCGCCGCCACGCGGGTGGCCCCGCTGGCCGCGCTGCGGCCCGACACCGGCGTGGACGTGCGCTCGGCCGCCGGACGCTGGCGCCTGGTGCTCGCAGCGCTCGGCCTCGCGGCGGGCGGAGCGCTGCTCGCCGTGGCCGTCGTGTCCAACTCGGTGGCCGCGATGCTCGCCGGCGGCATGCTCGCCTTCGTCGGCGTGCTGCTCCTCGGCCCGGTGCTGGTGCCGCGGCTGATCCGCCTCACCGGCGCCCTGCCGGGCGGGGGCCCGGTGCGCCGGCTCGCCACCGGCAACGCGGTGCGCAACCCGCGGCGTACGGCGACCACGGCCGCCTCGCTGCTCGTCGGGGTGACCCTGACGACGGCCATCCTCACGGGGCTGGCGTCCTCGCGGACCGCGATCGACCGCGACATGGACGACTCGCACCCCCTCGACGCCGGCATCGTCGCCGTCGACGAGCCCCTGGCCGACTCCCTGGTCGACCGGGTAGCGGCCACCGACGGCATCGCCCGCGCCGCCGGCCTGGACGGCACCACGGCCAGCCTCGGAGGCGCGGCGATCACCCTGCTCGCGGCCGACGACGGCGCCGCGGTCGTGCGCGGGTCCACCGACCTGGTGCCCGACGACGGCGTGCTGCTGCTGCCGCACAACGTCGTCGCGACCCTCCCGGCCCGGGCGGGCGACCTGGCCCGCGACGGGGAGGCGACCGTCACCGTCGCGGGTCGCGAGCACACCCTCGAGGTGCGCACCGACAGCGGCTGGGGGGACGCCGGCCTGGTGTCCGCGACCACGCTCGCGGCGCTCGACCCCGACCCGCAGCCGATGGCGGTGTGGGCCAGGGCCGCCGACGGCGCCGACGCGGAGGACCTCTCCGGCGACATGGCGGCGCTGGCCGGGGCGGCGGGCGCCGACCTGACCGGCGGCTGGACCGAGCGCAGCTGGGTCTACCTCCAGGTCGACATCCTGACCGGTGCGGTCGTCGGCCTGATGGCCGTCGCGATCCTCATCGCGCTGGTCGGCATCGCCAACACCCTGGGGCTCTCGGTGCTCGAGCGCGGCCGCGAGAACGCGCTGCTGCGGGCGATGGGTCTCACCCGCGAGCAGCTGCGCCGGGCGATGGCGGCCGAGGGCCTGCTCCTGTCGTCGGTGGCGACGCTGATGGGCATCGCGATCGGCCTCGCCTTCGCCTGGGTCGGGGTGCAGGTCATGGTGGGCGCGGTGGTCGACGGCGCCGGCTTCACCGTCCCGGTCCTGCAGCTCGCGGCCGTCGCGATCGTGGCCGGCCTCGCCGGGCTGGCCGCCTGCATCGTCCCCGCGCGCCGTGCCGCGCGGGTGACCCCTGCCGCGGGTCTCGCGCTCGACTGAGCGCGAGCCCGCGGGCAGGACGAAGGCCCCGGACCTCCTCGGGGGAGGGGTCCGGGGCCTGCTGCGCGCTGGGGGCGGTCAGCCCACGAGCAGGCGCAGCGTGTCCTCGCGCGCCGGCGAGGTGCGTACGTCGGTGCCGGCCGCGGCGCCCGCCACCGGGTGCACCATCACCTCGTCGACGCCGAACTCCTGCGCGAGCTCCTCGATGCGGGCACGCGCCTGCTCGGGCGCGCCGACGATCCAGCGCCGCTCCATCGCCTCGGCGAGTGCGCGCTGGTCGCGGGTCAGCTCGATCGCCTCGGCCTCCTCGACGAGCCGCTGGGCGTGCAGCGGGGCGCCGGTGCGCAGCGCGATCATCTGGTGCACGTTGGGCAGGGCGCGGCGGCGCGCTTCCTCCTCGGTCTCGGCCACGACGGCGTTGACGGTGAGGAACGTGCGGGGCTCGGGATACTCCGGCGACGGGCGGTAGGACGAGCGGTAGAGCTCGAGCGCGACGCCCGTGCCCTCGCCCGAGAAGTGGTGCGCGAAGACGTAGGGCAGGCCCTTCTCGGCGGCCAGGCGGGCGGAGTAGTCGCTCGAGCCGAGCAGCCACATGTCGGCGAGCGTGCGGGCCGCGGGGGTCGCGCGCAGCGGCTGGCGGCGCGGGCCCACCTGGAGCTCGACGCCCTCGGTCGTCATCAGGGTGCGGATGTCCTCGACGTAGTCGGGGAACTTCGTCACCGCCTCGTCGGCGGACTCCGCGCTGCCGCCGCGCAGGACGTAGCGGGTGAGCGGGTCGGTGCCGGGCGCCCGGCCGATGCCGAGGTCGATGCGGCCGGGGAAGGCGGCCTCGAGCAGGGCGAACTGCTCGGCGACGACCAGCGGCGCGTGGTTGGGCAGCATCACGCCGCCCGAGCCGACCTTGATGCGCTCGGTCGCGGAGGCGAGCATGGCGATCAGGACCGGCGGGTTGGTGGCGGCGACGGCCGGCATGTTGTGGTGCTCGGCGACCCAGTAGCGGCGGTAGCCGAGCTCGTCGGCGACGCGGACGAGGTCACGCGAGGCGGCGATGGCGTCGCCAGTGGTCTGGTCGCTGCGGACGGGCACGAGGTCGAGCACGGAGAGGGCAGTCACTGTCGTCGCAGCGTCTGCGGGGGCACGATTATTCCGGACCATAACCCGGTTGACCTCGGGTGCACGTGAGGCCCTACCGTCGCCGAGTGAGCACCAGCACCACGACGGGCACCCAGGAGCCGCGCGAGCGGATCCTCTCCCCGGCCTACGCCGCCACGACGGTCGGCCTGTTCTCCCTCATCGCGTTCGCCGCCTTCGAGGCGATGGCGGTGACCGCCGTGATGCCGACCGTGGCGCGCAGCCTCGACGGCTTCGACTACTACGCCCTGGCGTTCGCCGCCCCCTTCGCCAGCGGCGTCGTGGGCATGGTGGCCGCGGGCATGTGGGCCGACCGCCGCGGTCCGCTCCACCCGCTGCTGGCCTCGCTGGCGACCTTCTCGCTCGGCCTCGCCGTGTGCGGGACGGCGCCGGCGATGGAGCTCTTCGTGGTGGGCCGCATCGTGCAGGGGCTGGGCAGCGGCGCGATGATCGTCGCGGCCTACGTGCTGGTCGGGCTCGTCTACCCCGCGCAGCTCCGCGGCGCCATCTTCGCGGCCTTCGCCGCCGCGTGGGTGCTGCCGGCGTTGTTCGGCCCGGGCGTCGCGGCGTTCGTCGCCTCCACCGTCGGCTGGCGCTGGGTCTTCCTCGGCATCGTGGCCCTGGTCGTGGTCGCCGCCGTCCTGGTCACCCCGACCGCCCGACGCCAGCCCGCCCCCGCGGAGCCGGGGGCGACATCGTGGTCCCGGCTCGGCTGGGCGGTGCTCGCCGCGGTCGCGGTGCTCGCGCTCGAGCTCCTCGGGTCCGGGACCGGCGTCACCCTGGTCGCCGCGGCGGTCGCCTTCGTGCTGGTCGTCGTCGGCGTCCGCCCCCTGCTGCCGGCCGGCACGCTCACCGGCGGTCGCGGCCTGCCAGCGGTGATCGCCACCCGCGGCCTGCTCGCCGCGTCGTTCTTCTGCGCCGAGGCCTACATCGTCTACGTCCTGCAGGAGCGGTGGGACCTGACGCCCGGGCAGGCGGGCATCGCGCTGACCCTCGTCGGCCTGGTGTGGGCGGCGTCCAGCCAGGTCTCCTCGCGCCTGGGTGAGCGCGTCTCGCACGGCACCGCGTTCCGGTTCGGCACGAGCGTCGTGCTGCTCGGCGTCGCGGGCATCGCGGCCGTCGTCTGGCTCCGCTCCCAGGGCACGGACATCCCGGCGACCGCACCGATCGCGGCCTACGTCTTCGCCAGCATCGGCATGGGCTTCGCCTATCCCCGCACGGGCGTGGCGATGCTCGCCTCGGCCACCGACGAGGACCGCGGCTTCAACTCCTCCGCCCTCACCGTCGCCGACTCCCTCGGTGCCGCGCTGGCCCTGTCGGTGAGCGGCATCGCCTACGCAGCGGCGGTGCGCGCCGACCTCGACCCCTTCCCGGTCGTCTACGCGCTCGCGGTCGTCATCGGCGTGCTCGGCGTGGTCGTCGGCTCCCGGGCGGCCGCCCGCCCTGCGGCTCAGCCCTAGCTGGCCCGCCCGCCGGGCACCCGGGCAGTAGGTCGCGCCGCCCGGCCCTCCCCCGGGGCCGGGCGGCGCGACCCGGTCAGCGGCGCCGGAGCGCCGCCTCGACGAGGGCCGGCGGTGCGTAACCCCGGTCAGCCTCGTTGAGCGTCGTGCCCGGCGGAACGATCTCGTCGATCCGGTCGAGCACGTCGGACGGCAGCACGACCTTCTCCACGCCGAGCTGCGACTCGAGCTGCTCGAGGGTCCGCGGGCCGATGATGGCCGAGGACACCCCCGGGTGCGCGAGCACGAAGCCGAGGGCGAGGTGGATCAGCGACAGCCCCGCCTCGTCGGCGAGCTCCTGCAGCGCGAAGGCCGCCTCGAGCTTGACCTTGTTCTCCGGCGAGGACGGGTCGTGGCGCGCGGGCTGGCGGCGCAGCCGGCTCGACGTCACCGCCGGGTCCTCGCCGCGGCGGTAGCGACCCGAGAGCCAGCCGCCCGCGAGCGGGCTCCAGGGGAGCACGCCGAGGCCGTACTTCTGTGCGGTCGGCAGGATGTCGCGCTCGACCTCGCGGGCGAGGATCGAGTAGGGCGGCTGCTCGGTGACCGGGCGCTCGCGGTTGCGCTTCTCCGCCACCCACTGCGCCTCCACGACCTGGGAGGGGAGGAAGGTCGAGGTGCCGATGTAGCGCACCTTGCCCTGGCGGACGAGGTCGGTCAGGGCGCCGAGGGTCTCGTCGATGTCGACCTCCGGCCGCGGCCGGTGCACCTGGTAGAGGTCGATGTGGTCGACCTGGAGGCGTCGCAGCGAGTGCTCGACCTCGCGGATGATCCAGCGACGCGAGTTGCCGGCCTGGTTGGGGTCCTCGTCGTGCATGGTGCCGTGGAACTTGGTGGCGAGGAAGACGTCGTCGCGGCTGCCCTTGCGGGCCTTCAGCGCCTTGCCGACGATCTCCTCCGACTCACCGCGGGCATAGACGTCGGCGGTGTCGATGACGTTGATGCCGGCGTCGAGTGCCCGGTGGATGATCGCGATCGACTCGTCGTGGTCGGGGTTGCCCCACGCGCCGAACATCATCGCGCCGAGGGTCAGTGGACTGACCTGGACGCCGGTCCGCCCCAGGGGGCGGTAGTGGTCGAAGCTCATGCGGTCCTCTCGTTGAAGGTGGGTGCGTACTGGCTGGCGGGTCGTTCGAGGCCGAGGTGCTCGCGGAGGGTGCTTCCTGTGTACTCCTCGCGGAACAGCCCGCGTGCACGCAGGATCGGCACGACCTCGTCGATGAAGACCTCGATGCCTCCGGGCAGCCACGGCGGCATCACGTTGAAGCCGTCGGCGGCTCCCGACTCCGCCCAGTCCTGGATGGTGTCGGCGACCTGGTCGGGGGTGCCGGTGACGACCCGGTGGCCGCGGGCACCGGCGAGGCGGTGGCAGAGCTGGCGCAGCGTCGGGTGCTCGCGCTCGACGATGTCGAGCACCAGCTGGAACCTGCTGCCCTCGCTGCGCTCCTCGCTCGCGTCGATCACCTCGCGCGGGAAGGGACCGTCGAGGTCGTACGCCGAGAGGTCGACGCCGGTCAGCCGGTTGAGCTGCGCGAGCGAGTACTCCGGCTGGGTGAGGTCGTTGAGCTGCTGGTGCAGGTCCTCGGCCTCCCGCGCCGTGGACCCGATGAACGGGCTGATGCCCGGCAGCACCTTGAGCCCGCGTGGGTCGCGACCCTGCGCCTGCGCCCGCCGCTTGATGTCGGCGTAGAACTCCTGGGCCGACCCGATCGTCTGGTGGGCGGTGAAGATCGCCTCGGCCCAGCGGGCTGCGAAGGCGCGCCCGTCCTCCGAGGAGCCTGCCTGCACGTAGACCGGCCGTCCCTGCGGCGAGCGGGGCGCGTTGAGCGGGCCCGCCACCCGGAAGTGCGTGCCGACGTGGTCGATGCGGTGGATCTTGTCGGGGTCGGCGAAGATCCCGCTCTCCCGGTCGGCGACGACCGCGTCGTCCTCCCAGCTGTCCCAGAGCTTGGTCACGACCTCGAGGTACTCCTCGGCCCGCTCGTAGCGGTCGCGGTGCAGCGGGTGGGCGTCGAGGCCGAAGTTGAGCGCCGCGTCGGCCGCGCCCGTCGTGACGATGTTCCAGCCGGCGCGGCCGCCGCTGAGGTGGTCGAGCCCGCAGAACTGCCGGGCCAGGTTGTAGGGCTCGGTGTAGGTGGTCGACGCGGTGCCGATCACGCCGATCCGCTCGGTCGCCGCGACGATCGCCGTCATCACGGTGATCGGCTCGAGGCGGAAGCGGGCGGCGTACTGGATGTTCTCGGCCAGCGACGGGCCGTCGGCGAAGAAGACGGCGTCGAACTTCGCCGCCTCCGCGCGCTGGGCGAGCTCCTGGTAGTAGGTGATGTCGAGGATCCGGTCGGTCTGGCTGTCCGGGTGCCGCCAGGCCGCCTCGTGGTGTCCGTCGGGATAGATGAAGAGGTTGAGGTGGAGCTCCCGGCCGCTCATGACGCCGCCCGGTCCACCGAACGGTCCACGGCTCGGTCGAGGTGCGCCGGCGCGGCGTCGTGGTCGTCCTCGACACCGAGCTCGGCCAGCAGCCGGGCCCGGAGGCGGGCGAAGGCCGGGTCGGCCTGCGAGCGCCGGCCCTCGAGCTCGACGCGCGCGTCGTGGCGTACGACGCCGCCGTCCAGCACGATGACGCGGTCGGCCAGCACGATCGCCTCGTCGACGTCGTGGGTCACGAGCAGCACGGCCGGGCGGTGCACCTCGCACAGCTTGCGCAGCAGCGTGTGCATCCGGATCCGGGTCAGCGCGTCGAGGGCGCCGAAGGGCTCGTCGGCCAGCAGCAGCTGCGGGTCGCGGACGAGCGAGCGGGCCAGGGAGGCGCGCTGCTGCTCGCCGCCGGACAGCTCGTGCGGCCACGCCCGCTCGCGGCCGGCGAGGCCGACCTCGGCGAGCGCCTGGGTGCCCCGACCGGCGGCGTCGCCGTCGCGGAGGCCGAGGGTGACGTTGTCGAGCACCCGCTTCCACGGCAGCAGCCGGGAGTCCTGGAACACCACGGAGACCTTCTCCGGCACCTCGATGACGCCGGTGCCGGCGACCCCGCGGTCGAGGCCGGCCAGGGCGCGGAGCAGGGTGCTCTTGCCCGAGCCGCTGCGGCCCAGCAGAGCCACGAACTCGCCGGGGGCGATGTCGAGGTCGAGGCCGTTGAGCACGCCTCCCGCCTCGTTGAAGCTGCGGTGCAGGGACGTGACCCGCACCGCCTGCTCCTGGTGGGTGCTCAGCTCGCCAGCGTACGACGCCATGACAGTGCCTTCCTCTCGATCAGTCGGACGAACGCGTCGGCGGTGACGCCGAGCATCGCGTAGACGACCAGGCCGACGACGATGATGTCGGTCTGCCCGTAGTTGGACGCGAGCGTGATCATGTGGCCGATGCCGCTCGTGGCGTTGATGACCTCGACGACGACCAGCGCGAGCAGCGAGGAGGTCACCGCGAAGCGCAGGCCGAGCAGGAAGCCGGGCATCGCGCCGGGGAGCACCACGTGGCGGATGAACTCGCCGCGGGTGACGCCGAGCGTCTCGGCGAGCTCGGCATACCTGCCCTCGATGGTGCGCAGGCCGTTGTGGGTGTGGATGTAGATGGGCACGAACACCGCCAGGGCGATGGTGATGACCTTCATCGGCTCGCCGATCCCGAGCCACAGGATCAGCAGCGGGATGAGGGCGAGCGTCGGGATGGAGCGCTTGACCTGGATCGGCCCGTCGATGAGGGACTCGCCGATCCGGGACAGGCCCGACAGCACGGCGAGGACGGTGCCGACGAGGACACCGAGGCCCAGGCCCAGGGCCGCCCGGATGCCGGAGGTGACCAGGCCCTCCTGGAGGCGGCCGTTCTCGATGAGCGTGCCGGCCGTCTGGACCACCGTCCACGGCTCGGTGAGGGTGCGCGGGTCGAGGAGGCCGGTGGCCGACCCCACCACCCAGGCGGCCAGCAGCGCGACGATGCCGATGAGGCCACCGAAGCGGATCGGCTTGCCCGGGCCGAGGCGCCGCCGGGTCGGGCGTACGTCCTGCGCCTCGGCGAGCGGCCGGGCAGGTGCGGCGAGGGTCGTCATGAGCCCTCCAGCGCGGTCGCGATGGCCTTCTCGTAGCGACGGTCGTAGAGGGTCTCGACCTTCAGCGGCTCCTGGTCCTGGGCCTCGACAAGGGTGTCGACGGTCTCCTGGTGGCGGGCGATGACGTCGTCCCAGTCGGTGGGCACCGTGTACTCGCCGAGCGCGTCGACGACGTGCTTGGCGTCCTCGGGCGCGAGGCCCTCGTGGTCGACGTAGTAGGCCTGGGCGAACTCGTCGGGGTGCTCGGAGATCCACTGCTGGGCCTTGGCCCAGGCCACGACGTACTCCTTGATCGCGGCGGCCTTGTCGGCGTCCTCGAGCACGGTGGTCGGCGCGTAGAGCGTCCACGCGTCGTCCCGCACCCCGGGCAGGATCGTGGTGGCGCCGTCCCGCTCGTACTTGGCGAGGTAGGTCTTGACCAGGGTCTGGCCGAGCGGCGCGACGTCGACCTGCTTGCCGGCGAGCGCGACGGAGAACGCGTCGTCGACACTCTGCATCTCGACGAACTCGACGTCGTCCGGGGTCAGGCCGGCCGCGCGGAGCACGTTGAGCACCAGCGCCCCCTGCGCCTGGCCGGGGCTGTAGGCGATCTTCTTGCCCTTCAGGTCCTCGATCGAGGTCACGTCGACACCGGGGGCCACCCCGAGCTCGTACGTCGGGTGCTCCATCGGGTCGACGGTCTCGCGGGCGGCGACGATCCGGACGTCGGTGCCGGTCCAGTGGGCGAAGAGCGGCGGGATGTCGGCCACCGAGCCGATGTCGATGGCGTCGGCGCGGAACGCCTCCAGGGTCTTGGGGCCGCCGGTGATGTTGGCCCACTCGATCTCGACGTCCAGGTCGTCGATCAGTCCGGACGTCTCGAGGGCCACCTGCGTGGCGGGGTCGCCCACGCGCAGCACGGTGTCCTCGGCCGGGCCGTCGGGGAGGGCGGCGGTCAGCTCGAGCCGCGGGCCCGCCTGGTCGCCGCCGCACGCGGAGAGGGCCAGGAGGCCGGCGGTGGCCAGCACGGCCGCTCGGATCAGGGGGCGGGTGAGCCCTCGTCGTGGCATCAGGGATTCTCCTTCTCGGGGACTGCGGATCTTTAAAGTACTGTAACTAACTCGACTTTATTGGTTTTGGAGTGGCAGGAGTTCCCGTGCACTCCCCGACGGCGACGCCGAGGGGGGGTGCGACGTCAGCGCAGGAGCGGCAGCAGCGCGTCACCGACGCGCGCGATCTCCTGCTCGTACGGCGTGTCGCTGAGGACGAAGTGGGTGACGCCGAGGTCGGCGTAGCGCCGCAGCGCCTTGGCCACGTCGTCGGCCGAGCCGACCAGCCAGGTGGTGCCCGCGCCGCCACCGCCCACCCGGCCGGGAGCCGTGTAGAGGCAGTCGTCGAGCACGTCGCCCTTCTCGGCGAGGTCAAGGAGGCGCTGCTGCCCGACGGCGACCCGGCGGCCCGGGTCGGCGACCCACTCGTGCTGGCCCTGCGCCATGGCGGCGACCTTGGCCTCCGCGTCGGCCCAGGCCTGGTCGGTGGTCTCGCGCACGAGGGTGGTGATGCGCAGCCCGTACTCCAGCGGCGGCAGGTCGCGGTCGAGCTCGGCGCTCAGCGTGCGGAGGTGCTCGATCCGTGCGGCGACACCGTCGAGGGGCTCGCCCCAGAAGAGCTGCACGTCGGCCTCGGCGGCGGCCGTGCGCTGGGCGGCCTCGGACGCGCCGCCCAAGTAGAGCTGGGGGTGCGGCCGGCCCTCGCGTGCCACCGGCCTGTGCTCGAGCGTGGCACCCGTGGCGCGGTAGTGGGCGCCGTCGAAGCTCACGTCGTCCTCGGTCCAGTAGCGCCGGACCAGGCGCATGAACTCGCGCGTGCGGGCGTAGCGCTGCGCCTGGTCGCCCTCGTCGTCGCCGTACTGCGCCTGGTGGTCGGGGCCGGAGACCACGTTGACCTTGACCCGGCCACCGCTGAGCTGGTCGAGGGTGGCGGCGGACGCGGCGAAGTGGGCGGGCGTCCAGTAGCCGGGGCGGATCGCGATGAGCGGGTTGAAGGTCGTGGTCGCCGCGGCCAGGGCGGTGGCGACGGTGAAGGTGTCGGGTCGCTTCCACCCGGTCCCGATCAGGGCGCCGCCCCACCCGTGGTCCTCGGCGAGCCGGGCGAGGTGGGCGAGCCGCTGCAGGCCGTTGTGGCCATCGACCGTGTCGTCGAGCCGGTGCCCCGGCGACGCCTGGTTGGGGATGTACCAGAGGAACTCCATCACGCACGACCTTTCACGCTTATCTGTAGTGAATTACTAGAGATATCACGTGGTCGGACTCCGCGGGGTGATCGTCCGCCTGGTGTCGGCGGCGTGATCCGGACGTCTTGAGGTCAGCAGGTGACCTCAATGCGTCCTAGCCTCGGGCGATGGACATGAAGCTGGAGCTGGTGATGGTGCCCGTGACGGACGTCGACCGGGCCAAGGAGTTCTACGTGAAGGTCGGCTTCGTCGCCGATCACGACCGCACGGTCAGCGAGGAGGTGCGCTTCGTGCAGCTGACGCCACCGGGGTCGGCCTGCTCGATCGCCATCGGCAAGGGCCTGACGCAGCTCGAGCCCGGCTCGCTCGACAACCTGCAGATGGTGATCGCGGACGCCGACGCCACCCGCGCCGAGCTGCTCGGGCGCGGCATCGAGGTCAGCGAGGTGGACGAGCTCGAGTGGGGCCGCTTCGTCTTCTTCGCCGACCCCGACGGCAACGGGTGGGCACTGCAGCAGCTGCCGGACTACGCGGCGAGGGCGTAGACCACCTGTTCGAAAATAGTTGCCCGGCATGTGGATCTGAGCGTGGATCCGGGGGTTGAGTGTCGGTGGCGACGGCTAGCGTCGTCCCCATGAGCAGCACCCTTCTCGACCTCGACGCGGACGCCCTCCTGGCCGCCGCGGGCGAGGCCGAGCGCGCGGTGCGGCTCGCGGAGGTGCACCGCCTCGAGCTGCTCTCGGCCTGGGCCGCGATCCACTCCACCGACCCCACCGAGGGCCCCGACGGGCACATCGCCCGCCGGGTCGGCAACGTCCTGCGGCGCGTGGGTGGTGACGGCACCCCGCGTGCAGGACTTCAGCCTCGGCGAGATCGCGCTGGCCCGCGGCGCCGGGGTCACCGCCACGTCCCACGCGCTGGCCGACGTGCTCGACCTCGAGCACCGGCTGCCGTTGACGTGGGCGGTGTGTCGTCGTGGTGACTGCGAGGTCTGGGTCGCGAGGCGGGTCGCGAAGCTCTCGCGCCACCTGCCCCGCGAGCGCGTCGGGGTGGTCGACAGCGCCGTCTCGCGGATGATCGCCACCGAGGCCCCCGGCCGGGTCCTCACCGTCGCCGAGGCCAAGATCATCGAGGCCGACACCGAGCTGCACGAGCAGCGATGTGAGGCCGAACGCCGCCGCCGCTACGTCGGCCTGGGCCGCACCGACGAGCACGGCCTCCGCACCCTCATCGCCCGCCTCGAGGCCGGCGACGCCGCTGCCCTCGACGCGATCGTGCACCGCGTCGGCGAGATCCTCGCCCCTCGCCACCTCGACGCGCACCCCGACGAGCTCCTCGCCGAAGCACTCGGCTGGCTCGCCCGACCCACCGAGCTCCTCACCCTCCTCCTCGAGCACACCGCGACCACCGAGGTGGAGCCCGCTCTCGACGTGGACCTGCCGGAGCCTGTGGTGGAGCCGGTCCTGGCGCGGGGGCTGGCGTTTCCCGCCGATCTGCTCGACGCGCTGCGCGAGGTCGACCTCACCCCGCTCGCGCCGCGGGGTGTGCTGCACGTGCACCTGCACGAAGCTGCCCTCCACGCCGGCGACGGCATCGCCCGCGTCGAAGGCCTCGGACCCCTCACCCTCACCCGGTTGCGCGAGCTGCTGCACCGCGTCGAGCTGAAGGTCCAGCCCGTCAAGGACCTCTCCGACCGGGTCCGCCACACCGCCTACGAGCACCCCGAGTCACTCCGCGACCAGGTCCACCTCGTCACCGGCGGCGACTACTGGCCCTACGCCACCTCCACCAGCCGCCATGTCGACCTCGACCACCCCACCGCGTTCCTGCATGGCGATGAGGGGCGAGACCCGCCACCCGGCCAGACCGGCTCGCACAACTCCGGCCCCCTCGGCCGACGACACCATCGCTGGAAGACCCACGCCGGCTACCGCTCCCGACAGTGCGGCGAGGGCCGCTACGTCTGGCTCACCCCCCACGGCCTCGGCTTCCTCGTCGACCACACCGGCACCCACCCCATCCACCCCGAGAAGGCCAGGACGATCCTCGACGCCCCACCCGGCGTCGACCTCTACCTCGCCTAGTCCGCAATCGGACTGCCGCGTCAGCGGCGCACCTCGCACTGCCGTCGCTGCTCGCCGCCGATGCACCGGTCCCGCCCGGGACCACCGACGAGCTGGTCGCGACCGGGACCACCGACGAGGAGGTCGTCGCGTGCACCGCCGACGAGGATGTCGGCACCACGACGCCCGTACGCCGTCACCTGCATGCCGCCGCTCACCGACAGGCGGTCGCGCCCGGGGCCGCCTCGGTAGGTCAGGCTGCCGGGACGCCCGGAGAACCTGACGTCCTCGACACCCTCGTAGCGCGCACGCCTGGTGCCGCCGACCGTCACGCGCTTGCGCGGCACGTCGATGACGTACGTCGAGCCCCGCGCGAACTCCGACTTCGGTGCCCGCAGCAGGACCACGTCGCGCCGCCCGGGGCCGCCGTCCACATCGATCCGGGTCCTGCGGATGAGGTCGGCCCCGATCTCGTCGTCGCCTGATCCGCCGTGGACCGTGGCGCCGAGGTGGGCGAGGAGGTAGTCGTCGCCGTCGCCACCGCCGATGGCGCTCCCGCGCCCGCGGGCCTCCACGAAGTCGTCGCCGTCGTCGCCGTAGAACCGGTCACGTCCGCTGTCCGGCGAGACGATGCTGTCGTCGCCCTCACCTCCGTGTGCGACGTCGTCACCCTGATCGGGCTCGATGTGGTCGTCACCGCCCAGCCCGCGGATGCGGTCGTCGCCGCGGCCGCCCTCGATCCGGTCGGGTGTGTCCGAGCCGGTCAGCACGTCGTCGTAGGCCGAGCCCACGATCCCGCCGGAGTAGGCCGGCACCACGATCGTGTCCCTGCCCTCGCCGGTCGCCGTGCCGGCCGCGAGGTCCACCACGACCGGACCGGGTGCGTCCTCGAACACCACCTTGTCGTAGCGGGCCGGCTGGTCCACGTCGTCGACCGTCGCCGACGCCGGGTCGTCGCCCAGGTCGATGAAGTCGTTCCCAGGACCCGGCACAAGGATGTCGCCGGCGTAGCCGTCGTCGGGGACGTAGTAGTCGTCGAGGCCACCGAACAGCCGGTCGTCACCCGGCCCGCCGACCAGCGTGTCGGCGTTGCCGAGCCCGCAGATCGTGTCGTCGCCCGCACCCCCGTCGATCCGGTCCTGGGCGTACGTGCCGAGGATGACGTCGTCCCCCGGCGTGCCGGTGCCCGGCTCCCCCGGGACGACGACGATCGTGGGCACCTTCCCGTCACAGGTCGTCTCGGCCGTCGCGGGACCGGCGACCAGGCCGACGACGCCGAGCGGCGCCACGGCGATCAACGAGACAGTGATGAACATGCGTCGCATGGCTCTCCTCCGACTGGTCGGCCTCCGTCTGCCGGCTCCTCGAGTGTGACGCACGCGCGAGGCCGGGAGTTGTTGGCCGACCCGTCCCAGGATCCGCTTGCGGGCGGCTCGATGCACGCCGCCCGCAAGAGTGACGTGTCGAGGTACGCCGGCACGCGGCGGAAGGAGGCCGTCCGATCCGCAATCGTGCTGAAGGCAGACTTAAGGTCGTGGCGTGAGCGAACTCCCCGTCCTCGATGCGACTGACCAGCGCATCCTCGGCAGCCTGCTGGAGAAGCAGACGACCGTGCCCGCCACCTATCCCCTCTCCGCGAACGCGCTGGTGTCGGCGTGCAACCAGAGGAGCAGCCGCGACCCCGTGACCGACCTCGACCAGCAGACCGTCGAGCGGACCGCGAAGTCGCTCAAGGAGCGTGGGCTGCTGCGGATCGTGTGGTCCGACACCGGGCGCCGGACCCTGAAGTACCACCAGATCCTCGACGAGCGCCTCGCCCTCGAGCCCGATGAGCGCGCGCTGCTCACGGTGCTGCTGCTCCGCGGGGCGCAGGCGCCGGGTGAGCTGCGCACCCGCACCGAGCGGCTGCACGCATTCGCCGACCGGGGCGAGGTCGAGGAGTGCCTGCGCCGGATGGCGAGCCGCCCGCAACCGCTGGTGCGTGAGCTCGAGCGCCGGTCGGGCCAGCAGGATCCGCGCTGGATCCACCTCCTGGGCGCCGCGCCGGAGCAGACCCCAGGCGAAACCGGCCCGACTGGGAGTGCCGACACGTCGCGCATCCGCGTCACGCAGATCATCGCCGACCTCCACGTGCCCGACCTCCCCGCATCCAGGAGCTTCTACAGCGACTACCTCGGGTTGGCCGAGGAGGAGTTCAACCTGGGCTGGCTGGCCCGCCACACCTCGCCGGCATCCCGGGCGACGCTCCAGGTGATGACCAGCGATGCCACCGCGCCCGTGGACCCCGTGGTCTCGGTCATGGTCGACGACGTCGAAGCCGCCTACCGCCAAGCACAGGAGCGCGGGTACGACATCGTGCATCCCCTGACAACCGAGGCATGGGGCGTGACTCGCTTCTTCGTCCGCGCTCCCGATGGCAACGTGCTCAACGTCGTTCAGCAACACGCAAGCTGAGGGTCTTGGTCATCCGCTGCGGATGAAGCACCGGAGGCGTGCGCTCAGGATCGGCGTCTGTCCCAGCGCGCACGGGAGGCGGTGTGCGCGATGGTGAGCAACTCGCGCAGTTCCGGTTCGGTGGCAAAGCCGGGCGCCACCACGCACACCCAGCCCAGGTGTCCGTAGACCGGGTGCGGCATGACGTGGTCGCGCATCGTGGGGTCCTCGCACGGCGGCTGGTCGCGGCGGCCGGCGTCTATGTTGACCCGGAACGCCCCGCCGGAGAGGTCGGAGGACGGTTCGCCCGGGTAGTCCTTGGTCACGATGGTGGCGAAGGGTTGAGTGTTGGGGACCTGTCCGTCCGGGGAGTAGTAGAAGAAGAGGTCGCCCCAGGCGAGCTCGGGCGTTCCGTCGCCCGGCGCCGGCGCGAGCGTCAGTACCGCTGGCAGGGTCTCGACGTAGTCGCGGATGTCGTCAATGCTCATGGTTCAAGCGAATCATTCAAGTGCTTGTGGAGGATTCGGTGCGGACGGGAGAAATCGCGCGGCTCGTCGGTTGTTCGGTCAACCAGGTGCGCAAGCTCGAGGCTCTCGGGGTACTCCCGCCCGCGGTGCGGTCACCGAGCGGTCGCAGATCGTACGACCAGGTGCACGTCCTCAGCGCGCAGGCGTACAGCGCACTGGTCGAGGCAGTGGGGCCGGTGGAGGCGAGGCACCTGCTCGTGACGGCGCATCGTGCGATCGATGAGCTCGCGGCCCGGCTCGATGCAGTTCATGCGGGGCTCCACGCGGAGCGTCAGGAGCTGGCGCTTGCACGGCAGGCTGTGGCCTCGATCGCCTCCGAGCCGATGGAGGACGTGCGTGCTGCCGATGCCATGGGCGTAGGAGAACTGGCGGAGGCCCTGGGTGTCCGCGCGTCGGCACTGCGGCATTGGGAGGCAGAGGGGTTGCTGGCCCCCGGGCGTGACGTGCACGGTGCCCGCAGGTACAGCCCGACGGATGTTCGGGACGCCCGGCTGATCCACCAACTGCGTCGAGCCGGCTACCGGATCGAGCCGTTGAGGGCACTGTTGCCGCAGCTGCGCGAGAGGGGGCGGGACGAACGGCTGGCCCAACGCGACGCCAGCATCACCGCGCGATCCGTAGCCCTGTTCCGTGCCTCCGCCCTCTTGGAGGAGTTGTACACGTGAGCCCCATTGCGCAGCTCATAGGCGGCGGTTCGACGCACTCAGTGCCGCAACGCTTGAGGCAGTCAACGGCGTCAGCAGCTTTCGACGCAAAGGCCGAACACACGAGCATTTCGTACCTACGCTTGGTGCATGCTTCGCGCCCCTGCCTTGCTGCTCAGCAGCGTCCTACTGTCCGCTCTGGCTGCCTGCAGTTCGGCTGGCGGCTCCGAGGCGGAGGCATCCTCGACCACCGACGATGCCCTCGAGCTTGCAGCTCGGGCGTGTAATCAAGCCATGGCGGAGGTGAGCGACCTCACGAAGGAACTCGACGAGCGTCAGCAGGCCGCAGATGCTGCAGCCGAGGCTGCGGTTAAAGACGAAACATGGGACGACTTGGCAGCGGCAGTCAATGAGTGGGCGTTCACGCTGAAGACCTTCAACGAGTCGAACGGCGGTGAAGACATGTCACTGACCTCGCTGCAGAAGATGAGTGACGACCTGACGGAGAACAAGGCCGACCTTTCCGCACAGTGTCGGAAGGTCAACTCCGCCGGCGGGGCGGTCGATCAAGACGTGCTCAACAGCTTCTGACGCGAGCTCGCGATGGTTCGCGCGTGTCGCTGCGCATCGACCCTGAATGGCACGCGGCGCAATGACGCGCGTCGCTGAGGACGGGGCAGACAAGGGGCAGCCAACGCCTTGGCGAGCTCATGCCTGTCGTAGCGCGGCTCTAGGGTGCGAACATGACTCAAGCTCTCTTCGCGTTGGCCGGTGTAATAGTCGGTATCGCAGGGCAGTTGGTCGCGGCATCGTTGACCTCCCGCCGCGAAGACGTTCGGGCCGAACTCGATCGCCAGGAGACGCGCGACGCTCGGCTTTTTGAGCACCGCCGGAAGGCTTACGTCGAGTTCATCGCGGCGGTCGAGGGCATGGTCGACGAGATTGGCTTGGCTCGGCGTGAGGGGCAATCGCTCGTGCCAGAGGAGTACGACGCTGTCCACAAGCACTTGGCTGGGATCTGGTTGTACGGCACCGCAGATGCGTCTGCTGCAGCGGCGCGCGTGCTAGCAGCGTTGGTGCAGCACGACCGGTCGAGTACTGGGTACGAAGGGGCCCACCGTCTAGCCTTCGAATTCGCGAAGCACGTTCGTGGTGATCTCGGGGTGAGATAGCCGCATCTCGCCGTCCAGTGCAGATGATTGTTGCCCTCGAAGTGATGGGCGGTGAGTGCGGGTGGGGACGACGCGAAGGCGGCGGTATGACTGTAAGGATCGCCAACGCAGCCTGATGGTGCTGGGCTGTGGTTGGTGACCGCCTGCGTGACCCCCGGAATGACCGGCCTCGTGCTGCGGTCCGACCCAAGGTGGGTCATGCGCTGAGCAGGTCATCAACCGGCGCAGCTGAATCTGCCGACGAAAGTCGGCCACGCGTGGGCTACGTGACACCCTGTGCACATGGCGGAACTTGACTCCCAACCGAAGTCCATTCAGTCGCTTTACGCGTGGTTCGCGGAGAAGCAGCTGTGGGTCAACCGGCGCTATCAACGCAAGCTGGTCTGGACGCTCGAGGAGAAGCAGCGCCTCATCGAATCGGTTCTGAAGCGCTACCCGATCCCGGCCGTGCTACTTGCCGAGCGTGCTGAGGGAGGCTACGAAGTCATTGACGGTCTTCAGCGCATCCACACCCTCATGTCGTTCATCGAAACCCAGTTCGGAGCGCTAGACGGTAAGTACTTCAATGTGCCCGAGTTTCCGTCCGCGAACACGCGCGCGACCGAAGGCGCATTCGACGTGGCTCCAGACGTGGACCTCTTGAGCGCGCGCGACGTGGGCGCGTTCCTAGATTACAGCCTGTCCATCTCCATCATGCGGGGCGCGTCCACGGCCGATATCGATGACGTCTTCCGGCGAATCAACACTTACGGTCACCGCCTGAGTGATCAGGAGCGACGCCAGGCCGGCATCCAGAACGAGTTCTCGGGACTGGTTCGCGTCCTCGCGTCCGAGGTTCGCGGCGACGTATCGATGCCTGAAGTCGAATTGGCAGACATGCCTTCGATCAGCATCGACCTCCCCAAGACCATGCACGGATACCAGGTCCTAGCCAACGAGGTCTTTTGGGTCACGAGTGGCGCACTCCGCTCGACTGACCTTCGAGACTCAATGGACGAGCAGTGCATCGCGGACATCCTTGCTTCGATTGTTGGCGGCAAGGTGCTCGACCGGTCCAAGGACGCGCTGGACGCTGTCTACGCGCAAGGCACGGAGGCGGAGCGCATTGAGACCGCGCTTAGTGCATACGGCAAGGACAAGATCTCCGCGGAATTCAAGTTCGTCTTGGAGGAGATCCAGAAGATCATCGGGGCAGGATCCGGAACCCTTCGCGATTTGCTGTTCGTTGCCAGGACGACGAACCCATTTCCAGCACTGTTCGCCGTACTCTTCCTGTCTCTCCATCAGTCGTTGATTGGGGAGAACAAGAAGCTTTCGAATTACGCCGATGCCCGAGGCGCCCTTGCGAACTTGAACAGGCATGTGGATACCAGCCGCGGGTCGACTTCAGATGCCGATCGCGAGAGGAACATCAATATCATCAAGGGGCTCCTCGGACCCCACCTGGTCGACGGTAGCCACGCAGACATCTACGGAGACTTCGGCGCGTATGACATCGACGAGGCACTGCGTCGCTGCGAGATCGAAGCGCCTCACTACGAGGTCAAGCAGGGCGTGCTCCGCCTGACCGACGACAAGCCACTCGACGGGACCGTGCTCGCTAGGGTCGTGGAGACGATCTGCGCAATCGCGAATAACGGGCCTGAGCGGTCCGGAACGGTTCTTGTTGGGGTAGCCGACAAGGAAGCGGACGCCCAACGAGTGGAAGACCTTTATGGCGTCGCGCCGCGAAGGGTTGGGCGGCGCAGTGTCGTCGGAGTTCGTCGCGAGGCCGACGCGCTCGGAGAGTCGGTCGAGACCTACGTTCAGCGCATCCGGGATCAGATTCTCAACTCAGACTTGTCAGAGCCGCTGAAGGGTCATGTTCTCGCGAGCACCAGCTTTAGCGACTACTTCGGGCTGGGTGTAGTCGTGATTCGCGTACCCGCACAGACCGACGTGGCGAACGTCGGAGGTCGCGTTTTCGTTAGGCAGGTCGACCAAACTGTCGAGGCAACGGGCCTCGAACTTCTTGACGTACAAAAGCGCTTTTCACGTTAGCCGCAGACAATCGCCTGCGTTTCCGGCAGGACATGTCGCTCAAGTACTCGTATGGGTTGTCGCTGTAGCCGGTCTCGATAATGCAGGTCAGTTCCCTGCCCGAGGGCGCCGAGGGCGCCGAGGGCGCTCCACGTTTCTGCCAGGGACGGCGGTCACGTGCGGGCAGCGCGGGAGGGCTGCCGACCTGCACCGACGTATGGTCCGCAGCGACCACGGACGCCCGGCTCCGGGAGCTTCAAGTCGTTCGAGTGGTGGCCGACAACAGCGTGCGTCTCGGTGGGCGGGTTGACGATTCTCTGAGTGGCGGCTTGGCGTCCTTCGGCGCACCCAGACCCGCAAGCTTCGCCAACTCGTGACGGCGTTTGAGGTGCTGCCCAGGCCCGCGAGCGTGCCGCTCATACTTTCCACATAGCGGTCAGAATCCCCTCCCTTAGCAACGTGGAGCAGAGTCGGCTCGCCGCGGGTGTCTGCACCAGATCAGCGCCTTCTGGGCGTTGTTGATGGACGTGTGCTGTCCCCCGATCACCTGCCTGCGGGGACTCGGGCCGAGCACAGGTCAGAACCCCAAGAGGTCATTGCGTTCCCGTTCGATGCAGGCGCCTTCACATCTGAGCTGCTTGAAAAAGTTGTCTGGATTGGCAATCCAGCAGTCGAAGACGCATTGCTTGTGTTCGTCTTCTGTGAGCACGGGGTCGTCCTTCCGCTGTGCGGCGACGAGCGTGGATGAAGCAGAGTTTTCGGGACGGAAAGCCCGGCGAAGTTCCTTAGCTTGTACAATGCGAGTGTGTGTGAGGGCAACAGTCACGTCGGTCGCGGCATCAACGAGAACCCGAACCATTCCGCCCGAGTCGGGCACTTCATCGACGTGAACAATCCCCGCGTCAGGGATCTCGACGAACCTGTCTAGGTTCAGGAACGGATAAATGCGGACTCCGTTGCCACCTCGCGAACCTACGTAACCCCGGACGACGATGAACGAATCAGTCGACTGTCGCGCCTCCATAGCAGCGATAACAGGGTGTGCAGCAATCCGCTTCGCCATGGCAATCACTCCATGCGGCTACGAGAGGGGCTCACCACGTTACCGAGGCCGCCGCTGCTCGACAACCCCGCGCTGGACACATCTATTCGCCCGCCTGCGTGTACGGCGCCAGGCACAGATTGGCTCGATCAGCTGGATCGAGATGCCAAGCGCTCGATGACGCCCGCGTGCCTGCCCGTCGGCACACGGGCGCCCAGGGGCTCCTGCATGTCCAATCAGTGCTGGTGCACCTGCCACTCGCAGGGTCATTCTGGGCGGTTGGCAGCGACACGAAGCTGCGACGTAGCGTTCCCGCGCACCGTGTGGTGGCTTAAGGAGTGGGGGCAGGGGGTGCTTCCACCGCAGCGGCAGGCTTGCACTCTCCCTATCGCGTGTTGGCGGGCGACCGCTATAGGGGCGCTTTGAGCGGGGGAGCGCACCCACCCGATGTTGGCGTCGCGGTCCCCAGACGGCTGGCACTCAGGCTCCTTCGTCGAACTGACAGCATTTCGTACAGCAGACCCGCCTACTCACGGGCGCTTGCGCGGAGTTGGGTCAGCGTCCAGAGCAGTGGGCTGTCCACGTCGGTGCTCGGGTCGAGCATCTGTCGGATCATCAGGCCCTCGTGGAGGGTGAGCAGGCCGCGGGCGGCCTCGACGCAGTCGACGTCGGCTGCGATGACACCGGTGCTCTGAGCCCGACTCAGCACTTCGGCCAGTTCCTGATCCCATGCCGCGACGCGCTGACGGACGAAGTCGGCAGCAACGTGGTCGGGTTGCGCAGCGACGTTCAGCTTGAGGCTGATCCATAGCCGGGTCCAGGCAGGGGTGGAGCGGCGGCGGTCCGCGACGCGTGCGTACGCACTGATGAGGTCGTCAATGTCTAGCAGGGCGCCCTCGTCGAAGAACTGGCGGTCGGCGTCCTCCTGAGCGATGAGCACGCCCAGCAGAAGGTCGTCCTTGGACGCGAAGTGGTGCTGCAGGCCGGCGTGGGTGATCCCGACCCGAGCGGCGATGGCCCGCAGTGAAGCGACCTCGAAACCCGCTCGCGAGAACTCCTCCAGCGCCGCGTCGAGGATCGCGGCTCGTTTCGCCAATCCGACCTTGTACGGCCCGCGCGCCACCCTCGTCACGGCTCCACTATCTCTCACGGCCACGCACTCGCGGGATGTAGGGCGGGTTCGGCGCCACGAAAACCTGCCATGTGGTTAGATTTTGGGAAACAAGGGAGTGTGAGATGGACAACAAGTCGTTCGACATCGTGGTCGTTGGGACGGGAACAGGGATGCTCGCCGCGCTGGCGGCGGCCGAGGCAGGCATGTCGGTGCTGCTCGTGGAGAAGTCGGAGTATGTGGGCGGGTCGACTGCCCTGTCGGGGGGTGGCTTCTGGGTGCCGTGCAACTCGATGCTGGCCGAGGCCGGAGCGCCGGACTCGATGTCTCAGTCGACTGAGTACCTCACTGCGGTCACGGGCGGGGAAGCACCCGAGGCGCGCTGGAAGTCGTTCCTGTCTCATGGGGCCGAGGCGGTGGATGCGTTGCGCCGCTTGACGCCGCTGAAGTTCGGCCACATGGCCAACTACGCCGACTACTTCCCGGAGCTCCCGGGAGGGTCGGCCGTCGGGCGGGCCATGGAGCCAAAACCCTTCAACGCCCGCAAGCTGGGTACCGACCGTGACAAGTTGCGTCCGCCCGCGCTGGAAGCGCCGTTCCCGATGCCGGTGACCGGCAGCAGTTACAAGTGGCTCAACCTGGTCGCCCGGACCCCGCGCGGCATCGCCGTCGCGGCGCGCCTGCTGGGCATGGGCGTCGGCGGCCTGGCCATTCGCCGGGAGTACATCGCTGGTGGCGGTGCTTTGGCCGCAGGGCTGTACGCCGGGGTCCGGGACCGGAACATCCCGGTGTGGCTTGACTCGCCCCTGAAGGAACTGCTCGTCGAGGACGACCGCGTCGTCGGCGTGGTGGTGCATCGTGACGGCAAGGACATCAGTGTCCGGGCGAAGCGCGGCGTGATCCTGTCGGCGGGCGGTTTCGACCGCAATGAGGCGATGCGGCACGCCTACCAGTCCGAGAAGCTCGACACCGACTGGGCGTTGGGCAACCCGGCCAACACCGGCGACGCGATCACCATCGCCGCCCAGGAGGTGGGTGCGGACCTGGCCTTCATGGAGGAGGCCTGGTGGTTCCCGGCGGTGCCGATTCCCGGCCCCATGCCCGGCACGCTGCTGGCCGAGCGTTCACTGCCGGGCCAGATCATCGTCAACCAGGCTGGCGAGCGCTTCATGAATGAGGCAGTCAACTACATGTCGGCCGGCAAGGAACTGCTCCGACAGGACCTGCCGGTGTGGATGGTCTTCGACCAGCGCTACCGCAACCGGTACGTCTTCGGCGGCTCGATCTTCCCGCGCCAGTCCTTCCCGCAGGAGTGGTACGACGCCGGCGTTGTCAAGAAGGCCGACTCATTGGAGAAATTGGCCGCAGAGATGGGCATGCCGGCGCTGCCCCAGAGCGTCCAACGCTTCAACACCCTGTGCGCCACGGGGCACGATGATGACTTCGGCCGTGGCGACAGCGCCTATGACCGCTACTACGGCGACCCCGCCGTCAAGCCGAACCCGTGCCTGGGTCCGATCGACAAGGGCCCGTTCTACGCGGTCAAGGTCGTCCCTGGCGACCTGGGCACCTGCGGCGGCGTGAAGGCCGACGAGTTCGCCCGCGCCCTGCGCCCAGACGGATCGGTCATCGAGGGCCTGTACGCCGCCGGCAACGCGGCCGGCAACGCCTTCGGCCGGGTCTACCCCGGACCGGGTGCGACGATCGCCCAAGGTCTGGTGTTTGGCTACATCGCTGCCAACCACGCCGCCGGGCGGCTCTCGGACTGACGCCGGGATGCTGTTGTGCGCCGAAGTCGCCGCCGCTGTTCAGATCGCGAGCTGAGCAGCGGCGGCGAATCGGGGTGCCGTTCGGATAAGAGGCGCTGGGATGATGTAGGTCGTATCGAGGTTCATGGCCGAGCGAGCCGGAGCGAACGACACCGTGGAGCTCGCCGGAGTTTCCCACGCATTCACCGCGTCCGAGCCGGCAGGCCATTGCCGACTCCATCCGCTCGCGGGCGAAAGAAGGTGAACAGGTCCATGGCCGAGCTCAAGGTCATGGTCAAGGCCCGCGGGTCACGGCCGAGGGACCTGCCTGGTGTCAGGCCGGTAGTGGCGGACCGGGCCCTTGGCAGATGTCGGCGACGTTGTCCGTTCGTCGATCGGAACCGGTTCGCGCGTCCTGGACTGGAGCCGCACCCTCGGGACTGTCGCTCTCTCGCATCGGCTGCGCATCCGTGGGTGTGGCTCTCTCATGGCGATGAGTGGACGTGCGTGGAGTGCGGACAGGTCGGGGGCCCACTAGCACCGAGGCGCGCGTGTCCTTACCGGGCGATGGTCTGCATCACCTCGAGGTAGTCCTCGAACTTCACCGGAGCGAGCACGTGACCGCAATATTCGGGGGTGTGAGGGCGAACATGTCGGCCAGCAGCTCGTGGGACCGCATGCGGTCGGCGGGATCGGCGATGAGGTTTTGGATCATCAGCTCGTCAGCGCCACTCTCCTCGACCATCTGCTCCAGGGTCACACGTACGTCGTCGGGGGCACCGGCGACGAACCGCGGCCACTGACCGTCGTTGATGCTCGTCGGCTCCGCCTGTTGGGTGGGGGTGAGCTCGCTGGCAGCCTCGTCGGCCGACGGGATCGTGGCCCCGCCGCCCGTCCTGCCCAACCGGGCGTAGAAACCCTTGGCCGAGCCCACCAAGCGCTCAGCGTCGGCCGCGGTCTCTCCCACGGTGACGTTGACTGCGAGGATCGCGCGCGGCGACTCCAGGCCGAAGCCCTGGGAGCGGAACGACTCGCGGTAGTGGCGCAGGGACGGAGCAGCCCCCGGCGGGTTGATGAATCCGGCGAACGTGTACCCGATCCCCAGTCCGGCCGCCAGGTTGGAGCCGTTGGGGCTCGATCCCAACAACCACGTCTGCGGGACGTGCGGCACCGTCGGCATGAGGGGGTGCGCGGCGAACGCGTGGTCCTCGGGGAATGTCCCGTACAGCCAAGAGAGTGTCTCCAGCACCTGCTGCTGGTGGTCCGGCTGCAGCCGGCTGCGTCGGTCCTGCTGAAGCGCGAGGTCGATCACCGGGCCGGCTGTCGCGCGTCCCATGCCCAGGTCCACGCGGCCCGGAGCCATCGCCTCGAGCTGCTGGAACAGCTCGGCGACCTTGAACGGGCTGTAGTGGTTCATCAGCACCGCCCCCGAGCCCAACCTGATGCTCGACGTCTGCATGGCTGCTGCGGCGATCAGCAGCTCGGGGTGGTGCGAGGCACCGGAGCGACTCAGGTGGTGCTCGGCGAACCAGACCCGGTGGAATCCGAACCGCTCCGCGTGGCGAGTGATCTCCAGCGAGTCGGCCAAGGCGTCGCTCTCGGTGGTACCGGGAGCGACGCTCCCGAGGTCGACGATCGACAGCTTCATGGGCAGTACTCCTCGTGGCTGGGTGGACCACACACCCGTCCGGGGGGGTGGGCGGATCCTTGACCGTAACAGGTACTTGGTTTGGGCCAACTTGTTTGTGCTGTGGGCAGTCACTAGGGTCGAGGTCATGACCAGCGCCGCGACTTTGGAAGAGTTCGAGCGCTCGCTCGCGGCCCTCGTGCGTCTCTTGGCCGATCGCGGCACCGTCGGCGACGTTGCCCAACGATCCGGGTACGACCTTCCGCCTGCGTCCTGGTCGCTGTTGGAGCATCTTGACGCACGCGGACCACTGCGGGTCTCCGACATCGCGGCGTGCCACGGGGTTGACATCTCCTCGGTGACGCCCCGCCTGAAGCGTCTCGAGGCAGCCGGGCTGGTGACCCGGGGACGGGTCGCGACGGATGCCCGCGCCTTCCTGATCAGGATCACCGAGGAAGGCATCCGAGCGCTCGAGAGCGTGCACGCGGCTCGACGCGAAATTCTCGAGCAGGCCGTCGAGGGGATCGACGCCACCCGCCTATCCGTCGCCGCCGACGTACTTTCCGTGCTGACCCAGCGCCTTGCGGCCGAGCCCGCCGCGACCGGGCGACGGTCCTGACGTCCAAGCGCACCGATGCATCAAGCCTGCGTCCTTCTGGGCGGTTCGTGCGTCCTTGACCAAGGATGGGCAACACCCACCCCAACGCAGGACCCCATCAACAAACCCGCGCCCGTAGTGTGACCACGTGCCCGACAACGTCCTGTGGATCATCACGGACGACCAGCCGCGCTCGACGCTGAGGTCGATGGCCAAGACCTGGCGCCGGCTGGCGCAGAAGGGCGTGCGGTTCAGCCAGGGCTACAGCGCGATGCCGCTGTGTGGGCCCGCGCGGGCGTCGATGCTGACGAGTCTCTACCCGCACAACCACGGGTGCGACACCAACATGACGCACCAGCCGTTCGTGGCGCAGGGGCGCGACCGCGACACGGTGGCGACCCGGCTCAAGGGCGCCGGCTACGACACCGGCTACTTCGGCAAGTACATGAACGGCCTCGCCCAGGACCCGTCGTACGTCGCCCCGGGCTGGGACCGCTGGGTCGCGCTGCTCGACGGCATGATCGACGACCCCCGCGTCAGCGTCGACGGCACGATCCTCACGGTCGAGGGACAGCGCGAGTTCGACCGGTTCGCCGCGCGCCGGCTCCGGCGGTTCATCCGGCGACACGAGGACGCACCGTGGTTCGCCGTCTTCGCGCCGACGGCGCCGCACGGGCCGTACACGCCGAGCCGGCAGCACGCCGACGACTTCGACGGCGTCGAGTGGGACCCGCCCGCGCTCAACGAGGCCGACATGGGCGACAAGCCCACGTGGCTGCGCGAGCTCCCGCCCCAGGACCGCCGCCGCATGCAACGCATCTACGAGGGCAAGCTCGAGGAGCTGCAGGACGTCGACGACCAGGTCGCCAAGGTCCTCGACACCCTGAAGGAGACCGGGCAGCTCCGTCACACGTGGATCTTCTTCGTCTCCGACAACGGCTACCTGCTCGGCGAGCACCGGCTCTTCCACAAGTCGCAGCCCTACGAGGAGTCCGCCGGCATCCCGTTCCTCGTCCGCGGGCCCGGCGTCGATCCGCGCGTCACCGGCGCGCTGGTCTCTCAGGTCGACCTGATGCCCACCACCCTCGGCGTCGCCGGGCTCGACCCCGACGCCGGCCGCGACCTCGACGGCCGCTCGATGCTCGGCCCCCTCAGGTCCGGCGACTGGTCGGCCTGGCGGCGTCGCCTCGCCGTCGAGAACACCAACCTCGACTGGGTGCTGGTCCGCGAGGGCACCCGTGTCTACGTCGAGCACCAGGGCTCCGACGAGTGGGAGCTCTACGACCTCGCGCAGGACCCCCACCAGCTCACCAGCCTGCAGGACGCCGACGTGTCCGAGTGGTCGCGGAAGGCCCGCCAGCTCTTCGGCGCGCGCGGCCTCGCCATGCGCGCCCTCGAGCAGTGACGTCGAGCCGCCGCCATCAGCGCGGCTGATCAGCGCTCGAGCTGCTCCAGCATGTCGCGGAAGTGCCGTCGCAGCCGGTCCTCGTGGTCCGCGGCCACCTGCTCGAGGCGGGCGACCTCGGCCTCTGCCCCGGCGCGCTGCCGCTCGGACTCGGCACGTACGCCCTCCGCCTCCGCCCGGGCACTCTCGACCATGCCTGTGGCCTCGCGCTCGGCCGTGCGCAGCAACGTCTCGGCCTCCTGCCGCGCCGACGCGACGATCTCCGCCGCCTCCGCGCGGGCCTCGGAGCGCCACCGGTCGGTCTCGCGGGCGGTCATGTCCAGGAGCCGGGCCGCCGAGGGCGCCCGGGGCCCGGGCACCACGAGACCGGAGGCGTCGTCTCGGAGGTCGTTGCCTGCGCGGACGTCCGCGTCGTGATCCTGGCTCAGCATGTCTGGCAGCGTACGAGGAGGAGGCCGTCGCGTCGACCGGGGGCGGTCAGACGAGGTCGGGCTGGGTCTTCTCCCGCACCTCGTCCTCGGTGACACCGGGCGCGAGCTCGACGAGCCTGAGCGCCCGCTCCCCCAGCGTGCCGGAGGGGGCGACCTCGCCGGTGGTCGGGTCGATCACGTCGATGACGGCGAGGTCGGTGATGATCCGCTGCACCACGCGCTTGCCGGTGTAGGGCAGGTCGCACTCGTCGAGGATCTTCAGCGAGCCGTCCTTGGCGGTGTGCTCCATCAGCACGATCACCCGCTTGGCGCCGTGGACCAGGTCCATCGCGCCGCCCATGCCCTTGACCATCTTGCCCGGGATCATCCAGTTGGCGATGTCGCCGTTGGCCGAGACCTGCATCGCGCCCAGGATCGCGGCGTCGATCTTGCCGCCACGGATCATCCCGAACGACTGCGCGGAGTCGAAGAACGACGCCCCCTTGCGCAGCGTCACCGTCTCCTTGCCCGCGTTGATCAGGTCAGGGTCCTCCTCGCCCTCGTAGGGGTACGCCCCCACCCCGAGGATGCCGTTCTCGGACTGCAGCACCAGCTCCACGTCATCGCCGACGTAGTTGGGCACCAGCGTCGGCAGCCCGATCCCGAGGTTGACGTACGACCCGTCCTGCAGCTCCGAGGCCGCCCGAGCGGCCATCTGCTCACGGGTCCAGCCCTTCTTCTCCGACATGTCAGCCATCTGGATCAGCCTCCCAGTCCGAAGCTCGCCGCGTCGTCCGAGCCCTGCACGGGATCCGGCTCGGGCCGCGGGCGCGTGGTGACCTTCTCGATCTGCTTGTCCGCCGCCTGCTCGGGCGTCAGCGCGACCACGCGCTGCACGTAGACCCCCGGGGTGTGGACGTCGTTGGGGTCGAGCTCACCGGGCTCGACGAGCTCCTCGACCTCCGCGATCGTCACCCGCCCGCACATCGCGGCCAGCGGGTTGAAGTTGCGCGCCGACTGGCGGTAGATCAGGTTGCCGTGCCGGTCGCCCTTCCAGGCCCGCACCAGCCCGAAGTCGGCCACGATCGCCTCCTCCAGCACGTACTCCTTGTCCCCCTCGGGGGTGGCGAAGACCTTCGTCTCCTTCGGCGGCGAGGCCACGATCACGTTGCCGGAGTCGTCGTACCTCCACGGCAGCCCGCCCTCGGCGACCTGGGTGCCGACGCCGGTCGCGGTGTAGAACGCCGGGATCCCCGAGCCGCCCGCACGCATCCGCTCGGCCAGCGTGCCCTGCGGGGTCAGCTCGACCTCGAGCTCACCGGAGAGGTACTGCCGGGCGAACTCCTTGTTCTCCCCCACGTAGGACGAGATCATCCGCCGGATCCGCTTCGCGAACAGCAGCCGGCCCAGCCCCCACTCGTCCACGCCACAGTTGTTGGAGACCGCCTCGAGGTCGCTCGTGCCCGCCTCGAGGATCGCGTCGATCAGCACCGCCGGGATGCCCGAGAGCCCGAAGCCCCCCACCGCCAGCGTCGCCCCGTCGGGGATGTCAGCGACCGCCTCGGCCGCGGAAGAGACCACTTTGTCCATGGCCCAGACCCTAGCCTCAGACGACGGCCGGGTCGGGGAAGGAGTCACCGTCCTTCCCCGACCCGGCCGTCTCACTGCCGGTGCTGCGAGCTCACCGCCTGGCCAGGCGCTCCTTGACCTGGGCGAGCAGGGCGGCACGAAGGTCCCCGTCCACCTTCGTGCGGACCAGCTTCCGCAGCGCCTTCAGCTGCTTCCTCGCCGCGCGGCGGTCACCCGATCGCTCCGCCTTCCGGGCGGCCTTGTCGGCCTTGAGCAGCTTGGCGGCGAGCTTGGGGCCGAGGTCGCCGTCGGCGGCCGCGGCCTTGACGACCTTCTTCAGCGACGCCCCGGTGGCCCGGACGGTGAACACCACCGTGCGCGAGCCGGTGTTGCCCGCGCGGTCCGTGGCCGTGACCACCAGGGTGTGGCGGCCCGTGGACAGCGTCCACATCTGCCACGCACCGGCCGCGACAGCCTCACCGTCCAGCGTGGCGCGCACGCTGCGCACTCCCGACACCGCGTCGGTCGCCGTCCACGCCACGTCCGTCGCCTGGTGGCTCGGGTAGGTGCGTGCCCGGATCCCGGAGATCGCGACGTCCGGCGTGCCGGTGTCGACGGCGACGACCTTGGACTGCGCCGTCTCGACGTTGCCGGCCTTGTCGGTGGAGCGGTAGCCCACCGTGTGCTCGCCGTCGGCGACCTTGACCGGCCCGGCGTACGCCGTCCAGGTGCCACCGTCGATGCGGTACTCGGTCGACGCGACGCCCGAGTCGTCGTCCGTCGCGGCGAGGGTGAAGCTCGGCGCGGTGACGAACCAACCGGCCTCGCCGTCCGCCGTGGCGGGCTGCCAGGTGAGGGTGGTGGCCGGGGCCTTCTCGTCGGTCGGCTCCTCCGTCGGCGGCTCCTGGTCCCCCTCGGCGTCGAGGTGGAAGTAGTCGAAGCCGACCGTGACCGGCTCCTCCTGCTCGGGACCGATCGCCATCAGGCCCAGCGAGTTGAGCGGCCCGTCGTAGGTGATGCCGTCGCCGATGGGCGTCCACGACGCACCCGCGGTCGACTTCACGGCCGCGGTGTAGCGGGTGCCGACCTTGGTCACCTGCACCCACCAGTAGCCGCTCTCGGTGGTGTCGGGGAGGTCGACCTGGTCACCCCCGCCGACTCCGTTGCCGCCCTTCTCCGCGGCGAGCTCGGCCCGCAGGTCGAGAGCGCTGCCCGGGGCGTTGAAGGCGACGATGTCGGCCTTGGCGTAGTTGTCGTCGTCGCCGTACATCAGCAGCCCGGCCAGTTGGTAGCGGTGCTCGAGCGGGGCCTTGACCTTGGTCTCGGCCACCCAGTCACCGTCGGGCGCGTCCTGCAGGATGAAGTTGCGCGGCTGGACCGGGTTGGCGCCGTTGATGTCGCCCGGCTCCGTCTCGATCTCCAGGTGGCCGCCGGTCACCGACGCCGTGCCCGAGCCGTAGCGCACCGACTCCGCCCAGCGGCAGCCGTCGAGCGCGGTGCCGTCGAACTCGTCGTCGGCCTCGACGCTCGCCGCCTCCCGGTCGGGGGTCACCCGGAACCAGTCGACCTGTGCGACCCGCGGGGTGGTGCCGAGGTCGCCCGCGGCCATCAGACCGATCCGCGCACCCGCCCCGGTCTTGAGGGAGAGCGTGCCGGCGAGCTCGGTCCACGCCGAGCCGTCCGCGGAGTACGCCCCGCGGAGCGTGCCGCCCGTGTTGGTCAGGCGCAGGTGGATGGTGCTCGGGAAGTCGTCCGCCACGACCGGCGCGGCGGGCGTCGTGCGGGTCCCGCCCGTCTCGGACTGGAACTCCACCAGCCGCGAGCCGTTCTGGTGGCGCACGAAGCCGAGCTTGTTGTACTCGTCGTCCGACTGGTGCACGACCAGGCCGGCCCACTGCCAGTGCGAGCTGTGCTCCAGCGTGAGCTTGGTGGTCGCGGTCCAGTCGCCGGCGGGCACGGGCTGGCCCGCGAAGCTCACCGGTCCGGCACTGTCCTCGTTGATGTCGCCGCTGGTCACGGGCAGGCGCAGCGAGCCGCCAGCCTGGGTGATCGGCGCGCCGGGCGCGTGGCGCATCGCCCACTTGGGCAGCAGCGCCGGCGAGTCGAACTCGTCGCTCACCGGGCCGGTGGCGCAGGTCAGCGGGTCGCCGGGGGTCTCGGGCTCCGGCTCCGGCTCCTGCGGGTCGCTGTCGATCGCGAACTGCGAGAAGTCGGCCGTGCGCACCGCGGACTCGTGGGCCATGACGAACATGCCGACGTCCTGGGTGGACCCGATGCCGGCCAGCGTCGCGGCGGTGCCGACCTGCGTCCAGGCGGTGCCGTTGTTGGACCAGTACGCCGACACCCGGTCGCCGCGGCGGCTCAGCTTGAGCCACTTCGGGACCGTGCTGGTGCCGCCGGCGACGGACGCGTCGAGCTGGCCGTTGCCGTCGGGGTCGGTGAGGAACTCCACGCCGTTGGCGCGGCGCCACGCCAGCATGGCGTAGCCGGGCGAGGTGCCGGGCTGCGTCATGTCGTTGCGGATGATGAGCCCGGCCTTGCCGGAGTTGTTGACGAGCGTGCTCGCGTCGACGCGCACGATGGCGTCGTAGTCCTCGTCGCCGCCGGCCGGCTGGTAGAGCGTCGTGTACTGGTCGGTGCCCTGCCAGGCGTTGGCGCCCGCGCCGGAGATGCGGAACGCACCGGCGCCGAGCCGCTCGACCTCGCCGTCGACGTTGCTGAACGGCACCAGGTCGCCGAAGAGCTCACCCACCTGCACCTGCACCAGGCGCGAGGTCGTGGTGTTGCCCTCGTCGTCGGTCGCCCTGGCGGTGAGCTCGTAGAGCCCCTCCTCGGCCGGGGTCGTCCACACGGCGGTGTAGGGCGCGGTGGCGTCCTCGCCGATCACGGTGTCGCCCGCGAGGAACTCGACCTTCTCGATCGACCCGTCGGCGTCGGCCGCCTCGGCAGTGACGGTGACCTCAGTGCCAGGGTCGAGCTGGTCGCCGTCGACCGGCTCGGTGATCGACACGACCGGCTTGGCGGTCGGCGAGACCCCCTGGCCGATGGCCTCGAAGAAGTTGAGCTTGATGTCGGTGGAGCCGGTGAAGACCAGGTAGAGGTCCATCGTCTCGTTGCCGAGCTCGCTCACGTCGACCGCGACGTCGCGGTACTGCAGACCGGTGGCGGGGACGTCGGCGGTGCCGACGACCTCACCGGTCGGGCCGTCCTTGCGCAGCTCGATGGCGCCGCCGGCGGCGTTGGCCTGGACGCGCAGGTTGAACGTGTCGATGCGGTGGAAGTTGACCGGCTCGAACTGCAGCCACGCGCCGTCCTTGCCGACCACGACCTGGCCGCCGCCGGCCGCGTCGCGGCCCGGGGCGAGGGTGGCGGTGTCGGACTTGGCGTCGAACCACTCGGCCTGGCGCAGCTTGGGGAAGATCACCGACGTGTCGGAGCCCAGCAGCGGGTCGTCACCGTCGGCGCCACCGGTGTCGGTGTAGCGCGCGTCGATGGCGTAGAAGATGTTCTCGTCGGCGGCGTGGCCGCCGATGCTGGTCACGGTGCTGCCGGTGAGGCCGCGCGAGGCGACCAGCGGGTGCGCGTGGTCGTCGTGGCCCAGCGCCGGCTGCACCTCGACGGCCTGCGGGTCGATCGACTCCTCCTCGGGGTCGGTGACCTCGACCTTCCAGCTGATCTCGTCGCCGAAGTCGAAGAACGAGCCGTCCGGCGGGGTCTCCAGCTCCACGACGGGACGGGTGTTGCCGACCGTGATCGGCACGGTCGTCGTGCCGGCCTTGTCGGCCGGGTCGGTGACCGTCAGGCGAGCGTCGAAGACGCCCTCCTGCGTGTAGGTGTGGGTGGCGGTGACGCCGGTGGCGTCGGTGGTGCCGTCGCCGTCGAAGTCCCAGGCGTAGTCGAGGTCCTCGCCCTCGGGGTCGGTCGAGTCGCTGCCGTCGAAGGTGACCTCGAGCGGAGCCTGGCCGGAGTCGGGCTCCGCGTCGATCCGGGCGACCGGCGAGCGCGAGCCGCTGACGTAGTCGATGCGGTAGAGGCCGGACGTCGGGTTGTCACGGCCGTAGCCGCCGCCCCAGTCCAGGACGTACATCGAGCCGTCGGGGCCGAACTTGGAGTCGATCGGCGCGAGGAACGGCACGTCGGGCAGGAACGGGTTGACCTTCTCGACCTCCGTGCCGGGGGTGCCGGACGCGGGGTCCTTGACCTGGATCGAGAACATCTTGTTGCGCGCCCAGTCGTAGAAGAAGGGCTTGCCGTCGTAGTACTCGGGGAACTTGGTGTCGGACTCGAGCTCCTCGTCGAAGCGGTAGACCGGTCCACCCATGGGCGCGAGGCCGCCGCCCTGCGGGATGGCACCGACCGACGAGCGGCGGTAGCCGTAGTACATGTCCGCCGCGCGAGCCGGCGGCAGGTTGGTCAGGCCCGTGTTGCGCACCGAGTCGTTGACCGGGTTGGCGCAGTCGAAGTAGTCGCCGACGACCGGCGGGTTGAGCGGCGTGGTGCTGCCGTAGTCGACGTCGCGGAAGGGCTCGCCGTTCGGGTTCTGGCCCTGGTGGTTGCCGCCCATGCACAGCGGCCAGCCGTAGTTGCCGGGGCTCTTGATGAGGTTCCACTCCGCGATGCCCGCCGGGCCACGCGTCGCCGGTGCGTCGGTGCCGTTGTCGGGCGAGTAGTCGGCCATGCTCAGCCAGCCGGTCTCGCTGTCGACGGAGAACCGGAACGGGTTGCGGAAGCCCATCGCGTAGATCTCGGGCAGCGTCTTGTCGCGACCGGCGTCCTCGGCCTCGGGGAACAGGTTGCCGTCGGGGATGGTGTAGCTGGAGCCGGCACCGGGCTCGCCCGGGTCGTCGACCGGGGTGATGCGCAGGATCTTGCCGCGCAGGTCGTTGGTGTTGGCCGAGGTCTCGCGGGCGTCGTGGAAGGTGCCGGCGCGCTCGGAGAGCGGGGCGTAGCCGCCCGAGGGCTCGGAGTGCGGGTTGACGTCGTCGCCGACGCCGATGAAGAGGTTGCCGTCGTCGTCGATGTCGAGGCCGCCGCCGGTGTGGCCGGGCTCGTCGGGCAGGCGACGGGCGGGGATCTTGATGATCACCTTCTCCGAGGCGGGGTCGACCGACCCGTTCTCGAAGGTGAAGCGGGAGACGGTGGACCAGAAGTTGTCGGGGTCGGCGTTGTCGGGCGACTCGGCCGAGCGGTAGAGGAAGACGTGGCCGTTGGTCGTGAAGTCGGGGTCGAGCGCGACGCCGAGCAGGCCGTCCTCGCCGCCGGAGTAGACCGGGAGCGACAGCACGGTGGTCACCGCCTGGGTCTCCGGGTCGTACATGCGCAGCTGGCCGCGGACGAGCTCGGTGTAGAAGACCTTGCCGTCGTCGGCGACGTCGATGGCGTAGGGCGCGGAGGTGTTCTGGTCGAGCGGGATGCGCTCGAAGTTGCTCCACACGGTGCCGCCGCAGTCGCCCTCCTCGAGGCCGGCGACGTACTTCACGCCGCCCACGAGCTCGGCCATGAACTCCGGCTCGTCGTAGTGGGAGGGGAAGTGGCCCAGGGCGGTGCCCCAGAAGCGACCGCCCTCGTAGGGCTTGCACCAGGTGATCGGGTGGTCGTAGCCCATGGTGCCGCCGGAGTAGGTCGACTCGTCCATGGTCTGCAGCACGTGGGCGGTGCCGCGCACGTTGTTGCTGAAGTTGTACCACTCGTCGTTGCGGGTCCAGCGGGTCACGTCGTCGGTGCCCGTGAAGTGCTCCGTGGAGGGGTGGGTGGTGTCCTCGTTGCGCACCACGCCCGACGGGCCCGGGTCGTTCCCGGTGGGGGCGTGGCCCGGCATCATCGAGCCGACCATCTCGTCCCACCAGGGGTAGTTGCCGCGCATGTCCAGCGCGTTGTGCACCGCCGCGATGCCGTTGCCCTGCGCCATCCAGCGCTCCATGGCCGCCTTCTCCGAGGCGTTCCACGGGTCGCCGTTGGCCTGGAAGACGAGGATCGCGTCGTAGGGCGCGAGACCCTCGTCGGTGAAGACGGCCTCCGAGCCGCCGGCGGTCTCCTTGTGCACCACCGTGACGGTCATGCCCTCGGCCTCCAGCGTCGCCTTCACCTTCGGCGTCGCCTGCGCGATGGCGGCGTCGTGCCAGTCGCCCGCCGCATCCTCGGTGAAGATCAGCACGTGGCCGTGGCCGTCGTGGGCCTGCGCGGGCAGCGCCGCGACGACGCCGAGCAGGACGCTGCCGACGAGCGCGAGCACGGCGATCAGTGCGGTGCCGACGGTGGACCGGCGTGCGGTCCGTCGTCGTGAGGTGGTGGTGGACATCCCAGGGCCTCCGAGAGTGCGGCGTGCGGACGTGACGGGCCGGACGCGCCTGTGACGTGGGTCACTGGTGGTCCAGACCAGACGCTCGCAGACTTTTGTCTGTCCGTCAAGCAAAAGACGATGGCGTTCATGGGAAAGACGAAGGCGCAGACGTAGAAGCGGGCCCGCGAGGTCGCGGCGCGGGCTGGCTATCCTCGGCAGCGTGAGCGTCCGTGCCGATCACCCCGCCGACTGGCCGAAGGTGCGCCTGCACGTCGTGACGGGCAAGGGCGGCACCGGCAAGTCCACGGTGGCCGCGGCGCTGGCGCTCGCGCTGGCCACGTCGGGACGCAACGTCCTGCTCTGCGAGGTCGAGGGCCGCCAGGGCATCGCCCGGATGTTCGACATCGACCCGCTGCCCTACGAGGAGCGCCGCATCGCCAAGGGCGCCCCCGGCGACGACGGCCGCTCCGGCCAGGTCCACGCCCTGCACATCGACCCGGAGTCGGCGCTGCTGGAGTACCTCTCGATGTACTACAAGCTCGGCCGCGCCGGGAAGGCGCTGGACCGCTTCGGCGTCATCGACTTCGCCACCACCATCGCCCCGGGCGTGCGCGACGTGCTCCTGACCGGCAAGGTGTACGAGGCGGTGCAGCGTCCGCGCGGCACGCGCACCAAGGAGCAGGTCACCTACGACGCCGTGGTGCTCGACGCGCCCCCCACGGGCCGCATCTCCCAGTTCCTCGGCGTCAACTCCGAGCTCGCCGGACTCGCCAAGGTCGGACCGATCAAGTCGCAGGCCGACAAGGTGATGGAGCTGCTCCGCTCGCCGCGCACGGCCGTGCACCTCGTCACGATCCTCGAGGAGATGCCCGTGCAGGAGACCGCCGACGGCATCGCTCAGCTGCGCGAGGCGGGGCTGCCGGTGGGCGGGGTCGTGGTCAACCACGTGCGCCCGCAGGAGCTGAGCGCGAGCGCGCTCGCGCAGGTGCGCGCGGACGCGGTCGACCCGGCGGAGGTCGCCTCCGACCTGGCCCGCGCCCGCGTCGACGTCGACGCCGGGCTGGTCGAGTCGCTCGTCGCCGAGGCCCACGACCACGCCGTGCGCCGGCGCCTGGAGGACGAGCAGCGCGCGCTGGTCGCGGCCGAGGGCGTGCCGACCTATGAGCTGCCGCGCCTCGCCGGCGGCATCGACCCGGGCGGGCTCGTCGAGCTGGCCCAGCTCCTGCGGCGCCAGGGGATGGCATGAGGCCCGCCGCCGACGGGGACCGGCCGGTGCCGGTGCTCGACGTCGACGCGCTGCTGGACGACCCGACCACGCAGATCATCGTGTGCTGCGGCGCCGGCGGCGTCGGCAAGACCACGACCTCCGCGGCGCTCGCGCTGCGGGCGGCCGAGCGGGGTCGCAAGGTCGTCGTGCTGACCATCGACCCCGCCCGCCGCCTCGCGCAGTCGATGGGCATCGAGCAGCTCGACAACACCCCCCGCCCGGTCGCCGCGGTCGACGCCGCCGCCGGCGGCTCGCTCGACGCGATGATGCTCGACATGAAGCGCACCTTCGACGAGGTGGTCGAGTCGCAGGCCAGCCCGGAGAAGGCCAGGCAGATCCTGGAGAACCCGTTCTACGTCGCGCTGTCGAGCTCGTTCGCCGGCACCCAGGAGTACATGGCGATGGAGAAGCTCGGGCAGCTGCACCGGCAGGCCATGGCCGACGGCAGCCACGACCTGATCGTCGTCGACACGCCTCCCTCGCGCTCGGCGCTCGACTTCCTCGACGCGCCCGAGCGCCTGTCGAGCTTCCTCGACGGCCGCTTCATCCGGCTGCTGCTCGCCCCCGCCCGCGGCCCGGCCAGGTTGATGACGGCCGGCCTGTCGGTGGTGACCAACGCGCTGACCAAGGTGCTCGGCGCGCAGGTGCTGCGCGACATGCAGACCTTCGTCGCGGCCTTCGACACCCTCTTCGGCGGCTTCCGCCAGCGGGCCGAGCAGACCTTCGCGCTGCTGCAGGCCGACGGCACGGCGTTCGTCGTGGTCGCCGCGCCGGAGCCCGACGCGCTGCGGGAGGCCGCCTACTTCGTCGACCGGCTCACCGACGACGACATGCCGCTCGCCGGCCTGGTCGTCAACCGCGCGAGTCCCTCGGCGCGCACCGAGCTGTCGGCCGCGGAGGCGATCACCGCCGCCGACCGGCTGCAGGAGGGCGACGCGGCGTCGCTGACGGCCGGCCTGCTGCGGCTGCACGCCGACCGGGTACGCCTCATCGAGCGCGAGCGCCACCTGCGCGATCGCTTCGCCGCCGCCCACCCGCAGGTGGCGACGGCGGTCGTGCCGGCGATGGCCGGCGACGTGCACGACCTCGACGGACTGCGCGAGATCGGCGAGAGCCTGGCGCGCGGCGCCTGACCCGGGGTCAGACGCTGACGGAGGGAGCCTCGACCTTGGTGCGGGCGTTCTCGAGGATGGTGCGCCACGACGAGCCGGGACGACGGCGGAGCAGCGCACGGCGCTCACGCTCGGTCATGCCGCCCCAGACACCCCACTCGATCTGGTTGTCCAGCGCCTCGGCCAGGCACTCGGTGCGCACGGGGCAACCCGCGCAGACCTGCTTCGCCTTGTTCTGCTCGGCGCCGCGCACGAAGAGTGCGTCCGGCGTGTCGCCCTTGCATGCGGCGCGTGCTGCCCAGTCCTCGACCCACATAAGTCAAACCCCACGGTGATTGTCGAGCCGGTCGGCCGCCCCCATAGCGGCCATCCTCGACTCAGAATGAAAAGTAAACGAACGACACGGGTCTAGGCAGGGGCCGACCGGCCCAAATCGTATAGTCCAATCTGACTACTCCGCTGCGCCGCTCGAATTCCGGGTGGTAGGGGCGCGCCGCGTAGTCTGGTCGCCATGGTCTCACGCTCGTCCTCGCCCTCCGGGCGCCGCCAGGGCCGCCCCGACGCCGGACGCGTCGCGTCCCACCTCGCGGTGATGGCGGCCGTCGCCGTCGTCATGGGCGTCCTCGTCGCCTGCCTCGCCATCCCGTTCGCCGGCATCGTGGGGGTCGCGGCCAAGGACGTCAGCAAGGGAATGGTCAACCTTCCCGAGTCGCTCGAGGCCAAGGACCTGTCGCAGAAGACGCGCATCTACGACGTCAACGGCAACCTGATCGCCTCGCTCTACGACCAGAACCGCATCAACGTGCCGCTGAGCTCGATCTCGCGGCCGATGGTGAAGGCCATCGTGGCGATCGAGGACTACCGCTTCTACGACCACGGCGCGCTCGACCTCAAGGGCACGCTCCGCGCGTTCGTCACCAACCAGGCCAGCGGCGGCTCGGTGCAGGGTGGCTCCTCGATCACCCAGCAGATGGTCAAGCAGACGCTGCTCTACCAGGCCGAGACCGACGAGGAGCGCAAGGCCGCCACCGAGGAGACGTACGCCCGCAAGATCCGCGAGCTGCGCTACGCGATCGCGTTCGAGCAGAACCACAGCAAGGACTGGATCCTCGAGCGCTACCTCAACATCGCCTACTTCGGCGACGGCGCCTTCGGCGTCCAGTCGGCCGCGCGCCACTTCTTCTCCAAGAACGCCAAGGACCTCAACATGCTCGAGGCGGCGACGCTGGCGGGCCTGGTGAAGAACCCGGTCGGCTACGACCCCGTCGACAACCCCGAGCGCGCCGAGAGCCGGCGCAACGTCGTCATCGACCGGATGGCGCAGCTCGGCATCCTGACCGACAAGAAGGCCGAGCGCCTCAAGAGCAAGCCGCTGGAGAAGACGCTCGACATCGAGACCTCCCCCAACGGCTGCCAGCAGTCGCGGGCGCCGTTCTTCTGCGACTACGTCGTCAACTGGCTGCTCAAGGACCCCGTGCTCGGTGACACGCCGAAGGAGCGTCGCCGCACGCTCAACAACGGCGGCCTGACGATCAACACCACGATCGACCTCGACATGCAGAAGGCCGCCGACGACTCGGTGTCCTCCCACGTCTTCCAGACCGACCAGGCCATCGGCGGCCTGGCGATGGTCGAGCCGGGCACCGGCGACGTCCGCGCGCTCGCCCAGTCGCGCCCGATGGGCAAGGACAAACAGGGCGGCGAGACCTACCTCAACTACACCGTCCCGAAGAAGTACGGCGACGCCAACGGCTTCCAGGCCGGCTCCACCTTCAAGCTCTTCGTCCTCGCCGCGGCCATCAACCAGGGCATCCCGCTGAGCACGAGCATCAGCTCCCCGCAGCAGATGGACATCCCCGACTACGAGTTCGAGACCTGCGACGGCCCCTACGCCGGCGACGGCAGCTGGCCGGTGGCCAACTCGACCGGCGCGGGATCGTTCAACCTCTACACGGGCACCCAGGTGTCGGTGAACACCTTCTTCGCCCAGCTGGAGATGCGCACGGGCATGTGCGAGCCGCTGGAGCTCGCCAAGCAGATGGGCGTCACCGTGCCTCCGGAGCAGCAGGTGCCGTCGTGGATCCTGGGCGTCTCCGACGCCGACCCGCTCACCATGGCGCAGGCCTACGCGACCTTCGCGGCCCGCGGCCTGCACTGCGACCCCCGCCCGGTCACCGAGGTGCTCGACTCCTCCAGCCAGTCGCTCAAGGAGTTCCCCAGCCAGTGCGAGCAGGTGATGCCCAGCGCCACGGCCGACGCCGTCAACGACATCCTGCGCGGCGTCATGGAGCCCGGCGGCTTCGGCCAGAGCATCGCCATCGACAAGCCCTCGGCGGGCAAGACCGGCACCAACAACAGCAACATGGCGGTGTGGTTCGTCGGCTACACCCCCAAGCTCGCCACCGCGGCGATGGTCGCCGGCGCCAACGAGTTCGGTGAGTGGCTCACCCTCAACGGCCAGGTGGTCGGCGGCACCTACATCAGCAGCGCCTTCGGCTCCACCGTCGCCGGCCCGATCTGGGGCGACGCGATGTCCGCGATCTCGGCCAAGCTCCCCTACGAGGACTTCCAGGCCCCGCCCAGCGACGAGATCGCCGGCGTCCTGACGGCCGTTCCCGACGTGACCGGCCAGAGCGTCGAGGCCGCGACCGCGACGCTCCAGGGCGCCGGCTTCACCGTCGCCGACGGCGGGCAGGTCAACTCCGAGATGGAGGAGGGCCTCGTGGCCTCCATCTCCCCCGAGGCGGGCACCCGGCTCAGCAGCGGTGACCCGGTCACGCTCTACACCTCCACCGGCTACGTCCCGCCCCCGCCCAAGGGCAACGGCGGCGGCAAGGGGCGCGGCGGCGGTCGCGGCGGCGGTCGCGGCAACGGCTGACCCGGCGTTCGAGTGTCGAGTCGGCGCGTTGTAACGGCGTTGAAGCGTCGAGTCGGCGCGTTGTGACGGCGTTGGAGCGTCGAGTCGGCGCGTTGTGACGCTGCACGTGTCAGGACGGGCCGACTCGAGGGGTATCGACGGTCAGGACGGGCCGACTCGAGGGCTCAACCCAGCTGCCGGCGCACCTCGGCCGCGACGGCACCGCCGTCGGCGCGGCCCTTGACCTGAGGCGTCACGACGCCCATCACCTTGCCCATGGCCCGCATGCCCTCGCCGGCCGCGCCGGTCTGGGCGATGGCGGCGGTGACGAGCTCGGCGATCTCGGCCTCGCTGAGCGGGGCCGGGAGGTAGTCGGCGATGACCTCGCCCTCCGCCGCCTCCTTGGCCGCCATCTCGGTGCGGCCGCCCTCCTCGAAGGCCGCAGCCGCCTCGCGGCGTCGCTTGGCCTCGGTCGAGAGCACGCCGATGATGTCGTCGTCGGAGAGCTCGCGGGCCTGCTTGCCGGCGACCTCGGCGTTGGTGATGGCGGTCAGCACCATCCGCAGCGTCGAGGAGCGCAGCTCGTCACGCGCCTTGATCGCGGTGATGAGGTCGGCGCGGAGACGGTCCTTCAGAGCACTCATGGGGCCATTGTGGCAGCCTTGGCGAATGCCTCTGCTCCCCGTCGTACGCCGCACGCTCGGCCTCGGCGCGCTCGCCGGCGCCGGACTGGCGGCGTACGCCGCGTGGGAGGCCCGGCAGTACACCCTCCGTCACGTCACCGTGCCCCTCCTGCCCGCCGGCCACGCTCCGCTGAGGGTGCTGCACCTCAGCGACATCCACATGGCGCCCGACCAGCGGGCCAAGCAGGAGTGGCTGCGCGGGCTGGCCGCCCTTGAGCCCGACCTGGTGATCGACACCGGCGACAACCTGTCCCACATGCGCGCCGTGCCCGTCGTCGCCGACGCCCTGGCCGGGCTGCTCGAGGTACCGGGCGTCTACGTCCTCGGCTCCAACGACTACTACGCGCCCGGCTTCCGCAACCCGCTGCGCTACCTGCTCCCCGACACCGGCGAGCGCAACACCTCCACCCCGCAGCTGCCGTGGCCCGAGCTCAAGGAGCGCTTCGACAAGGCCGGCTGGCTCGACCTCACCAACGGCTTCGGGACGCTGACGGTGCGCGGCACCACGATCGCGTTCGCCGGCGTCGACGACCCGCACCTGGACTACGACGACCTGGAGCGGGTGGCCGGTCCGGCCGACCCGACGGCCGACCTGCGCCTGGCGGTCGCCCACGCGCCCTACCTGCGGGTGCTCGACCAGTTCGCCGCCGACGGCTACGACGCGATCATCGCCGGGCACACCCACGGCGGCCAGGTGTGCCTGCCGGGCGGCCGGGCGCTCACGACCAACTGCGACCTCGAGCCCGCGCGAGCCCGCGGGCTGCACCGCCACCCCGCCGACTCCGCGCCCGGCGACCCGGGATCGGCCTGGCTGCACGTCTCGGCCGGCCTCGGCACCAACCCCTACGTCCGCTTCCGGGTGGCGTGCCGCCCGGAGGCCACGCTGCTGACGCTGGTCCCCACCACCTGACCCGCCGCCCTCGACCGAAGGAGTCACCGTGCCGCTCGTCCGGGTCCACAACTTCTCGATCTCCCTCGACGGCTTCGGCTCAGGCGAGCCGCAGTCCCTGGAGTCCCCCTTCGGCCACGCCGGGGAGCGGCTCCACCAGTGGATGTTCGACACCAGCTTCTGGGACCGGGAGTCCGGCGCGCGCGGCGTGGACGCCGTCTTCGCCGCCCGCCACGAGGTCGGCTTCGGCGTGGAGATCATGGGCGCCAACAAGTTCGGCCCGCCCGGGTGGCAGGACGACCCCGACTGGCGTGGGTGGTGGGGCGACGACCCGCCGTTCCACACCCCCACCTACGTCCTCACGCACCGGCCCAGGCCGCCGCTGGAGATGGACGGCGGCACCACCTTCCACTTCCTCGACGCCTCCCCCGCCGACGCGCTCGCCGTCGCCCGGGAGGCGGCCGGCGACCTCGACGTACGCCTCGGCGGCGGCGCTACGGTGGTGCGCGACTTCGTCGCCGCCGACCTCGTCGACCACCTGCACCTCGTCGTCGTACCGATCGTGCTCGGTCGCGGCACCCGGCTCTGGGACGGGCTCGCTGGTCTCGAGGACCGCTTCGACACCGAGTCCGTGTCCTCGCCCAGCGGCGTGGTCCACCTGACGCTCACCCGCCGCCGCTGACGGTGCCCACGGGCCGGGGGCGATTTCGGACGGCCCTCCCTGCTCCGGTATGCTCGCCCGCGTTGCCCGGACAGACTTTCGTGGTCCGGGCGGCGGGCTGTGGCGCAGCTTGGTAGCGCGCCTCGTTCGGGACGAGGAGGCCGCAGGTTCAAATCCTGTCAGCCCGACACATGTGATGTCGCAGGACATCGCGGACACCCGGACCTACGGAAACGTAGGTTCGGGTGTTCTTCATTTGTGGGTTCGT
>NZ_JBZGDV010000007.1:0-281590 GCF_058355585.1 Nocardioides sp. Z13_37 | reverse complement strand
GGTGTCGCGGATGTCGTGAGACATCTGTCCGGGATGTCGTGAGACAGGTGTCCGGGATGTCGTGAACCAGCACACTGCCCCCGCTACAAAGGAAGTGGCCCCTGATCTGCGGAAACGCGGATCAGGGGCCACTTTGCTTCCCCGAGGCCCTTCGCCCTGTGCCGTGCTCAGGTCGCACGAGAACGCCTCTTGACGCTTCAGAATCCTGCCAATAGTGTGCATCAATATCACCGACTGCACCGGGGCGGCGGTGAGAGCTCGGTCGACCCCGGTTGCTCCCCACCTGAGGACTGTCGTGTCGAACACCGAGACCCTTGCCCGCATCGAGCGCCTCGAGAGCCGCCTGGAGATCCAGGAGCTCGCCGTCCTCTACGGCTTCTACGTCGACGAGCGCGACCTCGACGGCCTCCGCGAGCTGTTCTGCGAGGACGGCTCGATGAGCTCCGAGGACGGCACGTACGGCGCGCGGAACGCCGACGAGGTCGTCGCGACGTACGCGCGCCGCTTCGAGTCGCTGGGACCGAGCAACCACTTCACGCACGGGCACGTCGTGCGCTTCGACGACGACGACCCGGACCGGGCGTCCGGCCTCGTCGCGGCGCACGCGGAGGTCGTCAGCAACGGCGTGCCGATGCACGTCGCCCTGCGCTACAAGGACGCCTACCGCCGCACGGACGGGCGCTGGCGGTTCCAGGACCGCTGCCTGAGCTTCATGTACTACCTGCCGATGACCGACGTCGCCACCGCCTTCGGTGAGCGGGACACCGTGCGGATGGCGGGGGAGCGGAGCCCCGCCGACTGGCCCGAGGCGCTCTACTCGGCCGACGGCAACGCGTTCCTGACGCGGTACGACGGCCGCAGCCGCTGAGCGGCGGCGGGCGGACCGCGCCCGCAGCACCACGATCGCAGCAACAACGCCGGCTGCCCGCCCGGGCGCCCGACGACGTCCATCTCGAGGAGGACTCCATGCCCATCCCACGATCGCGCGCGCTGTCGGTCACCGCGGCCGCGCTCAGCGCCGCCCTGCTCGCCTCCTGCGGCTCCGCGGGTGGAGGCGAGGCCGACTCCCGCACGCTGATGTTCGCCTACGTCACCTCCGAGAACAGCCCCCACGGCCAGGCCCTGTCCTGGTGGCTCGACGAGGTCGAGGAGCGCACCGACGGCGAGCTGACCTTCGAGCGCTACTGGGACGCCACGCTCCTGAAGCCAGACGAGATGGTGCAGGGCCTGGCGGACGGCCGGGTCGACATCGCCCAGATCCAGCCGACGTCCTACGGCGCGAGCGAGTTCGTCGCCACGAGCGTCGCCGAGGTGCCGTTCATCTCCTCCAACTTCTCGGCCGTCAGCGCCGCACTCGCCTCGCTGGCCGAGGACGAGGGCGGCGCGATCGCCCGGGAGTGGTCCGACAAGGGGATGGTTCCGCTGTCGTGGCAGATCACCGCGGGAGGAACGCTGACGACCACCGAGCCGGTCGACGGGGTGGACGACTTCGCCGGCCTGCGGCTGCGCTCGATCGGGCGGCCCGCGCAGGTCCTGGCAGCCGCCGAGGCGAACCCGATCCAGCTCGCGGCGGCCGACATCTACGGCTCGATCGACCGCGGCCTGATCGACGGCGTCTTCGGGGTGCCGTTCAGCTTCGCGGAGTCGTTCAAGTTCCCCGAGGTGGCGCCCTACTTCACCGGCACCGGCACCGGGGTCTCCACGGCCAACGCCCTGGCGTTGAGTCGCGACGGGTGGGACTCGCTCACCGAGGAGCAGCGCAGGGTGATGCTCGAGGTCAGCGCCGAGATGCCGGCGAAGCAGGCCGAGATCGAGCCCACCTTCAACGATGCGTCCTGCGCGGCGATCAAGGAGGCCGGCGGACGGACGTCGGTCCTGCCTGACGCGGAGATGGCCGCCCTCGCCGACCTGGCCGGGGCCGAGACCGAGGCGGGCTGGATCGCCGACGCCGAGAAGGAGGACGTCGACGCCGAGGCGCTGATCGCCGACTACCGCGAGGCCGTCGCGGCGGCGGAGGAGCAGTTCCCCGACTTCGAGCTCCCCGAGGCGACCTGCGCCGCCCAGTGACTCGCGGGTGCCCGCGGGCGCCCCGCACGAGGCCGGTGCCGGACGGCGCCCGGCCACCACGACCGTTCGACCAAGGAGATCCATGGACACGCAGGAACTGGCCGGCAAGGTCGCCCTCGTCACGGGCGCCGGCTCCGGACTGGGACGCAGCATCGCCGAGCGGCTGGCACGCGACGGCGCGGCGGTCGCGTGCTGCGACCTGGTCGAGGAAGCGGCGGCCGAGACCAGCGGGCTGATCACCGCAGCGGGCGGGCGGGCCATCGCGTTCGGCTTCGACGTCACCGACGAGACCGCGACCGACGCCGCGGTGGACGAGGCCGTCGAGCGCCTCGGCGGCCTGGACGCGGTCGTCGCCAACGCGGGGATCGCGGGCGAGGGCAGGGCGCACGAGCTCTCGCTCGCGGCGTGGGAGCGGATCGTGTCGGTGCACCTGACCGGCACGTTCCTGACGGTGCGCGCCGGCCTGCGGCACCTGATCGAGCGCGAGGCCGGCAGCATCGTGCTCCAGGCCAGCGCGGCGGGACTGGTGGGGCTGCCCAACACACCCGCGTACTCGGCCGCCAAGGCCGGCATCATCGGGCTGGCCCGCCAGGTCGCGCGGGACTACGCCCACCTCGGCATCCGGGTCAATGCGATCGCGCCCGGCACGGTCCTCACCCCGTTGGTTCGGCAGGCCTACGACGAGCGGTTCGGTGACGACGTCGAGGCCGGCCTGGCCGCCCGAGCGGCGAGCATCCCGCTCGGCTTCGGCCAGCCCGACGACATCGCCGCCGCGGCCGCCTTCCTGGTCTCGGACCAGGCGCGCTGGTTGACCGGCACGGTCGTGCCGGTCGACGGCGGACTCACCCAGCTGCGACCCTGAACCTGACGCAGAGGGTCGGCGCGGTCGCCACCTTCGGGACGAGCGGCACCGGGGGCTGTCCGTATGACGCACCCGGTGGCAGGACGCCCCCGCCGCGCCGCCGTCAGCGGCCGAAGATGCGCGACATCAGGCCGCCCCCGCTGCCCTTGGCGGCGGCCTTCTCGGCGGGGGTGTGGTCGTTGTTGCACCACTGGTCGGCGGGCACGCTGGCCCGCACGTCGGCGACGTGCTGGCCGCACCCGGCCCAGGTGGTCTTGCGGCAGGTCTTGCAGGTGGTGGGTCGGCACATGGCGTGACTCCGTTCTCGATGGGGCGATGGTGCGGGGATGTGGTCCGCAGCGGCGCGGTGGCCCGAACGCGATCGATCGTACATACCCCCAGGGGTATCCCAAAACTCAACGCCCGGCCCGTTGGACAGGACGAACGCCCGACCCTGCGCCGGGCGTACGCCTGACGCGCCGCTCTCCGGCGACTTCGTCCTGTCGGACGCGCCGGACCGGAGAGGAGCGCGCCGGTGGAATACGGAGGGGGGTATCTTGGTTGAGGTGGGCGCACCTGACCCGATGAGAAACAGGGGGGTCCCGTGACCACTCAGGACCTGACCGCCGCCGACTTCGGGGCGACCGTGACCGGGCGCGACATCGTGCTCGTCGACTTCTGGGCGTCCTGGTGCGGCCCGTGCCGCCAGTTCGCCCCGGTGTACGACGCCGCGTCCGCCGCCCACCCCGACATCGTCTTCGGCAAGGTCGACACCGAGGCCGAGCAGCAGTTGGCCGTCGCCGCAGACATCACGTCCATCCCGACCCTGATGGCGTTCAAGGAGGGCGTGCTCGTCTTCTCGCAGCCCGGCGCCTTGCCCGCGGCCGCGCTCGACGACCTCGTCGCCCAGGTCCGCGCCCTCGACGTCCAGGCGGCGCTGCGCGCTGCCGGGGCCGACGACCAGCGGAAGGGCGCATGAGCCACACCCGGGGCACGAGCGTCGACCTCCCCCACGAGGAGCCCGTCGCAGTCACCCGGCAGGCGCTGGTGCGGGCCACCGGCACCACCACCTCGATCGTCGGTGCCTTCGACCCGGACGCCATGATGGGCCTGGCCGGCGCGGGCGCACTCGACCCGGAGGCCGTCGACGCCACGCAGCGCCTGACCACCGCACTCACCGCACGCACCCAGGAGAACTGATGGAGCTCGATCCCACCTCGATGAAGCCGGTCATCAACCGGATCAAGCGCGCCCAGGGCCAGCTGGCCGGCGTGCTGCGCCTGCTCGAGGAGGGGCGCGAGTGCGAGGACGTCGTCACCCAGCTCGCCGCGGTCTCCAAGGCCCTGGACCGCGCGGGGTTCGCCATCGTGGCCAGCGGCCTGCAGCAGTGCCTCCTCGAGGGCGACGGCGGCCCCGACAACCTCGACGTCAAGAAGATGGAGAAGCTCTTCCTCTCGCTCGCCTGAGGGCTCGTCGCCACCACCCGGTCCACCTGCCAGTCGTCCCGGGGCGCGGGGTCTGGTCCGCCGGTAGGGTCCGTCGCGTGCGAGAGCCGGACACGCGCGTGGACCCGCGGAGAGGCGGTGGAGCGCGATGCTGCTCGCCTTCACCCTGACCGTGCTGGCGGGAGCGGCCACGGCAGTCGGCGGCCTGGTCGCCGTGCACCCCCAGGTCAGGAGCGACCGCGGACTCGGCATCGCCCTGGCCTTCGCCGGCGGGGCGATGGTGCTGGTGTCCGTCGTCGAGATCATCCCCAAGGGCGCCGCCGAGCTCACCCCGGCGATCGGCTCGGCCGGCGGGTGGGCCGCCACCGCCGGGATGTGCGTGGCCGGTGCCCTGCTGGCCGTGCTCGTGGGCCGGCTCGTCCCGGTCCCCGCCGACGGGATGCCCGGGCACGACGTCCCCGTGCCCCGGCCGCGCGAGGCCGACCGCGCCCAGGTGCTGCGCGGCGTACGCCGCAGCGGGCTGGTCGTGGCGGTCGCGGTGACGGCCCACAACCTCCCCGAAGGCCTGGCCACCTTCGTCGCCACGCTGGACGACCCGGCCGCGGGGCTAGCCCTCGCGGTGGCCATCGCGCTGCACAACGTCCCCGAGGGCGTGGCCGTCGCCGCTCCCTACTACGGCTCGGGCGGATCGCGTCGCAAGGCGGTCGGGATCGCCGCGCTCTCGGGGATGGCGGAGCCCGTCGGCGCCCTCCTCGGCTACCTGCTGCTCGCGGCGGTGCTGCCCGCAGCCGCCTTCGGGGTGGTGTTCGGGCTGGTCGCCGGCGTCATGCTCCGCATCGGCCTGGCCGAGCTCATCCCCGGCGCGCTGCGGCTGATGCCGCCCGCACCGGTGGCCGCGGCGTGCACCGCCGGCCTGGCGGTCATGGCGCTGAGCCTGGCGCTGCTCGGCCTGGCCTGAGCGTGCCCCTGCGGCGCGGGACGCGTCAGGCGGTGACGTCCTCCGCGGCGACCGCGCGCACCCAGTCGGCCTTGACCGCGCGCCACTGCTCGTCGTCGAGCCCGCGACGCCAGTAGGGCGAGCAGGAGAGCATCGCCTCCTCGACGATGCCTCGGCCGAGCAGCACCCGCCGCACGGCCCGCGTCGCCCCCGCCTCGCCGTGCACGAAAGCACTGACCGGGCCGGTCGGCGTGGTCAGCCCGCGTACGGCGTCGGCCAGCAGCTCCTCCGGGTCGACGCGACCCGCCCGGTGCACCCATCGGACGTCGAGCACGCCGGGGGAGTCCAGGGCGACCTCGCCGTCGGCGTCCTCGACCTCGACCACCGCGGTCACCGGCCGACCGGCCGGGACGGCCTCGGCGCAGGCCGCGATGGCGGGCAGGGCGCTCTCGTCGCCCACCAGCAGGTAGGACGCGGCGTCGGGATGGGGGTGGTAGCCACCCGCCGGTCCGCGCAGCTGCAGCCGGTCACCGGGCCGGGCACGGGTCGCCCAGCGGCCGGCGTGTCCGACGTCGCCGTGGGCGGCGATGTCGAGGGTGAGCTCGCGGCGCGCGTGGTCCCAGCTCCGCACCGTGATGCGGCGCGGTCGTGGGCGCTGGGGGCGGGGCAGGTCGCGGACCGCCTCGTCCTCGAAGGGAGGCGCGTAGGGGGCGTGCGGGGGGAGGAAGTAGCAGTTGACGTACTCGTCGGCGTTCCCGGTCGTCGTGAAGCCGTCGAGCCCGGGCCCGCCCAGCACCACGCGGACCAGGTGGGGGCTCAGCTGTCGGGTGGAGACCACCTCGCCGTACATGTCGCCCCTCCTGAGGGTCCGGGACCCGCCGGTGCTGCCGCGGCGCGTCGTCGGGCTCAGGTTAGCCGTGCCTCGTCGGCCACCCGGTGCCGCGGTCAGGTGAGGGGCGCCGACCAGGTCACCGTGGTCCCGCGGCCGTCGGCCGTCGCGACCTGGAGCTGCCCGTGGCGCTGCTCGGCCCGCAGCCGGAGGTTGGCCAGCCCGCCGGTCTCGTGCACGCCGTCGGGCATCCCGACCCCGTCGTCGCGCACCCGCACGACGACCTCGGAGTCGACGGCCACGTCGACCGCGCACGTCGAGGCGTGGGCGTGGCGCACCACGTTGGACAGCGCCTCGGTGATGACCGCGAGGACCTCGGGCAGCAGGTCGGTGTCGAGCACGGACCCGACGGGGCCGTCGAAGCGCACGACCGGACGCACCTTCATCGTCCGGGCGGCGCGCTCGACCACCTCCACGACGGCCGCCCGCGGGTCGGACGCGGCGGCGACCGGGCCGAGGCGGAAGATCGTCGTACGGATCTCGCGGATGACGTCGTCGATCTCCTCGGTCGCGCGGTCGATGCGCGCGGCCATGTCGCAGGGGTCCTCGACCCACGACGCGCTGTGCAGCTCGAGGCCCAGCGCGAACAGCTGCTGGATGACCAGGTCGTGCAGGTCGCGGGCGATCCGGTCGCGCTCCTCGAGGACGGCGAGGCGTCTCTCGTCCTGACGGATGCGGGCGACGTGGAGCACCAGCGGCGCCTGCTGCGCCAGCAGGGTGGGGAGGGCGGCGTCGTGGTGCAGGCGTGCCGGGTCGACCTCGTCCACCCACGCGAGCGTGACCGCGGCGTCGCCGTCGGTGGAGCTGTAGAGCGGGACGACGAGGGCGGAGGCCATGGGGCCGTGGCCGAGCGCCGCCGAGACGTCGACCCCGCGACCGTGCTCGAAGATGTTCTGCACCTTCAGCGGGCGGCCGCTGAAGGTCACGCACCGGGTGAGCGAGGTGGTGAAGTCGACCTCGGCCATGCCGTCGGGGTCGGCGTCGAAGCCGGACACCACGCGCAGCCGCAGGTGGGCCGGGTCCTCGCCCGAGGCGATCCAGGCGGCGTCGGCACCGGACAGGTCGCGGGCCCAGTCGGCGACGATCTGCAGGGACATGTCGTCCGGGTTGGACGTGACGAGCTCGCTGGCAGCCGAGACCCAGCGCTCGCGGTGCGAGGCCTGGTCGTGGAGCCGGGAGTTCTCGATGGCCATCGCAGCGACGCCGACCAGGGCCCGTGCGACCTGCTCGTCGCGGTCGAGGAAGGCCGGCCCGCTCGTCTTCTCGGAGAAGTAGAGCGTCCCGACGGCGCGGTCGGCGACGCGCACCGGCACGCTGAGGATGTCGCGCGCGTCCCCTTCGGCGCGGCGAGGGGGGCGTCGGGCGGCGGTCTCGTCGGCCGCCGAGGGTGACGCGGCCTCGTCGGGCGGGACCACGAGCCCCTGGGTGAGCAGGTCGTCGAGCCGCGTGTCGTGGCTGCCGAGGTCGCCGTGGGTGAAGAGCAGGCGCATCGGGCGGGGCGCGCCCCAGTCGGCGATGGCGAGGGCCCCGAAGCGCGCGCCGGTGATCTCGGCCCCCACCCGGAGCACCTGGTTGAGCACGTCGTCGAGCGCCGAGCCCGACGACAGGGTCGACGCGGCAGCCAGCAGCCGCTCCCACCGGTCGGTCTCGTCGTCGGCTCTGCCGCCACGGCTGGCCATGTGCATGAGGTCGTCGAAGGTCGACCTCTCCTGCCCCCACGCCTGGGGGCCGCCCCCGACGTTGTCCGAGATCTCCTGCATTCCTGTTCCCCCCAAGATGTGTCGCTGTGTCACATGATCATGCGCCCTGACGGCGTCTCCTTCGTCCGACACTCACCCCTAGGGGGTCGGGCATGACGGGGACCGCGCGAGCGACAGCACCGGCCGCCGCGGCGGCGGAACCTGGTCCGACCCGTCTCCCCCGGCTGCATGGCTCAGCCGTGACGATCGCCGAGGTGGGCCTGCGGGCTCTTGGCGAGGATGGCGGCCTGCGTGCGCGACCTCACCCCGAGCTTGCCGAGCACCGACGACACGTAGTTCTTCGTGGTCTTCTCGGACAGGTGCAGCGCGAACGCGATCTCGCGGTTGGTCATGCCCTCGCCGAGCAGCTCGAGGACCTGCTGCTCCTTGGGGGTGAGGTGACGAGTGAGCGGGTCCTCGGGGCGCGTGTCGCGCAGGCGGGCGAGGACGTGCGAGGTGACCGCGGGGTCGAGCATCGACTGCCCGTCGGCGACCCGGCGCACCGTCTCGGCGAGGTCCGCGGGCTTGACCCGCTTGAGCAGGTAGCCGGCCGCTCCGGCCATGATGGCCGCGAACAGCGCCTCGTCCTCGTCGTAGGACGTGAGCATCAGCGCCGCGATGCCGGGATCGACCGAGCGGATCTGGCGACACACCTCGACGCCCGAGCCGTCGGGCAGCCGGACGTCGAGGATGGCCACCTGCGGGCGCAGGGCAGGGATCTGCCGCGCCGCCTGCTGGGCCAGTCCGGACTCGCCGACGACGACGATGTCGCCGTCGTGCTCGAGGACGCTGCGGAGCCCGCGACGCACCACTTCGTGGTCGTCGAGCAGATAGACGGAGACGGGGCGTCGCGACGTGCCGGCCGCCGCCCGAGAAGGCTGTGCCATGCGACCAAAGTACCTCTGTGCGCCGACTCCGTGACGTGGTAGGAAGTCACGCGAGTTGGCGGTTGTTCGGCACTACCGCGGCGCCCGAACCACGTCTAGCATGCCGTCAGCGACCTGGCTCCTGCGACCAGCGGTCGCGGCCTTTCCCCGATGATGCGCCGCCCTCGCCCGGCCGATCAAGCGGCTGCGGTGCGCGCGGGCCGGGGTCCCATTGCGGAGGTCATCGCGGCAGCGAGCACTTGGCCTCTGCGCGCCGTGCCCCCGCTCCTTCGATGCTTCAGGTGAGTCACCTCATGCGCGACGAAGGAGCATCCCATGGACCCAGCGGCGCACAGGAGGCAGCTCGACCAGCTCTGCGAGCGGCTCGCCGCCGAGTTCGGGGCACTCATCCCGGCCGGCCGGGTGCTGCGGATCGTGCATCGCGCCGACCGGCTCGTGGCCCCAGCCGCGAGCGACGCGGCGGACGCCCTCGCCCTCTGCGAGGCGGTCGCCCGCGGGCTGCTCGACGACCACGCCGCCGACCTGGTCACCACGCCGCTCGACCACCGCAGGGGCGTCGCGGACCTCGGGGCGCGGCTCGTCGCGGAGTTCGGCCCGGCGGTCCCGGCGGGCCGGGTGCTGCGCATGGTCCACCGCGCCGACCGTCTCGTGGCTCCCATCGCCGCCAGCGGCCCCGACGCCCTCGCGCTGTGCGAGGCGCTCGCCCGCCGGCAGATCCGCGACCACGCGGCCGATGGCCGGCACGGTCCGCAGGACGGGCGGGGTGCCGCCCGTGCCGCGGTGCGACCCGAGAGGCAGGCGGGCGCGGGTCGCGTCGCGCCGGTGCGGCGATGAGACTCCCGGCCGTCCGGCTCGCAGGTACACCGCTGCTCCACAGGCGCACGCTCCCGGAGCGCCACTTCCTCGAGCGCCGGCCGTGGATCGCGACCGCGATGGCCGTGCTGGTCCTCGTCACCGTGGGCCTCCTCGTCGGAGGCGCGGTGGGGATGGTGCTGGTGCGGCTGGTCGGGGTGCTGGTCGCCCACGTCACGATCGGCACGTGACACCCGGGGGCAGGCTCCCCGCCCGTGACGGCGCGGCCGGCTCACGCGTCGGCGGCCGGCCGACGTGCCTCGACGGCGGTGACGTGGCCGAGCAACGCCTCGGCCACCGCATCGGGGTCGGTGCGCAGCGCCCAGTGGCCGAGGGGGAGGTGGTGGCGACGCAGGTCGTCGCACCACGGCTCGCTGGCGACGAGCGCCGCCTCCCGGATCGCGGGGTCGCGGTCCAGGGCGAGCTGGAGGACCGGCACGCTCGTACGTCGCGGGCGCGGGCCGCGGGCCGGCCGGCGCACGTTGCCGCGGTAGTAGCGCAGTCCGGAGACCATGTCGCGGTGCCCGAGGACGCGCAGCAGCGGAGGCGCCAGGGGGGAGACGAGGAACGGCACGTAGGACGACGACACGGCCTGCCCGAGGAGACCTGCCACGCCGGCCGGGGTCGGGTGCCGCAGCGTGCTGCGGGCCCAGGCCGCGACGTGGTCGAGGTTGGGACCGCTGATCGAGGTGAACGAGGCGATCCGGTCGGTGGCACCGGACTCGCACACCGCCTCCCACGCCTGCACCGAGCCCCAGTCGTGCCCGGCGACGTGGACCGGGTGGGCCGGGTCGACGTCGTCGAGCACGGCCATCAGGTCGGCCGCGAGGTGCGGGAGGGCGAACGCGCTGTCCGGGGCGTCCGTGGGGGACAGGCCCTGGCCGCGCGTGTCGTAGAGCACGACCCGGAGGTCGGCGGCGAGCCGTTGTGCCACGGGCAGCCAGACCCGGTGCGTGTCGGGCCAGCCGTGCACGAGGACGAGGGCGGTCGCGTCCTCGTCGCCCGACTCGAGCACGGCGAGGTCGACGCCGTCACCACGGACAGTGCGTCGTCGCCACGGGCCGGGGCCTGGTCGAGGATCCATGCCGCCCGGTACCCACCGCGCGGCCGGGCACCGCTCAGCCGGGCAGCACCTTCTCCATCGGCCGGCCCTTGGCGAGCTCGTCGACGAGCTTGTCGAGGTAGCGGATCCGCCGCATGAGCGGATCCTCCACCTCCTGCACCTGGACCCCGCAGACCGAGCCGGTGATCTGGTCGACGCGCGGGTTGAGGTGCGCCGCCGCGAAGAACTCCTCGAACGTCGAGCCGCCGTCGAGGTGGGACCGGAGCTGCTCCCGGTCGAAGCCGGTCAGCCATTCGATGACCTGGTCGACCTCGTCGCGGGTCCGCCCCTTGCGCTCAGCCTTGGCGACGTAGAGGGGGTAGACGGAGGCCACGCTCGTGGTGAAGATCCGGTGCACGGGACCGAGGATAGGCCCGTCGACGCGCGAGCGGCGTCCCTCAGCCCTTGTCGGTGTCGGCGGCCCGCCGCAGCACGGCGGCCTCGCTCGCCACCGACTTCACCGTGGCCGGGTCCACCAGCGGCTCGGTGCCGGGCTGGTGCAGGTCTGTGTCGGTGGTGTCGGGGTTGACCCCGGTCCCGGCGGCGGGGATGCCGGACGGAGTGGTCACCTCGTCGGCGGCCGCGTCGACCTGGGCGTCGACCCGTGCCTCGACCTCTGCCTCGCTCAAGCCAAGCGCCGGTGCGATCACAGCGGCCTGCTTGGACGGGGCCTTCCTCGCAGCCTTCTTGGCACCCTTCTTGGCAGCCTTCTTCGCACTCTGCGGGGCAGCCTTCTTCGCCGGCGCCTTCTGAGCAGCGGCCGTCCTCGCCGGCGCCTTCTTCGCAACCGCCTTCTTCGCAGCCGCCTTCGTGCCCGGGGCCTTCCTCGCCGGAGCCGCGCCTGCGGCCGGCTCGGTGGTCGGGTCGGTGGTCGGCTCGACGGCCGGCTCGGGAGTCGCCTGCGGCGTGCGGGTGCCCAGGATCGAGTCGACGTCGCTGGACGCGGGCTGCTCGTCGAGCCACGGACCGGGGACGACGGGGTCGGAGCCCGAGGCGCGCTCGATGAACCGGCCCAGCGCGCGCGCACCCGTGGTGGCCACGCCGACGGACGCGCCGATGACGGCAGCGGCGGCATGGGCGGGCAGGGCGATGGCTCCGGAGACCAGACGGATCGGGTTCACCAGCGGTCCTCTCGTCGGGGTGCTGCGTCGGGTGGACGGATGGTCCCCGTACCCCGATGGTGGCTGCGCTAGTCCGTGACCTGCACCACGGTCACGACCACGTCTCTTCGGGTGGCCCAGACGTGTGGGGCGTGCCGGTCAGGGTACGGAGCGTGCCCCACCACGCCGAGCCCGACCGCGCCCGGCACCGAGAGGAGCACCTCCATGACCGACGACGTCCGTCTCCGCTCCACGTCGACCGCGAAGGGCTCGCCCATCCAGGCGGCCGCCGTCCTCGTCGGGGCGACCTTCCTGCTGGTCGGTGTGCTGGGCTTCATCCCGGGCATCACGACCGGCTCCGACAGCCTCGAGGCGGCCGGGCACGAGTCCCACGCAGAGCTCCTCGGCATCTTCCAGGTCTCGGTCCTGCACAACGTCGTCCACCTGCTCTTCGGCGCCGCCGGGATCGCGCTGGCCCGCACCGCGGCCGCTGCGCGCGGCTACCTGGTCGGCGGAGGCGTGGTCTACCTCGCCCTGTGGCTCTACGGACTGGTCGTGGACAAGGACTCGCAGGCCAACTTCGTGCCGCTCAACACCGCCGACGACTGGCTGCACTTCGTCCTGGGCCTCGGCATGGTCGCCCTCGGCGTCGTGCTCGCCAACCGGCCGGGCACGACCGGCGTCGGTCGCTGACCCGGCGCACGCGATGACCACCGGGGACAGGCTCCACTTCATCGGCACCGCGACGACCGTGCTGTCGTTGGGGTCCTTCACGCTGCTGACGGATCCCAACTTCCTGCACCGCGGCCAGCGCGCCTACCTGGGGTGGGGCCTGTCCACCCGCCGGCTGACCGATCCGGCGATCGAGCCCGAGCATCTGCCGGCGCTCGACGCCGTCGTGCTCTCGCACCTGCACGGCGACCACTTCGACCGGGTCAGCCGCAGGCGGCTCGACAGGTCGGCGCCGGTCCTGTCCACGCCGCAGGCCGTACGCCGCCTCGGCTCGTGGGGCTTCGACGCGCAGGCCCTCGAGACCTGGGACCAGCACACCCTGACCAAGGGCACCGAGGAGCTGCGGGTCACCGCCGTGCCGGCGGTGCACGCGCGCGGCCTCCTCGGGCGCATGCTGCCGCCCGTGATGGGCAGCGTCCTCGAGCACCTCGTGGACGGACAGGTGCGGCGCCGGGTCTACATCAGCGGCGACACGCTGACCGGCGCGCACGTCGACGAGGTGCGCGAGCGGTTCCCCGACATCGACGCCGCCGTCGTGCACCTCGGCGGCACCCGGGTGCTGCTGCGGACCGTCACGATGGACGGCCCGATGGGCGTCGACTTCGTCGAGCGCTCGCGGCCCCGGGTCGTGGTGCCGGTGCACCACGACGACTACACCGTGTTCCGTTCGCCGTTGTCGGACTTCGTGGACCGGGCCCGCGCCGCCGGGCTCGCCGCGGACCTGCGCTGCCCCGCCCGGGGCGAGGTCGTCAGCCTCGACCCGTCGGCCCCGCCGTCCTGAGCGGCGGTCAGTCGGTGCCGGTCGGCAGGTCGACCGGCCGCCCGAGCAGCGGCGCGACGAGGCCCCGGATCGACGCGCTCGGCGCGAGCCCCAGCTCGTCGGCGAGCAGGCGCCGGTAGCTGTCGTACTGCCGGAGCGCCTCGGCCTGGTTGTCCTCGGCGAGGTGCACCGCGATCACCCGCCGGTGCGCGCTCTCACGCAGCGGCTCCGCCCGCACCGCTCCGAGTCCCGCGCTGAGGGCGTCGTGGAAGTGGCCGGCGCCGCACAGCAGGTCGGCGCCCCGCTCGAGGGCGTGCAGCCGCCGCTGGCGGAACGCCTCCTGCTCCACCGTCAGCCAGTCGTCGTGCCAGGTGGGCAGCAGGTCCTGGGTCAGCAGCGACAGGTCGGGGATCTCGTCGACCGCCGGCGCCTCGCTGCCGCACAGCCGCTGGGCCTCGGCCTCGGCCTCCCAGAGGTCGACGGTGAGCTCGGGGTGCAGCCAGACCTCGAGCGCGTCTCCCTGCACCAGCGCCCTCCCGCGGTCACGGGGCAGGCGCCACAGCACCGAGCGCAGCGTCGAGGTGGCCCGGGCGGGATCGGAGTCGGGACGCATGATCTCGGCGAGCGCCCCGCGCGGGGCCCGACGCCCGCGGTGGCACACCGCGAGCAGGGCGAGCAGCCGGCGCGCACTCACGGGGACGGGGTGCGGCTGACCGTCGAGGTCCAGCCGGAACCCGCCCAGCAGGTTGAGCCGTGCCGCCAGTGCCACGTACGCCTCCCCGGATCGCGTGCGAAGACAGTGCCCCGCACCCCGGCGTGCATGCATGCGTGACGCATCGGTGACGCCACGGAGCCGGTGACCGCACGCCCAGGCGGACGGGCGGGCGCACGGCGCGCGTACGCCGGTGCGGTCGCCGGCGTCACGACCGAGCGACGGCCCCCCGGAATCGTGGTGCGCAGCGGAGCCGACGGTGCTCCGTCTCACTCGAGACGATTGCGAGGAACGACATGTACCGGCACACCAAGGAGCTCCAGTGGAGCGCCAGGCCCGAGCGCCCCGACGCCCTCTACGCCGCCAAGCTGCAGGAGGTGATCGGCGGCCAGTTCGGCGAGATGACCGTGATGATGCAGTACATGTGGCAGGGCTGGGCCTGCCGCACACCCGGCAAGTACAAGGACATGATCCTCGACATCGGCACCGAGGAGATCGGCCACGTCGAGATGCTCACCACGCTCCTCGCCCGGCTGCTCGAGGGCGCCCCGTCGGAGACGCAGGCCGAGGCGGCCGCCGCCAACCCGGCGCTCGCGGCGATCCTCGGGGGGCAGAACCCGCAGCAGGCCATCGTCAGCGGCGGCTTCGCGATGCCGACCAACAGCCAGGGCGTGCCCTGGAACGCCGGCTACATCGTCGCCAGCGGCAACCTGCTCGCCGACTTCCGCCACAACGTCGCCGCCGAGGCCCAGGGCCGGCTGCAGGTGTCGCGCCTCATCGGCATGACCGACGACCCGGGCGTGAAGGAGACGCTGTCGTTCGCCCTGGCCCGCGACACCTTCCACCAGCAGCAGTGGCTGCTCGGCATCGAGCAGCTGATCGAGGACGGGCACACCGACGGCTTCGAGAGCTCCCGCAAGGACGAGGAGGCGTCCGAGCAGGCGAGCGTGTTCTACAGCTTCCACGAGGGCAGCACCGCCGGTGAGGGCCGCTGGGCCCAGGGCGCCTCCCTCGCCGGGGAGGGCGAGATCAGGTTCGAGGAGGGCCGCGCACTCACCGACGACGTGCAGGAGCTGCCGGCTCCCGACCCGCTGCTCTTCGCGACCTACGACGGGTCGAAGGGGCCGGGCAAGCCCGGGACCGCGGGCGGCGCCTACGCGCAGGGCATGCAGAACCTGATGAACAAGGCCAAGGAGAAGCTCACTCCCGGCGAGTGAGCCGCCGACCGAGCACCTGCGATGACCGAGCTGCTGCTCCGCCCGCTGGCCGACGCGTTCATGCAGGTCGGCGTGTTCGTCGCCCTCATGGTCGCCCCCTTCGGCTGGGCCCGCTGCCGGTGGGGCCACCGCCTCGACGCCGCCCTCGAGCGGCGCCGAGCGGCGGGCCCGCTGGTGGCGGCCGCCCTCACCATGCCGCCCGGGTGCGGCGGGGCCATCCTGGTGATGGCCGCCTACGGGCGGGGCGCGGTGTCCTACGGCGCGGCCGTCGCGGCGCTGGTCGCCACGATGGGCGACGCGTCGTGGGTGCTGCTGGCCCACGACCCGTGGCTCACGGTGCAGCTCAAGGCCCTGCTGCTGGTCGTGGGGGCCACCACCGGCTGGCTGGTCGACGCGATCGGCATCGACCCCCGTCGCCGTACGCCGTCGCCGCAGCCCGCGGTCACGGTCGACGTCCCCGCGCGGACGGTGGTGGTGCCGTCCCCGGTGGCGACGGTGGCGACGGTGGCGCGACCGGTGCGGTCGCGCCCGACGCTCGCGCTCCACGACGTCGGCGTCCTGCCGGTCCTGCTCTGGCTCGTGATCGGCGGGGGAGCCACGGTCAGCGTCCCGGTGACCTTCCAGCTGCTCGACCCCGAGGCGGTCTACCTCGCGCTGGGCGTGGTGGGGGCGGTCGTCGCGCTGGTCGTGTTCGTGCGCGGCGGGTGCCGGCTCGCCGACGACGACGAGCGCAGCGCGGCCGAGACGTCGATGGCGGCGGTGCTGCGCCACGGAGGACACGAGGTCGCGTTCGTGACCGTGTGGGTGGCCGTGGCCTACCTCGCGTGGTCGCTGCTCAGCCACCTCACCGGCTTCGACGGCTCGCAGCTGCCCCTCCTGGGCCTCGCGGGGGTGCTGGTGGGCGCACTGATCGGCCTCGTGCCGGGATGCGCCGTGCAGATCGTCTTCGTCGGCATCTTCGCCGCCGGCGGCATGCCGCTGGCGACGTTCGTGGCCAACACCATCAGCCAGGACGGCGACGCGCTGCTGCCCCTCCTGGCCCTGGAGCACCGCTCGGCCCTGCTGGCCACGGTGCTCACCACCCTCCCCGCGCTCGTCGTGGGGCTGGCGTTCCTCGTCCTCACCTGACACCCGACTCACACCCGACCACCGGAGGCAGTCCCATGTCCGTGCCCGTCATGCACCCCGCCCGCCATGCCCGCCACGTCGCCCGCCCAGTCGCCCGCCCAGTCGCCCGCCCGAGCCACCACGACGGGCTGCAGCGGGTGCTCGCCCTGTGCTGCGCGCTCACCGGCACCTGGTGGGGGGTGACGATGGCCGTGGTGGTGCTGGGCGTCCTGGCGGCGCAGCACGCGGCCCGCCGGGTGGTGGTGAGCCCGGCCGAGCGTTCAGTCGCGGTGGGTGGAGGGGTGCTCGCCGCGGCGCAGCACCCCGGCCCGCTCCACCCGTCCGGCCGCCCGGGCCAGGCCGCCGCTCGCCCGTGACGCGGGACCGTGGGCCTGCGGGAAGCGCCGGGCGCCGGCGTCGAGCAGGTCGCGGCCGCGGTCGAGCACCGTCAGCGGCACGGCCGCCAGCGCGTTGCCGGGAGGCCGGCGCGACACGACCGGGTGGGGCCGGGTGGGCGCCGTACGCCGCACGGCCTCCCACGCGACGCCCAGCACCTGGAGCCGGCGGGTGTCGACGGCGTCCTGCAGGCGGGGCAGGAGCTCGTCCTCCTCGTCGCGGACGTCCTCGCGCAGCACCGCGGCGAGCCGGGTGAGCAGCCTGCGGCGCTCGGGGCTGCCCGAGGGCAGCCGCTCCAGCGAGGTCCACAGCTCGTTGACCTCCTGGTGCTCCTGCTCGACCTGGAGGGTGAGCGCCTCGCCGTCGGGCAGCACCCGGCGTGCCTCGGGCCACAGCACCGACTCCTCGGCGAACGCGTGCGGGAAGACGAGGCGGGCGATCGCGTGCAGCGTCGCGTCCTCCTCGTCGCCCGGCGCGCTCCGGTCGAGGCGCTGGAGCAGCCGGTCGAGCCGCTCGTGGTCGCGCTTCTGGCGGGTGAGGATGCTCAGCCGGCCGCCGAGCTGGTCGAGGTCCTGCTCTGCGAGTGAGGTCATGCCTCGTCGTACCCACGCGCGGGCGCCCTCACGCCCCGCGAGCGGGCGCGGTCAGGAACGGCGCAGGGAGCGTGCCGCCCGCCAGGCGACGTAGGTCGCGAGCGCCCACGGCAGGCCGTTGACGACCGGGTCGAGCACCTGGTGGCGTACGTCGCTGCGTCCGCGGCGCGAGCGGATGCCGCCGTAGGTCACCTCGGCGCGGATCCCGCTCTGCGTGAGGGGGTTGTCGGGCCGTGGGCTCGCGAGCGAGCGCACCACGTGCTCGGTGACGTCGACGCGGTCGGCTGCCATGAGGATCAGCCAGTGCGCGGCCTTGCCCTCGCTGTGCCGCGCGTAGGCGTAGCGCCGGATGGTCCCGGAGAGCCCGGTCAGGGGCTGCGCGGTGCCGAAGGCGGGGGTGAGCCGGGCGTGCTCGATCGAGCGCTCGCGACCCTCGCCGCCGGGCTGCTGCTCCGGGAGCGGCCGGCCGGCGACCCCCGGGTCGAGGACCTCGCGGGGGTAGGACGGCCGGTCCGCGGGGTCGAGGTCGGCTCCCCAGCCGGGGATGCGCGCGCGGAGCTGCTCGGCGTCCTCGGGGAGTGCGGGCTTGTCCGGGCTGTAGGGCATCAGACGTCCTTCCTCAGTCGCCGACCACGATGACCGGCTTGATGCACCCGTCGAGCTTCGCCGAGAAGACGTGGTAGGCCTGCGCGATGTCCTCGAGGTCGAAGCGGTGGGTGACGATGTCGTTGGGCTTGAGGTGGCCGTTGCGGACGTGCTCCAGCAGCCGCGGCCACTGGCGCCTGACCGGGCACTGGTTCATCCGCAGGGTCAGCCCCTTGTTGACCGCGTCGCCCATCTTGACGGCGCTGAAGATCGGCCCGTAGGCGCCCATCACGGACACGTTGCCACCCTTGCGCACCCCGTCGATCGCCCAGTTGAGCGCGGTCGGGGCGCCGCCCTGCAGCTTGAACCTGGCCGCCGTGAGGTGCTGGGTGAGGTTGCCGTCGGCCTCGGCGCCGACGGCCTCGATGACCCGGTCGAAGCCGAGGTGGTCGGTCGTCTCCTTCATCGCCATGACGACGTCGTCGACGTCGTCGTAGTCGATGACCTCGGCGTGCGCGAACGTCCGCGCCTTGGCCAGGCGCTCGGCGAGGTGGTCGATGACCACGACCCGGCCTGCGCCCATCAGCCACGCGCTGCGGGCGGCGTAGAGCCCGACCGGGCCGGCGCCGAGCACCGCCACGGTGTCGCCCTCGCGGATGTCGGCGAGCTGGGCGCCGAAGTAGCCCGTGGCGAGGGCGTCGGTCATGAGCAGGGCGTCCTCCTCCTCGAGCCAGTCGGGGATCACCATCGGGCCCACGTCGGCGAACGGCACCCGGACGTACTCGGCCTGGCCGCCGTCGTAGCCGCCGCACGTGTGGGAGTAGCCGTAGATGGCGCCCACGGCGGTCGCGTTGGGGTTGACGTTGTGGCAGCTGGAGTAGAGCCCGCGGGCGCAGAAGAAGCAGCTGCCGCAGAAGATGTTGAACGGCACCATCACGCGGTCCCCGACCTGCAGCTCGCGCACCGCGGGACCGACCTCGTCGACCACGCCGACGAACTCGTGGCCGAACGTGTGGCCGACCCGGGTGTCGGGCATCATCCCGTGGAACAGGTGCAGGTCGGAGCCGCAGATGGCGGCACGTCGCACCCGCACGATGGCGTCGGCGGGGTGCTCGATCCGCGGACGGGGCTTGTCCTCGACGCGGATGCGGTAGGGACCGCGGTAGACCATGGCGCGCACGGAGTGCCTCCTGGGGCTGGTGAAGGGGGGCTCGTGAAGGGGGGCTCGTGAAGGGGGCTCGTGAAGAGGTGGGGGACCGGTGCGCCGGGCCGCCCCGATGACGGGGCGGCCCGGCGAGCCGGTGGGGCGTGGCTGGTGCGGATCAGGACTGCGTCTGCGAGCGGACCTCGTCCACTCCGGACTGCCCCTCCGACTTCACCTTCCCGGCGCTGTCGGCGGCGCTGTCCTTGACCTGCTGGGCGGCCTCGGCGGCCGTCTCCTTGACGCCGTCGGCGACGTCCTGGGCCACCGACCTCGCCTGGTCCACGACCGGCTGGCCGTGCTCCTTGGCGGCGTCGACGACGTGCCCGGCGGCCACCGCCTCCTTCTCGGAGGCGGGGATCAGCGCCGCGACGATCATTCCGGCGCCGAAGGCGACCAGGCCCGCCGCGAGGGGCGTGCCCTGCACCCGGTCCTGGGCGCCGCTGACGGCGCCCTGGGCCGTGCCCTTGACCGAGTCGACGGCACCGGCCGCCGAGTCCTTGGCCGACCCGGTCGTGCCCGACGCCGAGGAGCCGACGCCGTGGGCGGTGCCCATGACCCTGTCGCGGACGCCGAGCAACCGGTTGCGCGTGGCCTGCTTGCGCCGCTCGACGATGGCCGACGGGCTCACCCGGTCCTGCAGGGCGTCGACGTCGGCCGTCATGGACTGCCGCGTCTGCTCGATCTCGGCCCTCAGTTCTTCTGTGCTCTGGCCCATGCTGCGTCCTCCTTGAGTGTCTGCTGCGTCTCGGGCAGCTCCGGGTGTGCGTTCTTGAGCTCCTTGCGTCCGCTCGCCGCCAGGACGGCGCCGACGATCGCCCACAGGATCGTGACGATCAGGAACGCGAGCTCGACGGGCATCCAGTTGTCGAGCAGGTAGGCGAGGGCGAAGCTCGCCAGGATCAGCGCCAGCAACCCGGAGACGCCGGCGCCGCCGAGCATCCCCGCGCCCTTGCCGGCCTTGGACGCCTCCTCCTTGAGCTCGGTGCGGGCCAGCTCGAGCTCCTGCTTGACCAGCGTCGTCAGGTCCTGGCCCAGGTCGCCGACGATCTCGCCGAGGCTGCGCTCGTCCGCAGCGCCGCTCGCCGGGGAGCCTGCCAACGGGGAGCCCGTCGGCGGCACCCCGGTCGGCACCGGGTCCACGCCCGGCACCGGATCCACGCCCGGGGCCCCCGTCACGGCGTGTCCTGGGTGCGCTGGCCCGGGAGGCCGGACGTCGTCGGGTCGAGGCTCGAGGGCGTCGCCCGCGTCGGGTCCGGCGCCGGGGTGTCGTAGCCCGTCGTGCCGGGGCTGTCGGTGCTGGACTGGCCGGCCAGCGCCGCGTCGCCGCTGGCGGTGGCCATCGGTCCCGTGCCCACGCCGGTGCTGCCGTAGGTCGTCCCGGTCGTGGTGGTGGTCGTGTCGGCCGCGAACGTGCCGGTCGTGCCGGAGTCGGCGAGGGACGCCGCGGCCGCACCGTCGGCGGTGGCCCGGAACATCCGTCCGGCCACCACGCCGGCGGCGAGGGCGCCCAGCAGGAACGTGCCCGGTCGGCGCCGCGCGAAGTCGCGGGCCTCGTCGAGCAGCTGGGCGGGGTCGCGGTCCTCGAGGTGGCTGCCGAGGGCTCGCACCCGGTCGGAGACCTCCTGGGCCAGGTCCTTGGCGAGGCCCTGCGACGCACCCTCGCCCTGGACCATCTGCTGCAGGTCGTCCCCGAGCGTCACCAGCGTCTGGGCGAGCTTGTCCCGCCCCGTGGTGGCCTGCTCGCTGAGCTGGCTGGTGACCTGCTGACGGGCCTCGCCCACCACGGTGCGGGCCTGCTCGGCCGCGGTGCCCGCGACGTTGAGCGCCTCGTCCTTGGCGGTCCCGGCCACCTGCTTGCCCTGGTCGGCGGCCGTGGCGGCCGTCTCCTTGGCCTTGCCGGTCGTGCTCGAGTCGCCCGAGCCGGCCGAGTCGCTCGAGTCGCTCGCGCCGGTCGTCCCCGGGCTGAAGCCGCTCGAGTCGTAGCCACCCGTGTCGCCTGTGGTGGTCGGTGTGCCGGGGGTGCTGCCTGGTTCGTTTCCGTAGGTCGTCATGCGTCCTCCTCGGGATGGGTGGATGTGCCCGGGCCTGCGTCCGGATCGGGATCGGGGTCGCTGGCCGGTTCGGAGTCCGGCTCCAGCTGCTCCTGGTCGGGCTCGCGGCCGTCAGGGGTGGGCGGGTCGGCGTCCTGGTCGTGCTGGGGGCTGTCTGTCATGGCGCTCCGTACCCAGCGATCTGCGTCACACTCCACCCGTGCGGGCGGACTTTGCGAGATGCATGAGGGAGGCCGAAGAGGGGCACCGGGAACGATGGCCCCCCTCCTCCAGCACGCCCCCGCGCCCCCGCCAGCCACGCGGTCGTACGACGACCTGACGGACGCCGAGGTCGAGGAGATCGGCCGCACCCTCGACGCCCTGCGCGAGGAGGTGCTCGCCGACCGCGGGGCCCGCGACGCGGCCTACATCCGTCGTGTCATCGCCGTGCAGCGCTGCCTGGAGGTGGGCGGCCGGGTGGTCCTCCTCGGCAGCCGCAGCCGCGTCGCCTGGTGGCTGGGCACCACCTCGCTCGCGCTGTCGAAGGTGCTCGACAACATGGAGATCGGCCACAACGTCCTGCACGGGCAGTGGGACTGGATGCGCGACCCGAGGATCCACTCCTCCACCTGGGACTGGGACCACGCCTCGGCGCCGGAGCAGTGGCGGCGCGCCCACAACGACCGCCACCACGCCAACACCAACGTGCTCGGCAAGGACAACGATCTCGGCTACGGCATCCTGCGCGTCGACGAGGCACAGGAGTGGGAGCCCCGCCACCTCGCCCAGCCGCTGCTGAACCTCGTCAACGCCTGCATCTTCGAGTACGGCATCGCGATGTACGACCTCGACCTGGGCGAGTCGCTCCGCTCGGGCACCGGCTTCTCGCCGGAGCAGCGCGAGGAGATGCGCACGACGGGACGCCGGGTGGCGCGCAGCGCGTTCCGCGACTACGTGCTCCACCCGGTGCTGTCGCTGCCCACCGGCTCGGCGCGCACCACGCTGACCGCCAACCTGGTGGCCAACCTGGTCCGCAACGTGTGGAGCCACTCGGTGATCATGTGCGGCCACTTCCCCGAGGGCGTGGAGACGTTCGAGGTCGAGGAGGTCGACGAGCACGAGACGCGCGGGCGGTGGTACCTGCGCCAGATGCTCGGCTCGGCCGACATCTCCGGCCCGCCGCTGCTGCACGTGCTCTGCGGCAACCTCTCGCACCAGATCGAGCACCACCTGTTCCCCGACCTGCCGAGCAACCGCTACCGCGAGATCGCCGGCCCGGTCCGCGACCTCTTCGAGCGGCACGGCCTGGCCTACCGGAGCGCACCGCTGCTGCGACAGGTCGCCAGCGCGTGGCACCGGGTGCTCCGGCTGTCGGCGCCTCCGCGCCGCTGACCCCGCGGGTGCCGCGCCGGTCCCCTCGGCGGTGAGTCTCCCGGAGACTCACCGCGACTTCTCGCGCGAGTTGCGGACTTCTGGGGGCGTACAACACGCGAGAAGTCCGAGATTCCCCGCCTGACCGGGGAATCCGCAGCCGGCGGCAGACGCGGACGCATGCCCGGGCCGTCCACAGGGCACGAGGGCACATGACCAGCGGGATGTCGGGGGAGCTCCCGGGCGGCGCACGCGTGCCCTCACACGTGTCGGGCGGGGAGTTCTCCGTCGGTGTCGAGGAGGAGCTCATGCTCGTCGACGACCAGGACGAGCTGATGGGCGCGGCAGCGGCCCCGCTGGTCGAGGCGATGTCGCAGTCCCGCCCCGGCGAGGGCGTGGTCACCGGGGAGATCTACGTCGACCAGGTCGAGCTGAACACCCCGGTCTGCGCCACGGCCGAGGACGCGTGGCGCTCGCTGCGCGACCTGCGCGCCCTCGTCGGCAAGAACGGCGGGCGGGTGCTCGCCGCGGGGGTGCACCCGACGGCGTCGGTCGGTGTCGCCGACATCGCGGCGTCGCCCCGCTACGACCGGATCATCGACGAGTACGCCGGCCTGCTGCGCACCCCGACCGCGGCCCTCCAGGTGCACGTCGGGCTGCCCGACGAGCGCACCGCGATGCTGGCCTACCGGGGGCTGCGCAACCGGCTGCCGCTGCTGCGCGCCCTCGCCGCCGGGTCGCCCTACTGGCACGGGCTCGACTCGGGCCAGGCCACGGCCCGCGCGGCGATCATCCGCTCCTACCCGCGCACCACCATGCCGCCCCTGCTGCGGTCGTGGGACGACTACGTCGCGCGCACCGAGTCGCTGATGACGGCCGCCGAGGCGTCCGACCACACCTACGTCTGGTGGGAGATGCGCCCGCGACCGTTGCTCGGGACCCTCGAGGTCCGGGTCATGGACGCGGTGCCGTCTCTGGCGGGCGTCGCCGCGCTGACCGCCCTCGTGCAGGGCATCGCGCGGCGCGCCGTGGAGGTGCCCGACGAGCACGACCTCAGCGACGACGTGCTGGCCGTCAACGACCACCGGGCCGCGCGCTACGGCCTCGACACCCGCGTCGTCGACGTCGACCAGGTGCTCCGGCCGATGCGCGAGGTCGCCGCCCGCGTGGTCGCGGAGGCGCGCGCCGTGCTGGCTCCCGACCGGATGGAGGCACCGCTCGACGCGCTGGAGGCGGCGTTCGCGGGGGAGACCGAGCCCAACCGCCAGCGCCGGGTGGTGGCCGCCGGCGGCCTCCCGGCCCTGCTCGCCGACCTCGTCGCCCGCACGAGCGACCTGGGGGGCTGAGCGATGCACGCCGACCACCTCGTGCAGCCGTGGTCGGCGACGAGCCGCTCGACCTGGGTCCGCCGCCGGCGGAGGAGGCCCGCGAGGTGTGGCCCTTCCCGGAGATCGCCTCGACCAACCTGCTGGCCGCGTTGGAGGCGATGCAACGCGGCCTCGATCCCGAGGTGCCGCTGGTCGTGGCCCGGCATGCCTGCGACGTCCCCGGCGATGACCCGGACGCCTCGGTGCTGGCGTCGGTGCTGCGGCTGCTCGACCTCTACGAGGAGCACCGCGACCGGCTGCTGCGGCGCAACGACTTCACGCCGGGGTGGGACCTCGTGGCCGCGGCAGCCGTGGTGGCCCGCACTCCGGCGGCACCGGTGCCCGATCAGTACACCTAACGGTCGGCGCGGGGTGGGGCCTCGCGCAGCAGCCACCACCCCGCCAGCCACGCGGCGGCGCCGGCGACGACCTCGACGTGCAGGTCGGCCATGACCACGGCGACCATCGTGGTCGCCGCGACCGAGCCGAACCCGTCGAGTGCCATCAGCGCCCGAGCGACCGACTGTGCTGCGGGGCCGTGTCGGGGGCCGCGGCCCGGGCGGCCGTCACCGCTGCGCGGCGACGCGCGTCGAGGGCCGAGGACCGGCGGGCGAGCCGCTGGTCGAGCAGCTCCGCGGCCTCCGCGGTGCGCCCCGCCATCGCGAGGGTGTGCACGAGGGTGTCCTCGACGACCTCGCGCTGGGCCCGGCTGCCGCCCAGCGGCGTCAACCTGCCGACGATGCCGGTGAGGGTCGTCGCGGCGGCGTCCCAGCGCTCCTCGACGACCTCGAGGAGCCCGTCGCAGAGCGGGGCGACGACGTCGCGCAGGACCCGGTCGTCGCTCTGCCGTGCCCCGGCGCCCAGCGCGGCCAGCGCGGCCGCGTCGCCATCGGCCGCGAGCAGCACGGCGCTGTGCATCGCCGCGAACGGCGTGGGCGGCGACGTCAGCCACTCGGCGGGCGCCTGGGCGCGCACCTCGGCGACGGGCAGGTCGTCGGTCCAGGCGCCGGTCATCCGCCCGCGCCACAGCAGCGACCCGCTGTCGACCACGACCCGGCTGCCGCTCACGACCGAGGGGGCGAGCTCGCGGGCGTAGCGGCGGCGGACCGCCTCCACGTCGTCCTGCATCAGCTCGTGGAGGGCGGCGTGCCAGGAGAAGTGCGAGCGGTGGTTGGCCTCCGGGCCGCGGGTGCGGATCCACTCGTCGAGCCAGGCCAGCCCCGCGACGTGGTCGCCGGTCTCGTAGTGGACGTGGGCGCGGGCGTGGACCGCGTGGCCCGAGGCGGGCTCGACCGAGAGGGCGTAGGAGGCCAGCTCCTCGGCCTCGGCCCAGCGCTCCTGGTCCTGCCGGACGAACGCCAGCTGGCCGGCGTACCACCAGTCGTCGCCGTAGGCGCGGCCCAGCGACTCGACGAGGTCAGCGGTCTGGGGGCCGCTGGTGAGGCCGCCGAAGGCGACGGTCGGCACGGCGACGCTGACGGCGAGCGCGTCGCGGGGGAACAGGCGCACGTGCCGCAGCAGCGCGGCGGCGCCGGTGGCCTCGTCGGTGCGCAGGCGCGTGGTGACGGCGTCGAGGAACGACGACTCGCGGTCGTCGAGGTGGCGCTCGGCCGCGGCCCGGTGCGCGGCGCGCAGGGACTGCCGCCACTGCGCGGTCGTGCCCCACTCGTGCCCGAGCAGCGCCAGGGCGGCGTGGGCGAGCACGAAGCCCTCGTCGGCGGCGACGGCGTCGGCGAGACCCTCCTCGACGCCGTCCTGCAGGCGCAGCAGGCGCCCGAGGGCCGCGTTGTAGCGGTCGGCGGCGTCCTGGCTGGTGGAGAGGGTGAGCCCGGAGGGGTCGGCCGGGCGGCGGCGGGACTCGCCGTGCAGCGAGCGGCTGACGATCCGGGCGACGTCGTAGGCCTGCTCGCGGATCTCGGGCATGGCCGTGGACTCCCACAGGTTGCCGCGGCGCAGCGAGCCGACGGCGAGGAACGGGAGCGTGTCGGGCAGGGTGCCGAGGATCCGGCCGTCGTCGGCGGTGTCGATGCCCAGGCCAGCGGGGCCGGGGCGGACGAGCCCGGACTGGGCGAGCCGGGTCAGCATCGGGTCGGCCGTGATGGAGCCGACGGGGCCGGTGCAGTTGACGACCGCCGCGACCCGCAGCGTCGTGCCGTCGTCGAGGGTGATGTGGAGGGCCGTGTCGTCGGCGCGCACGGAGGCGAGGGTGCCCTTGTGGCGCACGAGCCGGCCCTCGGTCGCGACGGCGTCGAGGCGCCGCGCCGTGGCGGGTGCCATCCGGTGGCGGCGGACGTCCCACGAGCGGGCGTCCTCGGCGATGAAGCGGCGCTTGTCGGCGTCCGAGAGTCCCCGCCAGAGCTGGGCGGTGACCGGGCGCAGCCCGTCGATGGCGGCGCGCCAGTCGCCGGTGGCCTCGACGGTCTCCTCGACGTGCGCGGCGAGCGTGGAGCGCAGCGTGTCGAGGTCCTGGGTGCGGGTGATGCCGGGCGGCGGCGGCACGGGCGGCGTGGTCGGCAGCACGTGGGCGTGGGGCATCGCGTCGCTGCGCGAGACGACGTGGATGGTGCGGTCGGGACGGTCGGCACTGATTGCGAGGTCGACCATGGTCAGGCCCGAGCCGAGCATCAGCACGTCGCCGACCGCCGGGATCGGCTGCGTCCACGGGTCGGCCACCAGCCGCGGGTCCTCGGCCAGCTCGGGCGGGGCCCAGCCGATGCCGGGCCGGCTGCCGGTCGCGAGCACGACCGCGCGCGCCTCGAGCCGGTCGCCGTCGGAGAGCTCCACGACGAACCTCTCGCCCGAGCGGGCGATGTCGGCGACCTCCGCGCGACGGCGTACGAGCTGGGCGTTGCCCGGGAACTCGGTCGCGGTCGTCAGCAGGCTCTCGACGTAGCGGCCGAAGACGGCGCGCGGGGCGAAGTCGTGGGGCTGGAAGTCGGGGTCGTGGTGGGTGCGCAGCCACCGCAGGAAGTGCTCGGGGTCGCGGGGGAACGCGCTCATGCCCGACGCCGGGACGTTGAGGAGGTGCCGCTCGTCGGTGGTGGAGTAGGCCTGGCCGCGGCCGGTGCTGGGGGCCGGGTCGACCAGCTCGACCCGGAAGCGGGAGGACAGGGCCGTCACCAGGTGGGTGGCGACCAGCGTGCCGCCGGCGCCTGCTCCGACGACGACGACCCGGCACTCTCCCTCGTTCGTCACCACGGCGCAGTCTCCTTTAGTCGAGTGGATTACTCGACTTACGATATCAGGGGCGGCTGGGCTCCCGGGCATCCGGGTGCCGGCGTGGCGGCTCACAGGGTGCGGCGCATCACCACCCGGGGAAATCCCGCCGACGTCGCGGTGGTGGGGGCGGCGAGCTCGAAGCCGGCGTCCGCGAAGAGCTTGCGGGTGCCGACGTAGGCCATCGTCAGGTCGACCTTCTCCCCACGGTTGTCGACGGGGTAGCCCTCGACGACCGGGGCGCCGCGGCGGGCGGCGTAGGCCACGGCCCCCTCGAGCAGGACGTGCGAGATGCCGCGGCCGCGGTGGCCCGGGCGGACTCGGATGCACCACACCGACCAGGCGGGCTCGTCGTCGATGACCGGGATCTTGGTGGAGCGGGCGAAGGGCAGCTCGGCGCGCGGGGCGACGGCCGCCCACCCGACGACCTCGCTCCCGTCGTAGGCGAGCACCCCCGGCTTGGTCGGCCGGCGGGTGAGCGCCTCGACCCGGGCCGCGCGCGCCGGGCCCGCCAGCTCGCGGTTCTCCTTGGCCGGGATGCGGTGGCTGAGGCACCAGCACACGTTGGAGCCGGGATTCTTCGGGCCGACCATCGTGCGCACGTCGTCGAATCGGGCGTGGGTGGCGGGGTGGACGGTGAGGTCGCCGGAGGCGACGAGGGGAGTCGTGGCCATGCAGGCACGCTAGACCCGCGCACCGACATCCGCCCCGACCCGCGACCGGGTTGAATGGCGACATGGACGCACCAGTGGCACCGGTCCTGCGCCGGATCGGGCTCCTCGGCGGGATGAGCTGGGAGAGCTCGGCGCTCTACTACGCCATCGTGAACGAGGCCGTCCGCGACCGGCTCGGCGGCCTCCACTCGGCACGGGTGGTGATGGCCTCGGTCGACTTCGCCGACGTCGAGGCCCTCCAGGCGAGCGGCGACTGGGACGCGGCGGGCGAGCTGCTCGCGGCCGAGGCCGCAGCGCTCGAGTCGGCGGGCGCGGAGTGCCTGGTGCTGTGCACCAACACGATGCACAAGGTCGCCGGGGCGATCGAGGAGGCGATCGGGATCCCGTTGATCCACATCGTCGACGTGACCGCCGCGGCCGTCCGCGGGGCCGGGCTGCGCCGGGTCGCCCTGCTCGGCACGAGGTTCACCATGGAGCAGTCGTTCGTCCGCGAGCGCCTGGCCGGCCACGGCGTGGAGGCGATCGTGCCCGCGGGCGACGACCTCGAGCTCGTGCACCGGGTGATCTACGACGAGCTGGTCCGCGGCGTCGTACGCCCGCAGTCGCGAGGGGCCTACGTCGACGTCGTGGCGCGGCTGGTCGCGCGCGGCGCCGAGGGCGTCGTGCTGGGCTGCACCGAGATCGAGCTGCTGCTCGGTCCCGACGACGTCGACGTCCCGGTCTTCGCCACCACCCGCCTGCACGCCCTGGCCGCCGTCGACTTCTCGCTCGGCTGACCGGTCGCCCCGGCGGCGGGGGAGCGGTCGCCGGCGGCGTCAGTCCTGCGCCGGCCAGAGGGAGTGGTAGGCGTTGACGGCCGGCTGCCCGCCCAGGTGGGCGTAGAGCACGTGCGAGTCGCGCGGGATGTCGCCCGCGCTGACGAGGTCGATGAGCCCGGCCAGCGACTTCCCCTCGTAGACCGGGTCGGTGATCATCGCCTCGAGCTGCGCGCCCAGCGCCATCGCCTCCATCGTCGAGTCGACCGGGATGCCGTAGAGGTCGCCGGCCCATCCCTCGAGCACGGTGATCTCGTCGTCGCGCAGGTCGCGGCCGAGCTCGATGAGCTCGGCGGTGTGCCGGGCGATGCGCTCGACCTGGTCGCGGGTCGTGTCGATGGTCGCGCTGGCGTCGATGCCCAGGACGCGGCGGCGCACGCCGGTGAGGTCCTCGAGGGCCGCGAAGCCGGCGACCATGCCCGCGTGGGTCGAGCCGGTGACGGTGCAGACGACGATGGTGTCGAAGGTGACGCCCAGCGCCTTCTCCTGCTCGGCCACCTCGAAGGCCCAGTTGGCGAACCCGAGGCCGCCGAGCCGGTGCTCGCTCGCGCCGGCCGGGATGGCGTACGGCGTGCCGCCGGCCTCCTCGACCTCGCGGATCGCGTCCTTCCACGAGTCGCGGATGCCGATGTCGAAGCCGCTCGGGTCGAGCCGCGAGTCGGCGCCCATCATGCGGCTGAGCAGGATGTTGCCGACCTGCGTGGCGGCCGGGTCGTCCCACGGCACCCACCGCTCCTGCACCAGGCGGCACCTCAGGCCGAGGTGGGCGGCGACGGCGGCCACCTGGCGCGTGTGGTTGGACTGGTAGCCGCCGATGGAGACCAGGGTGTCGGCGCCGCTTGCCAGCACGTCGGGGACGATGTACTCCAGCTTGCGGACCTTGTTGCCGCCGTAGGCGAGGCCGCTGTTGACGTCCTCGCGCTTGGCCCACACCTGCGCGCCGCCGCCGCGCGCGGCGAGGTGCTCGCTCAGGCGCCGGAGGTGGTGCACGGGCGAGGGTCCGAAGGTGAGCGGGTGGCGCTCGAACCGGTCGAGGATCACGGGGGTCTCCTGGCGTCGGGACGGATCCCTCAATATGGCGGACCGGTCAAGGGGGTACCACCGACCATGCCCTCGCTCGCCACCCGCGTCGTCGTGCGCTCCTTCGCCCTGCTCGCCGCGGCGCGCTCCGCGCCGGCGTTCCACCCCCGCGGCGTGGTCTACGAGGGTCGCGCCGAGGTGCGGGGTGCCGGGCCGCTGCCGGCGGGCCGGGTGGACTGCCTGGTCCGGCTGTCGAAGGGCATCGGCACCCCGCGCGGGGCGCCGGACCTCCTCGGCCTCGCCGTGCGGCTGCTCCACGACCCGCCGGTCGACGTGCTGTGCACGACGGCGCCGGGCGGCGCGCGGTGGCAGCGCTACCTCCTGGCGCCGAGGGCGCGGTGGGCCGGTGCGACGCTGACGTCCTTGATGTGGTGGCGCTCGCCGTCGGGGGAGCGGCTCCAGGTCGTCGTGGACGTGCCGGACCCGCGCCTGGACTCGCCGGAGCCCGACGTGCTCGTCGGCCGGATGCCCGTCGATCTCACGCTGCGCGTCGTGGGCCCGGGCGGTGACGTCCAGTCGGTCAGGGTCCGCGTGGCGCGCCGCTCCGAGGAGCCGCGTCCCGACCTCGACCCGGTGCTCCACCGGCCGCTGCCGTGGCGGCTCGGCCCGCGCTGGCTGGCCGCGCTGCGCGAGCGTGCGTACGTCGGCAGTCGCGCGGGTCAGCCGCGGGAGGGCGAGCAGAGCGCACACTGAGGTCATGCTGACCGTCATCGTGGCGCTGACCGCCAACGCGATCCTGGCTGTGCTCAAGAGCGTCGCCGCGGTCGTCACCGGCTCCGCGTCGATGGTCGCCGAGGCCTCCCACTCCTGGGCCGACACCGGCAACGAGATCTTCCTGGTGGTGGCCGAGCGCAGGTCGGACACGCCGCCCGACGACGAGCACCCCCTCGGCTACGGCCGCGCCGCCTACGTCTGGTCGATGATCGCCGCGTTCGGCCTGTTCGCGGTAGGCGCGGCGGTGTCGGTCATCCACGGCCTCCAGTCGCTCGGCTCCGACGAGCGCGATGCCGACTACCTGTGGGCCTACCTGGTGCTGGGCGTCGCCTTCGTGCTCGAGGGCACCTCCTTCCTCCAGGCGCGCCGCGAGGTCAGGCGCGGGGCGGCCTCGGCCAAGGTCAGCCGGGTGCAGTTCCTGGACCAGACGTCCGACCCCACCCTGCGCGCGGTCTTCTTCGAGGACGCGGCGGCGCTGGTCGGCATCGTCATCGCGCTCGCCGGCCTGGTGCTCCACGAGGTCACCGGCGACGCCGTGTGGGACGCGATCGGGTCGATCCTCGTCGGCCTGCTCCTCGGCTTCATCGCGATCTACCTCCTGCGCCGCAACATGGCGTTCCTCGTCGGCCAGGTCGCCGATCCGCGCATCTACGCCTCGGTGCTGCGCCGGCTGGAGGAGCAACCCGGGGTGCAGTCGGTCAACACCCTGCACCTGGAGTACGTCGGCCCGGAGCGGCTCTTCCTCGTCGGGTCGGTCGACCTGGTCGGCGACCACGCCGAGAGCGAGGTCGCCGAAGAGCTGCAACGCCTCGAGGACGGGCTGGAGCAGGACCCGCAGATCGCGCGGGCGGTGCTGTCGCTGGCCGCGCCGGGACGCCCGCCGAGCGTGGGGCACGGGCGCGGGAACATCCACGATGGTTGAGTGTTGAACCAGTTATGAAGAAGATCGGGTTCCTGAACTTCGGCCACTGGACCGACTCGCCGCAGTCCGCGGTGCGCTCGGCCTCCGACACGCTCCTGCAGTCCATCGACCTCGCCGTGGCCGCCGAGGAGCTCGGCGCGGACGGGGCGTACTTCCGGGTGCACCACTTCGCCCGCCAGCTCGCCTCGCCGTTCCCGCTCCTGGCCGCCGTCGGCGCGCGCACCAGCCGCATCGAGATCGGCACCGGCGTGATCGACATGCGCTACGAGAACCCGCTCTACATGGCCGAGGACGCCGGGTCCGCCGACCTCATCGCCGGCGGCAGGCTCCAGCTCGGCATCAGCCGGGGATCACCGGAGCAGGTGATCGACGGGTGGCGCTACTTCGGCTACGCCCCCGCTGAGGGCGAGGACCAGGCCGACATGGCCCGGCGCCACACCGACGTGCTGCTCCAGGTGCTGCAGGGCGAGGGGTTCGCCCAGCCCAGCCCGCGGCCGATGTTCCCCAACCCGCCGGGGCTGCTGCGCATCGAGCCGCACTCCGAGGGCCTGCGCGAGCGCATCTGGTGGGGCGCGGCCTCCGACGCCACCGCCCGTTGGGCCGCGGAGAAGGGCATGCACCTGATGAGCTCCACGCTCAAGGCGGACGAGACGGGCGAGCCCTTCCACGTCCAGCAGCGCAAGCAGATCGAGGTGTTCCGCGACGCCTGGCGCGAGGCCGGCCACGAGGGCGAGCCCCGGGTGTCGGTCAGCCGGTCGATCATGCCGATCACCACCGACCTCGACCGGATGTACTTCGGCCACGAGGGCACCAGCTCCGACCAGTTCGGCCAGATCGAGGCCAACCTGCGCGCGGTCTTCGGCAAGACCTACGCCGCCGAGCCCGACGTGCTGGTCGAGGAGCTCGCCGCCGACGAGGCGGTCGCCGCTGCCGACACGCTGCTGCTCACCGTGCCCAACCAGCTCGGCGTGGACTACAACGCCCACCTGCTGGAGTCGGTGCTCACCGACGTCGCCCCCGGCCTCGGCTGGCGCTGAGCGCTCGGCCCCGCCCGGCGGCGTACGCCCTGACGCCCGGCGGCGTACGCCCTCAGGCCCCGACTTGGAGGCCTGGTCTGACACCTGGAGGCCGTTGCAACCCCCTCCAGGTGTCGGAGTCCCCGCTCGAGCGGGGACTCCGACAGCGACAGCGAGGCGGACAGCAGAAAACCCCGGGGTCAGGGGGCGGCGGCGCGGAGCTTGTCGAGGAGCGGCCCGGCGGCCTCGGAGAGGAACCGGTCCTGACCCTCGTCGCCGACCTGCACGAGCGCCACGTCGGTGAAGCCCGCCTCCCAGTAGGCCGAGACCGCCTCGACGATCTTGTCGAGGTCGGGACCGCAGGGGATCGACTCCCCGACGTCCTCGGGGCGCACGTACGCCGTCGCGCCGGAGAACCCGGCGGGGGTCGGCAGGTCGGCGTTGACCGACCAGCCGCCGCCGAACCAGCGGAACTGCTCGTGCGCCCGGGCGAGGGCGGCGTCCTCGTCGGGGTCCCAGCAGATCGGGATCTGGCCGACCGCCCGGGCTTCGCCGCCGATGCGCGGGGCGCCGTCGACGGAGTTCCACGACTCGACGATGTCCGCCTTCGGCTCGACAGCGACCAGGTGGTCGGCCAGGGGCGCGAACCGCTCGATCGCGCGGTCGCCGGCCACCGCGACGCCGATGTCCACGCCCTCCTCGGGGAGGTCCCAGACGCGCGCGGAGTCGACCTGGAAGAACTCGCCGCGGTGGTCGACCAGGTCGCCGGTGTGCAGCGCGCGGATCACCTCGATGGCCTCGGCCAGCATGTCCTGCCGCTCGGCGAGCGCCGGCCAGCCCTGCCCCACCACGTGCTCGTTGAGGTTCTCCCCGCTGCCGAGGCCGAGGACGAACCTGCCCTCGGCCAGGATCTGCAGCGTCGCCGACTTCTGCGCCACCACGGCCGGGTGGTAGCGCAGCGTCGGGCACGTCACGTAGGTCATCAGGCCCACGCGTTCGGTCGCCTGGGCCACCGCGCCGAGGGTCGTCCAGGCGTACGGGGCGTGCCCCTGCTCGGTCAGCCACGGCGAGTAGTGGTCGCTCATCACCTCGAAGTCGAAGCCGGCCCGCTCCGCGGCGACGGCGTAGGACACCAGCTCCCGCGGGCCGCTCTGCTCGGTCATCAGGGTGTAGCCGAAACGCGTCATGCCTCGACGGTAGCCAGCCGACGCGGGGCACCCACCACCCAGCGAGGTGAGGCGTGGGCAGGGGCTCGCTGGTTGTGTGGAGGGTCCCCGACGAGCAGGAGGCGCACGTGAGCGGCACCGACGGCAACCACGACGAGCACGACGAGCACGACGACCAGCAGGACTCCCAGCAGGACGGCCAGGTCTCCGAGATGGCCGCGGCCGGCGGTGAGCCCGAGCCGATCAGCTCCGGTGACTCCGTCGCCGGGCAGCCCGACCCCCACCCCGGCGAGGTCGACGAGGGTGCCCAGGGGCCCGACGCCATCCCCGACGACCCCACCGGCGAGCACCCCCACAAGCCCTGAGACCCCTGGCGGCCGCGCCCCCGCGGCGGTCCTGTAGGAACGTCCCATGAGCAGACCAGTTGTCGTCGTCGTGGGGGCCGGTCCGGGCGTGAGCGGGTCGCTCGCGCGCCGCTTCGCCGACGAGGGGTACGACGTGGCCCTGCTGGGCCAGGACCAGGCCGTCCTCGACGAGCTGGCCGCCGACCTCGAGCGGCGCGGCGCGACCGTGGGGCACGCCCGCGTGGACGTCACCGACGAGCAGGCCACCCGCGCGGCCGTACGCCGCTTCGGCGAGCACACCGGCCGGATCGACGTGCTGCACTTCAACCCCAGCGTCTTCCGGCAGAAGGACCCGCTCGAGCTGACCGTCGCCGAGCTCCTCGACGACGTCGCGCTGGGCGTGGGCGCGCTGCTGACGGTCGTGCAGGCGGCGCGACCCTTCATGTCGCCCGGCGCGCGGATCAGCGTGACCGGCAGCGTGGCCGCCGACGACCCGTGGGAGGGCGCGGCGTCGCTGGGCGTGCAGAAGGCCGGCGTGCGCAACCTGGTGCAGAGCATCGACAAGACCCTCGCGCCCCACGGGATCCGCGCGGTCTCGGTGACGGTGCGCGGCGCCCTGGCGCGCGAGGGCGCGTTCGCCCCGGACCGGGTGGCCGAGGCGCTGTGGTCGGCCGTCACGACGGACGAGGGCGACTGGCGCTCCGAGGTCGCCTACGACGGGTGAGGCGTCAGCCCTTGCGGCCGAGGACCACGTAGGCGATCGGGCCGACCGGCTGCACCGACAGCGCCGGGAGCCACAGCAGCTTGGGCCCGCGCACCTTGTCGGAGGGGCGCCGCTTGAGGTCCCGGGCGCACCACGCGGTCAGCGCGACCTCGGCGATCCCGGCCGCGGCGACGAGCTTCCTCTGGGTGGGCGTCAGGTCGCTCCACGACTTCTTCTGTGCCATGGCCGCAGGCTACCGGGGCCGGAGACGTGGGGCGCTCGGGCGCCGGTGCTCAGGCCTCCTTGGCCACCAGCGTCAGCACGTCGTAGGTCGCCACGGGGTCACCGTCCTGGTTGGTCACCAGGGCGTCCCAGCGCACCTCGCCGTAGTCGGCCGACGACCGCGGTGTCATCTGCTTGACCGTGAGCGTCACGCGGATGGTGTCGCCGGCCTTCACCGGGGTCAGGAACCGCAGGTCGTCGACGCCGAAGTTGGCGAGCACCGGCCCGGGCGCGGGGTCGACGAAGAGCCCGGCGGCCATCGACACGATGAGGTAGCCGTGGGCGACGATGCCCCCGAAGAGCGGGTTGCGCGCCGCGGCCTCCGGGTCGGTGTGGGCGTAGAACGTGTCACCGGTGAACTCCGAGAAGTGGTCGATGTCCTCGCGCGAGATCGTGCGCGGCTCGGAGGTGATCGTGTCGCCGATGCGCAGCGTGGCGAGCGAGTGGCGGAACGGGTGCTCGGGGGTCTCGGTGCGCCGCGACCCGCGCGTCCACCGCCCGGTGATCGCGGTGAGCATGTCGGGGGAGGCCTGGATCGCGGAGCGCTGCATGTGGTGCAGCACGCCGCGTACGCCGCCGAGCTCCTCGCCGCCGCCGGCGCGGCCCGGACCTCCGTGCACGAGCATCGGCAGGGGCGAGCCGTGCCCGGTGCTCTCCGGGGCGTCGTCGCGGTCGAGAACGAGGATGCGCCCGTGCCACGGCGCGAGGCCGAGCACGAGCGTGCGGGCCACCGCCGGGTCGTGCGTCACGACCGAGCCGACCAGCGAGCCCTTGCCGCGCGCCGCGAGGGTGACCGCCTCGTCGAGCGAGTCGTAGGACAGCACCGTCGAGACGGGGCCGAACGGCTCGACGTCGTGCGGCTCGACCGCCCCGGCGCGGGCCCGCAGCAGCACCGGCTGCATGAACGCGCCGCGCTCGGCGTCGCCGAGGAAGCCCGAGGTGGCGCTGGGGTCGCCCTGGACGACGTCGGCGGAGGAACGCAGCGCCTCGACCGCCTTGCGCACCTCCTCGCGCTGCCCGAGGGAGGCGAGCGGACCCATCCGCACCGACTCGTCGCCGGGGTCGCCGACGGTGATGGTGGCCAGTCTGGCCGCGATCGCGTCGGTCATCTCGTCGGCCACCGCAGACGGCACGATCGCGCGGCGGATCGCCGTGCACTTCTGGCCGGCCTTTGCGGTCATCTCGGTCACCACGCCCTTGACGAAGAGGTCCCACTCGGGGTCGTCGGGCGTGACGTCCGGACCGAGGATCGAGCAGTTGAGCGAGTCGGCCTCGACCTGCAGCGCGACGCCGCCGTGCAGCACGGACGGGTGCTGGCGCAGGATGCCTGCGGTGTGCGCCGAGCCGGTGAACGCGACGGAGTCCTGCACGCCGAGGTGGTCGAGCAGGTCGCCGGCGGAGCCGGCCAGCAGCTGCAGCGAGCCCTCGGGGAGGATGCCGGACTCGATGATGCGGCGGACCACCAGCTCGGTGAGGTACGCCGTCTGGCTGGCGGGCTTGACGATCGTCGGCAGCCCGGCGACGAAGGCCGGCGCGAGCTTCTCGAGCATGCCCCAGACGGGGAAGTTGAAGGCGTTGATCTGCACCGCGACCCCGGGGCGCGAGGTGTAGACGTGCTGGCCCAGGAAGACGCCGGTGCGGCCGAGCTGCTCGAGGTCGCCGTCGCACACCACGACGTCGTTGGGCAGCTCGCGACGGGCCTTGGACGAGTAGCTGAAGACCGTGCCGAAGCCCCCGTCGATGTCGATCATCGAGTCGCGCCGGGTCGCTCCCGTGGCCAGGGAGACCTCGTAGAGCTCGTCCTTGAGCCCGCTCAGGTGCGTCGCGAGCTCCTTGAGCAGCAGCGCGCGCTCGTGGAAGGTCAGCTCGCGGATCGCCGGGCCGCCGACGGTGCGCGCGTGGTGCGTCATCGCGCCGAGGTCGAGGCCGGTGCTCGAGATCCGGGCGACCTCCTCGCCGGTGGCGGCGTCGAGCAGCGGGTCGCCCTCGGCAGGGGCGGCGTACCAACGGCCGGCGGCATAGCTCTCGAGCAGTCGGGTCACGGTGGGCTCCTCGCCGATCGGTGTTTGCGTGCGCGGGTGACGGATGCCACACTAATACAGACCGATCGGTCAGTAAATGTGGCCGCACTGCCCAGGCTGGAGGACGGATGACGCTGACCCAGACCGCGCCCGGGGCGTCCGAGGAGGAGCTCGAGCGCCACTTCGAGGCGACCGTCGCGCGCAACGAGCGCATCGAGCCGCGCGACTGGATGCCCGAGGGCTACCGCCGCACTCTCGTGCGCCAGATCGCCCAGCACGCGCACAGCGAGATCATCGGGATGCAGCCCGAGGGCAGCTGGATCACCCGCGCCCCGAGCCTGCGCCGCAAGGCGATCCTGCTCGCCAAGGTGCAGGACGAGGCCGGCCACGGGCTCTACCTCTACTCCGCCGCCGAGACCCTCGGCGTGTCCCGGCTCGAGCTCACCGAGCTCCTGGTCGCCGGGAAGCAGAAGTACTCCTCGATCTTCAACTACCCGACCCTGACCTACGCCGACGTCGGCACGATCGGCTGGCTGGTCGACGGCGCCGCGATCTGCAACCAGGTGCCGCTGTGCCGCACGTCGTACGGGCCCTACGGCCGCGCGATGATCCGCGTGTGCAAGGAGGAGTCCTTCCACCAGCGCCAGGGCTACGAGCTGCTCGCCACGATGATGCGCGGCACCGACGAGCAGCGCGCGATGGTGCAGGAGTCGGTCGACCGCTTCTGGTGGCCGGCGCTGATGATGTTCGGCCCGCCCGACGACGCCTCGCCCAACACCGCGCAGTCGATGGCGTGGGGGATCAAGCGCCACACCAACGACGAGCTGCGCCAGAAGTTCGTCGACATGTCCGTGCCGCAGGCCGAGGCGCTCGGTGTCACGCTGCCCGACCCCGAGCTGCGGTGGAACGCCGAGCGCGGCCACCACGACTTCGGCCAGCCCGACTGGGAGGAGTTCATGGAGGGCGTCAAGGGCAACGGCCCGTGCAACGCCCAGCGCATGGCCCACCGTCGCCGCGCCCACGAGGACGGCGCCTGGGTGCGCGAGGCCGCGACGGCGTACGCCCGCACGCAGGGCGGTGCCCGATGAGCGACCAGCCGACCGGGGCCGACCTCTCCGCCGAGGGCGGCCACGGCGCCGTCCCGCTCCAGGGCGTCCCGACGGGGCAGGGGGTGCCCGCCCCCGAGCCGGAGTGGCCGCTCTACGAGGTGTTCGTGCGCGGCAAGCGCGGGCTCAACCACGTCCACGTCGGATCGCTGCACGCCGCCGACGACCGGATGGCGCTGCTGCACGCCCGCGACGTCTACACCCGGCGCAACGAGGGCGTGAGCATCTGGGTGGTGCGCGCCGACGCGATCACCGCCTCGAGCCCCGACGAGAAGGACCCGATGTTCGCCCCGAGCGGCGACAAGGTCTACCGCCACCCGACCTTCTACGACATCCCCGCCGACGTCCCGCACATGTGACGTCGCCCCATCCTTTCGACAGTCGACGGACCGAGGCCATGGACTCCCACATCGCGACACCCGCCGAGGACGAGCACGACAGCGCCTACTCCGGGCTGCTCGTCAACGACGCCCACTGGGCCTTCGGCACTGCCCCTGTTCCTGACGGGCACGGCGAGGACCCGCTCGCGGGCGTCGACACGACCGTCCCCGACGGCGTCGACGCCGCGGCGCTGGCGGCGTACGCCCTGATGCTGGGCGACGACGCGCTGGTGATGTCGCACCGCGTCTCGGAGTGGACGAGCAACGCGCCCGACCTCGAGGACGACATCGCGCTGTCCAACATCGCGCTCGACCTCCTCGGCCAGGCGCGGCTGCTGCTCGCCCGCGCCGCGAAGGCCGACGCCTCGCTGGTGCCGACGCTCCCCGAGGGCTCGCCCGCCCCGCCCGAGGACGCGCTGGCGTTCTTCCGCGACGCCCACCAGTTCCGCAACGTGCGGCTCGTCGAGCTGGTCAACGGCGACTTCGCCGAGGCCACGGTGCGGGTGCTGCTGTTCTCGGTCTGGCGGCTGGCGAGCCTCGAGCGGCTGCGGGAGAGCCGCGACCACGTGCTGGCCGCCGTCGCCGCCAAGGGCGTCAAGGAGCTGGCCTACCACCGCGACTACGCCGCCCGGTGGTTCGTCACCCTCGCCCGGGGCACCGAGGAGTCGCGGCGCCGGCTCGTCGCCGCGCTCGACGCCCTGTGGCCGCTGTGGCCCGAGCTCTTCGACACCCACCCGGTCGAGGCTGCCGCGGCCGCCGGCGGGGTGGGCGTCGACCCGGCGACCGTCCGGGACGACGCCGAGGCCGTCCTCGACCAGGTGCTGGTCGCTGCCGACGTGCCGCGTCCCGACGCCGCCCGGCGTGCCGGGGTGCTCGGCCGCACCGGGCGCGACGGCATGCACGGCGAGCCGCTGAGCCGGATGCTCGCCGAGATGCAGTCCGTCGCCCGGGCCCACCCGAGGGGGCTGTGGTGAGGCTGACGAGCCGGACGACCGAGCGGGCCCGCCGGGTCGCGGAGCGGGTCACCGACCCCGAGCTGCCGATGCTCTCGCTGGCCGACCTCGGCGTGCTGCGCGACGTCGACGTCGTCGGCGACTCCCACGTCGTCGTCGAGATCACCCCGACCTACTCGGGCTGCCCGGCGATGGCGACGATGCGCGACGACCTGGTGCGCGAGCTGCAGGCCGCGGGGTTCGCCCGGGTCGAGGTGCGCGTCAGCCTGGACCCGGCCTGGACGACCGACTGGATCACGCCTGCCGGCCGCTCGGCCCTCGCCGCCGCCGGCATCTCGCCGCCCGGCCCCGCGCCGTCGTCGACCGGGCCGATCCCGCTGACCCTGCTGCCGACGGCCCGCCAGGTCCGCTGCCCGCAGTGCGGCTCGGCCGCGACCGAGCTGGTCTCGGAGTTCGGGTCGACCGCCTGCAAGGCGCACTACCGCTGCGCCGCCTGCCTCGAGCCCTTCGACCACGTCAAGGAGATCTGAGCGTGGCCACCGCCTTCCACGAGCTCACCGTCAGCCGCGTCGAGCCGCTCACCGACGACTCGGCCGCCGTCACCTTCGAGGTGCCCGACGACCTGCGCGACGTCTTCGCCTTCGAGCCGGGGGAGTCGCTGACGCTGCGCCGGGTCGTCGACGGCGTCGAGCACCGCCGCAGCTACTCCATCTGCGCCCCGGCCGGCGCCGCGCCGCGCATCGGCGTGCGCGAGATCCCCGGCGGCATGTTCTCCTCCTGGCTCATCCACGAGGTGGGGCCGGGGGAGCGGGTCGAGGTCGCTGCGCCGTCGGGGAGCTTCCGCGCCGACCCGTCGATGGCCGGTCGCCACCTCTGCATCGCCGCCGGATCCGGCATCACCCCGATGCTGTCGATCGCGGCGTCCGTGCTGGCCCACCCGGCCAGCTCGGTCACCCTGCTCTACGGCAACCGCGAGACGACGTCGGTGATGTTCGCCGAGGAGCTCAGCGACCTCAAGAACCTCCACGGCCCGCGCTTCGACCTCGTCCACGTGCTCTCGCGCGAGCCCCGCGACGTCGAGCTCTTCAGCGGACGCCTCGACGCCGACCGGCTGCGCCGGCTGCTGCCGCTCAAGGTGCCGCTCGCGGCGCTCGACCACGTGTGGCTGTGCGGCCCGCTCGGCCTCATCGAGGACTCCCGCGCCGTGCTCGCGGAGCTGGGCGTGCCGCAGGAGAAGGTGCACTTCGAGCTGTTCTTCGTCGACGAGCCGCCGCCGGAGCTGCACCACGCGCAGCGGGTGGTGGAGGGCGTCACCAGCGACGTCACCGTCGTGCTCGACGGGCGTACGACGACCACGCCGATGCCGCGCGGCGCGACGGTGCTCGACTCCGCCCAGGCCGTGCGCAGCGACCTGCCGTTCGCCTGCAAGGGCGGCGTCTGCGGCACGTGCCGCGCCAAGGTCGTCGCCGGAGACGTGGAGATGGTGCGCAACTACGCCCTCGAGCCCGACGAGGTCGCCCGGCAGTTCGTGCTGACCTGCCAGACCTACCCGGTCGGCGACGCCGTGACCATCGACTTCGATGCCTGACCCGGCGCGCGCGATGTGGGCGGCCGACGCGGCCAGCGCCATGCTCGGGATGCGGCTCGAGGACGTCGGCGACGGCGTCGCCCGGGTCTCGATGGTGGTGCGTCCCGACATGGTCAACGGCCACGACCTGTGCCACGGCGGCCTCGTCGCGGCACTCGCCGACTCGGCGTTCGCGCTCGCCTGCAACTCCCGCGGGCCCGTGACGGTGGCGGCGGGGTTCTCCGTCGACCTGCTGGCGCCCGCGCACCTGGGCCAGACGCTCCACGCCACGGCCGGCGAGGTGTGGCTGCGCGGTCGGTCGGGGCTCTACGACGTGAGCGTGCGTGCCGACGACCCGGACGCCGGCGAGGTCATCGCTCAGTTCCGCGGCCGGAGCCGGGTGCTGTCCCGTGCATGAGACCGTCGAAGGCCAGCGCCACCAGCGCGTCGGCGAGCGCGTCGGCGTCGATGCCGGGACGCACCCACTCGACGAGCGAGTTGACCATGCCGAACAGCAGCCGGCTGATGACGAGCGGGTCGAGGTCGTCGCGCAGCACGCCCTCGTCGACCGCGTCGCGGACCATGTCGGCCAGCCGCTCGTCGATCGCGCGGCGGCGGGCGAGGGCGGCCTTCTCCACGGGCGTGTTGCCGTGCACGCGCAGCAGCAGCGTGACCGCCGGCAGGTGGTGCACCAGCACCGTGACGCTGGTCCGCACGGCCACCCGCAGCCGCCGGCCGGCGTCGAGGCCCTCTGCGGCCGCCACCTCGTCGAGGGCGGCGGTGAGCGCGTCGAGCGCCTCGTCGACCGCGCTCTGCAGCAGGTGCTCCTTGCTCGGCACGTGGTGGTAGATCGCCGACTTCGTCAGCCCCAGCTCGCGGGCCACGTCGCCGACGCTCGTGGCGTCGTAGCCCTGCCGGTTGAAGAGCTCGACCGCCACCCGCAGCACGGAGTGCTGGTCGTGGCCCGGGCGTCCGCGCCGCGTCGCTCCCTCCGTCATGCGTCCCAGCCTCCCACGACCCGACCCGCGGCCCGCTCCACGACCCGACCCGCGAACCGACCCGCGACCCCGAGGACCACCCCGTGCACGACCTGAGCCCCCAGCCCGGCGACCTCGACCCGATCGAGACCGCGCCCGTCGAGCAGCTGCGCGCCCTCCAGCTCGAGCGGCTCCAGTGGTCGGTGCGCCACGCCTACGACAACGTCGCGCACTACCGCAGCGCCCTCGACGAGGCCGGCGTCGGCCCCGACGACGTGCGGTCGCTGGAGGACCTCGGCCGGCTGCCGTTCACCACCAAGGCGACGCTGCGCGACAACTACCCGTTCGGGATGTTCGCGGTGCCGCGCGAGGACGTCGTTCGCGTGCACGCCTCCAGCGGGACGACCGGCAAGCCGACCGTCGTCGGCTACACCCGCGACGACCTCGACATGTGGGCCGACGTCGTGGCCCGCTCGATCCGGGCCGCGGGCGGCAGGCGGGGGATGGTGCTGCACAACGCCTACGGCTACGGGCTCTTCACCGGTGGCCTCGGCGCGCACGCGGGCGCGGAGCGGCTGGGGTGCACGGTCGTGCCGGTCTCGGGCGGCATGACGCAGCGCCAGGTGCAGCTGATCCTCGACTTCGAGCCCGACGTCATCATGGTCACCCCGTCCTACATGCTCTCGGTCCTCGACGAGCTCGAGGCGCAGGGCGTCGACCCGCGCTCGACCTCGCTCAAGGTCGGCATCTTCGGCGCCGAGCCGTGGACCAACGACATGCGGCGCGAGATGGAGGAGCGCACCGACATGCACGCGGTCGACATCTACGGCCTGTCCGAGGTGATCGGCCCCGGAGTCGCCAGCGAGTGCGTGGAGACCAAGGACGGCCTGCACGTCTGGGAGGACCACTTCTACCCCGAGGTGATCGACCCCGTCACCGGCGAGGTGCTGCCCGACGGCGAGGTGGGCGAGCTGGTGCTCACCACGCTCACCAAGCAGGCGATGCCGGTCCTGCGCTACCGCACCCGCGACCTGACCCGGCTGCTGCCGGGCACCGCCCGCAGCATGCGGAGGATGGAGAAGGTCACCGGACGCACCGACGACATGATCATCCTGCGCGGGGTCAACCTGTTCCCCACACAGATCGAGGAGATCGTGCTCGGCATCCCGACCCTCTCGCCGCACTTCCAGTGCCACCTCGACCGCCGGGGCAACCTCGACAGTCTCACCGTGCGGGTGGAGCGACGCGACGCCACGACGGACGCCGAGGCCGCCCACGCGCAGTCCGAGCTGGGGCAGCGGATCAAGGCCTCCATCGGCGTGAGCGTCGGCGTGGAGGTCGTCGACGTGGCCTCGATCGAACGCTCGGTGGGCAAGATGCGCCGCATCGTCGACCACCGCGCGGCGCGCTGAGGCAATGCATTTACCGGCAACCGCCGCGCGGGCGGTACAGTGGTCCGAGCGTCCAGACGCCGTGCCGCAGTGATCGCCCCTGATCCGTCGCCACCGCGCACCTGACGCCCGCTCCACACCTCCACGCCGTGGCGTGCCAGGCAGAGCCGTACGGGTCGCCTGCTCCACGACGCGTACCCAGTCCGGGAGGACCACCTTGGCCCAGCGCCAGCGCCAGCGCGGCACTCGCCGCACCCCTGCGCACGCCCGCCACAAGGACAACGAGGGCATCGTCCCCGTCCTGGCGCGCGCCGTGCGCGAGCTCGAGTCGGCGGTGCAGCGCGGCCCGCTCGCCCCCGGTCAACGGGTGCGGTTCCAGGTCGTCGCGCTGCTGGTCCGCGAGCACCGCACCGACGTGCGGGCCTCCACCGAGCTCACCGACGCCCAGAAGGCCGACGAGCTCAAGCGCCTCGACGGGATCGCCACGATCCTGGCCAAGACCGCCACCCGCGACCCCTCCCTCTTCGGCCTGCTCTCCGAGGACGCCGTGGTCACCGACAGTGCCCGCGACCTGCGCCTGGAGATGCTGCGCCGCGCCGGCGTCGAGGTGGCCCCCGAGGAGCCCAAGCCCGACGACGAGGCCGGCCCCGGCCTCGGCGAGCGCCGCGTGGTGCCGCGCTCGGTGGTCCAGCACCAGCTGGCCAACCCGTTCCTCGTGCCCGACTTCGGCATCGGCCGCGAACGCCGCAGCGTCCACGGCCGACTGTCGTCCTGGGAGCTGCTCGGCCCGCTGTTCCGCTCCTTCGAGCTCGGCGGCGCCTCCTCGTGCATGGACCTGCCGGAGGCCACCTCGCTCAGCGCCCCCGGCAAGCTCGAGCTGATGCCGCACCAGGCGCGGCTCATCGCGTCCGCCGCCGAGGGCCACCGCACCTTCCTCCTGGCCGACGAGCCCGGTCTCGGCAAGACCGCGCAGGCGCTGCTCGCCGCGCAGGCCGCCGACGCCTTCCCCCTGCTCGTGGTCTGCCCCAACGTCGTCAAGACCAACTGGGCCCGCGAGACCGAGCGCTGGACGCCGCGCCGGCGCGCCACCGTGATCCACGGCGACGGTGACCAGGTCGACGCGTTCGCCGACGTCATCATCGTCAACTACGAGATCCTCGACCGGCACGTCGGCTGGCTCGGCTCCTTCGGCTTCCGCGGGATGGTCGTCGACGAGGCCCACTTCATCAAGAACAAGACCTCGCAGCGCTCGCGCCACGTGCTCGAGCTCTCCGAGCAGCTCCGCGCCCGCACCGCCCGCCCGCTGCTCATGGCGCTGACCGGCACGCCGCTGATCAACGACATCGAGGACTTCCGCGCGATCTGGCAGTTCCTGGGCTGGATCGACGACACCAAGCCGCTCGCCCGGCTGATGGAGGCGCTCGAGGAGACCGACCTGACCCCGGCCGACCCGCCGTTCTACCCCGCGGCGCGCAAGGCCGTGATCGACATGGGCATCGTGCGCCGCCGCAAGGTCGACGTGGCCGAGGACATCCCGGCCCGCCGCATCGCCGACATCCCCGTCGAGCTCGACGACGAGGACACCCGCTCCATCCGCGCGGCCGAGGACGACCTCGCCCGTCGCCTCGTGCAGCGCTACAAGGCTGCGCTCGAGACCCGTCGTACGGGCTCGGTCGTCGACGGCATCGACCACGAGCTCGTGCGCCGCGTCGCGACGTGGGAGCGCGAGGAGATGGACTCCGGCACCGGTGGCGAGAACGTCTTCTCGATGTTCCGCAGGATCGGGCGCGCCAAGGCCGGCCTGGCCGCCGACTACGCCGCACAGCTGGCCCGCAACGTCGGCAAGGTCGTCTTCTTCGCCCGCCACGTCGACGTCATGGACATCGCCGAGGACACGTTCACCCGCCGCGGCCTCAAGCACACCTCGATCCGAGGAGACCAGACGCCCCGGGCGCGGGAGAAGGCGATCGACGCCTTCGTCAACGACCCCGACGTCCAGGTCATCGTCTGCTCGCTGGCCGCGGCCGGCGTCGGCGTCAACCTGCAGGTCGCCTCCAACGTCGTGCTCTCCGAGCTGTCGTGGACCGACGCCGAGCAGACCCAGGCGATCGACCGCGTGCACCGCATCGGCCAGAGCGACCCGGTCACCGCGTGGCGCATCATCGCCGCGCAGACCATCGACACCCGGATCGCCGAGCTGATCGACTCCAAGGCCGGCCTCGCCGCCCGGGCGCTCGACGGCTCCGACGAGGAGGTGTCGTCCTCGGCCAACATCCAGACCGAGGCGCTGGTGACGCTGCTGACCGAGGCGCTGGAGCGCGAGCTCGGCTGAGCGGACCCCGTCCGGCCCTTGCCCGCCCCGCGCGGGTCGGGTAGGCCTGTAGACATGACGGAGGACCGCGAGACCTACCTCGACATGCCGATCGACGACGAGGACCAGCTCCAGCCCGAGGACACGCTCGACGACACCGACCTCGACGACGTGCTCGACCGCGGCTACTCGCCGCCCGACCGCGCGCCGAAGGGCTACGACGACTACCCGACCGAGGCCGAGCGTCGCCAGGGCGAGTCCCTCGACGAGCGGCTGGCCGAGGAGGAGCCGGACGTCGACCCCTACGCCCCGGACGACGCCGCCGACGACGACCGCGAGGACGAGAACGCCCTCGACGAGCAGCTCGGCCTCGACGAGGCCGACGAGCGCACCGGCCGCCTCGTCGCGCCCGACGAGGGGCTGGGGGAGGACCGCGACAAGCAGGAGATCGCCCTCGACGTCGGCATCGACGGCGCCGGCGCCTCGGCCGAGGAGGCCGCGATGCACGTCACCCGCGAGCCCGAGCCCGCGGAGCCCGACGACTACTGACCCGCGCCGTCGTCATCGTGGAAGGTCGGCGTCACCTGGTGACCCGGATCCTCCACGATCGGGTCCTGGCCCGCTGCACGGCCGCAGGCCCGGGGAGGAGGCAGGCATGGCGCGACACTTCGACGTGCACCTGCTCCCCGACCCTCCGGACCTGCGCGACGACGAGCCGTACGACGTCGCCGACGGCGGGATCGTGTTCCGCGGGCTCCCCTTCCTGGCCTGGCCCGCCGGCGTCGCACCCGACCCGAGGTTCGCGGTGCTGCGCACCTGGCCTCGCTACCCCCGCAGCCGGCTGCGGATCCTCCACGCGCTCGACGAGGCCAAGGCCCGCAACGCGCACGTCTGCCGTCTCAGCCTAGGGGTGAGCCGCTCGCGCGATCCCGCGACCGACGCGCTGGGCCACGCCACCCGGTTCCTGCGGGAGAGGAACCGGCTCGTGGTGGCGGCGGCGGGCGACTGGGGTCCGCGCCCGGGGACGCTCAGCGACCTCGCCCGCGCTCCGGGCGTCATCGCGGTCGCGGGGTGCACGCCCGACGGCCTGCTGCTCGAGTGCTCCAGTCGCGGCACCGTCGACGGGGCCCGGCCCACCGTGACCGCGGACGGCACCGACCCCACCGGTCCCGCGACGCCGGGCACCAGCCTGGCGGCCGCGCGTGTCGCCGTCCTCTGCGTCTGGATCCGCTCCATGCTCCAGTGCCTGATTGCCGAGGCGAGCGCCGCCCGGGCGGGGGAGGCGCTGGCCGAGATGCCCGCGCCCTCCCGGCTCGCCCACGTCGACAGCGACTTCTCGCAGGACGACGTCGGCGCGCTGGCCGCGCTGCGCCAGGGTCGGAGGATCTCCCCGGCTGGCCCGGTGTTGTACGCGGGCGCGACGGTGCGCCGGATCTGGTGGCTGGGCCGCGTCATGGACCACGCCGGTGCGCAGCAGATGCACGTGGCGTTCGACGCCGGCGCCGACTGGGTGGCGCGCATCCTCCTCGCCGCCGCCCGCCCGAGCCCCTCGCCCGACCCCGTCGGTGCCGGCGCGGGCGTCGTGTCGCGCGAGTCCGTGCGGGCGCTCCTGGCCGACATGACCCCGTCGCGGTTCCTGCGCCTGTTCGCCGACGACGGCCGGTGGGACGAGCGCCGAGCTGCCGTCGCCGACGTGCTCGACCACGAGCTCGGCGAACTGTGGTCGCTCGCGGACCTCGAGATGTGTGAGCAGCTCTACGCCGCCGAGCACGAGGACCTGTTCGTCGAGGTCGGCATGCCGGGGGAGACGGGCCACGGCGCCGGCTGACGGCCCGTCGGGCGGGGAACGAGCGCCCTCCGCGTCGCTGCTACGCCGCAGACAGGATCGCGTCGCGGAACGTGGACGCGTCCTGGAACCGGTCGTCCGGCTCCTTGGCCAGGGCCCTCACCAGCACCGCGTCGAGCGGGGCGAGGGCGGTGCTGACGGCGGCGGGCGTCTCGTGGACGTGCTGGTAGGCCACGGAGACGGCGTCGTCCCCGACGAACGGCGGCCGGCCGGTCAGCAGCTCGTGGAGCACGCAGCCAGCGGCGTAGAGGTCGCTGCGGGCATCCACCGCGTGACCTCGCACCTGCTCGGGGGAGGTGTACGACGGGGTCCCGAGGAACGTCCGCCCGTGGGTCTGGGTCGCGGCCGGGTCGGTCCCGGCGCTCGAGATGCCGAAGTCCACCAGCTTGACAGCGTCCCCGGGCGTGATCATCACGTTCGCCGGCTTGACGTCGCGATGGACGACGCCCGCCCGGTGGCTGGCGTCGAGCGCGGTGAGGATCCCGGCCTGGTAGTGGATCGCCTCGTCGCGCCCGAGGTCGCGGGTCGCCAGGAGGTCGCGCAGGGAGCGCCCCGCCACGTACTCCAGGACGATGAACGGGACGCCGCCGGCAGCCTCGCCCGCGACCCCTTCGTCGGCGTCGTCGCCGGTGGCGTAGACCGACACGATGGCGGGGTGGTCCAGGCGAGCCACCGTCAGCGCCTCGCGCCGGAACCGGGACCGGGCCCCGGGGTCTCGCGCGAGGTCCTCGCGCAGCACCTTGATCGCGACGGGGCGCCCCGAGCGGAGGTCGTGGCCGCGGTGGACCTCGGCCGTGGCCCCCCGCCCGATGACGTCACCCACCGCGTAGCGGCCGTTGACGACCCGCCCCGCGATCATCGGCGCGGCTCCCACCGGAACAATCGCTCGGCGAGAGCCACGGCGACGGCGACCCAGGCGAGCGTGGGTGCGAGCAGGGGCAGCGAGTCGCGGAGGGGCACCCCACCGTTCCAGGCGTCGACGACCAGCTCGGTGGCCGCGCCCCCGGGGAGGAGCCGCTTGAGGTAGGCGAGCTCCTCGGTGCCGGTGATGCCCACCCAGCTCGCCACCGCGATCACGGCGAGGCTGACCGGCAGGGTGGTGACCTGGGCGTGCTCGGGCGAGTTCGTGAGCCCGGCGGTGGCCAGGGCGAGGGCGAGCATCATCGCCGTCGTCGCGAGCACCGCCACGACCAGCAGCGGCACCTGCGCGGGGCTGCTGACCACCGCGCCGAGCACGACCAGGATCGCGACGACCTGGACGAGCGAGATGACGGTGATGGGCAGGACCAGCCCGACGAGGATGCTCCGGTCGCTCGCGGCGGTGGAGCGCAGTCGCTTGAGGAAGAGGTTCTGCCGGCGGGAGGCCAGGGTGGTCACCGCGGTCGTGTAGAGGCCGAACGCGAGCACGGTGAACATCACGATCGCCGCGACGTAGCCAAGGCTGCCGAGGTCGGAGAAGGTCTCGTGCTGGCGGACGAAGTAGCCGCCGATGGCGACCGGGATGACGAGCCCGGTGACCAGGACGAGCCGGTTCCGGAAGATCTGGAGGAGCTCACTGCGAGCGATCTCGAGCATGGGGTGATTCCCTTCGGGTGTGGGGGCGTACGTCGGACGGGAGGCCGACCGATGGATTGATGGGGGTGCACGCGTGTGCGTGCCGGCGGGCTCAGGCGGCGTCGAGCGAGCGGAAGACGTCGTCGAGCCGCGTCGGCCCGGCGGCCAGCCCCAGCAGCTCCACCCCGGACTCGTCCGCCCACCCCAGCAGCCGGTGGAGGTCCTCCTGGAGGCGGAAGGTCTCGACGTGGAAGGCGCCGTTGAGCGCGCCGACGAGGGGCGGCTCGGGCGCGCCGTGGGGGAGCGCGAAGGTGATGACGGCGGGCAGGGACTGGGTGAGCTCGGCCACGGTGCCCTCGCGTCGCAGGGTGCCCTCGTGCATGAGCCCGATGCGGTCCGCGCGCTCCTGCGCCTCCTCCAGGTAGTGGGTGGTGAGCACGATCGTGGCGCCGTCCTCGCGCAGTCGCTCCACGGCGTCCCAGAGCGCGTCGCGGGACTGGATGTCCAGGCCCGTCGTGGGCTCGTCCAGGATGACCAGGTCGGGCCCGCCGTAGACCGTCGTGGCGAAGTCGAGGCGGCGCTTCTCGCCCCCCGACAGCTGCGCCACTCGGGTGTCGGCCCGGCGGGTGAGACCGGAGACGTCGAGCAACCGGTCGACGTCGTCCTGCCGCCCGCTCAACGAGCCGACCAGGCCCACCGACTCCCGCACCGTCAGGTCGGGGGAGAAGCCGCTCTCCTGCAGCATGATGCCCATCCGTGGCCGCACCGCGCGCCGGTCCGTCGGGCTCTGCCCGAAGATCCGGACGGCGCCGGAGGCGGCCGGCCGGTGACCCTCCACGACCTCGAGGGTGGAGGTCTTGCCGGCCCCGTTCGTGCCCAGGAGGGCGTAGAGCTCACCACGCCTGACCTGGAACGACAGGTCGTGGACGGCGGTGAAGGTGCCGTAGGTGACGGTGAGACGATCGACGTCGATGGCGGGAGAGCTGGCGGGTGAGCTGGTCATGGCGGTCCTTCGGGTCGAGGTGTGGAATGCCTTCAGGCTCGCGCCGATGACGCCACCGTCGCGTCGGTGAAAACCGCCGATGTGCTCGCCGGATCGTCGGCCCCTAAGGACGGGAGGCGTTGCGGGTCCGGTTCGCGTCGGTGAGAGTTACCGACTCCTGTCCAACGACCGACGGTGGACTGACACGTGGTGAACCGTCTGGCCGGCGCGAGGAGCGCGAGACGGTCGAGCGGCTGCTCACCGGAGCGCACTCGGGTCGCGCCGGAGCCCGCTCGACGTGCGCGTGGACCGCGCGGTCCTCGTGGGCAGCGGAATGATTGACGAATCCTTGATCGAACAACTGTTCGAATAGAGCCCCGGGGGGCGGTAGGATCGAGCTACGCTCGCACGACGCCGACGAGGGAGGGAGACCACCAGTGGCTCACCCGATCCTCGCTGCCGCGGGCGTCATCGACGAGACGCTCAAGAGCGTCGCGGACACCAACCCGACGTTCATGTCGACGTCCGACAAGGCCGCCGCGTTGGGCGAGCTGGTCCGGCTCGAGGCCCGGCTGGCGGAGCTGAGGTTGCGGGTGCTGGCCGGCGCCGGTGACGTGGCCGCGGGCACGGGCGCCCGCGACGCGGCCGGCTGGCTCGCGTGTGCGACCCTGTCGCGTCCCGAGGACGCCCGCGCCGACCTGCGCCTCGCGTCGGCGGTCGACGGGCGCTGGCCGGTGGTGGGTGCCGCGCTGCGGGAGGGCTCGGCCAACCTCGCCCAGGCCCGCGTCATCGTGCGGGCGCTGGACAACCTGCCCGACACCGTCCCCGGCGACGTCCTCGCCGCTGCCGAGGGCGCCCTGGTCGGCCACGCCGCGACCCTGGACCCGCAGCGGCTCGCGAAGGTCGGCCGACACATCCTCGCCACCGTCGCCCCCGAGGTCGTCGAGGACGCCGAGGCCCGGCGGCTGGCCGAGCTCGAGGCCGAGGCGCACCGCAAGACCCGCACCACCGTGCGCCGGCTCGGTGACGGCACCACCCGGATCACCTCGCTCGTCCCCGACGCCGTCGCGCACCGGTTCGTCACCTACCTCTCGGCCTACACCAACCCCCGCCGCGACGACGGCACGACCGCCCCTGCCGCGGGAGACGCAGTCGGACGGCTCCCGCACCCGCGCAAGCTCGGCGAGGCGTTCTGCCGGTTCCTCGAGGCGGTCGACCCGCGCCGCCTCCCGGTCCACGGCGGCGACGCCACCACGCTCGTCGTCACCATCGGTCTCGACTCACTGCGTGCCGACCTCGCGACCGCCGGGCTCATCGCCCCGACCGTGCCGGGCGATACCGACGGCCCCGCGGGTGCCGGGGACATGATCACCGCCGCCGAGGCCCGCCGCCTCGCCTGCAGCGCAAGGATCCTGCCCGCCGTCCTCGGCGGCCCGTCGGAGGTCCTCGACCTCGGCCGCACCCGCCGCCTGTTCAGCCCCGCCCAGCAGCGCGCCCTTCTCATCCGGGACCGCACCTGCCGCGGCGAGGGCTGCGACATCCCCGGCACCTGGGCCGAGGCCCACCACTGGAACCCCTGGCTCTCCGGCGGCCGCACCGACCTCAACGACGGCGTCCTGCTCTGCAGCCACCATCACCACCGCGCCCACGATCCGGCGTACGTGGCGGCACGCCTCCCCAACGGCGACGTCCGCTTCACGAGGCGGACGTGAGGGTCGTCGCCGTTCACTGAGGATGTATCGCACGCGCACGCTCTTATCGCCGCGTGCCGGCACGGTCCGCGCCTTGAGGGGATCGATTGGCGTGCGTCCGTAGGCGACCCGTTCCCCTTGATGGACAGCGGACAGGTCCTGTGGGACGCGATCCCCGGCAGGGTTCCTCTATCGGTGCGCAGGATGGCGGGCAACGGCCGTTGCTGATCGGTACCTCCGAGCAGACCGCACGATGGCTATTCCACCGACAATGCCAGGGATCTGCAGGAACACGACTGCGTTGAGTGCGTCGCTCGGCAGCGGCAGCCGATCGAAGAACTGTGCGATCCCTGTGACGACGAGCATCACGTAGGAGACCTGCATTAGGAACAGATGCCAGAACAGCCAGCCGGACTTGCCGCGGCGCCACACTGGTTGAGCTATTCCAGTCGCGGCCACCAGGAGCACCAGGATCGAGACGGCATGGAAGATGCTAGGACCTTCCCGCAATTCGAAGATCCCAAATGACGAGAGAGCCATCACGGCGACGGCAGCGACGTACGTCCATCCCCATCGACGGTGTGATGCGGTGCCCTTTCTCAAGATCAGGACGACGGCCCCGCTGATTCCCGCGAACATGGCCGTAGCAACGTGCAGGAAGATCATCGGGGCCCATCCTGCCACCTCGATTCATCGTTCCAAGGTGGATGCCGTACCTGGATCCGCAATCGGGACCGTCGGAGGTGCGTCTTTCCGCCGCTTGCGCCCACGGGGGCGAAGACGTCGCAGAGGAGTGTGGCGGCGTGCGAATCTGACGGAAGCTGTCCACGTCCATAAGCGAGTAGAGGGTTCCTCGACTCTGCCGATCGGCAAGCTTGACTTGCGTTACGGGTCCGCAGCGGTTTCGGAGAAGCGATGCTGCAGCAGCACCACTAGCGTCGGTGGAACACCATGGAAGGGGATCACAATGAGCTATCAGGCTTACCTCGACGCGATCGAGAAGAAGACCAGTAAGACGCCTGAGGAACTGCTGGGGGAGGCCGCCGCGCGTGGGTTCACTCCACAGAGCAAGGCGGGTGATTTCGCGGTCTGGCTCAAGGACGACTACGACGTCGGCCGGGGCCATGCGATGGCGCTGTTCGGAGTGCTTAAGAATGGGTCGACGATCAGCGACAAGCACGTCGACAGCGGCACCGCCCACTCCGATGCCTCCACCGAGCTGCGGTTGGACGGCATCGACCGCCGCTGAATGGGCGTCGTCGCCCTCGTGGAGCTACCTCGATGGTGGGCGTTGACGTCACCCTCAATCGATGACATCCCGCCCTCGTCGGGCTGCGCCAATCCGCCGCCTGCCTGTGCAGGCGCTTGTCCCATGAGGGAGCGGCGTCGACCGTTCGGATCGTCATCGTTCTTGAGATATCGGGGCGATCTGGTGGCAGGCTCTGAGCGTAACGACGCACTGGGGGACAAGATGCGAAAGAAGTACGGCGTCCTAGTTGGCGCGATGTGCTTTGTACTGGTGGCCTGCGGCACGGCCCGGGACGAAAGCGCTGACAAGGAAGCCGGGGCCGACGCCTCGGCTGAGGCTCAAGCGAGTGCTTCTGCAGAAGCCGAGGCGAGCGCCTCCGCAGAGGCGGAGGCCGAGGAAGTGGCCGAACGGGAGGCTGCAAAGGCTGCGCAGAAGGAGTGCAAGGCCCAGTTAGGAAACCTGCTGAGTTCCCTGAAGGAGATCGACGGGCGCTTGGACGTCGGGCTGACATACGCCGATCTCGGCAGCAGGCTAGGCGATGTGGCCGTGGCCTATAACGACATCCCGTTCAAGAAGTTGTCGCCTACTTGCATTCAGCGAGTGGGTGTTCCCCTGGAGGGGGCATACAACGAGTACAACAAGTCGCACAACAAGTGGGACGCATGCATCGACGACTACCACTGCTCGGTGGAGGGTGCGAAGCTTCGGGAACTCCAGGGCCACTGGTCGAAAGCGTCGGTGCGGATCGATCGCGCCGACAGCGCGCTGACCCGCCTAGCGACCTTCAAGAGCTAGGTCTACAAGGCAGCTCGCGGAGGCGCGCGGTCGACGGGCCATGCGTCACACCACCGCGTGCAGGGGACACGGGGGACATGGCGCTGCTCGTGGTTGGGGGACCACTGTCGGGGCTGCGAGCTCTCGCCGCAACCACGACAGCCCGAGGCACGCCGTCCTCAATTTCGCGTACAAGCGGATCTTGTCAATGCGATCCTGACGTAGCCACGTCAAGCTTCGATCATCGCGTAACGACGCATCATGGGGGACCGTTCAATGCCTACCAACACGCCGCCGCCGGGATGGTTCCCTGACCAGTCGAACAGCGAGCAGCTGCGCTGGTGGGACGGCCAGGCCTGGACGGAAGACACTCATCCGCTTCTCCATGCGTCGCAGCACGCCGATAACCCTGGACCGAAACCGATGTTCCCGGCGGCGCAAGTTGCAGAGACGAAGCCGGCACCGACGAAGCCTTGGTACTTCCGCTGGTGGGTAATCACTGCTGCAGTGATCGTCGCTCTCTCGATCGTGGGCAGTCTGTTGCCGGATGAGGAGACCCCCGGAGCCGCGGCCACGGAGCCGTCACCCACCGCGGCGGCATCACCGGCCACGTCCGATGCGGCTGACGCCGAGGTGCAACCGGGACCCGTAGATACCGACAACGACGGCATCAACGATGACGAGGACTACCGACCCGAGGACCCGAAGGTCCAAACGGAGAATGACGTCGACAGTGACAAAGACGGCGTCCCGGACTTTAAGGACGCCTTCCCCAAGAACGCCAAGTACAGCAAAGACACTGACGGTGACGGAATCGCCGATCCCCTCGACGACTTCCCAAAGGATGAGCGGTACAGCAAGGACTCCGACGGGGACAAGGTCGCGGACTCCGAGGATGACTTCCCGGCTGACCCGAGCCGGTCGAAGATAACGGCCGCAATGGAGAACGCGATCGGCGCAGCGCAGTCCTATCTCGACTACAGCGCGTTCTCCCGCACAGGTCTCATTGGCCAGTTGGAGTTCGAGGGCTACGAGACCGCGGACGCGACCTTTGCCGTCGACTATCTGAGGGTCAACTGGAACGAGCAGGCGGTCAAGTCCGCGGCGTCCTACTTGGACTACTCAAGCTTTTCGCTCGAGGGTCTGATCGGACAACTCCAGTTCGAGGGCTTCACCTATGAGCAGGCGGCGTACGGCGCCAACAAGGCGTACTAGGTGCGATGCGCAGTTAGAGGTTGGTCACCCCTGGTTGCGCATCACACTGAAGGCACATTGCGCGTGCGTCCTTGAGCCGCGTGCCGGGCAAGGTCCGCGCTCGTTGACAAGGGGCCGCGTATGCGTCGCTCGTAAGCCCGGCCATTGCCGTCGATGAACAATTGGCAGGTCCTGCGGGATCCGATCACATCGTCCCCGGTCCAGATGGCTTTTTCCGGTCAGGCTTCGGCTTGTGCGATTCCCATGTCCTGCGAACCGCGGCCCTCACCACGCCACGAGTCCTGTCTGGGCTACCCACCTCCCGCCGCTTAGGGCCGACGGTGCTGTTGCTGACCGCGCCGCGGTTGAGGTGCGCCGAGCTGCTCACGCGAGAATCTGGCACCTCTCCTTCCTCAAGGTGAGTGAGGCGAGGTGAGGTGACATCGGGCAGTGCCTCCCGGGCGCAGTGTCACCCGGACCAGGCGAGGCACCTGAGCCGGCGCTAGGCCAGACGTCGCAGCACCGACACCGGCACGCGCTTGAGCAGGAATCCCAGCGGCGCCCACGGCCAGGCCGGGACGCGCGCCGAGGTCTTCTCCTTCTCCATCGCCTCGACCATCGCCCGCACGCCCTTCTCGGTCGAGGCGACCAGGGGAGTGGCGGTGGCGGTGGCCGACATCTCCGAGACGATGAACCCGGGGTAGAGCACCGTCACCTTGATCGGCGTGTGGGCCACGTCGGCGCGGAAGCCCTCGGCGAGGTGGGCGACGCCGGCCTTGGTGGCGGCGTACGTCGTCATGTTGCGCGGCATGCCGCGCAGCGCGGAGATGCTGGAGACCACCACGAGGTGGCCGGCGTCCTGCTCGCGGAAGATCTCGGCCGCCGCCTCGGTCTGGGCCAGCGCGGCGACGAAGTTGGTCATCGCGGTCCGGCGGTTGGCGTCGAAGCGGCCGGTGCCGAGCGGCTGGCCCTTGCCGATCCCGGCGTTGACGACGACCCGGTCGAGTCCGCCGAGCTCGTCGCGGAACTCACCGAAGACGCGGAAGACCGCGTCGTGGTCGTCGACGTCGAGCGCCTTGACCACCACGCGACGCTCGGGGTGGGCGGCCACGATCTCGTCGCGCAGCGCGTCGAGCCGGTCGGTCCGGCGCGCGCAGAGCGCCAGGTCGTGGCCGCGGGCGGCCAGCTGGCGGGCCATCTCGGCGCCCAGGCCGCTGCTGGCTCCGGTGATCAGGGTCGTCGGCACGGGGGGTCCTCAGCGGTAGGTGATCAGGTCGGGGGAGAGGTGGTCGGCGGCGTTGAACGTCACGAGCGTGGTGCCGCGCGAGCCGCGGACGACGGTCGACGTGCCGGTGTTGATCGACACGGGGTTGAGCCGCAGCCACAGGTCGGTGCGCGCCGGCTCGGCGTCCGCGAGGAGGGCGGCCGCCACCCAGGCCACCGGTCCGCCGCTCGTCAGCACGACGGCCGTGCCGCCGCGGGGCAGCGCCTCGGCCAGCCGGGTGAGAGCCGCGCCCACCCGGGTGGTGAACGCCGCGAAGGACTCGTCGTAGGACTCGTCGTGCTCCCCGGACGTCCAGCGCCGGGTCGCCTCCTCGAACCACCGCTGGAACGCGGCCTTCTCCGACTCGCCCTCCGCGGTGGTGGGCTGGTCGTGGACGGCCAGCACCTGCAGGTGGTCGAACTCGCTCCAGCCGGGGTCGACGTCCACTGGCGTCGACCAGCCCGCGCCGTCGAGCACGCCGTGCGCCGTCTGGGCGTGGCGCCTCATCCCGCCCGTCACGACCAGGTCGGGCACGACCCCCCGGGCGGCGAGGGCGGCGCCGAGCACGCGCGACTGCTCGTGCCCGGTCGGGGAGAGCTCGTCGTAGTCGGCGGCGCCGAACGAGGCCTGCCCGTGCCGCACGAGGAGGATGCGGCTCACGCGGCCCCTGCCTCGATCAGCCCGTCGAGCCGTCGGCCGATGACCTGCACGGCGGGCCCGAAGAGGGCGTACATCTCGTTGGTCGTCTGGCCGTGGAACCAGCGGTAGTAGATCTGCTGGGCGATCACGGCCATCCGGAAGAGCCCGAAGACCTCGTAGAACCGCCACTGCTCGGGGGTGACGGACCGGCCGGTGCGCTCGGCGTAGGCCGCCACGAACTCGTCGCGGGTCAGCATCCCGGGCAGGTGCGTGGGCACCCGCCGCATCAGCTGGAACTCCTCGTCGTCGTCGGCCTGGACCCAGTAGGCCATCGAGCCGGCGAGGTCCATCAGCGGGTCGCCGAGGGTCGCCATCTCCCAGTCGAGCACCCCGACCACGCGCGTCACGTCGTCCTCGGCGAGCACCAGGTTGTCGAGCTTGTAGTCGTTGTGGATCACGCAGGTGGCCACGTCGTCGGGCTGGTGGGTGTCGAGCCACGCCATCACCGACTCGAGGTCGGGCACGTCGTCGGTGCGCGCGTTGCGGTAGCGCGTCGACCAGCCCTCGACCTGGCGGCGGACGTAGCCGCGTCCCTTGCCGAGCCCGGCGAGACCCGCCTCCTCGGGGTCGATGCCGTGCAGCTCGGCGAGCACGTCGACGGCGTGCAGGCACAGCTCGCGCGCCTGGTCGGCGGACAGGGGCACGTCGCGGGGCCACTCGCTGCGGGGGATCACGCCGGGGATCCGCTCCATCGCGTAGAAGTCGCCGCCGATGACGTCGGCGTCGTCGCAGAAGGCGACCATCGGGGCGACGTAGCCGAAGACCGGCGCGAGCGCCGACTGGATGGCGTGCTCGCGGTGCATGTCGTGCGCGCCGCGCGCCTTGGTGCCGGCCGGGGCGCGTCGCACGATGAGGTCGCGGCCCGAGGGGTAGCGCAGCAGGTAGGTGAGGTTGGACGCGCCGCCGGTGAACTGGCGCACGTCCGGCTCGCCGTCGAGCCCGTCGGCGCGGTCGGCGTGGTCGCGGATCCAGGCCGCGACCCGGGGGACGTCGAACGCGTCCTCCGCGCGCACCTCGCGGGCGCCGGGCACGTCGATCACGACCCCGCTCCCGCCTCGAGCTTGGCCGCCTGGTCGCGCATGATCGCGTCGTAGGCCGGCCGGTCGGCCCACTTGAGGAAGAAGGCCTGCCGGGCGGCCTCGTCCGGCACGATCACCTCGTCGCCGGCGTCGATGCCGGCCAGGACCGCGGCGGCGATGTCGTCGGCGGTGGTGGTCGAGCGCTCGACCAGCCCGGCGACCACGCGGCCCACGGCCTCGTCGCTGCCCTGCAGGGAGTCCATCAGGTTGGTGCGGAAGTAGGACGGGCAGACCACGCTCGCGCGGATGCCGTACGACGCCAGCTCGTGGCCGCACGTCTCGGTGAAGGCCACGACCGCAGCCTTCACCGCGTTGTAGGAGCCCATCCCGCCCGGGTGCACGAGCCCGGCGAGGGAGGCCACGTTGACGAGGTGGCCCGAGCGCTGCGCCTTGAGCATCGGGACGAACGCCCGGGTGCCGCGGACCGCGCCGAAGAGGTTGATGTCGGTGATCCACTGCCACTCCTCGAGCGTGCAGCGGTCGACCCGCCCGCCACCGGCGACGCCGGCGTTGTTGACCAGCATGTCGAGGCCGCCCCACCGCTGCCGGACGGCCTCCACGGCCGCGTCCCAGTCGGCGTCGGAGGTGATGTCGAGGACGAGGTCGATGCCGTCGGCGGCGACCCGGTCGGTGGCGAGCACCTCGTCACCCCGCTCGCGGAAGGCCGCGACCAGCGCCGCGCCGAGGCCCGAGGCGGCACCGGTGACCAGGACGCGGCGCGGGCTGCTCGTCGGCGCGGCGCTCACGAGGCGTGCTTCCCGAGCTCGATCTTGGCGACCACGTTGCGGTGCACCTCGTCGGGCCCGTCCGCCAGCCGCAGCGTGCGAGCCCCGACCCAGGCGGCCGCGAGCGGGAAGTCGTCGGACATGCCGGCCCCACCGTGCAGCTGGATCGCCATGTCGATCACGTCGAGAGCCATCGCCGGCACCTCGACCTTGATCTCGCTGACCGCGGAGTAGGCCTCGCGGCTCATGCCCTGGTCGAGCAGCCAGGCGGCGTGCAGCACCAGCAACCGCGAGCGGTTGATGGCGATCCGCGCGTCCGCGATGCGCTCGCGGTTGCCGCCGAGGCTGGCGATCGGCTTGCCGAAGGCGGTGCGCGAGAGGGCACGGGCACACGCGAGCTCGAGGGCCCGCTCCGCGAGGCCGATCGCGCGCATGCAGTGGTGGACCCGGCCGGGGCCGAGCCGGCCCTGGGCGATCTCGAAGGCACGGCCCGGGCCGAGCAGGACGTTGGACGCCGGGACCCGCACGTCGTCGAAGGAGACCTCGCCGTGGCCCAGCGGCTCGTCGTAGTAGCCCATCGTGGTGAGCATCCTCTCGACCCGCACGCCCTCGGCGTCGCGCGGCACCAGGACCATGGTGTGGCGGGAGTGCCGGTCGGCGTCGGGGTTGGAGAGCCCCATGAAGACGAAGACCTTGCAGTCGGGGTTGCCGACGCCGGTGGACCACCACTTGCGCCCGTTGATGACGACCTCGTCGCCGTCGAGCACCGCGGTGGCCGCCATGTTGGTCGCGTCGGACGACGCCACGGCCGGCTCGGTCATGCAGAACGCGCTGCGGATCTCCGCGCGCAGCAACGGCTCGAGCCACTGCTCGCGCTGCTCCTCGGTGCCGTACTTGAGCAGCACCTCCATGTTGCCGGTGTCGGGGGCGTTGGAGTTGAAGACCAGCGGGGCGAGGAACGAGCGGCCCATCGCCTCGGCCACCGGCGCGTAGTCGACGTTGGTGAGCCCCTCGCCGCCGTCGGTGCCGAAGTCGGCGGCGTAGCGCCCGGCGTGCGACGCGGGCAGGAACAGGTTCCACAGGCCCTGGGCGCGGGCCTTGGCCTGCAGGTCGGCGATGACGGGGTCCGGGGTCCAGCTGTCGCCGCCGGACTCGCGCAGCCGGGTGATCCGGCGGTGCGCCTCGGCCTCGATCGGCTCGATCTCGTCGGTGACGAACGCGCGCACGCGCTCGCGCAGGTCGCCCGCGCGCGGGGAGAGGGAGAAGTCCATGTCGTTGACCTTCGCACACTGTTGAGCAATGCTCAACAGATGTCCGACGCCCCGGTGCCGCCCGCCGACGCACCCGTCGTACGCCGTCGGTTGAGCGCCGACGAGCGGCGCCGCCAGCTCGTCGGCATCGGCCTCGCGATGATCGTCGAGACGCCGATCCAGGACCTCTCCATGGACGACATCGCCGCCGAGGCCGGGATCTCGCGCGGGCTGCTCTTCCACTACTTCCCGACCAAGACCGACTTCTACCTCGCCTGCATCGCGGCGGCCGGTCGCCGGATCCTGCGCAACACGGCTCCCGACGAGACGCTCCCGGGCCCGGCGCAGGTGGAGATGACCACGCGCCTGATGATCGAGCAGATCGAGCGGCGGCGCAGGTTCTACCTCGCGCTCGTGCACGGCCACGGCGTCGCCGACCCGCGGGTGAGCGAGGTGATGGACTCGGTGCGCGACGTCAGCACCGACCGGGTGGTGGCGGCCCTCGGGGTTGCGGAGTCGCGACGCGACGTCGTCCGCGCGTGGTGGGCCTACACCGAGGACCGGGCGCTCACCTGGTCGGCAGTGCCGACCGGTGAACGCCCGGTCCCGTTGTCGCAGCTGGTCGGAGAGTGCGTCGCCGCGCTCCCCGCCCTGCTGCGGATCAGCTCCTGATCAGTGGCGCGTCACTTCGTGGCGCGCGCCTTCACCGCGAAGCGCAGCCGGTCGTCGAGCGGCTTGCCGGCGCAGGCCAGCAGCGTGTTGCGGTTGCAGCGGTAGCGGGTCGAGGCGTTGACCAGCGTCACCGACACCGCGGCGACCTTGCGGTTGTCGAAGGGCACCTTGGTGGTCCCGTCACCGCGCCGGTTGAGCTTGACCAGCTTGACCTTGCGCTTGCCGTCGAGGCGGTGGACGACCACCACCGCCGCCGGGGAGGTGCGCTTGTCCGGGCCGGTGATGCGCAGCCCGAGCTTCCACTTCTTGCCGTCGAGGCCCGTGCCCGGCCCGTAGACGTAGGACGCCGAGGCCAGGTGGTTGATCTTGGTGCCGAACTTCTTGGTGCGCTTGCGCTTGGTCAGCAACTTGGCGCCGCGGACCTTGGGGCCGGGGTACTCGGCGCCCTCGGGGAAGTTGGCCGCGGGCGTCAGGTTGCCGGCCGCGAACAGGGCGTAGTTCTTGGCGAAGCCGCCCTTGCGCTTGAGCACCTTCTGGAGGGCCAGGATGCTGTTCTTCCCGCCGTCCTTCTTGAGGCTGCCGGACTGCTTCCAGACCTTGAGCATCAGCCCGTTGCCGTAGCGCGAGGTGAGGTACTCCCAGAACACCCAGTTGCCGTACTGGAAGCCGTTGGTGCGGCTGAAGGCGTCGAGCGGGATGTTGGGGGCGTAGATCTGGCTGACCGGGAGGTACTGGCGGTTGTCGTTGACCGTGGTCGCGATCCGCTCCTCCATCCAGGTCGCCGTGGACTCCATCATCCACGGGTCCTCGGCGTAGTCGTAGGCGTACTGGACGGCGTGGAAGAACTCGTGCCCGGCCGTGACGACCAGGTTGTCCAGCGGCGTCCCGTTGGGGAACTGCGCGGCGGCGAAGTCGTTGTCGAGCACGCAGTAGCCCGAGGCGGTGCGCTTCTTGGCGCGCTGCTCCCCGGCGCAGAATCCGTAGAGCGAGCCGCCGAGGTCCTTGAGGTAGACGTCGAACTGCGGGCTGCCGCCCTTGCTGCCGTCACGCACGGGAGCGCGGAAGCCCATCTGGTCGACGATGGTCGACCACACCGAGTCCATGACCGCCAGGTTGGTCGCCGGCCAGTCGGGCGACGGCGGGGCGTCGGCGCCGGTGGGCACGTAGTGCACGCAGATGCGGGTGTTGCACAGCGGCGGCGCCTCGGCGACGGTGTAGCCGAACCCCTGGGGGTCGCTGACGCCGTCGGTCGGGCGCGCGAGGAGCGCGTCGGCCTGGCGCCGCTGGGCGCCCTCGAGCTGCGAGCGCTTCATCCAGAGGTCGCGCAGCACCAGGGTCGCGGAGGGGTCGCTCGGCCGGGCATCGCCGGCGAGCACGCGGCGCGCCGTCGCGAGGGTCTCGGACGCGGTCGGCTCGAGCTGCTCCTCCAGCACGGGCAGGGCCGGCTCCGGAGTCAGCTCGAGCAGGTCGGAGGGGTCGAGGACCCCCGATGACCCGGGCGTGCTGCCCGGACGGTCGTTGGTGGCCGCGACGGCCGGGGCGCCGAGCGCCCCGCCCACCAGTGCGATGGCCACTGCGGTGGTGACGAATCTGCGCATGGTTCCCCTCGTGTCGGTCATGTCCACCCGACCCTAACCCGCGCGCGACCCCTCGGCGGTGTCGACGGCTCAGAGGTCGGCGATGTGCTCGATGATCGCCGTGGTGGAGATGGCGGGGGTGCGGGGCAGGTAGACGACCTCGCAGACGTCGGCCAGGTCGTCGAACTTCCCGGCCCAGTCGTCGCCCATCACCAGCACGTCGGCGCCGTGCTCGAGGAGGTAGTCGCGCTTCTGCTCGAGGCTCTCCTCGACGAAGACCTCGTCGACGACCTTGAGCGCGCCGACGATCGCGAGGCGCTCGCGCTGGCTGAAGATCGGCGCACGGCCCTTCTTGCGCTCGTTGAGGGCGTCGGCGGAGACCCCGACGACCAGACGCTCACCGAGCTCGGCGGCGCGCTCGAGCACGCGCAGGTGTCCGACATGGAACACGTCGAACGTGCCGAAGGTGATCACGGTGCGAGGCATGCGCGGCATTCTGGCACGCGGGGCGTCACTGGCCGTGGGGGAGGATGGCCCGCATGGTCGCCACCTCCGCCACCTCACCGGCCGGCTCGCCCTCGAGCCCGCCGCCGGTCTCGCTGATCACCCCCGACCCCGGCGCCGACGAGGCCCGGCGGCGAGGGCTGCGCCGGATGCGCACGGTCGCGGTCGGGCTGCTGCTGCTCGCCGCCTGCGTCTACGTCGCCACGCTCGGGCGCGACGGCTTCTGGGGGTTCGTCAACGCCGGCGCCGAGGCCTCGATGGTGGGCGCGATCGCCGACTGGTTCGCCGTGACCGCGCTGTTCAAGCACCCGCTCGGCCTGCCCATCCCGCACACCGCCCTCGTGCCCAAGCGCAAGGACGAGCTGGGCAGGGGGCTGCAGGAGTTCGTGGGGGAGAACTTCCTCCAGGAGGACATCATCCGCGAGCGGGTGGCCGCCGCGACGATCTCCGCGCGGGTGGGCGCCTGGCTGGGGGAGCCCGCCCACGCGCGCCGCGTGGTCGACGAGGTCGCCGAGGTGGCGGTGATCGCCCTCGGCAAGGTGCGCGACGACCATGTCGCCGACCTGGTCACCCAGGCGCTCGTCCCGCGGTTCCGCGACGAGCCGATCTCCCCGCTGCTGGGCACGACCCTGATGGAGGTGCTGCGCGACGACCTGCACCACGGGCTGGTCGACCTCGCCGTCGACGAGATGCACACCTGGCTGCGCGACAACCCCGAGACGTTCGTCCGGGTGCTGGAGGAGCGGGCGCCCTGGTGGGCGCCGCCCCGGCTCAACGACGCCGTCACCTCGCGGATGCACGTGCAGGCGATGGCCTGGCTGGAGGACATCCGCGACGACCCGCAGCACCGGGCCCGCGAGGCGCTCGACTCGATGCTGGGCCAGCTCGCCCACGACCTGCTCAACGACGAGGAGACGGTGCGCCGCACGGAGGCGCTCAAGGAGCGCCTGCTCGAGCACCCCCAGGTCGTCACGACGGCGATCTCGTTGTGGAAGGCGATGCGCTCGGCACTGCTCGGCTCCATCCGCGATCCCGAGGGGGCGGTCCGCCAGCGCGTGCTGGAGGAGCTCAGCGCCTTCGCCGAGCGGCTGCGCGACGACGCGGCGCTGCGCGAGCGGCTCGACCGCGTCGCGGCGGACCTCACGGTGTTCGGGGTCGAGCGCTACGGCGCCGAGGTGACGACGGTGATCACCTCGACGATCGAGCGGTGGGACGGCAAGGAGGCCGCGCGGCGCATCGAGCTGCACGTGGGGCGCGACCTGCAGTTCATCCGCATCAACGGCACCATCGTCGGCGGCCTCGTGGGCGTGCTGATCCACGCTGTGAGCCTCGCGGTGCACTGACCGGCGACCGGCTCCCACCTCTCGGGGGCGGGGGTCAGCGGCGGCAGGGCTTCATGACCGGCATGACGCGCGAGCGGCTCTGGTGCGCGCGGGCGTACGCGTCGTCGAAGTGCGCGAGGTACTGGTCGTGCAGCCAGCGGTTGCCCACCACGCGCAGCATGACCTCGTCGTTGTAGAGCAGGCCGCCGCAGGTGGTGTTGGAGGTGCCGGTCACCACCAGGTGCGTGGCCCTGCCGCGGAAGCGCGCGTGCGCCACGAGCATCTTGTCGTGGGTGAGGACGGTCCGGACCCGGCGGTCGGGGATGTCACCGCTGGGCAGCGCACGCTGCACCCAGTTCTCCACCGTGTCCCGCGAGGTCACGACCCGCACCCGGCAGCCGCGGTCGGAGAGCCGCGCCAGCTGGGCGCGCACGTCGGCGCGCTGGATCACCGCGACCATCGCCGAGACGTCGCGGGCGCCCCGGGAGCACCGGAGGCCCTTGAGGGTCGAGAGGAGCAGGTCGTTGCGGTTGGGGTAGACGGCCGCCGTGACGGTCCCGTTGGACCACACCTTGCGACGGTCGTCCCAGCGCTGGCCGTCCACGGTCAGGCGCTGGGCCTGCAGCCGGGCGAAGTAGTCGAGGCCGAAGGCGTACAGCCCGGGATCGTCGATCTTGATGAACGAGTTGTACTGGCGGTACTGGCGGTCCTCGAGGTTGGCCGAGGACGTGATGAAGGACTGCACCCCGCCGATGTCGGTCAGGAAGAACTTCAGGTGCTGCACGTCCTGGCTGTCGGGGTACGGGCCCGGCGCGCGCCACGGGAGGCAGGCGCCCTTGCAGATGGTCACGTTGCGGATCGTGGGGTCCTGCTGCTCGAGCGTCTCGATCAGCCGGCGGCCCTGCTTGTTGAGCCGCAGGTCGTCGTCGCCGACCAGCAGCACGGTGGCGCCGCGCCGCTGCGCGGCCAGGATCGCGTCGGTCGGCGGCTTGATGTCCCACCGGAACATCGCGATGCGGATCGTGTCGCCCGGGCCGGCGGTGTCGAAGAGCCGGCTGGGCCGGTCGAGCACGGTCGGGTCGCGCGGCACGGTCGGCGGGGAGGTGAAGCACACCTCGATGCCGGTCTGGGCCTGGCACCCGCTCCGCCCGGGCGGAGCGGCGGCCGGTGCGGTGCTGGCCGGTGCGGTGCTGGCCGGTGCGGTGACCGCCAGCAGGGGCGCGAGCAGGCACAGCACGACCCCGGCCAGCAGTCCTGCGCGTCGCACCACCCGCACACCTTGGCACGGAACGCGCCCGTGCTGGTTCACTGGCCTCATGTCCCCCGAGTCGCCGTCGTCCCCGTCCGCACAGCCCGAGCCGGTCGACGTGCCGATCCGCGACGAGTCGATCCGGCTCGGCCAGTTCCTCAAGCTGGCCAACCTCGTCGAGAGCGGTGCCGACGCCAAGCCGGTGCTCGCGGACGGCGCGGTGCGGGTCAACGGGGAGGTAGAGACGCGCCGGGGCCGCCAGCTCGCCCCCGGCGACGTGGTCGCGCTGGGCGGGCAGGCGGCCCGCGTCGCCACCGGAGAGGCCGAGATCGACGTCCCCTGGTGACGTCCCCTGCGGGGTGGTGGCTACTTCACCTCGCGGGTCAGCACCCGCCAGGTGCCGATGGCCAGCGGGAGCATCACCCACGCGCCCACGCCGGTGCCCAGCTGGGCCCAGTCCAGGGCTGACATCTCGCCCTCGAGGAGCGGTCGGGTGACCGAGTCGAGGTCGAGCCACTCGCCGACGTCGGAGAGCGCGCCGACGATCTGGGTGACGATGGTCCACGCGGTGGGCAGCACGAGCACGGTCACGATGGCGACCGGCGTGTTGAGGAACAGCAGTCCGAACGCCACGCCCTGGAGCACGAAGATCAGCAGCCCCAGGACGAGCCCGCCGGCGGCGCCGGCGCCGAGGTCCCAGGTGCCGCTGCCCGCCAGGGTGGCGAGGGCGGCCGCGGCGAAGGCGACGACCATGACGACGAGCCCGAGCACCAGGGCGCCGAGCGCCTTGGCGAGCACGACGCGCCCGCGGTGCGGCTCGAGGGCGAAGGTGACCAGCCCGGTGCGCTGGGTCCACTCGGCGGTCGCGGCCATGATGCCGATGACCGGCAGCAGCAGCGACAGCGGCAGGATCGAGATCTGCACCAGGGTGGCGAAGCTCGCGTCGTCGGCGGATCCCCACACCACGAACGCGGCGAGGATCAGCACGGTCAGGGCGGCCATCACGATGACCATCCACCGCCCGGCGCGGGTGTCGACCATCTTGCGCACCTCGGCGTGCAGGGTGCGGGAGAACGGCACGCCGGGGCGTCCGGGCAGCGCCGCCGGGTCTCCGGGGCGGCCGGTGGACCCGCCGCCGACGGCGGGGGTGGCGGTGTCGGTGCTCATGCTGCGTCTCCTTCACGTGAGGTGGCGGCCGTGAGGCCGAGGAACATCTCCTCCAGGCCCTCGGAGCCGCCGCTGCGCAGCTCGAGGAGCACCACGGACTCGCGGGCGGCGATCTCGCCGACCACGCGCGACTCGGCGTCGACGACGAGGCCCGACCCGGTCCGGGTCACCGCGACGCCGGCGTCCTGCAGGAGCCGGGCCAGCCGGACGTCGTCGGTGGAGGAGACCGAGGTGCCGCCGCGGCTGAGGAGCTCGTCCTTGGAGCCCATCGCCACGATCCGCCCGCGGCCGATCATCACCAGGTCGTCGGCGACGACCTGCACCTCGTGGAGCAGGTGGCTCGAGAGCAGCACCGTTCCGCCGCCGTCGGCGAAGCGGCGCAGCAGGCCGCGCATCCAGTGGATGCCCTGCGGGTCGAGCCCGTTGGCCGGCTCGTCGAGGATGAGCACGTGGGGATCGCCCAGCAGGGCCGCGGCGATGCCGAGGCGCTGGCGCATCCCGAGCGAGTAGTTGCGGACCCGCCGGTCCGCCTCCTCCTGGGTCAGCCCGACGAGGGCGAGGGACTCCTCGACGCGCGCCTTGGAGACGCCGAGCGAGATGGCGGCGACCCGCAGTACCTCGCGCCCGGTCCGTCCGGGGTGCTGGGCGGAGGCGTCGAGCATGACGCCGACCTGGCGTCCGGGGTTGTGGAGGTCGCGGTAGGGGTGGCCGAGGATGGTGGCCCGTCCCGACGTGGCCGGCGTGAGGCCCGTCATCATCCGCATGGCGGTGGACTTGCCGGCGCCGTTGGGTCCGAGGAAGCCGACGACGCTGCCGGGGCGGACCTCGAACGAGATGTCGTCCACGGCGGTGAACCCGCCGTAGCGCTTGGTGAGGTTCTCGACTCTGATCATGGCGTCAGTCTCTCGGACCGACGGCGCTGCCGCGTCGGGCGGAGGGGTCGCCGGGGTCCGACCGCGGTATCGGTGTGCGTGCCGTGCCGAGACCTGGGTCGGACGCGACGGCCGTGCCGGGCCCCCTAGGGTCGGGGCCATGGTGGGGACGGGCCGGCTCGCGGCGACCTGGCGCTACGCGCTCGCCGTCGTCATCAGCCTGATCGCGTGGGCGGTGCCCCTCATCGGATCGGCCGGGCGGGTGTCCGAGCCCGCCCTGCTGTGGTTCGTGCTCGGCGACCCGGCGCTCGGGCTGCTGTCGTTCGTGCTCATCCGCTGGCGGCACCGCCGCCCGGCGCTGGTGGCCGGACTGCTGTGCGCCTTCTCGTTCGTCTCCGCCTCCAGCGCCGGTCCCGGGTCGTGGATCGTCGGCTCGCTCGCCTCCCACCGGCACTGGCGGATCCTGGCCGTGGTCGCCCCGCTCACCGTCGTCGCCGGCGTCGTGCAGGAGCGGATCGGCATCGCCGAGGACGTCCTGCCCCTGTGGGCGTCCGCGGCCTTCGGCTTCCTCGTCGTGGGCATCCTCGTCGCCACCGGCTACGCGATGGGCTCGCAGCGCGACCTCGTCGACTCCTACCGTGAGCGTGCCCTCACCGCCGAGCGCGAGCAGCGCGCACGGGTGGCCCAGGCGCAGGCGGCCGAGCGCACGCGGATCGCCCGCGAGATGCACGACGTGCTGGCCCACCGCATCTCGCTGGTGGCGATGCATGCCGGCGCGCTGGGCTATCGCGCCGACCTGAGCGCGGAGGAGCAGGCCGGCGCGGCCAAGTCGATCGAGGAGAACGCCCATCGCGCGCTGTCGGACCTGCGGGCGGTGCTCGGGGTGCTCCGGGATCCCTCGCAGCCCGTCGACGCCGTCCCCGAGCGCCCGCAGCCCGGGCTCGGCGACGTCGCCGCGCTGGTGGCGGAGGAGCAGGCCGGAGGGATGCGCGTCCAGCTGGTCGACCGCGTCGAGGGCGAGGTGCCGGCCGGCACCGGCCGCACCGCCTACCGGATCGTGCAGGAGGCCCTCACCAACGCCCGCAAGCACGCACCGGGCACCGCGGTGAGCGTCGAGGTGGCCGGCTCGCCGGCCGACGGCCTCGTGATCGCCGTGCGCAACGCCGCGCCCATCGGTCGGCGCGGCCCGGACCTCCCGGCCTCGGGCCTGGGACTGATCGGCCTCGCGGAGCGGGCGACGCTGGCGGGCGGGCGGATCAGCCACGGCACCGATGCCGGTGGCGGCTACGCGGTGCGGGCGTGGATACCGTGGGACTCGTGACGGGAGCAGCCACCGAGTCGGCCGTGCGGCTGGTGATCGTCGACGACGACCCGATGGTGCGCGCGGCGCTGCGGATGATGCTGGGCGGCGACTCCGGGCTGGTCGTGGTCGCGGAGGCCGGCGACGGCGAGGAGGCGCTGCGGGTGGTGGCCGACGCGGGTGCCGACGTGGTGCTGATGGACATCCGGATGCCGGTGCGCGACGGGCTCAGCGCGACCGCGGAGCTGCTGGCGTCCCACCCCGGCCTGAAGGTCATCGTGCTGACCACGTTCGACACCGACGACATGGTCCTGCGGGCGCTGCGCATCGGGGCCGCGGGCTTCCTGCTCAAGGACACGCCGCCGGCGCGGCTCGTCGAGGCGATCCGCACGGTGGCCGCGGGGCAGCCGATGCTGTCGCCGAGCGTGACGGCCCAGCTCATCGCGGCCGTGACGCGCGACGGTCAGGACGCCGACGCCCACGAGCGGACCCGGTCGGCGCGCTCGGCGCTCGCCGCGCTCACCGACCGCGAGCGCGACGTGGCCCGGGCGGTGGCACGGGGGATGAGCAACGCCGACATCGCCGCCGAGCTCTTCATGGGCGTCCCGACGGTGAAGACGCACGTCGGGCGGCTGTTCACCAAGCTGGGCGTCGAGAACCGGGTGCAGGTCGCGATCCTGGTCCACGACGCCCAGGCCTAGGTGGCCGGTCGGGGCCGGTCAGGGGCTCAGCGCACGTCGAGCAGGTCGACCACGAAGATCAGCGTCTCGCCCGGCTTGATGGCACCGGGGGCACCGCGGTCGCCGTAGCCGAGGTGCGGCGGGATGACCAGGCGGCGGCGACCGCCGACCTTCATGCCCTGCACGCCGGTGTCCCAGCCGGAGATGACCTGGCCGATGCCGAGGCGGAACTCCAGCGGCGTGCCGCGGTTGTAGGACGCGTCGAACTCCTCGCCCGTGGAGTGGGCGACGCCGACGTAGTGCACGGAGACGGTCGAGCCAGCCGTGGCCTCGGCACCTTCTCCCTCGACGAGGTCGGTGACCTCCAGGTCGGCGGGCGCGTCGCCCATGTGGGGGTCGACGTCAGGCTTCTCGCTCACGATCTCTCCATTCGAATCAGGCGTGTGGGTCAGGTCTGGTGCACGTAGCTGTCGAGCTGGTCGCGCTCGAACTCGAGCTCACCGATCCGGCTCTTGACGACGTCACCGATGCTGATGATGCCGGTCAGCCGTCCGGAGGCGACCACCGGGACGTGCCGGACGCGGTGCTCGGTCATGGTCTGCATCAGCTCGGTGACCCCGTCGTCGGCCGTGCAGGTGCGCACGTCGGCGGTCATGATCGAGCTGACGGTGCTCGCCATCACGCCGGAGTCGTCGTGCAGGCGGCGCACCACGTCGCGCTCGCTGACGATGCCCGCCACGTGCTCGCCGTCCTCGCTCACCACCAGCGCGCCGACGTTGTGCTCGGCCAGCAGCGCCACCAGCTCGCGCACGGAGGCGTCGGGGCTGATCGTCACGACCGCCTGGCTGCTCTTGCCCTGCATGACGTCCTTGATCTTCATGGTCTCGACCTCTCGTCCGGCAGAACTGGTGGACGTCACCGTAGCCAAGCCGGGCACCGAGGGACAGGGCTGCGCGTGTCGCGTCAGTCGAGCACCGGCGGCGCCTGCCGGGCGCGCAGGGTGCTGACCGAGCCGAGCCCGCGGCGGGGCACGTCGGGGTCGGTCTCGTCGTCGGCGGCTCCCAGGAAGGACAGGGCGGCGTCGTGGAGGTGGCCGTTGGAGGCCAGCGCGTTGCCGCCCCACGGCCCGTCGGTGCCGTCCAGCGAGGTGAACCGGCCCCCCGCCTCGCGCACGATGACGTCGAGGGCGGCCATGTCGTAGAGCTCGAGCTCCGGCTCGGCCGCGAGGTCGACGGCCCCCTCGGCGAGCAGCATGTAGGACCAGAAGTCGCCGTAGGCGCGGGTGCGCCAGCAGCGCCGGGACAGCGAGACGAAGTCGTCGAGGCGGTCGCGCTCGTCCCAGCCCGACAGCGAGGAGTAGCTGAGCGACGCGTCCTCGAGGCGGCGCACGTCGGAGACCTCGCACCGCGTGGCCTTGAGCAGGGAGCGGCCCGTCCACGCCCCGTTGCCCGCCGAGGCCCACCACCGGCGCTGCAGCTGGGGCGCGGAGACCACGCCGAGCACCACCTCGTCGTCGATGGCGAGCGCGATCAGGGTCGCCCAGACCGGCACCCCGCGCACGAAGTTCTTCGTCCCGTCGATCGGGTCCACGATCCACCGCCGGTGCCCGTGCCCGGTCGTGCCCTGCTCCTCGCCGACCACGGCGTCGCGCGAGCGGACCCGCGAGAGCGTGCGCCGGATTCCCTCCTCGACGGCCCGGTCGGCGTCGGTGACCGGGGTCAGGTCGGGCTTGCTCATGACGTGGAGGTCGAGCGCCTTGAAGCGGGCCTGGGTCAGCGAGTCCGCGTCGTCGGCCAGGACGTGGGCCAGGCGCAGGTCGTCGGTGTGATCGGTGGAGCCGGTGCGGGGCATGTTCACAGGCTATTCCCAGCCTGCCGCCCTAGCCTGCATCCCATGGAGCTCAACGGGGTGCCGCTGCACCCGCTCGTCGTCCACGCCGTCGTCGTCCTCGCACCGCTGGGCGCCCTGACGGGGCTGGCGTACGCCCTCGTGCCGCGCTGGCGCTGGCTGCTGCGGTGGCCGCTCGTGGTGCTCGCCGTGGTCGTGGCCGGCGCGGCGGTCCTCGCGGCGCAGGCGGGGGAGGACCTGCTGGCGTCGCGTCCCGAGCTCGCGCCCATCGTGGCCGACCACGAGGAGGCGGGCGAGCTGCTGCGCAACGTGACCCTCGGCTACGTCGTCGTCGCCGGACTCGCCGCGTGGGCGCTGGGCGGCGTCTCGGCGCTCGCCTCCGGGCGGGGTGCGCGCGAGACCCGCTTCGGCGTCCCGGTGGCGGTGCTGCTCGTGGCCGCCTCCGCGGCCGTCCTCGTCACGGTCTACCTCGCCGGCGACTCCGGTGCGACGGCGGTCTGGGGCTAGGCGCCCCGGTCCGGCGTCGGGCGCTCACCAGTCGCTCGAGGCCTCGCGGGCCGCGAGCAGGCGCCGGAACGACTCCACGCGGTCGGGGTCGGCCTCGCCCGCCGCGACCGCCTCGTCGAGGCCGCACTCCGGCTCGTCGCTGCCGTGGGTGCAGCCGCGCGGGCACGTCTCGGTCATCTCGTCGAGGTCGGGGAACGCCTCGATGAGGTTCTCCGGCCGCACGTGGGCGAGCCCGAAGGACCGGATGCCGGGGGTGTCGATGATCCAGCCGTCGCCGTCGGGCAGCTCGAGGAGGTAGGCGCTGGTGGAGGTGTGGCGCCCGCGGCCGGTGACGGCGTTGACGATGCCGACCTCGCGGTGCGCGTCGGGGATGAGCGCGTTGACGAGGGTGGACTTGCCGACGCCGCTGTGGCCCACCAGCACGCTCGTGCGCCCCCGCAGCCGCTCGCGCAGCTCGGTGAGGTCGCCGGCGCCCTCGCCCTTGAGCTGGGTCACCACCCACGGCACTCCCAGCGAGCGGTAGGTGGAGAGCAGCGTCTCGGGGTCGGCCAGGTCGGCCTTGGTCAGGCACAGCAGCGGCGCCATCCCGGCGTCGTAGGCCGCGACCAGCGCGCGGTCGATCAGCCGCGGGCGCGGCTCGGGGTCGGCGAGGGCGGTGACGACGACCAGCTGGTCGGCGTTGGAGACGATCACCCGCTCGACGGGGTCGTCGTCGTCGGCCGTGCGGCGCAGCGTGGTCGTGCGCTCGACCACCTCGACGATGCGGGCCAGCGACCCGTCGGCGCCGCTCGTGTCGCCGACGACGCGCACCCGGTCGCCCACCACGACGCCCTTGCGTCCGAGGGGCCGCGACTTCATCGCCATCGCGCGGTGGCCGTCGACGAGCAGCGTGAAGCGGCCGCGGTCGACGGTGACCACCCTGGCCTCGACGGCGTCGTCGTAGGTGGGCCGGTCCTTGGTGCGCGGGCGGGTGCGGCGACGTGGTCGCTCGTAGTGCTCCTGGTCGTGCTCGGAGTAGCGACCCGTCACGAGCTCGCACCGACGCCGCTCGGGGCAGCGCCCACCGCCCGGCTCCAGGCGCCGGCGAAGTCGGGGAAGGTCTTGGAGGTGGTGGCGATGTCCTCCACCATCACCTCGTCCACGGCGAGGCCCAGGATGGCGCCGGCGTGGGCCATGCGGTGGTCGGCGTAGGTGCGGAACGTGCCGCCGTGCAGGGGCGCCGGTCGGATGGTCAGCCCGTCGTCGCGCTCGGTGACGTCGGCCCCCAGCCGCGCGAGCTCCGTGGCGAGCGCGGTGATCCGGTCGGTCTCGTGGCCGCGGATGTGCGCGACGCCGCGCAGGTGGGAGGGCGAGTCGGCCAGCGCGCAGAGGGCGGCCACGGCGGGCGTCAGCTCGCCGACGTCGTGCAGGTCGAGGTCGACGCCGGACAGCCGCGGCGGCCCCACCACGGTGAGGTCGCCGTCCGCGAGGGAGACCTCGCAGCCCATCAGCGTGAGGATCTCGCGCAGCTCGTCGCCCGGCTGCGTGGTCGCGGCCGGCCAGTCGGTGACCGTGACCCGGCCACCGGTCGCGGCGGCGAGGGCGAGGAACGGCGCGGCGTTGGAGAGGTCGGGCTCGATGTCGTGGTCGACCGCCCGGACCGGGCCGGGGGAGACCGCCCAGCGGTTGGCGTCGGCGTCGTCGACCTCGACACCGTGGCGGCGCAGCATCTGCACGGTCATCTCGATGTGGGGCAGCGAGGGCACCGGCTTGCCGACGTGGCGCACGTCGACGCCGTGCTCGTAGCGGGCGCCGGCGAGCAGCAGGGCCGAGACGAACTGGGACGACGCGCTGGCGTCGATGGTGACCGTGCCGCCGGGCACCGATCCCGTGCCCTCCACCGCGAACGGCAGCGCACCCCGTCCACCGTCGTCGACCCGCACCCCGAGCGCACCCAGCGCGGCGAGCACCGGGCCGACGGGACGCAGCCGCATGTGCGGGTCGCCGTCGAAGCGCACGGTGCCGCGCGCCAGGCCGGCGATCGGCGGCACGAAGCGCATCACCGTGCCGGCCAGGCCGCAGTCGACGTCGGCGTCGCGGTCCCAGGGGGCGGGGGAGACGGCCCAGTCGCCCGTGCCGCGGCCGCCGGTGTCGCGGATCTCCGTGCCGAGGGCGGTGAGCGCGGTCGCCATGAGCAGCGTGTCGCGCGAGCGCAGCGGACGTCGTACGACGCTGGGGCCGTCGGCGAGCGCCGCGAGGACGAGGGCGCGGTTGGTCAGCGACTTGCTGCCCGGCAGCGACACGACCCGGTCGACGGGATCGTGGGGGCGCGGGGCCGGCCAGAGCTCACTCACCCGCGCACCCTATCGAGACCTCAGGTCAGCTGGGCCCTGGCCAGCTTGGCCTCGCGGCGGGCGCCCTTGGCGACGTGTCGGGCCTCGCGGCGCACGTCGGACGCGGCACGGCGGGCGCGCCAGGCCAGCCCCGGCCTGCCCTCGGTGTCGACCGCGGCCAGCAGGAGGCCGCCGAGGACGGAGCTGTTCTTGAAGAACTGGAGGCGCTGGGCGTTCTTGGCCTGCGGGTCGGTCTCGTTCCAGAAGGCGTGGCCCGCGAGCGTGGTCGGCACGAGCGATGCGGCCAGCACGGTGGCGCTCAGTCGCGGCGCCCGCCCGGTGGCGAGGGCGGCGGCGGCGACGATCTGGGCGCCGGCGTTGATCCGGACCAGCGTGGCGGGGTCGGTGGGGATCGGCGCTCCGGGCGCGACCTTCTCCACGACGGGCACGACCTGGTCGACCACCTTCTTGGCCCTCTGCGCGTGCCGCTCCGTGTGGCGTAGGGCGTTGATGCCGCCCGCGACGAAGACCGAGGCGAGCATGGGACGTGCGAGCAACCGGGTGATCGTCATGCGTCCCTGTCTACACGATGTGCTCACGGCCCCGCCGCGCCCGCAGGGGTGCGCCGAGGACGGCCGACGCCCGGATCAGTCGAGCAGCGCGCGCCAGACGTTGTTGGCGGGGTCGGGGTCGTCCGCCGCGACGTCGAGCGCCGCCGTGACCGACGCGCGGGACAGCGCGACGACGTTCATCGACACGGTCGGGTCGGCCGCCGACACCTGGCAGACCAGCCGGGTGCCCGCCGCATCGCACTGGTCGTCGACGTTCCAGGCCACGATGACGCGGTCCAGGTCCACCCGGAGGGTGGAGGGGCGTGCGGCAGGCAGGCCGGCGACCCGCACGGTCACGCGGTACAGCGGTGCGCGACCGCTCACGCTGCCGCCGACGGACGCGTCCACCGCGACGGGCTCGGGATCGGGATCCGGGTCGGGATCCGGGTCGGGATCCGGGTCCGGATCGGGATCGGGGTCCGGATCCGGGTCGGGATCGGGGTCGGTCGGCGGTTCGGTGGTCGGTTCCACCGGGGGCTCGGCGGTGGGCTCGGTGGTCGGTTCCCCCGTGGGCTCGGCGGTGGGCTCGGTGGTGGGCTCAGCCGTCGGTTCCGCCGTCGGTTCGGTGGTCGGCTCCACCGTGGGTTCGGTCGTCGGCTCCACCGTCGGCTCGGTGGTCGGATCGGTGGTCGGATCGGTGGTCGGGTCGGTGGTGGGATCGGTGGTGGGATCGGTGGTGGGATCCGTCGGCTCGGTGGTGGGCTCGGACGTGGGGTCGGCGGTGGGGGCAGGCCCGATCGGAGTCGTCGGCACCGCGTCGGGCGGCAGGACGGGCGCGTCCACCGCCTCGAGCGCACCCGGGCCCGACTGCCTGCGCCGCGAGGACCCCCCGGGCCCGGTCGGGTCCGGACCGGTGCTGGCCGTCGCTGCCCCCAGGCCCGCCACGCGCGGTGGCGGCTCGGCCGTCGTGCGGGAGCCGGTATCGAGCGCGACGGTGACCACACCGACGACGGCGACGCTGGCAGCCACACCTGCGACGGCGACCACGCCGCTGTTGGCCACGGCCAGGTCACGGATCCGTCCCACCACCGAGCCGATCCCGAAGGGCGCGGACGCCGCGGACACCGTCGAACCCAGGTAGGCCGACGCGACGCCGCCGAGCAGCAGCGGCGCGAGGATGGCACCGAGGTTGGAGTTCACCTCGGTGAGCTCGAGGTGGATCGCCATGCAGGAGCGGCACTCGTCGAGGTGGTGCTCCACCTTGGCGGCGTCCCGGCGCGAGCTCGCCCTGCGGACGTAGGCGCCGAGCTGGGCGTGGGTCCACCGGCAGGCGTCCTCGTCGAGCTCGGCCGCGTGCTGGGTCAGGAACGCCTGGCGCAGGCCCTCACGGGCGCGGTAGGCGAGGGCGGAGACCGAGTTGGCGCTCATCCCGAGCATCTCGGCGATGTCGGCCGGCTTGTCGCCCTCCACCTCGGTGTGCCAGAGCACCAGCTGCCAGCGCTCGGGGAGGCTGGCGAAGGCGCGGGCGGCGGCCGCGCTCTCGAAGCCCTCGACGGCCGTGTCGCGGAACGGGACACCGGGGTCGAAGGCGTCCATGTCGTCGGTGGTGTGCAGCCGGGCGCCGGAGCGGAATCGGTCGACCTGGAGGCGGCGCACGCAGGTCAGCAGGTAGGCGCGGAAGGCGAGGTCGGGGCCGCCGCCGCGCTGCAGCGCCCCGAGGACCTTGACGAAGGCCTCGGAGACCAGGTCCTCGGCGTCCCCGGCCGGGACGAGCTGGCGCGCCAGGCGCCGGGCGGCGTCGACGTGCCGCTCGAACAGGGTGCCGTAGGCGTCGACGTCCCCGCCGCGGACCGCCGAGATCAGCTCGGCGTCGCTCGGCGTCTCGACGCTGGTGGCCGTGCTCATGCTTGGACGCTCATGTGGATCGGACGCTTCCCGAACACCGCCCGGCGCGCTGCCGGAGCTGTCCGACTGTAGCGCCGGGCGTGCGGGCGGCGGAGAAAAGTGAAGAAATCGCGATTCCCGGTCCGGTCCGCGTCATGGGTCGCGGGGAGGGCCGTCCCACCACAGCAGGACAGACGACCCGGGAGGGGGGTGTGCCGTGAGGATCTTCGCCGTACGCAGGCGACGTCCCACGGCAGCCGATCCTGGGGTGAGCAGGCCGTGGCCCACCGTCGAGCGGTCGGGGTTGCCGCACCGGTTCGAGGCCGTTGGGGAGGCGCTCACCTCAGGATCGGACGTCGTCGGCGTCTGCGCCGTCGCGGGCGAGGAGCTGGCGCGCGACGGCGCTTCCGTCGAGGAGGCGCTCGCCGGGCTGCGCCACACGTTCCGGCTGGTGGCCCGCGCCGACCCGCCGTACGAGGTCGTCGGCGCGCTGCTCACGGCGTGGAGCGAGACGACCCTGGGCTACCTCAACCAGCTCTCCTGCGAGGACCCGCTGACGGGGCTCTCCAGCCAGGCCCACCTGCGCAGCCGCCTCGCGGAGCTCTACCGGCTCGCCGGCGCCGGCGGTGCCGGTGGCACTCCCGAGCACGCGCTCGTGGTCGTCGAGATCCCCCTCGGTGAGCCGTCGGACGAGCCGGGGGACCACTTCACCCGGGCGATGCGCCTGGCCCGGGGCGGCGAGCTGGCACGCACGGCGTTCGCGCGCGACGAGACGGTCGCCCGGCTCGGCCTGCAGCGGGTGGGCATCCTGACCCGGCGCGACGACCGGCTCGGCCGGCGCGTGCGGGTGCTGCGCACCCTGCTCGAGGCGACCGAGCCCGGGGCCCACGTGCGCGTGTGGATCGAAGGGCTCCCCGGCAGCGACGGGGCCGCGGGCGTGCTGCTCGACGAGCTGGCCCGCGCCTGAGCGCGGCTCGGCTCGGCTCCCCTAGGGTGGGCCACGTGTGTGGCCGCTATGCGTCGTCCCGGAGCGCCGACGACCTCGTCGAGGAGTTCGAGGTCGTCGAGAGCCGCATCGCCGCCCCCCTGCCGGCCGACTACAACGTCGCGCCCACCAAGGAGGTCTACGCCGTCGTCGAGCGGCCGCCGTCGCGCGAGTCCGACGAGCCGCCCCAGCGCCAGCTCCGGGTCCTCACGTGGGGCCTGGTGCCGTCGTGGGCCAAGGACCCCTCGATCGGCAACCGGATGATCAACGCGCGGATGGAGACGGTGGCGGACAAGCCCGCCTACCGCAAGGCCTTCGCCTCCCGCCGCGCGCTGCTGCCCGCCGACGGCTACTTCGAGTGGTACCCCACCTCGCGCACCGACGCGAAGGGCAAGCCGGTCAAGCAGCCGTTCTTCATCCGTCCCAAGGACGGCGGGGTGCTCGCGATGGCAGGGCTCTACGAGATCTGGCGCGACCCCTCGAAGGCCGAGGACGACCCCGACCGCTTCCGCTGGACCTGCACGGTGCTGACCACGGAGGCCGAGGACTCCCTCGGCCACATCCACGACCGGATGCCGCTGATGGTGGAGCGCGAGCGCTGGCACGAGTGGCTCGACCCGACGACGCCGGGCGACACCTCCCTCCTGGTGCCGGCCGCCCCGGGTCGCCTCGAGGCGTACGCCGTGCCGCGGCTGGTCAGCAACGTGCGCAACAACGGTCCCGAGCTGATCGAGCCGCTGCCCCTGGAGGACGAGTGAGGAAGGCGTCCGTCCGCATCGTCGCCACCCCGCACGGGGAGGGCCGCCTGCACACCCGGCGCGCCAGCCGCCCGATCGCCACCCTCCTGCTCAGCCACGGCGCCGGCGGGGGCGTGGACGCCCGCGACCTGTGGGCGCTGGCCGACGCGCTGCCCGCCCAGGGCGTGTCCGTCGTGCTGTTCGAGCAGCCGTGGCGGGTGGCCGGGCGCAAGATCGCCACCCCTCCGCCGACGCTCGACGCCGCGCTGACGTGTGCCGCCGACGTGATGCGCGTGCGTACGCCCCTCGTGGTGGGCGGACGCTCCGCCGGCGCCCGGTCGGCGGCCCGCACGGCCCGCTCGCTCGGGGCCCGGGGCTGCCTGGCGCTGTCGTTCCCGCTGCACGCGCCCGGTCGCACCGAGCCGACCCGCCTCTCCGAGCTGCGGGCCGTCGGCCTGCCGACCCTCGTCGTGCAGGGCGAGCGCGACGCGATGGGCCGGCCCGAGGAGTTCCCCGACGACCTCGAGCGGGTCGAGATGGTGGTCGTCCCGGGCGCCGACCACGGGCTCAAGGTCCCCGCACGGGGCGACATCGGCCAGGACGAGGCGATGGGCATCGTGGTCGAGTCGACGCTGGAGTGGCTGGTGCGTGACGTCGTCGGGAATCCCCGGGCGGGGTGAGGTGTTGGGTCGGTGTGACTGCAACGACCCTCGAGCCACCCACGGCGGTACTCTGGGAGGCGATGACTGAATCGCTCCGGGACGACACGTCCCCTCCTGTCGAGATCGCCGTCGAGGACGAGAGCTCCGACGAGCGCACCGCCCGCTTCGAGCGCGACGCGCTGCCCTACCTCGACCAGCTCTACGGTGCGGCGATGCGGATGACCCGCAACCCCGCCGACGCCGAGGACCTGGTGCAGGAGACCTTCGCCAAGGCCTACAGCGCCTTCCACCAGTTCAAGCCCGGCACCAACCTCAAGGCCTGGCTCTACCGCATCCTCACCAACACCTACATCAACACCTACCGCAAGAAGCAGCGGCAGCCGCAGCAGTCGATGTCGGAGGACGTGGAGGACTGGCAGCTCGCCCGTGCGGAGTCGCACTCCTCGACGGGGCTGCGCTCCGCCGAGATGGAGGCACTCGAGCACCTGCCCGACTCGGAGGTCAAGGACGCGCTGCAGCGCCTCCCCGAGGAGTTCCGCCTCGCGGTCTACCTCGCCGACGTCGAGGGATTCCCCTACAAGGAGATCGCCGAGATCATGGACACGCCCATCGGCACCGTGATGTCTCGCCTGCACCGCGGTCGCCGCCAGCTGCGCGACATGCTCGCCGACTACGTGCGGGCCAACGACCTGCTGCCGGCGTCCACCGTGCCCGGACGAGGAGAGGGGAGCGAGTCGTGAGCAGCCACGAGCACCACGGCCTCCCCGAGGACGACGACTGCGTCGACTACATCGAGCGGATCGTCTACCTCCTCGACAACGAGCTCGACCAGGCCGACTGCGCCGTCGTCGAGATGCACCTGCGCGAGTGCGGTCCCTGCCTGGAGCGCTACGACCTCCAGCGTGCGGTCAAGCAGGTCGTCGCGCGGTCGTGCTCGGAGTCGGCGCCGGAGTCCCTGCGCGACCGCGTACGCCTGCAGCTGCGCCAGGTCCACGTGCAGATCACCGACGGCGGCGCCTGAGCCGACCGGCTCCGGGGCCAACCCGATTCGCCGCCTCCGGGCGGATTTGAGACACTGCTCCGAGCACCGACTCCAGGAGGACCACCATGGGCAAGACCGGACGCAAGCGCCGCGCTCGCAAGAAGAAGGGCGCGAACCACGGCAAGCGCCCCAACGCCTGACGCGCACCCGCGCCGTCAACTCGTAGAAGTCCCCGCTCCGGCGGGGACTTCTGCATGTCCGGGCGCGGGGCCGGGCGACTTGTACGGTGGCCGGATGACCGAGAAGACGATGCGCGATCGGATGCTCGCGGGCGAGCCCTACATCGCCGACGACCCCGTCCTGGCCGAGGAGTCCCGGCGCGCCCAGCTGCTGGCCCACCGGATCAACACGTTGAGCCCGAACGACACGGTGGGGCGTCGCGAGCTGCTCGAGGAGCTGTTCGCGGGCTTCGGCGCGGAGAGCCAGCTGCGCCCGCCCCTGCAGTGCGACTTCGGTTACCAGACGACGATCGGCGCGCGGACCTTCGTCAACTGGGGCGTGGTCCTCCTCGACGTCGCGACGATCACGATCGGCGACGACGTGCAGATCGGTCCCAACGTCCAGTTGCTCACCGCCACCCATCCGCTCGAGCCCGGACCGCGGCGCGACAAGTGGGAGGCCGCGGAGCCCATCACGATCGGCGACAACGTCTGGCTCGGTGGCGGCGTGATCGTGTGCCCGGGCGTGACGATCGGGCCCGACACGGTTGTCGGGGCCGGGTCGGTCGTGACCCGCGACCTGCCCGCCGGCGTGCTCGCGGTCGGCTCCCCGGCCCGGGTGGTCCGCGAGCTCTGACGATGCCCTGCGCCGCGGCGTCCGGTCTCCGGTCAGGCAGTCACCGGACGAGGGGGTCGCGGTTCAACCGGGCGCGTACGGCCAGCCACGCGCAGAGGACGACGACGCCGCCGCCGACGACGGTCGCCCACCCGAGGCGCTCACGGAGGACGAGCGCGGACCACACGATGCTCAGGACCGGCTGGACGAGCTGGACCTGGCTGACCTGTGCCATGGGACCGATGCCGAGTCCCCGGTACCAGGCGAAGAACCCGAGGTACATCGAGACCACGCTCAGGTAGCCGAAGGCCAGCCACTGCCCGCCGGTGCCGGTCGGCACCTCCTGGGCCATCGAGATGCAGGTGAGCCCGAGCATCAGGGGCGCGGACAGGACCAGGGCCCAGGACACGGTCTGCCACGCTCCCAGCTCCCGTGCGAGCAGACCGCCCTCGGCGTAGCCGACCGCGGCGGCGACCACGGCCCCGAAGAGCATCAGGTCAGTCCAGCGCAGCGATCCGGGCCCCCCGTGCTGGAGGGCAGCGAAGGTGACGACAACGAGCGCGCCCAGCCCGGCGAGCGCCCAGAACCCCGCCGACACCTTCTCCTTGGCGCGCAGGACGGCCATGGCCGCGGTGGCCGCCGGGAGCAGGCCGATGACGACCGCCCCATGGCTGGCCGGGGCGGAGGTGAGCGCGTAGGAGGTCAGGAGGGGAAACCCGACGACGACGCCGCCGGCCACGATCGTCAGGCGCGCCCACTGCGGCCCGCTCGGGCGCGCCTGACGTGTCATCGACAGCGCCAGCGCCGCCAGCACCGATGCGGCGACGGCACGGCCGGAGCCGATGAACAGCGCGGGGAAGCCGTCGTCCGCCGCGATCCGGGTGAACGGCACCGTGAAGGAGAAGGCCAGGACCCCGAGGAAGCCCCACGCCAGGCCGGAGCGATCGGATAACACACGCGGGTCCGGAGCGGTAGCGCTACTGTTCGCTCTCATGGAGAACGATAGCGCAAGTCGGATCGTCGCGGCGCTCCGATCCTGGGTGTCGGAGGCCGCGCCGGGTGCCAGGCTGCCGTCCAACCGGGCGCTGACCCGTGAGTTCGGGGCGAGCCCGGTGACCGTCCAGAAGGCCATGCGGCAGCTGGAGGCACGCGGCCTGGTGGAGAGCCGACCCGGGGTCGGGACGTTCGTACGCGCTGTGCGACCGGTGCGATCCGTGGACCACGGCTGGCAGACGGCGGCGCTCGGCGCACCGCCGTCGAGCCACGCAGGACTGTCGTCGACCCAGCGTCTGTCCGCGGGCGACGTCATCGCTCTGCACTCGGGCTACCCGTCTCCCGAGCTCCTCCCCGGACGACTGGTCCGCTCGGCGTTGACGCGAGCGGCCCGGACCGGCGCCGCCCTCACGAGGTCCCCGGCCGCCGGGCTGCCCGAGCTCCAGGCGTGGTTCGCCAGCCAGGTGGCAGCGAGCGTCTCGTCGGGGGTGAGTCCGCCGACGGCACGCGATGCGCTGGTCATCGCCGGGAGCCAGTGCGGCCTGAGCTCGATCTTCCGCGCGCTGGTCGGTCCCGGCCAGCCGCTCCTCATCGAGTCTCCGACCTACTGGGGCGCCATCCTGGCCGCGCGGCAGAGCGGTGTCACGGTGGTGCCTGTCCCGACCGGGCCGGCCGGTCCGGATCCCGGCGAGGTGGAGCGAGCGTTCGCCGCGACCGGGGCCCGCGCGTTCTACGCCCAGCCGACCTTCGCCAACCCGACGGGCTCGCAGTGGGCCCCCGAGACCGGACAGGCGGTGCTCGACGTCGTCCGCCGGCACGGCGCGTTCCTGGTCGAGGACGACTGGGCGCACGACCTCGGACTCGACGCCGAGGCACAGCCGCTGGTCGGCCACGACGACGACGGCCACGTCATCTACCTTCGCTCGCTCACCAAGTCGGTGTCACCGGCACTGCGTGTCGCCGCCCTCATCGCGCGCGGGCCCGCCAGGGACCGCATCCTCGCGGACCGTGCTGCGGAGACCATGTACGTCAGCGGCGTCCTCCAGGCAGCAGCACTCGACGTGGTCACGCAGCCCGCGTGGCCCCGCCACCTGCGCACGATGCGGCAGCACCTCCGACGTAGGCGCGACCTGCTGCTCGCGGCCCTGGCAGCCGAGACGCCGGACCTGCTCGTCGAGCAGGTGCCCGTCGGCGGCCTGAACCTCTGGGCACGACTGCCCGACGGAGTCGACCCTGGTCAGCTCGTGCGCGAGTGCGAGGTCAACGGGTTGGCCATCGCGCCCGGGGACGAGTGGTTCCCCGCCGAGCCCACGGGCCCTTTCGTCCGCCTGAACTTCTCGGCCGAGGACCCCGAGCGCTTCCCGCAGGCAGCACGCATCCTCGCCGCCGCACTGTCGCAGCTGTCGTGACGACAGCCGTCAGAGGCGCGAGAGGAACCGCTCGGCGTCCACCACGACGCGGGTGATCTCGCCGGCCGCGAGCACCTTGCCGGACGTGGTGTCGCGGGCGCTGACGGTGAAGCGGTGCAGCCGGCCGTCCTCGTAGGCGCTGGAGGCGCTGACCTCCACCTCGGCGCCCACGGGGCTGGCCGCCAGGTGCTCCACCTGCACCCGGGTGCCCACGCTGGTGGACCCCTCCTCGAGCACCGGGTCGAGGCAGGCGCAGGTGGCGGCCTCCAGCCAGGCGAGCAGCCGCGGGGTGCCGAGGACGGGGAGCGACCCGCTGCCCACCGCGGCGGCGGTGTCGTCGTCGGTGACGGCGTAGGTCAGCGTGGCGGGCGCGAGGTCGGGCATGGGCGGGCCTTCCGGGGAACGTGAGGTCGGTGCGGCAACCTGAGGGGCGCACACACGTCTACCAGACATGAGCGCGAGGACCGCAGGGGTGGGGACCGGGATGGAGCCGTCCGTCGACATCACCGAGCTCTACGCCGCCCACCGCCTCGGCCTGGTCCGGCTCGCGGTGCTGCTGGTCGACGACCTCGCGTCCGCGGAGGACGTCGTGCAGGACGCGTTCGCCGCGCTCGCCCGTCGCCCCGACGCGGTCAGGGACCCGTCGAAGGCGCTGGCCTACCTGCGGGTCTCGGTGGTCAACACGGCGCGCTCGGCGCTGCGCCGGCGGCGTACGGCGCGCGCGTACTCACCACCCCACGATCCCTCCCCGCCCACGCCGGAGGACAGCGCGGTGCTTGCGGAGGAGCACCGCGAGGTCATCGACGCGCTGCACAGGCTCGCGCCGCGGCAGCGGGAGGTCCTGGTGCTGCGCTACTGGTCCAACCTGTCGGAGGCCGAGATCGCCCGGACGCTCGACATCAGCCCGGGCACCGTGAAGTCGACCGCCAGCCGTGCGCTGGTCGCGCTCGAGAAGGCCATGACGTCCACCCACGACCTGGGGGAGGAGCAGCGATGAGCACCACACCCGGCGCCGGTCCCGCCGTCGAGGACCGGCTGCGCGCCGCCCTGGCCGCTCGCGCCGAGCTGGTCCGCCCCGAGGACCTGGCGCCACTCGCCCCGGTGATGCCGCTGCGCCCGCGCTGGCGCTCGCCGTGGGTGCTGCTGGCCACGGCCGCCGCGGTGCTGCTCGTGCTGGGCGTCGTCGTCCAGGGCCTCGGCCGCGACACCCGGTCCGACGACGTGGCGCCGCAGCCCGATGCGCCACGGGTGGAGCTGCCCGCCGACGTGGGGCGCGACTGGAAGGCCGGCGACCTGTCGAGCCCGGCCCGGCTGGACCTGGACGGCGACGGGGTGAAGGAGAAGGTCCAGTTCCTCGCCGAGCGCACGAAGGACTACGACGGTCGGATCCGGATCCAGACGATCGTCAGCAGCACCAGCCAGGAGGCGTACGGCATCGCCGAGCTCGGCTCCACCATCGGCACCACTGCCCTCGAGCCCGTCGACGCGGACGGGGACGGCGACCAGGAGCTCGTGCTGCTGCACGAGCTCGACCCCAGCGCCGTCGGGGGTCACCACGCCCCGGCCGTGTTCGACCTGCGGGACGGCCTGCTGGTGCAAGCGGTCCCCGACCGCCCCGACCTGCTGGTGCACGCCAACGTCCCGGTGGCGGGCAGCGCGACCGAGCACTACGAGATGGTCCACCTCCACGACTACTGGATCGAGGACGGCGAGCTGTGGTCGAGCCGGTCGGTCGACGCGTACGCCGAGGGCGGCATGACCCTGCTGCGGCCCGAGACCATCGTGGTCGACGCGTGGCGGTGGGGCCTCGACGACGACGGGGTGCTCCGGGCGACGGAGGCCGGGTGCCTGCGGATGGGGCTCGGGCCGCCGTCGCCGGGTCGGCCGTGCGGCGACGACACGGAGGAAGCGCTGCCCGACCTGGCCCCTGCGTCGGAGGACGCCTTCGGGCCGGGGGAGACCGCCCGCTTCGACATCGGCTACCGCTTCACCGCCCGCATCGACGCGGGCGACCCCCCGGTGCTCGTCGTCGAGGGGGAGGACGGCCGCACTGTCCGCCACCGGCTCGACGTGGCCGATCCGCGCGTCGCGACGGTGCAGCCGGCGTCGGTCATGCCCGACGGCGCCTCCTTCGTGGTGATCTCGGCCTCGGACCCGTCCTGGGTGCAGGTCGTCGTGCAGGACGGCGACCGGCTGCGCGCCCTCGTCCCGACCGGGGAGATCGCGCTCACCGCCGACGGCACCCGCACCTGGCTGACCACCGACGGCGCGCTGGTCTCGGCCGTCGAGGGCGAGGACGGCACGTGGGAGGTGTGGCGGTGGCAGATGGTCTCCGGCACCGAGATGGCCGCGGTGCCGTGGGGGACCGCCTGCTTCGGCGACGTCGACGACCCGACGACGGCTCGCGCCTGCTGAAGGCTCAGAGCGACTTGGTGAAGGCGAGCAGGTCCACGCCCGGCCGGGGCGACCAGTCCCGGCCCGGCTCGCGGGAGTAGCCCAGGCGCTCGTAGACGCGGTGCGCCGCCGACATGACCGCCAACGACGACAGCACCATGCTGGTGGCGCCGTCCTCGCGGGCGCGGTCCTCGCACAGGCGGGCGAGTGCGGTGCCCGCCCCACGGCCCTGCGTGGCGGGGTCGACCGCGAGCATCCGGAACTCGCCCTCGTCGTCGCGCGCGATCTCGCGCCACCGCGACCCGAGCGGGCAGTAGGTGACGTTGCCGAGCACACGTTCGCCGTCGAGCGCCACCCACACCTCGGCCTCCGCGTCGCGGGTCGCCACGTCGTGCAGCCGGCGGCGGTAGTCGTCGCCGGCGCGGGCGAGGAACGGCCCGTAGGCCGCCACGCACACGTCGCCGGCGGCCGACCACTCCGGTTGACGGATCCGGCGCAGCTCCAGCCCGGTCACCGTCGCCGGCCTCAGATGCCGAAGGTGTTGCGGGGGTAGGCCGCGTCGACGTCGGTGATGACGTTGACGAGGTAGGGCACGCCGGAGGCGTAGGCCCGGTCGAGCGCGGGCCCGATCTGCCGGGGGTCGGTCACGGTCTCGCCGGCACCGCCGAGCGCGGTGACCACCTGGTCGTAGGGCGTGCGCTGGGCCAGGTCGGCGGCCACGTCGTAGCCGTAGAGCATCTGCATGGGGCCCTTCTCCAGGCCCCAGGCGGAGTTGTTGCCCATCACCATGACGACCGGCAGGTCGTGGCGGACCAGGGTGTCGACGTCCATCAGCGAGAAGCCGGCCGCGCCGTCGCCGAGCAGCAGCGTCACCTGGGCGTCGGGGCGGGCGATGCGGGCCGCGATGGCCGCGCCGAGGCCGGCGCCGAGGCAGCCGTAGGGGCCGGGGTCGAGCCAGCCGCCGGGACGCTTCGGCTCGACGTACTTGCCGGCGAACGACACGAAGTCGCCACCGTCGCCGATGACCACCGAGTCGTCCTCCAGACGGGGAACGAGCTCGCCGTAGATCCGCGCGGGGTGGATCGGGTCGGCCTCGGCAGTGAGGAGCTGGGCGTCGCGCTCGGCGGCGGCCCGCACCTGGTCGGCGAGCTGGTCGGACCAGGCCCGCCAGTCGGGCTTGTCGCCGCGCTCGATCGCGGCCTGCAGGCCGTCGAGGACCGTGGTGAGGTCGCCCGCGACGGACGCCGCGAGGTCGGCGTGGTGGGAGACCTGGCCGGGGGAGTCGGCGATGTGGACGACCCGGGCGAAGGCGCCCGTCGGGCTCTTGTCGGGCCCGCCGAAGGCGCCGTAGCCGAGGCGGAAGTCCAGGGGCGTGCCCACCACGACCACGAGGTCGGCTCCGGCGAGCGCCGCGCCGCGGGCCTTGGTGACGAGGCTGCGGTGCCCGCCGGGGATCAGCCCGCGCCCCATGCCGTTGGTCAGCGTGGGGATGCCGAGGTCGTCGACGAAGCGGAGTGCGGCCGCCTCGGCGTGGTCGGCCCACACGTCGGTGCCGAGCACCAGCACGGGCCGCTCGGCGCCGGCGAGCAGGCGCGCGACGGTGTCGATCGCGTCGCCGTCGGGCTCGATGCGGGTGCCCTCACCCGAGCCGATGGTGCCGGAGGCGGAGCTGAAGAACTCGTCCATCGGGACGTCGACGAAGACGGGACCGCGGTGGCTGGAGCGCGCGAGCGTGAAGGCCTCGTCGATGCCGGCCGCCACCTCGCCGGCCGTCATCAGCGTCGTGGCCGCCTTCGCGACGGGCTCGATGATCGGCGGCTGGTCGAGCTCTTGGAGCGAGCCGGTGCCCCAGCGGTTCTGCGGGGCGCGACCGCCGACCACGACCATCGGCGATCCGGCGAACTGGGCCTGCGCGATCGCGCTGATGCCGTTGGTGACGCCGGGGCCGGCGGTGAGGACGGCCAGGCCCGGCACGCGGGTGAGCTTGCCGGTGGCCTCGGCGGCGAACGCCGCGGTCTGCTCGTGGCGCACGTCGAGCAGGCGCATCGGCGGGTCCTGGCCGTCCTTGTTGATCCGCACCACGCCGTCGTACATCGGGAACACGTGGGCGCCGGAGAGGGTGAACATCGTCTCGACGCCGTGGGCGCGGGCGACATGGACGGCGAGCTCGCCGCTGTGGCCGGTGATCTCGGTCATGCGAGCAGGCTAGTGGGTGCGCGCCTGCAGGTAGTGCACGTTGGTCAGGCGCAGCGCCTCGATCACGGTGAGGAGCAGGTCGGGACGTACCTCGGGCGGGTCGGGCGACAGGGAGAGGTGGACGAACAGGGCGCGCAGGAACGCCTGGGGCATCGCCGCGGGGAGGAACGGGTCGGTGTCACCGCCCTTGCCGAACGGGTTGCCCGCGGCGGCGATGCGGTGCACCCACGGCTCGAGCTCGTCGGTGCCGAGCGTGTTGCGGCGCAGGACGCGCATCGCCGCGTGGGCCATCCGGTCGAGCTCGCCGGACGCCAGCGGCTCGTCCGCCGGCTGCCGCAGCACGCGCTCGGCGAGGACGTCGAGCAGCACCTCGTGCTCGGGCCCGCCGAGGTGGGGTGACTCGCCGAGGGCGGCGATCGCGTCGGCGCCGTGGGCCACCGCGTGGGCCCAGCCCTTGCCCGGCACGAAGCCCCGGGTGTCGCGCTCGGCGAGGAACCACACCGCGATCCGGTCGCCCCAGTCGAGGATCTTGGCGGCGGGCACCAGGCGGTGCGCGGTGTCGCGCTCGAGGCACTCGGCCACGATGAGCGCGCTGAAGCTGCGGCGGAAGACGGTGTCGGTGCCGGACTCGCCCAGCCCGACCGCGAGCCCCGCGACCATGCCGTCGCCGAGCCCGGCCAGCAGGTCGTCGTAGACGCCGTTGTCGATCCAGGTCGCCAGGGCGGGGTAGGCGGTGCCGTCGCGGACGTCGGCGCGGGTGGAGCCGAGCATGGTGGTCAGCTCGGCCGTGAGGTCGTCGAGCGGACGGTCCGAGGGCACCTCGAACCCGGCGGCCTGCACCTGGTTCCAGTACCCGAGCGACATGGGGGCCATCCTGCCAGTCGCCTCCCGCACCGCCCTAGTCTGGGCGGGTGCCCTCCCTCCACGAGCTCGTGCGAGCCCACACCGACCTCGTCGAGGACGACATCGCCTGGCTCCAGCTGCTCATGGCCGACTGGCAGATCCTGGCCGACCTGTCCTTCGCCGACCTCGTGCTGTGGCTGCCGGACCGGGAGGCGAAGGGCTACTGGGCGGGCGGTCAGATGCGCCCGACGACCGGACCGACCGCCCTCGTGGACGACGTGCTGGGCACCTTCGTCCCCATCGGCCGGCGGCGGATGCTCGACGAGGCCTTCGACACCGGTCGGGTCGTGCGCGAGGGCGACCCGGAGTGGCGCGACGACGTGCCGGTGCGGGTGGAGGTCATCCCGGTGCGCCGCGCGGGACGGGTGATCGCCACCATCGCGCGCAACACCAACCTCATCGGCGTCCGCACCCCCAGCCGGCTCGAGCTCAGCTATCTCCAGACCGCGTCCGACCTCACCCAGATGATCGCCGCAGGCCGCTTCCCGCTGAGCGGCCAGCGCAGCGACCACGCCGACTCACCGCGGGTGGGCGACGGCTTCGTCAGGCTCGACCAGGCGGGTCGCGTCGTCTACGCCAGCCCCAACGGGCTCTCGGCCTACCGCCGCCTCGGCCTGCAGGGCGACCTCGCCGGGCTCGTCCTCACCGACCTGACCCGCGAGCTGGTGCCGGCGCGCAAGCGGCCCGACGAGGAGACGCTCAGCGCGGTGCTGGGCGGCCGGGACGGCCGGGCCACCGAGGTCGGCACCGACGAGGTCACCCTCATCGTGCGCAGCATCCCGCTGAGCCCGGACGGCGAGCGCAGTGCCGCCCTCCTGCTGGTGCGCGACGTCAGCGAGCTGCGTCGCCGCGACCGCGAGCTGGTCACCAAGGACGTCACCATCCGCGAGATCCACCACCGGGTGAAGAACAACCTGCAGACCGTCGCGGCGCTGCTGCGCCTCCAGGCCCGCCGCACCCGCGCCGACGACGCCAAGGCGGCGCTGGAGGAGGCGGTGCGCCGGGTGGGCTCCATCGCCATCGTGCACGAGACGCTGAGCCACGCCGTGGAGGAGACCGTCGACTTCGACGAGATCGCCGACCGGCTCGGCTCGATGGTCGTCGACGTCAGCGGGGTGGAGGTGCCGGTGCGCGTGGTGCGCGAGGGCTCCTTCGGCAAGCTGCCGTCGGAGGCGGCCACGCCGCTCGCGATGGTGCTCACCGAGCTGCTGCAGAACGCCGTCGAGCACGGCTACGCGGGCCAGGACCCGGAGACGCTCGATCAGGCGGGGCGCGTGGTGGTCACCGCGCGCCGCATCACCGGCCGGCTGCACGTGGTGGTCGAGGACGACGGCCGGGGGCTGCCCGACGACTTCGACCCCGACGCGTCCACCCAGCTGGGGCTGTCGATCGTGCGCACGCTCGTGGAGTCCGAGCTCGGCGGCGTGCTCGAGATCGGCCCCGGGAGCCGGGGCGCGCGGGTGCAGGCGGACCTGCCGGTCGACTGAGGCGTGGTCAGGCGGTGCGGATGCGGGCCCTGGCGTTGCGCCGCTTGAGTGCGCGGCGCTCGTCCTCGCTGAGGCCACCCCACACTCCGTGGTCCTGTCCGGCCTCGAGGGCCCACGCGAGACACTGCTCGCGTACCTCACATCGACGGCACACCTGCTTGGCCTCCTCGATCTGGAGGATCGCAGGACCGGTGTTGCCGATGGGGAAGAACAGCTCGGGGTCCTCGTCGAGGCATGCTGAGCGGCTGCGCCAATCCATGGGTGGGGGATTCCCTCTTTCACATCACGTCGGTTGCTGTTTACGGACGTTCAGCTGGCCCGGGCGCCGATGTGCGCAACGTCCAGACTCCCAACCTTTGAACGTTCACACAACCCCCACCGCTGGTCGCGTCCGTCACAACTACTGTTGTCCGGTGCCCGTTACGCCCCCGCCTGGTCCCGCTCGTCGCGCCCTCGAAGCCCCGCCCCCGCTGCTGCTCGCGGCGGCGCTCGTGGGGCTCGAGGCCCTCCTGCTCCTCAGCCTCGGCGTCGTCGAGCTGTTCCACCTGCGCGCCGTCCGGCTCGCCATGGGCATCACCACCGCGGCGTTCTTCGTGGCCGGCGCGGCCGCACTCGCCTGGTGCGCGTGGGCGCTGCGCAACGTCCGTCGGTCGGCCCGCGGACCGGTCGTGATGGCGCAGCTGATCCAGCTGGGCATGGCCTGGAACCTCCGCGACGTCTGGTCGGTCGTGCTGCCGGGAGGGCTCGCGCTCGCCGCGCTGCTGGTCATCGGCGGCCTGCTCCACCCCGCGACGACGAAGGTGCTCGAGGAGAACGACCGCCTCGACGACTAGCGGCACTCAGCCGCGCATCACGCCGACCGGGGTGGGGGAGAAGCCCGGGAACACCGTGTCGGTGGCGACCCCGAACCGGGTGCGCACGACCTCGGCCAGGACGCTGCGGTAGTCGGTCGTGACCAGAAGGTCCGCGTCGGCGCCGAGGGTGAGCCCTGGCCACCGCCCGTGCACCTGCCCGCCGACGACGCCCGCGCCGGCCAGCAGCATCGCGTTGCCGTAGCCGTGGTCGAGGCCGAGGCTGCTGTTCTCCTCGGTCCGGCGGCCGAACTCGCTCAGCACGACCACCGTGGTCCGCTCGAGGTCGGGGCCGAGGTCGGTGAGAAGGGCGGCGAGCGCCTCGCCGAGCTCGGTGGCGAGCGTGCGCATGCCTCCGGACTCGACCGTGCCGAGGTCGGCGTGCATGTCCCAGCCCCCGTGGTCGACGGTCACGACCTGGGCGCCCACCCCCGAGCGCAGCGTGCGCGAGGCGAACGACAGGGCGTCGCCGAGGAACGTCGTGGGGAACTCGGCGCGCGGGCCGGCCGCGGCCGCCGGCGCGAACGAGTCGACCAGCCGGGGTGCGGCCCGCACGGCGGCGGACAGCGGACGCGGTCCGCCGCCGCCCCAGGCCACCTGCAGCGACCGGCGTCGTGCCCGGCGGTTCACCACGCCGTCCGCGGCGAGCCGCACCGCTCCCGGGTCGGGGACGGCGAAGGACTGCTCGGGGCCGGCCAGGGACGAGGGCGGCACCGGGCCGCCCATGTGGATGGCCTGCAGCGGCGAGGTGACGGCGTCCAGGCCCATCAGCCGGTTGAGCCAGCCCACCCGCAGCGACGAGGTCGGGTCGGCGTCCTCGACCTCCTCCATCGCGGCGAAGTGCGAGCGGTTGCGAGCGGGCAGGCCGGCGGCGTGCACCGCGGCCAGCCGGCCGCTGCGCCACCAGTCGGCGAGCGGGCCCAGCGCGGGGTGCAGGCCGAACATCGAGTCGGCGACGAGCAGCCGCTCGGCGGGGACGGCGAGGCGCGGGCGGGCCTGGCGGTAGACCGGGTCACCGTGCGGGACCACCAGGCTGAGACCGTCAGCGCCGCCGCGCAGCGACAGCACCACCAGCGCGGGGGCCGCTGCAGCGGTGGCCGCCGTCGCGGGCGCCCCGGCGAGCGCAGCGGTCGGCGAGGCGACGTGGGCGCGTACGTGGGTGTCGCCGAAGACGGCCGCCAGCGCCCCACCGGCGACGGCCGCGGTCATCACGGAGCGCCGCGACACCGCGGTCGCCGCCATCTCGGCGCACGCCGGGTCGTTGCAGGGAGGTCGGGAGGGGGTCGGCAACGCGTGTCCTCAGCGGGTCAGGTGGTCGGGGGTGTCCAGCAGGGCGGTGAGCAGGACCGGCATGTGCGTGCGCACGACCCGGTGACGGCGGGTGATCCGGGCGCCGGGGGCTATGTCGACGGCCCGGCAGGCGGTCTCGAGCAGGCGGGGAGACGACGGCCTGCCGAGCATCGTGCGGCACAGGTGGTCGACCAGCTCGGCCATCGTGAGCCGCTCGGCGGGCAGCCACGCGCGCGGTGGCCGCAGCCCGGTCCCGGTCGCCGGCCACCAGCCGCCGGCCATCCGGTAGTGCACGTGGAAGGACGCCAGCACCCGGTTGGGGGTGGACCAGGCGTCGTTGGTGACCGGCGGGCCGTCGGGGCGCGGCCACGCGTGGGGACCGTCGCCGAGGTGGTAGCACTGCCACACGACCTCCTGGGCGGCGTCGCTCTCCCGGGTCGGGCGGCGCGGCACGGCCCCGAGCGCCCGGTAGGTCGCCACGACGTCCTCGCCGGGAGTGCGCACCTTGGGCCGGCTGGCCCGGGTGAACTCGCGGGAGTCGACCATCGTGGTCAGCACCTGGGCGATGCTGCCGTCGGTGCGGTGCCAGGCGCGGACCATGGACCGCACCAGGGACGCCGGCGGGGAGTCGGCGACGAACTTCGTGGCCAGCTTGCGACAGATCCGCTCCACCGTCGCGGGGTGGGAGGCGAGGTAGTCGGTGTAGCGGCGCGTCAGCGCGCGCCCGTCGGGGTCGGCGTTGGCGTCGTGGAAGCCCATCACGCTGACCCGGCCGGTCCAGTGGTCGGCGGCCCGGTAGTCAGTGGCCCAGGTGGTCCAGGAGACGACCCGCCACCCGGTGAGGATGCGGGCGGAGTCCTTGACGTCGTCCTCGTCGTACGCGCCACGCCCCACCGTGTGGATCTCGAGGAGCTCACGGCCCAGGTTCTCGTTGGGCGCGAGGCGCGTGGACTCGGCGTTGTCGAGGAACATCCCCATCGCGGGGTGGGTGGTGGTGGCGTGCAGCAGGTCGGCGAAGCGGCCGAGGGCGTGCGCGCGGATGGTCTCCCCGTAGTCGCGACGGAACCCGAAGACGCCGTCGCCGGTCACGGGCACGTGGAAGTGGCCCTCCCAGAACTCGGTGAGCACCTCGAGCACCTGGCGGCGGGTGACGATGCGGCGGCACAGCAGCTCGCGCTGGTAGTGGTTCATCACCACGCCCGTGTGCTCCGTGCCGTCGTTGGAGCGCCGGGTCATCGTCACGGGGTCGAGCGACAGGCTCGGCCACCAGCCCGCCATCCGGGCCACGGCGGGGTCGGCGATCCGCCCGGGCCGCAGCTGCTCGCGGAACCAGGCGCGCCCGCCCCCCGCGCGCCGCACCTGGCGCGCGAGCTCGGGGGTGAGCCCGTAGGAGAAGCGCGAGGCGATCAGGCGGTCGCGGCCGGTCAGGACGGGTGCGCCCTGGCGGTGGGTCGCCGGCTGCCAGCGCCGCCCGGAGCCAGAGGCCGCGGGGGAGGCCGCGGGGGAGGCTGCGGGGGAGGCCGCGGGGGAGGCTGCGGGGGAGGCCGCGGGGGAGGCTGCGGGGGAGGAGGACGTACCGAGCGCGGTGGGCTGGGAGGTGGCGGGCACGGACGGGTCGCTCTCGGGCTGGGCGGTGGGCGGGCCAATTGTCGGCTCCGCCGCTCCGGCTCCGCGCCGGGGGTGGGTGCGGCGCCCGGCCGGGCGGTTGCTAGTCGGCCTCGAGGGAGGTGCGCAGCTGGGCGAGGGTGCGGGTCAGCAGCCGGGAGACGTGCATCTGGGAGACGCCGATCTCCTCGGCGATCTGCGACTGGGTCATGTTCTTGAAGAAGCGCAGCAGCAGGATCCGCTTCTCCCGCTCACCGAGGCCCTCGAGCAGCGGCTTGATCGACTCGCGGATCTCGACGTGCTCGATGTTGGCGTCCTCGACCCCCAGCGAGGCGAGCATCGCGGGCGGGCCCTCGTCGTTGTCGTCGGAGGCGTCGAGCGAGAGCGTGGCGTAGGCGTGGGACGACTCGATGCCCTCCATGATCTCCTCGACCGTGCACCCGATGACCTCGGCGAGCTCGCGCGGCGTGGGGGAGCGGCCCAGCCTCTGGGTCAGCTCACCGGTCGCCCCGCCGATCTGCATCCGCAGCTCCTGCAGCCGGCGCGGCACCCGGATCGCCCAGCCCTTGTCGCGGAAGTGGCGCTTGATCTCGCCGATCACCGTCGGGGTGGCGTAGGTGGAGAACTCGACCCCGCGGTCGGTCTCGAAGCGGTCGACCGCCTTGATCAGGCCGATCGTGCCGACCTGCACGAGGTCCTCGAACGGCTCGCCGCGGTTGCGGAACCGGCGCGCGCAGTGCTCGACCAGCGAGAGGTGCAGGTGCACCAGGTCGTCGCGTGCCGTCGCCCGCTCGGCGCTGCTCGCCTCGTCGTCGCGCATCAGTGTGAAGAGCTCGGCGCTGCGCGCGCGCACCTGCTCGAGACCACGAGGCACGACGTCGTCGTCGAGCCCGTGGTCGACGGCGGCCTCGAGCCCCGTCCCGCCCCCCGTGTCCCCCGTGTCTGTGCTCATGTCAGAGCTCGGCACCTGTCATTCCCGCAACGACCGCCGACGAGACTGTGAAGCGGACGCGGAAGCGTCCCCCCTCCGGTCCCGCCGACGCGTCCTGCGCCATCGTGTCGAGCACCTGCCAGGCGAAGCTCTCGGTGTCGAGCGGCGGGTCGTCCACCGCGTCGGCCTGCAGCTCGACGGTCATCGAGCCCCGGCCGAACCAGAACGAGGCCACGAGGTCGGTGCCGGGATCGGCCTCGGGGATGACCAGTGCGGTCGCCTCGCCGATGGCGATGCGGAGGTCCTCGATGTCGTCGATGGTGAAGTCGAGCCGTGCCGCGAGCCCCGCGGCGGTCGTGCGCACGATCGTCGCGAACGCACTCTGCGCGGGCAGCCTCAGCTCCACGTCTGCGCGCGAACCCCCCGTGTTGTCTGCCATCTGCGTCAATATCCCGTCCTCGAGGCCGATGCTGCGCACACCTTAGCCGTGTCGTTCAGTCGAACCACGGACACACCTGGTCGCGGGTGCGCAACGCGTGGCGCTGCTGCGAGTCGCCCACCAGCGCGGGGGTCCTGGCCTCCTCGGGCGGGCCCGCTCCGGGGGCCGGCCGGCCGGCGGGTGCCCCCGCGTCCGTCGCTGCCCCGGTCGCGGTCTCGGACGCCGGCTCGGTCGGTGCGGACTCGAGCTCGACGACCACGCTGTAGACCCCGCTGCCCCCGTCGCGCAGGCTCAGCTTGCCGAGCCGGCGCAGCATCGCCAGCGACGCCGGGTTGTCGCGCAGCACCTCGGTCACGATGCGGTGCACACCCGCGGGCCGCCGCCGCATCAGCACCGAGAGGAGCACCGAGGCCACCCCGCGGCCCTGCCACGCGTCCTTGACGGTGACCGCCAGGTCGGCGGCCTCGGAGGCGTCGGTGTAGCGCACGAGCCGGGCCAGCGCGATGGGGTCGTAGACGTCGGGACTGGTCTCGGCGCACAGCACGAGGGCGATGTGGTTGGTGCCGTCGACGTCGTCGACCAGGTGCGCCAGCATCGCGTCGGACAGGTGGCGCACCGGCGCCAGGAACCGGCGGCGCTGCGACTCCGGCGACAGCGAGTCGAACTCGGCCGCGAGCGTGTCCCGGTCGGTGCGCTCGAGCGGTACGACGAACGCGTCGGTGCCGTCGCGCAGCGTGACCTGCTCGATCATCGGGCCTCCGTCCCTCGTCTCGAGCCTAGCCAGCCCGAGATGCCGGACGCCGCCCCGGTCCACAGTGGGCCGGGGCGGCGTCGGACGGTGCGGGTCAGGCCTTCTTCTGCGGCCGCGAGCTCGCAGGCTCGCTCGCGCTTTCTGACTCGAAGGCCTTCACTTCGTTCAGGCCTTCTTCGTCTCCCAGAAGATCTCGGCGATCTCGTCGATCTTGGCGAGCAGCTCGTCGGCCTTGGCGGCGTCGAGCTCACCCTTGGTGCCCGAGGCGCCGGCGAGCTTGGTGGCCTCGTTGACCAGCGTGTGCAGCTGGGGGTACTTCTCGAAGTGCGGGGGCTTGAAGTAGTCGGTCCACAGCACCCACAGGTGGTGCTTGACGAGCTCCGAGCGCTGCTCCTTGATCAGGATGGCGCGGGTGCGGAAGTCGGGGTCGTCGTTGTCGGCGACCTTGGCGATGATCGCCTTGATCGACTCGGCCTCGATGCGGGCCTGGGCGGGGTCGTAGACGCCGCACGGAAGGTCGCAGTGCGCAGAGACCTCGACAGTGGGGGCGAGCAGGTGGCGAAGCATCGGGTTCCTCTCGATCGGGACAATGTGCATCTGGCTGCGACACTACTCCGCGTGGAGCGGCGTCGGCAGCGGGGTCTCGCCCCGTGGGGTGGACGCTCCGGACCGCCCTTCGGGACCGCCGTCGTGCGCGGGCGGTCGATGCTCCCGACGTTGCGTGAGGGAGACCTGCTGCTCGTGCGCCACGGCGTTCGGCCCCGCCCGGGGGACCTCGTCGTCGCCCGCTTCCCCGACGGCACGGTGGCGGTCAAGCGGGCGGTGGAGGAGCGGCGTACGCGATCGGGCGGGGCCGGCTGGTGGCTGCTGAGCGACAACCCGGCCGAGGGCGTCGACTCGCGGCACCGCGGCACCGTTCCGGCGGGCGACGTGCTGGGCGTCGTGCGGCTGCGGGTGTGGCCTTCCCCACGTGTGGGACGCGGGCTTCGGGGCCACTGAGCTGTGCGAGTATCGCCGGCATGGCTTCGCACCCGCACGCCGGCGACCCCGTGTTCGACCTGCACGTCGGCGGCAAGATGGAGATCGTCTCGACGGTCGCCCTGACCGGTCCCGACGAGCTGTCGCTCGCCTACACCCCCGGCGTCGCCCGGGTGTGCGAGGCGATCGCCGCCGACCCGTCGATGACCCAGCACTACACGTGGGTGCCCAACACGGTCGCCGTCGTCACCGACGGCACCGCCGTCCTCGGCCTCGGTGACATCGGACCGGCCGCCGCGATGCCGGTGATGGAGGGCAAGGCCGTGCTGTTCAAGCAGTTCGGCGGCGTCGACGCGGTGCCGATCTGCCTCGACACCACCGACGTCGAGGAGATCATCGAGACCGTCGTGCGGCTCGCCCCGAGCTTCGGTGGCATCAACCTCGAGGACATCTCGGCGCCCCGCTGCTTCGAGATCGAGGCGCGGCTCAAGGAGCGCCTCGACATCCCCGTCTTCCACGACGACCAGCACGGCACCGCCGTGGTCGCCCTGGCCGCGCTGACCAACGCGCTGCGGCTCACCGGCCGCGACGCCGCGACCGCCCGGGTGGTGGTGCAGGGAGCCGGCGCCGCCGGCGTCGCGGTGGCGCGCATCCTGCTCGAGGCCGGCATCACCGACATCGCCGTCCTCGATCGCAAGGGCGTGCTCCACTCGTCGCGCTCCGACCTCACGGAGGTCAAGGCGGCCCTCGCCCGCGACACCGCCGACCACTACGACCGCCGCGGCACGCTCGCCGACGTGATGGCCGGCGCCGACGTCTACATCGGCGTCTCCGGCGGGCAGGTGCCCGAGGAGATCGTGGCGTCGATGGCCGACGACGCGATCATCTTCGGCCTCGCCAACCCGACGCCCGAGGTCCACCCCGACCTGGCCCACAAGTACGCCCGCGTCGTGGCCACCGGTCGCTCCGACTACCCCAACCAGATCAACAACGTGCTCGCCTTCCCCGGCATCTTCCGCGGCGCCTTCGACGTCCACGCCACCGCGATCACCGAGGGCATGAAGGTCGCCGCCGCCACCGCACTGGCCGAGCTCGTCGGCGACGACCTGAGCGAGGAGCTGGTCATCCCGTCCCCGTTCGACCCGCGGGTGCCCGGCGCCGTGCGGCAGGCGGTCGCCGACGCGGCGAGGCGCGACGGGGTCGCCCGGCGCTGACCGGCGCTGGTCAGGACGCGCCGACTCGAGGCGTTCTCTCGGTCAGGTCGCGCCGACTCGAGGCGTTCTGTCGGTCAGGTCGCGGACTCCGGCACTCGTCCCGGCGGCCGGCCTCCAGGCGGTTCCGGTGGGCGCGCGCCCGGGCCATGATGGGGCGATGACGACCCCTGCGGACCCCCAGGACTTCGAGGGCGCGACCTTCACCCGGACGAGCTTCAAGGGCGCCACGATGCGCTTCTCGGACGTGAGCGGCGTGACCATGCGCAGCGTCGACGTCGACGGGCTCGACATCGACAGCCACGACCTGTTCCTGGGAAGCCTGCTCGTCAACGGGGTCGACGTGGTGCCGCTCGTGGACGCCGAGCTCGACCGCCGGTTCCCCGGCCGCGAGCTGCAGAGGGCCCAGACGCCCGAGGGGCTCCGCGAGGGCTGGGTCGCGGTGCAGGCCGCGTGGGCCGACACGGTGGCGAGCACGCCGCCCGGGCTGGTGGACGCCCACGTCGAGGACGAGTGGTCCCTGGCCCAGACGCTGCGGCACCTCGTCCTGGCGACCGACACCTGGCTTCGCGGCGCGATCCTGCGGGTGGAGCAGCCGTTCCACGAGATCGGGCAGCTCTTCACCGGAGCCGAGGAGATGGGCGTCGACACCTCGGCCTTCCGCACGGAGCCGCCCGACTACGACGAGGTCCTCGCGGTGCGGGCCGAGCGGCAGCAGATGGTCACCGACTTCCTGGACACGGTCACCCCGGAGCTGCTCGCCGAGGAGCGCGACGACCCGTGGGGCTCCGACTGGCACCCCAGCGTCGGCGACTGCGTACGCGTGGTGCTGGAGGAGGAGTGGGCCCACCTGCGCTACGTCCGGCGCGACCTCGACGCGCTGCGTTGAGCCCCTCAGAAGCCGATCGAGGGCTCCGGCGCGACCAGCGTGCGCATCGCCCGGGCCAGCTCGGCGTAGGCGCCCGCGCGGTGCTCGTCGACCAGGCCGGCCCGGAGCAGGCCGCCGATCCCGTGCCCGAGATAGCCCGCTCCCAGCACGCCGACGTCGAGCGTGACGTCGGCGGGGGCGCCCGCGGGGGAGGTGACCCGGGCGGCGGAGCCGCGGCCCGCGGAGGCCGTCAGGCGCCAGCGCCCGGCGTTGTCCGGCACGTGGCGGTCGGCCACCTCGACGACCACGTCGCAGTCGGCCTCGTAGGACCGCAGCGCCCACGCGGACTCCAGGTCGACCAGGCGCACCCAGGTGCTGTCCCAGGTCGCGAGGTCACCCGTGCTGCGGGGGCCGCCGATCCAGCCCAGCACGGGGTCGTCGAGGCCGACGTTCTCCAGCCTGGTCGTCCCCATCAGGTCGAGGTCGACGACGCGGCGGGCGAGGGCGAGCCTGGCGGCCGGGTCGCCGAAGAAGGTGCCGACCACGACCGTCCCCGACGGCCGGGCGTTGTCCCACTTGTGCTGGCGGCGCAGGCCGACGAACCCGACGTCCGCGCCTCCGCGCCGGGCGAGGAGAATGCGCCGGGGCTCCTTGTCCCGCAGCGCCGCGGGTCCCTCGCGGGCCAGGAGCGACACGTAGTCGGGGGAGCCGACGACGGTGCCGGGGAAGTCGGGAGCCAGCGCCAGCTGGCACGCGCGCATCCGCTCGGCCATGCCGGGCGCGGCCATGTCGTGCAGGTGCGTCGTGACGTCGGCGACGGCGGCCTCGAGGTGCGGCGCGGTGAACGTCGTGCCGCGGCCCAGGTCGACCCGGTGGGTCAGCACGGCGCTGCCGTAGCCGAAGCGGCCGTAGATCGCCGCCTCGCTGGCGTGCAGCACCGAGATCGCGGTGCCGGCCGCGCGGGTGCGCTCGAGGTGGTCGCGGACCATGGCCGAGAGGACACCGCGGCGGCGCACGTCGGGGTGGACGCCGACCCAGGTGAGACCTGCGACCGGGACGACGCAGCCCCCGGGCAGCGACATCGACATCGGCCGCACGCCGTAGATCCCGCTGTGCAGGTCGTCGGGACCGTCGGGCAGGTCGACGACGAACCGCTGGTCCTCGGGCAGGCCGAGGCGCAGGTGCTCGGCGTCGTCGTCGGTGACCTCGCCGAACCAGACGAGCTGGTCGGTGGCCAGATACCTCGCCGCGTCCTCGGACGGGCGGACCTCGATGCGCACCCGCCCAGCCAATCCTCCGCCGGCGCGGACCCGCAACCGGTTAACCGGGCCCACTCGCTAGGGTCGGTGCATGTTCGCCGTCTACGCCGAGTCCTTCTCCCCCGACGACCCGCTGAGCGGCCTGGTGGTGGGGGAGCGGCCCGCCCCGGAGGCCCCCGACGGGTGGGCCACCGTGACCGTCAGGGCAGCCAGCCTCAACCACCACGACCTGTGGTCGCTGCGCGGCGTCGGCCTGCGCGAGGAGGCGCTGCCGATGATCCTGGGCTGCGACGCCGCCGGTGTCGACGACGAGGGCAACGAGGTCGTCGTGCACGGGGTGATCGGCGACCCGCGCTGGACCGGCGACGAGGCCGACGACCCGGGTCGGTCGCTGCTCTCCGAGCGCCACCAGGGCACCTTCGCCGACCAGGTGGTCGTGCCGCGGCGCAACCTGGTGCCCAAGCCCGAGTCGCTGTCGTTCGAGGAGGCGGCCTGCCTGCCGACCGCGTGGCTCACCGCCTACCGCATGCTCTTCGTGCAGGGCGCCTGCAAGCCGGGCGAGACGGTGCTGGTGCAGGGCGCCGGGGGCGGCGTCGCCACCGCGCTCATCACGCTGGGGCGGGCCGGGGGCCTCCGGGTCCTCGCGACCAGCCGTGACGAGGCCAAGCGCGCACGGGCGCTCGAGCTCGGCGCCCACGAGGTCTTCGAGTCCGGCACCCGCCTGCCCGTGAAGGTCGACGCGGTCATGGAGACCGTCGGCCGGGCCACCTGGAGCCACTCGGTCCGTTCGCTGCGCCCGGGCGGGCGCATCGTCATCAGCGGCACCACGTCGGGCCCCGACGTCGACGACGCCGGCCTGACCCGCATCTTCTTCACCCAGCTCTCGGTGATCGGCTCGACGATGGGCACCCGCGGCGAGCTCGACCTGCTGGTGAAGTTCCTGCACGCCACCGGCGCCCGGCCGGTCATCGACCGCACCCTGCCGATGGAGCAGGCCCGTGAGGGCTTCGCCGCGATGGCGGAGGGTGACGTCTTCGGCAAGGTCGTCTTCACCCGATGAGCCGCAGGCACGTCCTCACCGGAGCGGGCTCGGGGATCGGGCTCGCGCTCGCGCACCGGCTCGCCGGGCGTGGCGACGAACTGGTGCTCCTCGCCCGCAGCGAGGCACGTGCCACCGAGCTCGCCCGCACGTTCCCCAGCGCCCAGCTGCTCGTCGCCGACCTGGCCGACCCGGGCACCCTCAACGGCCTCGGCCGCCAGGTCGACGGGCCCGTCGACTCGGTCGTCCACGTGGCAGGGGTGGTCGACCTCGCTCCGGTCGAACGGCTGCGGCTGGCCGAGTGGGAGGAGCAGCTCACGGTCAACCTCACGGCGCCGGCGGTGCTGACCCGCGAGATGCTGCCGCACGTGCGCGCCGGGCGCGGCACGTTCGTCTTCGTCAACTCCTCCGCCGGCCTGACCGCCCACGCCGGGTGGTCGGCGTACGCCGCCTCCAAGTCGGGCCTGCGAGCCCTCGCCGACGCACTGCGGGCCGAGGAGGCCGAGCACGGCGTGCGAGTCAGCACGGTCTACCCCAGCCGCACCGCGACGCCGATGCAGGAGAAGGTGCACGGGCAGGAGGGCCGCGACTACGACGCCTCGCGCTGGCTCAGCCCCGACAGCGTCGTCGACACCATCCTCCACGTCGTCGACCTGCCCGCCGACGCCACGATCCCCGACGTGACCCTGCGCCCCGTCGCCCCGCGACCGGGCTCCTGATCAGGCCGGCTCGAGCACGAACACCCGGATCCGCCGGGTCTGGCCGACACGGGCGCGGTAGCGCAGGTAGCCGGGGTAGAACCGCTCCGCGAGGGTGAAGACCTCGCCGGCCTCCGCCGGGGTCGCCGGCCGGGCGACGACGTCGCGCGACGTGCCGCGGTAGGACACCGTGGCCCGCGGGTCGGCCTCGAGGTTGAGCGCCCACGCCGGCGTGGCCTGCTGGCCGAAGTTGCTGCCGATCAGCGCCAGCCCGCCGGCGTACGGCGTCGCGATGAGGTGACTGGTGCGCGGCTGGCCGGAGCGCCGGCCGGTGGTCGTCACGTCGAGCACCGCCAGGCCGGCGAGCAGGCCCGGGGCGCTGTGCCGGCCGCCGGAGACCCGGGCGACCAGGTCGTCGAGGTGACGCAGGGTGCGGGAGAACAGCCACCCGCCCGCGGCGGTGCCGGCGCCCCAGCGGACGAGCCGGTGGAGCGGGTTGGCCGTGCCGTGGGCATAGCCGAGCTCCGCGGCCAGGGCCGCGTCAGGTGGGGGCACCGGTCTCAGTCCTCGGGGTCGTCGAGGCGCGCCAGCCACGTGGCGAGCCGCTCGATCGGCACCTCGAAGTCGGGGTGGGCGTCGACGAAGGCCTGCAGCTGCTCGGCGAGCCACGCCAGGGTGACCTCCTCGTCACCCCGGCGCCGCTCGAGCTCCTCGATCCCCCGATCGGTGAAGTACACCGCCTGCTCCGCCTCAGTAGTCGTTGCCGACGCTGCGCGGCGACTCGAAGGCGGCGTCGAGCAGCGTCTTCTGCTCCTCGACGTGGCGCTTGACCGTGCCCACCGACGGGGACGCCGACGACGGGCGGGTGACCGGCTCGACCTCCACGTCGAGCAGCGGCCAGACGTTGAGCTGGTAGTGCGGCCACGGGCCCATGTTGCGCGGCTCGTCCTGCACCCAGCGGACCGCCTTGAGGTTGGGGTACTTCGCCAGCTCGGCCCTGATCTCCTCGACCGGGTTGGGGTAGAGGCGCTCCACGCGGCCGATGGCGAACTTCTCGCCGTTCTCGCGCTTGGCGCGGTCGACCATCAGGTCCCACGTCACCCGGCCCGAGCACATGATGAGCGTCTCCACCTTGTCGCGGTCGGCCGCGTCGTCGCCGATGAACGGGCGGAAGGTGGTGTCGCCGACGAAGTCGGCGGGCTGCGAGGCAGCCTCCTTGCGCTTGAGCATCGACTTGGGCGTGAAGACGATCAGCGGGCGGTGCTCCTCGCCGAGGGAGTGGCGGCGGAGCAGGTGGAAGTAGGACGCGGGCGTCGAGGGCTGCGCGACGACCATCGCGTCCTCGGCGCACATCGTCAGGAAGCGCTCGATGCGCGCCGACGAGTGGTCGGGACCCTGGCCCTCGTAGCCGTGGGGGAGCAGCAGCACGACGCCGGACTGCTGGCGCCACTTGGTCTCGCCGGCGGAGATGAACTCGTCGATGACGGTCTGCGCGCCGTTGACGAAGTCGCCGAACTGCGCCTCCCACAGCACCAGCGCCTCGGGACGCGCCACGGAGTAGCCGTACTCGAAGCCGAGGGCGGCGTACTCGGAGAGCAGCGAGTCGTAGGCGTGGAACTTCGCCTGGTCCTCGGTGAGGTTGGTCAGCGGCGTCCACTCGTCGGCGTTGGTGCGGTCGATGATCGTCGCGAACCGCTGCACGAACGTGCCGCGGCGCGAGTCCTGCCCGGCCAGGCGGACCGGGCGACCGTCCATCAGCAGCGAGCCGAAGGCGAGGATCTCGCCGGTGCCCCAGTCGATCGGGCCGTCGGTGATCGCGGCGGAGCGACGCTGCAGCTGCGGCATCACCTTGGGGTGGACCGTGAAGCCCTCCGGCGGCGTGACGTAGCTGTCCGCGATGCGCTTGAGCACCTCCGGCGTGACGGCGGTCGAGAAGTCGCCGGCCGGCTTGTCCGGGTAGTCGGGGACGGTCGTCCACTCGGTGGGCGCCTCAGAGCTGGCCTGGCGCACCTCGGTGAAGACCCGCTCGAGCTGCTGCTGGTAGTCCTTGAGGACCTGCTCGGCCTCCTCGATCGTGATGTCGCCACGACCGATGAGCGACTCGGTGTAGAGCTTGCGCACCGAGCGCTTCTGCTCGATCAGGTCGTACATCAGCGGCTGGGTGTAGGACGGGTCGTCGCCCTCGTTGTGGCCGCGGCGGCGGTAGCACACGAGGTCGATGACGACGTCCTTGTTGAAGGTCTGGCGGTAGTCGAAGGCGAGCCGCGCGACGCGGATGCACGCCTCGGGGTCGTCGCCGTTGACGTGGAAGATCGGCGCCTGGACCATCCGCGCCACGTCGGTGGCGTAGAGGGACGAGCGCGACGAGCCCGGCGCGGTCGTGAAGCCGACCTGGTTGTTGATCACCAGGTGCACCGTGCCGCCGGTGCGGTAGCCGCGCAGCTGCGAGAGGTTGAGCGTCTCGGCGACCACGCCCTGCCCGGCGAAGGCGGCGTCGCCGTGCACCAGGAGCGGGAGGACCGGGAACTTCTCGCCCTGGTCGAGGATGTCCTGCTTGGCGCGGGCGATGCCCTCGAGGACCGGGTTGACGGCCTCGAGGTGCGAGGGGTTGGCCGCCACGGAGACCTTGATCTTGTCGCCGGAGCCGGCGACGAACTCGCCCTCGGCGCCGAGGTGGTACTTCACGTCACCGGAGCCCTGCACCGTGCGCGGGTCGATGTTGCCCTCGAACTCGCGGAAGATCTGGCTGTACTTCTTGCCCACGATGTTGGCCAGGACGTTGAGCCGGCCGCGGTGGGCCATGCCGATGCAGACCTCGTCGAGCCCGGTCTCGGCGGCCGCCTCGCAGATCTCGTCGATCAGCGGGACGGTCGTCTCGCCACCCTCGAGGCTGAAGCGCTTCTGACCGACGAACTTGGTCTGCAGGAAGGTCTCGAACGCCTCGGCCTGGTTGAGCTTGAGCAGGATCCGCAGCTGCTCCTCGCGGGGCGGCTTCACGTGCGGCTGCTCCACCCGCTCCTGGATCCACTTGCGCTGCTCGGGGTCCATGATGTGCATGTACTCGATGCCGGTGGTGCGGCAGTAGGAGTCGCGCAGGATCCCGAGGATGTTGCGCAGCTTCATGAACCGGCGGCCCTCGCCGCCGAACGAGCCGGTGGCGAACTCGCGGTCGAGGTCCCACAGGGTCAGGCCGTGCGACTCGATCTCGAGGTCGGGGTGGGTGCGCTGGCGGTACTCGAGCGGGTCGGTGTCGGCCATCAGGTGGCCGCGGACCCGGTAGGCGTGGATGAGCTCGAGGATGCGCGCCTGCTTGACGATGTCGTCGTCGTGCGTGGCGACCACGTCGCGAGCCCAGCGGATCGGCTCGTAGGGGATGCGCAGCGAGCGGAAGATCTCGTCGTAGAAGCCGTCCTCGCCGAGCAGCAGGCTGTGCACCCGCTTGAGGAACTCGCCCGACTGGGCGCCCTGGATGACGCGGTGGTCGTAGGTCGAGGTCAGTGTCATCGACTTGCTGATGGCGTTGCGGTTGATCGCCTCCTCGGAGGCGCCCTGCCACTCCGGGGGGTACTCCATCGCGCCGACGCCGATGATCGCGCCCTGGCCCGCCATCAGGCGGGGCACCGAGTGCACCGTGCCGATGCCGCCGGGGTTGGTCAGCGAGATCGTGGTGCCCTGGAAGTCGGCGACGGTGAGCTTGTTGTCGCGGGCCTTGCGGACCACGTCCTCGTAGGCGGTCCAGAACGCGGCGAAGTCCATCGCCTCGGCGCCCTTGATGCTCGGCACCAGCAGCTGCCGGGTGCCGTCGGGCTTCTTCATGTCGATCGCGAGACCGAGGTTGATGTGCGCGGGGGTGATCAGGTTGGGCTTGCCGTCCCTGACCTCGAAGCCGACGTTCATCTCCGGCATCGAGCGCAGCGCCCTGACCAGCGCGTAGCCGATGAGGTGGGTGAAGGACACCTTGCCGCCGCGGGCGCGGGCGAGGTGGTTGTTGATGACGGTGCGGTTGTCCCAGAGCAGCTTGACCGGCACCGAGCGCACCGACGTCGCCGTCGGGACCGAGAGCGAGGCGTCCATGTTGGCGGCGGTGCGCGCCGGGGCGCCCCGCAGCACGGTGTAGGTCGGCTCGTCGCTCGACGTGTCGTCCTTGGCGGGCGCGTCCGCCGCGGCCTTGGGGCGCGGGGTCGAGGCGGCGGGCTTGGGGGCGGGCGTGGAGGTGGGCTTGGCGGCGGCCTTGGTGTCCGGCTTCGTGTCGGCCTTGCTGTCGGCCGTGCTGTCGGCCTTCGCGGCGGGCTTGCTCCCCGTCGAGGTGGCGGGCTTGACCGCCGGCTTCGGGGCCTGCTGCTGGGCCTGCTCGGCGGCGCGCGGGGGAGCCGGGGCGGGCGCGGTCGAGGTGGTCGGTGCCGAGGCGGTCCTGGAGCCGGAGCCGCTGCTCGACGCCGTGGCCGGCGCCGCCTGGCTACCGTTGCCGAAGTAGCGGGCCCACTCCGGACCCACACTCGAGGGATCCTTGTCGTACTGCTCCTTCATCTCCTCCACGAGCCACTCGTTGGCTCCCAGGTCAGATGATGGTGCAACCGAGGACTGGTTGCCGGACTGCCCGTTCGGGGACTGCGCCACGCTTGTTTCGCCTCTTCCAGATCTCATCGCGCGAGGGTTTGACCAAGTCGCCGACAAGGCTAGTCCCACACGCAGGCAAATGCAGGGGCGGGCTCGTCCTTTGAGGCATGGTGTGGCCCACAGGCCCCGGCCACTCGTCCACCCCCGCGTCCACCGTCCCTCCGCCGCCCGTTCATCCTTGTCTGCCGGGACCGCCTCGTTCCTCGGTCATCCCTTGCTCATCCTTCGTCGTACGCACCGCTGGAGTCGTCATGCCCCGCCCCTCACCGGGCCGTGCCCACCGGGCCCGTCGCCTCGTGGGACTCGTGCTCGTCCTGCTCGTTCCCCTCACCTCCGCCTGCCAGTCGCCCGCCGAGCCCGCGTCCTCGCCCGACCGGCTCAGCCGCAACGACGCCCAGGCGACGCTCGCCTCCCACCCGGTGCCCACCAGGACGGGGATCCACCGGGTGCACGGCCGGCTGCCGGTGGCCCGGCGCAAGGCCGTGCGCCGCCAGGTCGGGGCCGTGGTCGACCGCTGGTGGGAGGCGTCGTACCTCGGCGGCAGCTACCCCCGCAGCAGGTTCCCCGCGGCGTTCCCCGGCTTCACCGCCGCCGCCGAGCAGCGCGCCCGCGCCGACAAGGCGCTGCTGACCAACCAGACCGGCGGGCCGCGCATCGAGTCGGTGACCCCCCGCAAGCGCCGGATCACCCTCGACATCCTCGCCACCGGCGGGCAGGCGCGCGCGGTGACCGCGCACTTCGTGCTCGCGTTCGACACCACGGGCCCCAAGACCGGCACCACCACGGTGCGCGGGCGCCTGTTCCTGACCCGCAAGCGCGGGGCGTGGCGGATCTTCGGCTACGACGTCGCGAAGGGAGCCCGGTGATGAAGCGGTCCATGAGGCTCGTCAAGGCGACCGTGCTGGCGGCCGTGCTGGCCGTGACCGCACTGGTCGTGCCCCCGTCGGCGGTGCAGCCGAGCGACGTCAGCCTGGTCAAGATCAGGCACGCCCAGGGCGTCGCCACCGGTGGCGAGGACGTGGTGTGGATCCTCGCGGTCGGCTCCGACGCCCGCCCGGGCCAGGCGATGACCCGGGCCCGCGGCGACGCCATCCAGCTGGTCGGCATGAACACCCGCACCGGCGCGGCGACCGCGATCGGCGTCCCGCGTGACTCCTGGGTCGCCATCCCCGGCCACGGCCGGGAGAAGATCAACTCCGCGCTCTACTTCGCGGGCCCCCGCGGCATGGCCGGGGCGGTGCGCAACCTCGTCGGCATCGAGCCCGACTACGTGGTCGTGTCGCGCTTCCCGTTCTTCGAGGACATGGTCGACGACATCGGCGGCATCACGGTCACCAACCCGCGCCGCTTCGCCGACCCCTACCTGAAGAAGGAGGGCTTCCGGCAGGGCCGCATCCGCCTCGGCGGCTACGACGCGATGGCGTTCTCCCGGATCCGCAAGGGCCTGGCCGGGGGCGACTTCGACCGCTCGGCCAACCAGCAGCGGACGCTGCGCGGCATCCACGCCCGGATCCGTTCCCAGGCCGCCGTGCCCGGCTTCATCGAGCGCGGCGTGATGACCGTGATGGCCCACACCGACACCAACGCCTCTCCGGCCGAGCTGTTCGAGATCGCCCAGGCGGTCGCCCAGGTCGACCCGCGCCGGATCACCACGTGCGTCGTGCGCGGCCGCGTCGGCTTCGTGGGCGCCGCGAGCGTGGTCTTCCCCGACGTGGGCCAGGCGCGGCGCCTCGGGCGCGCGGCCCGGCCCGACGCCACCCTGCGCGGCTGCTGAGCGGGCCTCGGGGGGCCTGAGGCCGAAATGACGAACGGACCCACGTGCTGTGGGTCCGTTCGTGGCGGGCGCCTCCGGCAGGATTCGAACCTGCGGCACCTGGTACCGGAAACCAGTGCTCTATCCCCTGAGCTACGGAGGCCCGCACCGTCCCGGGACGTCCCGTGGCCGGTGCGCGGTGAAGACTACCGGTCCTCGCGCGCGGTGGTGAAACCGCCTCAGCGCAGGGCCATCGACCCGGAGGTCGAGACGGAGATGGGCAGCGCCTCGTGCTCGGCGATCCGGGCGTCGAGCTTGGCCGCGACGTCGTCGGGCCAGGGCGCGGTGCGCCGGGTCTCGAGGTCGATGTGCAGGAAGATCTCCTCCACGACGCACGCCACCTGCTGGTGGGTCTCGTCGAGCAGGTAGATCAGCACGTGCGCCGCGCGCTCGGAGCGGCCGAGCAGGATCACCCGCGCGGACATGGTGTCGCCGGTGCGCAGCTCGTGGAGGTAGGTGACGTGGTGCTCGGCGGTGAAGCACGCGTGCCCCTCGGTGAGCGGCCACATCTGCGGGATGCCCACCTCGACGAGTGACTCGTCGAGGCCCTCACTGGCGATGCCGATGTAGTGGCGGACGTTGAGGTGGCCGTTGATGTCCTCGAAGGGCATCGGCACGGGCTGCTCGACGTAGGCGGGAAGGTCGATCAGCTGGTCGTAGGTCGGGTGCGTCGTCACGCCGGAAGCCTAGGGCAGCGCCGCGGGCGGTCCGCGGGCCAGGGCGTGAAACCCGCTCGGCCCGCCGGAGGCGGCGCCGATAGGCTTGTCAGGTGAACCCCGATCAGCTCTCCTCGACCATCGTCGATGCGCTGGAGGCCCTCGTGGCCGACGGCGCGGTCACGCTCCCCGACGGCGTGCCGGCCCAGGTCACGGTGGAGCGACCCCGGCAGAAGGGGCACGGCGACTACGCCACCAACGTGGCGCTCCAGCTCGCCAAGAAGGCGGGCACCAACCCACGCGCCTTCGCCGACCTCGTCGCCGAGCGCCTCCGGGCGGCCGACGGCATCGCCGAGGTCGAGATCGCCGGTCCGGGCTTCCTCAACATCACCGTCGAGGCCGGCGCGCAGGGCCAGGTGGCCGCCGACATCGTCGCGGCCGGGGCCGACTACGGCTCGTCCGACGCCTTCGCCGGCGAGAAGATCAACCTCGAGTTCGTCTCCGCCAACCCGACCGGGCCGCTGCACCTCGGTGGCGTGCGCTGGGCGGCGGTCGGCGACGCGCTGGGCCGGATCTTCGAGAAGACCGGCGCCGACGTGACGCGGGAGTACTACTTCAACGACCACGGTGCCCAGATCGACCGCTTCAGCTCCTCGCTCCTCGCCAGCGCCCGGGGCAAGCCGGCCCCGGAGGACGGCTACGGCGGGCAGTACATCCACGACATCGCCGCCGCCGTCGTCGCCAAGCGCCCCGACGTCACCGACCTCGACGACGCCCAGGCACAGGAGGTCTTCCGCGAGGTGGGCGTCGAGATGATGTTCGAGGAGATCAAGAAGTCGCTGCACGACTTCGGCGTCGACTTCGACGTCTACTTCCACGAGAAGTCGCTGCACGACTCCGGCGCGGTCGAGCGCGCGATCGAGCGGCTGACCGAGATGGGCAACACCTACGAGGCCGACGGCGCGCTGTGGCTGCGCACCGAGAAGTACGGCGACGACAAGGACCGCGTGATCATCCGGTCCAACGGCACCCCGGCCTACATCTCCGGCGACCTCGGCTACTACCTCGACAAGCGTGAGCGCGGCTTCGACCGCTGCTTCATCATGCTCGGCGCCGACCACCACGGCTACGTCGGCCGGATGAACGCGATGTGCAGCGCCTTCGGCGACGAGCCGGGCAAGAACCTGGAGATCCTCATCGGGCAGATGGTCAACCTGCTCAAGGACGGCGAGCCGATGCGGATGTCCAAGCGCGCCGGCACGGTCGTCACCATCGACGACCTCGTCGACGCCATCGGGGTCGACGCCAGCCGCTACGCCCTGGCCCGCTACCACAGCGACAGCCCCATCGACATCGACCTCGACCTCTGGTCGCGCGCGACCAACGACAACCCGGTGTACACCGTCCAGTACGCCCACGCCCGGGTCTCGAGCCTGATGCGCAACGCCGCCGACCTCGGGGTCACGGCCGAGTCCCACCCCGACCTGCTCACCCACGAGAAGGAGGGCGAGCTGCTGCGCGCGCTGGCGGAGTTCCCGCGCGTGGTCAAGGCGGCCGCCGAGCTGCGCGAGCCGCACCGCGTCGCGCGCTACCTCGAGGAGCTGGCCGGCACCTACCACCGCTTCTACGACAGCTGCCGGGTGCTCCCGCGCGGCGACGAGGAGGTCAGCGACCTGCACCGGGCGCGCCTGATGCTCGTCGACGCCACCCGGGTGGTGCTGGCCAACGGCCTCGACCTGCTCGGCGTCTCGGCTCCCGAGAGGATGTGAGCGGGCGTGCCCACCGCGCACCCGTCCGGCTGGGCCCACGCTGACGGTGCGTTGCGCGGGCCGCAGTGGCTGCGCGAGCCGAGCGACCCCGACGCGCTCGTGCCGCTGCTCTGGTCGCGCACCGCGGCCAAGGCCGACGGCGTCCTGAGCGTCGGGGGAGTGCCGCTGCCCGAGCTCGTCCGCGAGCACGGCTCCCCGGCCTACGTGCTCGACGAGGCCGACTTCCGCAGCCGCGCCGCGGCCTTCCGCGACGCCTTCGCCGGCTACGACGTCTACTACGCCGGCAAGGCCTTCCTCTGCACCACCGTCGCCCGGTGGCTCGCCGACGACGGCCTCTCGCTCGACGTCTGCTCGGGTGGGGAGCTGACGGTCGCCGAGCGGGCCGGCTTCCCGATGGAGCGGGTCGGCTTCCACGGCAACAACAAGACGCTCGGCGAGCTCGAGCGTGCCGTCGAGCTCGGCGTCGGCCGCGTCATCGTCGACTCCTTCCACGAGGTCGAGCGGCTCGCGTCCGTCACCGCCGAGCTCGGCCGCACGACCGGAGTGATGGTGCGGGTGACCGCGGGCGTCGAGGCCCACACCCACGAGTACATCGCCACCGCCCACGAGGACCAGAAGTTCGGCTTCTCCATCGCGAGCGGCGACGCCCTCGAGGCCGTACGACGCGTGCACGAGGCCCCGGGGCTGCGCCTGCTGGGGCTGCACTCCCACATCGGCAGCCAGATCTTCGACACCTCGGGCTTCGAGGTCGCGGCCCGCCGGGTGCTCGCACTTCACGCCCGCGTCGGCGCCGAGCTCGGTGTCGAGATGCCCGAGATGGACCTCGGTGGCGGCTTCGGCATCGCCTACACGACCCAGGACGACCCATCCGACCCCGCCCGGCTCGCCGCCGAGATCACCGCGATCGTCGAGCACGAGTGCCGCGCCCTCGCGGTGGCCGTCCCGCGCCTGTCGATCGAGCCCGGCCGGGCGATCGTGGGCCCGTCGATGTGCACCGTCTACGAGGTCGGCACCGTCAAGGAGGTCGCCCTCGACGGCGGCGCGCGGCGCACCTACGTCTCGGTCGACGGCGGGATGAGCGACAACATCCGCACCGCCCTCTACGACGCCGACTACTCCGCCACCGTCGCCTCCCGGTCCTCCGCTGCGCCGCCGGCGCTGTCGCGGGTCGTGGGCAAGCACTGCGAGGCCGGCGACATCGTCGTGAAGGACGAGTTCCTGCCCGCCGACGTGCGCCCCGGCGACCTCGTCGCGGTGCCCGGCACCGGCGCCTACTGCAGATCCATGGCGTCCAACTACAACCACGCGCTGCGTCCTCCGGTGATCGGAGTTCGGGACGGGAAGACTTTCACCGTGTTGCGACGAGAGACTGTGGCCGACCTGTTGGCGACCGATGTGGGTGTTCTCTGATGAGTGAGGGTGACAAGCGGCGCCTGGGCGTCGCCGTCCTGGGCTGTGGTGCGGTGGGGTCGCAGGTGGTGCGGCTGCTGGCCGAGCAGCACGACGACCTGGCCGCGCGCGTGGGCGCGCCGGTCGAGCTCGTCGGCGTGGCCGTACGACGCCTCGACGCGCCCCGCGAGGTCGACGTTCCCGAGGGCCTGCTGACCACCGACGCCCACGGCCTGGTGTCCCGCGACGACGTCGACCTCGTCGTGGAGGTGATCGGCGGCATCGAGCCCGCCCGGTCGCTGATCCTCGCCGCGCTCGACAACGGCGCCAGCGTGGTGACGGCCAACAAGGCCCTGCTCGCCGAGGACGGGCCGACGCTGTTCGAGGCGGCGGCCAAGGCCGAGCGCGACCTCTACTACGAGGCGTCCGTCGCCGGCGCCATCCCGATCCTGCGGCCGCTGCGCGAGTCGCTCGCCGGCGACCGGGTGACCCGGGTGCTGGGCATCGTCAACGGCACGACCAACTTCATCCTCGACAAGATGGACACCTCCGGCGCGGGCTTCTCCGAGGCGCTCGAGGAGGCCCAGGAGCTCGGCTACGCCGAGGCCGACCCGACCGCCGACGTCGAGGGCTTCGACGCCGCGGCCAAGGCCGCGATCCTGGCCAGCCTGGCCTTCCACTCGCGGGTCACGGCGGCCGACGTGCACCGCGAGGGCATCTCCGAGGTGACCGCGGCCGACGTCGCGAGCGCCCGCGACATGGGCGCGGTCGTCAAGCTGCTGGCGATCTGCGAGCTGCGCCGCGGACCGGACGGGCAGGAGCAGGTGGCCGCCCGCGTCCACCCGGCGATGATCCCGCGCTCCCACCCGCTGGCCAGCGTGCGCGAGGCCTTCAACGCGGTGTTCGTCGAGTCGGAGGCCGCGGGGCAGCTGATGTTCTACGGGCCGGGCGCCGGCGGCGCGCCGACCGCGAGCGCGGTGCTGGGCGACCTCGTCACGGTCGCCCGCAACCGGCTCGCCGAGACCCGCGGCGCGGGCGAGTCGGCCTACGCCGACCGCACGGTCCAGCCGATGGGGGAGACCCTCACCCGCTACCACGTGGCGATCGACGTCGACGACCGTGCAGGCGTGCTGGCAGCGGTGGCCAACGCCTTCGCCGACCACGACGTCTCCATCCAGACGGTGCGCCAGGAGGGCCGCGGCGCGGACGCGCAGCTCGTCGTCGTCTCGCACACCGCACCCGACGCCGCCCTCCGGGCGACCGTCGACCAGCTCCGCAGCATGGACATCGTGCGCGAGGTCACCTCGGTGATGCGCGTCGAGGGAGGAGACGAATGAGCACGCAGGCGAGCACGACCACCCCTCAGTGGCGCGGGGTGATCGAGGAGTACCGCGACCTGCTCGACCTCCCCGAGGACATGCCCGCGGTGACCCTGCGCGAGGGCGGCACGCCGCTCGTGCACTCCGAGTGGCTCTCGGGGCTGACCGGCGCCCAGGTGTGGCTCAAGGTGGAGGGCGACAACCCGACCGGCTCCTTCAAGGACCGGGGCATGACCGCCGCGATCTCCCACGCCCGCCACCTCGGTGCCGAGGCCGTCGTGTGCGCCTCGACCGGCAACACCTCGGCGTCGATGGCCGCCTACGCCGCCAAGGCGGGACTCAAGCCCCTGGTGCTCATCCCCGAGGGCAAGATCGCGGCCGGCAAGCTCGCCCAGGCGGTCGTGCACGGTGCGCAGGTGATCATGGTGCGCGGCAACTTCGACGACTGCCTGGCGATGGCGATCGGGCTGTCGAAGGGCTACCCCGTCGAGCTGGTCAACTCCGTCAACCCGGTGCGCCTCCAGGGCCAGAAGACCGCGTCGTTCGAGATCGTCGACTTCCTCGGCGACGCCCCCGACCTGCACCTGTTGCCGGTCGGCAACGCCGGCAACATCTCCGCCTACTGGCTGGGCTACCAGCAGTACGCCGAGCTCGGCCGCGCGACCCGGCGGCCGCGGATGCTCGGCTTCCAGGCCGAGGGAGCCGCTCCGCTGGTGACCGGCGAGCCGTTCCCCGACCCCGAGACCAAGGCGACCGCGATCCGCGTCGGCAACCCCGCCTCGTGGCACCTCGCCGAGCAGGCGGCCAAGGAGTCCGAGGGTGGCTTCGCCGCGCTCTCGGACGCGCAGATCCTCTCCGCGCAGCTCGAGCTGGCCCGCAACGACGGCGTCTTCGTCGAGCCCGCCTCGGCGGCGGGCGTCGCCGGGCTGCTCGCGGCGCTGGAGTCCGGACAGGTGTTCACGGGCGTCACCGTGGCGATCACGGTCACCGGGCACGGCCTCAAGGACACCGCGACCGCGCTGGAGTCCTGCGGCGACATCGTCGACACGGTGATCGACGCCGAGGTGGACGCCGCCGCAGCAGCAGCCGGCCTGGCCTGATGGGCCAGTTCGTCGCCGGCCCGGTGCGGGTCTCGGTCCCGGCGACCTCGGCCAACCTCGGCCCCGGCTTCGACTCCCTCGGCATGGCGTTGTCGCTGCGCGACGAGCTCGAGGCCGAGGTGCTGCCCGAGGGCCTGGTCGTCGAGGTCGACGGAGCAGACGCCGACGGGGTGCCCCGCGACGAGTCGCACCTGGTCGTCCGCGCCATGCGGGCGGCCTTCGACCTGATGGGCCAGCAGCCGCCCGGCCTGCGGCTGTCGTGTCGCAACGTGATCCCGCACGCCCGTGGCCTGGGCTCCTCCTCGGCGGCCATCGTGGCCGGCGTGGCGCTCGCCCGCGCGCTCGTGCCCGGCGGGCAGCTGCTCGCCTCCGACGACGCGCTCTTCGACCTCGCCGCCGACCTCGAGGGCCACCCCGACAACGTCGCGCCCGCGTTCTACGGCGGCTTCGTCGTCTCGGGCCGCGAGGACGGGCACTGGTACGCCGTGCGCGTGGGCGTCGACCCGCGGGTCACCGCCGTCGTCTTCGTCCCGCCCACCGGGGTCGAGACGTCCCTCGCCCGGGGGCTGCTGCCCGCGACCGTGCCCCACGCGGACGCCGCCGCCAACGCGGGCCGCGCGGCGCTGCTGGTGGCGGCGCTGGCCGGCCAGCCCGAGCACCTGCTCGCCGCGACCCGCGACTGGCTCCACCAGGACCGGCGCGAGCCGGCGATGCCCGACACGCTCGCGCTCGTGCGCCGCCTGCGCGCCGACGGCGTGCCGGCCGTGGTGTCGGGCGCGGGGCCGACGGTCCTGGCCTTCGGCACGGCCGACACCTCCGCGCTCACCGCCGCCTGTCCCGACGGCTGGGCCTGCCACGACCTGTCGATCGAGCCCCGCGGCGCGCTCCTGCTAACCTGACCGCGCGCCGTTCGGCGTACCTGCTCGTCCCGGACCCCGTGCCTCCTCGAGGTCCGTGTGGACGGGCGCCCACCATCCGCCTCGCGACCCGCCTCCACGGCCTCGCGGGCGACGCAACGTGCGAAGGATCCACGTGACCGAGACCCCCGCCGCCCCTGCGGACAACGCCGCCCCCGAGACGGCCGGCACCACCGCGGCGACCAAGCCCGCCAAGCGATCCGGCGGCCTCAGCTCGATGCTGCTCGCCGACCTCAAGTCGATGGCGGCCGGCCTCGGCATCGCCGGCGCCGGTGCGATGAAGAAGGCGCAGCTCGTCGAGGCCATCCGGGCCCACCAGTCGGGAGGCGCGCCCGCCGAGAAGACCGCCGAGAAGCCCCGCACCGAGGCCCGGCCCGAGCGGGCCGCCGCCGAGCCGGCACCGGCCGCGGAGCCGGGTCCCGAGGCCCGCGCGGTCGAGCAGTCCCCGCAGGAGTCGCGCACCGAGGAGCGCCCGGCGGCGCAGTCCGGCGGCGAGGAGCCGGCCGCCCGGACGGCCGTGCAGACGACCGTGCGCACCCGCACCCGCAAGCAGCGCCAGGCCGAGCAGCAGGCCGACCGCCAGCGTCCCGAGCAGGCGCCGGACCAGCAGGCCGAGCAGGCGCCGGACCAGCAGCACGACCGGGCGGACCAGCCGCAGGGGCAGCCGTCCGAGCAGCGTGCGGGCGGCCAGCAGGAGCAGCGGAAGGCCGACGCGCAGGACCCGAAGCAGGACCCGAAGCAGGACCAGCAGCAGGACAAGCAGGACAAGCAGCAGGGTCAGAAGCAGGGCAAGCAGAAGCAGCAGCAGGACCAGCAGGGTCAGAAGCAGGGCAAGCAGAAGCACCAGGACCAGCAGGGCCAGGGCAAGCAGGACCGCCAGGACAGGCAGGACCGCCAGGACCGCCAGGACCGGCAGGACCGCCAGGACCGCCAGGACAGGCAGGACCGGCACGATCGCCAGGACCAGCAGGAGCAGGGCCAGCACCACCAGCAGGGCCAGCACGCCGACGACGACGAGGACGGCGAGGGCGGCAGCCGCCGCAACCGGCGCCGCCGCGGCCGCGACCGCACGGCCACCCGCCAGGGCGGCGCCCGCAACGAGCCCGACACCACGATCCTCGAGGACGACGTGCTGGTGCCCGCGGCCGGCATCCTCGACGTCCTCGACAACTGCGCGTTCGTGCGCACCTCGGGCTACCTGCCCGGGCCCGAGGACGTCTACCTGTCGCTGTCGATGGTGCGCAAGTACCACCTGCGCCGTGGTGACGCCGTCGTGGGCCAGGTGCGCCAGCCCCGCGAGGGGGAGCGTCGCGAGAAGTTCAACCCGATGGTCCGCATCGACAGCGTCAACGGCACCGAGGCCGACGGGGCCAAGGAGCGGCCGCAGTTCTCCGACGCCGTGCCGGTGCACCCCTACCAGCGGCTGCGCCTGGCCACCGGTGACGACAACCTCACGGGCAAGGTCATCGACATCGCCGCGCCGGTGGGCAAGGGCCAGCGTGGGCTGATCCTGACCCCGCCCCGCACGGGCGCCACGTCGCTGCTCCAGTCGATCGCGCAGTCGGTGACGACCAACAACCCCGAGTGCCACGTGATGGTCGTGCTGGTCGACGCGCGCCCCGAGGAGGTCACCGACTTCCAGCGCGCGGTCAAGGGCGAGGTCGTGGCGTCGACGTTCGACCGGCAGCCCGCCGACCACACGCTGGTCGCCGAGCTGGCGATCGAGCGGGCCAAGCGACTCGTCGAGCTCGGCCACGACGTGGTCGTGCTGCTCGACTCGCTGACCCGCCTCGGCCGGGCCTACAACCTGGCCGCGCCCGCCAACGGCCGCGTGCTGGCCGGCATCGTCGACGCGTCCGCGGTGCACCCGACCAAGGAGTTCTTCGGCGCCGCCCGCACGATCGAGGACGGCGGCTCGCTGACCGTCCTCGCGACGGTGGCCGTGGGCACCCGGTCGGCGACCGACGAGTTCTTCCTCGAGGAGATCGCCGGCACCGAGAACTGGGAGCTCGCGCTCAGCGCCGAGCGGGCCGCCAAGGGCATCGTCCCGGCCGTCGACGTGACCGCCTCGGGCACCCGGCACGAGGAGAGGCTGCTCGCCCCGGCCGAAGGCGCGGTGGTCGGCGAGATCCGCAAGAGGCTCGCCGCGGCCGACTCCCAGCAGGCCGTGACCAAGGTCGTCAGCGGCCGCTGACGGGCTCAGGCGGCGCGCGTCCCCGGTCGGGGAATCTGGGGATTGGCGCCGTTGTTCAGACCGGTGGCACACTTGTACGCCGGTTCCGGTTCACGTCACTACGCGATCCACGCGGGCGACCCGGAACACTTCGAGAGGACATCCATGAAGAAGGACACCCACCCCGAGTACGTCGAGACCCAGGTGACCTGCACCTGCGGTGCGTCGTTCACGACCCGCAGCACCGCGACCTCCGGCACGATCCGCGCCGACGTCTGCTCGCAGTGCCACCCGTTCTACACCGGCAAGCAGAAGATCCTCGACACCGGCGGCCGCGTCGCCCGCTTCGAGGCCCGCTACGCCAAGAAGGCCCCGGCCGAGAAGAAGTAGCCCACGTCAGGCGCCGGTCGCCCGCTTCGAGCGGGTGGCCGGCGCCTTGTCGTCTGCCGTCGTCCCCACCGTCCCCACCGCCCCACGTCCGACCCGAGGAGCCACCCGATGTTCGAGGCCGTCGAGGGCATGCGCGAGGAGCACGCCGACCTCGAGCGGCGCCTCTCGCTCCCCGAGACCCATGCCGACCAGCGCCTGGCCAAGCAGCTCAACCAGCGCTACGCCGAGCTGACGGCGGTCGTCTCGACGTGGCAGGAGTGGCTGCAGCTCGGCGACGACATCGAGGCGGCGCGCGAGCTCGCCGCCGACGACCCCGCCTTCGCCGACGAGGCGGACGACCTCGCGGTCCGCCGCGAGGCTGCGGGGGAGCGCCTGCGGAGGCTGCTGGTGCCCCGCGACGCTGCCGACGGCAAGGACGCCCTGCTCGAGATCAAGTCGGGGGAGGGCGGCGAGGAGTCCGCGCTCTTCGCCGGCGACCTGCTGCGGATGTACTCCCGCTACGCCGAGACCCGCGGCTGGAGCGTGGAGATCCTCGACGCGACCGAGTCCGACCTCGGCGGCTACAAGTCCGTCACCGCCGCCGTCAAGGCCCGCGGCACCGTCGAGCCCGGCCGGGCGCCGTACGCCCTGCTCAAGTTCGAGGGCGGCGTGCACCGCGTGCAGCGCGTGCCGGTCACCGAGTCGCAGGGCCGCGTCCACACCTCGGCCGCGGGCGTCCTCGTCATGCCCGAGGCCGAGCAGGTCGACGTCACCATCGACGACAACGACCTGCGCATCGACGTCTTCCGCTCCAGCGGCCCCGGTGGGCAGAGCGTCAACACCACCGACTCGGCCGTGCGGATCACCCACCTGCCCACCGGTATCGTGGTGAGCTGCCAGAACGAGAAGAGCCAGCTGCAGAACAAGGAGCAGGCCATGCGCATCCTGCGCGCGCGGCTGCTCGCGGCCGCGCAGGACGCCGCCGACGCGGAGGCCAGCCAGGCCCGCCGCTCGCAGGTGCGCACCGTCGACCGCTCCGAGCGGATCCGCACCTACAATTTCGCCGAGAACCGGATCAGCGACCACCGCACCGGTTACAAGGCCTACAACCTCGACCAGGTGCTCGACGGCGACCTCCAGCCGGTGCTCGACTCGTGCGTCGAGACCGACATGGCCGCCAGGCTCGCGGCGCTCGAGTCGTGAGGCAGCTGCGCCGCGCCGCGGCCGAGCGCCTGCGCGAGGCGGGGGTGGCCTCGCCCGAGCGCGACGCCGACCTGCTGCTGGCCCACGTCCTGGACGTCCCGCTGGGCCGCCTGCCGCTCGTCGACGCCCTGTCCCCCGAGCAGGAGGCGGCCTACGACGCGCTGGTGGCGCGCCGGGCCGCCCGCGAGCCGCTGCAGCACCTGACCGGCACCGCCGCCTTCCGCCACGTCGAGCTCGCCGTGGGCCCCGGGGTCTTCGTGCCGCGGCCCGAGACCGAGCTCCTCGCGGGCTGGGCCATCGAGCAGGCGCTCGCCGTCCCCCACGTCCCGGTGGTGGTCGACCTGTGCACCGGCTCGGGGGCGATCGCCGCGGCGGTCAAGGACGAGGTGCCGCACGCCGACGTGCACGCGGTCGAGCTCAGCCGCGACGCGTTCCGCTACGCGCAGGAGAACCTGGCCGACGTCGACCTGCGCCTCGGTGACGCCTTCGACGCCTTCGACGACCTCGCCGGCACCGTCGACGTCGTGGTCTGCAACCCGCCCTACATCCCGCTGGAGGCGTGGGAGTCGGTGGCCGTGGAGGCCCGCGACCACGACCCGCACCTCGCGCTGTTCTCCGGCCAGGACGGCCTCGACGCGATGCGGCTGCTCGAGCGGCGCGCGGCGGTGCTGCTGCGGCCCGGGGGAGTGGTGGGGGCCGAGCACGCCGACGTCCAGGGCGAGTCGGGGCCGGGCGTCTTCGCCGCCACCGGCCGGTGGCTCGAGGTCCGCGACCACCGTGACCTCGCGGGTCGGGCGCGCTTCCTCACCGCGCGGCTGGCACGATGAGCGCCGTGGACAGGCTTGCGACCTCGACCGAGGAGGAGCGGGAGGCGGCGGTGAGCGCCGCCGCCGGCGCCGTTCGCCGTGGCGAGCTGGTGGTCATCCCCACCGACACCGTCTACGGCATCGCCGCCGACGCGTTCTCCCACGACGCCGTGCGGCGGCTCCTCGAGGCGAAGGGCCGCGGTCGCGACATGCCGCCGCCGGTGCTCGTCTCGGCCGCCACCACTCTCGACGCGCTCGCGGAGCGGGTCCCGCCGTGGGCGCGCACCCTGGTCGAGGAGTTCTGGCCCGGCCCGCTCACCCTCGTGTGCCACCAGCAGGGCTCGCTCATGTGGGACCTCGGCGAGACCCGCGGCACCGTCGCGGTGCGGATGCCCGACGACGAGGTCGCGCTCGCCGTGCTCGAGCGCACCGGCCCGCTGGCCGTCAGCTCGGCCAACCTCACCGGGCGGCCCGCGGCCACCGACGCCGACCAGGCCGAGGAGATGCTCGGCGACGCGGTGGCCGTCATCGTCGACGCGGGCGCGTCGCCGGGCGGCGCGGCGTCCACCATCGTCGACGTCACGGTGCCGGAGGGGCGGGTGCTGCGCCTCGGCGCGCTCTCCCTGGCGCAGCTCAACGCGGCGATCGAGGAGCACGGCGTCGTGCTCGAGGACCAGGGTTAGGCGGATGCGGGAGTACCTCCTCGTCTTTCTGGTCGCCCTCTCGGTGACCTACCTGCTGACCGTCATCGCCCGCGAGATCGCCCTGCGTACCGGCGCGGTGGCCGCGGTCCGCGACCGCGACGTGCACGCCGAGCCGATTCCCTACCTCGGCGGCCTGGCCATGCTCGGCGGCCTCTCCGCCGCCTACCTCGTGGCCCGCGAGCTGCCCTTCCTGGGCCAGCGCAGCGAGGGCTTCGTCTTCAAGGACGCCGGGGTGGTGCTGATCGCCGGGGCGCTGGTGTGCGCCGTCGGCGTCATCGACGACATCTTCGAGCTCGACGCCCTGACCAAGCTGGGCGGGCAGGTGCTCGCCGCCGGGCTGCTGGTCGCGATGGGGGTGCGCTTCTACTACTTCCCGGGCGCCGACGGCACACAGTTCTCCCTCGACGACGTCCAGGGGGCGGTGCTCACCCTGGTCGTGGTGATCGGCACGATGAACGCCGTCAACTTCGTCGACGGCCTCGACGGGCTGGCCGCCGGCGTGGTGGGCATCGGCGCGGCCGCGTTCTTCTTCTACTGCTACTTCGCCTCGGCGCAGGCCAACCTCACGCTCGCGACCACTGGGGCGCTGCTGAGCGCCGCGCTGGCCGGGGCGTGCGCGGGCTTCCTGCCCCACAACTTCCACCCGGCGCGGCTGTTCATGGGCGACTCCGGCTCGATGCTGATCGGTCTCGTGCTCTCGGCGAGCGCGCTGACCCTCACCGGCCAGTTCGTCGGCATGCCCGTCACGACCGGCAACAGCCTGTTCGTGACCGTGCTGCCGGTGCTGCTGCCGATCTCGCTGCTGATGGTCCCGATCGTCGACCTGGTGCTGGCCGTCGTACGACGCACGCGCGCGGGCCGCTCGCCGATGAGCGCCGACAAGCAGCACCTGCACCACCGGCTCCTCGAGATCGGCCACTCGCAGCGCCGCGCGGTGCTGATCATGTGGACGTGGGCGTTCACCATCGCCACCGGCGCGGTCGTGGTGAGCCTGTTCGACTCCGCGTGGGTGTGGTGGGGCGTGGGCACCATGCTGGCGCTGGCGGTCGCCCTGACCTTCGTGCTGCCCAAGCTGCACCGCCCGCGCAAGACCGGCCTCGGCGACACCGGGCTGCCCCACAACGCGACGGTCGAGGGGCGGGCCGACGAGCCCGCGGTGGGTCCGTGAATTCAGCCCTTCGGTGACTTTGTGATAGTTTTCACGAGCAGTTCACCCCCCGCGAACACGCATCGCCCGCACCAGACAGACAGGCCGCCGACATGACGACCGAGAGCAGCGCGAGCACCCGCCGCAGCAGCCTCGTGCCGGGTGTCCGGGTCGTCGTCGGTGCAGCGCTCACGACGGTGCTCGCCGGCGCCCTGCTGGTGGCCGTCGCCGCCCTCGTGCACGGGGCCGAGGCCGCCGCTGCCGCCGCCGTGGGGGCGGGCCTGGTGGTGCTGGTCGTGTCGTTCGGCACCCTGTCGCTGCACCTCGTCGCCAGCGCGATGCCGACCGCGTCCCTGCTGGTCGCCCTGGTGACCTACGCGACCCAGTTGGCGATCGTGCTGCTGGTGTTCCTGGCCATCACCCGGGGCGGGTTGTTCCCCGGTGACCAGGCCCGCGGCTGGCTGGCCGCGTCGATGGTGCTCGCCACCGTGCTGTGGACCGCCGCGCACCTCGTGCTCACCGCACGGCAGCGCACGCCCTACTTCGACCTCCCCGGGGGTGAGTCGTGAGTGCCTCGACTGCTAAAGTCCGCAGCGCCATGGCCGAGTCCGGTGCCTCTTCCTCCCAGCCGTCGCGCATCAGTGCCCCCAGCTACCTGGTGGCGGGGGTGCTCTTCTACGGGGCGGTCGGTTGGCTGCTGGACCAGTGGCTGGACACCCGCTTCCTCGTGGCGGCGGGGGTCCTGCTCGGAGGCGCGCTGGGCACCTACATGATGGTCGTGCAGCTCAACCGCCAGACGGCGGCCGAGCAGGAGCACGACGGCGGCACCACGAGCAACACGCGTAACACGACGAGCAACACGAGCAACGAGGAGTCGGAGTGATCATCAGCCAGCCTGTCGCGGCAGAGGGCGGTTCGGGATTCCACGCCCCCGGCCCCGGGAGCTTCGAGCTGCCGCCGATCTTCGGTGACGTCACGAAGCCGATGGTGCTGCTCGTGCTGTCGGCCGTGCTGGTCTTCGGGTTCTTCTACCTCGCCGCGCGCAACGCCTCGCTCGTGCCGGGCCGCCTGCAGTTCGCCGGCGAGATGATCTACGGCTTCGTGCGCAACAACATGGCTCGCGACAACATCGGCAGCGAGCACTACATGAAGTTCGTGCCCTACCTCTTCACGCTGTTCACCTTCATCCTGGTGAACAACTACTACGGCGTGATCCCCTTCCTGCAGTTCCCCAGCTTCTCGCGCATCGGCTTCATCGTCCCGCTCGCCCTCCTGAGCTGGGTGATCTACGTCGGCGCCGGCGTCTGGAAGCACGGCCCGCTCGGCTACCTCAAGCACGCCACCATGCCCGGCGGCGTCAAGGGTCCGATCCTGCTGCTGCTCGTGCCCCTGGAGTTCTTCTCCAACATCATCATCCGCCCGGTCACGCTCACGCTGCGTCTGTTCGGCAACATGTTCGCCGGCCACCTGCTGCTGATCCTGTTCGCGACCGGCGGTGCGGCCCTGCTGGCCAGCGGCAACATCCTCTACGGCGCCGTCGGCGTGCTGTCCTTCGGGCTCGGCATCGGCGTCAGCTTCCTGGAGATGCTGGTCATGTTCCTCCAGGCCTACGTGTTCACCCTCCTGAGCTCGATGTACATCGGCGAGGCCCTCGCCGACGAGCACTGATCCGCACCACCCACAAGTTTCGCCAAACAGCGGCGCGAGAGACGCGTCGCCGACGAAAGGAAAAGCCGTGGAAGGCTCCATCAACCTGGTCGGTCTCGGCCTGTCCGCCATCGGTCCCGGCGTAGGCATCGGCCTCATCTTCGCCGCGTTCATCTCCGGTGTCGCGCGTCAGCCCGAGGCCCAGAGCCGTCTGCAGTCGATCGCGATTCTCGGCTTCGTTCTCGCCGAGGCGCTCTTCATCATCACCGTCGCGCTCGCGTTCGTCCTGCCTCTCTGACGACCGTCGCACCCCAGCTCTAGACCGTAGGAGTTCGACTCATGGACCACATCGTCCTGGCGGCGGCGGAGGGCGAGACCCACAGTCCGGTGATGCCGGTCTGGTCAGAGGTCATCCTCGCCCTCATCGTCTTCGCGATCCTCTATGTCCTCGTGACGAAGTTCGTCGTCCCGATGTTCGAGAAGACGTTCGCGGAGCGCACGGCGGCCATCGAGGGTGGGCTGAGCGCGGCCGAGTCCAAGCAGGCCGAGGCCGACGCCAAGCTCGCCGAGCTCGAGAAGCAGCTCGCCGACGCCCGGCACGAGGCGGCGCGCATCCGTGAGGAGGCGCGCGAGCAGGGTGCCGCGATCATCGCCGAGATGCGGGAGCAGGCCCAGGCCGAGTCCACCCGGATCGTGGAGCACGGCAAGACGCAGATCGAGGCCGAGCGCCAGCAGGCGGTCACCTCGCTGCGGGCCGAGGTCGGCGCCCTGGCGACCGGCCTGGCCGGCCGCATCGTCGGCGAGAGCCTGGACGACGAGGCTCGCCAGAGCCGCGTGGTCGACCGGTTCCTCTCCGAGCTCGAGGCGCGGGGCGGCACCACTGCAGGGAGTGTCAACTGATGTTCCGAGGTGCGTCTGCCGACGCGTACTCCGCCACCGCCGGTGCCCTCACGGGCGCCGGTGACGCGGGGACCGTCGGTCGGGAGCTGTTCGGCGTGGCGGACCTGCTCCGCGCCGAGCCCGCCCTGCGGCGGGTCATGACCGACGCGTCGATCGAGAGCGACGCCAAGGCCGGGCTGCTCCGCGAGGTGCTCTCCGGCAAGGTGTCCGACCTTGCGCTGGCCGTGGTCACCATCGCGGTCGCGCAGCGCTGGACCTCCGGCCGCGACCTCGCCGACGCCCTCGAGCGTCTCGGCGTGGTCTCGGTGGTCAAGTCGGCCGGCGGCGACGCCGGTCGGCTCGAGGACGAGCTGTTCGCCTTCGGACAGGTCGTGAAGGACAACCCCGGGCTGCGCGACGCGCTGTCCGACCCGGCCCGCAGCCGCGACGACAAGTCGCGCCTGCTGGCCGACCTGCTGGGGGACAAGGTGCTCCCGGCGACGGTGGCGCTGGTGCAGCAGTCGCTGTCCGGCAGCTACCGCACGGTCGGGGTGGCCCTGGCCGACTACCAGAAGGTGGCCGCCGAGGTCCGCGACCAGGGGGTCGCGACCGTCCGCGTCGCGCGGCCCCTCTCCGACGCCGACCGCCAGCGGCTGGCCGACGCCCTCTCGCGCAACTACGGGCGGCAGATCCACCTCAACGTCGTCGTCGACCCCGAGGTCATCGGCGGCATCCGCGTCGAGACCGGTGACGACGTCATCGACGGGACGGTGTCCAGCCGTCTCGACGAAGCCCGCCGCCGCCTCGCCGGCTGAGCACCCCGGCGCCAGGCACGCCACCAGCACCACCCAGAACCTTCGAGCAGACCAGACCAGGAACAGGTGAGATGAGATGACGGAGCTTTCCATCCGTCCGGACGAGATCCGGGACGCGCTCCAGCGCTTCGTGTCCGACTACAAGCCCGACACGGCGACCACGGAAGAGGTCGGCACCGTCGCGGAGGCCGGCGACGGCATCGCCCGCGTCAGCGGCCTGCCCTCGGTCATGGCCAACGAGCTGCTCGAGTTCGAGGACGGCACGCTGGGCATCGCCCTCAACCTCGACACCCGCGAGATCGGCGTCGTGGTCCTCGGTGACTTCGACAAGATCGAGGAGGGCCAGGCGGTCCGCCGCACGGGCGAGATCCTCTCCGTCCCGGTCGGCGACGGCTACCTCGGCCGCGTGGTCGACCCGCTCGGCACCCCGATCGACGGCCTCGGCGACGTCGAGACCTCCGGTCGTCGTCCGCTGGAGCTCCAGGCCGCGTCCGTGATGGAGCGCAAGTCGGTCCACGAGCCGCTCGCGACCGGCATCAAGGCGATCGACGCCCTGACCCCGATCGGCCGCGGCCAGCGCCAGCTGATCATCGGCGACCGCGCGACCGGCAAGACCACGATCGCGATCGACACGATCATCAACCAGAAGGCCAACTGGGAGTCCGGCGACCCGGACAAGCAGGTCCGCTGCATCTACGTCGCCATCGGCCAGAAGGGCTCGACCATCGCCTCCGTGCGTGGCGCGCTCGAGGAGGCCGGCGCCCTGGAGTACACCACCATCGTGGCGTCCCCGGCGTCCGACTCGGCCGGCTTCAAGTACCTCGCCCCCTACACCGGCTCGGCCATCGGCCAGCACTGGATGTACGAGGGCAAGCACGTCCTCATCGTCTTCGACGACCTCACCAAGCAGGCCGAGGCCTACCGCGCCGTGTCGCTGCTGCTGCGCCGCCCGCCGGGCCGCGAGGCGTACCCGGGCGACGTGTTCTACCTGCACAGCCGGCTGCTCGAGCGCTGCGCGAAGCTGTCCGACGAGATGGGCAAGGGCTCGATGACCGGCCTGCCGATCATCGAGACCAAGGCCAACGACGTCTCGGCGTTCATCCCGACCAACGTCATCTCGATCACCGACGGCCAGATCTTCCTGCAGTCCGACCTCTTCGCGGCCAACCAGCGCCCCGCCATCGACGTGGGCGTCTCGGTCTCGCGCGTGGGTGGCTCGGCGATGACCAAGGCGATGAAGGCCGTCACCGGCTCGCTCAAGGTCGACCTGGCGCAGTTCCGCGCGATGGAGGCGTTCGCCATGTTCGCCTCCGACCTCGACGCGGCCTCGCGCCAGCAGCTCGACCGCGGCCAGCGGCTGATGGCGCTGCTCAAGCAGCCGCAGTACTCGCCGTACCCGGTCGAGGAGATGACCGCCTCGCTGTGGCTCGGCACCACCGGCCGCCTCGACCGCGTCCCGACCGACGACGTGCTGCGCTTCGAGCACGAGTTCCTCGACTACCTGCGGCGCAGCCACGAGGGCATCCTCGCCGGCATCCGTGAGACCTCGAAGTTCGACGACGACGCCGACGCCGAGCTGGCGAGCGCCTACGACTCCTTCCTCGACCAGTTCGAGACTTCCGACGGCCAGAGCATCAAGGCCGGCAAGGAAGAGCACGTCGCCCTCGAGGACGAGGACGTCGAGCAGGAGCAGATCGTCAAGCAGAAGCGGAGCTGACGCAATGGCCCTCTCCGTACGCGAGTACCGCGCGCGGATCAAGTCGACGGAGTCGATGAAGAAGATCACGCGTGCGATGGAGCTCATCGCTGCCTCGCGGATCATCAAGGCCCAGCAGCGGGCGCAGGCGGCTGCGCCCTACGCCCGCGAGCTGACCCGCGCCGTGTCGGCCGTGGCGACGTTCTCCAACGTCGACCACGCGCTGACCACCGAGCCGGAGGACCCCAAGCGGGCCGCCGTCCTGGTGGTCACCTCCGACCGCGGCCTGGCCGGCGCCTACTCCTCGAGCGTGCTCAAGGAGGCCGAGCGTCTCGTCGAGAAGCTCAAGGGCGAGGGCAAGGACGTCGACCTCTACACCAGCGGTCGCAAGGGTGAGGCCTACTTCAAGTTCCGTCAGCGCGCCGTCGTGCAGGCCTGGACGGGCTTCTCCGACCAGCCCACCTACGACGTCGCGGCCGAGATCGGCGCCACGCTGATCGCGGCGTTCCTCGCTGACGAGGACGACGACACCGACGCCCGGCCGGTCGACGAGGTCCACGTGGTCTTCACGCGGTTCCGCTCGATGCTCAGCCAGGAGCCCACGGCCGTACGACTCCTCCCGCTCGAGGTCGTCGAGGGCACGGAGCCGCCCGCCGAGGGCGACCTGCTGCCCCTCTACGAGTTCGAGCCGTCTCCGTCCGACGTGCTCGACTCCCTGCTGCCGCGCTACGTCCAGAGCCGGATCTTCTTCGCCCTGCTGCAGGCGGCTGCCTCCGAGCTCGCCGCCCGTCAGAAGGCGATGAAGTCCGCGACGGACAACGCCGACGAGCTCATCAAGAAGTACACGCGAATCGCCAACCAGGCCCGCCAGGCCGGCATTACCCAGGAAATCAGCGAGATCGTCGGTGGCGTCAACGCCCTTGCCGACGCCAACGCCGGGAGTGAGTGAGAGAAATGACTGCCACTGTTGAAGAGACCACCACGAGCGGCAACGCCGGCTCGGTCGGTCGCATCACGCGCGTCATCGGCCCGGTCGTGGACATCGAGTTCCCGACCGACGCCATGCCGGCGATCTACAACGCCCTGAAGGTCGACCTGACCCTGAGCGGCGAGACCACCACGATCACCCTCGAGGTCGCCCAGCACATCGGTGACGGCATGGTCCGTGCCATCTCGATGAAGCCCACCGACGGCCTCGTCCGCGGTGCGCAGGTGACCGACACCGGTGAGTCCATCACCGTGCCGGTCGGCGACGCCACGCTCGGCAAGGTGTTCAACACCACGGGTGACTGCCTCAACCTGGCCGAGGGCGAGACGCTCGACGTCAAGGAGCGGTGGGGCATCCACCGCAAGGCGCCGGCGTTCGACCAGCTGGAGTCCAAGACCCAGATGTTCGAGACCGGCATCAAGGTCATCGACCTGCTCACCCCCTACGTCCAGGGCGGCAAGATCGGCCTGTTCGGTGGTGCCGGCGTCGGCAAGACCGTGCTCATCCAGGAGATGATCGCCCGCGTCGCCAAGGACCACGGTGGTGTGTCGGTGTTCGCCGGTGTCGGCGAGCGCACCCGTGAGGGCAACGACCTCATCGTCGAGATGGAGGAGGCCGGCGTCATCGGCCAGACCGCCCTCGTCTTCGGCCAGATGGACGAGCCGCCGGGCACGCGCCTGCGGGTCGCCCTGTCGGCGCTGACGATGGCGGAGTACTTCCGCGACGTGCAGAAGCAGGACGTGCTGCTCTTCATCGACAACATCTTCCGCTTCACCCAGGCCGGCTCCGAGGTCTCCACGCTGCTCGGCCGCATGCCGTCCGCGGTGGGCTACCAGCCCAACCTCGCCGACGAGATGGGCCAGCTGCAGGAGCGCATCACCTCGACGCGTGGTCACTCGATCACCTCGATGCAGGCGATCTACGTGCCGGCCGACGACTACACCGACCCGGCGCCCGCCACGACGTTCGCGCACCTCGACGCCACCACCGAGCTCTCGCGAGAGATCGCCTCGCTCGGCATCTACCCGGCCGTCGACCCGCTGACGTCGACCTCGCGGATCCTCGACCCGCAGTACATCGGCGAGGAGCACTACCGCTGCGCCGTGCGGATCAAGCAGATCCTGCAGCGCAACAAGGAGCTCCAGGACATCATCGCGATCCTCGGTGTCGACGAGCTCTCCGAGGAGGACAAGGTCATCGTCTCCCGGGCCCGTCGCATCCAGCGGTTCCTGTCGCAGAACACCTACGTGGCCAAGCAGTTCACCGGCATCGAGGGCTCGACCGTCCCGGTGGTCGACACCATCGAGGCGTTCAACAAGATCGCCGACGGCGAGTACGACCACGTGGCCGAGCAGGCCTTCTTCATGTGCGGCGGTCTGGACGACGTCGAGAAGAAGTGGGCCGAGATCCAGAAGACGCTCTGATGGCCGCCACCGACAAGTCCCTCCAGGTCGAGCTGGTCGCTGCCGACCGGCTCGTCTGGTCGGGCCAGGCCACGATGGTCATCGCCCGCACCACCGAGGGCGACGTCGGCATCCTGCCCAACCACGCGCCGCTGCTGTCCTCGATCATCGAGGGCGTGGTGGACGTGCAGACGGTGGACGGGGAGACCTGGATCGCCGCGGTCGACGCCGGCTTCCTGTCGGTGGCCGACAACCGGGTCTCGATCCTGTCGGAGCGGGCCGAGATGTCGCACGAGATCGACCTGGAGAAGGCACGCCAGGAGCTCGAGCGGGCCCAGTCCTCCGGCGAGAACGACGACGCGGCCAAGGAGGCCGTGCGGCGCGCCGAGGCGCGGATCCGCGCCGTGGAGCGGGCCTCCTGACGAGGCGTGGGAACTGACTCGCTAGGGTGAGCGCACGAACCGGTTGGTTCGTGCGCTCACTGCGTTTCGGAGGGTGTGGATGCCGGTCTGGGAATGGGCGCTCGACATCGTCGGGCTCTGCCTTCTCCTCGTCCTGCTCTACGGCATCACCCTGATCGTCCGGCGGCGCCTCCTCGCCCGTCACGGTGGCACCTTCGAGCTCAGCTACCGGGCGCACTCCGACCACCCGGGCCGCGGCTGGCTGCTGGGCATCGGCCGCTACTCCGGCCAGACGCTGGAGTGGTTCCGGATCTTCTCGCTGTCGCCGCGCCCCAAGTGCGTCTGGGCGCGCGACCACCTCGAGTACGCCGGTCGCCGCTCGCCGGCGGGCGCCGAGGAGATGTCGCTCTACGCCGGCCACGTGGTGGCGAGCTGCCGCTACGACGGGGAGCCGCTGGAGATCGCGATGAGCGAGGCGTCGCTCACCGGCTTCCAGTCGTGGCTGGAGTCGGGCCCGCCCGGCACCGACTGGAACCGGCGCCAGTAACGTGCCCGCGCTGAGGCTCGCCCGCAACGCGGTCGGGCTGACGTTCTTCCTCAACGGCCTCGTCTTCGCCAGCTGGGTCTCCCGCATCCCGGAGGTCCGCTCGGGCTTCGACCTCACCAACGGCCAGCTCGGGCTCGTGCTCCTCGCGATCGCGCTCGGCTCCGTGCTCGCCCTGCCCACGACGGGCGCCGCCATCAACGCGCTGGGCACCGTGCGCGTCGTACGGCTCGGGGCCGCCGCGGCGGGGCTCGGCATGGCGGCCGCGGCGCTCGGCCTGGGCCACCTGCTCGCGGTCACCGTCGCCGGCCTGGTCGTCTACGGCCTCGGCATCGGCGTGTGGGACGTGGCGATGAACGTCGAGGGCGCCGAGGTGGAGCGCGGGCTGCGGCGCACGATCATGCCCCGGTTCCACGCCGGCTTCAGCGCGGGCACCGTCGTCGGCGCGCTCGGGGGCGCGCTGCTGATCGAGCTCGGCGTCCCCGCCGCGGTGCACCTCGTCGGGGTCGTCGTGGCGGCCGTCGCGCTGGTGTGGCGCTCGTCGCCGTCGTTCCTGCCCGTGGCCGAGCGGCACCAGGAGACCGCCGGGTCGGCAGCGCGCGCGTGGCTGGAGCCGCGCACCCTCCTCATCGGTGTGATGGTGCTTGCGCTGGCGATGACCGAGGGCACGGCCAACGACTGGCTCGCCGTCGCGCTCGTCGACGGCCACGACGTCTCCCACGCCGTCGGCGTCGCGGGCTTCGCAGTCTTCGTGCTGGCGATGACCGCGGGCCGCCTCGCCGGCACCGGGCTCATCGACCGGTTCGGCCGGGTGGCGGTGCTCTGGGGCACCATGCTCGTCGCCGCTGCAGGGGTGCTGCTCATCGTGCTGGCCGACCACCCGGCCCTGGTGGTCACCGGCATCGTGCTGTGGGGGCTCGGTGCCTCGTTGGGCTTCCCCGTCGGGATGAGCGCTGCCGCCGACGACCCGGCCCGGGCGGCCGCGCGGGTGAGCGTGGTCTCGACGATCGGCTACGCGGCGTTCCTCGCCGGACCGCCGCTCCTCGGGTTCGTCGGCGACCGGGTCGGGACGCTCGACGCGCTGCTGATGGTCGCGCTGCTGCTGGTGCCGGCCGCGCTCGTCGTGCCCGCGGCCCGCGAGCAGCGGACGGGGGAGCGGCCGGCCGCGGCCGAGGGGCCCTAGGCCCAGCGCACGGGGTCAGCGCTCGCCGCCGGGCACCCACAGCACGTCGCCGTTGGCGCGGTTGGCGTGGCGGGCGAGGATGAAGAGCAGGTCGGAGAGCCGGTTCAGGTAGGTGATGGCGAGGATGTTCATCGTCTCCTCGTGCTCGGCCCAGGCCGCCCACGCGGCCCGCTCGGCACGGCGCACCACCGTCCGCGCCACGTGCAGGTTTGCCGCGGCGACGGTGCCGCCGTTGAGGATGAACGACCGCAGGGCGGGCAGGTGCTCGTTGTAGTGGTCGCACCACGCCTCGAGGCGGTCGACGTAGTCCTGCTCCACCCGCAGCGGGGGGTACTCCGGGTCGGGCACCACCGGCGTGCAGAAGTCGGCGCCGACGTCGAAGAGGTCGTTCTGCACCCGCGTGAGCACCTCGACGACGTCGTCGTCCAGTCCGCCGTCCGTCGCGCCGTGGGCCAGGGCCACGCCGATGTGGGCGTTGCCCTCGTCGACGCAGGCGTACGCCTCGAGCCGCGGGTCGGTCTTCGAGGTCTCGCTCATGTCGCCGAGCCGGGTGCGGCCGGCGTCACCGGTGCGGGTGTAGATGCGCGTCAGGTTGACCATGGACGGAGCCTAACGGGCCGGACTCGCCGGAAAAGATGAGGCGCGGGTGCAACCCCGCGGGGTACAACTACGTCAGTAGGGGTGACACCAGTCACAGCAGGCGTCGGGGGACGCCGGTGAGGAGCACCGGATGGACATCGTCTCGGACGGTCACACGCTCGTCCTCCACGGAGCGTTCGACGTGCGCAGCACCGGAGAGGTGCGCAACGCCATCTACGAGCACATCGACGGCCTCGACGACGACGTGGTCATCGACATGACCGACGTGTCCACCATCGACGCCACCGCCCTCCGCGTGCTGGTGGTCGCCACCCGTCACGCCTGGCTGTCGGGACACCACCTCACCGTCCGCAACCCCGGCCCCGCCGTGCGGCGGATGGCCCACCTGACCCGCCTCGCCCACGCCATCGAGGTCGAGCGGGCGGCCGCGAGCGCCTGACGCCCTCCCGGGTGAGGCATCAGTCACAGTCCGCGGCGATGACTGGCGGGTAACCGCCGTCCTACTGTGTCGCCATGACGGAATCTGCGGCTCCGGTCCACCAGAAGGACCGCCCCTGGGTGATGCGCACCTACGCCGGCCACTCCACCGCCGAGGCCTCCAACGCGCTCTACCGCACCAACCTGGCCAAGGGCCAGACCGGCCTGAGCGTCGCCTTCGACCTGCCGACGCAGACCGGCTACGACCCCGACAGCCCGCTGAGCCGCGGCGAGGTCGGCAAGGTCGGCGTGCCCGTCCCGCACCTCGGCGAGATGCGCAAGCTCTTCCGCGACATCCCGCTGACGGAGATGAACACCTCCATGACGATCAACGCGACGGCCATGTGGCTGCTCGCGATGTACCAGGTGGTCGCCGAGGAGCAGAACCCCGACCTCGCGCCCGACGAGGTCGCCCACCTGCTCGCCGGCACGACGCAGAACGACATCATCAAGGAGTACCTCTCCCGGGGCACCTACGTCTTCGGCCCCGAGCAGTCGCTGCGGCTGATCGGCGACGTGATCGCCTACACCGTCCACGAGATCCCGAAGTGGAACCCGATCAACATCTGCAGCTACCACCTGCAGGAGGCCGGCGCGACGCCCGTGCAGGAGCTGGCCTACGCGATGTGCACCGCGATCGCCGTGCTCGACCAGGTGAAGGGCTCGGGGCAGGTCTCCGAGGACGACTTCGAGAAGGTCGTCGGCCGGATCTCCTTCTTCGTCAACGCCGGTGTCCGCTTCATCGAGGAGACCTGCAAGATGCGCGCGTTCGTGCAGCTGTGGGACGAGATCACCCGCGAGCGCTACGGCGTGCAGGACTCCAAGATGCGCCGCTTCCGCTACGGCGTCCAGGTCAACTCGCTCGGCCTCACCGAGGCGCAGCCCGAGAACAACGTCCAGCGCATCGTGCTCGAGATGCTCGGCGTCACGCTGTCCAAGGACGCCCGCGCCCGCGCCGTGCAGCTGCCCGCGTGGAACGAGGCCCTCGGCCTCCCGCGACCGTGGGACCAGCAGTGGTCGCTGCGCTTCCAGCAGGTGCTCGCCTACGAGTCCGACCTGCTGGAGTACGACGACATCTTCGACGGCAGCCACGTGATCGAGGCGAAGGTGGCCGAGCTCGTCGAGGGCGCCCGGGCCGAGATCGACCGGGTCCAGGCGATGGGCGGCGCCATCGCCGCCGTCGAGTCGGGCTACATGAAGCAGAACCTCGTCTCCGCCCACGCCGCGCGCCGCGCCCGGATCGAGTCCGGCGAGGAGGTCGTCGTCGGCGTCAACAGGTTCGAGACGACCGAGCCGTCCCCGCTGACCGCCGACCTCGACGCCGCCATCCAGGCCGCCGACCCCGAGGCCGAGCGCTCGGCGCTGGCCAGCCTCGAGGCGTGGCGCGCCGAGCGCGACGAGACCGCCGTGGCCGAGGCGCTCGCCGCGCTGGCCGAGGCGGCGAAGACCGACGCCAACCTGATGCACCCCACGCTGGTCGCGGCCCGCGCGGGAGCGACGACGGGGGAGTGGGCCGGCACGCTGCGCGAGGTCTTCGGCGAGTTCCGCGCCCCCACCGGTGTCAGCGGCGCCGTGGGCGTGGCCGACGCGGGTGAGGAGCTCACCGCGGTGCGCGAGCGGGTGCGCCGCACCGGCGAGGAGCTCGGCGGCCGGCTGCGGGTGCTCGTCGGCAAGCCGGGGCTCGACGGGCACTCCAACGGCGCCGAGCAGGTCGCCGTACGCGCCCGCGACGCCGGGTTCGAGGTGATCTACCAGGGCATCCGGCTCACGCCCGAGCAGATCGTCGCCGCCGCGGTGGCCGAGGACGTCCACCTCGTCGGGCTCTCGATCCTGTCCGGCTCGCACATGGAGCTGGTGCCCGACGTGCTCGACGGCCTCGCCGCCGCCGGGCTGGGCGACCTGCCCGTGATCGTCGGCGGCATCATCCCGGCCTCCGACGCGCGGGCGCTGATCGAGCGCGGGGTCGCTGCGGTCTACACGCCCAAGGACTTCGGGCTCACCGAGATCATGGACGGCTTCGTCGACGTGATCCGCCGCGCCCACGGGCTCGAGACAGAGGTAAGGCAAGCCTAACCATCATGCTAGGGTCCGCGTCGTGGGCAAGAAGGCGAAGAAGGCGCGGACCGCGGCCGAGGCCGCCGCCCGGTCGACCCCTCGCAAGCTCCCCAAGACCGAGTGCTGCGTGTCGAAGAAGCGCTGCGAGCGCTGCCCGCTCCGGATGCTGAAGGAGGGCACGCTGCCCGCCGGCTACACGGTCCACAAGCGCAAGCTGGTGCGACTCGACGGCAAGAAGGTCACCAAGAAGAAGCTCGCCAAGGCCGCCTGACGGCCTCGGCCCACCCCGTTCGTCCCCGACCCAGGAGCCCCCGTGCCGGCACCCCGCTTCATCGACCAGCTCAACGCCCAGATCGGCAACGAGCTGGCCGCCCACAACCAGTACCTCGCCTGCGCGATCCACTACGACGCGCTGACCATGCCCCGGATGGCGGCCTTCTTCTACGAGCAGGCGCTCGAGGAGCGGGCGCACGCGATGATGATGGTGCAGTACCTCCTCGACACCGACGCCGACATCGTCGTCCCCGCGGTCCCGGCCCCGCGCTCGGACTTCGCCGACGTCGTGGCGCCCGTGCAGCTCGCGCTCGACCAGGAGCGGACGGTGACCGAGCAGATCAACGGCCTGCTGCGCATCGCCCGCGAGGAGGGCGACTTCGCCTCCGAGCAGTTCATGCAGTGGTTCATCAAGGAGCAGGTCGAGGAGGTCGCCACGATGACCGACCTGCTCGCCGTGGCCACCCGCAACCGCGACGACATCGAGGACATCGAGGAGTACGTCGCGCGCGAGCAGGGCGCCGAGGGCGTCGACGCGACCGCTCCGCGGCAGGCCGGCGCCTGACGCTGGCAGACTGCGGCCATGCCCACCTCCCCGCGACGCGTTCTCGTGGTGGGGGCGGGCGTGGTCGGGCTGACCTGCGCGGTCCGCCTGCTCGAGGCCGGGCACCGCGTCGACGTGCTCGCGCGCGACCTGCCGCTCGAGACCACCTCGGCGATCGCCCCGGCCCTCTGGTGTCCCTCCCTCGCGCTGCCGCAGGACGGCGCGACGGGGTGGGCGGCGGCGTCCTACGACGCCTTCGCCGCCCTGGCCGCCGATGACCGGACGGGCGTGCGGATGCTCACCGGCACCGAGGTGCTGCGCGCCGCCCAGCCCGACCCGTGGTGGCGCGGCGCGGTGCCCGCGCTCGACCGGGAGACCGCGCTTCCCCCGGGATACGCCGACGGGTGGACCTTCGTGGGCCCCGTCGTCGACATGCCCGTCCTCCTGCCGTGGCTGGCCGCCCGCGTGGACTCCCTCGGCGGCACGCTGACCCGGATGAACCTCTCGGCCCTGCCCGACGACGGCAGCCTCGTGGTCAATGCCACCGGCCTCGGCGCGCGGCACTTCGGGGACGACGCCGACGTCCGCCCGGTGCGCGACCAGGTGGTCGTGGTCGAGCAGGTGGGGCTCGAGCGGTGGACGCTCGACGAGGCGGGGCCGACCTACGTGGTGCCGCGGGGGAGCGAGGTCGTCGTGGGGGGCACGGACGTCGAGGGGGAGTGGAGCCGGACGCCCGATCCCGCCGTCGCCGAGCAGGTCCTGCACCGTGCCGCCGCGCTCGTCCCGGCCCTCGAGGGCGCCCGGGTGCTGCGCCACAAGGTCGGCCTGCGACCGGCACGCCCCCGGGTCCGGCTGGAGCGGGTGGGCGACGTCATCCACTGCTACGGCCACGGCGGCGCCGGCGTGACGCTGTCCTGGGGCTGCGCCGACGACGTGGTGGGGCTCGCCGGTGACTGACCTGCAGTGTGCCGCGCGGGTGTTCGTGGCCCGGCACGGCGAGGCGGCCTACGAGAGCGAGCTGGTCAGCGACGCCGGCGGCTGGCTGACCCGGCGCGGGCGCGAGCAGTCGCGCGACCTCGCCGCCGGGCTGGCGGGCGAGCGGATCGCCGCGGTGTGGTCGAGCCCGATGGCGCGGGCCGTGCAGACGGCCGAGGTCGCCGCCGCCGCGCTCGGCGTCGACGTGGTCGTGCGCGAGGGGCTGCGGGAGCTCGGCGTGGGGCACGCGGCGGGGACGACCGGTGACCCCGACCCGTTCGCCGAGACGTTCGCCGCCTGGCTCGGCGGCGACCTGTCGGCCCGGGTCCCCGGCGCCGAGACGGGGCTGGAGGTGCTGGCCCGCTACGGCGCCGTCCTCGACGAGGTCGCCGACGCGCACCGCGGCGAGGCCGTGCTCGTGGTCAGCCACGGGGGCGCGACGTGCCTGGCGCTGCCGGTGCTGGCCCGCAACCTCGCGCCCGAGCACGCCCTGGACCTGCCGCTGGGCAACTGCGAGGTGGTCGCGCTGGAGGCCGACGCCGACGGCTGGGTCGCCAGGTCGTGGGCGGGGCGCACGCTCGGCTGACGACAGGTCCGTCGCTCAGCGCGTCACGCCGAGGGCCCACAACAGGGCTGCGATCGCGGCCATCACGAGCAGCGCGATCCCCATCCGCGCCGCCATCCCCTTCACCCACAGCGACATCAGGCTCTCGCTGCGCCCGCGCCGGTCGAGCGGGACGACGTCGACCACGGCCCGGCGGTCGACGGGTCCGTAGACGTGCGGATAGGTATCGTCGCCGACGGGCTCGACGCGTACCTCCGCCGAGGTCAGCCGCGCCGGGTCGATGGTGAGCAGGACGAGGTGCTCGCCGGCGTCGCGGTAGTAGCGGTCGAAGACGCCCTGCACCTGCTCGCGCCGGCTGGCGTGGATGAAGCCCTCCTCCTCGAGGCTGCGCCCGAGGGTCGAGGTCGTGTAGGTCCCGGTGTCCAGCGCCCGTCGCCAGTCGGCCGCCGTGGCGATGTGGAAGATGCGCTCGGGCGGGCTGGCGGTCACCGTGCGAGCGTAGCGACACGGCTGCGCAGTGAGCCTCCGAGCGGGGCCCGCGTCAGAAGAGCCGGTGCTCGGCGTCGTCCATCCCGCGCAGGGCGTCGTAGTCGACGAGGGCGCAGGCGATGCCGCGGTCGGTGGCCAGCACCCGGGCCTGCGGCTTGATCTCCTGCGCGGCGTAGATGCCGCGGACCGGACCCCGGCTGGTGAGCATCGGGTCGCGGTTGAGGAGCTCGAGGTAGCGGGTGAGCTGCTCGACGCCGTCGATCTCGCCGCGGCGCTTGATCTCCACCGCGACCGACAGGCCGTCGGCGTCGCGGCACATCAGGTCGACGGGACCGATGGCGGTCATGAACTCGCGGCGGACCAGGGTGAGGCCCTCGGCGAGCGTGGCGGGGTGCTCGGCCAGCAGCTCCTGGAGGTGCTTCTCGACGCCGTCCTTCTGCAGGCCGGGGTCGATGCCGAGGTCGTGCGAGCTGTCGTGCAGCACCTCGTCGATGAGGATGCGCAGGGTGTCGTCGGTCTTGGCGGCGCTCACCAGCCACTCGGCGCGACCGTCCTCGGCGACGCCCTCGCGCACGGTGCACGGCGGCGACATCCAGTTGAGTGGCTTGTAGGAGCCGCCGTCGGAGTGGATCAGCACGGAGCCGTCCGACTTCAGCATCAGCACCCGGGTGGCCAGCGGCAGGTGGGCGGTGAGCCGTCCGGCGTAGTCCACCTGGCAGCGCGCGACGACGATCCTCACGACCGGGGAATCTACCGTGCGAGCGTCGGGCGGGTGGGGGCGCTCCCCGGCGTCGGGCCGCGCGCGCCCCGCGTGACGCTTCCCACAGCCACGGGGGCCGGGCACCGTGGGAGCATGCGTGCATGATTGACACGCCCGTTCGCGAGTTCACCACCGTCGGCGTCATCGGCCTCGGCACCATGGGTGCCGGCATCGCCGAGGTGTTCGCCCGCAACGGCTACTCCGTCGTCGGCGTCGAGGTCACCGAGGCTGCCGTCCAGCGCGGACGCGAGCACCTCGAGCACTCCACCGCCCGGGCGGTGAAGCGGGAGAAGATGACGCCCGAGGAGCAGGCCGAGCTGCTGGGCCGCGTCACCCTGACCACCTCGATGGCCGACCTCGCCGACGCCGACCTCGTCGTCGAGGCCGTCGTGGAGTCGATCGAGCTGAAGAAGTCGATCTTCCGCGCGCTGGACGACGTCGTGCGCCCCGACGCCGTCCTGGCCACCAACACCTCGTCGCTGAGCGTCACCGAGATCTCGACGGCCAGCTCCCGGCCGGGCCGGGTCGTGGGCGTGCACTTCTTCAACCCCGCGCCGGTGCAGAACCTCGTCGAGATCGTCCGCACCGTGGTGACCGAGCCCGAGGTCCTGGAGAGCGTGCAGGACCTGCTGCGCAGCCTCGGCAAGAACCCGGTCGTGTGCGGCGACAAGGCCGGCTTCATCGCCAACACCCTGCTCTTCGGCTACCTCAACCACGCCGTCGCGATGTACGAGGGCAAGTACGCCTCGCGCGAGGACATCGACGCGGCGATGCGCTTCGGCTGCGGCTACCCGATGGGCCCCCTGGCGCTGCTCGACCTGATCGGCCTCGACACCGCCTACGAGATCCTGGACACGATGTACAAGCAGGGCCGCGACCGCCTGCACGCGCCCGCGCCGATCCTCAAGCAGTACGTCACCGCCGGCCTGCTGGGCCGCAAGTCGGGACGTGGCTTCTACACCTACGAGGCGCCCGACAGCCCGGTGGTCGTCGCGGACGCCCAGACCCCGAGCTCCGACGACAAGCCCCAGCTGCGCCGCGACGTCGAGCTCGTCGGCGTCGTCGGGACGGGCACGATGGCCTCGGGGATCGTGGAGGTCTTCGCCAAGGCGGGCTACGACGTGATCTTCACCGGCCGCGGGCAGGACAAGGTCGACGGGGTCGTCGCGGGCCTCACCAAGAGCTTCGACAAGCAGATCCAGCGGGGCCGGGCCACCGAGGAGCAGAAGGCCGAGGCCCTCGCCCGGGTGCGCGGCACCACCTCGCTCGACGACCTCAAGGACGTCGACCTCGTGGTCGAGGCCATCGCCGAGGACCTCGCGGTCAAGACCACCCTGTTCGAGAACCTCGACGAGATCTGCAAGCCGGGCGCGATCCTGGCCACGACCACCTCGTCGCTCCCGATCATCTCCATCGCCAAGGTGACCTCGCGTCCGCAGGACGTCATCGGCATGCACTTCTTCAACCCGGCGGCGGTCATGAAGCTGGTCGAGGTGGTCTCCACCGTCGCGACCGACGAGGCCGTCACCGAGACGGTGCTCGCGATCGCCGAGAAGGTCGGCAAGGTGCCGGTGCGCTGCGGCGACCGCTCCGGCTTCATCGTCAACGCACTGCTCTTCCCCTACCTCAACGACGCCGTGAAGATGCTGGAGGCGCACTACGCCACCGCCGACGACATCGACACCGCGATGAAGCAGGGCTGTGCGCTGCCGATGGGGCCGTTCGAGCTGCTCGACGTGGTGGGCAACGACGTGTCGCTGGCCATCCAGCGCGAGCTCTACCTGGAGTTCCGCGAGCCCGGCTTCGCCCCGGCCCCGCTGCTCGAGCACCTGGTCACCGCCGGCTACCTCGGACGCAAGACCGGCCGCGGCTTCCGCGACTACAGCAGTCGCTGACCCGTCCGGGGAGTCAGTCGAGGCAGAACTCGTTGCCCTCGGGGTCGGTCATCACGAGGTGACCCGCGTCCATCGGGGGAGACGGCTCGTGGCGCTCCACCCGGATCGCGCCGAGGGCCACGAGACGCTCGGCCTCGGCCTCCAGTGCGGCCATCCGCTCCTCGCCCTCGAGGCCGGGGGCGGCGCGCAGGTCGAGGTGGACGCGGTTCTTCGCCGTCTTGCCCTCGGGCACGCGCTGGAAGAACAGTCGCGGGCCCACGCCGTCGGGGTCCTGCGCCGCGGACGCGGAGTTCCACTCCGACTCGGGCACGCCGACGCCGCGCAGGAAGTCGTGCCAGGCCTCGAAGACGTCCTGGCCCGGCGCCGGCTCCTGCCCGGGCGGCGGTGGATTGACGTATCCCATCGCGTCGGCCCAGAAGCGGGAGAGCGTCTCGGGGTCGTGGGCGTCGAAGGTCACTTGGATGGTTCGGCTCATCCGGTCATCCTGCACCCGCCCACCGACAGTCAGCGGTTGTCGACGACGAGGGCCGCGAGCCGGGCCCGCGTGTTGATGTCGAGCTTGCGGTAGATGTGGGTCAGGTGCGCGTCGACGGTCCGCGGTGAGACGTAGAGCTCCTCGGCGATCTGCCGGCTCGTCAGGCCGTGCGCGACCCGGTCGGCGACCTGCCGCTCGGCGGCGGTCAGGGCGTCGAGCACCGAGGGGCGCGCGGACGGCGAGCCGACGAAGACGTCCGTCACCAGCGCGACGGCGTCCGCGGACAGGTCGTCGCCGTCGAGCCACTCCGCGGGCGGCCGGCTCGCGGGCACCACGTCGTAGTCGGCGGAGTAGCCCCAGCGCACCGCCATCCGCGGGCTGCGCAGGGCGAAGGCCGCGGCGGCGAGCAAGCGCGCTTCGGAGAGGTCGCGTGCGCGGGCCACGCCCGCGAGGCCGTCGAGCGCGTCGGCGGCGCGGAGGGGCAGGCGCATCGTGGCGCACTGCTCCAGCGCGGTGAGGTAGGTGGTGGTGGCCTGGTCGAGGTCGTCGAGCTCGACCAGCGCCCGCCCGAGCAGCAGCCGGGCGTCGACGCCGTCGCGTCCGAGCCGCGCCGAGTCGGCCAGCACGACGACGTCGGCGGCGAGCCCGGCGGCCTGGCGCGCGTCGCCCCGGGTCAGCAGGTCGCGCCCGTCCTGGGCCATCACGGGCAGCCGCACCGCCCACGGCAGGGTCTCGCGCACGACCTCGCTCGGCACCCACGTCGGGTCGAGCCCGCGCAGCAACGTCTCGGCGAGCAGCCCGACGCGGTCCTCGGCCAGCTCGCGCGCCTCGACGACGACCGCGCGGGTGCCGGCGACGGCCTCGGCGATGCGGCCCTGCTCGAGCGCGATGCGGGCCAGGATGGTGCGCGCGGAGAGGTCGATCCAGCGCTCGTCGCGCGTCGTACGAGCCGGCAGCGCGTCGGCCACGGCCTGGGTGGCCTCGGCGAAGCGGCCCTGCGAGGCGTAGAGGTCGGCCAGCGTGCGCGTGGCCTGCCGGCTGATCGACCCGTCGGGGTCGAGGTCGATGGCGCGCCTGGCCTCGGACTCCGCGCTCGCCAGGTCGCCGGCGTCGAGGTGCATCTCGGCGCGGATGGAGGCGGTCTTGGCGAGCTGCTCCTCGGGGCGGGGCGCGGAGGAGGCGTGCTGGTCGGCGCGCTCGAGCAGCCACAGTCCTTCGTAGGTGCCGCGCATCTCGGAGGCGGCGATGCCGGCGCGGCGGGCCACCTGCGCGCCGATGGCGGGCGGGCCGTCGCCGCTGGCCAGGGCGCCCTCGAGGATCTCGACGGCCTCGCGGGTGCGCATCGAGGTGTAGAGGGAGGAGAAGATGCGGTTGGCCACCGAGTAGCCCTCGGCGCGGGTCGCCGGGTCGGCGCACGCGGCGAGGACCGCCTGGCGCATCGCGGGCAGGTCGCCGAGCCACTCGGCGTCGGCCGCGCCGTAGTTGTCGTGGGCGGGCGCGTGCGCCTGGGCCCAGGCGAGCAGGCCCGTGCGGACCGCCGCCTCGTCGTCGGGGCCGGCGAGGGCGCGGGCCCGGCCGCGGATCGGCGACAGCATGTCGAAGCGACCCTGGCCGTCGACCTCGAGGAGGCTGCGGCGCACCAGGTTGCCCGCCAGCTCGGCGGCTTCGGGCACCGGCACGTCGAGCACCTGGGCGAGCACGCCCAGCCCGACGCGGAAGTCGAGCAGGCCGATGCGGCGCAGTGCGGTGGCGCTGGCGGGGTCGAGGAGGCCGTGGGCGGAGTCGACGGCCTGGTCGAGGCTCACGGTGGCCATCGCGTTGCTGAGGCCCACGAGCGCGGACTGCACCGCGACCTGCTCGATCAGCAGCGGCAGGCCGCCGGTCGCGCGCAGCAGGCGGCGTACCTCGGGCGCCTGCACGTCGAGGTCGACCCGCTGCCCCCCGGCCGAGCGGATGCGCCGCAGGAACAGCTCGACCGCAGGACCCTCGAGGGGTCCGCGCGTGGAGGGCACCGGCAACGGGCCGACCCGGACGACCGTCTCGGCGGGCTGGCCGGCGGTCGTCAGCGCCGTGACCACCACGCGCGCGTCGGTGGTGCCCTCCAGCACCGCCTGCAGCACCGGGCCCGCCCCGGTGGTGTCGAGGTCGAGCCCGTCGAGCACGAGCAGGCAGTCGCGGCCGTCGACCGCGCGACCCAGCGCGCCGACGAGGGAGTCGCCCGGGGCGGTCTCCGACTCCAGGCTCTCGAGTGCCGCCACGAGCACCTCGTCGAGCGTGCGCAGGGTGCGCGCGTCGACCCAGGAGGCGGGCACCCCGGCGGCCGCGTGGCGCACCAGCAGGGTCTTGCCGCTGCCGGGCGGGCCGACGACCGTGACCCACCGCGACTCCGCGAGCGCCTCCGTCAGTGCGCGCTGGACGTCGTCGCGACCGAGACAGGGGGACAGCACAGGAACGAATCTATCGCCCCGGAGGGCCCGAGTTACGTAGGACTACGGATGCCGGGTCGGGCGCCGTCGCGGGAGTGTTGTCCTACGCCGAGGGGACGGGGCCGCGCGAGGGGATGGCCCCGCCGCCCACCGGCCGCTTGTCAGGGCAGGTCGCACACCGTCGGGGGTCGGTGGGCGACCTGCCCTCGCAGGTTCCGGGGGTCGGATCCGGCTCCGGCACGTTGTCGCCGCTGCGTACGCTGGGGGCATGGAACTCGTGCTCGTGCTGGTCGTCCTCGGCGGGCTCACGGCGGTCGCCGTCGCCGCGGGCCGCACCGGCAAGAAGCGTGAGCTTGCCCGCGCCGAGGCCGAGGTCGCACCGGTGCGGAAGCTCGCCGAGGAGGACGTCACCGCCCTCGGGGTGGAGCTGCAGGACCTGGACATCGACCTGGCAGGTGAGCCCCTCGACGCCGGCGCCAACGCCGACTACCAGCGCGCGCTCGACTCCTACGAGTCGGCCAAGACGGCGGCCGCCGCACTCACCCGGCCCGACGAGGTCAAGCACGTCACCGAGATCCTCGAGGACGGCCGCTACGCGATGGCCTGCGTGCGAGCGCGGGTCGCGGGCGAGCCGCTTCCCCAGCGCCGCCCGCCGTGCTTCTTCGACCCCCGGCACGGCCTCTCCCTGGCCGACGTGCCGTGGACCCCGCCCGGCGGCACCACGCGCGACGTGCCGGCCTGCGCGCTCGACATCGAGCGCGTGCGGGCCGGGGCCGAGCCCGACATCCGCAAGGTGATGGTCGGCTCGCGCCGGGTGCCCTACTGGCAGGGCGGCCGCGCCTACCAGCCCTACGCCCAGGGCTACTTCGGGACCTTCTCGCCGATGGACTGGATGTTCATGGGCATGCTCTTCGGGGGCGGGTTCGACGGGCTGGGCGAGGGCATCGGGGCGATCGGGGAGGGCATCGGCGACCTGTTCGGCGGCATCGGCGACGGCATCGGCGACCTCTTCGACGGCTTCGACTTCTGAGCCGGGCCAGCCACCCGCCCCGACCGGCGACGGGTCGGTGCCGGGCGCGTCAGCCCGGTGCGTCAGGATGGCGGCGTGAGCCTGCACCGCACCGAGCTCGGTGAGTCCGGACCCCGCGTCGTGTTCTGCCACGGGCTGTTCGGCCAGGGCAGGAACTGGACGCAGGTCGCCAAGGCGCTCAGCGCCGACCACCGCGTCGTGCTGCTCGACATGCCCAACCACGGGCGGTCGCCGTGGACCGAGCGCTTCGACTTCCTCGAGCTCTCCGACCTCGTCGCCGCCGAGCTGGGTGACGAGCCGGTCGCCCTGGTCGGGCACTCGATGGGCGGTAAGATCGCGATGTGCGTGGCCCTGCGGCGCCCCGAGCTCGTCGACCGGCTGGTCGTGGTCGACATCGCCCCGGTGGAGTACGAGAGCGGGCGGGAGTTCGTCGGCTACATCGAGACGATGCGTGGGCTCGACCTGGGCTCCCTCGAGCGTCGCGAGCAGGCGGAGGCCGCCCTGGCGGAGGCGGTGCCCAACCCGACCGTGCGCGGCTTCCTGCTGCAGAACCTCCGTCGCACCGACGACGGCTGGCACTGGCAGGTCAACCTCGACCTGCTGGGCGAGCACATGGACCAGCTCGTCGGCTGGCCCGGCGAGGAGCTCGGCGACGCGACGTACGACGGCCCCGTGCTGTGGGTCGGCGGGGCACGCTCGGACTACATCTCCGACGAGTACGCCGCCGAGATGGACCGCCGGTTCCCGCGCAACCGCCGGGTCCTGGTCAAGGGCGCCGGGCACTGGGTGCACTCCGAGCAGCCGGAGGTCTTCCTCGAGGTGCTGCGGCGCTTCCTCGACTGACGTCGGCGCGGCTCAGCTGCGCCGGCGCGCCCGGTAGGCGGCGACGGCCTCGCGGTTGCCGCAGGTGGTCGAGCAGTAGCGGCGGGACCGGTTGCGCGAGAGGTCGAGCACCACGTCGTCGCAGTCGTCGGCCGCGCACGTGGCCAGGCGCGACATCTCGTCGGCGCGGATCACGTCGACCATCGCCATCGCCGTCTCGACGACCACCCGCTCGTCGAGGGGGCGGTCGGGGTCGACGGCGTGCAGGTGCCAGTCCCAGTCGCCGTGCCGCTGCAGCTGGGGCAGCGCCCCGGCCCGGGCCAGCATGTCGTTGACGATGGCCGCGGCCCGGTCGCGCTCGGCGAGCAGCAGGGTCCGCAGCGCGGGACGCAGGCCACGCACGGCCTCCAGCTCGGCGGTGGTCGCGTCGTGGCGCCCCGTGTAGGTCCACCGGGTGAGGAAGGCCGACAGGTCGTCGATCGAGCCGAGGGGCTCGCCGGGCTCGTCGGTCGAGTTGACGAGCGCGACGGCCGCCCGGAGCGCGGCGTCCGTGTCATCGGTGAAGAGCACGTTGACACATTACAGCCACCGCACCTACCGTCATGGGTGTGACGGCTTTGACCCATGACACCCGATCGTCCCGGACCGCTGCGGGCCTCTCCCTGGCGGTCGCGTCGGCCCTCACCTTCGGTCTCTCCGGCGCCCTCGCCCGCGGCCTGCTCGACACCGGGTGGAGTGCCGGCGCGGCGGTCACGCTGCGCACCGCGATCGCTGCGCTCGTCCTGCTGGTGCCGGGCGTGCTGGCGCTGCGCGGGCGCCTCCACGTGCTCCGGGCCAACGCCGGGCTCGTCACCGTCTACGGCATCACGGCGGTCGCCGGCGCCCAGCTGTGCTACTTCTACGCCGTCACCTACATGCAGGTCAGCGTGGCGCTGCTGCTGGAGTACACCGCCCCGGTCGCCGTGGTCGTCTGGCTCTGGGTGCGCCACGGCCACCGCCCCTCGGGGCTGACCGTGCTCGGCGCCGCGCTCGCCGCCGCCGGGCTGGTGCTCGTGCTGGACGTCGTCTCGGGCGCCGAGCTGAGCACGGCCGGGGTGCTGTGGGCGCTCGGTGCCATGGTCGGTGCGGCGAGCTACTTCGTCATCTCCGCCGACGAGGGCAACGGGCTCCCGGGCATCAGCCTCGCCGCGGGCGGGCTGTTCGTGGCGACCGCGGTCCTCGGCGCGGCCGGCGCGGTGGGCGTCCTGCCGTTCCGCACGTCGGCGGCCGACGCGGCCTACGCCGGCTTCTCGGTGCCGTGGTGGGCCACCGTCCTGGCGCTGGGCCTGGTGACCGCCGCGTTCGCCTACGTCACCGGCATCGAGGCCGGGCGCCGGCTCGGGAGCCGGCTGGCGTCGTTCGTCGCGCTCGGCGAGGTCCTCTCGGCGGTCGTGTGGGCGTGGCTGATCCTCGACGAGCTGCCGCGACCGGTGCAGCTCGCCGGCGGGCTGCTCGTGCTGGCCGGCGTGGTCGTGGTCAAGCTGGGGGAGGAGCGGGCGCCACTGGTGGCGGAGCCGCTCTCGGAGCCCGGCAGCGACCCCGTCAGCGGGCGTCCTGCCGCCTGAGGATGACCTCGCGGTGCAGCAGGAGCAGCGCCGCGGCGACCGGGACGGCCAGCAGCGCGCCCACGACGCCCATCAGCGACCCGCCCACCAGGGCCGCGACCACGGTGACCGAGCCCGGCAGGTCGACCGACCTCTTCATGATGCGCGGGTAGATCACGTAGGACTCGAACTGCTGGTAGGCCAGGTAGTAGACCAGCGCCACCAGGGCGACCGTGGGCGAGATCGTCAGGCCGAGCGCCGTCATGATCACGCCGGACACGAAGGCGCCGACGATCGGGATGAGCGAGAACAGGCCCACGACGAAGGCCAGCGCGAAGGCGTAGTCGCCCAGCCCGATGAGGGAGGCGAACACCAGCGTGCTGATGCCCGCGCACAGGGCGACGAAGAAGGCACCCGCGACGTATGCCCCCGTCGAGCGGATGATGCTGTCGCCCAGCTCGCTGACGCGCCGGCGCCGCGACGCCGGGGCCAGCGAGTAGGCCGCGTGCTTGATGCTCGGCAGCGAGGCCAGGAAGTAGATCATGAGCACGAGGACGATGAGGCTGTTGGTGACCACCGAGAGCACCCGCAGCCCGACGCCGAGCGCGCCGCCGAAGACGCGCTGGCCGAAGTCCCGGTTCTGGATGTAGTCGCGCACCTTGGCGATCACGTCGTACTTGTCGTCGAGCTTCTGCACCTGGGCGTTGGACTGCAGGTCGTCGAGCCAGCCGGGCGCGCTGCGGGTGATCGCGGCGATCTGCTCGCTGATCACCGGCGCGACGGCGACGACGAAGAGGGCGAGCACGCCGAGCACGACGACGAGGACGAGGAGCACCGAGAGCCCGCGCCGCACGCCGCGCCGCATGAAGAACTCGACCGTGGGGTTGAGGCCGATCGCCAGGAACATCGACATCACCAGCAGCACCAGGATCGAGGAGATGCTGAGCAGCTGCTGGCTGAGGAAGATCGCGACGAGCGCGCCGAGCGCGCCGAAGAACCCGAGGTTGAAGGGGGAGTGCCGCAGCAGGACGGGCGAGCGCGCCGGCTCGGCCGGGACGTAGGGCACGTCGACCTCCTCGTCGACGACGAGGGCGGTGGCGTCGTCGATCCGGTCGGCGATCCCGACGGCCGAGCGCGCCGAGTCCTCGGCGGACTCGGCGGCGGACTCGGCGGCCGCCTCGGCACGATCGGCGTCGTCGGAGGCCTTCTCGACCGCCACGTCCAGGGACGTCGCGGCCCCGGGGGTGCCGGACGTCCCTGCGCCTGCCGGACGCCCGGGCGTGCCCGTCGTCCCTGCGCCTGCGGGACCGGGTGCCGAGCCGTCCGACGAGCTCGACGGCTCGGAGACCAGCGCCCGCAGCCGGTCGCCCCAGCTCAGGATTCGTCCTCGGCGAAGCCCGCGACCACGTCACGCAGGGCACCGAGCTGCGCGGTGATCGCGTCGCGACGCTTGGCGGCGCGGTCGACCTCGGCCTGGATGTTGGCCAGCTCCCGCTCCGCCTGGGCGATGCGGGTCGCGCCGATCGAGTCGGCCTGGGTGCGGGCCGAGGCGACGATCTGCTCGGCCTCGCGCCGGGCGCGGGAGAGCAGGCCCTCGGATTCGGACTGGGCCTGCTGGCGGTGGGCGGTGGCCTGGGCCGTCGCCTCGCGCGCCCGCTGCTCGGCGGCGTTGGCGCGGGCCTCGGCCTCGGCGACCAGGCGCTGGGTCTCGGCGGTGGCGTTGCTGTGGTGCTCGGCGGCCTCGCGGGCGAGGCGCTCCTTCTCCACCGCCAGGGTGCGCCGCGCCTCCTGGACCTCGCGGTCGGCGGCGGCGCGGGCCTGCTCGGCCTCGCGGGTCGCCGTCACCCGCATCTCGTTGGTCTCCTGCTGCGCGGCGAGGCGGATCTGGTCGGCCTCGCGCCGGGCGGACGCGAGGAGGTCGTCGGCCTCGGCCCTGGCGAGGGCGCGCTCGGTCTCGGCATCGGTGGTGAGGCGCGAGCGCATCTCGTCGAGCTCCTTGAGCTGCACCATCCGCATGTCGTCGGCCTCGCGGGCCGCGTCGGCCCGGATGCTGTGGGCGTCGCGCTCGGCCTGCGTGCGGATCTCGTCGGCCTCGCGACGGGCGGCGGCGCGTACGTCGGCCGCCTCGTCCTCGGCCATCTTGAGCATCGAGGTCGCCCGGCCGCCCAGCCCGGCGTAGGTCGGGTTGGCGTTCTCCGCGACCTCGACCCGCAAGCGCTCGAGCTCGGCCTCGAGCTCGATGACCTGCTGCTCGCTGCTGGCCAGGCTGGTGGCCAGGCCGGTCTTCTCGCTCAGGAGCTGGCCCAGGCGCTGGTCGACGGCCGCCCTGTCGTAGCCGCCGCGCCGCACCACCGGCAGCGGAGCCGCCGCCGGCGCGGGCACCGGGGGGACCTGGGCGGCCGGCGGGACCACGGGCGCGCGCCGGGTCGTCTCGGCCGGCGGCACGGGGGCCGCCGCGCGGACGGGCTGGGTGGCCGGCGGGGTGGCCGGCTGCGTGGCTCTCGGGGTGGCCCTCGGGGTGGCGGGCTGGCTCGCCGGCGGGGTGTCCCGCGGGGTCGCCGGCACGGCTGCGGTGGCCGCCTGCGGTGCCTCGGTGGACGGGGCGGGGCGTGGCTGGTCCTTCGGCGTCACCGGGAGGACCTGGGTCTCCTCGGCCGCGGCGGAGTCCGGGGTCGTGCGACCCTCGGTGCCGTCGGGGCCGGAAGTGGTGGCCTTGTCGTCGGCGGACTCCGGCTCGTCGAAGATGGACAGGCCCTGGTCGGAAGCCATGCTGCGGCACCCACTCTCACGTCGTACGGACTGCGTCTCGGCCAGTCTCTCCGATGGGTCCACAAGTTCACACCCCGGCTCGCGGGCGACCGGGATCTGGTCGGCGAACCGGGGTGTGACGACGCTCGCAGGCCGCGCGGGCGCGGCGGCGGCTCAGACGCCGCGGAAGCGGTTGATCGCGGTCTCGTGCTGGGCGCGCATCTCGTGGTCGAGCACGCCGAGGCCCTCCTCGGGGGCCAGGCACAGCACGCCGACCTTGCCCTGGTGGGCGTTCTGGTGGACGTCGAGGGCCGCCTGGCCGACCTCGTCGAGGGTGTAGGTCCTCGACAGGGTGGGGTGGATCTTGCCCTTGGCGATGAGGCGGTTGGCCTCCCACGACTCGCGGTAGTTGGCGAAGTGGCTGGAGATGATGCGCTTGAGGTTCATCCACAGGTAGCGGTTGTCGTACTCGTGCATGTAGCCCGAGGTGGACGCGCAGGTGGTGATGGTGCCGCCCTTGCGGGTCACGAAGACGGAGGCGCCGAAGGTCTCGCGGCCGGGGTGCTCGAAGACGATGTCGATGTCCTCGCCGCCGGTGAGCTCGCGGATGCGGGCACCGAAGCGCTTCCACTCCCGCGGGTCCTGCTGGGTGCCCTCGTCGTTCCAGAACTTGTAGGCCTCCTCGGAGCGGTTGATGATCAGCTCCGCGCCCATGCTGCGGGCGATGGCGGCCTTCTCCTCGTTGGAGACCACGCACACCGGGGTGGCGCCGCCGTTGAGGGCGTACTGCGTCGCGAACCCGCCGAGACCGCCGGAGGCGCCCCAGATCAGGACGTTGTCGCCCTGCTTCATGTCGCCGCCGTTCTTGCTGACGAGCTGGCGGTAGGCGGTGCAGTTGACCAGGCCGGGGGAGGCGGCCTCCTCCCAGGTGAGGTGCTCCGGCTTGGGCATGAGCTGGTTGGCCTTGACCATCGCCACGTCGGCCAGGCCGCCGAAGTTGGTCTCGAAGCCCCAGATCCGCTGCTCGGTGTCGAGCATCGTGTCGTTGTGGCCGTCCGGGCCCTCGAGCTCGACGGAGAGGCAGTGGGCCACCACGCGGTCGCCGGGCTTCCACTTGGTGACGCCGGGCCCGGTCTTGAGCACGACGCCGGACAGGTCGGAGCCCACCACGTGGTAGGGCAGGTCGTGGCGCCGGGTCAGCTCGCTGTTGCGGCCGTAGCGCTCGAGGAACCCGAAGGTGGAGACGGGCTCGAAGATCGACGTCCACACGGTGTTGTAGTTGATGGCGCTGGCCATCACGGCCACGAAGGCCTCACCGGGCCCGAGCTCGGGCAGCGGCACGTCCTCGACGTGGAGCGACGCGCGCGGGTCCTTGTCCTTCGACGCCACCCCCTCGAACATGTCGACCTCGTCCTTCTTGACGAAGGCCGCGCGGTAGGACTCCGGGAGCTCGAGGTTGGCGAAGTCCTCCGCCGTCGCGCTGCCGGACTGGATGGCGTCGAGGATGTGGTGCACGGGTGTCTCCTGGTGCGGCATCGGGGGGACGAGTGCCGGGCACGATACCGGCGAGTAACCATCGGTGGTCAGTGGTGTGACGTACGTCGCTGCTGGGCCCGGTGGGGCGCGCAGTGAGGTGGGTGGGCTGGGTCCTCAGTGGGCGGACGACGCGGGCTCGACGAGCTCGACGAGCACGCCCCCCGCGTCCTTGGGGTGGATGAAGTTGACCCGGCTGTTGGAGGTGCCGCGCCGCGGCGCGTCGTAGAGCAGGCGCAGCCCGCGCTCGCGCAGGACGCCCGCCACGTGCTCCACGTCGTCGACGCGGAAGGCGAGCTGCTGGATCCCCTGGCCGTTGCGGTCGAGGAACTTCGCGATCGTGGACTCGGGGGTCAGCGGGGCGAGCAGCTGGATGCACGAGCTGGAGTCGCCGACCCCGACCATCGCCTCGCGCACGCCCTGCTCCTCGTTGACCTCCTCGTGGAGGACCTCCATGCCGTAGGTGTCGCGGTAGAAGGCCATCGCCGCGTCGAGGTCGGGCACGGCGATGCCCACGTGGTCGATGGCGGTGAACAGGTGCCGGACGTCACCGAGGGTCTGGCTGGGCAGGTCGGGGCTCATGGGCACATCGTGGCCGACCCGGCGCCTGCGGGCGAGGGGGTGTGACGCGTGCCTCACGCGACGGCGGGACCACACCCTCCCGGCGCCGTCGCCGAGGTGGGTAGGGTCCGAAGGAGCAGCACCTCGATCCTTTCGACTGGAGGCACCTCAATGTCCGGATCCGTCATCGTCGCCGGGGCCCGCACCCCGATCGGCCGCCTGCTCGGCGGGCTGAAGGACCTCACCGCCGCCGACCTCGGCGGGGTCGCCATCAAGGGCGCGCTCGAGAAGGCCGGTGTCACCGGCGACCAGGTCGACTACGTGATCATGGGCCAGGTCATCCAGGCCGGCGCCGGGCAGAATCCGGCCCGCGTGGCCGCGGTGAAGGGCGGGGTCCCGATGGACGTCCCCTCGATCACCATCAACAAGGTGTGCCTCTCGGGCCTCAACGCCATCGCGCTGGCCGACCAGCTCGTCCGGGCGGGCGAGTGCGAGATCGTGGTCGCGGGCGGCATGGAGTCGATGACCAACGCGCCCCACTTCCTGCCCAAGTCGCGCGAGGGCGTGAAGTTCGGCGACGTCTCGCTCGTCGACTCGATGGCCTACGACGCGCTGTTCGACCAGTTCACCTCCCAGGCGATGGGCCTGCTCACCGAGGAGTGCAACGCCGCCGGCGCCAACCTCACCCGCGAGGAGCAGGACACCTTCGCCGCGTACTCGCACCAGAAGGCCGCCGTCGCCTGGAAGAACGGCGTCTTCGCCGACGAGGTGGTGCCGGTCGAGGTCCCGCAGCGCCGGGGCGAGCCGGTCGTGGTCGCCGAGGACGAGGGCGTGCGCGGCGACACCACCGTCGAGTCGCTGGGCAAGCTGCGGCCCGCCTTCTCCAAGGAGGGCACCGTCACGGCGGGCTCGGCCTCGCAGATCTCCGACGGCGCGGCCGCGGTGGTCGTGATGAGCAAGGCGAAGGCCGAGGAGCTCGGCCTGACCTGGCTCGCCGAGATCGGCGCGCACGGCCAGGTCGCCGGCCCCGACTCGACCCTCCAGCTGCAGCCGGCCGCCGCCACCGCGAAGGCCTGCGAGAAGGAGGGCATCTCGCCGACCGACCTCGACCTCGTGGAGTTCAACGAGGCCTTCGCCGCCGTCGGGATCTCGTCGGCTCGCGAGCTCGGCATCGACGACGCCAAGGTCAACGTCAACGGCGGAGCGATCGCCCTCGGCCACCCGGTGGGCATGTCCGGCACCCGGGTCGTGCTCACCCTCGCGCTGGAGCTCCAGCGCCGCGGCGGGGGCGTCGGCGCGGCCGCGCTGTGCGGCGGCGGTGGCCAGGGCGACGCCCTGATCGTCCGGGTCCCCTCTGCCTGAGCGGAGCGACGCGGGGGAGAAGGCGTGTCCGGCGGCATGACGAGGCGCGGCGCCGCGGCGGTGCCCGACCTCGTCGACCGGGCACGCCGGGGCGACCCTGCCGCGGTCGCTCGGCTGATCACCCTCGTCGAGGACGCCTCCCCGCTGCTGCGGGAGGTGATGTCGGCGCTCGGACCGCACGCCGGGCGCGCCCACGTGCTGGGCATCACCGGCGCTCCGGGCGTCGGGAAGTCGACCACGACCAACGCGCTCGTCACCGGGATGAGGCGCTCGGGCAGGCGCGTCGGCGTCCTGGCCATCGACCCCTCGTCGCCGTTCTCCGGCGGGGCGCTGCTCGGCGACCGGGTCCGGATGGGCGACCACGCCCTCGACCCCGACGTCTACATCCGCTCGATGGGCGCCCGCGGGCACCTCGGCGGGCTGGCCTGGTCGACGCCGCAGGCCGTCCGCGTCCTCGACGCCGCCGGGTGCGACGTGGTGGTCGTGGAGACCGTCGGCGTCGGGCAGAGCGAGGTCGAGGTGGCCGGGCTGGCCGACACGACGCTCGTGCTGCTCGCGCCGGGGATGGGTGACGGGATCCAGGCCGCGAAGGCGGGGATCCTGGAGGTCGGCGACGTGTACGCCGTCAACAAGGCCGACCGTGAGGGGGCCGACCGCACGCGTCGCGAGCTGCGCACCATGCTGTCGATGGGCGAGCGTCGCGACGGCGCGTGGCGTCCGCCGGTGGTCCAGACGGTGGCGAGCACCGGCGAGGGGATCGACGCGCTGCTCGGCGAGGTCGACCGCCACGCCGCATGGCTCGCGGAGTCGGGCGAGCTCGCCCGCCGTCGTACGCTCCGTGCCCGGCACGAGGTCGAGGCGATCGCGCTCGCCGCGCTCCGGGAGCGCTGGGGCCGCACCGAGGCCGGAGCCGAGCTCGACGTCCTCGCCCGGCGGGTGGTCGCGGGCGAGGTGGATCCCTACGCGGCGGCCGACGAGCTGCTGGCCGACTGAGCCGGACCCGGCCGCGGCTCAGGCGTCGGAGGCCGACAGGGCCTGGTGGATGTCGTCGGCCAGGCGACGGGTCCAGGCACCGAGCACCTGGCGGCTCACGCCCTGGGCCGTGACGGTGAGCAGGTGCGCCGAGCGCCCCGGTGCGGGCACCGACGCGATCACGGTGTGGCGCGGACCCGAGGTGTGCTCGACCGTCTCCACCGTCGCGGGGTCGCCCGGAGCCGGGCGCGCGGCGAAGGTGGCACGGCTGCGGTGCGCCATCCTCGCGGCGTCGGGCCGGCTGAGGCCGTGCGCCGCCACCGGCTCGCCGGCGTCGGTGGCCAGGAGCGCCGACGACGGGCCCTCGATGGAGCCGAGCACGTCCACGAGCGAGGTCCAGAGGGGGTGGACCGGGGAGTCGGCGCCCGGTGGCTGAGCGTGCACCCGCCCCTGCCGACGTCGGGCGGACCGGGCAGTCCACGCGATCCCTCTGCCGCGGGTGTACGGGGCGATCAGCTCAGCAGTCAAGGGGAGTCCTTCCGAACGAGGGCGCGACCGACCCGAGACGGCGGCGACGAGAGTTGTGGATCTCGTGTTGCTTCCGTGTGCACGGAATGTATTGATCCGCGGTGGGTCCCGTGGCCGAATACCGGATCCTTTGCCGGAGCCGGTCCGGAGTCAGCTGATCCGCAGGGTCTGGCCGGTGATGCGCGCGGCCGCGCTGCTGGCCAGGAAGAGCGTCGCGTCGACGACGGCGTCGGCGACCCGCGGCGCGCGGGCCCGCACGAGCGTGCCGCCGGCGGCCCGGCTGCCGCCGACGGGCGCGGGACCGGGAGCGTACTGGCGGGGCAGCACCGACGGCACCGACGGCAGCACGGCGTTGACGCGCACACCGAGGCCGGCCCAGTTGTGGCCGGCGCGGGCCGTCGTCTCGACGAGGTCGCGACGGGCCGCCTCCGGGGTGCCGGAGAGCTGCAGCCAGCTCGTCACGGCTCCCGTGTGGACGACGCACCCGCCGCCCAGGGCCGGGCTCTGCCCGAGCTTGAGCCGCAGCCGCGTGGTGAGGAACGTCGGACCGAGCAGCCCCGACCGGACGGCCTGGGCGATGAACGCCTGCTCGTCGGCGGGCAGGCCGTAGGGGAGGGTGCAGGACGCCGCCAGCACCAGGACGTCGATGTGGGTGATCGACCCGGCGAGGTGGTCGATGGAGTCCTGGCGGGCGAGGTTGACCGACTCGTAGTCGAACGCCGAGAGGTCGCTGTCGTAGAGCGAGCGCAGCATCATCGTGCCGGTCACGGTCACGGACGCGCCGGAGGAGGCGAAGGCCGAGGCGATGGCGTGCCCCTCACCGCGCGTGCCACCGACGACCAGCACCTGGTAGCCGGCGAAGTCGTACGACCCGGATGTCGTCATGCCCGTCGCATCCTCCCGTCGAGACCCCCGGATGTTCTACCACGCAGTAGCCCCCCAGTGACAGGGGTCGGCGGGGACCACCTGGCCGTCCTGCGTGCCCGGCCGTCCGCCGGGGATCACCGGGCCCGGGCGTCGTCGGGGCGGTGCTGGTCGGTGAGGTCGGGGCGGGTGGTGCGCACCGCGGCGAACGTCCAGAGCTTGTTGACCACGAACGACAGGGGGGTGACCAGGGCGATCACGATCAGCTGGGCCCAGTAGAGCCGGTTGCGCAGGCCCGAGGAGTCGTCGAGGAGGTCGCGCGGCAGGCCGATCGGTGAGTGGGGGTGCATGAGGAGGGTCAGCAGGGCGAGCCCGACCACCTGTGCGCCGAGGCCCACCAGGAAGAACGGCCAGTACTCGCGCCACCAGGACGCCGCGCCGCTGCTCTTGAAGGTCCAGGTGCGGTTGAGCTGGAAGTTGGACAGGTTGGCCACGAGGAAGGCGATCGTGGAGTAGACGTGGTACCAGCGCAGGTTGAAGCCCGACGAGCCGATCGCCACGACGGCGTCGTCGAAGTGCGGGCCGAGCCGGCGCAGCACGACCAGGGTGAGCAGGTTGACCAGCACGCCCGTGGCGCCCACGACGCCGAAGCGGGCGAGCAGGCCGACGTTGCGCCGGTGCCGCGTCAGCAGGGCGGCCGCCCGGGATCCCATGTCGTGAGGCTACCGACCCGGGCGCGCGATCATGGTCGTGCTCCCTAGGATTGGGCCCATGACGCAGCAGCCGTTCAGCCGCCCCGGTGCCATCGACCTGTCCGGTCTCGGCCGGCCCGCACCCCAGGCGGGCGCACCCGCCCCCCACCCCGCCTCGCCGACCGGTGCCCGGTCCTACACCGTGGACGTCGACGAGCAGAGCTTCCAGGGCCTGCTCGAGCAGTCGATGACCGCGCCGGTGCTCCTGGCGTTCTACTCCCGGTCCCGGATGCCCGAGAGCGGCCAGCTGGCCGACGACCTCGCGACCGTGGTCGAGGAGCACGAGGGCCGTTACCTGCTCGGCCTCGTCGACATCGACGCGACGCCGCAGATCGCGCAGGCGATGCAGATCCCGTCGATCCCGCTGGTCGTCGCCGTGGTCGACGGACGCCCGATGCCGCTGCTCCAGGACCCGCTGCCGATCGACGAGCTGCGCACCGCGCTGACCCAGGTCGGCCAGCAGCTCACCGCCCAGGGCATCACCGGCCGCCACCAGCCGCGCACCGGCGCCGCGGCCGCCGCCGAGGGCGACGAGGACGCCGTCGACCCGCGCTACGCGCCCGCCCAGGACGCGCTCGCCGCCGGCGACATCGACGCCGCCATCGCGGAGTACCAGAAGCTCGTGGACGCCAACCCGGCCGACGTCGAGGCCGCGGGCGGGCTCGCGATCGCCAGGGTCATGCAGCGTACGCAGGGGGTCGACCTCACCGCCGCGCGGGCGGCGGCCGCCGACAACCCCGACGACGTCGACGCCCAGACCATGGTGGCCGACCTCGACATGCTCGGCGGGCACGTCGAGGACGCGTTCGCGCGGCTGGTCGGCCTGGTCGCCCGCACGAGCGACAAGGACCGCGAGCGCGCCCGCGACCACCTGCTCGGTCTCTTCGCGGCGGTCGGCAACGACGACCCGCGCGTGCTGGCGGGTCGTCGCGACCTGGCCTCAGCGCTCTTCTGAGTCGCGCTTCGCCAGCACCGAGCGTCCGGCCTCGAGGCGGGCGACCGGCACGCGGAAGGGCGAGCACGAGACGTAGTTGAGGCCGACGTCGTCGAAGAAGTGCACCGAACGCGGGTCGCCGCCGTGCTCCCCGCAGACGCCCACCTTGAGGTCGGGACGGGTCTCGCGACCCTTCGTCGTGCCCATCTCCACCATGCCGCCCACGCCGCGCTGGTCGAGCGACTCGAACGGCGAGACGTCGAAGATGCCGTGCTCGAAGTAGCGGGAGAAGAACGACGACTCCACGTCGTCGCGGGAGAAGCCCCACGCCATCTGGGTGAGGTCGTTGGTGCCGAAGGAGAAGAAGTCGGCCGCCTGCGCGATGCGGTCGGCCAGGAACGCCGCGCGGGGGAGCTCGATCATCGTGCCGATCGCGATGTCGAGCGTGATCCCGCGCTCCTCCTCGACCGCGGCGATCTGCTGCTCGATCTCGGCACGCACGATCTGGAGCTCGCGGACGCTGGCGACCAGCGGCACCATGATCTCCGGGCGCGGGCTGCCGTTGGCGGCCATCCGGTCGGCCGCGGCCTCGGCGATCGCCCTGGCCTGCATGCGGAACAGCCCGGGGATCTGGATGCCCAGGCGCACGCCGCGCAGGCCCAGCATCGGGTTCTGCTCGTGGAGTCGCCGCACGTGGGTGAGCAGGGCCGCGGCGCGCTCGTCGACCTGCCCCCGCTCCTCGGCGAGCGCCACCTCGACGCTGAGGTCGGTCAGGTCGGGGAGGAACTCGTGCAGGGGCGGGTCGAGGAGCCGGATCGTCACCGGCAGCCCGTCCATCGCCTCGAGGATCTCGGTGAAGTCCTGGCGCTGCAGCGGCAGGAGCTCGGCCAGCGCGGCCTCCACCCCGTCGTCGCCCTGGGCCACGATGAGCTGCTCCACGAGCTCGCGGCGCTCGCCGAGGAACATGTGCTCGGTGCGGCACAGGCCGATGCCCTGCGCGCCGAAGCGGCGGGCGCGAGCGGCGTCGTCGGGGGTGTCGGCGTTGGTGCGCACGCGCAGCCGCCGGGCGCCGTCGGCGTGCGCCATGATGCGGGCGACCGCGTGGGCGAGGTCGTCGTCGAGACTCTCGCCCTCGAAGTGGCGCACCACGACCGAGTCGGCGACGGGCACCGCACCGGCGAAGACCTCGCCGGTCGTGCCGTCGATCGAGATCACGTCGCCCTCGCGGACGGTCTCGCCGTCGCGCACGCGGAACTCCTTGGCCTTGGTGTCGACGTCGAGGGACTCGGCGCCGCACACGCACGTACGTCCCATGCCGCGTGCCACGACCGCCGCGTGCGAGGTCTTGCCGCCGCGGCTGGTGAGGATGCCGCGTGCGGCGACCATGCCGCGCAGGTCATCGGGGTTGGTCTCCTTGCGGACCAGGATCACGTCCTCGCCGCGCTCGGCCCACGCGACCGCGGTGTCGGAGTCGAAGACCGCCTTGCCCACGGCCGCGCCGGGGGAGGCGTTCATGCCGGTGGCGAGCAGCGTGCGCTCCGACGTCTCGTCGAAGCGGGGGAACATCAGCTGCGCGAGCTGGTCGCCGCTCACCCGGAGCACCGCCTCGTCGAGCTGGATCAGGCCCTCGTCGACCATGTGCACCGCGATGCGGAACGCCGCCTCGGGGGTGCGCTTGCCCACGCGGGTCTGGAGCATCCACAGCTTGCCGCGCTCGACGGTGAACTCGATGTCGCACATGTCGCGGTAGTGCCGCTCCAGGCGCGTCATGATCTCCATCAGGTCGTCGTAGGACCCGCGGTCGATCTCGGCCATGTCGGCGAGGGAGACGGTGTTGCGGATGCCGGCGACGACGTCCTCCCCCTGGGCGTTCTGGAGGTAGTCGCCGTAGACGCCCTGCTCGCCGCTCGCGGGGTCGCGGGTGAAGGCGACGCCCGAGCCCGAGTCCATGCCGAAGTTGCCGAAGACCATCGCCTGCACGTTGACCGCGGTGCCGAGGTCCTCGGGGATGCGCTCCTGGCGGCGGTAGAGGCGGGCGCGATCGGTGTTCCAGGACTCGAAGACCGCCCGGACCGCCAGGTCCATCTGCTCGCGGGGGTCCTGCGGGAACTCGCTGCCGGTCTGCTCGACGATGATCGCCTTGAACGACTCGACGACCCCGCGCAGGTCCTCGGCGTCGAGGTCGAGGTCGGAGTCGGTGCCCTTGGCCCGCTTGGCCTCGTCGAGCGCGTCGGAGAACAGCTCGGCGTCGACGTGCAGCACGGTGCTGCCGAACATCTGCAGCAGCCGGCGGTAGGAGTCCTGGGCGAAGCGCTCCGACTCGCTGCGCGCGGCGAGACCGCCGACGGAGGTGTCGTTGAGGCCGACGTTGAGGACGGTCTCCATCATGCCGGGCATCGAGAACTTCGCGCCCGAGCGCACCGAGACCAGGAGCGGGTCGTCGGCATCGCCGAGCCGCTTGCCCATCGCCTCCTCGAGCGCAGCGAGGTGGGCGGTGACCTCCTCGGCCAGGCCCTCGGGCTCGCCTCCCTCGGACAGGTAGGCGCGACAGGTCTCGGTCGAGATGGTGAAGCCCGGCGGGACCGGCAGCCCCAGCCTCGTCATCTCCGCCAGGTTGGCTCCCTTGCCGCCCAGGAGGTCCTTCTGGTCCTTGTTTCCATCCGCGAAGTCGTAGACCCAGGTCATGGTCGCATCCTGCCTCAGCGGCCGGACTCCGTATACGGCAGTGTCCCCTCCACGGCGGCGCGCACCCTCCTGGCGGTGAAGTCCGCGGCCAGCTCGTCGACCTCCTCGAGGGTGCAGAAGCGCACGTCGCGGATCTCGCGCTCCTGCATCACGACGCCCGCCAGCACCTCCGGGTCGTGGGTGCCGCCGTCGTAGACCAGGCACAGCGCGTCGTCCCAGCCGCCCCACGGCGGCAGCCAGTCGGTGAGCACGAGGGCGCCGGGCTCGACCTGGAGACCGAGCTCCTCCTCGACCTCGCGCTGCACCGCCAGGCGCGGCGACTCGCCGACCTCGACGACGCCACCGGGCAGGTCCCAGTCGCGCTTGTAGGTGAGCTGGCACAGCAGCACGCGGCCCTCGGGGTCGCGCAGCAGCATCTGGGAGATGGCGCGCTTGCGGGGGAGGAAGGAGTTGAGCAGCGAGCGGAAGCTCTCGGGGTCGGACAGCGGCGGATCGCCGGCCAGGCGCGCCAGCACGACGTACTCGCTGGTCTCGGGACGATCGCCCGACCCGGGCTCGACCCGCTGGACGCCCTCCTGGCGCAGGCCGGCCCGGGTGGCCACGCGCATGCTCGCCTTGTTGCCGGGCTCGACCCGGGCCTGGACGCGGGTGGCGCCCCAGCCGCCCTGGTCGGCGCCGGTCAGCGCCCAGTCGGTGACCACGCGCACCGCGCGCGTCGCCAGCCCGCGACCGCGCCGTCCGGCGTACAGCCACCAGGAGAGCTCGACGCCCCGGTCGGCGATCCGGCGCACCTCGACCACCCCGGCCGGTCCGCCGGTCGTGGCCTCCTCGATGACGAAGCTGGCGAAGTCGCCGCTCGCGGTGCGCTCGCGCCACCCGCGCACGATCTCGCGCTGCGCCTCGACCGTCGGGCTCTCGGCGTTGCCGAACCAGTAGCCGATGTCGTCGTCGTGCCCCGCCGCGGCGGGCTCGATGTCGTCGTCGCGCCACGGTCGCAGGGTGACGGTCCCGTCAGTCAGCGTCGGCTGTTCGGCAGGCACCGCCCCACCCTAGCCAGAGCGGGGGCGGCGGTCCCGCTGCTGGTTCATCAAGGTATGCAGAGCAACCCGCACTTCCCGCGACGAACTGAGGACGGGAAGTGCTGGTTCGGCTGCATACCTTGATGAACCGTCACCGCTCGTGCGGCCCCCGAGCGCGGCGTACGACGTCAGCTGGCCGCAGACATCAGCCGGCGCAGGCGTGCGGCCGTGGGAGCAGGCTGGTCGAGGTCGGCCCAGACGAGCCGGACCATCCAGGCGCCGGTGACCTCCCTGAGCTCGTCCTCACGTCGCTTCTCGCGGAAGACCACCTCGCCGGGATCCTGGTCCGGCCGGAGGAGCCGGCCGTACTTCACTCTGCCGTCGAACTCGCCCAGGCCGCGGTGGCGCGGCCACGCCCAGTCCGTACGCCCCACGAGCCGCCCGCCGGAGTACACCTCGTGCTGCAGGACCGGCGCGGGCAGGTGCTCGACCCAGAAGAGCCACAGCCCGCGGGACTCCCCGACCGACTCCGCCTGGTCGGTCGCCATGCGCACCGGCACGTGGAGATGACGCATGCGCGGCCACCGGGCCATGAGGTCGAACTGGTTGCCGATGTCGGTCATGGTGCACGCTCCTCGGTGCAGCGCTGAGTTGAGCAGCACGAGCGCCGCCTCCGCGGTCGCCGCGGATCCCGCCTCGAGGACGCATCTCGGCGCCGTCAGCACGCGGACGCCACCAGCCTCGGTCACCTCGCCATCGGCCACGAAGCCCTCGTGGTGGACCACATCGCCCTCCACGCGCCCTGCGCCACCGTCGAGCCGGGTCACATGGACGCGCTCCAGCGACACGCCCCAGACGTCGATCCCCCACGCCAGGCATGCCGAGACGTGGCTCAGGGCGACGACGTCGCCCAACGAGTCGAGGACCGCACGACAGCGCACGAGGTGTCGTTCCTCGACACTGGCGGCGCGCCACACGTCGGGGAAGACGTAGTAGCCGCGCCGGATCCGCACCCATCTGCCCGACCGGTGCTCGCGTGTCACCGCGCGATCGTCGTACCCGGCCTCGCGAGCATGGGCACGCGTGAAGAAGCCGCTCTCCCGGGAGACGGCGCGAAGCGGGTCATCCATGCCAGCACCATCGACCGCGCAAGGCCCACGCCGGGAGTGGCGGTCCACCTCCTTGGGGACAACCGCCCGGGAAGGGGGTCTGGGGACGGCTGGTGGCCCGCGCGCCACCCGTGTCGCCGTTGCCGGTTCATCAAGGGATGCAGACGAACCCGCACTTCCCATGGCGAGCTGACCATGGGAAGTGCGGGTTCGGCGACATACCTTGATGAACCAGCGGCGGGCGGCGGGGCGGGAGTCAGTCGGCCTTGCGGAACCAGACGGTGGCGAGCGGGGGGACGACGATGTCGGCGTACGCCGGCTGGCCGTGGTGGTCGCCGTCGACCGCCGTCACCGAGCCGAGGTTGCCCACGCCGGAGCCGTGGTAGGCGTCGGCGTCGGTGTTGAGGATCTCGGTCCACGAGCCGGCCGACGGCATGCCGAGGCGGTATCCCTCGTGGGGCGTGCCGGCGAAGTTGGCCACGCACACCAGGTCGGGCTCGCCGGGGGAGCGGCGCACGAACGAGAACGTGTTGCGTCCCGCGTCGTTGGCGTCGATCCACTGGAACCCGGACGGGTCGTTGTCGCGGCCCCACAGCGCGGCGGTCTCGGTGTAGGCGTGGTTCATGTCGCGCACGAGTGCGTGGACGCCCGCGTGCTCGGGGTGCTCGAGGAGCCACCAGTCGAGCTCGCGGCTCTCCGCCCACTCCGACTCCTGGCCGAACTCGCAGCCCATGAAGAGCAGCTGCTTGCCGGGGTGGGCCCACATGTAGGCCAGGTAGGCGCGCAGGTTGGCCAGCTGCTGCCAGCGGTCGCCCGGCATCTTGCGGAGCAGGGAGCCCTTGCCGTGCACGACCTCGTCGTGGCTGATCGGCAGCACGTAGTTCTCGGCGTAGGCGTAGACCAGGGAGAACGTCAGCTGGCCGTGGTGGTGGCTGCGGTAGAGCGGGTCCTTGGCGACGTAGTTGAGCGAGTCGTGCATCCAGCCCATGTTCCACTTGAAGCCGAAGCCGAGGCCGCCCTCGCTGGTGGGTCCGGTGACCCCGGGCCACGCGGTGGACTCCTCGGCGATGGTGACGATGCCGGGCACCCGCTTGTAGACGGTGGCGTTCATCTCCTGGAGGAACTGCACCGCCTCGAGGTTCTCCCGCCCGCCGTGCTTGTTGGGCGACCACTCGCCGTGCTCGCGGGCGTAGTCGAGGTAGAGCATGGACGCGACGCCGTCCACGCGCAGCCCGTCGGCGTGGTACTCCTCGAGCCAGTAGACCGCGTTGGCGTAGAGGAAGTTGCGCACCTCGTTGCGGCCGAAGTTGAAGATGTGGGAGCCCCACTCCTTGTGCCACCCGCGCTGCGGGTTGGGGTCCTCGTAGAGGGGGGTGCCGTCGAAGCGGGCCAGCGCCCACTCGTCGGTGGCGAAGTGGCCGGGCACCCAGTCGAGGATCACGCCGACGCCGGCCTGGTGCAGCCGGTCGATCAGCCGCTTGAGGCCGTCGGGGTCGCCGAAGCGCGAGTCGGGGGCGAAGTAGGAGGTGACGTGGTATCCCCAGGAGCCGCCGAACGGGTGCTGCATCACCGGCATGAACTCGACGTGGGTGAAGCCGAGGTCGGAGACGTACGGGACCAGCGCGTCGGCGATCTCGTCCCACGAGTAGAGCTCGCCGGAGTAGTGCTTGCGCCACGACGCGAGGTGGACCTCGTAGGTCGACATGGCCTCGTCGACGGGCTGGGCGGTGCGCCGCTTCTCCAGCCACGCGTCGTCGTTCCACTCGTGCTGCGACCTCCACACGACCGAGGCCGAGCTGGGCGGCTTCTCGGCGTATTGGGCGAGCGGATCGGCGCGGTCGACCCACTGCCCGTCGGCGCCGCGGATGCGGTACTTGTAGTGCGAGCCGACGCCGGCCGCCTCGACGTGGGCGTGCCAGACGCCCGAGCCGTCGAGGCGGGTCATCGGGTGCGCGGCGCCGTCCCAGCCGGCCCAGTCGCCGGCCACCTGCACCTCCATCGCGTTGGGGGCCCAGACGCGGAACGACGTGCCGTCGGGCCCCGACTGCGCGCCGAGCACCGTCCACAGCAGCTCGTGGCGGCCCTCGCCGATCAGGTGCAGGTCGAGCTCGCCCGGGGCGTGCGGGTCGCCGGCCGGGGACGCGGCGGGGGACGTGGCGGGGGAGGCGGCCGGGGGAGCCGCGGGAGCGGCCGGAGCGGCGGGAGCGGCCGGAGCGGCGGGAGCAGCCGCGGGCGCCTGCCTCGGGGCAGCGGTGCGGGGGGTGCGGGGGGTGCGGGGGGTCTGGGTCATGACGTCTCCTCCAACGCTGCCAGGGGGATGGAGATCCATCCCGGACGGTTGCGTGCTTCGTAGACCGCCTCGTAGACGACCTTGTCGGCGAGGTAGGCGTCGAGCAGTACCCCGTTGACGGGGCCTGACTCCTCGCCCCGATGGGCGGTGTACGCGTCGAGGAACGCGGCGCGGTTGCGCGCGGCCCACTCCGAGGCGCGGTAGGCGCGCTGCTCGGCCTCGCCGGGCGCCTCCGCACCCGCACCGGACAGGGCGACGACGCGCGGCGCGTAGTCGAACGAGCGGAGCATGCCGGCGACGTCGCGCCACACCGAGTCGGGCCGGAGGCGATCGGCGAGCGGCTTGGCGGGCTCGCCCTCGAAGTCGACGATCTTCCAGCCCTTGACCGTGCGCAGGGTCTGTCCGAGGTGCAGGTCGCCGTGGACCTGCTGCACCTCGATGGCGTCGAGCTCGCGCAGGCGGGCGAACCGCTCGCGCAGCATGGCCTCGTGGGGCGCGAGGTCGGGCACCACGTCGAGGGCAGCGACCAGGCGACCCTCCATCGCCGCGGCGAGCTCGTCGAGGGCCGCGGCGTCGCGGCGCTCGACCGGGAAGTGCTCGGCCAGGTCGGCGTGCACCTCGGCGAGGGCGACGCCGAGCCGCGCTGCCTCGCCCGCGAAGTCGCCGCCCACCTCGTCGGCGTGCAGGTCGGCCTCGGCGAAGAGGTTGCGCACGCTCGCCAGCGCGAGGTCCCACCCGTCGCTGGCGGTGCGGAGGAACTGCTGGAGCATCGCGAGCTGGATGGTGGTGTCGGTGTCCTCGTCGACGAGGTCGAGCCAGCCGTAGAGCGCGGCGACGTGGGTCGAGCCGGCCTCGGTCAGCACCTGGTGGATCGCGATGTCGGGGTTGACGCCCGGGGTCACCTTGCGGAAGACCTTCATCAGCGCGTCCTCGCCGAAGGCGACCGAGGAGTTGGACTGCTCCCCGGAGAAGAGCGTGGAGTGCGCGTCGAGGTCGAGGTCGTGGCCCGGGAGCCGGTGGAACATCAGCTCGCCGCGCACGTCGGACGGCGGTGCCGGGGCGACGCCGTGGCGGGCGAACGCGGCCAGCCACAGCGCCATCGCCTGCCGGTCGTGCAGCGCGTCGTAGACGAAGGCGTGCCCCGCCTCCTCGTCGTCCCACTCGCCGATCAGGGCGTGTGCGATGCGCTCCTGCGGCTCGGCGTAGAACGCCAGTGGCAGCTGGTAGAGCTCGCTCGAGCCGTCGGCGAACGCCACCTCGGCGAGCTCGACGGTCACCCGCATGCCCTCGGGCGCGTCGGGCAGCTGGCCGACGCGGCGTACGTCGGCCAGCTCCCAGTCGCGTCCCTTGCCGCCGAACCAGCGCGCCGCGTCGATCCAGCTCCTGATCTCGGTCCTGCTCATGTCTCCACCCCCGTGGTGCTCGGATCCGTCAGCCTGAGCCAGAGGAAGCCGTAGCCGCCCAGCGTCAGCAGGTAGGGCAGCTCGCCGATCGCCGGGAACGGCACGCCACCCAGCAGCTCGACCGGGACCATGCCCTCCCAGTGCCGCAGGTCGAGCTCGACCGGCTGCGGGAAGCGCGACAGGTTGTTGACGCAGAGGATCACGTCGCGCCCGTCGGGTCCGTCGTGCTCGCGGATGTAGGACAGCACGCTCGGGTTGGAGCCGCCGAGGTCGACGAAGTCGCCGAGGCCGAACGCGGGGTGCCGCCGCCTCGCGTGCACGAGTCGCCGCGTCCAGTGCAGCAGCGAGGAGGTGTTCTCCAGCTGCGCCTCGACGTTGACCGACTGGTAGCCGTAGACCGGGTCCTGGATGGCCGGGAGGTGCAGCTTGCCCGGCGTCGCCGCGGAGAAGCCCGCGTTGCGGTCGGGCGTCCACTGCATCGGCGTGCGGACGCCGTCGCGGTCGCCGAGCCAGATGTTGTCGCCCATCCCGATCTCGTCGCCGTAGTAGAGGACGGGGGAGCCGGGCAGCGAGAGCAGCAGCGCGGTGAACAGCTCCATCCGGTTGACGTCGTTGTCGAGCAGCGGCGCCAGCCGGCGGCGGATGCCGATGTTGGCCTTCATCCGCGGGTCGTGGGCGTACTCCGACCACATGTAGTCGCGGTCCTCGTCGGTGACCATCTCGAGGGTGAGCTCGTCGTGGTTGCGCAGGAAGATGCCCCACTGGCAGCCCTCGGGGATCGCGGGCGTCTGCTCGAGGATCTCCGAGATCGGGAAGCGCGACTCGCGCCGCACCGCCATGAAGATGCGCGGCATGACGGGGAAGTGGAACGCCATGTGGCACTCGGTGCCGACCCAGCGGCCGTCCTCGGTGCGCTCGGGGCCGAAGTACTCCACGACGTCGGCCGGCCACTGGTTGGCCTCGCACAACAGCACGCGGCCGGGGTAGTTCTCGTCGACGAAGCGGCGGCACTTCTTGAGGAACTCGTGGGTCTCGGGGAGGTTCTCGCCGTTGGTGCCGGGGCGCTCGTAGAGGTAGGGGACCGCGTCGAGGCGGAAGCCGTCGAGGCCCATGTCGAGCCAGAACGCCATCGCGTCCAGCATCGCGTCGTGCACCTTGGGGTTGTCGAAGTTGAGGTCGGGCTGGTGGTGGAAGAAGCGGTGCCAGAAGTACTGCTGGCGCACCGGGTCCCACGTCCAGTTGGACGGCTCGGTGTCGACGAAGATGACGCGGGCGTCCTGGTAGAGCTCGTCGGTGTCGGACCACACGTAGAAGTCGCCGTAGGGGCCCTCGGGGTCGCTGCGGCTGGCTTGGAACCACGGGTGGGCGTCACTGGTGTGGTTCATGACGAAGTCGATGATCACCCGGATGCCCCGCTGGTGGCAGGCGTCGATGAACTCGTGGAAGTCCTCGACCGTGCCGCACTCGGGGAGGATGTTGTTGTAGTCGGCCACGTCGTAGCCGCCGTCGCGCAGGGGCGAGGTGAAGAACGGCGGCACCCACAGGCAGTCGACGCCCAGCCACTCGAGGTAGTCGAGCTTCTCGATCAGGCCCTTGAAGTCTCCGGTCCCGTCCCCGTTGGAGTCGTGGAAGGACCGCACCAGCACCTCGTAGAACACCGCCGTGCGGAACCACTCGGGCTCCGCGTTGAGCACGGCGGTGGCGCGCGTGGCGTCCGTCGGCATCTCGGCGGACGTGGGGTGCTCGGTCAAGGGGTCCTCCTGACGGAGATGACGTGGGCGGGTTCGTAGCCGGGGTCGAGGCGTACGTAGTTGTGCGCGGTCCAGCTCCAGTCGGCGCCGGTGATCTCGTCGTGGGCGATGAAGGAGTCGTGCCACTCCATGCCCAGCTCGGGCATGTCGAGGTGGACCATCGTCTCGCGGGTGCCGTGCGGGTCGAGGTTGATCACGGTGATGACGATGTCGCGCTGGCCGTCGGGGAGCGTGTGCGACTTGGAGAACACCAGCACCTGGTCGTCGTCGCTGGAGTGGATCGTCACGTTGCGCAGGAGCTGGAGCGCGGGGTGCTGCCGGCGGATCTCGTTGAGCCGGGTCAGGTAGGGCGCGAGGGTGGTGCCCTCGGCGTCGCGCGCGGCCCAGTCGCGGATGCGGATCTGGTACTTCTCCGAGTCGAGGTACTCCTCCGAGCCGGGCTTGACGGCCACGTGCTCGAAGAGCTCGTAGCCGGCGTAGACGCCCCAGCTCGGCGAGCCGGTGGCGGCGAGGGCGGCGCGCACCTTGAACGCCGCCGGGCCGCCGTACTGCAGGTAGGCGTGGAGGATGTCGGGGGTATTGACGAAGAAGTTGGGCCGCATCAGGTGGTCGGAGGCGTGCGAGACCTCGAGCAGGTAGTCCTCGATCTCGCGCCGGGCCGTGCGCCAGGTGAAGTAGGTGTAGCTCTGGTGGAAGCCCACCGCGCCGAGACCGTGCATCATCGCCGGCTGGGTGAACGCCTCGGACAGGAAGACCACGTCGGGGTCGGTGCGCCGGACCTCGGCCAGCAGCCACTCCCAGAAGGCGAGCGGCTTGGTGTGCGGGTTGTCGACGCGGAAGATCCGCACCCCGTGCGCCATCCACAGCTTGACGATGCGCAGCACCTCGCGGCAGATGCCGGCGGGGTCGTTGTCGAAGTTGACCGGGTAGATGTCCTGGTACTTCTTCGGCGGGTTCTCCGCGAAGGCGATCGTGCCGTCGGCGCGGGTGGTGAAGAACTCCGGGTGCGTGGTCACCCAGGGGTGGTCGGGCGCCGCCTGCAGGGCCAGGTCGAGGGCGACCTCCAGGCCGAGCTCGCGCGCACGGGCCACGAACGCGTCGAAGTCCTCGAACGTCCCGAGGTCGGGGTGGATCGCGTCGTGCCCGCCGTGGCGGCTGCCGATCGCCCAGGGCGAGCCGGGGTCGTCGGGGCCGGGGTCGAGGCTGTTGTTGGGGCCCTTGCGGTTGACCTCGCCGATCGGGTGGACCGGGGGGAGGTAGATGACGTCGAAGCCCATCTCGGCGACCCGGTCGAGCCGCTCGGCGGCCGTGCGGAGCGTGCCGCTGGTGATCTTGCCGGTCTTCTCGTCGCGGGTCGCGCCCTCCGAGCGCGGGAAGAACTCGTACCAGCTGCCGTACAGGGCGCGGGTGCGGTCGGCGCGGAAGCGGAACGGACCGGTGACGGTGAGCAGCTCGCGCAGCGGGTGGGCGAGCAGCACGGCGTCGAGCTCGGGGTCCTGGAGGGCGGCGAGGCGGGCCGGGACCGGCCGCTCGGCGTCGCTCGCCGCCGCATGGGCGCCGGCCACGACGGCGGCCGCGCGCTCGTCGAGTGCGTCGGGGCCGGTGGCGGCGGAGACGCGCTCGAGCAGCAGCCGGGCCTCGGTGAACATCAGCTCGACGTCGACACCGGCGGGGATCTTGAGGCCGGCGTCGTGCTGCCAGGTGGCGATCGGGTCGGACCAGGAGTGGATCTCGAAGGTCCACTCGCCCTCGACGTCGGGGGTGACGTGAGCCAGGTAGCGGTTGGGCTCCGCGCCGTCGGGGGTCATCCGGACCGGGGCGCGCGAACGGCCCGACGGGTCGATGGCGACCACCTCGGCGGACAGCTGGTCGTGCCCCTCGCGGAACACCGACGCGCGTACGGGCATCGGCTCGCCGACCGTCGCCTTGGCCGACTGCCGACCCAGGTCGACCACGGGCGAGACATCCATCACGGGTATCCGTCCAACCATGGCCCCACACTTGCGAACCCGACCCCGGGCACGCAAGCCGACCGGAGCCGAGGCCACCCCTTGGGACGGCTCGTCGGCGGCGCGGCCCGCTCGTGCCGTGACGGACGCGACTGACGGGGTCGTGGCGACACGGTCCGCCGAGACGGGGGCGTTCTTTGATCGTTCCAAGAAATGCCCTAGCGTCATGCCGGTGCGAGCGTTCAGACGATTCACCATCCGTCCTGTCCTGCCCGAGCCGCTGGCGGCACTGTCCGTCCTGGCCGGAAACCTGCGCTGGTCGTGGCATCCGCCCACCCAGGACGTGTTCTCCTCGATCGACCCCGCGCTGTGGCGCGAGGTGTCCGGCGACCCGGTGCGCTTCCTCGGCGCCGTCGGTCGTGAGCGGCTCGACGAGCTGGCCGGCGACGACGACTTCCGTGCGCGCCTCGACGCCGCCCACTCCGACCTGCAGACCTACCTCTCCGAGGACCGGTGGTACGCCCGCAAGGCAGGCGCCGACGCCCCGCGCGCGATCGCGTACTTCTCGCCCGAGTTCGGCATCACCTCGGTGCTGCCCCAGTACTCCGGCGGCCTCGGCATCCTCGCCGGCGACCACCTGAAGGCCTCGTCCGACCTCGGCATCCCGCTGATCGGCGTCGGGCTGTTCTACCGCCACGGCTACTTCGAGCAGTCGCTCGACCGCGACGGCTGGCAGCAGGAGAGCTACCCGGTCCTCGACCCCGACGAGCTCCCGCTCACCCAGCTGCGGGAGGCCGACGGCACCCGCGCCACGGTGTCGATCGCGCTGCCCGACGGCCCCGACCTCATCGCCCGGATCCTGGTCGCCCAGGTCGGGCGGGTGCCGCTGCTGCTGCTCGACACCGACATCGAGGACAACAGCGCCCACTACCGCGACGTCACCGACCGGCTCTACGGCGGCACCTCCGAGCACCGGCTGCGCCAGGAGCTGCTGCTCGGCGTCGGCGGCGTCCGTGCGCTCCGGGTGTGGTCGCGCATCACCGGCGCCCCGGTGCCGGAGGTCTTCCACACCAACGAGGGGCACGCCGGCTTCCTCGGCATCGAGCGCATCCGCGAGCTCACCGTGGCCGACGACGGCCCGCACCTCGACTTCGACACCGCGCTCGAGGTGTCCCGCGCCGGCACGGTGTTCACCACCCACACCCCGGTGCCCGCCGGCATCGACCGCTTCCCGCGCGAGCTCGTCTCGCAGTACTTCGGCGGCAACTCCCCGACGCCGGGCGTGCCGGTCGAGCGCGTGCTGGCGCTGGGCGCCGAGGACTACGAGGGCGGCGACGCCAACGTGTTCAACATGGCGGTGATGGGCTTCCGCCTCGCCCAGCGCGCGAACGGGGTCTCGGAGCTGCACGGGCACGTCTCGCGAGGCATGTTCAACGGCCTGTGGCCGGCGTTCGACGAGGCGGAGGTGCCGATCACCTCCATCACCAACGGCGTCCACGGACCGACGTGGATCGCGCGTGAGGTCGTCGAGCTCGCCGCGAGCCGCGGCGCCGACATCGACGGCGACGACACCGACGCGCTGTGGCCGCTGGTCGACCAGGTCGCGGACCGCGAGATCTGGGAGCTCAAGCGCCAGCTGCGCACCCGCTTCGTCGACGACGCCCGCGACCGGATGCGGCGCTCGGCGGCCAAGCGGGGCTTCGCCCCCGCCGAGACGACCTGGATCGACAGCGCGCTCGACCCCGACGTGCTGACCATCGGCTTCGCGCGGCGCGTGCCGACCTACAAGCGGCTCACGCTCATGCTGCGCGACCCCGCGCGCCTGAAGAGGCTGCTGCTCGACCCCGAGCGTCCCGTCCAGCTGGTCATCGCCGGCAAGGCCCACCCGGCCGACGAGACCGGCAAGCGGCTGATCCAGGAGATGGTGCGCTTCGCCGACGACCCCGAGGTCCGCCACCGCATCGCGTTCCTGCCCAACTACGACATCGCGATGGCGCAGCCGCTCTACCCCGGCTGCGACGTGTGGCTCAACAACCCGCTGCGGCCCTACGAGGCCTGCGGCACCTCCGGCATGAAGGCCGCGCTCAACGGCGGTCTCAACCTCTCCATCCTCGACGGCTGGTGGGACGAGTGGTACGACGGCGACAACGGCTGGGCGATCCCGTCCGCCGACGGCATCGTCGACCCCGACCGGCGCGACGACCTCGAGGCGGCCGCGCTCTACGACCTCATCGAGATCGAGGTCGTCCCGCGCTTCTACGAGACCAACGACGAGGGCGTGCCGCCGCGGTGGCTGGAGATGGTGCGCCACACGCTCAAGTCGCTCGGCCCCAAGGTGCTCGCCACCCGCCAGGTGCGCGACTACGTCCGTGAGCTGTACGCCCCGGCCGCGCACACCGCGCGCACCCTCAACTCCGACTACGCCGGCGCCCGCTCGCTGTCGCACTGGAAGGCCGAGGTGCGCGCCGCGTGGCCCGGCGTCCGCGTCGAGCACGTCGACTCCGAGGGCGTCGACGACCAGGCCGTGGTGGGTGCCACGCTCGGCGTGCGCGCCTACGTCGCGCTCGGCTCGCTCTCCCCGGACGACGTCGAGGTGCAGGTCGTGCACGGCCGCGCCGGCGCCGACGACGTGCTGACCTCGACCACGATCACGCCGATGCAGGTGGGGGAGTCCTACGACGGCAACCGCCACCGCTTCGACGCCGCGGTGCCGCTCGCGGTCTCCGGGCCGTTCGGCTACACCGTCCGCGTGGTGCCGCGCAACGCGTCGCTGGCCTCCGTGGCCGAGCTCGGCCTGGTGGCCGAGCCGGCCTGACCCGGGCCGAGGGGCGTCGCGGGGCGGGGCCCCGCGGCGCTCAGAAGAAGGTGAGCCAGAGCCCGATGCCGGTGGGGATGAGCCCCAGCAGCAGCCACGGCGACACGATGCGCCGGCCGTGGATCGCCAGGCCGGCCGCGACCGCGAAGGCGCCGAAGATGCCCGCGATGATGTTGAGCCCGATCTTGGAGGAGTCGGGGACGTCGTCGAGCATCACGGCGGCGGCGACGAGGCCCACGACGAGGTGCAGGATCGTGCTGACGGCGAGGGTGGACATCACCCACCGCTGCACGCGGGCGAGGTCGCGGGCGTCCTTCTCGGGGTCGGCGACCACCCGGCGCGGCGCGTTGAGGTCCAGCAGGTGGCCCCGGCCCTTCTCGGTACGTCGCGCGGGGACGCTGCCAGCCATCTGGGTGCCTCTCTCGCCGAATCGGTTGTTGCGACAACGATTGCTAGGCTAACAAGATGTCCACGCCCGGCCCAATCGAGGACCCCCTCGCCCTCGAGCAGCAGGTCTGCTTCGCGCTCGCGGTGGCGTCCCGCACGGTGATCTCGGTCTACCGGCCGGTGCTCGAGCCGATGGGGCTGACCCACCCGCAGTACCTCGTGATGCTCGCGCTGTGGGGCGAGGAGCCGTTGTCGGTGACCGAGCTCAGCCGCCGCCTCGAGCTCGACCCCGGCACATTGTCGCGGCTGCTCAAGCGGCTGGAGGCCGCCGACCTGGTCCGGCGCGACCGCAACCCGGCGGACGAGCGCAGCCTCGCGGTGGCGCTGACGGAGACGGGCCGCGACCTGCGGACGCAGGCGCTCGAGGTGCCCGGCACCATCCTGCGCCGGCTGGGGATGGACCTGGCCGACCTGGTCGACCTGCGCGACCGGCTGACCGAGGTCATCGGCGCGGCCAAGGCCGCGACGGAGGTCCAGCCCGCCTGACACGGGTGCAGACTGCGCACGTGCGATCAAGCGCCCCGTCCCGCCCCGGACGAAGGTGGTGGTCATGACGACAGCGGCCGACACCTTCGCGGCCTTCCTCGACGCCCTGGCCGAGACCCTCGACCTCGGTGGCGAGGAGCGGGCCCGCCGGCTCCACCTGTCCCGGTTCCACCTGACGAGGGTGGTGTCGGCGGCGGGTGGGGAGCCTCCGGAGCGGATGCGCCGCCGGCTGCTGCTCGAGCGAGCGGCGTACCACCTGATCAGCAGCGACCAGCAGGTGGTCGACATCGCGTTCGAGGCCGGCTTCGGCTCCCACGAGGCGTTCACCCGGGCGTTCGCTCGGGAGTACGGCACCGCGCCGAGCCGCTGGCGTCGGCACCCCACCCGCACCCAGATCGAGGGTGCGAGCGGCGTGCACTTCCACCCGCCCGGCAGCCTGCGGCTGCCGACCTCACGAAAGGTGACACCGATGGACCTGGTGACACGCATGATCGAGCACCACATCTGGCTGACCGGCGAGATGATCGAGCGGGCCTCGCGCCTGGGCGACGAGCAGCTCGACGCCCCGATCGAGGTGCCCATCGGCACCATCGACGACGACATGACGATCCGGTCGGTGCTCGGGCGCCTGGTCGGCCAGCTGGCCCAGTGGAACGCGGCCGTCGCCCAGCGCTCCTACGACTGGGCCCAGGAGCGGGGCAAGTCGCCCAGCACCCTGCGCCGCGAGCTCGCCGAGGAGGGCCCGACCTTCCTGAGCCAGGTGCGCTCGACCGTCGAGGAGGGTCGTCTCGACGACACCTTCGTCGACGTCACCTGTGAGACCCCCCGGGTCTTCACCTACGGCGGGATGGTCGCGCACGTGCTGACCTTCGCCGCCGTACGACGCCTCGTCGTGCTCGGCGCGCTCGAGAAGCTGGGGATCACCGACCTCGACGCCGGCGACCCGATGGAGTGGGTGGGCGCTCCCGCCTAGACGCCCTGCTGGTTCATCAAGGTATGCAGACGAACCCGCACTTCCCGGCGTGAACTGACCGAGGGAAGTGCCGGTTCGTCTGCATACCTTGATGAACCGTCGGCGCGGACCGAGGGCCGGGGCGTCAGGTCTCGCGCAGCACCAGGACCGAGCGGGCCTGCAGCCCGAGCGTCCCGCCCGCCACGACCGGCGTGCCGACCGCGACGTCGGCGTTGGTCGACAGCACCACCTCGCCGTGGTGGACCCACGTGTTGTCGGGCAGGACCAGCTCGACGTCGTCGACCCCGGAGTTGAGCCAGATCATGAACGAGCGGTCCCGCACCTGCTCCCCGCGTGCGCCCGGGGAGCGGAGCGGGGCGCCGTTGAGGAACATCCCGATCGTGCGGATGGAGTCGTCGTTCCAGTCCGCGACGGTCATCTCGCGTCCGCTCGGGTGCACCCAGACGAGGTCCTTGATCCCGCCCTTGATGGTGGGGCGGCCCGCGAACCAGTGCCGCTGGCGCAGCACCGGGTGCTCGCGGCGCAGCCGCAGCGCGGTCTTGGTGATCTCGTAGACGTCGAGCCAGGCGTCGTCGGGGCGCCAGTCGATCCACGACACCTCGTTGTCCTGGCCGTAGGCGTTGTTGTTGCCGCGCTGGGTGCGCCCGCGCTCGTCGCCGGCGGTCAGCATCGGCACGCCGCTGGAGAAGCAGAGCGTGGCCATCAGGTTGGCCGCCTGGCGGCGACGCAGCGCGAGGATGGCGGGGTCGTCGGTCTCGCCCTCGACGCCGCAGTTCCACGACCGGTTGTTGTCGGTGCCGTCGCGGTTGTCCTCGCCGTTGGCCTCGTTGTGCTTGACGTCGTACGACACCAGGTCGCGCAGGGTGAAGCCGTCGTGGGCGGTGACGAAGTTGACCGACGCGTAGGGCGAGCGGCCGTCGTCGGCGTACAGGTCGCTCGACCCGGCCAGCCGCGTCGCCACCGTGCGTACGCCGCCGGAGTGGCCGCGCCAGAAGTCGCGCACCGTGTCGCGGAACTGGTCGTTCCACTCGATCCACGGCGGCGGGAACTGCCCGACGCGGTAGCCGTCCATCGAGGCGTCCCACGGCTCGGCGATCAGCTTCACGTGCCGCAGCACCGGGTCCTGGCCGATGGTGGTGAGCAGGTGCGAGCCCATGTCGACGACCTGGTCGGTGCGTGACAGCGCGCTCATCAGGTCGAACCGGAACCCGTCGACGTGCATCTCGCCGACCCAGTAGCGCAGGGAGTCGAGGATCAGTCGCAGGCTCTGGGTGTGGGTGGCGTCGACGGTGTTGCCGCACCCGGTCACGTCCCAGTAGCGCACGGGCTCCGGCGCCTTGCCGGGCGCGGGCTCGCGTGGCACGACGTGCTGGTAGTAGCCGCGGTCGTCGAGGCCGCGGAAGCTGAGCGTCGGCCCCTCGGGACCCGCCTCGGCGGTGTGGTTGTAGACCACGTCGAGGATGACCTCGAGCCCGGCGGCGTGGAGGTCCTTGACCATCTGCTTGAACTCGGTGACCTGCTGGCCGCGGTCGCCCGCGGAGGAGTACGCGTTGTGCGGGGCGAAGAAGCACAGCGAGTTGTATCCCCAGTAGTTGACCAGTCCGCGCTCGGCGAGGGCGGGCTCGGAGAAGAACTGGTGGACCGGCAGCAGCTCGACCGCGGTCACGCCGAGGTCCTTGAGGTAGTCGGTCACCGCGGGGGTGGCGAGGCCGGCGTAGGTGCCGCGCAGGTGCTCGGGCACGCGGTCGTGCAGTTCGGTCATGCCCTTGACGTGCAGCTCGTAGATGACGGTGTCGCGCCACCGCAGGTCCGGCGACCGGTCGTCGCCCCAGTCGAAGTCGTCGTGCACCACGACGCTGCGCGGGACGTAGGGCGCCGAGTCGAGCTCGCTGCGCCTGGCCGGCTCGTCCTTGACGTAGCCGAAGATCGCGTCGTCGACGACCAGCTCGCCCGAGACGGCCCGGGCGTAGGGGTCGAGCAGCAGCTTGTCGGGGTTGAACCTCAGCCCGGCGTCGGGGTTCCACGGCCCGTCGGCCCGGTAGCCGTAGCGAGTGCCCGGCGCGACGTCGGGGAGCGCGCCGTGCCACACGCCCAGCGAGTGCTCGGTGAGCGGGTGGCGGGTCTCGGAGCCGTCCTCGTCGAACAGGCACACCCACATCGCGATCGCCTCCGGGGCGTAGACGGCGAAGTTGGTCGACTCCTCCGACCACGTCGCTCCGAGCGGGTGGTTGCGGCCCGGCCAGACCGATCTGGTCTCGCCGTCGTGGTTCCACACGGTCGTCGTCTCCGGGGGCGGTGTCACGCGGGCCATTGTGGTGGCATCGCCGCGGCACGGCACAATGCGCCACGCACGGCCCTCGCCAACCACTCGACAAGGAGCCACCATGGAGTTCGTCTCGATCGACGTGACCGACGGGGTCGCGGTGCTGCGGCTGGACCGTCCGAAGATGAACGCGATCAGCGTCCAGGTGCAGGCCGACCTGCGCGCGGCAGCCGCCGAGGTCACCGAGCGCGACGACGTGCGGGCCGTGGTGCTGTGGGGCGGCGAGCGGGTCTTCGCGGCGGGCAACGACGTCAAGGAGATGGCCGACATGAGCCACGCCGAGATGGTCAAGCTCTCCGCGTCGGTCAGCTCGGCCACGACCGCGATCGCCCGGATCCCCAAGCCCGTCATCGCCGCCGTCAACGGCTACGCCCTGGGCGGCGGCTGCGAGCTGGCCCTGGCCGCCGACCTGCGCTTCGCGGCGGAGGACGCGGTCTTCGGCCAGCCCGAGGTGCTGCTCGGCATCATCCCCGGCGCCGGCGGCACGCAGCGGCTGACCCGCCTGGTCGGGACGGCGAAGGCCAAGGACATCGTCTTCACCGGCCGGTTCGTCAAGGCCGACGAGGCGCTCCGCATCGGCCTGGTCGACCGGGTGGTCCCCGCCGACAAGGTGCTGGAGGAGTCGGTGGCCTACGCCGCGCAGTTCAGCGGCGCCGCGGCGCTGGCGATCCGCGCCGCCAAGGAGTGCATCGACCGGGGGAGCGAGGTCGACCTCGAGACCGGGCTGGAGATCGAGCGCCAGCAGTTCGCCGCCATCTTCGGGACAGAGGACCGCACCCGCGGCATGACCTCGTTCGTCGAGAACGGGCCGGGCAAGGCCACCTTCGTGGGCCGCTGAACGACGCCGGGAAGACACTGGGGAAGACACTGGGGGACACTGCGCTGTGACAACCAAGATCCGGGCGACGCTCGCCCAGCTCGTCTGGCTGGTGTGCGCGCTGGCGGCACTGCTGCTGGCGGTCGGGGCGCTGCTGATCGCCCTCGACGCCAACAGGTCCAACGCCCTCGTCGAGGCCGTGCTCCGGGCCGCCGACTACGCCGACCTCGAGGTGTTCTCCCGCCACGACGGGATCAAGGACTTCCGCGGGCAGGGCGCTGAGGTCAAGAACGCGCTGCTCAACTGGGGCCTCGGCGCGGTGGCGTGGCTCGTCGCCGGCCGGGTCCTCGAGCGCGTCGTCCGGCCCTGACACACGTCGACCGTCGCCTCGGCTAGGCTCCGTTCGAGCGTCACCCAGGACGCGATCGACGTTTCGGGGGAAACATGTGCTGGACCACTCCTGCTCACACCGTCCTGGCGGCGGGGGTCGCCGCCGCGGCGAGCCTCGCGGCGGTCGTCGCCGTTGCGCCCGCGGCCCCTGCGGCGGGGGCGTCGGCTGACGCGACAACTGCCTACACCTGCACTCGTGCGGGCTCCACGCCCGTTCAGATGGAGTTCGGGTTCGAGGCCGAGGCGCCGGAGCCTCCGGCAACGCTCACCCTCTTCTCCAGCCCGCAGTTCATGAACATGCAGATGGAGTCGACCGTGCCGGGCGAGGTCGCGAAGGCAGCCGCTGACGATGGGGCCACCAGCGTGGACGTCACGGTGCGAACCGCCTTCTCCGACGCCTACCCCAGTGGCCCGGCCACCTGGCGCACGAGCACCTTGTCGACCCAGCAGGCTGTGCCGCTGGGAGACCAGACCGTGGCGACCGCGGCGTCCGTCACCGGACGCGGCACCCACCAGCTGCTCCAGCCGGGCGTCAACGACCTGCGCGCCGGTGACCTCGCCGTCACTCTCACGTTCCGCGACTCCGCAGGCTCGGTCGTCGGGCCGCCGGCCGACCTGACTTGTGCGACCCCCGCCGCCCCGGTGTCGGACACGGTGTGGGTCAGCTCGGTGACCTACCTCGACCTGCTCGTCGGCACCGACGACTGGGACCTCGCCTGGGACGTGCGCACCTTCGGGGTCGGGCAACCGATCCCGGTGCGCGCGCGGGTCAGCGCCAACGGCACGAACGTGCCGGCCGGATGGGTCGACTTCACCACCAGCGACGGCGCCAGGCAGCGGGTCGCCGTGGGTGCAGACGGTAGCGCCGTCGCGGAGCTCGCCGGCTTTGCCTCCCGCTCCGGAGCCCACCAGGTCGGTGCCGTCTTCGTCCCGGCGGACCCGGTCTTCTACGGCGGAGGCCCTCGCGCCCACCCGCCCGGCGGCACGAACTACCAGAACCCGGTCTACGTCGGCGTGGGCTTCGTGACCACCAAGCCCCGCGTGCGCGTCAAGGGCAAGGACGCCGACCGACGGACGAAGGTCCGCGTGCGGGTCGCCCCGGAGTTCGACAGCACCGCCACCGGCAAGGTCAAGGTCAACCTGCGCAGGCTCGGCGCGAAGAAGCGCTGGTCGGCGACCAGGACCCTCGGCAGCAACTCACGAGCCGTGGCGGGCTTCGGCAAGCTGCCGCGCGGCCGGTACAAGGTCGTCGTGAAGTACCGCGGCGACGACAACCACCTCGGCAGCAGGATGGTGCGCACCTTCCGCGTCCGTCGCTGACCGTGACAGCGTCACTGTGAGCCACCGCACCCGTACGACCATTCCGGTCGGTGATGACCGACTAGTAGCCTCACACACACATCCGAGTGCACAGGAGGGGCCGCGAGGCCACACACCACCATGAACATTGTTGTCTGTGTGAAGTACGTGCCGGACGCGACGGCCGACCGCAAGTTCGAGGACGACTTCACGGTCGACCGCGTCGGCGTCGACGGGCTGTTGTCCGAGCTGGACGAGTACGCCGTTGAGCAGGCGCTGCAGTTCCGCGAGAAGCGCGAGGGTGAGGAGATCACCGTGACCGCGCTGACCGTGGGGCCGGAGAAGGCCGTCGATGCGGTCCGCAAGGCGCTGCAGATGGGCGCCGACGCCGGTGTCCACGTGGTCGACGACGCGATCGCCGGCTCCGACTACCTCGGCACCTCGCTGGTGCTGGCCAAGGCGATCGAGAAGGTCAAGGCCGACACCGGCGCCGACCTGGTGATCTGCGGGATGGCCTCGACCGACGCCGCGGGATCGGTGGTGCCGGCGATGCTGGCCGAGCGCCTGGGCCTGCCGCAGGTGACGCTGGCCTCGGTGGTGGAGTCGCAGGGCGACCAGGTGCGCATCAAGCGTGACAACGAGGGCTCGACCGAGGTCATCGGTGCGACGCTGCCGATCGTGCTGAGCGTGACCGACCAGTCCGGCGAGGCTCGCTACCCGTCGTTCAAGGGCATCATGGCGGCGAAGAAGAAGCCGCTGGAGACGTGGTCGCTGAGCGACCTCGGCCTCGACGCCGACCAGGTCGGGCTGTCGGTGGCCTACAGCCAGGTCGAGGACACCACCGCGCGCCCGCCGCGCACCGCCGGTGAGATCGTCACCGACGAGGACGGCTCGGGCGCCGGCGCGCTGGTCGACTTCCTCGCGTCCAAGAAGTTCATCTGAGCCGGCTGCCGAGACTGGAGAGAGTCACCACATGTCTGAGGTTCTTGTTGTCATCGACCACGCCGCCGGCGAGGTCAAGAAGCCGACCTACGAGCTGCTCACCATCGCGCGTCGCCTCGGTGAGCCGTCCGCGGTGTTCTTCGGCTCGCCCGAGCAGGGCGAGGCCGTGGCGGAGAAGGTCAAGAAGTACGGCGCTGCGAAGGTCTACGTGATCGACGACGCCCAGATCAAGGGCTTCCTGGTCGCCCCGAAGGCCGAGGCGCTGCAGCAGCTGGTCGAGAAGAGCAGCCCGGCGGCGATCCTGCTGCCCTCGACGTTCGAGAACAAGGAGGTCGCCGCGCGGCTGGCGATCAAGATCGGCTCCGGGCTGATCACCGACGCCGTCGACGTGGCCGAGGACGGCACGACGACGCAGAGCGTGTTCGCGGGCAACTACACCGTGCGGGCCAAGGTCACCACCGGCACGCCGATCATCACCGTCAAGCCCAACTCGGCTGCCCCCGAGGAGGCCGAGGGTGCGGGTGTGGTCGAGGCGTTCGCCGCGACCGTGTCCGACGCCGCGAAGGGTGCGCAGGTCGTGGCCACCCAGCCGCGTCAGTCCACCGGTCGTCCCGAGCTGACCGAGGCCGCGATCGTGGTCTCGGGTGGTCGTGGCACCGGCGGCAACTTCGAGCCCATCGAGGGCTTCGCCGACTCGCTCGGTGCCGCGGTGGGCGCCTCGCGTGCCGCGGTCGACTCCGGCTGGATGCCACACGCGTTCCAGGTCGGCCAGACCGGCAAGACCGTCTCGCCGCAGCTCTACGTGGCCAACGGCATCTCGGGTGCGATCCAGCACCGCGCCGGCATGCAGACCTCGAAGACCATCGTCGCGGTCAACAAGGACCCCGAGGCCCCGATCTTCGAGCTCGTCGACTTCGGCGTGGTGGGCGACCTCCACACCGTCCTGCCCGCCGCGACCGACAAGATCGCCGAGCGCAAGGGCTGAGCGACCCGCACGCCCGACCGTTCCCAGCGACCCGGCAGGACTCCTGCCGGGTCGCTGCGCGTCCGGGCCATGACGCGCGCCGTCGGTGGGCGAGACACCGCCCACGGACGGGCCGGCTCGGCCTACCCTCGTGCGCATGAGCAGCGAGGACGACGTCCGGCAGGCGGCCCAGCGTGCCCGCACCGCCAGCCACGACCTGGCCACGGCGACACGCGCGACGAAGGACGCCGCCCTCCGCGCGATGGCCGACGCCCTCGTCGCCTCGGGCCCGGAGATCCTGGCCGCCAACGCCGAGGACGTCGCCCGGGCCGAGACCGCCGGCACGCCCGCCAACATCGTCGACCGGCTGCGGCTCGACGACTCCCGCCTCGAGGCGATGGCGCAGGGCCTGCGCGACGTCGCCGCGCTGCCCGACCCCGTCGGTGAGGTGCTGCGCGGCAGCACCCTCGCCAACGGCCTGGAGCTGCGCCAGGTGCGGGTGCCGTTCGGGGTCGTCGGGATGATCTACGAGGCGCGGCCAAACGTCACCGCCGACGCGGCCGGGATCTGCCTCAAGGCCGGCAACGCGGTGCTGCTGCGGGGCTCCTCCAGCGCCCGGTCGAGCAACGCCGCGATCGTCGCTGCGATGCGCGGCGCGCTGGCCGGCAGCGGCGTGCCGGAGGACGTCGTCCAGCTCGTGCCGGGGGACTCCCACGACAGCGTCAAGGCGCTGATGCGCGCACGCGGCCTCGTCGACGTGCTGATCCCGCGCGGCGGTGCCGGGCTGATCCGCAGCGTCGTCGAGGAGTCGACCGTGCCCGTCATCGAGACGGGGGTGGGCAACTGCCACGTCTACGTCGACGCCTCGGCCGACCTCGAGCAGGCGCTCGCGATCGTGCTCAACTCCAAGACCCACCGCACCAGCGTGTGCAACGCGGCCGAGTCGCTCCTCGTCCACGAGGACGTCGCCGACGAGTTCCTGCCGACCGTGGTCGAGGCGCTGCAGGACGCCGGGGTGCTGATCCACGGTGACGCCTCGTTCGCGGAGTACGACGACGTGGTGCCGGTGACCGACGAGGACCACGCCACGGAGTTCCTCGGACCCGAGATCTCCGCGGCCGTCGTCGCCGACGTCGAGGGCGCGATCGCGCACATCCGGCGCTGGTCGTCGGGCCACACCGAGGCGATCGTGGCACGCGACCAGGCCACGATCCGCCGCTTCGTCGCCGCGGTCGACTCGGCGGCGGTGATGGTCAACGCCTCCACCCGGTTCACCGACGGCGGCGAGCTCGGCTTCGGCGCCGAGATCGGCATCTCTACCCAGAAGCTCCACGCCCGCGGCCCGATGGGGCTCCCGGAGATGACGTCGAGCAAGTACGTCGTGGTCGGCGAGGGCCACGTCCGGTGATGCCGGTAGGGTGAGCACATGCTGAGCACCGTCATCACGCTTGCCGCCGAGACCGGCGAGCACTCGCCCGCGATCCACCCCTACGCCGTGGGGGCGATCGCCCTGGGCCTGCTGCTCGTCCTGCTGTTCGCCGTGGTCTCCTTCGGTGGCGGTCGCGAGCACAGCTGAGCCCGTGACCGGTCCGGTGGCGCAGCGTCGCGTCGGGGTGATGGGCGGCACCTTCGACCCCATCCACCACGGCCACCTGGTCGCGGCGTCCGAGGTGCAGTCCTGGTTCGACCTCGACGAGGTCGTCTTCGTGCCCACCGGCGACCCCTGGCAGAAGAGCGACCGCGAGGTCGCGGGGGCCGAGCACCGCTACCTGATGACCGTCGTTGCCACGGCCGCCAACCCGCGCTTCAACGTCTCCCGCGTCGACATCGACCGCGCGGGCAAGACCTACACGATCGACACGCTCCGCGACCTCAAGGCGGAGATGCCCGACGCCGAGCTGTTCTTCATCACCGGCGCGGACGCGCTCGCCGACATCTTCACCTGGCGCGACGTCGACGAGCTCTTCGAGCTCGCCAACTTCGTGGGCTGCACCCGGCCCGGCTACGAGATGGACCCCAGCGCGCTGGCCAAGATCCCGGCCGACAGGGTGACGATGGTCGAGATCCCGGCCCTGGCGATCTCCTCGACCGACTGCCGCGAGCGCAAGCGTCGCGGCGAACCCGTGTGGTACCTCGTGCCGGACGGTGTGGTGCAGTACATCGCCAAGCACGGCCTCTACACCGACGGCGCGTCGGTTCCCGGCCGCCCGGGCCGCGGGGACGCGCGCGTCACCCGTAGCACCACTTCCACCAGCAAGGACACTGCATGACTGCCACCGACCACGCCCTCGACCTCGTCGCCGTCGCGGCCCAGGCCGCCCACGACAAGAAGGCCGACCAGGTCCTGGCGTTCGACGTCAGCGACCAGCTCGCGATCACCGACGCCTTCGTGCTGGCCAGCGCCAACAACGAGCGCGCGGTCGGCGCCATCGTCGACGAGGTGGAGGACAAGCTCCGCGAGGTGGGCGCCAAGCCCATCCGGCGCGAGGGCCACAAGGAGGGGCGGTGGGTGCTGCTCGACTACGGCGACATCGTCGTGCACGTGCAGCACGAGGAGGAGCGCACCTTCTACGCCCTCGAGCGCCTGTGGAGCGACTGCCCGCTCATCCCGCTGACCTTGACGTGAGACGCCTCGTCCTGCTCCGCCACGGCCGTACGGAGTGGAACGACACCGGGCGCGCGCAGGGCCACGCCGACGTCCACCTCGACGAGGTCGGGGAGGCGCAGGCCAAGGCGGTCGCGCCGGTCCTGGCCGCCCTCCGGCCCGTCGCGGTGTGGTCCTCCGACCTCGCCCGTGCGGCCGCGACCGCGGACGTCGTGGCCGCGGAGGCAGGGCTGGAGCCCGTGCTCGACCCACGGCTGCGCGAGTACGCCGTGGGCCGCAACCGCGTCGGGCTCACCGACGAGCAGTACGCCGCCGCCCACCCCGACGAGCACGCCGCCCTTCTGGCGGGCGACGTGGCGGCGGTCCCGGGCCGGGAGAGCCGCGCCGACGTGCTGGCCCGGCTCCTCCCCGCCCTGACGTCGTACGCCGACGGGCTGGGGGAGGGCGAGACCGGCCTCGTCGTCTCGCACGGGGCCGCCCTGCGCACCGCGGTGCCCGCGTTCCTCGGCTGGGGCGACGACGCCGGCGACGGGCTGGGCGTGCTGGCCAACTGCGGGTGGGTCGAGCTCGTCCACTCGGCCTCCACCTGGACGGGCGGCAGCGTGCGCTGGCGGCTCGCGGCGTGGAACCGCGTCGCGTCGTGAGCGAGCGGGCCCGCGAGGTCGACATCACCCTGAGCCGTCAGCTCGCGCGGGTGATGGACGACGCGGTGACGGTGCCGGGCACCGACATCGGTGTCGGCCTCGACGCCGTCATCGGGCTCGTGCCCGGCATCGGCGACGCCGTGGGCAGCGCGCTCTCCGGGATCATCGTCCGCGACGCCATCCGCGCCCGGGTGCCGATGCCGGTGCTGGCGTGGATGGGCCTCAACCTCCTCGTCGACGCGCTGCTCGGCCTGGTCCCGGGCGTCGGCGACCTGCTCGACGTCGCCCACCGCGCCAACCGGAAGAACGTCCGCCTGCTGGTGCGCGAGATCGAGCGCCAGCCGCTGCGCGAGCCACCGAGCAGGGCCTACGTGGCCGGCGCCGTGGCGCTGATGCTGGTGCCGGTGCTGGCCGGGGTGGTGGCGACGGTGCTCGGGATCTGGTTGCTCTGGCGCTGGCTGACCTGAGGGTGACCCCCGGATTTCACCTGTCGTCGGGTGTCGGCTAGTGTTTCCGGCTGTTGGGGCTGTGGCGCAGCTGGTAGCGCATCTGCATGGCATGCAGAGGGTCAGGGGTTCGAGTCCCCTCAGCTCCACCAGTAGGAGATCGACACGAGAGGCCGGGCCCATGGGGCCCGGCCTCTCGTCCTTCCGGGGGCGCCGGCCCCGTACGTCGGCGCGGCGACGCGCCGTGGCCGCCCGTGAGCGGGTCTAGCGTGGATGGCATGGCCACCGACCCGACCGCCCAGCCCGACGTCGCGGCCGCCCCGCCCGACCGGCGGCGATGGTACGGACTGGTCGTCATCAGCCTGGGCGTCTCGCTGATCATCGTCGACTCGACGATCGTCAACGTCGCGGTGCCGTCCATCATCGACGACCTCGGCATCACCTCCACGCAGGCGCAGTGGGTGCAGGAGGTCTACACGCTGGTCTTCGCGGCGCTGCTGCTCGTCTTCGGCCGCCTGTCCGACCACTGGGGGCGACGGCGCCTGTTCGCCCTGGGTGCGCTGGTCTTCGGGCTCTCCAGCATCCTCGCCGCCGTCGCCGAGAGCGGCGAGTGGCTGATCGGTGCCCGCGCGCTGCAGGGCGTCGGCGGCGCGATGGTGCTGCCGACGTCGTTGTCGCTGCTCAACGCCACCTTCCGGGGCCGGGAGCGCGGGATCGCGTTCGGTGTGTGGGGCGCGACGATCGGCGGCACGGCGGCCCTCGGACCGCTCCTCGGCGGGTGGCTCACCACCGACTTCTCGTGGCGGTGGGCGTTCGGGCTCAACGTGCCGTTCACGATCATCGTCATCACCGGCCTCTACTTCCTGGTCAGCGAGTCGCGCGAGCCCAGCACCCAGAAGGGCCTCGACTGGATCGGCGCGATCCTGGTGACGCTCGGCTTCGGCGCGGTGGTCTTCGCCCTCATCGAGGGGCGCACCTACGGCTGGCTGCGCACCGAGGAGACCCTGTCCCTCTTCGGCCGCCGCTGGCAGTGGGAGATCTCGCCGATCCCCATCTCGTTCGTCATCGGCCTCGTCCTGCTGGGCGTGTTCCTCGCGGTCCAGCGGCGGCGCAACGCGGCCGGCAAGGTCGCGATGCTCGACCTGTCGCTGTTCCGGATCACCTCGTTCCGCAACGGCAACATCGCCGCGCTGATCGTCAGCCTGGGCGAGTTCGGGCTGCTGTTCGCGCTCCCGCTGTGGTTCCAGAACGTGCTGGGCTACACCGCGTTCCAGACCGGCCTGGTGCTCCTCGCGCTCGCCGTCGGCAGCTTCGCCGCGAGCGGGCTCGGCACGGTCATCGGGCGCAACCACTCGCCGGTCTTCATCGTCCGGCTGGGCATCTCGCTGGAGATCACGGGCATCGCGGGCATCGCGCTGCTGCTGCGCACCGACTCGGAGTGGTGGGTCACGGCGCCGCTGCTGTTCCTCTACGGCCTCGGCGTGGGCTTCGCCACCGCCCAGCTCACCGGCGTCGTGCTGGTCGACGTGCCGGTCGAGCTCAGCGGCCAGGGCTCCGGCACGCAGAGCACCGCCCGGCAGGTGGGCTCGGCGTTCGGCATCGCGATCCTGGGCACCATCCTCTTCACGGTGCTGGGCGCCCGGCTCGACGCCCACCTCGCCGATCAGGACGTGCCCGACCAGGAGCGCACCCGGATCACCGAGGCGGTCAAGGGCAGCGCCGGCGCCGCGATCCCGGAGCTGGCGAAGAACCCGTCCACCGCGACGGCGGCGCAGGACGCGCGCGAGGCGTTCACCGACGCGACCCGCATCTCGGCGGCCGCCGCGGCCGGGTTCTTGATCCTGGGCCTGCTCGCGAGCCTGTCGCTGGGCCGGTCGCGACCGGAGCAACCAGCGACACCGGAGCACCGGGCCACCGAGTCGGCGAACTGAAACACCCGGTGGCACGATGTGCCCATGACCGCGACCGACGTTCCCCACGGCACCACCCCCGCCGTCTCCGAGCGCACCCGGGCCCACATCGAGGCCACGGAGCGCTATGCCGCGCACAACTACCACCCGCTCCCCGTCGTCCTCGCAGAGGGTGAGGGCGCGTGGGTCGTCGACGTCGACGGCAAGCGCTACCTCGACTGCCTCGCGGGCTACTCCGCGCTCAACTTCGGGCACTCCAACGAGCGCCTCGTGGCGGTCGCGCGCGAGCAGCTCGGGCGGCTGACGCTCACCAGCCGCGCGTTCTTCAACGACAAGCTGGGCGACTTCGCCGAGGCCCTGTGCCGGCTGACCGGCAAGGACATGATCCTGCCGATGAACTCCGGCGCCGAGGCCGTCGAGACCGCGATCAAGGTCAGCCGCAAGTGGGGCTACGAGGTCAAGGGCGTGCCGGCCGGGCAGGCCACGATCATCACGATGGAGGGCAACTTCCACGGCCGCACCACCACGATCGTCAGCTTCTCGGACGACGACGTCGCGACCTCGGGCTACGCCCCGTTCACGACCGGCTTCCGCGGCGTGAAGTACGGCGACATCGAGGCGGTCGCGTCGGCCATCGACGAGACCACGGTCGCCGTCCTCTTCGAGCCCATCCAGGGCGAGGGCGGCGTGGTCATGCCGCCCGAGGGCTTCCTGCGCGACCTCCGCGCGCTCTGCACCGAGCGCAACGTGCTGATGGTGGCCGACGAGATCCAGTCGGGGCTCGCCCGCTCGGGCAGGACGTTCGCCTGCGACCACGAGGATGTCGTGCCCGACATCTACGTGATGGGCAAGGCGCTCGGCGGCGGCCTCTACCCGGTCTCCGCGATCGCGGCCGACCGCGAGGTGATGGACGTGATCACCCCGGGCTCGCACGGCTCGACCTTCGGCGGCAACCCGCTCGCCGCCGCCATCGGCACCGAGGTCGTCGCGATGCTCGAGGAGGGCACCTTCCAGCAGCGCTCGACCGAGATCGGCGAGCTGCTCGAGGCCGGCTTCGCTCCGCTGGTCGGCAAGGGCCTCTCGGAGGTCCGCGTCCGCGGCGCCTGGGCGGGCATCGACATCGACCCGACGCTCATGACCGGGCGGCAGATGTCCGAGGCGCTGATGACGCGAGGCGTCCTCGCCAAGGACACCCACGGCTCCACCGTGCGCTTCGCGCCGCCGCTGGTCGCCAGCGACGAGGACATCGCCGGTCTCATCGCGGCCGTCACCGAGGTCCTCACCGACGCCCGTTCCTGACCCGGCGGGTGCCGGCCGCGGACGTCAGGCGATCGTGAGCCCGCCGTCGACCGGGATCATCTGCCCGGTGACGTAGGCGGCGGCGTCGGAGGCCAGCCACACGGCGGTCGCGGCGAGCTCGCGCGGGTCGCCCTTGCGGCCGGCCGGCACGCGCTGCACGGCGAGGTCGAGGTAGCCGTCGGGGTAGGTGTCGGTCATCTCGGTGGCGAAGAACCCGGGCGCGAGCGCGTTGACCCGGATCCCCTTGCGGCCGGTCCACTGCTGGGCGAGGTCACGGGTGAGGCCGCCGAGCCCCGCCTTGGACGCGGAGTAGGCCGCCTGCGGGAGGCCGCCCGTGGTGATGCCGAGGACGGAGGAGATGTTGATGATGCTCGATCCGGGCCACATCACCCGCCCGCACGCCTGTGCCATCCAGTAGCAGCCGTTGAGGTTGACGTCGATCACGGAGCGGAACTGCTCGGGCGTCTCCCGCGTGGCGGGCACGGCGGTGCCGACTCCGGCGTTGTTGACCAGCACGTCGACCCGGCCGAACTTCGCCATCGCCTCGTCGACGAGGCGCTGGCACTGCTCGGGGTCGGCCACGTCGGTCACGACGGTGTGCACGCGGCGGCCCGTCGAGCGTACGGAGTCGGCGACCCGCTCGAGCCGGTCGGCGCGGCGCGCGCCGAGCACCACGTCGGCTCCGGCCTCGGCGAAGCAGTGGGCGAACGCCACGCCCAGCCCGCTCGACGCGCCGGTGACGATGACGACCTTGTCGTCGAGACGGAAGAGGTCCATGACGGTCATGTCGAGACCTTACGGCGCCGCGCCGCTCGCCGTCGCCGTCGGGGCGACGGGCGCGCGCGGCAGGGTGCGCACCGACCGCGAGCACAGCACGAGCCCGCAGATCACGGCGTAGGCGATCCCGGACGCCACGAGCACGCGGTCGTTGCCGAACACCTCGCCGAGGGGGCCCCAGGCCAGCTGGCCGATCGGCATGGCGATGAAGGAGCCGAGCATGTCGTAGGAGTAGGCCCGCGACAGCAGGTGGTCGTCGATGTTCTCCTGCATCGCCAGGTTCCACCCCATGCCGAAGACCTCGAGGCCCATGCCGCCGACGAAGGCGGCGACGACCAGGGCGACGAGCACCGGGTCGAGCCCCAGCATGAGCATCGGCAGCGACATGGCCGAGCAGGCCAGCATGCCCCACAGCAGCGGCCGCTCGAGGCGTACCCGCAGCAGGATCACCGTCATCACCAGCAGGCCGAGCGCCTCGGCGGACAGCACGTAGCCCCACCCCTGCCGGCCGATGGTGTCCTCGGCGACCACGGGCCCGAGCGTGAAGATCGCGCCGGTGTGGATGGCGTTGAGCCCGCCGAAGCCGAGCACGACCACCCACAGCCAGGTGGTCTGGCGGAAGAACGTCCAGCCCTCGCGGAGCTCGGCGATGGTGCTGTCGGACGCGGCCCGCTCCAGGGGTGGGATCCGGACCCGGGTCAGGCAGAGCGCGGCCAGCGCCCAGGCGAGCGCGTCGATCGCGAGGGCCCACCCGGCCCCGGCCGTGACGACCAGCAGGGCGCCGATGGTCGGGCCGAGGACGGTGAGGCCGTTGCGCGTCAGCGACAGCAGTGCGTTGGCCGGCTGCAGCTGCTCGCGCGCGACCAGCTGGGGGACCATGCCGGCCATCGCCGGCATCGAGATCGCCGACACCGCACCGTGCACGGCGCTCAGCACGATGACCATCCACAGCTCGGCGGTGCCGGTGAGGACGAGCAGGGCGATCAGGCCCTGGGTGAGGGCGGAGGCGATGTTGGAGGCCTGCAGCACGATCGCCCGCGGGAAGCGGTCGGAGAGCACGCCGCCCCACAGCAGGAGCAGGATCATCGGGATGGTGTGCGCAGCCAGCACCTGGCCGATGGCGACCGCCCGGCCGTCGATGTCGAGCACCGCGAAGGTCAGCGCGATGTTGGCCATCATGGTGCCGAGGGTGTTGGTGGTGCGGGAGGCGAAGTACCACGCGAAGTTGCGGTTGCGCAGGGGAGCCAGCGCGTGCGACCAGGTCACGACGTCTCCTCGGCCTCGTCGGACATCTCGAAGGCGAAGAAGGACGCGCTGACGTGGGTCGTGCCGGGGGAGCGGGGCGGTCGGGCCTCGGCGTGCAGGAGGTCGCTGGCCTCGCGCAGCAGGTCCACGGCCCGGGACCAGGTCTCGGGGTCGACCCACGTCTCGATGTCGGACATCTGCCCGTTCCCGCGCCGGTGCGACTGCTGGCGCCGGGTGATCTCCCGGGCGGTGGCGCGCACGTAGGCGACGCGGTCGTCGTTGCTCGCCGGCGAGGGGGGCGGGGCCGACGCGTCGTCGACCACGACGTAGCGGTAGCGCTTCGCGACGCCGCCGCGGATGCGCTCCTCGCTCTCGACCACGAGCTCGCCCGCCTCGTGCAGCACCCGGAGGTGGTAGGAGGCGTTGGCGTGCGTGAGGCCGAGCTCTCGGGCCACCTCGGCGGCGCTCATCGCCTCCGCGGTCAGCAGCGACAGGATCCGCAGCCGCGCCGGGTGCGCCACCGCGCGCAGCGCCGACACCGCCTTGGGATCGGTCAGGTCGTCCGCCACGTGCTCACCCTCCAATGGTCGTTGGGGGGTGAGTCTGGGTGGCCGGGCGGGGCGGTGTCAACCGCCGGTGGGCGGGCGTGCCCGGAACCGTCCCTGACCCGACCCTGACTCGACCCCGGAACCGCGTGAAACGGCGGCGCGGACCTGCTTGGGTTGACCTCGACAAGCACGGGCGCCCGGCCCGTCGAGGAGTGAGTGAACGATGTCCGACCAGTACCCGAGCCAGCAGCACGACTACCAGCAGGGCGGCTACGGCCAGCCGTCGCCGGGCGCCTACCGCCCGACCCCCACGACCATGTCGCCGCAGGACGAGCGCACGTGGGGAGCGATCAGCCACGCCGGCGCCGTCGTCGCGATGATCTGCTCCGCGGGATTCCTCGGGTTCCTCGCGTCCATCGCGGTCTACGTGATCCACAAGGACCGCGGGCCGTTCGTGCGGGCGCACGCCGCGAACTCGCTCAACGTGCAGATCTCGATGTTCATCTGGCTCGTCGTCGCGGGCGTGCTCTACGTCGTCCTCGGCGTCGTCACCCTGGGCATCGGCTTCGTGGTCTTCCTGCCGGTGTTCCTCGTGCCGCTGGTCGTGGCCGGCATCCTGCACGTCATCGGCGCCGTCAAGGCCTACAACGGCGAGTGGTGGAACCCGCCGTTCACCCCGCGTTTCGTGCGCTGAGCCCGCGCAGGAGCTCGTCCTGCCACGCGAACGCCGCCCGGGCCCGGTCCGCCAGGTCCGGCCCGGGCAGCAGCGCCTCGACCCGCTCGGCCGTCCCGGCGGGCAGCTCCCACACGTGGTCGACCGGCAGCTCCAGGCAGTCGTCGTACCTGCTCAGGTCGCTCGGCATGGCGACGAGTATGCTGGTGCCGTGCACGAGCAGCTCCTTCTTGCCGAGCCGCGCTGATCGGGTCCTCCCACCCACGGAGACCGACACGCGGCCACCCCTCCATGCGAGGGGTTTTTTCATGCCCGACCCCAGCGACAGCCAGCACGAGGACACGCCATGACGACCGATACCGGAGCCCACGACGCGAGCGAGGCGCGCGCGACGTACGACATCGAGGCCACCGAGACGAAGTGGCAGCGGGTCTGGGAGGAGCTCGAGCCCTTCCGGGCCGACGACGACAGCCCTCGTGAGAAGCGCTACGCGCTGACGATGTTCCCCTACCCCAGTGGCGACCTCCACATGGGCCACGCCGAGGTGTTCGCGCTGCACGACGTGGTCGCGCGCTACTGGTGGCAGCGCGGCTACGAGGTGCTCAACCCGATGGGCTTCGACTCGTTCGGCCTGCCGGCGGAGAACGCCGCGATCCGCAACGACGAGCACCCCGACACCTACACGCGCGCCAACATCGCGCGCTCGATCGAGTCGTGCCGCACCTACGCCGCGTCGTTCGACTGGTCGCGCACGTTCAACACCAGTGACCCCGACTACTACCGCTGGACGCAGTGGCTGTTCCTGAAGTTCTACGAGCGCGGGCTGGCCTACCGCAAGAACAGCCCGGTCAACTGGTGCCCCGTCGACCAGACCGTGCTGGCCAACGAGCAGGTCGTCGGCGGCGTCTGCGAGCGCTGCGGGGCGGAGGTGACCAAGAAGGAGCTGACCCAGTGGTACTTCAAGATCACCGACTACGCCCAGGAGCTGCTCGACGGCCTGGACGAGCTGGAGGACACCTGGCCCGACCGCGTCGTCACCGCGCAGCGCAACTGGATCGGCCGGTCCGAGGGCGCTCACGTCACCTTCACGCTGCACACCGCCGACGGTGAGCGCGACATCGAGGTCTACACCACGCGTCCCGACACGCTGTACGGCGCGACGTTCATGGTGGTGGCCGCCGACGCCGCGCTGGCCGCGGAGATCGTGCACCCCGACCGCGCACAGGCGCTGCAGGACTACCTGGTCGAGGTCCGCAAGGCCTCCGACATCGACCGGCTGGCCACCGACCGGCCCAAGACGGGCGTCGACCTGGGCATCACCGCCACCAACCCGGTGTCCGGGGAGGAGATCCCGGTCTGGGCCAGCGACTACGTGCTGGCCGACTACGGCACCGGCGCGATCATGGCCGTGCCCGCCCACGACCAGCGCGACCTCGACTTCGCCCGGGCGATGGGCCTGCCGGTGCGGCGCGTCATCGACGTGCCGGGGCAGGACGACCCGGCGGAGTCCGGGGTGGCGACCTCCGGCGACGGCACCTACGTCAACTCCGGGCCCCTGGACGGGCTGGGCGACAAGGCGTCGGGCATCCGCACGATCATCGAGCGGCTCGAGGCCGAGGGCCGCGGCTCCGGCGCGGTCAACTTCCGCCTGCGCGACTGGCTGCTGAGCCGCCAGCGCTACTGGGGCGCGCCGATCCCGATCGTCCACTGCCCCGTGGACGGCGAGGTCCCCGTGCCCGAGGACCAGCTGCCGGTCACGCTACCGATGCTCAAGGGCGCGGACCTCAAGCCCAAGGGCACCTCGCCGCTGGGCGGGGCGACCGAGTGGGTCAACACGACCTGCCCGACCTGCGGCGGCCCGGCCACCCGTGACACCGACACGATGGACACCTTCGTCGACTCGTCGTGGTACATGTTCCGCTACTGCTCCCCGCACGAGACCGAGGCGCCGTTCGACAGCGCGAAGGTCAACGCGTGGATGCCGTGCAACCTCTACGTCGGCGGCGTCGAGCACGCGGTGCTGCACCTGCTCTACGGCCGCTTCTTCACCAAGGTCCTCAACGACATGGGCATGGTCGACTTCCGCGAGCCGTGGTCGGCGCAGCTCAACCAGGGCTTCGTGATCAACCAGGGCAAGAAGATGAGCAAGTCGCTGGGCAACGGCGTCAACCTGGGCGAGCAGCTGTCGGCCTTCGGCGTCGACGCGGTGCGGCTGACCCTGGTGTTCGCCGGTCCGCCCGAGGACGACATCGACTGGGCCAACATGTCGCCCGAGGGGTCGCTGCGCTTCCTGCAGCGCGCCTGGCGGCTGTCGGGCGACGTCACCTCGGCGCCCGGCGCCGACGTGACCACCGGCGACCTCGCGCTGCGGCGTACGACCGCGCGCACCGTGCACGACGCCGCCGAGCTGGTCGAGACCTACCGCTTCAACGTGATGGTCGCCCGGGTGATGGAGCTGGTCAACGCCACCCGCAAGGCCATCGACTCCGGATGCGGTCCCGCCGACCCGGCGGTGCGCGAGGCGACCGAGGCGGTGGCGGTGCTGCTGTCGCTGGTCGCGCCCTACACGGCCGAGGAGATGTGGGAGCGGCTGGGCCACGAGCCCACCGTCGCGCGCGTCGGCTGGCCCGAGGTCGACGAGGCACTGCTGGTCGAGGACACCGTCACGGCGGTCGTCCAGGTCAAGGGCAAGGTCAAGGCACGCCTGGAGGTGTCGCCCGACATCTCCGAGGCCGACCTCGAGGCCGCCGCGATGGCCGACGAGGCCGTCCAGCGGACGATCGAGGGGGCGGCCGTGCGGAAGGTGATCGTGCGCGCGCCCAAGCTCGTCAACATCGTGGTCTGAGCGCGCCGCGGCCCCGAGCCGGGCGGGATGCCTAGACTCGGTGGATGAGCGCCGCCTCGGAGCGCACGACCATCCTCGTCACCGGCGCTGCCGGGCCGGCGGGGCGGGCCCTCGGCGCCCAGGTGGCGTGCCTGGCCGATCCGGGCGCGGCCCCGCGCCTGGTGGGGGTCGACCTGGCCCCGAGGGAGGTCCCCGGCTACGACGCCGTGCTGCCCGTGGTCGGCGCGCTCGACCCGGCGTACGACCAGGCCATGCGCGACCTCGTGTCGCGGCTGGACCCCGACCTCGTCGTCCCCACGGTGGCCGAGGAGCTGCCGCGGCTCGCCGTGCTCGGCCTGGTTGCCGGGATGCGCGACCGGTTGGTCCTCTCGGCGCCGGGCCCGGTGGCGGTCGCCGCCGACAAGCTGTTGACGATGTGGGCCCTCGCGGAGCGCGGCGTCGCGGTGCCCGGGCACGCCACGGTCGCGGAGGCCGGCACGGCGGCAGAGGCTGTGGCCTGGGGCCGCGGGCCGGTCGTGGTGAAGCCGCGGGTGAGCCGCGGCGGCCGGGGCGTGCACGTCGTAGAGGACCCCCGCGACCCGCTGTGGGACTCGCTCGACGCGACGTGGCTGGTCCAGGGCTACGCGCCGGGCGTGGAGTACAGCCCCCAGGTCTACCGGTCGCCGCACACCGGCCGGTGCCGGGTCGTGGTGCTCCGCAAGACCGAGCTGAAGCAGGGCAGGGTGGGCAACGCCGCGGCGGTCGAGCGCGTGGCCGACGGTGCCGAGCCCGACGTCGCGGCGCTGGCAGTGCGCGCCGTCGAGGCGCTGGACCTGGTGGGCCCGATCGACATGGACGTGCGCCGGTCGAGCGACGGGACACCCGTGGTACTCGAGATCAACAGCAGGTTCGGCGCGCTCTCCGCACAGGCCCCGGAGGTCCTCGCCGACGTGCTCGCCGACTGGGCGGGGTGATCCGTGGTCGCGTTCATGGCGGCGCTGGCCCTCGTGCTGCTCCTGCCCCTCGCGGTCGCCGGGGTCGTGCGCCTGGGGATGGTGCCGTTCGCACTGGTCTTCGAGGTCCGGTCCCGGTGCAGCCGCCCCGGGCCCGCCGGCTGCGGCCCGATGTTCGCCGAGCCGCCCTTCCTCAGCGTGGTGGTGCCTGCCTTCGAGGAGGGGCGCGTCATCGAGCAGTGCGTGCGCTCGATCGTCCGCAGCGACCACCCGCGCCTGGAGATCGTGTGCGTCGACGACGGCTCCAGCGACGACACCTTCGCGCGGATGCAGCAGCTGGCCGCCGCGCACCCCGGGCTGGTGCGGGCGCTGCGCCAGGACAACGCCGGCAAGGGCGCCGCCCTCAACACCGGCATCGCCGCCTCCCGTGGCGAGGTCCTCGTGCTCGTCGACGCCGACGGGGTCTTCCGCCCCGACACGCTGACCCACCTGCTCCGGGGCTTCCGCACCCCGCGGATCGGCGCGGTGTGCGGCAACGACAGGCCCGTCAACCTCGACCGGACGCTCACCCGCCTGCTCTCCCTCATCAGCCACGTCGGCACCGGCCTCATGCGTCGCGCGCTCGACGTGCTCGGCTGCCTGCCGGTCGTCTCCGGCAACATCGGCGCCTTCCGCCGTGACGTGCTCGAGCGGGTGGGTCCGCTGCGCACGGACACGCTCGGCGAGGACCTGGAGCTCACCTGGCGGGTCCACGAGGCGGGCTTCCAGGTGGCGTTCGCCCCCGACGCCCTCGTCTACGCCGAGTCGCCCTCCACCCTCCGCGGCCTGTGGCGACAGCGGGTCCGCTGGGCGCGCGGGCTGCTCCAGGCGACGGAGATGCACTGGCCGATGGTCGGCAACCCGCGCTACGGCGCCTTCGGGGTCTTCCTGCTCTTCAACACCCTCACGCAGGTGATCGCCCCGTTCCTCCAGCTCGCGGCGGCGGTGGACCTGGTGTGGCTGGTCTCCGTGGACGGCACCGGCTGGCTGCCCGGCACCTGGTGGTCATGGGTGGTGCTGCTGGGGGTGCCGGCGTCGCTGGCGCTGCTGGCGCTCGCCCTCGCGCTCGACCGGGCCCCCGAAGACGTGCGCCACCTCTGGACGGTCCCGTTGTGGCCGCTCTACTCGACCCTGATGACCTTCGTCGTGCTCGATGCCGTCCGGCTCGAGCTCGGGAATGCGGAGAACCGATGGAACAAGCTGGAGCGGACCGGGACGGTGTCGGTGCGTGGCCTGAGCGACGACGATGGCCCTGGCTCCTGATCGTGGCCGGCATCGTGGTCACCTCGCTGGTGGCCGCGCTGGCGATCTCCCGGCCGTGGCAGTCGGGGGAGTCGGGCACGCCCACGGCTGAGACGCCGCCGACGATGCGCCCCGCGCAGCTCCCCGACCGGACCAGGTCGGTGAGCATCGACTTCGCGAGCGTCGTCGACCGGGACACCGACTGGGCGGCGGTCAATGCCCGCCTCGACGAGGCGGGGGCCAACGCGGTCGAGCTGAACGCGGGCCGCATCGAGTTCACCGCCTTCGACTGGGAGGCGCACCCCGACGCGGCCGCGGAGCCGGGCACCGACCACCTCACCCGCGCGGCCCGGGCGCTGCACCGGGCGGCGGACGGCTCGAACCGCCAGGTCGGTCTCATCGTCGACGCGATGGCCCCGAACTGGCTGGCCGACCACCCGGAGGCTGCCGGGGTCGCCGCCGACGGCCGGCGGGCGGTCTACCAGGCCTCGGCGAGCGAGCTCGTCGACGGCGAGGTGGGCAGGCGTCTGGTGGACCTCGTCGGCACGCTGTGCGAGCGCTACGACCCGAGCCAGATCTCGATCACCGAGCTGTTCCTCAGCGACTTCACGTTCGGCGACGACGACCTGCGGCTCTTCCGGCGGATGACCGGCCTGCCCGACTGGCCCCGCACCAGCGACGGGTCGATCGAGGAGGACGCGTCCAGCATCAAGGCCTGGCGGGCGGAGGTGATCGCCGACCTGCTCGCGCGGATGCGGGAGCGGATGGACGCGGCCCGGGGCGGCGAGGGGGCACGCGTCGACCTCGCGATGGACGTACGGATCAACTGGAAGTACCCGGCCCGCGGCGACCTGGCCAGCGGGCACGAGTACGACGTCCTGCTCGGCGAGGTCGAGCGCCTGGTCCTGTGGGCCTACCTCTATCGCACCCGGAGACCGGAGGACGTCGAGCGCGTGCTGGGGCGCCTGGAGGCGGAGGGGCTCGACACGTCGCGGCTCACGGTGTCGGTGGGGCTGTGGGAGCGTCCGCCCGGACCGCCGGTCGGGCCGATCGACGTCGCGCCCTTCGTCGCCGCCCTGCGCGCGGCGGAGACCCACGGCATCACCTCTGTCAACGTCACGCCCCTGTCGCTGCTCTCGGAGTCGTACTGGGAGGCCCTCGCCTCGGTGTGGAACCCCGACGGTAGCTAGCGGGGAGGGGCGGCCTCGGGGTCTGCGGCGAGGGGCACGTCGGGCAGCCGGACGGTCACCTCGGTGCCACGCCCGGGCTCGCTGTCGATGACGAGCGTGCCCCGGTGGTCGGAGACCAGTGCCTGGACGAGCGTGAGGCCGAGGCCGACCCCGGCGATGTGGCGTCGCCGGGTGTCGCGCGTGCGGTAGAACGGCTCGGTGATCCGGCGCAGCTCGTCGGCGGTGATGCCGGTGCCGTCGTCGGCGACCCGGATCCGCACCCCCCGCTGCCCCCCGGGCGAGGGCTCGGCCACGACCTCGACGCGGACCTCGCCCCCGGCGTGGCTGTACTTGATCGCGTTGGTGAGCAGGTTGTCGACGACCTGCCCGAGCCGTTGTGGGTCGGAGACGAGCGGCACGACCTCGTCGCCGGAGAGGGCCACCCTCACGTCCGCGGCCTCGGCCATCGGCCGCACGCTCGCGATCGCGGCGCGCGCGACCTGCACGGCGTCGACCTCCTCGGGCGACATCGGGTCGCCGGCGACGACGCGGGCGCTCAGCAGCAGCTCGTCGACGAGGGACCGCAGGCGGCGGGCGTTGCGCGTCAGCACGTCGACGTACTCGCGCTGCTCGTCGGTGAGCCCCCCGGGATCCAGCCGGAGCAGGTCGACGTAGCCGAGGATCGACACCAACGGGGTGCGCAGCTCGTGGCTGACCAGGCCGATGAGCTGCTCCTGGCGCCGCAGCTCCTCCTCACGGTCGGTGACGTCGGTGGCGACGACGAGGTAGCCGCGCATCGGGTCGGGCTCGTCCGCGGGCCCGATGGACGGGCGGGACGTCACGACGTACTCGACCATGCGCGGTGAGGCGCCGACGGAGCGGCGCCACAGGGACACGTGCGAGCCGCCGTCGGCAGCCGCCCCGACCAGCTCGCCCAGCGAGGGGCCGTCGACCAGCTCGGTCAGGTCCGTGCCGATCAGCTGGTCCCTCGGGACCTCGAAGAGCCGCTCGGCGCCGCTGCTCGCCGTGAGCAGACGGCCCGTCTCGTCGGTGGCCATGATCGCCTGCTCGGTGGCGGCGAGCATGATGCTGCGCATCAGGTCGTAGGCCGCGAGGAGCTGGCGCTCCTGGTGCCGCGTGGTCTCCATGATCGCGTGGACATGGAGCATGAGCGCGCCGATGAGCACGGCGTTGATCGCGCTGTGCAGTCCCGGGTAGAGACGGCCGGTCGTGAAGATCACCGGGACGAGGGACACCACCGCCACGCCGAGCAGTCCGAGCAGCAGCGGGCGGCCCCCGGGCGCGAGCGCCAGGCTCACCCCGGGCACGAACAGCAGCATGATGACCGACCCCATCGGATCGCCGCTCCCGAGGTCGAGCAGGCCGACCGCCAGCATCTGGCCGAGCGGCAGCGCCAGGCGCCAGTCGGGGGACCACCGGGCCGGTCTGCCCAGGCTCGCGGCTGCCTCGACCGCCAGCGCGACGGTCACTCCGGCGACGAGCAGCGGGGGTCGGCTGTGCAGCGGGATCTCGTAGAGGATGTAGGCGACCACCAGCACCAGCACCGTGAACGGGAGGTGGCGCCAGCCCGAGGCGTCCGGGGTCGGCCAGGCGATCATCATCCGGTTGGACAGCTCGCGCGCCCGGGCGCCGACCGAGGTGCGCACCATCAGCCGCTGCCGCCGTGCGCGGTGTCGGCCGCCGTGTGGTCGACGGCCTGCGGCGCCTGCACGCTGGTCGCGACGCGCACCGTCTGGGTCACCCGGACGGTCTCGAGCGGCTCGACCTCCCGGGCCGTGGTGAAACGCGCCCAGTAGCGCGCGCTCGCCCGCACGGCGTCGGGCTGCATGTAGTCGCGGTGCGCCTGGGACGCGAAGGCGGCGAGCATCTCGAGCTTGGTGTCGACGAAGCCGTCGACTGTGACGAACCGGTTGGGCCGGAAGTCGACGGTCGACGACGGGCTCTGGAAGCACCAGAGGTCGTCGACCGAACGGGCGCCGATCTCGACGGCCTCGTGCACGGCGCGGTGGTCCTGGTGGCGGTCGTGGATGCCGTGGGTGTAGATGCGGTCGGGGGCGACCTCGGCGACGGCCCGCTCGACCGCCGTGATCAGGCCGTCGGCCGGCGACATGTGGGTGTCGGCGAAGTCGAGGTGGATGAGGCGGGCGCCCACCAGCGCGGCCGCCTGCAGGGCCTCCCCGTGGCGCACGTCCGTGCTGCCGCCGACCGCGCCCCCGGACAGCACGAGGGTGGTGATCTCGTCGCCGGCCGCCGCGTGGGCCGCCAGCGTCGCCCCGACCCCGAGCTCGACGTCGTCGGGGTGCGCACCGACGGCGAGCACCCGCAGCCGGGACGGCGCGCGACGACGGCGGGCCAGGTCGGCGAGCTCCTCGACGCGGCTGACCAGCTCCTCGGCGCCGACCGGCTTGACGAGGAAGTCGTCCACGTCCTCGCGCAGCGCCCCCACGGCGTGGTCGAACGTCGGGTAGGCAGTGAGCACGAGGACCGCCACGGTCGCGTCGATCGCCCGGAACTCCGGCAGCGCCTGGAGCCCGGAGCGGCCCGGGAGCCGGATGTCGGTCACGAGCACGTCGTAGCGCTGGCGTCGCATCGCCGCGACCGCCTCGTCGGCCGTGCCCGCGAGGTCGACCTCCATGCCGCCGAGCCTGCTCAGGCTGGCCCGCATGAAGTGGGCGGCGTCACGGTCGTCCTCGATCACGAGCACTCGGATTCCTGCCTCAGACATGGTCCCCCTCGAGAGCGGCGCGTGCCCCCACGGTACGGCGTCCGGGCGCGCCCGCCCAGCGACGCGGACGGGGGAGGAGCGTGGCTCGCCCGGGGGCCCCGGGAGGCTAGGGTCTCGCCCATGTCCCGTGTGGTGGTGGTGACCGACTCGACCGCGAGCCTGCCCGCCGAGCTGGCGCAGGCACGCGGCATCAGGGTCGTCCCGCTCCAGGTGGTGATCGGGGCGCAGGTGCTCGACGAGGGCCCCGACGGCGCCACCCCCGACGTGGTGGCGCAGGCGCTGCGCGACTTCGTGCCGGTGAGCACCTCGCGCCCGGCGCCGGCGCTGCTCGCCGAGCTCTACCGCTCGCTCGCGGCCGAGGGGGCCGACGAGGTCGTCTCGGTCCACCTCTCGCGCGAGATGAGCGGCACCTTCGAGTCCGCGCAGCTGGCGGCGCTCGAGGTCGACCTGCCGGTGCACGTCGTCGACTCCGGCCAGGTCGGCATCGCCACGGGCTACGCCGCGCTCACCGCCGCTGACGTCCTCGACTCCGGCGGCACCGCGGAGCGGGCGGCCCGGGCGGCGCTCGCCCGCGGCCACGCGGCCTCCTCGCTGTTCTACGTCGACACGCTGGAGCACCTGAGGCGCGGCGGGCGCATCGGTGCCGCGGCGGCGATCGTCGGCAGTGCGCTGTCGGTGAAGCCCCTGCTGGAGATCGCCGAGGGTCGCGTGGCACCGCGCGAGCGCGTCCGGACGGCCTCCCGCGCCCTGGCCCGGCTCGCCGAGCTGGCGATCGAGTCCGCCGGCGACCGGCCCGTCGACGTCTGCGTGTCGCACCTGGCCAGCGCCGCTCGCGCCGAGGAGCTCGCCGAGGTGCTGCGCGAGCGGTTGGCCGACGGGCTCGAGGGCCGCGAGGTGATGTGCGGCGAGCTCGGCGCGGTGCTCGGGGCGCACGTCGGGCCCGGCATGGTGGCCGTGTGCGTCGCACCGCGACCCGTCGACTGAGCTCCCCGGCCCGTCCTGCTCCTGTCCCTGCTCGGGTCGGGCCCCGGGCTCTCCACAGATTGCCGGCACCACCTGTCGGCCGCGCCTCGGCGTTCCTAGCGTGGAGGCATGCGCCGATCCCCGTCGTCCTCCGAGCACGCCGAGGCGGTGTCGCGGCGACTGGCGACGCTCAGCGCCGAGCTCGCCGCCGTGCGCCACGAGCCGTCCGGTCCCGTCGAGGGCCACACCCGCGTGCGCGGGCGCCCGGACCCGGCCACCGACCGGGCCTCCGCGGGCCACGACCCCACCGACCGGGCAGGGACGCCCGCACCACTCGTCCCACCTCTCCCGGGCCGCCACGCCTCGCGGCGGCTGCGGGTCGGAGCGCTCCGGCTCGGACCGGTGCACCTCGCCGTGGTGGCCGTGGTCGCGGCCCTCGCCGTGGGCCTCGCGGCCTGGTGGGTGGTGCGCGACCAGGCGCGGGTGGTGCCGCTCGCGCCGGCCGCCACCGGCGAGGCCCCCTCGGGCGGTCCCTCCGGAGAGGCCGCCCCCCTGGCGCCGGTCGCGTCGACCGGCGCCGCCGGGGCGAGCACCGCGGGGGAGGACGGCGCCGACCTGGTCGTCGACGTCGCCGGCAAGGTGCGGCGCCCGGGCATCGCCGTCCTGCCCGCCGGCTCGCGCGTCGTCGACGCCCTGGAGGCGGCCGGTGGGGCGAGGCGAGGTGTCGACCTCACCGCCCTCAACCTGGCCCGACCGGTGGTCGACGGAGAGCAGATCCTGGTCGGGGTCGCCGCGGCGGTCGGGGTGGCCGGCACGATCGACTCGCAGGTCCCGGCCGGGACGTCGCTGGTCAACCTCAACACCGCCGACGAGGCGGTGCTCGACACGCTGCCCGGCGTCGGCCCGGTGACCGCCGGCGCCATCCTGGCCTGGCGCGAGGCCAACGGCGCCTTCACCTCGGTCGAGGAGCTGCTCGAGGTCGACGGCATCGGCGAGGCGACGCTCGCCGACCTCGCCCCTCTCGTCACCCTCTGAGCGGCGCTCCGTGCCCGACCTGCGCGCGGTCGCGCTCGGCGTGGGTGCCTGGGCGGGGGCGCTCCTCGTGCTGGTCCTGCCGGCCCGACCCGCCCTGGGCGCGGTCGTGCTGGTGGCCGGCGTGCTCGTCGCCGGCGTGCTGCGCCGGTGGTGGTCGCCGGCGTGGCTCGGACCGCTGGCGGCGCTGGTCGCGGTCGCGGGCGTCGCCGCGCTGCACCATGCCCTGGTCGCCACCTCGCCGCTGACGGCGCTGGCCGCCGACGGCGCGGTCGTCTCGGTGCGACTGGAGCTGACCTCCGACGCGCGCGTGGTGAGCGGGACGTACGGCGACCTGCAGCTGGTGCGGGCCGACGCCACCCGCGTGGAGGGCCGAGGGACGGCGTGGACCCTGGACGCGCCGGTCGTGGTGATGGCCGACGCCGACTGGCCCCGGCTGCCGCTCGGCACCACGCTCGAGACGACGGCGCGGCTGGTCGCCGCGGACGACGACGTGGCCGCACTGGTGCGGCCGACGGGCGAGCCGAGGGTGCTCGACCGGCCCGGTCCGTGGTGGGACGCCGCGGCAGCCGTACGGCGGTCGGTGCGCGACGCGGTCTCCGGGCGCGACGCCGACGCCCGCGAGCTGGTGCCGGCGCTCGTGGTCGGGGACGACGGGGGCCTGGACCCCGGCCTGGCCGACGACTTCCGCACCACCGGGCTCACCCACCTGCTCGCGGTGAGCGGCACCAACCTCACGCTCGTCGTCGGCTCGCTGCTGGTGCTCGGGCGGTGGGTCGGGGTGCGTGGACCCTGGCTCTACGCCCTCGGCGTGCTCGGCATCGCCGGCTTCGTGCTGACCGCGCGCGCCGAGCCCAGCGTCGTGCGCGCCGCCGCGATGGGCACGGTCGCGCTGGTCGGGATGGGCCGCAACGGCCTCTCGCGGGGCGTGCGGGGACTGGGCGTGGCCGTGCTGGCGCTGCTGCTGGTGTGGCCCCGCCTGGCGGTCACGCCCGGGTTCGCGCTGTCCGCGCTGGCGACCGCCGGCATCCTGCTGCTGGCGCCGGTGTGGCGCGACGCGCTGATGCGCTGGACGCCCCGGTGGGTGGCGGAGGCGGTGTCGGTGCCCCTGGCCGCGCAGGTCGCCTGCACGCCCGTCGTGGCGGCCCTCTCGGGCCAGGTCAGCCTCGTGGCCGTGGGCGCCAACCTGCTGGCGGCGCCGGCGGTCGCCCCTGCGACGGTGCTCGGGCTCGCCGGGGGACTCCTCGGGCTGGCGTGGGGTCCGCTCGGCGCGGTGGTCGCCGCCCCGGCGGCGTGGTCGGCGGCGTGGATCATCGCGGTCGCCCGGTGGGGCGCGGGCGTGCCGACGGCGGCGGTCGACTGGAGCACCGGCCCGGTGTCGCTGGGCATGCTCACGCTCCTGTGCGTGCTGGCGGTGCCCCTCGCCCCGCGGGTGCTCGGCCGGGCGGGCACGACCCTCGCCTGCACCGGCCTGCTCGTCGTGATCATGCTCGTGCGCCCTCCCTCACCCGGCTGGCCGCCGGGGGGCTGGGTGCTCGCCATGTGCGACGTCGGCCAGGGTGACGCCCTGGTGCTGCGGGCCGGTGAGCGCAGCGCGGTCGTCGTCGACGCGGGACCCGAGCCGGCGGCGACGGACGCCTGCCTCGACCGCCTCGACGTCGAGTCGGTGCCGCTGCTCGTGCTGACCCACTTCCACGCCGACCACGTGGGCGGAGTCGCCGGGGTGGCCGACGGGCGCCGCATCGACGCAGTCGAGGGCACGGCCCTGCGCGAACCCGAGACCGGTGCGAGGTCGGTCGAGGAGGTGACCGGGCGCCCGGCCGTGCCGGCGGCGTACGGCCTCACCCGCCGGGTCGGACAGGTCACGCTGCAGGCCGTGTGGCCCCGCCCCGGCGTCGCCGCGGGCGACGTGGGGGAGAGCGCGGCCAACAACGCCAGCGTCGTGCTGCTCGCCGAGGTGGCCGGCGTCCGGATCCTGCTCACCGGCGACCTCGAGCCGTCGGCCCAGGCCGCGCTCGCCCGTGACCTCGCAGGCGTGCAGGTCGACGTGCTCAAGGTGCCGCATCACGGCAGCCGGCACCAGGACGTCGGCTGGCTGACGTCGCTGGGCGCCCGCCTGGCGCTGGTGTCGGTGGGGGAGGACAACGACTACGGGCACCCCGCCCCCGACCTGCTGCAGGCGCTCGCGGCGGCCGGCGCCGACGTACGCCGCACGGACCTGGCCGGCGACGTGGTCGTGGTGGTCGAGGACGGGACGCCCGGTGTCGTCGCCCGCGGATAGGGTGGGGCCACCATGGCTCGCACCCCCTCCGCCGCGCAGGTCCTCGGCCACGTCGTCCTGGTGACGGGCAAGGAGGAATACCTCTCCGCACGCACCGTCGTCTCGGTCCGCGACGCCGTCCGGGCCCACGACCCCGAGGCGGAGATGGCCGAGTCACCGGCGGCCGACCTCACGCTCGCGTCGCTGGGCGAGATGTCGGCGCCGTCGCTGTTCTCCTCGATCCGGTGCGTCGTCGTGCGCGGCCTGGAGGACCTGCCCGACGAGTCGGTCGACGGCCTGCTGGCCTACTGCGCCGCTCCGGCCGACGACGTGGCGCTCGTGCTCGTGCACTCCGGCGGGCCGAAGGGCAGCGGCGTGCTGACCAAGCTGCGCAAGCTGCCGCGCGTCACCGAGGTGAAGTCGGAGGAGGTCAGGGCCAGCGACATGCCGGGCTTCGTGACCTCCGAGGTCGCCTCCCACGGCGCCCGCATCGACGCCGACGCGGCGGCCTTCCTCGTGCAGGCCGTCGGCACCGATCTGCGCTCGCTGGCCGCCGCCGCCGACCAGCTCACCAACGACTTCCACGGCGAGCAGCTCACCGTCGACAAGGTCCAGCGCTACTTCGGCGGCCGCGCCGAGGCCAAGTCGTTCACCGTCGCCGACGCGGCGTTCGCGGGCCGGCGGGCGGCCGCTCTGGAGGAGCTGCGCTGGGCGCTCGACTCCGGCACGTCGCCGGTGCTGGTCACCTCCGCGATGGCGGCGTCCGCGCGCAGCCTGGCGCGCTATCTCGGCGCCCCCCGTGGCGCCCGCGACGGCGACCTGGCCCGCGACCTCGGCGTGCCGCCGTGGAAGGTGCGCACGGTGCGCGACCAGTCGCGATCGTGGAGCGACGAGGGCATCGCGGCCGCGGTGCGCGCGGTCGCCCTGGCCGACGCCGACATCAAGGGGCGGGCCCACGACGCGTCCTACACGCTCGAGCGGCTGGTGCTCACCGTGGCGGGCCTGCGCGACGGGCGCTGAGCCGCGTCCGGCACGTCCCCCGAAATGCACGACACCCGCCACGAGGGCGGGTGTCGACGGGGAAGGCGAGACGTCAGAGCGTCGCGGCCTTCTTGGCGATCGAGGACTTGCGGTTGGCAGCCTGGTTGGCGTGGATGACGCCCTTCGAGGCGGCCTTGTCGAGGGCCTTCATGGCGTCACGACCTGCAGCGACGGCGGCGTCCTTGTCACCGGCCTCGGACAGCTCGCGGAACTTGCGCACGGCGGTCTTCAGGCGCGACTTGACGGCCTGGTTGCGCTGGCGCGCCTTCTCGTTCTGCTTGTTGCGCTTGATCTGGGACTTGATGTTCGCCACGTGTGGATCCTCGAATGCTCGAACTGGTCAGGATGAGAAGTCTGGTGCTGTCGGCTGCCTGGCAACCCTGGACAGGGTCGGGCGCCGGACACGCAGAGGTGAACTCTACCGTCACCCTCCGCGGGCGCCCAAATCGCCCGCCGCCCCTGGCCGGTGCTCACCGGCGCGTGCGGCGCGCGACGGCCCCCAGCATCCGCCCCGACTCGCGGATCCGGAAATCGTTGAGCGTCGGCAGGTTGACGTCCACCGCGACGACCGAGCGGACGGCGAGGTGCGCGCCGAACCCGGCGAGTACCGCCGTGACGGTGTCGTCGCCGATCGCGCACAGGGCGGGCGAGGCGAGGACGGAGGCGTCGAACCACGCCTCGTCGACGCGCTCGAGCCGGGCGAGGAGAGGGTCGGCCCAGGCGGGGCCGCGGGCCGCCGTGCCCCAGTCGACGAAGACGACGTCGCCGCTCGGGCGGCGCAGCAGGTTGTCGACGCGGATGTCCCAGTGGACGACGTGCGGCATCGGGGCGGCGGCGTGGTGGCGGAGCACGTCGGCCCAGCCGTACGGGTCGTCGCGCAGCCAGTCCGGCACGGGAGCAGCGGCCGGGGCGTCGGCGAGGGAGGCGAGGGTGTCGGCCCACGTGCCGAGCGCGCGACCGACGTCGACGAGGTCGACCGAGTCCGGCACGTCGCGCCGCCGCAGCACCTCACCCAGCCGGTCGACCCCGGTGAGGACCGCCTCGAGCTCGGCAGGATCGCCGAAGTCGGGGTGGCGCCCCTCGACGTCCTCGATCAGCAGCGCCACCCACGCGCCGTCGTCGTACGACGCCAGGAGCCGCGCCCAGAGCTCGTGCTCGCCGAGGTGGGCGAGCACTCCGGCCTCGCGGCGGAACAGTCCGGGGGTGTCGGGGTTGCGCTCCGCGCCGACGGCCTTGACGAACGCGCGGGTGCCGTCGGCGCAGGTCAGCCGGGTCGCGCAGCCCGGCGACATGCCGCCGACCTGCTCGGCGGTCGACACGACGGGGGAGCCGAGGGTGTCCTCGACCCAGGCGCGGACCGCGGCGGGGACGGCGTCGTAGGCCAGGCGGACGCCGACGGCGCGCGGAGCGGTCACCACCAGCCCCGGCGCTCGCCGAGCCAGTCCCAGCACACCTCGCCCTGCCAGCGCTGGTGGTCGCGGAGGTGTGGCGACGTCGGTGGCACCGGCAGCTCGCACTGGGTGAAGAAGTAGCCGACGTAGAGCGCCAGGGCGATGTCGATCGTCTCGGGGTCGACCTCGGCCAGCAGGGGGCGCCGGGCGATGACCGACTCGACGTCGATGCCCTCGCCGCGCGGGCCGATGAGGGCGGCGAGGGAGTCGAACCACGCCGCCCCGCGCACCGGCCAGTTCCAGTCGCAGACCAGCGCGCGGCCGTCGGCGTCGACGAGGACGTTGTCGGAGCGGATGTCGGTGTGGACCACGGTGTCGCCGCCGACCACCCCGGCGTAGCGGCGCGCGAGCGCCTCGGCCTCCTCCAGCCGCTCCGACCCGAGGTCCGTACGCCGTGCGCGCAGCGTGGGCCATCCCTCGAGCAGCGGCGCGAAGTCGGCCTCGGCCGGGTCGAGGTCGAGCCCCGCGGGCGGCGGGGTCAGCGCGTCGGCCACCTGCTCGAGCGCGTCGAGCACGGCGTCGAGCTCGTCGGCCCGCCACGGCCGCTGGGGCGCCCGGCCCGCGACGTACTCGATGCCGAGCACGACCCAGTCGTCGTCGAGGTGCCACAGCAGCCTCGGGGCCGGTACCTCCGCGGGCAGCGCGGCGAGCTTGCGGGCCTCCTCGCGGTAGGAGTCGGCGAACGTCCGCTGGGCCTTCACCGACGCCGCCTTCACGAAGTGGCGCGAGCCGTCCTCGCACACCAGCACGGACGCGAACCCGGGCGTGAACCCGCTGGTCTGCGAGATCGCCGACACGACCGGCGAGCCGCACTTGCGCTGGATCCAGGCCCGCAGACCGGGTGGGAGGAACGCCCACTCGAGGCGACGCGCGGTCCTGCCGTGCGGCGCGGGGTAGGGGGCGATCGAGGAGGAGCGGGCCATGGCGGCATCCTCCACCACCCCCTGTCCGCGCGACGACGGGATATCGGGTGGAGGGCCGGCGGCGTCCGGACCAGACTGGCCTCATGCCCGAGCTCGTGCTGCCGACCACCCGCGTCCGTGAGTCCTTCCTCGAGGCGATGGACGAGTTCGTCGCCGAGGGCGCCGAGGACAGCCAGACGGCGGCGTGGATCGCGCGCCACGCTCCGGGCTGGACCGACCCCGGCGTGTTCGCGGCCTTCGTCGAGGCGGTGCGCGCCGACGCGCTGGAGGAGACGCCGCGTCCGCGGGCGCACGTGCCGTGCACGACGCTGTGGTGGGTCGACGGGGAGGAGTACCTCGGCCGGATCGCCGTGCGGCACCGGCTCAACGACTTCCTGCTGGAGGTGGGCGGGCACATCGGCTACGACGTGCGTCCCACCCGGCGGCGCCAGGGGCACGCGACGGCCATGCTGATGCACGCGCTGCCGTGGGCGCGCGGGCTCGGCATCGACCCGGCGCTGGTCACCTGCGACACCGACAACCTCGGCTCGATCGGGGTCATCGAGGCCGCGGGAGGCGTGCTGGAGGACGTGCGCGGAGTCAAGCGGCGCTACTGGGTGGCGACGACGGGGCCCTAGCCCGGTGCCCGACCGGGTGCCCGCGGCCGCGTCGTCGGTTCGGCGGGCCACGGCGCGCGTGGAAGAATGACCCGACCCAGCCGTCGTACCCCCGAAAGCAGTCCGTGAGCCTCACCAACGCGCCGCAGCCTGGCTCGACCGACCCGTCGATCATCCGCAACTTCTGCATCATCGCGCACATCGACCACGGCAAGTCGACGCTGGCCGACCGGATGCTGCAGCTGACCGGGGTCGTCGACGAGCGGGCCTCGCGCGCGCAGTACCTCGACCGGATGGACATCGAGCGCGAGCGCGGCATCACCATCAAGTCGCAGGCCGTGCGGATGCCGTGGACGGTGCCGGCCGGCAACGCCGAGGGCGCCGAGCCCGGCACGTACGTCCTCAACATGATCGACACCCCGGGGCACGTCGACTTCACCTACGAGGTCTCCCGCAGCCTCGAGGCCTGCGAGGCGGCCGTCCTTCTCGTCGACGCCGCGCAGGGCATCGAGGCGCAGACCCTGGCCAACCTCTACCTCGCGATGGGCGCCGACCTCCACATCATCCCGGTGCTCAACAAGATCGACCTGCCGAGCGCCAACGTCGAGAAGTACGCCGCCGAGCTGGCCGGCCTGGTCGGCTGCGAGCCCGAGGAGGTGCTGCTCACCAGTGCCAAGACCGGCGTCGGCGTCGAGGCGCTCCTCAACGAGATCGTGACGCAGACCCCGGCACCGGTGGGCGACGCGGACGCCCCGGCCCGCGCGCTGATCTTCGACTCCGTCTACGACACCTACCGCGGCGTGGTGACCTACGTCCGGGTCGTCGACGGCAAGCTCAGCCACCGCGACCGGATCAAGATGATGTCGACCAACGCCGTGCACGAGATGCTCGAGGTCGGCGTGATCAGCCCCGAGCCCGTCAAGGCCCGCGAGATCGGCGTCGGCGAGGTCGGCTACCTGATCACCGGCGTGAAGGACGTGCGCCAGTCGCGCGTCGGTGACACCGTCACCTCCCAGCACCACGGGGCCACCGAGTCGCTCGGCGGCTACAAGCACCCCAACCCGATGGTCTACGCCGGTCTCTACCCGATCGACGGCGACGACTACCCGACGCTGCGCGACGCCCTGGAGAAGCTCCAGCTCAACGACGCGGCGCTGACCTACGAGCCGGAGACCTCGGGCGCGCTGGGCTTCGGCTTCCGCTGCGGGTTCCTCGGCCTGCTCCACATGGAGATCACCCGCGACCGGCTCGAGCGCGAGTTCGACCTCGACCTCATCTCGACGGCCCCCAACGTCGTCTACGAGGTCGTCCTGGACGACGGCACCGAGGTCGAGGTGACCAACCCGAGCGAGTACCCCGACGGCAAGGTCGCCGAGGTGCGGGAGCCGGTCGTGAAGGCGACCATCCTCGCGCCCTCCGACTACATCGGCACGATCATGGAGCTGTGCCAGCTCAAGCGCGGCAACCTGCAGGGGATGGACTACCTCTCCGAGGACCGCGTCGAGATGCGCTACACCCTGCCGATGGGCGAGATCGTCTTCGACTTCTTCGACCAGCTCAAGTCGCGCACCAAGGGCTACGCGTCCCTCGACTACGAGCGCTCCGGCGAGCAGGCCGCCGACCTGGTCAAGGTCGACATCCTGCTCCAGGGCGAGCCCGTCGACGCGTTCAGCGCGATCGTGCACCGCGACGCCGCCTACTCCTACGGCGTGATGATGGCCGGCAAGCTCAAGGAGCTCATCCCGCGCCAGCAGTTCGAGGTGCCGATCCAGGCGGCCATCGGCGCCCGGGTCATCGCCCGTGAGACCATCCGCGCGATCCGCAAGGACGTGCTCGCCAAGTGCTACGGCGGCGACATCAGCCGCAAGCGCAAGCTGCTGGAGAAGCAGAAGGCCGGCAAGAAGCGGATGAAGAACATCGGTTCCGTCGAGGTGCCGCCCGAGGCGTTCGTCGCCGCGTTGTCCACGACGCAGCCGGCGGAGAAGCCGGGCAAGAAGTAGGCGTGGCACGCGTCGTCCGCAGCGACGAGGTCCGGGCGGAGCCGTGGCCCAACGGGGGCGGCGTCACCCGTGAGCTCGCGCGCGCCGCGGACTCGTGGCGGATCAGCCTCGCCGACGTGGACCGCGGCGGCCCGTTCTCCGCCTTCCCCGGGAAGGCGCGGCTGCTGACCGTGGTCGACGGCCCGGTGCTCGGTCTGGAGGTGGACGGCGCGCCCCACGTGGTCGAGCCGCGCCGCCCGTTCGCCTTCGCCGGTGACGCGGAGGTCGTCGCGACGGTGCCGGAGGGACCGGTGCGGGTGCTCAACGTCATCACCGGTCCTGGGGTGACCGCGTACGTCACGGTGCTCGAGCTCGGCCGCACCTCGACGCTGCCGCTGGCCGACGACCAGGCGGCGTACGTCGTCTCGGGCAGCCGCGACGCGCTCGCGACGGGCACGCTGGTGCTCGGCCCCGGGGAGGTCGCCGGTCGCTGCACCGTCGCGGTCGTGACCCTCGAGCAGGTCAGCTGACGCGTTCGACTGACGGCGGCCGCCACCCGGGGTCGCGCCCGAGGCGCGCGAGCAGTCGGTCGGTGACCGAGGCGTCGGGTCCCACCTCGACCGCCGGGGCGCAGATGCCGTCCATGTGCAGCGAGTCGCCCCAGCCGTCGGCCGTGGCGTGCAGCGCGGCGGCCTCCTCGTCGCTGACGGTCCACTCCTGGCCGGTGGCGCGGGCGACGTCGGAGCCGTGCACCACGAGGTCCCAGCCGTAGAAGTCGGCGATCGTGGCCGCGATGGTCGTGGGCCCGAAGTAGCCGTCGTACTCGCGGGCCGCCACGCCGTCGGCGTCGAGCACCGAGGTGAGGTGCGCATGCTGGCGCCGCCAGGCGGCGACGGGATCATCGAGGTCGGGCTCCGGGCCGGCTCCGAGGCCCTGGCGCTGGAGGAAGTCGTTCTGGGTCTCGAGCACGTGCCGCACGACGTCGCGGGCGCTCCAGCCCGCGCACGGGGAGGGCACGTCCCAGTCGCCGCCCGACGCCGCGACCGCGTCGAGGACCTGCGTGAACCGGTCGGCGCGCTGCTGGAAGAGGGAGAGGTGGTGGTCGGTGGTGGAGGTGGTCGTGTGCGTCATGCGCCCACTCTCGGTGTGCCGGTGTCGGCGGCGATTGTGATAATCCGACACATGACCGACCGGAGGGGTGCCGCCGGCCCGCGCCGGGTCGACCCCGTCGACCGCGCCCACCTGACGAGCGCGAGCCGCCCCTCGCCGCCGATCCACCGCTATGCCCCGAGCGAGCACCTGGCCGACCTCGTCGACCGCTACTGGATCCCCGTCTGGTCGCTGTCGGAGCCCTCGACCCAGAGCACGCTCCAGCACCCGGTCTGCCTGGTGGTGGTCAGCAACACCTACGCCCGCTTCTACGGCGTCGCCCGCGGGCGGTCGAGCGTGACGCTGGAGGGCGACGGCTGGGCGGTCGGCACGATGCTCAGCCCGGCCGCCGGCCGGCTCGTGCTGGGGCGGTCGGTGGCCGAGGTGAGCGACCGGTGGATCGAGCTGTCGGAGGTGCTGCCGCCCGACCACCGCGGTCTGGTCGACCGGGTGCGTGCGGCCATGAGCGAGGCCCCCGGTGACCCGAGGTCGCACGCGGCCGCGATCGCGGCCACCGAGGACTGGCTCGCCACCCACCTGCCGGTCGACGAGCAGGGCCTGCTGGTCAACCGGCTGGTGGCCTGGCTGCGCGAGCACCCGGAGGTCACGCGGGTGGGCGACATCGCCCGTGAGGCCGGCCTCTCCGAGCGCAGCCTGCAGCGGCTCGCCGAGCAGCGGCTCGGACTCTCCCCCAAGTGGCTGGTGCAGCGCCGGAGGCTGCACGACGCCGTGCTGGCGCTCAAGACCGGCGCCGGGGCGCTCGCCGACATGGCGGCCGAGCTGGGCTACACCGACCAGGCGCACTTCACCCACGACTTCCGCACGGTCACCGGGATGACGCCGGGGGAGTACCTCCGCGACCAACCGGCTCCAACGTCAACCAAGGGTTGACAGACGGCGCCCTCGTGGGCACGGTGGGGGCATGCGCACCCTCCTCGGACACGTCGCCGTCGCGCTCGCCGTCACGCTCGTCGTCGGCGGTGTCTCCGGCGGCGGCTGGCACTTCCTGGTGGGCGCGGTCCTCGCGCTGGCCCTCTGGATGATGCTCTTCTTCGGCTTCTTCGGCTTCTTCGGCTTCTTCGGCTCCTTCGGCCGTCCGGCCGACGAGGGGGCGGGGCGCGTGGAGCTGCGCCAGTACGCCGTCTCGGCCGCCTTCGCCCTGGCGCTGGGCTACGTGATGTACCTGGTCGGCGACGGCAACGCGGCGTTCTGGTCGGTCGGGTTCGTCTTCGCCGGCGTGCTGACTCCCGCCGCCATCGGCGCCCGGAAGACGTCGGCCGGGGACGGTGCCTAGCCGGGAGGGACCGCTCGACCGGGTGCGTTCGGCGGCCACCGCGCTCCACCTGGCGGAGCGGGCGCTGGCGGACGCGGTCCGCGAGGCGCGGGCCTCGGGGCAGAGCTGGGCGGCCGTCGGCTCCGTCCTGGGGACCTCGCGGCAGGCGGTCTTCAAGCGCTTCGGCAGCCCGCGCGACCCGCTCACGGGCGAGAGCCTGCCCCGCTCCGGCCGTTCCGGGGTCGCCGCGGCCACCGACCGGGTGTTCTCGCTGGTCGACGCAGGTCGCTACGACGACCTGCGCGCGCTGATGCCCGACGACGTCGCCCGGGTGCTGACCCGCGAGGCGGTGCTCGGCGTCTGGTCCCGCGCCGTCGCCGACACCGGACACCTGGTCCGGTGTGAGGGCACGGTCGTGGAGCTGCCGGGTGGCGAGACCGCGCCGGAGGGCGACCTGCTGGGCACGGTCGTCGGCGCCACGACCCTCGTGTGCGAGGCGGGCGAGTGGCAGGGGCGCGTGGCGTGGGACGCGGGCGGGCGGCTGCTCGGCCTGCTCGTCGTGCCCCCCGGCACCTCCGGCCTGCCGTTCTGACCGCCCGCGACGGCCTAGCGCCCCGGGTCGGGGAAGCCGCCCGCCCTGAGCAGGGCCCCCGGCAGGCGCTTGTGCAGCCGCTCCTCCAGCCAGGCCGTCGTCGCGGTGGTCTCGGCCAGGTCGATGCCGGTGGCCACGCCCATCCGGTCGAAGAGGTAGACGAGGTCCTCGGTGGCGACGTTGCCGGTCGCGTGGGGGGCGAAGGGACACCCGCCGGTGCCGCCGATGCTGGTGTCGAGGGTCCTCACGCCCGCGTCGAGCGCGGCCACCGCGTTGGCCACCCCGGTGTGGCGGGTGTCGTGCAGGTGCAGGCGCAGGGGCATCCCGAGACCGGCGACCACGGCGGCCAGGGCCACCCGGGCCGAGACGTCGCTGGGCACCGCGACGCCGATCGTGTCGGCGAGCGCCAGCTCGTCGGGGCCGGCGTCCGCGACCCGGCGCAGCACCTCGCGCAGCCGCTCCTGGGGGACCTCCCCCTCGAACGGGCACCCGAACGCCGCGCCGATCGTGACCGTCGTGAGGACCCCCGCATCGCGGGCCCGCGCCACGATCGCGGCTGCCTGCCCGCACGCCTCGGCCGTGGTGACCCCCTGGTTGCGGCGGCAGAACGTGTCGGTCGCCACCACCACCACGTCGACCTCGTCGACACCGGCGGCGAGGGCGCGATCAAGGCCGCGCTCGTTCATCACCAGCCCGGCATAGCTGACGCCGTCGGGGCGCGGCAGGGCAGCCATCACCTCGTCGGCGTCGGCCATCTGCGGCACGCGGGCGGGGTTGACGAAGCTGGTGACCTCGATGCGTCTCGACCCGGCGCGCACGGCGCGCTCGACGAGCTCGACCTTGTCCTCGGTGGAGAGGATCGTGTCCTCGTTCTGGAGCCCGTCGCGCGGTGCCACCTCGAGGAGGGTTACCGAGCCGGCGTCGCTCACGCGCGTGCTCCCGGGGCGGGGCGCTCGGCGAGGTAGGCGAGCGCCGTCGCCTCGTCGACCACCTCGGCGTACTTGGTCGCCAGGTCGTGCAGGTTGGCGTGGTGGGGTCCGGGCTCGCGATCGCCGACGGCGTCGGAGACCACCAGCGGCACGAAGCCGTGCTGGACCGCGTCCACGGCGCTCGCCCGGATGCAGCCGCTGGTGCTGACGCCGACCACGACGACCGTGTCGACGCCCCAGGCGTGCAGCGTCGAGGCGAGCGAGGTGCCGAAGAACGCGCTGGCGTACTGCTTGACCACCACCAGCTCGTCGCCGCTCGGCGCCACCTGCGGCACCAGCTCGCCCATCGGTCCGTCGCCGACCAGGTCCCGCAGCGCGGGCACCTTGCGGAAGAACACGCCCCCGTCGGCGCCGTCGGCGGCGTAGCGGACGCGGGTGTGCACCACCGGCACCCCGTGCTCCCGGGCGCGCGCCAGCACCCTCGCGGCAGCGTGCAGGCACTCGTCGGAGGGCAGGCACAGCGCGCTCGCGGGGTCGAAGTAGGCGCGCATCATGTCGACGGCGAGGACGGCCGGGAACGCGCCGGGACGGAGCGAGCCCCCGAAGGGCTGCGGCGTCCGGCGGTGCGGGTCGGGGTCAGCCACGTCGAGTCACCGCGGGACCGGAGGCCGCGGGGCGGGCAGCCCGGTCTCCTCGAGCGCCCGTTCCAGGATCGTCTCGAGGGGCGGGCCCATGTCGAAGGTCGGCAGCGGATGCGTTCGCACGGCGTCGAGGTCGGCGCGCAGCGACTCGGTGCCGCCGGCGTCGACGGTGCCCGACGCGTCGCACACCACGCCGTACCTGCGGGCGCCCTCGGTGCTCACCAGGCCGCGCCTGACCTCCAGCCCGACCAGCTCGGGGTCTCGCGCGAGCGGGTCGCCCCACCCGCCTCCGCCCCAGGTGACGAAGTGCAGCAGGTCGCCGGGACCGACGGCGACGTCGTGCACCTTGCTGGGCAGGACCTCGGTGGTGCCGTCGGCGCGGTCGAGCCACTTGCGCCCGCGTGCGCCCGGCTCGCCGCCGTTGACTCCCCACGGATAGGTCAGCCACCGGTCGTCGTGGATCGCGATGGTGCCCGCCTCGAGGAACCGGTAGGTCACGTCGACGCCGTTGCCGCCGCGGTGCAGGCCGGCGCCGCCGGTGTCGGTGACGGTCTCCCAGCGCTCGATCCGGAGCGGGTAGTAGGACTCGAGGTACTCGCAGGGGATGTTGACGAACGAGGGCCACAGCGAGTGGCCGTCCGGGCCGTCGCCGATCGGGCGGCCCGGGATGCCGCCGAAGCCGATGGAGTAGAGCTGGAACCACTCGCCCTTCCGGTCGCCCTCCCCGTAGGTGCCGGAGTACATGAAGTGGGGGGAGGAGGAGAAGCCGGCGGCGTTGAGCAGGTCGGGGTTGGTCTGTCCGAGCAGGCCGCCGAACAGGTCGAAGACCCGCCCGATGCCGTGGTTGCGGGCGTTGAGCGCGGCGGGGTACCGCGGCTTCCAGAACGAGTCGTCGGGGATCTCGACGTCGACGAGCGGGTAGAAGCCGTCGTTCCACAGGATCTGCGGGTCGGCGACGGTGATCATGTAGATCCCGAAGAACATCCGCACGAGGTTCTCGTTGATGTAGTAGTTGATCGGGCCCTGGGCCTGGGGGCTGCTGCCGGTGAAGTCGAGCAGCACCTTGTCGCCGGTGCGGGTCAGGCTCAGCCTCAGCTCGTAGGGGCCGTAGCCGAGGCCGTCGTCGCAGATGTAGTCGGTGAACGACAGGGTCCTGCCCTCCTCGAACACCATCGCCAGCAGGGTCTTCATGGCCCGGTGGTTGCGGTCGAGCAGTGCGTCCAGCGCGGAGTTGTAGGTGTCGACGCCGAAGCGGGCGCACAGCTCCTGGACCCGACGCGCCGCGGTCCGGCAGGCGGCCACGATCCCGTTGAGGTCCGCGCGGTTCCAGTCGGGCTTGCGGACCTGGTTGAGGATGATCCGCAGCGCGTCGTCGTCGAGGACGCCCTGCTTGTAGAGGCGGAAGGGCGGGATGACGACGCCCTCCTCGAAGATGGTGCGGGCGTCCGTCGGCATCGATGCCGGGGTCTTGCCCCCGACGTCGGTCATGTGGCCGAACATCGACGTCCACCCCACGATGCGGCCGTCGAAGAAGACCGGCATCACCACGAGCCAGTCGTTGGCGTGGCTGATCGCGGCGCCGCACGAGTAGGGGTCGGACGTCAGGAGGACGTCGCCCTCCTCGATAGTGCCGTCGAAGTTGTCGAGGAAGTCGGGGATGGACAGGCCGAACTGGCCGACCATCATCTTCCCCTCGCGGTTGGCGATGAGGGGGAACTCGTCGTGCTGCTCGCGGATGCCGGGGGACAGGGCGGTGCGGAACAGCACCTCGTCCATCTCGTAGCGCGCGTTGCGCAGCGCGTTCTCGACGAGGTCGAGGGTGACGAGGTCGACGTCGACCTGCTGCAGGGGAGAGGTGTTGGTCTCGATGAGGTGTGCCACGGCTCAGCCCTCCAGGGCCTGGTCGACGGGTCGGATGAGGAGGCTGCCACTGGGATGCACGGTGGCGGCGTGGTCGCGCAGCACGAGGGTGGTGGAGTCCATCTCGGTGATGACGGCGGGCCCGACGACGACGTTGCCCGCCTCGAGCAGCGCGCGGTCGTAGACGTCCGCGTCGACCATCGCGCCGTCCGACCAGATCCGGTGCTGCTGCACCCGCGCGGCCGCCGGGTCGGTGCCGCCCTCGGCCAGCACGACCGCGCCCACGTCGGGCCGGGGAGCGTGGGCCGTCGCGCGGAGGGTCACCAGCTCGTGCTCGGTGTCGAGCACGAAGGAGAAGAGCCGGTCGTGCTCGGTGTCGAAGGACTTGCCGAGCGCCTCCAGCCCGCCCCCGCGGCCGTCGAAGCCGTCGAAGTCGACGGTCACCGGGATCTCGAAGCCCTGCCCGTGGTAGCGCAGGTCCGCGACGTAGGTGACCCGCAGGTCCTCCTCGGTGACGCCCTGGGCGACGAGGGTTGCGCGGGCCGCTGTCGCGAGGTCGTCCAGGATGGCGTGGAGGGCGTCGTCGGTGAGCTCGGAGAAGCGGCGCACCAGGGTGCGGACCGACTCGTCGCGCAGGCTGGTGGTGGCGTCGCCGTAGGCGCAGAGCACGCCCGGGGAGGGCGGGATGATGACGGGCCACGATCCGGTGAGCCTGCCCAGGGCGTTGGCGTGCAGCGGTCCGGCGCCACCGAAGGCGACGAGGGCGAAGTCGCGCGGGTCGTAGCCCTGCTGCACCGAGACCAGCCGCAGCGCCCCGAACATGTTCTCGTTGACGATGTCGACGATCCCGGCCGCCGCGGCCTCGGCCGACTCCAGGCCCGTCGCGTCGGCGATCGTCTGCACCGCGGCCCGGGCAGCCGCGGGGTCGAGGGTGACCTCGCCGCCCGCCAGCGCGGTCGGCAGGTGGCCGAGGACGACGTTGGCGTCGGTCACGGTCGGCTCGGTGCCCCCGGCGCCGTACGCGGCCGGGCCTGGCGCCGCGCCCGCCGACTGCGGGCCGACCCGCAGGGCCTGGGTGAGCGCGGGGACGTGCGCGATGGACCCGCCACCGGCACCTACCGAGCGGACGTCGACCGAGGTCGCGCGGACCTTGAGGTTGCCGACGGTGGTCTCACGGCCCACGCGCGGGGTGAGGTCCTCCACCAGCGCCACGTCGGTCGAGGTGCCGCCCATGTCGAAGGTGAGGAAGTCGCGGTGGCCGGTCAGCGCGGCCACCCAGGCGGCGCCCGTCACCCCGCCGGCCGGACCGGACAACAGCAGGTTGACGGGGTTGTCCGCGGCCCCGCCCGCGGACACCAGGCCGCCGTCGCTGCGCAGGATCGAGAGCGAGCCGTCGACCCCGGAGCCGAGCAACTGCCCCGCGAGGTTGGCGACGTACCTCCTGACCTGGGGTTGCACGGCCGCGTTGGCCACGGTCGTGATCGTGCGCTCGTACTCCCGCAGCTCGGGCAGCACCGAGAAGGAGAGCGACACCGGGAGGCCGGGCAGCTCCTCGGCGGCGATCTCGCCCACCCGCTGTTCGTGCGCGGGGTTGGCGTAGGAGTTGATCAGGCTGATGCTCAACGCCTCGATCCCGCGCCCGGCCAGCGTGCGGAGCTGGGCGCGGACGTCGTCCTCGTCGAGCTCGGTGACGACACTGCCGTCGCTGGCGATGCGGCCGCGGACCTCGACCGTGTCCTCGAGCGCGGCGAGGGGCTCGGGCTTGGGCCAGATGATCCAGCCGGCCAGGCCGCCCGGGACGAACGACCGGCCGATCTGCAGCACCTGGCGGAAGCCGTGGGTGGTCACCAGTCCCACCCGGGCCCCCTTTCCCTCCAGGATGGCGTTGGTCGCCACGGTCGTCCCGTGGAAGACGTCGCCGACGGCCGAGCGTTCGACGCCGGCGGCGACGCAGGCCTGGTCGATGCCGCGCAGGACGCCCACGGACTGGTCCTCGGGCGTGGAGGAGGTCTTCGCGCGGAACGCCGCGCCGGAGTCCTCGTCGATGAGCAGGATGTCGGTGAACGTGCCGCCCACGTCGACTCCGAGCCGATAGGTCATGGGGTGCTCTCCTTGGTGGTCGGTGGGGGGAGGTGTGCGGTCAGATGACGCCCGCGGCGCGCAGGGACGACAGCTCGTCGTCACCGATCCCGAGGAGGCCGCGGTAGACGGCGTCGTTGTGCTCGCCCAGGGCGGGTCCGACGTGCCGGACCGATCCGGGGCTCTCCGAGAGCTTGGGGGCGACGTTGTGCATCGCGAACTCGCCCAGGTCGGGGTGCGCCAGCCGGACGATGGCCTCGCGGGCGGCGAAGTGCTCGTCGGCCAGCATGTCCCTGGCGCGGAAGATCCGGCCCGCCGGGACGCCGCCGGCGTGCAGCCGCTCGAGGAGGTCGTCGGCGGCGATCGTGCTGCTCCACTCCGCGATCAGCCCGTCGAGCTCGTCCATGTGCCTGCCGCGGGCGCCGTGGGTGGCGTAGCGCTCGTCGCTCGCGAGCCCGGGCCGACCCATCACCTCGGCGAGGCGGCGGAAGACCGTGTCCTGGTTGGCCGCGATGAGCACCATCTCGCCGTCGGCGGTCGGGTAGACGTTGCTCGGCGAGACGTTGGGCAGGGTCGTGCCGGTGCGCTCGCGCTGGTAGCCGGCCACCTGCCACTCGGGCACGAGCGACTCCATCATCGCCAGCACCGCCTCGTAGATCGCCGAGTCGACCACCTGACCGCGGCCCGTGCGCCCGCGCTGGTGCAGGGCGACGAGGGTGCCCAGGCAGGCGAAGGTGGCGGCGAGCGAGTCGCCGAGGGAGACGCCGGCGCGGGCCGGGGGGCGGTCGGGGTCGCCGGTCACGTAGCGGATGCCGCCCATCGCCTCCCCGATCGAGCCGTATCCGGCCCGCGCGGCGTAGGGGCCGGTCTGGCCGAAGCCGGTGACCCGGGTGACGACCAGGCCCGGGTTGGTCTCCCACAGCGTCTCGGGGGCCAGGCCCCAGCGTTCGAGGGTGCCGGGGCGGAAGTTCTCGATGAGCACGTCGGCCTTCTCGACCAGGCGCCGCACGAGGTCCTGGCCGCGCTCGGTGCGCAGGTCGGCGGTGACCGACTGCTTGTTGCGGGCCACCACCGGCCACCACAGCGACTGGCCGTAGGGCTTCTCCCGGCCCCACTGGCGCATCGGGTCGCCGTGGGCGGGGTCCTCGACCTTGATCACCTCGGCGCCGAAGTCGCCGAGTAGCTGGCCGCAGAAGGGCCCGGCCAGCAGCTGGCCGAGCTCCACCACCCGCAGGTCGTCGAGCGGCAGGGGGCGCGGATCCGGCACGGCGGCGGCCTTTCGTATGCAAACACGACGCACGGTGTGAGGTAGGTCATACCGCGATGCGGCGACGCTAGCGTTGACGCCCGCAACACGTCAACGGTCGCCGACGAAGTTGCATACAATCCTGAGGAGATGACGCTGCTAGGGTTCGCGACCATGACCCTCGACGCGGGCTCGGACGCAGGCAAGGCCGCCGAGGTCACCTACCTGACCATCCGCCGCCAGATCCTCAGCGGCGAGCGGGCCGGCGGCGAGTGGCTGCGCGAGGGCGACCTCGCCGCGGTGATCGGGGTGAGCCGTACGCCGGTGCGCGAGGCGCTGCGCCGGCTGGCCGCGGAGGGGCTGGTCAGGCACGAGCCCAACCGGGGCGTGCAGGTCGAGGACTGGGGGGTGGATGACCTCGACGAGATCTTCAGCCTCCGCTCGCAGCTCGAGCCCTGGGGGTGCGGCCTCGCCGCGGTCACCGGACGGGCCGACCTCGAGCTGCTCGCCGGGCTCGCCGACAGCATGGACCGCGAGGCCCGGGGCGAGCCGCCCGACCTCGACGCCATCACCGAGCTCAACAACCGCTTCCACCGCGCGGTCCTGGAGGCCTCGGGCAACACCCGCCTGGTCGGGCTGGTGTCGTCGGTGGTGGAGGTGCCGCTGGTGTGGCGCACGTTCTCGCACTACTCGGCCGAGGCCATGCAGCGCAGCCTGGCCCACCACCACGAGATCGTGCAGGCGCTGCGGGCGGGCGATGCCGCGTGGGCGGAGTCGGTGATGCGCTCCCACGTCCGGGCGGCCTGGGTCACCCTGCGCGAGGAGCGCGGCGGCGAGCCTCCGTCCGGCCAGCCCGCTGGCCCCTAGTCGTCCCCGGTCCCCGGACCGGGCGCGGGCTCAGACCGCCTCGCGGGTGATGGCCACCTCGGTCACCGTGATGCCGAGCGCGGTCTCGAGCGCGGCCACCGGTTGCTCGAGCTCGGCGCGACGCGGACGGCGGGTGCGGGCGAACCACGTGACCTCGAGCGGGCGGCGCCGCGCGGTCCCGCCGGCACGCCAGTAGCCGGTGATCCGGCCGTCGACGAGCAGCGGGGGCAGCAGCATCCCGTTGGACTCGTTCCACAGCCGCCGGTGGTGCTCCGGGGTCACGAACCGGTCGCGCGCCTTGGAGTCGTAGCCGCAGAGCAGCGCGTCGAACTCCGGCAGCAGGCGCACGCCGGGGAGGTCGCGCGGGGGCGGCGCCTGCGGCAGGTCGACGTACGCCCGCCCGCCGGGTCCCTCGGTCTCGACCACCTCGAGCCCGGCGAGGCCCTCCTCGACCGCCTTCAGCGGCAGCCCCGCCCACCACCCGACGTCCTGGCGCGACGAGGGGCCGTGCGCGCGCAGGTGCAGCGCGACGACGTCGGCCAGCGTGGCCGAACCCGTGCGGTGGAAGGTGCCGTAGACCGGCTTGCCCTGCCCCTCCCACCGCTCGCCCGAGGCGGGGCGCCGCACCAGGCCGCCGTGGGCGATCGCCAGGTAGCGGGCTGGCCCGTCGTCGACCGCACCCGCCGACCCGGGGGCGTGCTCGCCGAGCCAGCGGCGCACGTGCTCGCGCAGGTCGTCGGGGCTGCGCCACTCGCGGGCGTGGTCCTCGACCGACGACCACAGGGCGGCGATCTGCTCGTCGGTGATGCCGAGCATCCGCGCCCAGCGCTGGTGCTGTCCGACGCGGGTGGCCTCGGCGAGCACGGTGTAGGCCTCCGGTGTCGCGGTGTGGACGGTGCCGCGGATGGTGCTTCCGCGGACGATCTCGCCGCGGTCGTAGGCCTCGGTGATCGCCGCGTGGCTCACGCCGGGGAACCGCGCGCCGAGGCCGATGAACGCCGACCGCGCGGTCTGGGTCTGCATGTCGCCGATGGCGCGCACCTGCTCCGCGACGATGCCGGGGTCGTCGGGGAACTGCCGGGCGAGCGAGGCGGCGGCGAGGTCCTCCCAGCCGAGCGCCACCTCAGCCGCGCATCGGACCGCCGGGGCGGCCGTAGGACTCGGCGACGATCTCCGCGACCACCGAGAGCGCGATCTCGCCCGGCCCCTTGCCGCCGAGGTCGTGGCCCGCCGGGACGTGCAGGGTGGAGGCGTCGACGCCCTCCGCGGCGAGCTCGTCGAGCAGGCCGGCGGCACGGGCGCGGCTGGCCATCATCGCGACGTAGGAGGCGTCCGAGGCCAGGGCGGCGCGCAGCACAGCGGGGGCGTCGGGCGCGTCGTGGTCGCACAGCACCACGGCGTCGCCGGGGCGCGGGTCGAGGCCGGGACCGCCGTCGTCGAGGGCCTCCACCACGACGTTGCGACCGGCCGTGGAGGCGATCGCGGCGATTGCCCGCGAGATCGGGTTGTCGCTCAGCACCAGGATGCGACCCTGCTCGGCCCTGTCGTCGGACCACGGCTGCTGGCGCTCACCCATGGTGGCCACCCTAGGCTCGCAGGCATGCCGGTCACCATCCCTTCAGGGCTGCAGTCGCGCCGTGCGCTCGGGGAGGACTGGGCGCGCTGGCTCGACCGGCTCCCGAGGCTGACGAGCGAGCTGCTCGCCGACTGGGGGCTGCGACCGGCCGGGGAGCCGCTCCACGGCTGGTGCTCGCTGGTCGTCCCCGTGCGCGACGCCGACGGCCTCGCCGGGGCGCTCAAGATCAGCTTCGACGGCGACGAGGAGTCCCTCCACGAAGGGCTGGCGCTGCAGCACTGGGGCGGGAACGGTGCCGTCCGGCTGCGCACGGCCGACCCGCGCAGGCGCGCGCTGCTGCTCGACTGGCTGTCGGGGCCGGACCTCACCGACGCGTGGGACGTCGAGGCGTGCGAGGTGGTGGGCGCGCTCTACTCCCGGCTGCACATCCCCGCCCTGCCGCAGCTGGCGAGCGTCGGGTCGTACGTCGAGCGGTGGCTGCGCGAGCTCGACGCGCTGGGGCGCGACATCCCGGTGCCGCGCCGCTACGTCGAGCAGGCCCTGTCCCTCGGCCCCGACCTGCTCGCCACCGACACGCCTGCGGTCGTCGTCCACGGCGACCTGCACTACACCAACGTGATGGGCGACGAGGCGGGGGAGTGGCGTGCGATCGACCCCAAGCCGATGGCCGGCGACCCCCACTACGAGCCGGCGCCGATGCTCTGGAACCGGATTGAGGAGCTCAGCGGCCCGCTGGCGGTCGGGTCGGTGCGCGACGGGCTGCGCCGGCGCTTCCATGCGCTGGTCGACGCGGGCGGCCTCGACGAGGCGCGCGCCCGCGACTGGGTCGTGGTCCGCATGGTCGTCAACGCCGGCTGGACGGTGCAGGACGCACAGGCCGCCGGCCGCCGGCTGACGAGCGACGAACGGGACTGGATCACCCGCTGCATCGCGGTCACCAAGGCCGTGCAGGACTGACCACGGCGCCGCCGCACCGGCGTCCCGGACCGCCCGACGAGCCTCGACGCACGGTCTACGGACGTGTCCCGCCACCCCCGCGGCATCGGTCCAAAGTCGGAAAGTCAGCGGCAGGACTGGACATTCCCCCCATTTGCTACCGCTCGGTAAACCAAGTGATCTAGGTTACAGCCCACCACGTCTCCAGCATCTCCCCAGCATCCCCCTCAGCATCCCCGGTGGCGCCCGCCGCCACGCCCCGACGAATGAGTAGGTAACACATGCCGACCACCATCGACCTGGCCTTCCTCGACCACATGCCGCCCAACGTCGCCGTCCAGTTCTTCGACCGGGTGAGTGCCACTCCCGACGCCGAGGCGTTCCGCTTCCCGCGGGGGGAGGCGTGGGAGTCCGTGACGTGGAAGCAGGCGGGCGACAGGGTCGAGGCGCTCGCCGCCGGCCTGATCGCGATCGGCGTGGAGCCCGAGCAGCGCGTCGGCATCGCCTCCGGCACGCGCTACGAGTGGATCCTGGCCGACCTCGCCGTCATGTGCGCGGCCGGCGCGACCACCACGGTCTACCCGACGACCAACGCCGAGGACACCGTCTACATCCTGGCCGACTCCGAGAGCCGGGTGGTCTTCGCCGAGGACGACGAGCAGGTCGCCAAGCTCACCGCGCACCGCGGCGAGCTGCCCCACGTCAGCAAGGTCGTCGTCTTCGACGGCGCCACCGACGGCGACTGGATCATCTCCCTCGACGACCTCGCCGCGCTCGGCGCGGAGAGGCTCGCCGCCGAGCCCGACGTGGTGCGTACGACGTCGCAGGCCATCCGTCCCGACCAGCTCGCCACCCTCATCTACACCTCCGGCACGACCGGCCGCCCCAAGGGCGTGCGGCTGCGGCACTCGTCGTGGGTCTACGAGGGCGAGGCGATCCGCGCGCAGGGCATCCTCGGCCCCGACGACCTCGAGTTCCGCTGGCTGCCGATGGCGCACTCGTTCGGCAAGGTGCTGATGTCGACGCAGATGGCGTGCGGCTTCGCGGCGGCCATCGACGGTCGCGTCGACAAGATCGTCGAGAACCTGGGTGTGGTGAAGCCGACGTTCATGGGTGCCGCGCCGCGCATCTTCGAGAAGGCCCACGGCCGGATCGTCACCATGCAGGCCGCCGAGGGCGGTGCCAAGGAGAAGATCTTCAAGAAGGCCTTCGAGGTCGGCCTCGACGTGGAGCGCCGCAAGCGCGAGGGCAAGCCGGTGCCGCTGGGCCTCAAGGTGCAGCACGGGCTGTTCGACAAGCTGGTGTTCAGCAAGATCCGTGACCGCTTCGGCGGAAACGTCCGCTTCTTCATCTCCGGCGCAGCGGCGCTCAACCGCGACATCGCCGAGTGGTTCGGCGCCGCCGGCATCACCATCCTGGAGGGCTACGGCCTCACCGAGACCTCGGCCGGCTCCTTCGTCAACCACCCCGACGACAACAAGTTCGGCACGGTCGGCTCGGTCTTCCCGGGCAGCGAGGTCAAGCTCGGCGAGAACGACGAGGTCATGATCAAGGGCCCCGGCGTGATGGACGGCTACCACAACCTGCCCGAGGAGACCGCGAAGACGCTGACCTCCGACGGCTGGCTGCACACCGGCGACAAGGGCGCCATCGACGAGGACGGCCACCTGGTGATCACCGGGCGGATCAAGGAGCTGTTCAAGACCTCCGGTGGCAAGTACATCGCCCCGCCGGCGATCGAGTCGAAGTTCAAGGCCGTGTGCCCCTACGCCAGTCAGTTCATGGTGTTCGGCGACGAGCGCAACTACTGCGTCGCGCTCGTCACCCTCGACCCGGACGCCATGGCCGGCTGGGCCGAGGAGAACGGCATGAGCGGCGCGTCGTACACCGAGATCGTCACCTCCGACGCGGTGCAGAAGATGGTCGGCGACTACGTCGAGGAGCTCAACAGCCACCTCAACCGCTGGGAGACCATCAAGAAGTGGAAGCTCCTCGACCACGACCTCACCATCGAGTCGGGCGAGCTGACCCCCTCGATGAAGGTCAAGCGCAACGTGGTGCAGGACAACCACCGCGCGCTCATCGAGGAGATGTACGCCTAGCAGGTCCGGCGCGCCCGGTCGCGGGTGCACGCGCGCACGGGCGGACGGGTGCCGGTGGGAGACCACTGGCACCCGTTCGCTCGTGACCCACGTGGTTGGATACCGGCGTGCCCCCCGCCCAGCCCGACGGCGACGTCGCCCCCGAGGACGGCCTGCTGCCCGACGAGGCGTGGGCCCAGTTCGGCACCAAGCCGTTCGGCCTCTACGTCCACGTCCCGTTCTGCTCGGTGCGCTGCGGCTACTGCGACTTCAACACCTACACCGCCGAGGAGCTCGGTGACGAGGTCGGCGCCGGCCGCTCGTCCTACGCCGAGGCCGCCATCCGCGAGATCCGGTTCGCCCGCCAGGTGCTCGGCCACCGCGACGTCAAGATCGACACCATCTTCTTCGGCGGCGGCACGCCGACCCTGCTGAAGCCGGCCGACCTGGGCGCCGTCGTGGCCAGCGCGGCCGCCGAGTTCGGCCTGTCCGACGGCATCGAGATCACGACCGAGGCCAACCCCGACAGCGTCGCCGCCTGGGACCTCGAGGAGCTGCGCACCGCCGGCTTCAACCGGATCTCCTTCGGCATGCAGTCGGCCGTCGACCACGTGCTGCGCACCCTGGACCGCACCCACGACCCGATGCGGGTGCCCGCGGTCGTGGAGTGGGCGCGCCAGGCGGGGTTCGACGACATCAGCCTCGACCTCATCTACGGCACCCCGGGGGAGTCGCTGGCCGACTGGGAGACCTCCGTCGACGCCGCCCTCGCCTGCCGTCCCGACCACGTGTCGGCGTACTCGCTCATCGTCGAGGACGGCACGGCGATGGGCCGCCAGGTCGCGCGCGGCGAGCTGCCGATGCCCGACGAGGACGACCTCGCCGACAAGTACCACCTCGTCGACGAGAAGCTCTCGGCCGCCGGGATGAGCTGGTACGAGGTGTCCAACTGGGCGACCTCGCCCGACCACTGGTGCCGCCACAACCTCCTCTACTGGACCGGCGGCCACTGGTGGGGAGTCGGGCCCGGGGCGCACTCGCACGTCGGCGGCGTCCGCTGGTGGAACGTCAAGCACCCCGCGGCGTACGCCGCGCGGCTGGCCCGCGGCGTCTCGCCCGCCCTCGCCCGCGAGGTCCTCGGCTACCACGACCAGCGGGTCGAGCGGATCCTGCTGGAGATCCGCCTCGTCGAGGGACTGCCGGTCACCGCGCTCGAGGCCACCGGCCGCTCGCACGTGGCCAGGCTCGTCGCCGACGGCCTCGTCGAGCTGGCGACCGAGCGCCTCGTCCTCACCCAGCGCGGCCGGCTGCTCGCGGACGCGATCGTCCGCGACCTGGTCGACTGACCCGCCCGCCGACCCGCCGGCCCGCCCGCCCGCCGACGGTTCATCAAGGTATGCAGCCCAACCGGCACTTCCCACGATGAGTTCACGCCGGGAAGTGCGGGTTCGCCTGCATACCTTGATGAACCGTCGTCGCGGGACGTGCCGTTAGGGGGCCGTCGTGAAGTCGATGAGCTGCTCGACCCGGCCGAGGAGGGCCGGCTCGAGGTCGGCGTAGGAGCTGACCCGGCCGAGGATGTGCTTCCAGGCGCGGGCGATGTCGGCCTGGTCGCGGTGCGGCCAGCCGAGCTGCTGGCACGTGCCGGTCTTCCAGTCGATGCCGCGGGGGATGTGGGGCCACGCCGGGATGCCGAGCCGGTCGGGCTTGACCGCCTGCCAGATGTCGATGAAGGGGTGCCCGACCACCAGGACGTGCTTGCCGATGGGGGAGCGGGCGATGCCCTGGGCGATCCGCGCCTCCTTCGAGCCGGGCACGAGGTGGTCGACCAGCACGCCGACGCGGCGCTGGGGGCCGGGCCGGAAGTCGCGCAGGTGCTCGGCGAGGTCGTCGACGCCGCCGAGGTACTCCACGACCACGCCCTCGATGCGCAGGTCGTCGCCCCAGACCTTCTCGACCAGCTCGGCGTCGTGGCGGCCCTCGACGAAGATCCGGCTCGCCCGCGCCACGCGGGCCCGCGCGTTGGGCACCGCGACCGAGCCCGACGCCGTACGCGTGGGTGCGGCGGGTGCGCCGCCGCGCACGGGCCGGGTGAGGATCACGGGCCTGCCCTCGAGCAGGAAGCCGGGGCCGAGGGGGAAGGTGCGCCGCTTGCCGCGGCGGTCCTCCAGCGTGAGGGTGTCGATGTCGCGGTCGACGGCCACGACCTCGCCGCACCAGTCGGTGGTGACCTCCTCGACGACCATGCCGAGCTCGGTCGGCACCTCGGTGGCGCGACCGTTGCGGGGCACGCGCCAGTCACCGGAGAGGACGTCGGTTCCGTAGCGATCCTGAGGCACCGGACTACGGTAGGCGTCGGGCGGCTCGAGGACGGGGTGGCACGCCGGGGGACACCCGGGACGACCTACGAGGACGACGCAGCACACGGACATCGCCCGGGCCCTCGGCGGCCGCAGCGGCTTCGTCTCCGAGGAGCTCGGCCGTGGTGACAGGCCGCTGACCCGCTGACGGGCAGGGTCGGGGCTCAGCCCCCGGCGATGCCGCCGCCCTGGGCGCCGTCGCCGCTGTTGGCGTCGTCGCCGGTCTCCCCGCCGTCCCCGCTGTCGCTGTTGCCCAGGTCCTCCTGGGTGGCGTCCATCTCGAGCTCGTCTTGGCTCTTGGTCGCCTCGTCGTCGGGGTCGAGCGGCTCGGCCAGCGGGTTGTCCTCGCCCGGCTGGAGGTCGTCGGGGAGCTGGTCGTCGGAGATGCCGCCGAGGGTGGCCTCGTCGGGCGACGCGGTGCCGCCGGAGTGGTCGGAGTCGGCCGGGCTGGTGCCGCTGCCCGCCTTCGGCGTGTCGGTCGACTCGGTGTTGTCGGTCTGGGACTCGCTGTTCTCGCTCATGCACCAGTCCTACTGGCCCGGTGGCGCCGAGACCAGCCCCCGCGGGGTGGGGGCTCAGATGAGGGGCAGCCGCTTCTGGCTGCGGGGCAGGTGCTCGTAGCCCAACCGGACCGCGCTCACCAGCCGCTCCGGGTCCCACGGCCACTCCCCGGCGGCCAGGGCCTCGGACTGCGGCACGCCGCGGCCGGCGAGGTCGCGGATGGTCTCGGCGATCACGCCGAGCTCGAGTCGCTGGTCCTGCACGAACGCCTTGTCCACCACCGCGCCGTGCCCGGGCACGACGACGGTCGCGTCGGTCATCAGGCCCAGGACCAGGTCGAGCGTGAGCGGCCACTCCAGTGGCCAGGAGTCGTCGCCGATGAACGGCGGGTCGGACTCCTCGGCCAGGTCGCCGGCCAGCAGCACGTCGGCGTCGGGCACGCGGACGACGAGGTCGCCGGCGGTGTGCCCGCGCCCGGGGTGGATCAGCTCGACCGCCCGGTCGCCGAGGTCGAGCTGCACGGCGGAGGAGAAGGTGTGGGTGGGCAGCCGGAGGGTGGTCGCCAGCACCTCCTCGCGCCGCGGGTCGTCGGCGTCCTGCTCGAACGTCTTGAAGGTGCGGGCCGCCGACTCCTCCATGTGCTCGGCCGCCCAGTCGGTGGCGTGGATGGGCAGGTCGCCGAACTGCTCGACCATGGTCGCGTTGCCGAAGTGGTGGTCCCAGTGCTCGTGGGTGTTGACCAGCCCGGTGAGCGGTCCGGCACCGAGTCGGCGTACGTCGTCGGCGACCACGCGCGCCTCCGCGCCCGACCCGTGGGTGTCCACCATGAGCAGGCCGTCGGAGCCGCCGACGAGGGTGATGTTGACGTGCATCCAGTCGTAGTGGGCGACCCAGACGCGGGGGGCGACCTCGGTGAAGCGCGGGGTGTCGTCGGGCATGAGCGCGAGCCTACGGAGTGCGAGTAGTCTTGGCACTCAGGGCGAACGAGTGCCAGAAACCGGATCCGACGTGGGAGGAGAGCCGATGGTCGACGACCGCAAGCTCGACGTGCTCCGCGCGATCGTGGAGGACTACGTCGCCACCGAGGAGCCGGTCGGGTCCAAGGCGCTGGTCGAGCGCCACGGACTGGGCGTCTCGCCGGCCACGGTGCGCAACGACATGGCGGCGCTGGAGGAGGAGGGCTACATCCACCAGCCCCACACCAGCGCCGGGCGCGTGCCCACCGACAAGGGTTACCGGCTCTTCGTCGACAAGCTCGCCACGCTCAAGCCGATGAGCGCGGCCGAGCGGCGCGCGATCGCCACCCTCCTCGACGGGGCGGTCGACCTCGACGACGTGGTGCAGCGCTCGGTGCGGCTGCTCAGCCAGCTGACCCGGCAGGTCGCCATCGTCCAGTACCCCACCCTCTCGCGCTCGACCGTGCGCCACATCGAGCTGGTGTCGCTGACCCCGACCCGGGTGATGGTGATCCTCATCCTGAGCACCGGCCGGGTCGAGCAGCGTCTCGTCGAGCTCGACGAGCCCACGGTCGACGGCGACCTCGCCGAGCTCCGCGTCGCGGTCAACCAGGCCAGCTCGGGCGTGCAGATCGCGGCGGCCGCCGCCGCGCTCGCCGACCTCCCGGACGGCCTGCGCCCCGAGCAGGCCCACTCGGCCCGGGCGATCGTGGGCGTGCTCACCGAGGCGATGTCCGACCACCGCAGCGACGAGCGGGTCGCCGTGGGTGGCACCGCCAACCTCGCCCGCTACGGCGACTTCGACACCGCCGTCCGGCCGCTCCTCGAGGCGCTCGAGGAGCACGTCGTCCTGCTCAAGCTGCTCGGGGAGTCGGGCGTCGACGCGCTGACGGTGCGCATCGGCCACGAGGGCCCCTACTCCGAGCTCGCGGCCACGAGCGTCGTGGCCACCGGCTACGGCCCGCAGGAGCTGCACCTCGGCTCCCTCGGCGTGGTCGGCCCCACCCGCATGGACTACCCCGGATCCATGGCAGCCGTGCGCGCGGTCGCGCGCTACGTCTCGCGGATCCTCGATGAAGGAAACCAGTGACCCAGGATCCCTACGACATCCTCGGCGTCTCGCGCGACGCGAGCGCCGACGACATCAAGAAGGCCTACCGCAAGCTCGCCCGGCAGCTCCACCCCGACGTCAACCCCGACCCGGCCACGCAGGAGCGCTTCAAGGACGTCTCGCGCGCCTACGAGGTGCTGAGCGACCCCGGCAAGCGGGCCGCGTACGACCGCGGCGGCGACGCGTTCAGCCAGGGGTTCGGCGCCGGGCAGGGCTTCAGCTTCACCGACATCATGGACGCGTTCTTCGGCGGCGGCGCCGCAGGCGGCGCGCAGACCCGCGGTCCGCGCTCGCGCGCCCGGCGCGGCCAGGACGCGCTGATCCGGCTCGACGTCGAGCTCGCGGAGGCCGCGTTCGGCGTGACCCGCGACCTCAAGGTCGACACCGCGCTGCGCTGCGAGGCCTGCCACGGCGAGGGCACCGCGCCCGGCACCAAGCCGGTCACCTGCGAGACCTGCCACGGCCAGGGCGAGGTCGCGGTCGTGCAGCGCTCGTTCCTCGGCGAGATCCGCACCCTGCGCCCCTGCGCCGCCTGCCGCGGCTACGGCTCGATCATCCCCGACCCGTGCCGTGAGTGCTCCGGCGACGGCCGGGTCCGCTCCCGGCGCACGCTGACGGTCAAGATCCCGGCCGGGGTCGACCACGGCACGCGCGTGCAGCTCACCGGTCAGGGCGAGGTCGGTCCCGGCGGTGGCCCCGCGGGCGACCTCTACGTCGAGATCCACGTCGAGCCGCACCCGACCTTCACCCGTCACGGCAACGACCTGCACACCACGATCTCGCTGCCGATGACGGCGGCCGCGCTCGGCACGCAGCTCACGCTGCCGCTGCTCGAGGCCGACCTCCCCGTTCCGCCCGACAGCGAGACCGACCCGGACTCGAGGCCGGCCACCACCTACGACCTCGAGGTGCGACCGGGCACCCAGTCGGGCAGCGAGCAGGTGATCCGCGGCTTCGGCGTGCCCAGCCTGCGCGGCGGCCGCGGCGACCTCGTCATCAGCATCGCCGTGGAGACGCCGACGCGGCTCGACCCGCGCCAGGAGGAGCTGCTGCGCGAGCTGGCCGCCATCCGCGGCGAGGAGCAGCCCGACGGCAAGAACGAGGCCCCCCACAAGTCGATGTTCGGCCGGCTCCGCGACGCCTTCCAGGGCTGAGCGGTGTCGCTCCCGGTCCACCTGGCCGAGTCCCTCGACGGGGTGGCGGCCGGCTCGGTCGTCGAGGTCACCGGTGACGAGGCGCACCACGCCGTCGCCGTACGACGCCTCCGCGAGGGGGAGCGGGTGGTGCTGACCGACGGCTGCGGCACCGCCGCCACGGGTTCGGTGACGTCGACCGGCAAGCGGGTCTTCGCCGTGACCGTTGAGGACGTCTCCCACGAGGAGCGCCCCGAGCCCGCGATTACAGTCGTCCAGGCGCTGCCGAAGGGCGAGCGGGGTGAGCTCGCCGTCGAGGTGCTCACCGAGGTCGGCGTCGACCGCATCGTGCCGTGGGCGGCGTCGCGCTCGGTGGCGGTGTGGAAGGGCGAGCGGGCGGCGAAGTCGCACGCGAAGTGGTGCGCGACGGCCCGCGAGGCCGCCAAGCAGTCGCGCCGGTCGTGGCTTCCCACCGTCACGCCGCTGGCCGTCACCGCCGACCTGGCGGCCGTCGTCGCCGAGGCGGACCTCGCCGTGGTCCTCCACGAGGACGCGACCGCGCCGCTCAGCGCTGTCGACGTGCCCGCCTCCGGTCGTCTCGTCGTGGTGGTGGGACCGGAGGGCGGCATCACCCCCGACGAGCTCGCCGTCCTGACCGACGCCGGCGCCCGGGTCGTCCGGCTCGGCGCCGAGGTGCTGCGTACCTCCACCGCCGGGGTCGTCGCCGTGGCCGCGGTGCTCGCCCGCACCCACCGCTGGGCCTGACGGCGCGTCGGACAGGACCAACCCGCCAGCCGGGCGTACGACCGCGCCTCCCGGCGTACGACCTCAGCGACTTCCTCCTGTTCGACACGCCGGGGCGCGGGCCCGGGCCGCCGGGGGCGTGTCGGACAGGAGGAAGTCGGCTGGCGGAGGCCGCTTGCGCGTACGACGTCAGGGCGCGGAGGACTTCGTTCTGTCCGACACGCGCGGGACGTCGCGCGAGCCGCGGCTACTTCACCGTGATGGTCTTGGTGTCGACCGCGGGCCCGGGGCCCTCGGTCCCGCCGGAGGGGTCGTCGGTCTCGCAGCGCACGACGACCTCACCGGAGACCCCCTCGAGGGGGAGCTCGGCCTCGAACGGGAAGAGCCGCTTGCCCATCCAGGCCTCCGCCTGGTAGCCGCCGGTGGCGACCTCCTCCTCGCCGCGCAGGAGCCGGCACGGCCCGGACGCCTCGAAGGAGTTGGCCACGCCCGTGATCGACAGGGTGCTGCCGGTGACGGTGTCGCCCTCTGCGGGCGAGGTGATGCTGACCAGGTTGAGCGTGCGCAGGGCGTTGGCCGCGGTGAGCTCGCGGTCGGTGGGGAGCCCGAAGAGCAGCGGCTCGGTGTCCGGGCGCCGGACGACCACCGGCACCCGCTCCTGCTGCACGCCCTGCAGCGTGTAGACGAGCTGCTGGAGCGCGAGCCGGGCGTCGCGCCGCGACATCCCGTCAGGACGGTCGGTGAACCCGTCGGCGGGGACCTCGACGAGCAGCACGCCGTCGGTCGCCTGCACCGAGGAGATCTCCACCTCCGGCCAGAGCGTGCGGTAGTCGGGGTCGTCGGGCTGGCCGCCGCCCGCGACGAGCCGGGCGGCCTCGGTCAGCGCCTCGCCCTGCACCCGGTGGAACTCGCGGAACAGCACGGTGCGCCCGCCCGGTCCGTCGCCGGCGAAGTAGACCGGGACGGCGGTGCCGGCAGCGGACGACCCCGACGACGGCTCGGACGGCGACTGCGACGACGTGGGGGACCCGGTCGGCGACCCCGGGGAGGACTCCGTCGGCTGCGCGTCGTCGGTCGCGGTGGGCTCGCCCGCCTCGCTGGAGACCGGCGCGGGGTCGTCGCTGCACGCGGCCAGCGCCAGGGTGCTCACCACGACGACGGCGACGGCGCCGGCCCAGCGTCGTACGGGTCCGGGGGAGGTCATGACGCTCACGGTAGTGGGGCGCGGGGCTCGGGCCACGGGTCACACGCCGCCCACCGGCCGCGGGCAGACCCTAGGCTGGGGCGATGAGCACCACGTCCGACGACTGCGTCTTCTGCCGGATCGTCGCCGGGGAGATCCCCGCCGAGGTCCTCGCCCGCAACGACCACGCCATCGCCATCAGGGACCTCAACCCGCAGGCGCCCTTCCACGTGCTGGTGCTCCCGGTGGAGCACCACGAGAACGCCGCCGCCTCCGCGGCCGCCGACCCGGCCGTCGTCGGCCGGCTGGTGTCCCTCGCCGACGAGGTGGCGCGGGCGTCGGGCAACGACGACTACCGCCTGATCGCCAACACCGGCGCGGGCGCCGGCCAGACGGTCTTCCACACCCACCTCCACGTGCTGGGCGGCACCTCGCGCCCCTCCGAGTCCCTCGTCTGACGCCCGCGTCCACCCAACGCGGCAGCGGCCGCGGCGCGGCCGTCGCGGGGCGGGGCACAACGAGGTGGGCCGGACGCGTTCCGGTCGGTAGCATGGGAGGGCTCTGCCATCGACCCGGAAGGCCGCCCGACACGGGCATCCATGACTGCGACGAACCAACCAGGAACCCCACAGGATCGACCCACCCACACCGTGGTCGTCCCCAACAGCATCGACATGGTCTCCGTCCTGGGTCCCGGTGACGAGCACCTCCGGCTGATCGAGCGGGCCTTCGAGGCCACCGTGCACGTGCGCGGCAACCGCATCACGCTCGCGGGCGAGTCCGCCGAGGTCGCGACGGCCGAGCGGCTCCTCGACGAGATCGTCACGCTGGTGCGCACCGGCCAGGGCGTCACCGGCGAGACGGTCGAGCGGATCATCCAGATGCTGCGCGCCGAGACGCAGGAGCGGCCGGCCGACGTGCTGAGCCTCAACATCCTGTCCAACCGCGGACGCACGATCCGGCCCAAGACGCTCAACCAGAAGCGCTACGTCGAGGCGATCGACAAGAGCACCGTCACGTTCGGCATCGGCCCCGCCGGCACCGGCAAGACCTACCTCGCCATGGCCAAGGCCGTGCAGGCCCTGCAGGCCAAGGAGGTCAACCGGATCATCCTGAGCCGGCCGGCCGTCGAGGCGGGGGAGCGGCTCGGGTTCCTGCCCGGCACGCTCAGCGAGAAGATCGACCCCTACCTGCGCCCGCTCTACGACGCGCTGCACGACATGGTCGACCCCGAGACGATCCCCAAGCTGCTGGCCGCCGGCACCATCGAGGTCGCCCCGCTGGCGTTCCTGCGTGGCCGGTCGCTCAACGACTCGTTCATCATCCTCGACGAGGCGCAGAACACCACGCCCGAGCAGATGAAGATGTTCCTGACCCGGCTCGGCTTCGGCTCGCGCATCGTCGTCACCGGCGACACCAGCCAGGTCGACCTGCCCTCGGGCACGCAGTCGGGCCTGCGCGTCGTGGAGGGCATCCTCGACGGCGTCGACGACATCACCTTCTGCCGCCTCACCGGCACCGACGTCGTGCGCCACCGGCTGGTGGGACGCATCGTGGAGGCCTACGAGGTCTTCGACGCCGAGCGCGAGGAGGCCCGCCCCGGCCCGAAGTCCGGCCCGAAGTCCGGCCCGCGGAGCCAGCGATGAGCATCGAGGTCCTCAACGAGTCCGGCCAGGACCTCGACGTACGCCGCCTCTCGCAGCTGGCGCGCTTCGTGATGGACCAGATGCGGGTGCACCCCCAGGCCGAGCTGTGCATCAAGGCCGTCGACGAGGACACCATCGCCGAGCTCAACGGCCAGTGGATGGAGAAGGAGGGGCCGACCGACGTGCTCGCCTTCCCCATGGACGAGCTGCGCCCCGGCAAGGTCAACGAGGAGCCCGAGGAGGGCGTGCTCGGCGACCTCGTGCTGGCACCGGCGGTCGCCGGCCGGCAGGGCGAGGAGGCCGGCCACGGCCGCGAGGCGGAGATCGACCTGCTGACCGTGCACGGCATCCTGCACCTCCTCGGCTACGACCACGCCGAGCCCGAGGAGCACGCGGTGATGTTCGGGCTGCAGGGCGAGCTGCTCGAGAAGTGGCGCTCAACCGCCGACCCCGCCTGACATGACCGCTGACATCTGGCAGCTCGGCTCGGCCGCCCTGCTCGTCGTCCTCGCGGGCCTGTTCTCCGCGGCCGACGCGGCGCTGGGCGCGTTCTCCCGGGCGCGCGCCGAGGAGCTGAAGGCCGAGGGCCGCCCCGGTGCGGTGCGCCTGGTCAAGCTGCTCGACGACCCCGCGCGCTACCTCAACACGGCGCTGCTGATGCGCCTGCTGTGCGAGATCAGCGCCATCGTGCTGGTGGCCACGTGGGCGCGCGACGCCTACCAGGGATCGCCCGTCCCGACGTTCCTCACCACGATCGGCGTGATGCTGGTCGTCTCGTTCGTCGTCATCGGCGTCGCGCCGCGCACCGTCGGCCGCCAGCACGACGTACGCGTGGCGCTCGCCTCGGCGGGCCCGCTCTCCCTCGTCACGACGATCCTCGGCCCGATCCCGGCGCTGCTGATCCTGCTCGGCAACGCGATCACGCCCGGCAAGGGGTTCAGCGAGGGACCGTTCTCGACCGAGACCGAGCTGCGCGAGCTCGTCGACCTCGCCGAGGCCGGCGCGATCATCGAGTCCGGCGAGCGGCGGATGATCCACTCGGTGTTCGAGCTCGGCGACACGATCACCCGCGAGGTGATGGTGCCGCGTCCCGACGTGGTCTACATCGAGCGCCACAAGAACCTGCGCCAGACGCTGTCGCTGTTCCTGCGCAGCGGCTACTCCCGCATCCCGGTGATCGGCGACAACCTCGACGACATCGTCGGCATGGCCTACCTCAAGGACCTGGTCCGCCGTGACTTCGAGGCGCCTGACGTGGAGTTCACCCAGCGCGTCGACGAGGTGATGCGCCCGGTGCACTACGTCCCGGACTCCAAGCCGGTCGACGCCCTGCTGCGCGAGCTGCAGGCCCGGCGCCAGCACATCGCCGTCGTGGTCGACGAGTACGGCGGCACGGCCGGGCTGATCACCATCGAGGACGTCCTGGAGGAGATCGTCGGCGAGATCACCGACGAGTACGACCCCGACGAGGTCGAGGTCGAGCGGCTCGAGGGCGGCGCCATCCGGGTGTCCTCCCGCTACCCGGTCGACGACCTCGACGAGCTGGTCGGCTTCTCGGTCGAGGACGACGACGTCGACAGCGTCGGCGGCCTGATGGCCAAGCACCTCGGCAAGGTCCCGATCCCCGGGTCGGTCGTGGAGTGCCACGGCCTGCGGCTGGAGGCCGAGCGCGCCACCGGCCGCCGCAACAAGATCGAGACCGTCCTGGTCACGGTGCTCGCCGACGAGGCGGAGGGCGCCGACGACGACCACCCGGTCACCTCGGCGGGCCGCTCGGGCGCTCACTAGGGTGCTGGCATGAGCAACGACCTGCCTGCCGGCTCCCGGGAGGCGCTGAGCGCCGAGGACGCCAAGCTGGTGACCCTCGCCCGGGCGACCCGGGCGAGGGCCCGCGCCGACGAGGGGGCCGCGGTCCGCGACCTCGACGGCCGCACCTACGCCGCCGCCAGCGTTCGGCTCGAGCACCTCTCGCTCTCCGCGCTGGAGGTGTGCGTGGCGATGGCGATCTCGTCGGGGGCGACCGGCCTCGAGGCGGCGGTGGTGCTCCTCGACGGCGACCCCGGCCTCGACGCGGTCCGCGACCTCGCCGGCACCGGCGTGCCCGTCCACGTGGGCGACGCCCGCGGGGCCCTCGCCCGCACCCTCGCCACCTGAGGACCCCTGCCGATCTGCCCGTGAGCCTCGCGGACGTCGCCTCCTCTCGCTAGCGTGGGCGCGTGCGCACCCCGGTCGGATGGGCCGAGCACGCCGCTGGGACGGCGAGGCTCGTCGAGTCGTACGCCTCCGTGCCGCCCGGGGCCCCGGTCCGCCTGGCCAAGCGGACGAGCAACCTCTTCCGCGGCCGGGCCGGGGCCGGGCCGGGGCTCGACGTCTCCGGGCTCACCGGCGTCATCGAGGTGGACGGCGACGTCGCCGAGGTGCAGGGGATGTGCACCTACGAGCACCTCGTCGAGGTGACGCTGGCACACGGCCGCATCCCGCTCGTGGTCCCGCAGCTGCGCACCATCACGCTCGGCGGCGCGGTCACCGGGCTCGGGATCGAGGCGACGAGCTTCCGCAGCGGACTGCCCCACGAGTCGGTCCTGGAGATGGACGTGCTCACCGGGGCAGGCGAGATCGTCACGACCAAGCCCGGCGACGAGCTGTTCGACGCCTTCCCCAACTCCTACGGCTCGCTCGGCTACGCCACCCGGCTGCGCATCGAGCTCGAGCCGGTCCCCTCCTACGTCGCGCTGCGCCACGTGCGCTTCGACGACCCCGCCGCGCTCGCCGACGCCGTCACCCAGGTCGTCCGCGACCGGGCGTGGGACGGCGAGCAGGTCGACGCCCTCGACGGGGTCGCGTTCGCGCCCGACGAGCTCTACCTGACCCTCGCCCGGTGGACCGACGCCGCCGACCCGACGAGCGACTACACCGGTCAGCAGGTCTTCTACCGCTCGTTGCAGCAGCGCACCACCGACCGGCTCACGGTCCACGACTACCTCTGGCGCTGGGACACCGACTGGTTCTGGTGCTCGCGGGCGTTCGGTGCCCAGCACCCGGTGGTGCGCCGGGTGTGGCCGCGCCGGCTGCGGCGCTCCGACGTCTACTGGAAGCTCGTCGCCCTCGACCGCCGCCTCGGCGTCGCCGACCGGCTCGACCGGCGTGCGGGCCGGCCGCAGGGCGAGCGGGTCGTGCAGGACGTCGAGGTGCCCGTCGAGCGGCTCGCGGAGTTCCTCGACTGGTTCGACCGGGAGGTCGGGATGCGGCCGGTGTGGCTGTGCCCGCTGCGGCTGCGCCGCGCGGGGGAGGCAGCCGGCGACCGCCCCTGGCCGGGCTACCCGCTGAGCGCCGGCACGACCTACGTCAACGTGGGCTTCTGGGGCATCGTCAACGTCGGGCCCAACGCCCCCTCGTCGCCGCGCAACCGCGCCATCGAGGCGAAGGTCTCCGAGCTCGGCGGCCACAAGAGCCTCTACTCCGAGGCCTTCTACCCGCCCGAGGAGTTCGACCGCCTCTACGGCGGCGCGCAGCTGGCCCGCGTGAAGGCCGTCCACGATCCCGACGACCGGCTGACCTCCCTCTACGACAAGGTGGTGGAACGACGATGACCCTGGGCTCCGACCTCGACTCGGGCGCGCGTGGACGGATGTCCATCGGCGACGCCATCGACCGGCTCGTGCGGGGCGGCCTGCCGCTGCGCTTCACGGCCTACGACGGCAGCGCCGCCGGCCCGCCCGACGCCGGCGTGGGGATGCACCTGCGCAGCGAGCGCGGGCTCGCCTACGTGGTGACCGCGCCCGGCGACCTCGGCATGGCCCGCGCCTACGTCAGCGGCGACCTCGACCTGTCGGGCGTCCACCCCGGCGACCCCTACGACGCGCTCGCGCTGCTCAAGGACCGCACGAAGTTCCGGGTGCCCACCCCGGCCGAGGCGCTGCACATCGCCCGCAGCCTCGGACTGTCCCACCTGCGCCCACCGGCCCCGCCGCCGCAGGAGCACCTGCCGCGGTGGCGGCGCGCGGTCGAGGGGCTGCGGCACTCGATGACCCGCGACGCCGAGGTCATCGCGCACCACTACGACGTGTCCAACCGCTTCTACGAGATGGTGCTCGGGCCCTCGATGGCCTACACGTGCGCCCTCTACGAGACGCCCGACGCGACGCTCGAGGAGGCGCAGGCGGCGAAGTTCGAGCTGGTCTGCCGCAAGCTCGACCTGCGTCCCGGCCAGCGCCTGCTCGACGTCGGCTGCGGCTGGGGGGCGATGGTGCGCCACGCGGCCCGCGAGCACGGCGTACGCGCCCTGGGGGTCACCCTGTCGCTCGAGCAGGCCCAGTGGGCCAAGGAGGCCATCGACCGCGAGGGGCTCGGCGACCTCGCCGAGGTGCGCCACCTCGACTACCGCGACGTGGTGGAGACCGGGTTCGACGCCATCAGCTCGATCGGTCTCACCGAGCACATCGGCGTGCGCAACTACCCGAGCTACTTCCGCCACCTCCGCGACCGGCTCCGGCCAGGCGGCCGGCTGCTCAACCACTGCATCACGCGCCGCCACAACACCCGACAGGACACCGGCCCGTTCATCGACCGCTACGTGTTCCCGGACGGCGAGCTCATCGGCTCGGGCACCATCATCGCGGCCGCCCAGAACCAGGACCTCGAGGTGCAGCACAGCGAGAACCTGCGCCCGCACTACGCCTCCACCCTCCGCGACTGGAACCGCAACCTCGTCGAGCACTGGGACGAGTGCGTGGCCGAGGTCGGCGAGGGAACGGCCCGCGTGTGGGGCCTCTACATCGCCGGCTCGCGGCTCGGGTTCGAGCGCGACGAGATCGAGCTGCACCAGGTCCTCGCCACCCGCAACCACGACGACGGTCGCTCCGACTTCCCGATGCGTCCCCACTGGTGAGCCACCGATAGCCTCCTCGGGTGAGCACCCGCGCAGCGCAGTTCCAGGCGACCGTGCGTCGCCGCGAATCGCTGTCGGACCACCTCGTGCGCCTCGTGCTCGACGGCCTCGACGGGTTCGTCTCGACGGGCGTCCCCGACGAGTGGGTCGGCCTCGTGGTGCCCGGGCAGTTCCAGAGCCGCTACTACACCGTGCGCTCCTTCGCGGACGGCGAGCTGACCCTCGACGTGGTCGTCCACGACGTCGGACTGGTCACCGAGTGGGCGATGCGCGACTGCGTCGGCGACACGGTCACGATCACCGAGCCCAAGGCGTCGTTCGCCCCGCCCCCGGGTGCGCGGTGGCTGCTGCTCGTCGGCGACCTGACCGCGATGCCCGCGATGGCCCGCATCACCGAGACCCACCCCGACCTGCCGACCCGCGTCCTGGCGGAGGTGCCCGACGACCTCGCCGGCTACCTGCCCGCCGACGTCGACGTCACCTGGCTCACGCCGCCCGCCCCCGGCCAGAGCGCGCTCGCGAAGGTCGTCGAGGGCATCGACTGGCCCGACGGCGAGGGCTACTTCTGGATGGCGGGGGAGTCGGCGCAGATGCGCGCGATCCGCAAGCACCTGATGCGCGAGGTCGGGCTGCCGACCAGCCACTACGACGTGATGGGCTACTGGCGCGCCACGGCCGGGCGCCAGCCCCGGGCCGTCGACCCCGGCCCGATCTGGCGCGCCGGCAAGGCCGCGGGCAAGACTGATGAGCAGATCTGGGCCGACTACGACGCTGCCAGGGAGACGACCGATGGCTGACCACGACGAGCCGCACGACCAGCCCGAGGACCAGCCGGACGATCAGCCGGAGGACGAGCTGGACGACGACGAGCTCGACGACGACTTCGATCTCTCCGGGGTCGCCCCTGCCGGCGCGTTCTACGAGGCGCCCGAGGGCTACCGCAGCGGCTTCGCGAGCTTCGTCGGTCGCCCCAACGCGGGGAAGTCGACACTGACCAACGCGCTGGTGGGCCAGAAGATCGTCATCACCTCCTCCAAGCCGCAGACCACCCGCAACGTGGTGCGCGGCATCGTGCACCGCGAGGACGCCCAGCTGATCCTCGTCGACACCCCCGGCCTGCACCGCCCGCGCACCCTGCTGGGCGAGCGGCTCAACGACCTCGTCCGCACGACCTGGGCCGAGGTCGACGTGGTCGCGGTGTGCTTCCCGGCCAACGAGAAGATCGGGCCCGGCGACCGGTTCCTGGTCACCGAGCTGGCCAAGGTGCGCCGCACCGTGCGCATCGCGGTCGCCACCAAGACCGACCTGGTGACCCCCGAGCAGCTCGCCAACCACCTGATGGACATCGCCGCGCTCGGCGAGGAGACGAAGACCGAGTGGGCCGAGATCGTCCCGGTGTCAGCGGTCGCCGGCGACCAGGTCGACCTGCTCGCCGACCTGCTCGTCAAGCTGCTGCCGGAGGGCCCGCCGCTCTATCCCGACGGCGACCTCACCGACGCGCCCGAGGAGGCGCTGGCCGCCGACCTGATCCGCGAGGCGGCGCTGGAGGGCGTACGCGACGAGCTGCCGCACTCCATCGCCGTGGTGGTGGAGGAGATGGGCCTGCGCGAGGGGCGCCCCGACGACAAGCCGCTGCTCGACATCGTCGCCAACCTCTACGTCGAGCGCGACTCCCAGAAGGGCATCATGATCGGCCACAAGGGCTCGCGCCTGCGCGCGGTCGGCACGGCCGCCCGCAAGCAGATCGAGGCGCTGCTGGGCACCCCGGTCTACCTCGACCTCCAGGTCAAGATCGCCAAGGACTGGCAGCGCGACCCGCGCCAGCTGCGCAAGCTCGGCTTCTGACCCGCTCGCCCGGACTCAGGCGGGCACCCAGCAGATCCCGTAGTGCTGGCCGGCGGACCACTGCGCGCGGGTCGGGCTCTCCTGCGACCAGGTGAGGTCGAGCGGGTCGTCGGTGCTGTCAGCGGCGGCGCTGCGGCACGCCGGCTCCATGCGGTCGGCGATCGCGGCAGGCCCGGGCAGGCGCTTGCCGGGGATGTCGACGGTGGCGACCGCACGCCACGCGTGCTTCGCGCTGCAGGCCACGCGCTCGAAGCGCGGGGTGCCGGGTGGCGCCGTGGCGCACATCGCCGGGCCGGCCCACCCCTTGGTCCGGCGCGGCAGGCGCAGCAGCCGCCGGGGTGAGGCGACCGCGACGACGTCGCACCGGAACCAGTCGGCGCCCGCCTCGGCGCGCGCCTGGCTCGGGCTGAACCAGACCGCGCGGACCATCCGCAGTCGCAGCTCGCGGGGCGTGCTCCCGAGGTGGCCGGGGAGCCGGCGGGTGCAGGCACGGCTCATCTGCCGCTGGGCGGCCCGGGAGTCCACGCGCCGGGTGAAGCCGGACTTCGTGGTGAGGTCGAGCCGGCCGACGAAGTAGGTCTGGGCGGTGTGCGGCTTGCGGCACGCGACCGGTGCGGTGCGTCCGACCACGGCGACCGCCTGGCGGAAGGTGAGTGCGTGGCACTCGCCGACCTTCGGCCGGGGGCCGGGATCCGCACGGGGCTCGCCCTCGGCGGAGGTCGGCGACTCCCCCGAGGGCGTCGGGTCGTCGGCAGGAGTCGTCGGTCCCGAGGTGCAGCCCGACAGCACGAGGGCGGCGGCGGCCGCCGCGAGCAGGCGTCTCATCCCATCACAAGGGCGGCGATCGTGCCGCCGAGCTCGTAGGCCGCCGCCTGCTCGGGCTCGCCGACGTCGCCGAGCACCTCGAGGACCGGTGCGCTCTGCCGCCAGCCGAGCGCGCCCACGATCGACTGCACCGAGCGCACCGCCCCGGTCGTGTCGTAGCGGCCGTGGACGTACAGGCCGAACGGCTTCGGGCCGCCGTCGGCCGTCGCGGCCGAGCCGTCGTCGGTGACGGCACCACCCGCCTGCAGGAAGATGGAGTCGAAGAAGTGCTTGAGCGCGCCGCTCATGTAGCCGAAGTTGGCGGGGGTGCCGAGCACGTACCCGTCGGCGGCGAGCACGTCGTCGGCATCGGCCTCGAGCGCGGGCCGCACGACCACGTCGACGCCCTCGATCGCCTCGTCCGAGGCGCCGGCCACGACGGCCTCGGCCAGCGCCGCGACGGACGGCGTCGGGGAGTGGTGGACGATGAGCAGGCGCGGCACGGGGCTGAGGCTACTCACCCAGCCTGTGTGCGGGCGTACCGTCGATCCGTGACGTTCGACGTGGCAGGCGACACCTACGACCGCTTCATGGGCCGCTACTCGCGGCTGCTGGCGGTCCGCCTGGCCGACTGGCTCGAGGTGTCGGCCGGCCAGCAGGCCGTCGACGTCGGCTGCGGCCCGGGGGCGCTGACCGGCGTGCTGGTCGACCGCCTGGGGGCCGAGCAGGTCCGCGCGATCGACCCGTCCGAGCCGTTCGTCGCGGCGTGCCGCGAGCGCTTCCCCGGCGTCGACGTGCGTCTGGGGACGGCCGAGTCGCTGCCCTTCGACGACGACACCTGCGACGTCACCGCTGCCTGCCTGGTCGTGCACTTCATGACCGACCCTGTCGCCGGCGTCGCCGAGATGGCGCGGGTGACCCGGCCCGGCGGTCGGGTCGGTGCCACCGTGTGGGACCTGGCCGGCTCGCGCGCGCCGATGTGGCCGCTGTGGCAGGCGGTGGCCGAGCTCGCGCCGGACCACCCGGGCGAGCGCGACATGCCCGGCAGCTCGCGCGAGGCCCTCGTGGCGATCCTGGCCGACGCCGGGCTGCGCGACGTCGAGTCGGTCGAGCTCGCCGTGAGCGTCACCCACCCGAGCTTCGAGGAGTGGTGGGAGCCCTACCTCCACGGCGTCGGCCCGGCGGGGGAGGCGGTCGCCGCGCTGGGGCCCGGCGGGCGCCGCGACCTCGAGGAGGTGCTGCGCCGTCACCTCGGCGTGGGGCCGTTCGAGATCACCGCCGTGGCGCACGGCGCCCGCGGGCGGGTCTGACCCCGGCGTCTCACGACCCGGGAGCCGGGCGGGCCCCACCGCGGAGGAGGGCTAGCATGTCTCCCGTCATGATGCGCAGCCTTCTCCTTCGCCGCCGCAGCGAGGCCTGACCCGGCCCCCTCGTTGCGGAGTGTGGCGCGTGCCGGTCGCCCCTTCGAGCAGACCGAGGAAGAGTCATGACCACCATGAGCAACACCCCGCCCCACGAGCGGAACCCCCAGCGGCCCAGCGGCATGAAGCCCGAGCGCTACGTCCCGTTCATCCCGATCGACCTGGCCGACCGCACCTGGCCCACCAAGCGGATGACCCAGGCGCCGCGCTGGTGTGCGGTCGACCTGCGTGACGGCAACCAGGCGCTCATCGACCCGATGAGCCCGGCCCGCAAGCGGGAGATGTTCGAGCTCCTGGTGAAGATGGGCTACAAGGAGATCGAGGTCGGCTTCCCGGCCGCGTCGCAGACCGACTTCGACTTCGTGCGGATGCTCATCGAGGAGGACCTGATCCCCGACGACGTCGTCATCCAGGTGCTCACGCAGGCCCGCGAGGAGCTCATCGAGCGCACCTACGAGTCGCTGCGCGGCGCCAAGCAGGCGATCGTCCACCTCTACAACTCGACCTCGACCCTCCAGCGCCGGGTGGTCTTCGGCCTCGACGAGGACGGCATCCAGGACATCGCGGTGCGCGGTGCGGAGATCTGCAAGAAGTACGAGGAGCTCGTCCCCGGCACCGAGGTCTTCTACGAGTACTCGCCCGAGTCCTACACCGGCACCGAGCTCGAGTTCGCCGTGCGCGTGTGCAACGCCGTCCTCGACGTGTTCGAGCCCACCGCCGAGCGGCCGGTGATCATCAACCTGCCCGCGACCGTCGAGATGGCCACGCCCAACGTCTACGCGGACTCGATCGAGTGGATGAGCCGGCACCTGCACCACCGCGAGCACGTCGTGCTGTCCCTCCACCCGCACAACGACCGCGGCACGGCGGTCGCGGCGGCCGAGCTCGGCTACCTGGCCGGCGCCGACCGGATCGAGGGGTGCCTGTTCGGCAACGGCGAGCGCACCGGCAACGTCTGCCTCGTCACGCTGGGGCTCAACCTGCTGACCCAGGGCATCGACCCCGAGATCGACTTCTCCGACATCGACGAGATCCGCCGCACCGTCGAGTACTGCAACCAGCTGCCCGTGCACGAGCGCCACCCCTACGGCGGCGACCTCGTCTACACCGCCTTCTCCGGCTCCCACCAGGACGCCATCAAGAAGGGGTTCGAGGCGCTCGAGGCCGACGCGCAGCGCGCCGGCGTCCCCGTCGACGACCACGAGTGGGCCGTGCCCTACCTGCCCATCGACCCCAAGGACGTCGGTCGCAGCTACGAGGCGGTCATCCGCGTCAACAGCCAGTCGGGCAAGGGCGGCGTGGCCTACATCCTCAAGCACGAGCACAAGCTCGACCTGCCGCGTCGCGCGCAGATCGAGTTCAGCCGGGTCATCCAGCAGCGCACCGACGCCGAGGGCGGCGAGGTCGCCCCGGCAGCGATCTGGGCCGCCTTCCGCAGCGAGTACCTCGACCGCGAGGCGCCGCTCAAGCTCGACTCGGTCCACACCTCCAGCGCAGCGGGGGAGAGCGACCAGCTCACCGTCCATGTCTACGTCGACGGTGTGCGCCGCGAGCTCACCGGCTCCGGCAACGGTCCCATCAACGCCTTCACCAACGCGCTCAACGAGCTCGTCGAGGCCGAGCAGGCGGCCGGCAACCCGGCCTACGCCGGCCGCGGCGACGTACGCGTCCTCGACTACGCCGAGCACGCGCTGTCGGCCGGTGGCGACGCCACCGCCGCGGCCTACGTGGAGTGCGCGGTCGGCGACAAGGTGCTCTGGGGCGTGGGGCTCGACGCCAACATCGTCACCGCCTCGCTCAAGGCCGTCATCAGCGCGGTCAACCGCGCCTGAGCGCCGGCGGCGCTAGATTCGCGCCATGGTGGTCAGCGAGCGGATCGGCCAGCTCTTCGTCGAGTCCGACGGCGGGCGCGACCGACTGGAGTACACCGAGTACGGCTCGGGCGACGACTGGGTGGTGCTGCTGCACGGGCTGCTGATGCCGCGCCGGATGCAGCAGCCGCTGGCCCGGGCGATGGCCGCGCAGGGACTGCACGTCGTGACGCTCGACCTGCTGGGCCACGGCCGCTCGGACCAGCCGGCCGACCCGCTGGTCTACTCGATGACGTCGTTCGGGGAGCAGGTGGTGGCGCTGCTCGACCACCTCGGCGCCGACCAGGCGGTCATCGGCGGCACGTCGCTGGGGGCCAACGTCTCGCTCGAGGTGGCGGTCATCGCGCCCGAGCGTGTCCGCGGGCTCCTCGTGGAGATGCCGGTGCTCAACAACGCGCTGGTGGCCGGCATCCTCGCGTTCGTCCCGATCATGCTGGCCGCGCGCTACCTCCCGGTCACCGCCAACACGGTGCAGCGGCTGGCGCGGTCGGTGCCTCGGGGCATCGTCCCGTTCTGGGCCGGGATCGGCCTCGACACCCTCGACCACCGCGCCGAGTCCGTCGCCTCGGTGCTGCACGGGGTCATCTTCGGTCGCCTCGCCCCGTCGTCGAGCCAGCGTCGGCGGATCCAGGCGCCGGTGCTCCTCGTCGGCCACCCGATCGGCCCGATCCACCCCTTCATCGACGCCGACATGCTGGCCGCCGAGCTGCCCGACGTACGCCTCGAGCAGGCGTCCTCCATCCTCGAGTGGCGCCTGCGCCCCGAGCGGCTCTCCGCCGCTGCGGCCGACTTCGCGCTGGAGTGCTGGCGCGAGCGACCCGCGCCGAGCGGCGCGCGGTCCCGGAAAGGCTGACGCGGCACGCAGGTCGGGCGGCCCCGGGCGGGGCCGGTGGGGGACAATGGGCGGGTGCCCCTCTACCGCGACGAGGCCGTCGTGCTCCGCACCCACAAGCTGGGTGAGGCCGACCGCATCATCACCCTGCTGACGCGTCAGCACGGGCGGGTCCGCGCGGTCGCCAAGGGCGTGCGGCGCACGACGTCGCGCTGGGGCTCGCGCCTCGAGCCCTTCACCCACGTCGACCTCCAGCTCGCCGAGGGGCGCAGCCTCGACGTGATCACCCAGGCCGAGACGCTCGACCCGTTCCACGCGCGGCTCGGGCTCGACTACGACCGCTACACCGCCGGCACCGTGATGCTCGAGACCGCCGAGCGGCTCGTCACCGAGGAGAAGGAGCCGGCCGTGCAGCAGTTCCTGCTGCTCGTCGGCGGCCTCCGCGCGATGGCCGGGGGCGAGCATCCGGCCAAGCAGGTGCTCGACTCCTACCTCCTGCGCTCGCTGTCGGTCGCCGGCTACGCGCCGTCGTTCGACCACTGCGTCCAGTGCGGCGTCGAGGGTCCGCACCGCTTCTTCAACCCCTCCGCGGGCGGCGTGCTGTGCGCCTCCGACCGGCTGCCGGGCTCGGCCACGCCCGCCGCCGAGACCGTCGGCGTGCTCGGCGCACTCCTCGTCGGCGACTGGCCGGTCGTCCACGCCGCCGACCCGCGCCACCTGCGCGAGGCCAGCAACCTCGTCTCGGCCTACCTCGCCTGGCACCTCGAGCGCGGCCTGCGCTCCATGGCGTACGTCGAGCGGTGACCGCCGAAGCCAGCGTGGGCTGACGTCATGGAAATCGGCGGTGCGAACCGCGAGATCTCATGACGTCCGCGTGGCGCTGGCCCTTGAGTCTCCCAGCGACTCACGGTCCAGTGCCGCCGGCCCGCCCGTCGGATCGGCGGGGGTTCTAGGCTCTCCAGCGTGAAGCGAGAGGTGAGGCCGCCGACCCCGCACCCCAGCGGTGCGACCCCGCCGTCGGTCCCGCGTGACCTCGTGCCCGAGCACGTCGCGATCATCATGGACGGCAACGGCCGGTGGGCGAAGGAGCGGGGGCTGCCCCGCACCAGGGGTCACGAGCAGGGCGAGCACACGCTGTTCGACGTCGTCGAGGGTGCCATCGAGATCGGCGTCAAGGCGATCTCCGCGTACGCCTTCTCCACCGAGAACTGGTCGCGCTCGCCCGACGAGGTGCGCTTCCTGATGGGGTTCAACCGCGACGTGATCCGGCGCCGCCGCGACGAGATGCACGAGCTCGGCGTGCGCGTGCGCTGGGCCGGCCGCTCCCCGCGACTGTGGAAGTCGGTCATCAGGGAGCTCCAGGTCGCCGAGGAGATGACGAAGGACAACGACGTCCTCACCCTCACGATGTGCGTCAACTACGGCGGGCGCGCCGAGCTCGCCGACGCCGCCCGCTCGATCGGCCGCGAGGTCGCCGCCGGACGGCTGAACCCCGACAAGATCGACGAGAAGACGTTCGCCCGCCACCTCTACGTCCCCGAGCTGCCCGACGCCGACCTCGTCTGGCGCACGTCGGGGGAGCAGCGGCTGTCCAACTTCATGCTCTGGCAGGCGGCCTACAGCGAGATGGTCTTCACCAACGTGCTGTGGCCCGACGTCGACCGACGCCACCTGTGGTCGGCCATCGAGACCTACGCCAGCCGGGACCGGCGCTACGGCGGCGCGCTGCCCAACGAGGGTGGCAGCTAGCGGCAGGCCGGGCAGGTCCCGAAGATCTCCAGCGTGTGGCTGATGTCGGCGTAGCCGTGCTCGGTCGCGATGCTGCTCGTCCAGCGCTCCACGGCCGGGCCCTCAACCTCCACGGTCGCCCCGCAGGTGCGGCACACGAGGTGGTGGTGGTGCGTGTCGGAGCAGCTGCGCCAGATCGCCTCGCCGTCCTCGTTGCGCAGCATGTCGACCTCGCCGGCGTCCGCGAGGGCGGCCAGGGTGCGGTAGACGGTCGCGAGGCCGACGGAGTCGCCCTGCTGCGAGATCAGGTCGTGGATCTCCTGCGCGCTGCGGAAGTCGTCGAACGCGGCGAGGGCGGCGGCGACCGCGCGGCGCTGGCGCGTGGGCCGGACCGGCGTCCGCGACGACGGCTGGGACGCGGCCGGGGACGCGGGCGGCTCGGCGGCCTGCCGGGGCCTCGGGTCAGTGCTCGTCATAGTGCTCTCCGTGGGCGGCGTGGCGGTGGCCGTCGTGGACGTAGTCGACGTGGTCGGCGTGCGGCACCGCGGGATGGCCGCAGTCCGTGCCGTGCTCGTGCGGGTGCTCGTCGGTGACGGTGTGGGCGGCGACCGGCACGCTGGGGAACGGGGAGTGGAGCCGGCGCCGGCGCCGCAGCCACACGCCGATCGGCCAGGTCGAGGTGAACATCACGAGGGCGAGCAGCACGATGGTGGGCCCCGGGGCCACCGTCGCCCGGAACGACAGCGCGGCGCTCAGCAGCAGCCCGCCGAGGGCCGCCAGGACGCCGACCACCATCGCCCCGGCGATCGTCGTGCGGAACGAGCGGGCGAGCTGCTGGGCGGTCGCGACCGGCACCACCATGAGGGCCGAGACGAGCAGCAGGCCGACCGTGCGCATCGCGACGGTGACCGTCACCGCGGCGAGCACGGCGATCAGCAGGTTGTAGAAGCGCACCCGCAGGCCGGCGACCCGGGCGAAGTCGGGGTCGCTCGCGACGGCGAAGAGCTGGGGGAGCAGGCCCAGGGTCGCCACGAGCAGCACCACGGTGAGGCCGAGGGTGAACCACACGTCGGCGGCGGTGATGCTGGTCAGCGACCCGAAGAGGAACTCCTGCAGCCGGGCGGCGCCCTGCCCGGCGAGGCCGGTGATCAGCACGCCGCCCGCCAGGCCGCCGTAGAAGAGCAGTGCCAGGGCGACGTCGCCGTTGGTGTGGCCGCGCTCGCGGATGACCTCGATGAGCACTGCGCCGAGGACGGCGACCAGCACGGCGGTCCAGGTCGGGGAGGTGTTGGTGAGCAGGCCGATGGCAACTCCGGTCACGGCCACGTGGCCGATGCCGTCACCGAGGAGGGCGAGGCGGCGCTGGACCAGGAACGTGCCGATCGCGGGGGCGGCCAGGCCGGTGAGCAGCGCGGCGAGCAGCGCGCGCTGCATGAAGGGCAGGGAGAACAGGTCCAGGAATTCGCTCATCGTCCGCCGCCCAGCTCGTCGAGTGGTGAGCCCACGTGGGGGACGTGGTCGTGGGTGGCGTCCACGGGGTGGTGGTGGCCGTGCGCGTCCTCCTCGTCGAGGGCGGGGCCGTCGTAGGCGATGCGGCCGTCGCGCATCACCACCGCGCGGTCGATCAGTGGCGCCATCGGGCCGAGCTCGTGGGCGACCAACACGATCGTGGCGCCCCGGGCCTTGAAGGTGGCGAGCGCGTCGGCGAGGGCGCGCTGGTTCTCCAGGTCGACCCCCGCGGTCGGCTCGTCGAGCACGAGCAGGTCGGGCTGCCCGGCGAGCGCGCGGGCGATGAGGACCCGCTGCTGCTGCCCGCCGCTGAGCTGGGAGATGCCGACGCCTGCCCGATCGGCGAGGCCGACGACGTCGATCGCGTCGGCGACGGCCTGCCGGTCCGCGCGCGAGAGCGGGCGGAAGAGCCGGCGGCGGGTGATGCGTCCGGACGCGACCACCTCCCACACGGTGGCGGGCACCCCGCTCGCGGCTGACGGCCGCTGCGGCACGTAGCCGACGCGGTGCCAGTCGTGGAAGTCGGCGAACGGCGTGCCGAAGAGGTCGACGGCGCCGCCGGTCATCGGCAGCAGGCCGGTGATCGCGCGTACGAGCGTCGACTTGCCGGAGCCGTTGGCGCCCATCAGCGCCACGAACTCACCGGGCTCGACGGTGAGCTCGATCCCGCGCAGGATCGGGCGGCCGCCGATGGCGACCGAGCCGTCGTGGACCGCGACCGGAGGGGCCGCTGCGCTCACCGGCATCCGTTGGCCTTGCGGAGTGCGTCGAGGTTCTGGCCCATGAGGGAAAGGTAGTCGTCGTCGGCCGTGTCGTCGGAGAGGCCTTCGATCGGGTCGAGCACGGCGGTCTCGAGGCCGAGGTCGCCGGCGAGGGAGTCGGCCATCTTGCTGCTGGCGAGGCGCTCGGAGAACACGGTGGTGATGCCGTCCTCGCGGATCAGCTCCTGGAGCCGGGCCAGGTCGGCGGGGGTCGGCTCGGCGTCGGGGGAGAGGCCCGCGATCGCCTCGAACTGCAGGCCGTAGCGCGAGAGGTAGGAGAACGCCTCGTGGCTGACGACGGTGGTGGTGCGCTCGCACTCGGCCAGGCCGTCGGCGTACTGCTGGTCGAGGGCCTCGAGCTCCTCGCGCAGCGCCGCCGCGTTGGCCCGGTAGGTCGCCGCCTGGTCGGGGTCGATCTCGGCCAGCTGCTCGGCCACGGCGTCGCCGAGGTCGGCCATCAGGAGGGGGTCGAGCCAGAAGTGCGGGTCGAGCTCGCCGTGGTCGTGGCCCGCCTCGTCGTGGGCGTGCTCGTGGTCGGAGGTCGGCATGAGCTCGAGCACGTCGGCGGCGTCGAGCACCGCGGCATCGCCGGCGTTCGCCTCGACCGTCGCGTCGACGGCGGGCTGGAAGTCGTGCTCGAGGACGACGAGGTCGGCCTCCGCCACGGCCGCGGTCTGCTGGATGTCGAGCGAGAGGTCGTGCGGCTCCGAGCCCGGGGCGGTGAGGTTGGTGACCTCCCAGTCGTCGCCGGCGACCTCCTCGGTCACCCACGCCAGCGGGTAGAACGCGGCGACGGCGGAGTGCTCGCTCTCGTCCGTCCCACCGGTGTCGTCCGAGCCGCAGGCGGCGAGCAGGGCGGTCGAGGCGAGGGCGGCAGCGAGGGCAAGGGGCCGGGACGACATGAGAACGATTCTCACCCCGATTGAGAACGGTTGTCAAAACGTCTGCGCCCTAGGCTGGTGCCGTGCTCGTCGTCACCCGCCTCCGCGTCCCCCGTCCCGACCCCGCCGCCGAGGCCGAGCTGCGCACGGGCCTGCTCCGCGCGCGCGACATCCTCGCCGCCAAGCCCGGCTGGATCGGCGGCGAGGTGGGACGCAACGTCGACGACCCGGCGCTGTGGGTGCTCACCACCCGCTGGGAGAACGTCGGCTCCTACCGGCGGGCGCTCGGGTCCTACGAGGGCAAGATGCACATCCAGCCGCTGATGGTGCACGCGGTCGACGAGCCCAGCGCCTACGAGGTGGTCGAGGAGGGGACCGACCTCAACGAGGCGCAGCCGCGCTCGATAGGCTGAGCGCTCGTTCGTGCGAGCCGGCAGCCAGCCGGCCCGACCTGCTCCCATCCCAAGGAACTCCACCGTGGCCAAGCCCGCCCCGACCGCCCTGGACAACGTCGTCTCCCTCGCCAAGCGCCGAGGTTTCGTCTACCCGTGCGGTGAGATCTACGGCGGCACCAAGTCGGCCTGGGACTACGGCCCGCTCGGCGTGGAGCTCAAGGAGAACATCAAGCGCCAGTGGTGGAAGGCGATGGTCACGCGTCGCGACGACGTCGTCGGCCTCGACTCCAGCGTCATCCTGCCCACGCGCACCTGGGAGGCCTCCGGCCACCTGAGCACGTTCAGCGACCCCCTCGTGGAGTGCCAGTCGTGCCACAAGAGGTTCCGCGAGGACCACCTGCAGGAGGACTACGCCGCCAAGAAGGGCATCGACGACCCCGACACCGTCGACATCAACGAGTCGGTCGCCTGTCCCAACTGCGGCACCCGCAACGCGTGGACCGAGCCGCGCAACTTCAACATGATGCTCAAGACCTACCTCGGCGTGATCGAGGACGAGTCCGGCCTGCACTACCTGCGGCCCGAGACCGCTCAGGGCATCTTCCTCAACTTCGCCAACGTCGTGACCTCGAGCCGGCAGAAGCCGCCCTTCGGCATCGCCCAGATGGGCAAGAGCTTCCGCAACGAGATCACGCCCGGCAACTTCATCTTCCGCACCCGCGAGTTCGAGCAGATGGAGATGGAGTTCTTCGTCAAGCCCGGCGAGGACGACGAGTGGTTCCGCTACTGGATCGAGGAGCGCACCCGCTGGTACGTCGACCTCGGCATCGACCCCGCCAACCTGCGCCACTTCGAGCACCCGAAGGAGAAGCTGTCGCACTACTCCAAGGGCACGACCGACATCGAGTACCGCTTCGGGTTCTCGGGCCGTGACTTCGAGGAGCTCGAGGGCATCGCCAACCGCACCGACTTCGACCTCAAGCAGCACAGCCAGTTCTCCGGCAAGGACCTGTCCTACTACGACCAGGCCGCCGACGAGCGCTACGTGCCGTACGTCATCGAGCCCGCCGCAGGCCTGACCCGGTCGCTGATGGCGTTCCTCATCGACGCCTACACCGAGGACGAGGCCCCCAACACCAAGGGCGGCGTCGACAAGCGCGTCGTGCTGCGGCTCGACCCGCGCCTCGCGCCGGTGAAGGTCGCGGTGCTGCCGCTGAGCCGCAACTCCGACCTCTCGCCCAAGGCGAAGGCACTCGCCGCCGAGCTGCGGCAGAACTGGAACGTCGAGTTCGACGACTCCGGCGCCATCGGCCGGCGCTACCGCCGCCAGGACGAGATCGGCACCCCGTTCTGCGTGACCGTCGACTTCGAGACCCTCGACGACGACGCGGTCACCGTCCGCGAGCGCGACACCATGGCGCAGGAGCGCGTCAGCCTGGACGGCATCAGCCGCTGGTTCGCGGACAAGCTGCTCGGCTGCTGAGGTCCCCGCGCCCCTGAGGTGTGGCACGGTGGGGGTGGCTCACTCACACACATCGGGGGATCTCATGGCGCTGTCGCGACGGTTCGTCAGGGTCGGTACGGCGGGCGTCTCGCTCGCGCTGGCGATGGCGGTCGTCCCGCCCGGCAGTGCGCGGATCGCCCCGGAGCCCGACCGGCCGGCGGAGCGCACCGCGCCGGCTGTCGACACGCGCACCATCGTGCCGGCCCGCCTCCCGCGCGGTCGCGACGCCGAGATCGACTTCATGCAGGACGGCGTCATCCACACCGCGGGCGGCCGCACGCTCCGCCTCCGCACGCCGGCCAACGGCGAGCAGCGCCAGCTGCTGGGCAAGAGCCGGCTCGGGTGGCTGGTCGCGGTCCGCAAGGGCTACCTGAGCCGGATCGTGGCCATCCGCCCCGGACGCCGTCCCGCCGAGGTGCGCCGCACGCGCAACACGACGTACGGCCAGGGCGACGCCGCGGTCGGCTGGCTGCTCTCGCGCGACGGCGAGCTGCTGGTCTCGACGATCTTCGACCGAGGTGGCAGCACCCACGACGTCCTGAGCATGGACGCCACCTGGGTCGGCAGCGACTACAACGAGGCCTACGCCACCCCGTTCGACGCCGACGCGGGTCACGTGGTGATCTACGCCGACAACGAGCACTACCGGCTGCGCGTCATCGACTGGCTCCCGAGGACCTCGCGCACCGAGATCGTCAAGAACGCCAGCTACGTGTCGCTGCGCGACGACCTCGTCTTCGCGCAGACGACCGGCCGGCTCTTCGGCCCGACGACGGTCTCGGCGCCGTCGACCCCGGCGTGGGCGGAGCCGATCGCCCCGCTCGCGGTCTCGCCGGACGGGAAGACGGTCGCGGGGCTCCGGATCGGACGCGGGTTCGACGACCCGGCGATCCTCGACGTCCGCCGGATGGACGACGGGACGCTGCTCGACTCCATCGCGTTCGGCCCGCGGATCACGATGGACAACTGGTCGATCACCTCCGCCCACGAGCAGACGGTGCGGTGGGAGTCCGCGCGGCGCCTCGTCCTCGAGCTGCGCACCCCGCGCGGTTCGGTCCTGGTCAGGTGTCGGCTCGAGGGCGGGTGCCAGCGCGCCTCGGACTACGGCGGCAGGATCACCACGCCGTACGAGACGTTCATGTGGTGGTGAGCGCCGCGGACCGCAGATTTGGGGCGCCCGCCGACGCCACCGGACAATGGGGCCCATGACCGCGCCGCTGCCGACCGAGCTCGTCCTCGGGCCGCTGCGCGTCGCGACGCCGGTCGTGCTGGCGCCGATGGCGGGCATCACCAACGCCGCCTACCGCCGCCTGTGCGCCGAGCAGGGCGCCGGGCTCTACGTCAGCGAGATGATCACCAGTCGCGGCCTCGTCGAGGGTGACGAGACGACGAGGAAGATGCTCGTCTTCGACGACCTCGAGTCGACCCGCTCGGTCCAGCTCTACGGCACCGACCCCGTCTACATCGGCAAGGCCGTGGAGATCCTCTGCGCCGACCACGGGGTCGCGCACGTCGACCTCAACTTCGGCTGCCCGGTGCCCAAGGTGACCCGCAAGGGCGGCGGGGGAGCGCTGCCGTGGAAGCGCGGCCTCCTCGGCGAGATCCTCGAGCACGCGGTCGCCGCGGCCACGCCCTACGACGTCCCGGTGACGATGAAGACCCGCAAGGGCCTCGACGACGACCACCTGACCTACCTCGACGCCGGTCGCATCGCCCAGGAGACCGGGGTCGCCGCCATCGCCCTGCACGGGCGCACCGTGCAGCAGGCCTACTCCGGCCAGGCCGACTGGGACGCCATCGCCGCGCTCGTCGACCACGTCGACATCCCCGTGCTGGGCAACGGCGACATCTGGGAGGCGGCCGACGCGCTGCGCATGGTCGAGCACACCGGCGCCGCGGGCGTCGTCGTGGGCCGCGGCTGCCTCGGGCGTCCCTGGCTCTTCCGCGACCTGGCCGCCGCCTTCCACGGCGAGGCCGTCGCGACCCTCCCGACCCTCGGCGAGGTCAAGGCGATGATGCGCCGCCACGCGGAGCTGCTCTCCGAGCACATGGGCCAGGAGCGGGGCTGCAAGGAGTTTCGCAAGCACATCGCCTGGTACCTCAAGGGCTTCCCGGCCGGCGGCGAGCTGCGCCACCAGCTCGCGCTGGTCGACTCGCTGGCCTCGCTCGACGTGCTGCTCGACGGTCTCGACGACGACGCGCCGTTCCCTGCGCACGAGCTCGGCACGCCGCGCGGACGCCAGGGCGCGCCCCGCAAGAAGGTGGTGCTCCCGGAGGGGTGGCTCGACGACACGGACGGGCGCGGGGAGCAGCTGCGCGAGGACGCCGACGAGGCCACGGGCGGCTGAGCGCCCCCGAGCCGTCGTGCCGGGCCCGCCGCGCGGTGCCGGAGCGGGTGCGGCATCCGGGCGGGTGAGTCGGAACACGCCGAAATTTACCGGGGGAGATTGGGACAGGCCGAGAATCCTGTGCTTCACTCGGTGATCGCGTCGACGTGGGCATGAGCTTTCCCCCCGGATCCCCGGGCTCGTGGATCGGCGCTCGTCCCCCCGTCAGCAAGTGCAAAGGATCAGCGCTGTGGCTCAGCATCGCCACAAGCGGGAAGCCCCTGCTACCACCCCCCGTCCCTCCCGAGTCCCCCGTTCCGTCCTGGTGTCCGCGCCGCTCGCCGTGGTGGCGACGCTCTCCGCGGTGACCATGGGCGTCCTCGCCGCCGAGCCGGCGAGCACCGACGACAACCTGCTCGCCTCGTCCGGCACCTCGGCGGCCACCGCCGACGGCGCGGCCCCCGACGCGGCCGACGACACGGCGCTGAGCCGCCGGGCCACGACCACCGTCTCCCGCTCGGCGCTCCGCAAGGCGGCGAAGGCCGAGGCGGCCGTCCGCGAGGACCTGAGCGTGGACCGCACGGCCCGTCGGCTGGCGAAGAAGCTGGACGACAAGGTGTGGACCACCGCCCCCCTCAACCTCTGGGCGGGACCGTCCAAGGGGTCCGACAAGCTCGGCCTGGTCCCGGCGCTGAAGCAGGTCTCCGTCACTGGTCGCACGCAGCTCGGCCGCACCCAGGTCGTCATCGACGGCCAGTCGCGCTGGGTCACCTCCGCCTACCTGAGCCAGAAGAAGCCGAAGCCCGAGAAGCCCGCGACGGTCGAGGCCAAGCAGGCCGCGGCCGGCCCGAGCCTCGGCGGCTCGTGTGCCAACGGCTCCTCCATCGAGGCCGGGCGCGCGTCGCTCTACGAGATCCACGACGTGGTCTGCGCCAACTGGCCCTCGATCGCCAGCTACGGCACGTGGCGCGGCGACGGCGAGCACGGCCAGGGCCGCGCGATCGACATCATGGTCAGCGGTGCCACCGGTTGGTCGATCGCCGACTTCCTGCGCGCCAACTACAGCGCGCTGGGCATCGAGTACATCATCTACGCCCAGAAGATCTGGTCGGTGGAGCGCTCCGGCGAGGGCTGGCGCGCGATGTCCGACCGCGGGTCGGTCACCGCCAACCACTACGACCACGTGCACGTCACGGTCTACTGACGGACCCGCTACTGACGGATCCCGGCACCCGGGCCCCGGCCGCGAGGTCGGCCCGGGATCAGGTCCAGCGGTCGCGCGGGTCCACGTCCGGGCTGTCGGTGACCGTGCGGATCAGCTCGAGCGCCGAGTGGGCGTTGCCCGCCGTCGCGGCCGCGAGGAGTGCCTCCTCGCCCTGGTAGTCGGTGAGCTCGGCCGGCACCACCAGCACGCGCAGCAACGTGCGGTTGGAGGTGCTGAGGTGGGCGACGTGGCTGTCGTCGGTGGTGAACGAGCCGACTCGCACCAGGCCGCGGGCGACCTGGACGGTGCGCGGTCGCGTCCCCCAGTCGGAGGGCGAGACGCGCACCTGGGTGATGCGGCCCAGGTCGACCGGGAACTGGTCGACGAGCTGGCGCAGCTCGCTGCCGAGGTCGCGGGTGCGCGGCCACCAGCCGCCGTCGAGCGCGTTGCGTCCCAGGTGCTGCGCCAGCCGCAGCCGCACTGGTGCCTCGGTCGCGTCGCCCATCACCTCGTCCAGGGTGTCGCGCGTGTACTGGGAACTGTCCGGCGTCGTCATGACGTCCGCCTCTCGACCGGGAAGGCCTGCCTGGCGGCAGCCGGGTCACCGGTCCTTCTCCGCCAGCCTACGCGGTCGCGACCCGCGGTGTGGGCGCACGTCGGCACGCGTCGCTAGGCTGGCCGGCCGATGAGCATCGAGGATCCCTACGACGACGCCGCGCGGGAGCGCATCGTCGCCGAGCCGCCCAAGCGGGTCGACGCGCCCGTGCGCCTGGCGTTCGAGCGCGACCGGGCGCGCGTGGTGCACGCCGCGGCGTCGCGGCGCCTGGCGGCCAAGACCCAGGTGGTCGGCCCGCAGACCGACGACTTCGTCCGCAACCGGCTCACCCACAGCCTCGAGGTGGCCCAGATCGCCCGCGACCTCGCCCGGGCCATCGGCACCCACCCCGACATCACCGAGACGGCTGCGCTGGCCCACGACCTGGGCCACCCCCCGTTCGGCCACAACGGCGAGCGGGTGCTCGCCGAGCTGAGCGGCGAGTGCGGCGGGTTCGAGGGCAACGCCCAGACCCTGCGGCTGCTGACCCGGCTGGAGTCGAAGACCTTCGACGCCGACGGCCGCTCGGTCGGCCTCAACCTGACCCGGGCCACCCTCGACGCCTGCACCAAGTACCCCTGGACCCGCACGGAGGCGACCGGTCCGCACGGCGTGCACGCCGACGGCACCCCGCGGGTGGTCGTGAAGTTCGGCGTCTACGACGACGACCGGCCGGTCTTCGACTGGCTGCGCGCCGGCGTCACCGGCCGGCGACTCTGCCTGGAGGCGCAGGTGATGGACCTCGCCGACGACGTCGCCTACTCGGTCCACGACGTGGAGGACGGCATCGTGGCCGGCCGCCTCGACCTCACCCGGCTCGACCGGGAGGCGCTGTGGGAGACCGTGCGCTCGTGGTACCTCCCCGGCGCGGACGACGCGGCGCTCGACGCGGCGCTCGCGGGCCTGCGTGCCGTCGGGAGCTGGCCGCGGTCCTCCTACGACGGCAGCCGACGCAGCCTCGCGGCCATCAAGAACCTCACCAGCGACCTCATCGGGCGCTTCTGCGGCAGCGTCCAGCAGGCGACGTTCGCCGCGACCGACGGCGAGCCGCCGGTGCGCCACCGCGCCGACCTCGTCGTCCCGGAGGCGACCGCGGTCGAGATCGGGGTGCTCAAGGGCATCGCGTCCCTCTACGTCATGCAGGCCGACGACCGGGTGGCGCTGATGGAGCGCCAGCGCGAGCTCGTCGCCGAGCTCGTCGAGCGGATCTGGGTGCGAGGCGCCGCCGCGCTCGACCCGGTCTTCGTCGAGGACTGGCTCCTGGCCGGCGACGACGCCGGCCGGCGACGCGTGGTCATCGACCAGGTCGCGTCGCTGACCGACGCCAGCGCCGTGACCCGCCACGCGGCGCTCGGCTGAGCGGCGCGCGCGGCGGGTCGGGGGACCGGCTACGGCAGGTCGCCCTGCGGGTACGGGTCGTCCTGCCGGGCGGTGCTCTCGGGGTGGAGCTGGTCCTCGAGGTCCGAGCGGTGTCCGCCGTTGCTCGACGAGGTGACCTTGTCGGTGACCTTGTCGGCTGCGGTGCCGGCGGCCGAGGTGACCTTGTCCTTCACCACCGGAGCCTTGTCCTTGGCGAGGTCTGCCGCTTGGTGCGCCTTCTCCTGCACCCGCGGGTCCTCCTTGAACCGGGTCGCCGCCTTCTTGATCTGTTCGTAGCGTTCCCTGCCGGCGCGGGTGCCGAGCACGTAGCCGACGCCTCCGGCGACGAGCAGCATGAGCTTCTTCATGGTTTCTCCCTTCCCTGGTGGTCAGTGGGCGGCGCGGCGACGCCAGATCAGCAGCACCACGGCCATCGCCACGAGCGACGCGGCGGCCGCGAGCACCTCGGTGCGCGGCTCGCCGGTCTCGGTGGTGGCGGAGTCCTTCAGCGCGGCGACCTTCTGGCGCGCCTGCGACTTCACGTCGAGCTTGGCCGTCAGCTCGTCGACGGTGTGCGCGAGCTGCTCGCGCTGCAGCGCGATCTCGGCCTCGAGCTCCTCGGGCGTCTTCTGCTGGTCATCCACGGTGCTCACCCTTCACGGTCGCGATGTCCTCCTTGACGCCCTGGATCGCCTTCTCGGGGGCTGGTGGCCCTGCCTCGGCCACCTTCTTCCTCCCCACCAGCCCTGCCACGGCAGCGGCCGCGAGCAGGACGATCGCCACGATGAGGGCGGCGAGCCAGGCGTCGACGACCTCGGCGAGGCCGAGGATCGCCGTGGCGACGAGCGAGCCGATGGCGAAGAAGGCGAGCAGCCCGGCGACGCTGAACATGCCGATCCCGACACCGGCCCGTTTGCCCTTCTGCGCGACCTCGGCCTGCGCGAGGCGGATCTCCGAGCGGACCAGATCGGGGATCTGCTCGGACAGCTGGTGGACGAGTGCACCGAGAGTCTGACTCTCTGGCGCTCCGTGCTGAGCAGTCATGCTTCGACCTTGGCAGACCCGCCCAGCCCGCACCAGCGCCGTACGCCCCAAGGGGTGGCCGGTCCGTCGTGCCGACCCCGCCCGGGGCGTTGTGGAGACCCCGCGGTGGCGGTGGGAGCCCGCCCGTAGACTCCCCGGCGTGGCAGGCCGGATTCGCGACGACGACATCGCCGAGGTGCGCGAGAAGGCGCGGATCGACGACGTGGTGTCCGGCTACGTCACGCTCAAGCGTGCCGGGGGCGGCTCGCTCAAGGGTCTGTGCCCGTTCCACGACGAGAAGACCCCGTCGTTCAACGTCAACCCGGCCCGGCAGTTCTTCCATTGCTTCGGCTGCGGCGAGGGTGGCGACGTCATCTCCTTCCTGATGAAGGTCGACGGGCTCACCTTCACCGAGTCGGTCGAGCGGCTCGCGGAGAAGTACGGCGTGCAGCTCCGCCGCGAGGACGGCGACGACGAGCCCGCCCGTCCCCGCGGCCCGGCACGCGGGCGGCTGATCGAGGCGCACAAGGTCGCCCAGGAGTTCTACGCCGAGCAGCTCGCCGGCCGCGACGCGGTGGTCGCGCGCCAGTTCCTCCACGAGCGCGGCTTCGACCAGGCCGCGGCGGAGATGTTCGGCGTCGGCTTCGCCCCCCGCGACGGCGAGGCGCTGCTGCGCCACCTGCGCGGGCGTCGGATCACCGACGAGGAGTCGGTCGCGGCGGGGCTCGTCGCACACGGCCGCTCCCACTACGACCGCTTCCGCGGGCGGCTGGTGTGGCCGATCCGCGAGGCCAACGGCGACACGATCGGCTTCGGCGCCCGCCGGATCTTCGACGACGACCGCATCGAGGCGAAGTACCTCAACACCTCCGAGACCGCGATCTACAAGAAGAGCCAGGTGCTCTACGGCATCGACCTGGCCCGCACCGCGATGAAGGACAGCCAGCAGGCGGTCGTCGTCGAGGGCTACACCGACGTGATGGCGTGCCACCTCGCGGGCGTCACGACGGCGGTGGCCTCGTGCGGCACGGCGTTCGGCCAGGACCATGCCCGCGTGCTGCGCCGGTTCCTCGGCGACCACAGCTCCACCGGCGGTGAGGTGATCTTCACCTTCGACGGCGACTCCGCCGGGCAGAAGGCCGCGATGAAGGTGCTCGAGAGCGACCAGGTCTTCGCCTCGCAGACCTACGTCGCCGTCGCGCCCGAGGGGATGGACCCCTGCGACCTGCGGCTGCGGGAGGGCGACGAGGCGGTGCGCGAGCTGGTCGCCAAGCGGCAGCCCCTCTACCGCTTCGCGCTCGGCAACATCCTCGCCCGCTACGACCTCGACCGCGCCGACGGCCGGGTCGACGCGCTGCGCGACGCGGCCGGGCTGGTCGCCAGCATCCGCGACCGGACCAAGGTCGACTCCTTCTCCCGCGAGCTCGCCCACATGGTCGGCATGGACGTCGACGAGGTGCGCGCGGAGGTCCGCCGGGCCGCCAGTCGCCCCGCGCGCACCGACGACCGGCGCCCGTCCCGCGCCCCGGAGGCGCCGGCCGAGCCGGCCCGGCCCGCCCTGCCGAGCTTGTCCGATCCGCGGTTCCTGATCGAGCGCGAGATGCTCAAGCTGGTCATCCAGCACCCTGCCGGGGTGGGGCGCACCACCGCCCACGTGACCACCGACGACTTCACCCACCCCACGTTCCAGGGCGTGTGGGCCGCCGTCACCGCCGCGGGCGGCCCCGCCAGTGCGGGCGACGACCCGGGGTGGGCGGCCCGGGTGCGCGCGGCGGCCACCGACCCCGCCGTGATCGCCGCGGTCACCGAGCTCGGCGTCGAGCCGGTCCGCGGCACCTCCGACCCCACCCCGACGTTCGCCGTGGCCTACGTCTACCGACTCCAGGAGCTCACCACGTCCCGCCGCATCGCCGACGTCAAGGCCCGCCTCCAGCGCACCAACCCGGTCGAGCAGGCGCTCGACTACAACCGCATGTTCGGCGAGCTCGTGGTGCTCGAGCAGCACCGCCGCCGGCTCCGCGAGGGCGCCGTGGGCCAGACGGGAGCACAGTCGTGAGCAGGTGGCGCCGACGCGGACCGGCCGCGTCCGTCGAGGTCGCCCCGGGGGAGCGGGTGCTCGCCACGGCCACCGCGACCGACGGCACGGTGCTCGCCGGCACCCGCGACGCGTTCTACCTCGTGGACGGCTCGGGCGAGTCGCGCCGGGTGCCGTGGGAGCAGGTCGAGGCCGCCGGCTGGGACCGCGACACGGAGACGTTCCGGCTCTCCGAGGTGGGCAGCTGGGGCGAGGAGCGTCCCGTCCACACCGCCGTCCTCGACGAGCCCGGGCGACTCCTCGAGCTGGTGCACGAGCGCGTCACGGCGAGCGTGGTGCTGCAGCGCCACGTCGCGCTCGGCGGGCGGCGCAGCCTGCGGGTGATCGCGCGGCGGGCCCCGTCCGGTGCGGGGGGCGTGCAGTGGGTCTACGAGTACGACGAGGGCGTCGATCCCGACGACCCGCTCGTTCGCGTCGCGGCCCGCGACGCCCTCGAGCTGGCCCGGCGCGACGTCGGGATGCCCTGATTTCCCCCGCGCAGGCCGGGCTTGCTAAGGTTTCGCCTCGCTGCACAAGCGATCCCCTGTAGCTCAACTGGCAGAGCATTCGGCTGTTAACCGGAGGGTTGTTGGTTCGAGTCCAACCGGGGGAGCGTCCACCGCCTCCGACCTGTTCCGACAGGTCGGAGGCGGTTCTCGTTCTGTGCTCGGGCCGGGCGGCCGGGCGCGGCGGGGCCCGCGTTCCCGGTCCGCCTATACGATGTCTCTCGGTCGTGCGACCGGAGAGAAGGCGGCAGTGGATCGTCAGGAGTTCGGTCGGCGCCTGGCCGACGCCGCCAGGGGGATGTCGGGCACCCAGGACCCCGGCGACACCGTGCGACGCATCGCCGAGATGGCCGTGGATCTCATCGACCACTGCGACGTCGCCGGCGTCTGTGTGCTGCGATCGTCGCGCGACGACTCCTGCGGCCACTCCCACGTCTCGCTCCAGCTCATGGACGATCTGCAGCACGACCTCGCCGAGGGGCCGGCGATGGACGACGATCCGACCGCCGACGTGGTCGCCGTGCCCGACCTGGCCAAGGATGCGCCGTGGCCGCGCTGGGCAGCAGGCGTGGTCGAGCGGACCGGTGTCCGCTCCTACCTCGGCTTCCGGCTGTTCGTCGAGCGCGACAGCATCGGGATGCTCAACCTCTACGCCTACGAGCCCGACGCGTTCGACCACGACGACCGGCTCGACGGCCTCGTCGCCGCGGCGCACGCGGCGGTGGCCCTGAGCGCCACCGTGCGGCACGACCAGATGCACACCGCGATCGCCAGCCGCCAGCTGATCGGCGAGGCCACCGGCATCCTGCGCGAGCGCTTCTCGCTGACCTCGGACCAGGCGTTCGCCGTGCTCAAGCGGCTCTCCTCCCAGCACAACATCAAGCTCTTCGCCGTCGCCCAGCACGTGGTCGAGACGGGCACCTTGCCGGGCCCGACCACCTAGCCCCGGTTGCCGGGGCGTAACGCTTTCGGCGCCCCGTGTGAACTGTGCGTTACGCCGCCCGCAACCCGGCCGCGGCTGCGTCAGGGTGGTCCGCATGAGCGCAGACGGGGTGCCGGCCGGGCACGGGAGGGCCGAGTTCGTCGTACGCCCGGACGGGACGCTGGTCGGCGACGACGGCGCCGCGGGCGCGGTGGCGGCCGCACTGCCCTACACCGGCCGGCTGGCGCGGCGCGCGGGGGAGCTGCTCGAGGTGGGCGACCTGCGCGCGATGGAGGCGTCGGGCCTGCGCCGCCTCGTCGTCGGGGTGACCTGGACCCCCGCCGGGGAGGGCACCTACCGCGCGGTGGCCACTCCCGCCGAGCCCCGCGAGGTGCCGACCTACACGGTGGTGGGGGCCTCCGACACGTCGTCGGCGCTGGCCCACTGCGTCGGGCGGGTGACGGCGGTCGGCGGGGTGCGCTGGAGCGCGGTCGTCACGGCCGCCTCGCGGGTCGTCGCCGTGTCCGGCCACGACGGATCGGACCAGCTCGCGGAGGTGGGCAACCGGATGCTCGCGATCCTGCGCTCGCTGGAGGACCAGAGTGCCGCCGGCTTCGTGCGCCTGCGCTTCGCGCAGGGCGCCGTGGTGGGCGCCTCGCTCGGCCGGCACGCCCTGGTCGCCCAGTCGGACGGCACCGACGACGACGAGCTCCTGGCGATGATCGACGAGGTCCGCGCGGTCCTCGCGGGCCACGACCTGTCCACGGCGTCGACGCCGGTCGTCCCGGACGACGAAGCGGTCGCACCCGCCGAGGAGGAGCCCGAGCCGGTCACGTCCGGCCCGCCGCCCCTCGTGGGCGCCCGGTTCGCCGGAGCCGGGGCGCGCGAGCCCCGCAAGCCCCGCCGGCGGTTCGGCCGCCGCTCGCTCAGCCCCACCCCAACGGAAACACCTCGAAGGTCGACGCGTGCGTGACGCCCAGGCCCTGGCCGCCGGCGCGGAGGATGCCGTCGAGGAACTCCTCGGGGTCCCAGCCCTCCCACCCGAGTCCCTCGATGTAGGCCTTGTGCTCCTTCAGTGACGCCACCCCGGCGGCGAACGTGTCGGTGACGTCGACGGCGTGGGTCGCCTGCGGCGACCCGCCCACCCACACCGCCCCGACGCCGCCCCAGGGCTCGAGGCCGTCGGCGAGCTGCTCGGGGAACACCCAGCGGTTGCCCGCGTCGCGCACCGCGTCGAGGAGCGCCTTGCCGACGGCGATGTGATCGGCCTGGTTGAGACGGGTGCCGCCGAAGGTGTCGCGGAAGTTGATGGTCAGGGCGACGTCCGGTCGCTGCTCGCGGACCACCTTCGCCAGCGCGCGCCGCAGCTCCACGCCGTACTCCAGGATCCCGTCGGGCAGCCGGAGGAACACGACCTCGTCGACGCCGACGGTGGCGGCCGACGCGATCTCCTCGGCCTCGCGCAGGGGCCTGCACTCGTCGGGGTGCAGTCCGTCGATCCCGGCCTCCCCGCTGGTCACCATGCAGTAGACGACCTTCTTGCCCTGTCCGGTCCAGCGGGCGACCGCCGCCGCCGAGCCGTACTCGATGTCGTCGGGGTGCGCCACGACGAACAACGCGGTCTCCCAGTCCTCGGGGAGGGGCTCGTAGGACGGGGACTCGGGTCGGGTGTCGGTCATGGGGCGAGCATGGCACCGGGAGGTCATGTCTAGTCAAACAGGTAACTTACTCGTATATGGTCGGCCCATGACCTCGATCACGCCCACCCGTCGTGGCTTCCTCGCCGCCGCCGCCGCGGCCGCCGGCCTCGCTGCCGCCCCGTCGGGCCTGTGGCGGACCGTCCCCGCCTTCGCGGCGGCACCCTTCGTGCTCAAGCCGACGCCGCCGGCCTACTTCGCCGACTACGGCACCAACGCCGAGATGCTCTGGAGCTCGGTCGACCCCCGTCGCTACCTCACGCCCCAGTCGCGGCTCTTCGTGCGCAACCACACGCGCACGCCCGTGATCGACCGGTCGACCTACGCGCTCCGGGTGCACGGCGACGGCCTGGCCACCCCGCGCAGCGAGGCGCAGGCGCTGAGCCTGTCGTACGCCGACCTCCGGCGGCTGCCGCACCACGAGCTGACGGCCGTCCTCGAGTGCACGGGCAACGGCCGCAGCCTGTTCCGCGACCAGCAGGGGCAGTCGGTGTCCGGCACCTCGTGGGGGCTGGGCGCCGTCGGGACGGTGCGGTGGAGCGGCGTACGCCTGCGCGACGTGCTGGCCGCGGTCGGGCTGTCCCCGGCCGCGGTGTCGATCCAGGCGAGCGGGCTCGACGACCCGTTCGTCTCGGGCGGCACGGACCACGGCCGCGTGCGGCGCCCGTTCCCGGTCGCGAAGGCCCTCGACGACGCCCTCCTGGCGTGGGGGATGAACGGCGAGGACCTGCTGCCCGACCACGGCTATCCGCTCCGGCTCGTGCTCCCGGGATGGGTGGGCATCGCCAGCATCAAGTGGCTCGGCTCGCTCGAGGTCTCCACGACCGAGCTGACGTCGCCGTGGAACACGACGTACTACCGGATGGTCGGGCCCGAGTGGCCGGCCGACTCCCCGCCGCTGACCGTCAACCCGGTGCGCTCGGCGTGGGAGCTCGCCCGCGACCAGGTGCTGCCGTCGCGCCCGGTCACCCTGACCGGGCGGTCGTGGAGCGGTGCGGGCCGGATCAGCCGCGTCTCGGTGAGCCTGGACGGCGGCGCCAGGTGGCGTCCCGCGGTCCTCGACCGGCGCTCGCGCCAGGACGACGGCTGGACGCAGTGGTCGGTGCGCTGGGCCCGGCCGCGGCCCGGGCGCCACGAGCTGCTCGCGCGTGCCACAGACGACCGGGGACGCACGCAGCCCCTCGTGGCCGCCCACAACACGCAGGGCTACTTCTTCGACGCCGTGGTGCGCCACCCCGTACGCGTCGTGTGAGCCCGCCGCCCGTGGGTCAGGCCATGACGCCGACGGCCTGCGGGGCGAAGCCGGGGAACACCTGGGCGACCGAGACCCCGAACCGCCTGGTCACCACCTCCGCCAGGACGCTGCGGTAGTCGGTGGTGACGAGCACGTCGGCGTCGAGGGTGTCCTGCAGGCCGGGCCAGGAGCCGTAGTACTGCCCGCCGCGGACGCCGGCGCCCGCGACGAACATGACGTTGCCGAAGCCGTGGTCGGTGCCGTAGTCGTCGTTCTCCTTCACCCGGCGGCCGAACTCGCTGAGGGTGACGAGGGTGACCCGGTCCGCGGCGGGGCCGAGGTCGGCGAAGAACGCCGCGATCGAGCTCGCCAGGTCGCCGGCGTTGCGCCGCATGTCGCCCCACTCGAGCGTGCCGGCGTCGGTGTGCATGTCCCAGTCGCCCTGGTCGACGGTGATCACCTCGGCGGCCACGCCGGAGCGCACGATCCGGGAGACGTCGGAGAGCGCCTTGCCGAGCCCGCTGGACGGGAACGCCGGGGTGGGCGTGCCGGCCGTGGTCTCGCGCGCCGCACCGAAGGACTGGGCCCCGGAGATCGCGTCGCGCACGGCCCGGCCCATGGGGCCACCGCCCTTCCAGGCGTGGGACAGCGAGGCCAGCCGGCGCCCGTCCGCCTCGGCGCCGGCGACCTTGGCCTGGTCGACGCGGCTGACCACGAACGCGGGTTGGGTGCCGAACAGCGACGTCGGCACCTGGTTGCCGATCGCGGTGCCCTGCAGGGGCGTGGCGCCGGGCAGCTCGCCGAGGAGCCGGTTGAGCCAGCCCGTGCGCTCGCTCGATCCCGGGGCGGCGTCCTCGATGGCCTCCATCGCCGCGAAGTGCGACCGGTTGGGCGTCGCCATGCCGGTGGCGTGCACGGCCGCGAGCGTGCCGGCCTCCCACATCGGCAGCAGCGGGGCGAGCGCGGGGTGCAGCCCGAACATCGCGTCGGCCGCCAGCAGCGACGGGGCCGCGATGGCGAGCCGGGGGCGCGCAGCGTAGTAGACGGGGTCGCCGTGCGGGACGACGAGCGAGAGCCCGTCGGCGGCGCCGCGCAGCGACAGCAGCACCAGCACGGACCCGCCGGGCATGGCCAGCGAGGACGCGGACCGGCCGGTGACGGCGTACGCGCGGGGGCCCGCGCCGGACAGCGACGGACCGAGCGCGACAGCGCCTCCGGCGAGGGCGGTGCCCAGGAGCGAGCGGCGGCTCAGCGCCATCCGGGCCTGGTCGTAGTCGGGGCACCCGCACGAGCGGGACGAGGTCTCGCCGGGCACGGCGCCGGACGGGGTCTGGGGATCAGTCATGTCAGCACGCCAGGTGGTCGGGGGAGTCGAGGACAGCGGCCAGCAGCCGCGGGAAGCCCCATTCGTAGAGGCCGTGCTCGCGGTCGATCTTCTCCCTGGCCTTGCAGCCGGTGGCCAGGCAGGCGGTCTGGACGAGGCGCGCGGTCGCCGGCCGGTGCAGCAGGTCGCGGCTCACGGCGTCGACGAGGTCCTCGAACCGGATCGGCTTCTTCGCCGGCACCCAGGCCTTCGGCGTGCGGTGGCGCAGGCCCTCGGACGGCCACCAGCCGCCCGCCATCGACCAGTGCATGCTCATCGAGCCGAGCGCACGGGACGGGGACGCCCAGGTCGTGTCGGTGACCGGGGTGCCGTCGGGCCGGGGCCAGGCGTGGGGCGTGAGCCCGAGGCTCCCGGCCTGCCAGAGGATCGCGTTGGCGGCGGAGTCGTTGCGGCGCGGACGCCCGACCTCGACGCCGAGGGCCCGGTAGGTCGCGACGACGTCCTCGCCGGGGTCGCGGAGCTTGTCGCCGGCCGCCTTGCGGAACTCCTTGCTCGCCACGAGGGCGCGGAGCACCGGGACGATCGCGGTGTCGTTGCGCAGGTAGACCTTCGCGAGCCGCCGGACCAGCGCCGGCGGCGGGTCGTCGCGCACGAACTTGGTCGCCAGCCGCGTCGCGACGTGCTGGGCGGTCGACGGGTGGTGGGCGAGGTAGCGGAGGTACTCGCGGGTGACCTCGCGGCCGTCGGCCTTGCGGTTGTCGTGGCGGAAGCCGCGCACCTTGACCCGCCCGGTCCAGTGGTCCTCCTTGACGTAGGACCGCTTCCACGTCTTCCAGAGGTCCACGTGCCAGCCGGTGAGGATCCGCGCGGAGGCCTTGACGTCGTCCTCGTCGTAGTTGCCCGCGCCGAGGGTGTGCAGCTCGAGCAGCTCGCGCCCGAGGTTCTCGTTGGGGGCGCGCTTGGTGGAGGTCGCGGCGGAGAGGAAGATCAGCATCGCCGGATGCGTCGTGGTCTCGAGCAGCATCTGGTCGAAGCGGCCGAGGGCGTTGCGCCGGATCGTGTCGCCGTAGTCGACGCGCCACGTGAAGTGGGCGTCACCGCTCACCGGGACGTGGAGCATCGCCTCCCAGAACTCGGTCATCTTCTCCAGCACCGGGCGCCGCGTGCGGATGCGCCTGAGCAGCAGCCAGCGCCCGTAGTCCTCCATCACCTGCCAGCCGCCGCGGACCTCCTGGACCTGGCGCTTCCACAGGTCGGCGGGCGGGCGGTCGAGGTCGGGCCACCATCGGCGCACGGCGTCGGCCGACCCGTCGGGGAAGGAGCCGGGCCGGGTGAGCTGCTGCTCGAACCAGGCCGACGCCCCTCCTGCGCGCTGGACGTCGCGCGCGAGGGTGGCGTCGACGCCGTAGCCGAAGCGCGTCACGAGGTGGCGCTGCGACGGTGGCAGCAGTGCAGATCGATCCTTGGCCACCGAGGTCCTCCCGTGCCGGAGCCGCTTCCGAGACGGATCACTGTCCCATGCGGAGGGCCCCGTGCGAAGCCGAAACCGCATTCCCGTTTGCGTCACGACAGGCCGGTGCGGTCCGATGCGGCCATGGAGATCGTCGAGCTCGACCCGACCGACCCGGCGGCCAGGGCTGCGTGGCACGACGTCATGGAGCGCGCGGTCCGGGCCGACCGCCCGCACGCGCTGACCACGACGCTGGCGGCGTTCGAGGTGAGCGCCACCTCGCCCACCGTCCACCACGCGCGCACCTGGCTCCAAGCGGTGGAGGGCTCCGAGGTGATCGGCGTCGCCGAGCTCGAGCTGCCGCTGACGGAGAACACCGACGTCGCCTGGGGAGAGGTGCAGGTGCTCCCCGAGCACCGCCGCGCCGGCACCGGGCGCGCGCTCTGGGAGGCGCTGGTGGAGCGGGCCACGGCGGCCGGTCGTACGCGGCTCGGGGGAGAGGCCACGCTGGACGTCACCGCACCCGGTGCGGCCCACGCGTTCGCCGCCGCCGTGGGAGCGGTCGACAAGCACCGCGAGGACCACCTCGTCGCCGACCTCCCCGTGGCCGCGTCGCCGGTCGACCCGGCCTACGACCTCGTCACCTGGAGCGGCCGGTGCCCCGACGAGCACCGGGCGGCCTACCTCGCCATGCGCAACCAGATGAACGCCGACGTTCCCACCGGGGAGCTCGAGCTCGACCCCGAGGTCATCGACGACGAACGGCTGGCGTTGTCGGAGGAGCGGCTCATGCGGGCGTACGACGTCCGCGTGGCCGCGGCCCGCCGCCGATCGGACGGCACGTTCGGTGGCTACTCGTTGCTCTTCGTCCCGCACGGCACCGACTACGGGTGGCAGGACGACACCCTGGTGATGCCGGAGCACCGCGGCCGCCGGCTCGGCGCGGCCCTCAAGGCCGCCAACTACGCCGCCCTGCCGGAGCACGTGCGGCTCGTGCACACCTGGACAGCCCCGTCGAACACCGCGATGCACCGCACCAACACCGCCCTCGGCTTCCGGGTGGTGGAGCACATGTACGAGGTCGAGGCGCGCATCGCCTAGGGTGCGCCCCGAGGGGCGGTAGCTCAGTCGGTCAGAGCAGAGGACTCATAATCCGTTCGACCGCGTTTCAGGCCCTCTGCGACTCAACCCCTGACCTGCGAAGAGGCTCTGACCTGCCCAAACCTTGGGTCAGGAGCGGTCCCTCGCAGGTAATCGTGTTGTCCGATGTTTCGGACCTTTTTCGCGCTCTCGCGCAGTCTGAATCGGGCCTGAGATATCGTCCGCCGCACAATCTAGGGGGAACGAATGGCAGTCGAAGAGGTTCATGTTGAGTCCACGACTCAACTCGTCGCAGCGGTGCTCGCTATCGGCGCATCGCTTGAAGGAGGGCGTCCGCTCTGGCATCGGGGTCACACCTGCAACGGTCACCAGCTGATCGCTTCGCTACCACGGAAGGTCGCAGACAGCGCGAAGCTGTTGGAGCTAGAGAAGCGTCTCATCACGCGGTTTAGGCAACGCAGCTTGCCGTACTGGCCCTCCGGGTTCCCGCAGAACGACTGGGAGCAGCTCTTCGCGATGCAACATCACGGTCTGCCTACGCGTCTGCTCGATTGGAGCGAGAACCTGTTCGTTGGCCTGTACTTCGCCTCGATGGAACACAAGCACTCCGACGAGTCCAGCGAAGAGGTGGCGTGCGCTTCTAACCTCTGGGTGTTCGATCCGATCGGATGGAACCGTCAAGCCAAGCAGCTCGAGGGCTTCCCTGACGTGTCAGTCCTCACCACCGACTCCGAGGATTTGAAGTCCTACGCGCCGCTCTCCAAGGAGGGTGACCTGGCGCGGAGGTATCCCCAGCCACTCGCCATCTATGGCACCTACAACTCCGCGCGCATCACAGCCCAACGTGGGGCGTTCACGGTGACTGGCGATAGCACTGATGACATGGAGGCGTTCGCGAGCGGGCACGCTGCGACCACGCTCTGGAAGTATGTCCTCGACTTTGATCGAGTCCAACTTCGCCGAGACTTGGCGGCCTTGGGGTTCGCCGAAAGCATGATTTTCCCCGATCTTGTCGGAGTCAGTCGCGAGATCGCCGCCCTGGAAGGACTCCTGTGAACATGAACAACACCGAGACGTCTGGCGTGGTCAAGCCGACCTTGGAGTCGGAGCTCGTAGCCGTTCGCCGAACAATCTCGACCGACAGCTACCCGATGAGTATTGGAGAGCTCACAAACCTCTACCGGGACGGGGAGCTAGTAATCCGGCCCGCCTTCCAGCGGCTGTTCCGCTGGGAGGACGACCAGAAGTCACTCCTGATCGAGAGCATTCTGCTTGGGATTCCTCTCCCTTCAATCTTTGTCTCTCAAGACCAAGATGGGAAGTGGGAGCTGATCGATGGACTGCAACGCATCTCGACCATCTTGCAACTGCAAGGTCTGCTCGACGCAGCTGAGTTCCCAGCGTTGCAGCTAAACGCGACAAAGTACCTGAAGCACTTGGAAGGAAAGACTTGGGACGGCGAGGAGGCCGCGGCGCTGACCGCTGCGCAGAAACTTGACATCAAGCGCGCGAAGATCGACGTCAAGATCGTCAAGCGAGAGTCGAGCGAGGAGACGAAGTACGACCTGTTCCAGCGTCTCAACAGCTTCGGCTCTCCGCTCTCGGCGCAGGAGATCCGGAACGCCGTGCTTGTAGGCGTCAACCCCAACTTCGTCGAGTGGCTTCAAGGCTTGGCTAAGCGCGACTCGTTCGTCGAGACCACCAGCCTCCCTGACAAGGACGTCGCGGCCAAGTACGACGAAGACCTTGTGCTCCGATTCCTCTGGCTACACAACAAGGAAGTCGTGTCGACCTCCTCACTCAGCCAGTTCCAGTCGAAGCTCGAGACACACGCCCTTGAGATGGCCACGAACCACGAAGCGGGGAAGGACGAGCTAGAGCGGGTGTTTTGCGAGTCGTTCGATCGACTCGCGGATGCCGGTAGTGACCGGATCTTCAGGAAGTGGAACGGAGCAAAAGAGAAGTTCTTCGGTGGGTTCCTCAACACTGCATACGAGGTGCTCGCAATGGGGTTGGGCTACCACATCGCGAACGGATCGGCCGCTCGAGACGACTTGCTCGTTGCTGCCCAAGAGCTGTGGACGCAGCCCGACATGACAACTCGTTTCGCTACGGGCAAGGCTACGGAGCAACGCCTAGCCTTAATGCTGCCTAAGGGCCGCGAGCTTCTGGCCAAGCCGTGACGCAGCGATGGAGCGGCGTTTTTCGGCGTACCGGCTTCGGCTTGTCCACGAAGAAGTTCGGCCGAGCGGTAATCGTGCGGGGATAGGCCCGAGCTAGCCTGGAAGATGCCGTGCGGCCGAGGACGCGACGCTGGTTGAGGAGCAGTCGAGTCGCTCGACTGTGGACGCGGCGAAGCACCTGGCCGCCGCCGGGATCAAGCCCCCGACCGGTGCCGTGAGGTTCGTCGTACGACAACGCCATGCCCGCGTCGGTGATCGGGCTCTACAAGACCGAGCTGGTCAAGCCACGTCGGCCGGGGGAGGGCTTCGACGACCTCGAGATCGCCACCGCCGAGCGGATCGACTGGTTCAATCCCCGCCGACCGGTCGAGCACTGCGACGACCTCACACCCGTCGATGCCGAACGGGCTCACGACGCTCACCACCAAACCCCAGCAATCGCCGGGGTCTCAAACTAGAAATGTCTCCGGACGCGCCAGCGCGGTTCAGAGAGGGCTGCTGGAGTCGCTACGCAGGCTGCGGGCGACATGGTGCGGCGTCACGATCTGCGGCACATATGCGCGTCTCTTCACCAATTAGGGGACGCCGCGAAGGCGCTGAGCGACATGCTTGGTCACGCCTCGGTGAGCATCACCTCGGACGCTACGGGCACCTCTATCCGGGAGACGCTCACACCTACGTCGATCGGCTCGGAGAGGGGGCGCTACAGTCTCGTGCGGTCTGGTTGCGGTCTGTGAGCTCCGCGAGAGTGGTCGAACGACCCCTGTGGCGGGCGAATAATGCCTCTGACCTGCAAGAACAGACATGCGGGGGCGGTAGCTCAGTCGGTCAGAGCAGAGGACTCATAATCCTTGGGTCGTGGGTTCGAGCCCCACCCGCCCTACGGCGAAATGTGTAGTGCCTCGCCTGATGGGTGACGCTCCGGGTCTTCGGCTGATGCGTTACACATCATCGGGTGATGGGTGAGGGCTACGCCGGTGTGATGACGACACCCCCTTTGATGAGGGCGTTGAAGGTGATCGAGCAGCGGTATCAGGCCGGGGTGGCGGTGGTCCGTAACGGTGAGAAGATCTTGACCGCGGCCGCCCAGCAGCCCCACCCGCCCTACGGCGAAGCATGCTGTGGTGTCGGGTCAGCCACTAGGTTGTCGGCCCGTGAGGACGGTTGCCTTCCAGTGGAGCGGCGGCAAGGACTCTGTGCTCGGCCTGAGCAGGTTGCTCGGCCGCGGGGACCTCCGGGTGGATCGACTGGTGACCACGACGGACACCAGGGACTCCGAGTCGACTGTGCATGAGATCCCTGTCGAGCTGCTTGCCGCCCAGGCTCGGTGCGTGGGGCTGCCGCTGCAGACCATCCCCATGCCGGGGGAGGACCTGGACGGGTACGCCGGGGTGATGCGCGCCGCTGTGGCGACCATGCGAGGAGAGGGCGTCGACGCGATGGCGTTCGGTGACCTCGACTGCTCCGGAGGCCGTGCCCACCGTGAGGAGCTGTTCGGGCCCCTGGGCATGGACGTGGTGGAGCCGCTGGAGGGGATGAGCTCACGCGAGTGCGTGGACGCGTTCCTCGACTCCGGTCACCGAGCGGTGACGGTGGTCGTCGATGCCAGCGTCCTCGGTCCCTCCCATGTCGGCGTCCCTCTGGACCGGGATTTCGTCGATCGCCTGCCGGAAGGCCCCGACCCGTGTGGGGAGCTCGGGGAGTACCACTCCTTCGTCCACGACGGGCCGCTGTTCTCGTCGCCTGTCAGCTTCACGTTGTCGCCGGTGCGCTCCGTGCAGCGCTCGATCGGCACCACACAGGGGATCGCCGACTTCGCCTACTGGGTCTCGACCCCGCAGCCTCGGTCCGGGGCGTCCGACGGCATCGCGTGAGAAGCATCCGGCGGTCGTGGACGCGCCCGTTTCCGACGCACGAGAAGCCCCGCGGCCGAGTGGACGCGCTCAGCCCTCCCCGGCGATGAGGAACCCGTCGCCCTGCCGCTCGAGCTGCAACCGGCCCTGCTCGGTCGTCTCGCGGCCGTCGGTGGTGACGAAGTCGATCGTGTAGGACGCCGTGAGGGTCTGCGGATCCACGCGGATCGCGCGAGGAGTCGCCGACTCGATCGTGCTCCAGAACCCCGTGTAGCTCCCGAGGCCGTCGCTCGCGGCCTGGAACTGCGGCGTCAGCAGCTCGAACGTCGACTCGGGGTCGGAGGTGACGCGCGAGAAGTAGTCGCGGACGAACGCCCGCGCGGCGGCCGGCGTCGACCCGGACGCGCCGGGGTCGGTGGTCGTCTCCTCGGACGGGCTCTCGGTCGGCTCGGAGGTGGGCTCGGAGGTGGGCTCGGACGCCGAGCCCGACGGCTCCTCCGAGGTCGGGTCGGCCGAGGCGCTCGGCCCGTCGTCGCTGCCGGTGGCTCCGGACGGCTCGTCGTCGCGCGGCCACAGCAGCCACGCGCCGAGGCCCGCCACCAGCACCAGGGCGAGTGCCGCCGCCAGCCAGCCGGCCGGCCGCCCCCGCGAGCCGGCGGAGGCCGGGGCCGGAGCAGGCGCGGGCGTCGGTGCGGGGGTGCGCGGGGAGTCGGGCGTCGACCGCTGGGGCGGTGCCGATGCGGCGGCCGCAGGCGCCGGCGTGGCCCGGGTGGTCGCGGAGGCCGACGTGGTGGCGTCCCGGGGGGATCCCGGGCCCGATGGCCCTGTCGCAGCCGCCATCGCGACGGTCGCCTCCGGGTCGGGCTGCTCGGCGGCGGGGACCGGCACCGCGGGCAGCGGGGCGGTGCTCGCCTCGCCACGCGCGATCCGTCGCAGGTCGTCGCGCACCCGCGCCACGGGCCAGCGCTGCGCGGGGTCCTTGACCATCATCACCGAGAGCAGTCCCGCGACGGGGTGGTCGGCGGGCAGCCGCGGCGGGTCGTCGTTCACGATCCGGTAGAGGCCACCGAGGACGTTGTCGCCCACGTCGTAGGGCGGCCTCCCGACGACGGCGTGGTAGAGCGTCGCGCCGAGCGACCAGACGTCGCTGGCCTCGCTGGCCGGCTGCCCCGACGCGACCTCGGGGGCGATGTAGGCGGGCGATCCCGTGATCAGCCCGGTCTGCGTCAGCGCGGTGTCGCTCGAGGACCGTGCGATGCCGAAGTCACCGAGCTTCGCCTGGTCGGCGCCGTTGACGATGATGTTGCTCGGCTTGACGTCGCGGTGCACGATCCCGGCGGACCCGGCCTCCAGGAGCGCATCGGCGGCCTGGGCGAGGATCGCGGCGGCGCGGCGGTCCGGGAGCGGGCCCTCGCTGGCGACCAGCTCCGACAGCGTGCGTCCGTCGACGTGCTCCATCACCAGCCAGTAGCAGTCCTCGTCCTTGACCAGGTCGAAGATCGACACGACGTGGGGATGGTTGATCCCGGCTGCCAGGCGCGCCTCGCGCTGGGCACGCACGACATCGTCGTCGGTCGTGCCGGGCAGCAGGCCGATGCGCTTCACCGCGACCGGGCGGTCGAGCAGCTCGTCGTGCGCGAGGTGGACCACACCCGCGCCACCGCGGCCGATCTCCCTCTCCAGGCGATACCTGCCTGCGATCACGTCAACCCCTTCCGTGGCTGACGTCCAAGGCTAACGAGCAGGCCGCGCACGTCCTCACCCGTGGGGACCAGTCGGGGTACTAGCACCATCGGCCATCTCGCCGGCAGCCTGACGGTCGCGAAGGCTGGGTCCCACCTACTGAGGAGGACCCCATGACCCACATCCCGACCACCGGCACCAACAGCACTGCTTCCACCCGTTCCGTCATCGCCACCTCGATCAGCCACCTCGCCCGCTCGCTCGCCGTGGTCGTCGCCCTGGCCGGCCTGTCGCTCGGCGCCTTCGGAGCGATCGGGGCCAACGCTGCCCAGGCCGACCAGCCCGCGTCGTCGCGCAGCGGGGGCGGCGACGGACCGGGCGACGACGGCCACAGCGGTCACGGCTCCGGCGACAACGACGACCACGACGGCAGCGGCAGCGGGAGCGGCCACAGCGGCGGCCGCGACGACGACCGGGTGATCCGCACCGGTCGGTGCAGCGGCGGCGCCGACTGGAAGCTGAAGGTCAAGACCGACGACGGCCGGCTCGAGGTCGAGGGCGAGATCGACAGCAACGTCGGTGCCCAGCGCTGGGACTGGACGCTGAGCCACAACGGCTCGGTCACCGACAGCGGTGTGGGCATCACCACCGCCCGCAGCGGCTCGTTCGAGGTCGAGCGCAAGGTCGTCGACCTCGCCGGCACCGACACCTTCGTGTTCGAAGCCGTCCGTGACGGCCAGGTGTGCCGAGGTGTGGTCAACTACTGACCTCATCGGAGGTACGCCCGCATGCGCTGGTTGACGAGTCCCGTGGTGCAGTTCCTGGCCGCGGGATTCGCCACGCTCGTGGTCGTCGTCGTCGCGACCAGCGCCCTGAGCCGCTCGGCCGCCGACGAGGAGGCCGTCGCCGACGCCCGGTCGCTGACCCGCGTGCTCGCCGCGTCCGTGGCCGAGCCGGCGATCCCGCCGGGGCTGCGCGACGGCGACGCCGCCGCCATCGACCGGATGGACCGCACGGCGCTGGACCGGCTGCTCGTCGACGACGTGCTGCGGATCAAGCTGTGGGACGCCGACGGGAGGGTGGTCTACAGCGACCGCACCGAGCTGATCGGCACGGTCTACCCGCTCGGCGACGACGAGCTCGAGGTGCTGCGCGAGGGCGGCACCGATGCCGAGCTCTCCGACCTCTCCCGCCCCGAGAACCGCTACGAGCGCGACCTCGGCGGCGACCTGCTCGAGGTCTACACCCGCGTCCGGTCGCCCGAGGGCGACCCGCTGCTCTTCGAGGCCTACCTCGGCGTCGACGACATCCGGGCCAGCCGCGCGCAGATCCTCGACCGCTTCCTGCCGATCACCATCGGCGCACTCGTCGCCCTGGTGGCGCTCGGCACCCCGCTGGTCCTGCTGCTGTCGCGGCGCCTCTCGCGCGCGGCGCGCGAGCGCGAGCGCCTCCTCGAGGCGGCCGTACGCGCCTCCGACGCCGAGCGGCTGCGCATCGCCCGCGACCTGCACGACGGCGTCGTCCAGGACCTCTCCGGGTCGTCGATGGCGCTCTCGGCGCTGGCCGCGCGATCCGACGAGCCGCACCGGCGCGAGCTCGAGGACGTCGGCCGGTCGCTGCGGGTCAGCATGCGCTCGCTGCGCTCCCTGTTGGTCGACATCTACCCGCCCGACCTGCACACCGCGGGCCTGGCCGCGTCGATCGACGACCTGGTCGCCCCGCTCGCCGCGTCCGGCACCCGGGTGGACGTCGACGTGAGCGGCACCGACGGCGCACCGCGCTCGGCGCTCGCCCTGGTGTGGCGGGTGGCGCAGGAGTGCGTGCGCAACGTCGCCAGGCACGCCCACGCCGGTCGGATGTCGCTCACCGTGCGCAGGGAGGACGACCACCTGGTCCTGGAGGTGCTCGACGACGGCGTCGGGTTCGACCCGGGCGCCGGCGGCGACGGCGACCGCTTCGGCCTGCGGGCGGCCGAGAGCCTCGTGCGCGAGCACGGCGGCGCCTGGGAGGTGGAGTCGGCTCCCGGCTCGGGGACGATGGTGCGCGTGGAGGTGCCGGTCGGATGATCCGTGTGGTGGTGGCCGACGACCACGCCGTCGTGCGCCGCGGCCTGGCCGGCCTGATCGAGTCGTGCGACGACCTCGAGGTCGTCGGCGTGGCCAGGGACGGCCACGAGGCGATCGAGCAGGTGCGCGCGCACGGCCCGGACGTGGTGGTGATGGACCTGCAGATGCCCGTCCTCGACGGTGTCGAGGCGACCCGCGCCATCGTCGGCGGGGGCGGGGGCACCGAGGTCCTGGTGCTGACGTCGTTCTCCGACCACGCCCGCATCGACGCGGCGATCGGGGCCGGTGCCGTGGGCTACCTGCTCAAGGACACCGAGCCGGACGTCCTCCTCGACGGCATCCGAGCGGTGGCCCGCGGGGAGTCCCCGCTCGACCCTCGCGCCGCGAGGCGCGTGCTGTCGCGCCACGCGGCGGCCGGCGGTGCTGGTGGCCAGGGCGGCGCCGGGGCGGGGCTCTCCCCGCGCGAGTCGGAGGTGCTGCGCCTCGTGGTCGAGGGGCTGCTCAACAAGCAGATCGCCCAACGCCTCGGCATCACCGAGCGCACGGTCAAGGCCCACCTCACCTCGGCCTACCAGCGCATCGGGGTGGCCGACCGGACCCAGGCAGCCCTGTGGGCGCAGCGCCACGACCTCGGCGGGCCGTCGACCCCGACCGTCCCCTCGGCCCCCTAGCCCTCGCCGGCGATGAGCAGGCGGTCGTCGCGCCGCTCGAGCTGGAGCCGTACGCGCTGGGTGCTGCGCTCGCCGGACTTCATCACGTAGTCGACGGTGTAGCCGACCGTGAGGTCGGAGGGGTCACTGGTGACCTCGACCAGCGAGGTGGAGCGCACCTGGCCCCACCACCCCATGTAGCCCTTGAAGCCGCCGCTGGTGTCCTGGAACTCCGGCGTGAGCTGGTCGAAGGCCGCCCGGGGGTCGCTGGTCACGGTGGAGAGGTAGGAGCCGATGAAGGCGTCCATCTGCTCGCGGGTGTCCTCCGCGGTGGCCGGGGGAGCGCTGCTGGCCGGGGTCTGCGAGGCCTCCGCCGAGGTGGGCTGCCGCTCCTCGGGGAGTGCCTCGGGCGTGCCGCGTCCGGCCCAGACGTACGCCGCCGCGATCGCGGCGACCGCCAGGACGGCCGCGGCCACCGGCCACCCCCAGCGGCCGGCGCGCCGGCGCGGTGGCGCACCGGCGGCGGTGGCCGGCTCGCGCAGGGTCGGCAGCTCGCCGGTGCGCTCGGGGCCCGCCGTGGTCGTCGCGACCGGCACCGGGACGACGGTGGAGGCCTGTCCGCGCGCGACGCGGGCCAGCTCGTCACGCACCCGCGGCATCGGCCAGCGGGCGTCGGGGTCCCGGTTCATCATCACCGTGAGCAGGCCGGCCAGCGGGTGGTCATCGGGCAGCCGCGGCGGGTCCTCGTGCACGATCTTGTAGAGCGCGCCGATGAGGTTGTCGCCGACGTCGTAGGGAGGCGTGCCGGTCACGGCGTGGTAGAGCGTCGCGCCCAGCGACCACACGTCGCTCGCGGGGGTGGCCGACGCCCCGGAGGCCACCTCGGGAGCCAGGTAGGCGGGGGAGCCGGTGACCAGCCCGGTCTGGGTGAGCGAGTGGTCGTCCTCCGACCTCGCGATCCCGAAGTCGTTGAGCTTGGCCGACCCGCCGGAGATCATGATGTTGCTCGGCTTGACGTCGCGGTGGACGATGCCGTGCGCGTGGGCCTCGACGAGCGCGTCGGCGGTCTGCGCGAGCAGGGCGGCGGCCTCCTCGGCGGCCAGCGGTCCGGACGTCGCCACGCGCTCGCTCAGCGTCTCGCCGTCGACGTACTCCATGACCAGCCAGCGCACGTCCTGGTCGTCGACGAGGTCGAAGACCGAGACGACGTGCGGGTGGTTGAGCGCCGCGGCGAGGCGCGCCTCGCGCTCGGCACGCTCGAGCCCGGCGCTGTCGGAGCCCGGGATCACACCGATCCGCTTGATCGCCACCAGCCGGCCCAGCACCTCGTCGCGGGCCAGGTGCACCGTGCCGGAGCCGCCGCGGCCGATCTGCCTGTCGAGCCTGTACCTGCCTGCGATCACGTGCCGTCCCTCCTGCGTCGTCGCCCTAGGCTAGTGCCCGCACCCGAGTCCGCCCGAGCAGAAGGAATCCCCCGTGACGACCCCCAATGTCCTCGACGAGCTGGAGTGGCGCGGCCTCGTCGCCCACTCCACCGACCGCGACGCGCTCCGCGCCGCGCTGGGCGAGGGGAGCATCAGGTTCTACGTGGGCTTCGACCCCACAGCCCCCAGCCTCCACATGGGCAACCTGGTCCAGCTGGTCACCGCGCGGCGCCTCCAGGACGCCGGCCACACGCCCTACATCCTGGTCGGCGGGGCCACCGGGATGATCGGTGACCCGCGCGACTCCGGCGAGCGCACCCTCAACTCCCTCGACACGGTGAAGGAGTGGACGGAGCGGGTGCGCCGGCAGGTCTCGCGCTTCGTCAGCTTCGAGGGCGACAACGCCGCCACCACGGTCAACAACTACGACTGGACCGCGTCTCTGTCGACCATCGACTTCCTGCGCGACATCGGCAAGCACTTCCCGGTCAACCGGATGCTCGCCCGTGACACCGTGCGGCGCCGGCTCGAGTCGGGCATCAGCTACACCGAGTTCTCCTACGTCCTGCTCCAGTCGATGGACTACCTCAACCTCTTCCGCGAGCACGGTGTGCGCCTGCAGTTCGGGGGCTCGGACCAGTGGGGCAACATCACCGGGGGAGCCGACCTGGTCCGCCGGGTCACGGGGGAGAACGCGTACGGCTTCGCGACGCCGCTCATCACCAAGACCGACGGCACCAAGTACGGCAAGACCGAGGGCGGTGCCCTGTGGCTCGACCCCGAGATGCTCTCCCCCTACGCCTTCCACCAGTTCTGGCTCAACGTCGAGGACGAGAAGGTCGGTGAGCTGCTGCGCATCTTCACCTTCCTCTCCCGCGAGGAGATCGAGGACCTCGAGCAGCAGACGGCCGACAAGCCGTTCCTGCGCGCGGGCCAGAAGCGGCTCGCCGACGAGGTCACCGCGCTGGTGCACTCCGAGGAGGAGGTCGAGCACGCCAAGGCGGCCGCCGCGGCGCTGTTCGGCGGGGGAGACCTCGCCGGCATCAAGCCCGACACCCTCGCGGCCGCGCTGCGCGAGGCAGGTGGCACGCGGATCCCGGCCGGCGACCTGCTCGGCATCCTCGACCTGCTCGTGGCCGCCGGCCTCGCCAAGAGCAAGGGGGAGGCCCGTCGCACCGTCGCCGAGGGCGGCGCCTACCTCAACAACGTCCGCGTGGAGGACCCCGAGCTCCGGCCGACGAAGGACGACCTGGTCGCCGGATCCTGGCTGGTGCTCAGGCGCGGCAAGAAGAAGTTCGCCGGCGTCGAGGTGTCCTGAGGACGCGGTGGGCGGGTGCTCGCGGGGCCCGTCCCACCGGCCCCGGAACGCCGCTCCCACCCGCCCCAGTGGCCCCAACAGGCCTCTGACCTGCACAAACGCAGGTGTGCGCGCGGTCACACCGTTTCGATTTGCGCGATCCGGGCGGAATGAATAATGTTCTCTTTGTCGCCAGGGAGCGGCGGGGAGCAAGACCGGTCAGGTCGGGCTCCCGGCCCCGGGCAGGACAACCTGAAGCGGTCATCGGTCACGGTGACACCACCGGGTCAGAGCGAAACAGTCGAGGATTTGCTTCGACAGATTGTCGCTCGCTAAGTTTGACCAGTTGCCTCACGCAACCGAGATCCTCACCGGATCGCGATGTGGGTGCGTCTGATTTTTGAGAACTCAACAGTGTGTTTGATTAGTCGACGAATTAGTTTGTTTTGCCCCGTTGACGTCATGTTCTGGCTTGCGCTCCTTTGGGGTGTGGGTTGGGTGTGGTGTCGCGGTTTCTTTGACGATGATTCTGACAACATGTCAGTTTCGTTTTTTGTCATGGATGTGGCTCTTATTGATTGTCGTGTCTGTGTCTGCTGCCTTTGGGTGGTGGGTGTGGGTGCGTGTTTTTCGATGGAGAGTTTGATCCTGGCTCAGGACGAACGCTGGCGGCGTGCTTAACACATGCAAGTCGAGCGGAAAG